>NZ_JBIOMW010000006.1:0-6096 GCF_051711525.1 Enterococcus sp. DIV0901a | reverse complement strand
TAGCTAGTTACTAGCTTCTAATGCTTGATTTGATGCAATTTCTCTTTTTTAGTTCTTTGTGCATTTTTACCGGTCACTTTTTAAAGACTTGTTATTTTTTAGAGGATTTGATATGCTTTTTTTGTCCTTCTTCTAGTTCTTCATTTTGTAATATTTTTATGTTGATGAATAGGATAATTTCATTTTGGGCTGCTCGGAAGAGCAGTCTTTTTTTATTATTTATCCGTTTCTTTTACAAATAACTCTTCGTTAGGACTGTTGTAATAATTTGGATTCAATTTCAATTCACCATGTTTATTTCCTTTATTGATCACTGACAATAACATCGGACTGAAGCCTAGAATTCCTAGTAAAATAGAACCAAATATGAGCTTTTTTCTTGTCATGAATGTTTCCTCCAGTTATTTCCATAGTTTCCACCATTTTTGCTTCTTCTTTGTTTGTTTTTCTATCGATTCTGTTTCTTCAGAAAGAGTAGTTGATTCATTTTCTGAAGTTTCTTCCGTATAAACTAATTGTAACCGTTTTTGCAGTTTATCGATTTGTTGATTTGCCTGCAAGGTGAGTTGTTGTTGCTGGTCTAAGAGTTTTTGTATATGAGAATTATTTTGTTCTTTGAGAGCGATTTGTTCACGTAAAAATTTATTTTCTTCACGCAACTGATCGAGCAACTCATTTGCAACCACGTTTTTTGTTGGTATATAAGCATTTTTATCGCTGTTTTGTTCATGTTCATGCAACTTATCTAGCAACCTTTGGTTGCCTAAATTGCGAGCAAGTTGCAATACTCCAGAACGTAATACAACCTTATAACCACGATCATTTTTAGCTAATAAGGACGGGTCTAATTTATCAACATGTTTAGAGATTGCTTGCCTACTTATTTCAAATAATTCAGATAATTCCTTTATTGTAAAGGTTTCTTTGGGTTGCATGATAATTGCCTCCTAAATTGTTAGGTATTATTTCTCTAACCAATTATCTAAGGTAATTGAAGGTATATTTTCTTCAAAATAAATTTGCAGAGATCCTATCTTATTTCCTTTGTAGGCTTTAATTTTTTTGATTTCAAAAGTTTTAAAAATAGCAGGGTGAGTTGAATTAACGTTTAAAAATTCTTTTTTCGCTTGGGCAAAAATTTGTTTATCAATATCTCTCATGCGATAACTTTCTGGTATTGCTAATAGAGCTCTAAAATCTTCTATTTTTACAAACCAGTGACCTTTTTTAGATCTTCTGTTTTTATGAGCCATAAGTTGGCGATATAACTCTTTAACGTAGCTACTCTTTAAGTTTGTCATATTTTCTAATTCGAAACGAGTAAAATTAGTTCCGATTGAATTAAGTATATATTCAAATTCTTCAGAAACCTTTATTAATAATGTTTCATTCACTTTATCGATTTTAAATTTTTGAAACAGATTTAATTGCTCATATGTTTTTTCGTCTTCATAAATAAAAGACAAAGTAATGATTTTTTTTGACATTTTTATTAAATCATTAGCAAAACGGTCGCCACGTGCATTTATATTGTAATCAATTAATTCTTTTATTTGTTTAAATGTAAAAATTTCTTCTTTTGTACCTTTTCTTTTCATTTTAGAACATATTCCCCAAAATAAATCCATATCTATAGGAGTAAATTTTCTTAAAGGGACAGAATTTAATCCATTATTATATCGAACTATATCGTTACTCAATAAAAATCACCTCAATAAATTATGTTATCATAGACATAAGAGGATGTAAAATACAATTTATCCCCCATAGTGTGACAATTTATCCCCCATAGTGTGACAATTTATCCCCCATAGTGTGACAATTTATCCCCCATAGTGTGACAATTTATCCCCCACTACCTATGTCAATACTTACTCTCCCATGAGGTTGCTAATACCTAACAGTTATTATTAACAGTATATCTAACAGTATATCTAACAGTATATCTTAAGAGCACATTTAATTTCCCGCCTAAAAAACTACTACCTTTTACTCAAACAGGTTCGCGAATTTTTCTAAACTGGAAAACTTGCTCCCTACGGTCGCTAAAAAGGTGTGATCGCTATGCTCTCACATTGTACTGCGCAGTCGCCTAAAGGCTCCTTTGCCAAAACCGTTGTTCAAAGAGAACCTTGTGGGGCTCTGAGCCCTCGTCTAAACCGTTTTGAGACAGTTCTAGGGGAAAACCTTATCAGTTCCTAAAGCGCCTTACAGGCGGTCAGGGCAAGCCCTAACAACCCTAAAATAAGGGATACTTAAAAACACCACACAGATTTAATTTTTTAAGATATAATAACTTGTCGCCTATCCGACAGTCTTGCGACTGGAAGGAGGTGTATCTTATGATTACCCACTTTATTTGCGCCCTTCTTGTTGAGCTTCTAAACTCTTTATTTAGTTATTGGCTGAATAACCGAAACAAGAAGTAAAATCAACTAAGGCGATATCAGCCTACAAAAAAAGTCCTAGAGAATCCGACTTCTCTAGGACTTTCGTGTATCTTATGATTACCTATTTGCATATTTAGTTTAACATGAGTTTCAATCAAATTCAATTTTGCTGTTGCTGATCCAGCCATTCTTTGACACTTTCTAGATAATTTAATGCTGTTTCTTTTTTCGTTGGATTTTGTATGTTAGTTGCCTTTTGAAGCAAGATTTCATAGCGTTCATATGTGACTGATTGTTGTCGTTCTTTTCGTTCTTGTTCGCTAGTTGAAAAAGGGATTGTATCACTGAATAAGTCATAACACGCTTCTTCTGTTTGCGTATCTTTCACATATTGCACGTCTTTTTTTACTTGTTCATATTTTTCTTGGTACTCTTTTTGCTGTTTTTCTGGCAATTTCCGATAAAGACGAGTGAGTGTTTCCATATTTTTATCCGTCAATCGCTTTTCTTGCTTCACAAAAATATCATTCATGTCTTCATAACAAGCGGTAAATTCTTCAATTTTTTGTGCTAATGCTTGCTCTTTTTTCTTTTTATCACGTGCTACTTCATACTTTTGAGTGACATTTTCTAATAAAATACTTCCTGAAATGCGCTTATTTCCCTCTAAAATGCCGAATAAGCCACTTGAAATGATTATCAATGAAAATATACAGCCAAGCAATAAAAATCGCTTAAATCGAATTTTAGAGCCTTTCAATGAATGTCTTGTTTGATAAATTTTACAACTGAGCCAAATACTTCCTGAAATACTAACAAAAATGAGTAGATAGGGTAAATAAAATGCCATTTTAGCCTCCCCATACTAACCAAAATGCGAACAGTGTCAGGACTAAGCAACATAAGGGGGCAAGAATATCCATCGATCGTTGAATTAAAGCCTTTTTTTGTTCTTGGTTTCGCTGGTCTAATAGCGCTTGGTGGAGTTTTTTGACTTGTGAATCAATTGTAGTTTGTATCCTTTCTTGGGTATAAGGCGCAAGAAAAGCACGTTGTCTTTTTATTTCGTTTTCTATGTCTTTTAACGTTTTAGAGCGATAATTCTTGTTGGTGGTCTGTTCCTCGTTCAACGTGTTGTTCATGGTTTCTTCGAGTCGATCTAATTTCCGATTGTTCAGGCGTAAAAGTTCGTTGTTCTCTTCGTACTTCTCCAGCAATTTTCCGAATGCTTTCTCGAGCTCTTCGAAGCTCGTCGGCTTGCTGTCTATGATAGGCTCGTTCTCGTTCTCGATAATAGGTTTGTTCTCGTCTGTCCAGCTCATGTAAAATTGTCTCCTTTTCATAGTCCTTTCCTAATTTGTTGGATCGTACTTTTTTCTTTTTTTTGATTAATTCGTAAGTAAAATTTTTCCCACGATTGAAGCAATGAATCCCAAATATTTTGAGGGAATCACAAAATTGGTCATAGGTTCTGGTTTTTGGATTTTTCATGGTTTGATCAATGGCAAAGCGAATTTCGTCTTTCCAAACAGGTTCATTTTTTTCTTTTAGTTTGATTTCAGACATAGTTCGTTTTTCTTCTTTTTTTCCTCGTTCAGTGATACTTAAACCATGAGTCAAACAAATTTCGTCGTTGATATCGTAACACTTATCTAGGAATGCTTGACCATGTGCTTGAAACTTTTTTCCTGTTTCTAAATTGACCGAATTAATGACAATGTGATTGTGGATATGGTCTTTGTCCGTGTGCGTATAAATCGCGATTTGGTGTTCTGGTGCGATTTTTTCAGCGTATTCTTTTCCTAGCTGGTTGGCTTTTTCGGCGGTAATTTCTCCTGGTCGAAAGGACTGAATCAATAAGTGTGCTTGTACATGATCGTCTTTTCCGTAAAGCATACGTATTTGTTTCATTTCACTTTTGGCATAATCAATGTCACAGTTTATTCCTGTTTTGACGGTTGCTCGTGGTTCTGCGTAATTGATTGCTCGGCTACATGAAGTGGTTCGACTTACTTTAACTGTTGCCATATCTTTTGTAGCTCCTTTTGCATGATTTTTAGGTTTTCGGATAAGCGTTGGGCGTCTCCAGGAGCAACGTCATGTTGATGTGTGTTGCACCACTTAGCAATTTGATTGATATTCCCTCCAGCTTTGGCTAAATCGCGCGCGATTGCCTGGGCAATGTCTGGCGCCACTTTCGGTGTCACCAGACGCGCGTTTTGTGCCTTGGCTTTCACGAAAGCCGGCACACTCATTTGCAAAGCTTCAGCTGACTGCTTCAGCTTTGCAAATTCGGATTCGCTCACTCGAAAACTGATTTGTTTTGGCTCGGATCGATAGGTATATTTTTTAGAAGGATCGCTAGCCAAATTTTGATTTTGTTCGCTCATAAGTCCCACCCTTTCAGTACGTCCTACGGACGTATCGTTCGCTTTACTCATTATACCTAAAAAGGTACAATGAGTAAAGCTCACTAAAAGGGTTTGGCAAGCTCTATATTTGCTAGCCAAATACCTCCGTATTTGGTGCAAATAACCGCTTGTCAAAGGAGCGCAAGCTCCCCCTTGAATCCCCCTCAAAATCCACGCTCCACAATACAAAAAAAGGCTAGCATTTGCTAGCCACTTTTTGTAAAGTTTCGCTTATTTCACCGAAGGTGAAATTGTTGCTTTGTAATATTCAAACAACCCTATTCTTCTAAAATGTATCGATTTATTTTTTTTTAGACTTTATTATGTCTAAGACAACTAAGATTAACACTAAAAATAAACCAGATTTGTATAATTGCCCTCCGCTTAGCATATTAACAATTATAGCAACAGCTATAGCAAATATAAAAATACGAATAGTAGCTATTTGCGGATTCTTTTTAGTAAATGTTTTTAATGATTTTAATGATTTAGATATCAAAAACATCACTCCTTAACTTATAACGTTGAATATCTAGTAGCTACAACTCTTCCAGCTGCATCATATCCCCTTTGGTAATAAAATCCAATCCAGCCATTACCATTTTTGTCCCATTCTTTTGCAACTGCATTCCCTGGAGAAGCACCTTTTTTAGTCCAACTTGCACCTGTTAACAAAGCACCAATTGCCCAACCTGGGATACCAAACATAGAAGTGCTAGCTTTCCCTCCTGCCCAAAAGGCAGCATTAATAGCATTAGCAGCTACTCCAGTGGTTACAGCAATATTTGTATATTCCTTTTTGCCCCATCTTGCAACTGCAGCTCTTGTCATGATATCTGAAGAATTTGCAAAATCTTCCGCACTATAACCATCCTCATATTTAGTTACGACCATACCATCTTCAGTGTACTCAATAACTACATTTTCAGTAGCATTGTTTTCGTTTAATGATACCACTTGGGAATTTTCTGAAGCATAAACTATAGTAGTTGACGGTAAAACAACTGCCCCAATAGTTAACAAAGCTACCCCTAAAGTAAATTTTTTCATAGAATTTCCTCCTGATACAGAAAAATATATAGAAAACGTTTTCTTTGTGAAAATCATAAAACAAAAGGTATAGGCTTGTCAATATTTTATTTAGTAAAGATAATTTATATTTTTGATAATGTGGTATAGTTAGAATGCATTAGGAAAATATGTTATATTAAATTCTTGTTGACATAATGTATACTATGCCAAGTAGCGCCTGTAGCAATCGATACAGGCGCTCACTTTGTGATTTTCAATTGGTC
>NZ_JBIOMW010000005.1:0-15517 GCF_051711525.1 Enterococcus sp. DIV0901a | reverse complement strand
AGGTGTGTGATTGGTTGGTGTGATCCGCGGTGTGTGAAGCCTTACCCACGCCCCACACCTCTAGGCACTACATGTGCAGAAGCCCCAGACACTAGCATTGTGGCAGCCTTTACCACGCCCCAGAACCTCAGCTGTGCGGAACCCCCTTTAGGAAATCCAGAAAAAATAAAATTTCGACCCCTTTAGGCGCAGGGAGGATTTACGGGGGCTTAGTTGTCCCGAGCGCCCCTCGCAAAAATTAAAGAATGGGCTGGGCTTGGGCGGTGCCTGCCGTTGTGATTGGCTCTGTGGCTCTCTCTGTGCTACGCTGTGCCAGTGGTGGTGCCTATGCCGTGCCCATGGCTCGCTGTGTGTCTCTCGTGGTCTCTCATGGCTCTGTGTGCGCGTTCGTGCGTGGTGTGTGCATGGCTGTGGTACTACCATAGGGATAGGCATGGGCACAGGGATAGGGATAGCACCATAGCATAGATAGGATAGGGATAGCATGGAGCTGTGAGGTAGCGTGTGAGGCGTGGGGTAGCGCCTGCCTATCCATCTATCTAATGATAGCTAGAGCCCTTGTGTGGTGGTGTGAGAGGGCTGTGTGAAGGTACTGTGATAGCTGTAGCTACTAGCCCCAAGGCTGGTGGTATGGTATAATAGGCATGATAGATACCGCCTAGAATAAGGCTGTGCCCAAAGGATTGACCACGCCCAAAGGATAGGTACTCCCAGAATGATAGGGCTATGGAAACATAGGCACCTCAGAATTAAGACCGCCTCCAGAATTAAAGGGCTGTAATAAATAGGGAACTCCATAAATATCTCTTACATAAAATGAAAGGCTGCTGTTATTTTAGTGGTGGCTAGAATTACATATTTTCACAAAGTCAAAAACGCAACAATATGGGCTCGTTCTTGTGGATAACTTTTCAATCAGCTTTTTTCACAAGCCAACCTCCAACCGCTAGAATGAAAAGCCTATTGTACCAAGGGTTTCAGCGGATATTTTAGACCTTCTTTGTATAATCTATCTTATGTAAAGTACCTCCAAATATGGAAGTTTAGTGTTATTTTATGAAAGCCGCTGTTAGAATTTTAATGGTTGACTTCTCGAAATTTTCTGTTAGGATTCCTAACTTGTGGAAGTAGCAAGCGAGATCAGCTAACAACAAAAAGCAATCAACACACCATAATAAGAAACGCCAAACCAAACCAACGAAAAAACAAACCACTATTTATGATTGATCCGCTTGCCTGCTTCTTTCTTAGGATCGTTGGGAAGGTGTGTGGCAGAAACTTCTCTTAAGGCTCTCAGAAGCTGCCAGAACCCCTATATATGTTTTATGTTTAGTTGTGTTAGGTTTACAGTCATTTGCAACCAATTGGCAAAGGATCGGCAAAGGATATCCAACAAACTATCTAACAGCCTAGCTCCAAAGCAATATATCAAAACTTTACATATCACTTCCCAAAACGCCTCTTAAAACATATGAACAACCATTCATATATCCATAATAATGCTAAACTTAAACCCCTCCAGAAAGTAGCTTGTCTATACATGCTCCAAAGCCTTATCTTATGGGCGTTTGCTTAACTATCACAAATGATATCCCAAACGCAACTTTTGATAGTAAAATAAGAGTCTTTTGTGAGGGTTCACACCTTGGCAAAGGCTATTTTAACTCCATAATGATATGGAATAATAGAGACCATGAAAGAGCCTAAGCAGTACCGTTGGCAACCATTGTTATAACATGTTATAATTGGTTCATCAAAAGCTAAAAGGAGCGTGATAACATGCAATCAATTAAAGTCCGTAAGATCGGCAATAGCGTGGGCATTATTTTGCCAAAAGAGCTGGGATTGAAAAACGGGGATACTCTCCAAGCAGAAAAGGAAGGAAACCTTTTTATTTTAGACACCACTCAAACAGCCAAGGAGCATGATAGAAAGCTGATTGAAGAAAGTTTCCAAGACTTTGAAAAAGGTTTGACCGTATCAGAAAACGAAATGAGAGCAGCCTTTGGAAAGTATGGTTGGAATTAGATGGAAGAGTACACACTAGTTTATTCTAAGAGCTTTCAGACCAGCCTAGAAACAATCATAGACGAATGGGAAAACGAGCTGGAGCTTTCTCCAGAAAGCATAAAAAGATTTGTGGGAGCTATACAAAAGGCTTTAGAGCTTACCAAAACTTTCCCGAAAATGTATGAGGAAGTTTCCGAAATATACGGAATGGATATCCCAACATATCGGATCGTGATCGGCAAAAGCTATGCCTTATTTTATCGGATCGACCATGCTAAAAAAGAGATACTTGTAGGACGTATTTTCCAATCTAAACAAATGAAGCTAGACTTTTAAAGAGAAGCCTTTGGGCGGTGTGGCAAGCCGTGGCAAGGCTTCTTTTTTGATCCATAGCAGTTACTTGGGAAAGATACTTGGGAAGCCGTGGGCACACCTATGAAAGCGACTTCTTATGGATACCAACCTTATTGGTGTCGCCTTCATTAATAAGCTTCACGGGCAGCGCCGTGCGCGTAACTCACAGGCATAGCTTACTTCTTATTAAAAACTTTGCTCCATCTTATTTCATATTCCATTCCTATCCCATGAAGAAGCTTTTTAATAAGCTTTTCAGAACGCCCGCTCTTAATGCTTTCTTACTAATGCTTTTCCAATGCTTCTTATTATCTCTTATTAATTGATGGATATCTCTTTTAATTATTCTTACTCTTTCTTTTATGGTTATTCCATCATGAGTGAAACGAATGATAGATATATTTTATTAGACCTTTTCAAGAGACCTTTTAAATACATTTTAGGGATTTTTTATAAACGCTGTAACCTTAGAGCCTCAAGGGATAGAGCTGTTTTTTGAAAATTAGACATACCATAGAACCGACAAGTACATACCATAGAAGCGACATGGACATACCATAGAACCGACAACCGACATACCCAAGAACCGACATAAAAAATCTTGAATGTATAAAGCTACCAATAACTTTTATATATTGATATGGTATGATCGCTCTTGTGATTGGGGCGTTTTAGGTAGCTTTTAGAACGTTTTAGAAAACGCTTAAACATACGACCTTATACCTTTTGTAATGATTTTGTAACCATAGAATATAAGAACGAAAGTATAATAGTATTAGATAAAGTTATTCAACGGTTTTATATATCAAATTAATAAGGAGTGTTTTCCTATGGAAGAACGAGAATTTTATGAAGATACTGAAAACGAGATCAAGCCACCAGAGTTTATGATGCTAAAATACAAAAATGAGTTAAATGGGATCATAGGGCTGGCAAAGTGTACTCCAGAGGTTCAAAAAGTTTTCTTTTCCGCTTTAGCAGAGCTCCAAGCGAAATATCTAACAAGAGATAGTCAAGGAAGAGGCGTGGTGGTTATACCAGAAGGCGAAAAAGCAAGCGTGTTTATTCCTTTTGATCGCTGGAGAGAAATCTCTAACCTCGACCGCCGAAACACTCCAGCAGAATTTCAAAGAAAGTACTTAGAAATGGGCATAGAAATCCATAGCTTATGGGCTCGGATCGAGCGTGACAAAACTATTGATATAGTGCCTGCTCTTATGAAATATTCTATAGAACGGGATTTAAGCGGAGTAACGATCACTTTTAATAGTGAGTATATTTCTTGGATCAGTGAAGTATTAAAAGAGTTTACGCTCTTTAATCTAAAAGAGTTTACAGAACTACGATCCAAGCACTCTATGGCTCTTTACAGAATGCTAAAACAATACCAATCGAATGGCTGGTATAAAGTTAGCATTGAAGAGCTACGGCTGATCTTGGGAACCGATCCAGAGAAATATACAACAGCTCAATTCATGCAGAAAGTAGTACAAAAAGCAATTGCAGACTGTGAAAAGTACTTTGGGAAGATCAATCTCGAAAGATATTACAGTAAAAAGGGCGGAAGAAGGTTGGTTTCTGTAAAATTTAGCTATCAAAGAGTTAGAGATAAAGACTTATCGGAAGCCAATTCATACGATCCAGAACGAAATAAGAAACCAAAGGAAAATAAGAAAAAAGCAGCAACCGAACCAGCTCCAGAAAACAATCAACCAGAAGAAGGGGCAGAAGCAAATCATTTTGAATGGTAACACCTAACCAATAAACCAAAGTACTTGTAAGGCGCGAGGGCTCCTTTTAGAGCCTTCTAGCCCTATGCCAAACCAATTAAAACCACCAAACCAAGCAAAATAAAGGAGCTATAACCAACATGGAAAACACTAACAACCGACCAACTAACAACAGCAGAGCCGAGGCTATCAAAGCCTTTTCAAAATTGCAATCGAAAAAGATTAGTTTCATGCCTAACGAGCGTAGTATTAACGGCTTTCCAGAAAATCTATACTCTATCGAAAACTTTTCCTGCCAAGTTTGCGGAAACGTATGGAGTACTATTCTAGCCACAATCGTGAAAGAAGGTTGCCCAAAGTGTGAACATGATCGCTTAGGAATTTTTGCCGATCAAGTGGAATTTTAAGCGGATCGTTTACCAGAACCAGACAAAAACAGTTGTTTAAATAATCGAAAAAACCCTGTAACCGTTATGGCTATGGGGTTTTTGTGTATTTGAGATAATTTCCAAGGGTTATTTATGGATTTATTTTAAAAAACCTATTGCATTATACTACCACTGGTAGTAATATAAATATATCGAAAGGGTACGAGGGTTAAAGCGTAATGGCGGAATGAGTACCGTTCTCTTTTGAAAATACCAAACCAACCAACTAAAGGAGAGAAAGTAATATGAAAGAAATGAAAATGAAGCAAGTAATTTATCCCGTGATTATTGGAGTTTTAGCTATCGCTCTTATTATCCTTGGTGTAAATTGCTATAACTTAAGCAAGGAAAATAATCAACTTGAGACCAAAAACAACAAGCAAGAAATCCAAATAGCCAAGCAAGCTTACGTTATCAGCGATTACAAGACTTATTTTCGTGAAAACTATGTAGACACCGTGAAATATCGCTCCCACTTCACTGATAAACAAATTTTAAATGTTTATCGAGAAGCTCTTAGAGATGGAAAAATCAGCGATGAGGGAGGAAACTAGTGGAAGAGCTCATTTTGCTGGCTATGTTATTACAGGAAAAGAAGCGTGAACGAGAAGCCGAACAGCTGGAAAGAATCCGAATAGGATATGAGGAAGCAGATCGGGAAAGAAATCAGAAAATAGAGGAGCTGGAGAAGCGTATCCAAGAACTTTCCAAAAACTATGATAATAACCAAGAATGGGAACAAGAGTGGCGGAAAATCATTGGTATAAAGGAAAATGAATACTTAGTGAGAAAGCCACCAGAAGAAGAGGAAGACCCTTGGAGCGATTTCTAACTAAAAATCGGAAGGGAGGTGGTAAGTTGGAGAAAAAGGAAGATTTATTGAACGCTTTTAAGAACCTTGACGAAAAAGACCAACTCAAGGCGTTATTAAGGCTTCATGATATAACATACAGCGATATTGCTGAAAGATTGACCGTTAAAAAAGGCGAGAGGGCAGGACAAAAAGGCGTTAGCCTTGTGACTGTACAAAAAGCTTTCCAATCAAAGACCAACTTGGAGAGTGATCGCTGGAAAGAAATTGTAAAAGTCGCTACCAAGCTAATTGAAGAGCGACAAAACGACCAGAACAAAGCATAAAAAAAGCCCGTCCATTTACCGCCGACCAAAGCAATAAAATGAACGAGCCACACCATTTACTTTTATAGGTAACCACACCCATAAAAGCTACCAAACCATTTACCAAATAACCACTAAGGAGATTTAGAAATGATTAGAAAACTTAATAATATCAAGCTTTCTTTGGCAATTTTAACACTATTTTTTGGAATTTACAATAATTCAAAAATGGCTTTGTTTTTTCTTACGTTATTGATATTCATGAATTTAATTATTTCTAATTGGAGTGAATTAGAAAAAGAAGAGCCAGCGACTCGATCCCTAAAGAAAGCCCAAGCCGATCGGGAGGGAGTTACATGTTAGGAAGTTTCAAGAAAGATAGTGTTATCCAACGTAGGGGAGTTTTAACCTCTAAGCAGCAGAAGAAAATTGGTAAACAAGCAACCTTTCTGCCCGTCCGAGATCAAGCCAACCAAAAAGAACTAATTGGCGTTTGTGTAGGGTTTACTTCCGAGAAGTTTTTTCCAATAATAGAGTGTGAAATTAATGGAATCACTACTAGAGAAGTTGCTAGAAAGGTTTTGAAGTGGCATACCAAACCAACCAAACCAAAACCAACCATAAGAAACGTTAAAAACGTTCCTAAGAGCGTTTGAAAATTAAATTAAGGGAGATTTAAGAATGAACAACAAAAACACCAAAAATACCAAAAATACCAACACTAACCACGAGAAGAGAAGCTTACCAGATAAGCTTTTCAAAAAGAAGAAGAATGGAAAAATCTCTTTCCTTAAGTTGATAGGATGGGCAATTTTAGCGCTTTTCATAATCGCGTTAATATATCAACCCATCATTAACTAGAGACGTAACAGACAGCAAGAAGCTTGCTAAGTTGGATAGCTATAGCTCTACGAAAATGGAAGGCTCTAGCGACTTATTCATTAACTATTATCTAGGATTGCCAGAAGAATAACCACAACCACCAAGAAAGGAAGAAACAGAATGACTAAACGGAAAAGACACAGTGCCCATTTTAAATATACGGTTTTGGAATACGTAAGGGAAAACGCGGGTAAGGAATCCATCCCAAACATGGCAAAGCGTTTCGAAATGTCCCCACAGACCTTATATAATTGGATATATTACAATGAGGCAATTCTTGACCTTCTGAATGACACTGGAAAACACCATTTAAATAAATATTTGTACGGCGAAAAACGTATTATGAAAGTTTCCAATAAGGAGGAGCATAATGGTTAAATACAACGATTATAGAGACGAATACAAAGAGGGAGACTGGAAAGTACACATCCTCACACAGAGAAGTTTCACGACTTTGCAATAAGTAGCCAACGAGTATGAAAATCAATTGATAACTAGAGCAGAAGCTATCCAAAGGGCTAGAGCTCTAGCAGAATCCAGCTACAAAGATTTCCAAACACTAGAAAAAGAAGCGTATGACGCAACGCCAGAAGAGGCAGCCAAGAAATACACTATCGAACCAATGGAAATATATGACGGGTTTATATCCGAGTGGTGTATGTTTTATGATGATATAGGAGGCAAGGAGTGAATGAAAAACGTTTTTCTAGTCTGTGTTATTGTGGCGCTGGGCGGTGCTGTAATATACACCTCCACAGAAATCAGTAAGCTAAACGACCAGCTGGAAAGTATGCAGATAGCCAACGATCAGCTCCAGAGAAAGTTAGAGGAATCAAGTAGCACGACAGCCCAAAGCTCCACCATGGAAGGAGCCGCAGCCGAAAGCTCAACAGCCACTACAGAAGCTACCACAACGCCCGCTAACGTTATATACACTATTGGAGACACTAACTATAACTTTCCAGCCAGCGGGCTAACTATAGAGCAAGATACCTCCAGAGAAGGAAGAATGGGCACACTCGATCATGAATACCCCGTTTTAATCACTGATAGCAACGGTACGCGGTCTGGCTGGCTAATCGCTGATAACTACGATAAGAATTGCTCCATAGTGGTGGGCAGTGAGACGGTCTACAAAGGTACGCAAAGCTCATAAGTTCGATATGCCTGTACAGCCTCTTTATAATTGAATTTACAGAGAAGAAGAATTATTGGACTTTTTGAATGGGCTCAATTGTTATAAACTTAATAAGTGGCTTTGAGCCAAGAGTATAAAAAACGAAAGAAGAGAAGAAGAAATGAAAAAGGTACTACTTACAGTTAGTTTGTTGGCTAACGTAGTGTTGGCGGGAGCACTGATTTACACAACCATGGAAATAAATAAGCTCGATGACCAGCGGGAAAATTTACAGATCGCTAACGATCAACTGGAAAGGAAGCTTGATGGATCGACCAGCACTAGCAAGGGCGCTCCAGAAGCCACAGAAGAGGGCACAGGCGTTTCTACCACTAGCACAGTAGAAAGTTACACAGACACCACAGAAAGCACTGCGAGAGCTCAAGAGACACCCCAAGCAGAAGCAGCAACACAAGGTAAAACAATGCCATTCACATTATACGGAAATCTATACTATTTTGACGGTTTCAATGGGCGGATTGCTGAAAGAGAAGGACTTGCCAAAATGCAAGAGAATGCTACAGTTAGCCCCGTAACTGTAAGCATGGTTGGGGGAACTACCTATAATAACGCTGATTTATACACCAACACACACGACAATACCGCAACTATTGTGGTAGATGGTAAAACCATTCTTAGTGGGACATATGAACATGAAGGAGTACAATAGCATGAGGATCAACAAAGAAAAGCTTAAAAGGTATTCTTACCCAGCTTTTCAACTGGCTATTGAAGTGTTTGCCGAGCGATCAAAAGAAGACGATCAAATTTTAGAGGATCAGAAGCTAAAAGATACAATCAAGCAAGCAATCAGAGAAGTAGAATCAGAAAAGGAGATTGAAGAATGAAAAAAGTATTAATTGGAATTGGGGTAGTGGTAGGATTGTTTTTCCTATCAGCAATAGTGGCAGGCGTTGCGGGCGCTGGCAAAGAATCCGAAAAAGATACTCCAAAGCAGACCGAAACCAGCACAAAAGTAAGCTCCAGCAAAGAAGAGCAATCAAAAGAAGCGGAATCGAAAGAGAAAGATAACTCCAGCTCCAGCAGTAGCGTTTCAGAAAGTAGCAGCCAAGAAGCTAGCAGTACTCCAGCAAGTAGCACAGAAGCTGCCTCCGCAGATCAGAAAGAGGCTCTACAAAACTTAATAACTAACTGGACGTATTTCAAGACTGATTTAAGCGGCTTTCCTCGTGAATACGTGGTTAAGCACCTGCAAAAAGACTTAGCTGGGAAAAATTTTGATCTAACAATGGTTGGATTTGCTCCAGATAGTTTGCCGGTAACTAGTGGAAACACCTTGGCAAACTTCATTAATGAAGCCAAAACTTTTGCAACTGACTCCAGCACCGATGAAACTAGTTATCAGAATCGAATTAATGAAATGATCGCAGAAGCAACAACCCAAATTCAGCAATTAAAAGACCTTAAAGCAAATATGTAAAAACACATAGACCATTAACAAGCATTCTAAGGATTTCTAACGGGTAAACACCTTACTCCAAGAATTTAAAAGCCTTAGAATGCTCGTATATACACCAATTCACGACCACTCGACCAATGGAAGTGAAGTCAATAAAAGCACCTTGCCAAAACCATACCAAACCAACAAAAGGAGAGATTTTAAATGAAGTATTATGCTAAAGTTTTAACTACTAAAAATAACCATGTAACAAAAACTACTAGCAACAGCTCCAAAGATCGCTTTTACAACAGGAGGCGCCCCGCATGTTTATGCTTATTCTTGCCCTAATGCTTGTGGCTCTTCCATTATTCATTAGCTTTAGTTATGGAAGGCATAGAACTATAGTTTGCTTATGCTTGCTTTTTGTGTGGCTCTTTCCTTGGCTATGGATTGTTGCCCTTATCTTTTCTTGCGTGGGAAAGAGCTCCCGACAACGCCGATTAGAACGCCAATTCTTTGAGAACTATGGAAAGAAACCTTTTAAATAAAGCTAGTTAAAATTAAGAAGCCCTTTGCCGATTGTTGGCAAGGGGCTTTTTATTTATTCCAAAAAGTGAAAGCATGATTGCCCCCAAATTTTAGGGGCGTTATGGTTACTTTTCTTTGCTCATTGTTCGTTTTCTTAATACTTCAAACTGATTTTTGAAGGTTCTTTGTTGCTCCTCTGTTAAGGAATCAATGAGAATGGATAAAGCTCTCGAAACTACTTCTTTCTGATTTTCTCCAATTCCTATTAAGGAAAGAGCATTAATTTTATCCCTTAACTCAGAATCTATTTTCATGCTAGCAGGCTTTGGAACATATTGGGGTTCTTTAATATCCTTTTTCTTGCTATCAAGTTTAAATGTTTCTTTGGGGGTTATGGGTTTTCCCCTATCCAAGCTTTTATTTCTGTTACTCCTTACTAGCTTACTCATTTTCAAATTCCTCAATTCTATCAATGATTTCAGCAGCAACTAATTGGTAAACGTCATGAACTTTTTGATCGTGCATATCGTCGTTAGTGATCCCTGTAAGATCATATCTTTTTAAGCGCTCCATGTTTTTGATAGTAGTTTCAAAGATGTTACTTTCTCCAAATACTTCTTTAGCATTTTCTAAAGTAGCAATATCAACGGGAGCACCATTTTTAAGCAATACGGGTAGTATCCCAAGTATCTCTAAGGTAGGCGCTTGGTAATCATTAATTACTTCATTTTGAATGTAATTTACAAAAGCTTCCGCTCCCTGTAGTGATCGTTCGTGAGTCTGTAGAACGATAATACAATAGTCACTCATATAAAGTGCCGAATCAGTTATTAAGCTAATAGTTGGTGGAATATCAATAATAATATAGTCATATTTATCTTTTAAAGGTTGGATAAGTTTGTTTAGATAGTGAACTCTTTCTGTATAATCAGCTACGCCTTCCATAAATCGTGGATATAGTGAAAAGTCTGGAGCCGATGGAAGTATATCCAAATTGGGCTTAATTGAAATTAGTGCGGCTTCCAAATCTTCATTTTGGATCGCTGCCATTAAAGTATGAGAGAAGCTAGTTATCTCATTTTCAAAGTTGCTTTTCGTTTTGAGGTATAAATTTGTTGCGTTTGCTTGTGGATCAAGGTCAATTAAAAGCGTTTTCTCTCCGTTTTCTGCTAAAGCGTTGCCTGTCATAGTTGCATTAGTCGTTTTTCCTGTACCACCCTTGAAATTTCCAAATGTTATTATTTTCGCTGGCATTGATACACCCTCCTAAACTTTTCTATGTAACTTTTCTTCATATGAATACTTTAGCAAAAAAGTTCGACCACGTCAAACGGTATTCAAGTATTCGAGTATTCAAGTATTCTGGTATCCAAGTATTCAGGTATTCAAGTATTCAAAATAGAAAAAGATAGAAAGCTGTAATATAAAGGGTTACGAGCTTCCTATCTTTTTAACAAAAGTATTCAAGTATTCGAGTATTCAAGTATTCTAAGGTATTCAAGTATTCAGGTATTCGAGTATTCAAGTATTAAATAATACCGTTTTGAATTTTCTATTTACAAGGAAAGCTGCTTGAGGTAAGGTAAATTAAAAGCAAATAGAAAATAAAAAAAACCTAGTCTATTGCAATATGGAAGCTACCAACTTCCAGCAATATGACGGGTTCCCTACCACGAAAACCAATCATAAAGGCAATAAACTAAGTTAATTTCTTACCAAGAGTATAGGAAATTAAGCGTGTATTGTCAAGTTAATTGGTTAATTTTGTGAGCGGGAGCCCTAGAAAAGGTTCTCGCTTTTTTTGTTGATCAAAAATCGAATAACAACAGTGACGGGCTCCAATAACAGAGGTAGGGAGCTTATGCTAAGACGTGGAAAGGTAGGCGCCACACCTCGCAAAGGCTACCCGTGGGCACGTGGTTTGACAGCCGCTGCGTGATCGTAGTTAACGCAAGGAAAATGGTGGTGGCTACCAGCAGACTGTATAAACAAAGCAAAAGGCTAGGGCGGAACATGTTTGAGAGCAACCCTCCCCATACAAGCAAAAGCGGTGTTTACACGAGTTAGACCGATCGACAACTCAAACTCACTTGTATTGGTTTCCTAGGGCACATTGACGGTGTAAAGGGTTGTAAGTCTATACCAAAGACTTTTTTTCTCGCAATACAAGGGAGAAATCTGCCCAAAACCTTGGCTCCGCCTACGGTCAAGCCCCAATAACACATCGCTTCCCACTTTTCGGAGCTTATGAAACGCTTACATGGAAACCTATTGAATAACGTGTTATATACGAGCATTCTAAGCGCTTGTTTATCTAAAATCAAGGTAACCATAGGATAAAATAGCTTAAAACGCTCGATATTAACACCTATTAAATTACATAGTGAAGCAGAAGGAGCAGGCGTGGGCAAGGCTTTGGCATTAAAAAAGAGCTACTCCAATAGCTTAGAGTAACTCTTCTCTGTGTCTCTTAAGTGTCTGTCTTTGGTCTGGTCTTAGAGGTCTAGCGGTGTCTCAAAGGTCATTAATCGCTTTGACAAGTTGCTCCAGAGTCTCATATTTCGCCGTGCGGTGGTTAAGGCTATATAAGTAGTATGGAGGGAGTGCCAACAGCCGTGCTAGCTTGCTATCAAAAACGATCTTATGCTCTTTTTTAACAGCTTTTACCTTAAGACTAACGCAAGCTCGTAGCGTATCCAGTGTGGGAAATAAGGCTTCTTGCAGATTGGCTCCATGTAAAACCAAGCTAGCCAAGCCGTTATGGATTCGTTGGAGTGTGCTGTAAGAAGCGTTTTGGATCTCAGATTCATAAAAAGGAGTGTTATTCCGATACCCGCAAGCTTTTGCGATCCGCTCTAAGCTAGCCACTTTCCGCACCTCCAGAACCTCTTCATAAACCATGTGACGGATAACTTCCAGAGAAGGAAGCTCTAGCTCCTCAGTGTTGGTAAATGTTCCTAGAATTTCTGTGGTGCTGTAAAAGGCAACTGATTGCCCTAAGATTGGTATTTGATACATCTAATTTCATACCTCCATTAAATTAATCATTGATAATATCTAAAATGTGTCTGGATTGCTCTGGGAAGTCATGCAATAGCTTAGAAACTTGACTAACACTCATTTTTGCAATTTCTTGGTCACTTGGAAGCGTTGGAGTTGGTTTTTCATAGCTTGGCAACGCGCCTGCTTCTGAAAGGCTCTCAAGTTCATTATAGATTGACGTTGCGCGCTCGACACTGCCAGAAGCTAGCTCGTTGTCAAGGGCTTGTTGTAACTCTTCCACACGTTCTTGGTAAGCATTCTCTGGAGGTGCTACGCGGCTAGCAATCTTTTCCAATAGCTCTTCTTGGCGGACGTTGCTAAGGCTATCAAACTTCTGTTTATACCCGCCAATAAGCTCATTCATTGCCAAAGTGATTGGCGTACCACTTGCCAGCGCCTCAATTTCAGCTTGTTTGTACTCTTCCAAAGAAGGGATTGCTGCGCCGTGTCGTTCGATTGCTTCCAGAACGCCGCTGTTTTCAAGGATTGCCGAGGCGCTTACCTCGCTAAGTCCTGCGCTTTGGATATTGTTAAATAGTTCTGTTTGATATTCATTCATATTGGAAAACTCCTTCATTAGTTTATTTTGGTGGTGCTTGGATATGGTTTGCTATAACAAAGATTTCAAATAAAAACCTTTGCGCTGACAGCTATTTTTGGGGTATATAGGGCTTGGAAGGTAAACACCTAGGGCAATTATTACAACCCCGAAAACCTTTGCGCTCACGCATGTTTTTTTCAAAAATCTTTGTTATAACGCATGTTTAAAAGTAGGTCACTCTGCGCCTTTTTCCGAGGCGTTGTAGAGAATAATGTAGGAGCTTTTAACAACTTGCCCTCCAGACTTGAGATTGTTTTCCCCGTCTTGGTTGTGTAGTACACTTCCATAATTTCAGTGATAAGGTTTTCGCGAACGATCTTAGAAATGGTAGTAGGAACAGTTGTGTAAATGCTCCACTCTTGCGTGATTGGATCAAAGCTGATAAGAGTTTCCTGCTCTTCCTTGGTTGCTTTGGGACACGTGCGAACACCTTTCTCTGCTTTGTATTCCTCTAATAACTCTTTTACTGTTTTCTGATTGTTTTCCATAATAGTTGGCTCCTTCATATTAGTATGTTTAGTTAGTGCTTTACTCTTTCGATTTCAAAAACTCGGATAAGCTTTCCTCGTAGTGATCCGCTAAAAAGGTTAGCTTGAGAGATCGGCAAGCTTTGATCTTATCCAAAAGGTTTGCCACTATGTATTTCTCGGACTCGTTAAGATCAAAAGCTTTGGCAAGCTCGTTTACATCATTTGTTAATAGATTCAACAATGTTAAAAACTCCTTTATTACAGTTTCTTTTGTCGGCATTTTTGCAGTAGTGTATGTGGAGATACATATATTTCTTTGCAGTTCGCTTTGAAAGACTCAAACTCTGATACATTTTCCAAGGACTCTATTTCCTCTAGCGGAATAGAAGCTAAGCGCTTGGCAACCTCCACAAGTTCTGGAGGGTATAGGTTCGTAGTCCCAAGCTTCATTTGTGGAGGCATTATAGGCGCGTTAATATCAAGCCTCTGTAATAAGTGACTTAACACCACGTTCTTGCGCGCAAAGCTCTGCTTAATGGTTTTGAAATCGGCTTTCAGTTGGTCAATCTCAGAAGCAGGCAAGAAAATTGCGACCGTCCTTTTCCCGTAGTTATCAGAGGGAACGGCTTTGGGCACTTCCTTAAGCTCTTCACGCTCCCATAGATATGAGAAATTATGGATCACTTCCAAAAGCTTCTCTCTGCTTTCTTCTGCAGCCCATTCAGCAGGTATGACAAGGGATAGCTCCCTACTGTTTGTTATTACACCTTGCGCCTTATGGCGGTCTCGGATACGCTCCCCGCCGTACTCCTCATTAATTTGTTTCCATCTATCGCTCGGTTTCAATGCAACAACACTCCTCATGTATATGTATTTTGGATAAGTATTTGGGATAAATATCTGGAAACGCAAAGAGGAGCTAAGTTGCCCCGTCTTTACGTGTTTGCTTTCGCAAAACTCTTCCCATTACATCTAAAAGCCTTTTTAGAAGCCTATTCTTAGACTTAACTCCGGAAAACCCACCAATTTTCCTAAGTTATTTTTGGAGCCGTGAAAGCTCCCTAGCCGTCCCAAGGCTCTTGGAAGGACTAGGCAACCACCAACAAGCAAGAAGCAAGTTGGTAGGCTCCACTAACCACTGTATTGGATATGATCCCGTTAGAGCCGTTAAGCTCCCATAATTCCTCTAAAAAGCTTTCTGACAGCGCCAAGAACCACAAGGGAGAGAAGGCAAGCTTTTTTAGAGGAATTATGGGAACTCCCAGCAAGTCAGAAGCAAGCTGGAAACTCGTCACAACAAACCACTAAGCGGGCGACAAACCGCCGAAAGGTTAGAGCGTTTCCGCGCTCTGAAAGACCTGCTAACTTGGGAGCTTAGCGAAAGCATACCCACAGTAAGGAGAGACAAGCTTGTTGTTAGCAAGTCTTTCAGAACGCCCGAGAGTTAGCATTGCATAAGCTTATTAGCAGAGCTTTGCCAACCGCTCGGATATTCTTAGAAAGGAGTTGTGTTTGCATTAATTTGGAAAAACATTAGATTGGAAAATCGAAAATGAAAGAAGCAATATATGAACAACCCAAAAACAACCAAAGCCAGAAAGGTTTATTATTGGAGTGAAGGGCTTTATCCCTCTACCTAGAAACGCAAATAGCTCGGAATTTTGTCCACATTTATGAGTATTTTCACCGCTTACATTAAAGTCCTTAATGAAACCTTAATAAATATATAAATAGACCCCATGCAATACCCCATATCTTAAAGCACGGGCGGTGTGAA
>NZ_JBIOMW010000004.1:0-51687 GCF_051711525.1 Enterococcus sp. DIV0901a | reverse complement strand
AGGTAGTTATAATGCAATCGATGGAGCTGGCGAGACCATGTTTGCGACTTATAATGATTACATGAACGATCCTTTAAAAACGTCTAGTCTATTTACTCGAAGACATGACCAAGCACCTATAGAAGAAGTAAAATATTTAAAAGAATATTTTACAGAAGCACAAAAAAATGAATCACCATTATGGTCAATCGTTTATAGTTTTCGTAATGAGTGGTTGATTAAACAAGGATATTTAGATCAAAAAACGAATGAATTAGATCATGAAAAATTGATAGAAGCGATAAGACTTTCTGTAGAATCTTTAGAAAAAAAAGAAGGACTTAAAGGGGAATGGTCTGCCGCTATTCATTACAATACAGGACATATTCATATTCATGTGGGTTATGTTGAAAAGTTTCCTACGAGAGAATGGATTTATTATGAACACCCGACAGATATTGAAAAGACAGGGTGGCAATTTAAAGGAAAATTCAAACAGAAAAATGTCAACTTTGCGAAACGAACATTTGTGAATGAGCTAATACAAAATAAAGACCAGTTGGTTCAAATGGAAGAATTGTTGGCAAAACAAAAAAATCTTGCTTTAGAGCATTCCACTGATTTTTTATCTGGTCGATATGAAAAATTGTTTGAACATTTGTATCAAAAGCTACCTAGCAAGAAAAACTATTGGAAATATGGTTATGCAGAACGTCATGGTTTCAAACCAGAATTAGATCGAATAGTGAATCTATTTCTACAAACAGATGGTCAAAAAACAATGGAAAGATTATTACCACTGTTACAAAAAGTATCAGACGAATATGAGGAAGCTTATGGCAATCCACGAAATAAACCGACTTATTTTCATAATCAAATTTATGGTAAAGAAGGTTTGTATGCGAGGATAGGAAATATTATTTTAAAAGAAGCATTAATGTATGCGAAGCAACAACAAAAAGGTCGAGTAATGGGAAGTCTAAGTACGGATGATATTGAGCAATTACGATTAGAACAGGCTTGTATTCGAACGGATTTACCTGACGCTTCATTAGAAAACTTTCAATCAGAAGAAGTTTATCAAGCATATAATGATTTACAATCACTCGAAGATCAGATTCCTGATGAGATGGAGGAATCTATAGCTATTTCTGATAAAGAATACCAAGAAATCAATGACGATTTTTTAGAATCTGTTTCTTTTGACGAGACTGATAGTATGCACGAACAAAAAAATAAGTCATTATTTATTCAGGAAGAAACTTCTAAAAAAATAGATGAAGCAATGAGTCAATTAACTGACTATTTTCAAAAACGAGATGAAACATTAGAGGAACGAAAAGCTTCAGTGATTGAACAAATGAAATATGAACAGAAGTTGAATGGGAAGAACAAACGTGCGATGTATATTCGAGAAAAAGATGGAGATATCTTTTTTGAACCTGTATCTGTATTTACTCATGAAAAGTTACAACAAAGAAGAGTATTTCATAGCGGAGAAAAGCCTGACATTCAGTCACTAAATTTTTCCAGTTCAGAAGATAAGCAATTTTTTTCAGATGATGAAGAGAAACAATATTCTTCAGATTCAAAAGATAAACAATCTGTTTCGTATAAGAAAGATAAACAAAAAATAAATAGTAACTTAGATGCTTTTTCAAGAGGAAATCAGCGCCGAATTTTAGAACAATATTCTGAAGCAACTCTGGTATATGGTTCACAGCAATGGAGATTGAAAAATCGCAAAGTAAAAGAAGATGAACTTTCAAATGGTATACGAATTGTTGCGCCACGAAGAGATGAAATGGGTTATATAGAATTTATAGAAATTTTGGTTTATGACATTAGCCAAACAGAAGAATTGCCACTTCATGAGAGAAATAAAAATGATGAGATTGAATCTAAGCGACCTAAATCTAAAGTTCAAACTAGAATAGGATACAACGGATATCAACCAAAGAACCAAGAGTATGAATTAAAAAAGATAATGAATCAGCTAAGAAAAAGTTGCGACCGGAGTCTTCAACATTATTTGAATCAACGAGCATATGAAGAAATGGAATATGCAATTGAGCATAACCTTTAATTGTGTAAGCACAGATAAAATACGTTGTAAAATCTAATTTTACGTGGTAAAATATTTGGCGAACAGGGGGAATGCAGAATGATTCATGTAACAGCTAGAAAAGTTGGTAATTCAATCTCTATTTCAATTCCTAAACAATATCAAGTTGAAGCAGGAACAGAGTATGTCACCTATAAATCAAAAAATGGTGGATTGATTTTTACACCAAAAATTAAAAATCCATTTTTATCAGATGAATCTTTTCAAAAAGCAGAAGATGAGGAATGGCAATTTTTAGCTCAGGAGGAGATAGAAAAGGATGTATGAACCGCAACAAGGTGACCTTATATGGTTGAATTTCACGCCGTCTTTTGGAAGAGAGATGAGGGGGAAACACCCAGCCCTGGTTGTTTCTTCCAATGCGTATAATCGTAAAACGAATTATATTATTGTGTGTCCAATTACTTCAGGAGGAAATAATTTTTCTGGTTATATTCCATTGCATGGATACAAAATACATGGAAGAATCAATGCGACACAGATTCATAGTTTTGATACTGAACGAATTGTGAGTAAAGAGTTTATTGATCGATTAAGAGGTGAAGACTTTTTATTAGTGAAACAAATCTTAGATTATTCATTAGAAATTGATTTTTGATAAAAACTGAATAGAAAAGGGTACGCCTTTTCTAAGGAGGGGCGTATCCGCTCCTCCTTCTTTTATCTTTATGGGAGGGAAACTATGAATTATCAAAAGTACAAAGAATTAGGAAACTTATTCAAGGAGACATTCCAAACGGTTGTTTCTGATAAGAACAATTTATTTGATTTTTTTAATCAGGTTCAGATGTTTCATAAATACGATATTTATGAGCAAATATTTATTTACGGACAGAAGTCGAATGCTACCCATATCGCTGATTTTGATACGTGGAAAAAATTAGGACGATTTGTTAAAAAAGGAGAAAAATCCATTGCTGTTCTTAGCCAGTCAACAGGGAAAATAAATATAAAACATTATTTTGATCTTTCTCAAACAGATGGAAAAAAACTTGATTTTCCAGATTATACGTTAGAAAAGAACGACTGGAATCTTTTAGTTAGCCAAGAGATAGAAGATTTAATTGATGAAACAGTTGATTTTACAGAAGAACCAGATATTCGTAGACTATCTATAGAAATTGGTTTATTTTTGGCAAAAAATAAGAGTATTGGTTCTGAAGTAATTGATATAACCGAACAAGAATTCACTATGTTACAAAGTTTGCCTAACTTTTTTAAAGTAATGAATTATGCAAATAAAGTAAACCGACTAATTAGTAAAGAAATTTTAGTTTATAAAAGAGAGAGGATGAATGAACATGAGTCTAAAATATTACGAGAACGAGACAGGTCAATTGATACCAGAAGTCGAGTATCCCAATTATCCACTGGGGAGATTCGGGAAAATAGCCGTAGCCAAATTACAGGAAGAGAATCCCGTGGAGTATCAAATCAAACTAGTCGAGGGCGATTTGATGAAGTGGGGACACGAGATCAACAAAAAAGTGTGGAACAGAGTAAGCGAATTGATGGAAGCGTTGGAAGAAGCCAATCCACTGACATCAGCCCAACAAGCGAATTTCGAGGAAGCGTCGAAGATACGAACGCAATTTCGGGAACAAGCAATCGAACTCGCAATGAACGAGATTCTATAGAGGTAAAATCTAATATAGATATAAAAGACTTGGAAGAAAAACAATCTTCGGAGTCTTTTTTTGTTGAGAAAAATCATGATTACGAAGAAATTACTCCAGATTTTACAGAAGAAGAACTGACAAATGCCTTGAAAAAGGGAACAGATATATCAAAAGGAAAAATCAATATCTATCAAACGTATCAAAGGATTGTGTCTAAAAAAGAACGTGAAAAATATTTAAAAAAAGAGTATGGATGGGCAAGTTTTTCATTAAAGATGCAGGGAAGGTCTTTTTCTATATTGGCTAGTAGTCCAAGAAAAGGAATTGTATTTAAGAAAAGAATCAATGATGAAAATTATGAGCGTGTGATGAAATGGTCGGAAGTTGAGGAACGTATCGGTTTGTTAATTCGTCAAAATGAGTATCTAACTGAAGAAGAACTTAAACTTGTACAATCAAAGAAAGAAGAATCAGTTAAAGAAGAGTTAAGCCAAATGGATACTGAAGCAGAGGAATTAACGCTATTTGATTTAGAAGAGATAAAAACAGAAGAAAAAACTGTTATAACTGAAGGATATGGGACAGAAGTAGCATTTATTCCGAAAATAGAAGCTAAAAAAGAGACAATCAATCATGGTGAAACAATGTTTGAACAAATTTATCGGAATAAAACAAACGGTTTTTCTTTTGAAAATATAGACGTTGCTCAATTTTATCCTAGTAAAGCGAGAGAAAAAATCAAAGCAAATCTTGAAGCAATTCGGTTATCGAAAGAAATTAGTCAGATACCTGGACGAATCGCTACTGACAAAGAACGAGAAGTTCTTGCAAAATATGTCGGTTGGGGTGGTTTGGCAGCGATTTTTGATGAACGTGATGACCAATATTTAAGTGAACGGAATCAGATGAAAGTTTTGTTATCTGCAGAGGACTATCGAGCAGCTAGAGAAAGTGTATTGACTGCTTATTATACTGATCCACGTATTATTCAAGCAATTTATCAAAAAATTGAAGCAATGGGCTTTAAAGGTGGCACAATTTTAGATCCTTCTACAGGAACAGGGAATTTCTTTTCTGCTATGCCAAAAACAATAAGAGAAAATTCCACGCTTTATGGAGTAGAATTAGACCCAATTACTGGAAAGATTGCGCAACAATTGCACCCTGACGCGAATATTGAAATTACAGGTTTTGAGAAAACTCCTTTAAATAAAGATAAATTTGACTTAGTCATTAGTAATATTCCTTTTGACAACTTCAAAATTGAAGATGAAAACTATTCTAAAAAATATGCGATTCACGATTACTTTATTAAAAAAGCCCTTGATAGCACAAAAGAAGGCGGAATTGTAGCAGTTATTACGTCGATGTCGACAATGGACAAATCAGATTCTTCTATTAGAAGAGAATATGCTGAAAAAGCTGATTTATTAGGTGCTGTTCGCTTACCAAGTAATGCGTTTAAGAAGATTGCAGGAACGGATGTTGTGACAGATATTCTTTTCTTCCAAAAAAATTATGAACGAGAATTAGAATACTCTCCTAGCTGGGTATTTACTGGAACAGATCCAGAAATACCAGAAGTAAGTATGAATAATTATTTTATTCGACACAAAGAAATGGTTTTAGGAGAATTAGCTGTCAAGAACTTCAGAGGACAAACCCTAACAGTCAAATCACATGAAGGAGACTTAATTGATTATTTAAACCAAGCATTTTTGAATTTTAATGGTCAATTAGCCATTTCAACGGAAACAGAAGTGATTGATTTAGTTTCGGTAGAAAAAGAAGGGTTAGAGAAAGAAATTCCAATGTTCAATTATGGAGTCATTGGTGACGAAATTTTCTTCAATGATGCTGGAGAATTAGAAAAGTATGCGAGTTCTAAAAAGTCCACAGAACAAATGAAACGATTGATTGAAATTAAAGAAGCTTTGCTTTCTGTCATTGAGTTACAACGAGATACAGAATATACACAGGAAGAATTACAAGCTTCTTTAAATCAGCTTAATGCTTGTTATGATGGATTTGTAGCTACTTATGGTTCGATAAATAAAGTAGGTAAAATATTTGATCGTGATGAGTATTATCCGTTGTTAAAGTCGATTGAAGAGGTTCAAGAAGATGGCACAGTTCGAAAGGGAGATATCTTCTTTCAAGCAACGATTCGACAAATAGAAGAAATCACTCAAGTAGATACAGCTCAAGAAGCTCTACAATTGTCAATTAATCGACAAATGAAAGTAGATCTCGATTATATGATGTCTATTTATCCAAAAGACAAAGAAACGATCATTGACGAATTAGAGGATTCGATTTTTATCAATCCTACGAAGTATCAAGGTGATATTTATGGTAATGTTTGGGAAACACGTGAAGAATATCTCAGCGGAGATGTCAAACAGAAATTAGTGGAAGCAAAATTAGCGATTGAATCTTATCCAGAAATTTTTCAAAAAAACGTGTCAGCACTTGAACAATCACAACCAACACCATTAAAAGCTGGAGATATTGATTATTCTTTGGGAGCTACTTGGATACCAAAAGAGATTTATCAATCGTTTATGTATGAATTATTTGAAACGCCTCAATACATGCAGAGAAGCGGGATTATTCAACTAGAGTATGATTCCTATGCTTCTAAATATTTTATTCGTGGAAAAAGTAGAGACGAAAATGCGTTAACAACCAATAAATATGGGACAAAGCGTGCAAATGCGTATTTGATTTTGGAAAATAGTTTAAATCTTTTAAAAGTGGAAGTACGAGACCGAGTGATTGATAATGACGGTAAGAAACGATACGAACTCAATCCAAAAGAAACGATGTATGCACGTACGAAACAAGAAGAGCTACAAGAAACCTTTAAAAGTTGGGTGATGAATCATAGTGAGGTATTGGAAGAATTACATGCAATCTATGAAGAACGGTTCAATCGAATTGTGCCGAGGACTTATGATGGCAGCCAACTAGAGTTTCCTGGTTTGAATCAAAAAATCACTTTACGCCCTGCGCAACAAAATGTGGTCGCGCGTATCCTACATGAAGGAAGAGCGTTAATGGCACATTCTGTAGGGGCAGGAAAAACACTTTCCATGATTACAGCAGGAATGATGATGAAAGAACATGGACTGATCAAGAAACCATTGTACGTTGTGCCTAATCATTTAGTGGGAGATTTTGGGACAGAATTATTGCGCTTTTATCCTGCCAAAAAAGTATTGATTACCACAAAAAAAGATTTTGAAAAAAGTAAACGCAAAGAGTTTGTTTCTCGAATTGCAGTAGGAGAATATGACGCCGTTATTATTGGTCATAGTCAATTTGAAAAAATCACGTTATCGCCAGAACGGCAAAAGAAAATGTTACAAGAAGAAATTGATCGAGTTTCTGAAGCAGTTGCGGAATATCAAATGAATAACGAAGAAGAATCTTGGTCAATCAAACAGATGATTTCTTTTGAAAAACGATTAAACGAAAGACTTGAGAAATTAAATAAACAAGATAAGAAAGATCATATGATTTATTTTGAAGATTTAGGAGTGGACTTCTTATTTGTTGACGAGGCGCATGTTTATAAGAACCTTTATTCTTATACGAAACTATCCAATGTGGCAGGAGTGAACTCTTCCAATAGTTTACGTGCCAGTGATATGGAAATGAAGGTCAAATATCTGTTAGAAGAAAATAATCAACGAGGGGTTGTTTTTGCGACAGGGACGCCGATTTCCAACTCGATGTCTGAAATGTTTACAATGCAGAAATATCTTCAACCCGATATATTAGAAGCATATGGTGTCAGTCATTTTGACGCATGGGCTTCTACTTTTGGCGAGATTATTTCTTCTTTAGAGATTAATCCTGAAGGTAGTGGTTATCAGATGAAGAATCGTTTTGCTAAATTTCACAACTTACCTGAATTGATGACTATGTTTAATTTGGTAGCGGATATCCAAACACCTGATATGTTAAAACTTCCTGTGCCTAAATTAAAAACTGGAAAAGCACAAATTGTTGTCACTGAACCAATTCAGTATCAAAAAGATAAGGTGGAAGAACTTGGTGATCGTGCGATGGCAGTACGTGAAAAAAAAGTAATGCCAGAAGAAGACAATATGTTGAAAATCACGAATGAAGCAAAACTCATGGCTTTAGATCCACGTTTATTGGAAGACTATGATGAAGAAAAATATGATTCTGAAGAATTAAAGAAAACAAAATTAGCTACTTGTGCCAATAAAGTATTTGCGATTTGGAAAGAAACAGAAGCAGCTCGTTCCACGCAAATGATTTTTTCTGATTCTGGTACACCAAATCCAAAAAAATTTAATGTTTATGATGAAATGAAACGATTATTGATGGATAAGGGAATCCCAGAAGAAGAGATTGTGTTTATTCATGACGCTAAAAATGATAAACAACGAGAAGCGATGTTTGAGAAAATGAGAAAAGGCTTGATTCGCATTATGTTGGGAAGCACAAGTAAGGTTGGGACAGGAACGAATGTCCAAAACAAATTAATTGCGGCACACCACATTGATTGTCCTTGGCGTCCTTCAGATATCCAACAACGTGATGGAAGAATCATTCGACAAGGCAATGAAAATAAAGAAATTCAAATCTTCCGTTATGTGACCAAAGGAACATTTGATAGCTTTTTGTGGCAGATCCAGGAACAAAAGCAAACGTATATCTCTCAAGTGATGTCTGGTAAAGCTATTTCTCGAAGTGTTGATGAATTGTCTGAAACGGTACTAGATGCCTCAGAAGTTAAGGCATTAGCAACAGGTAATCCATTGATTGCAGAGAAGATGAAATTGGACAATGAGATTAGCCGTTTGCGGATGTTGCAATCTGCTTTCTTGAATGAACAAGAAAGTCTAAAAAGAAATGTAGAACAAAATTATCCGAAAAAAATGCAAGAAATTAAACATTCGATTACCCAATTGGAAAAAGATATCGAATTGTCAAAACAATATTCTAATAATGAATTTCAAGTTCAATTATTGAACATGACTTATGATTCTCGAACGGAAGCTACGCAAAAGCTTGAACAGTTGTGCCAAGCTTATAATCGTTCTGAAGAATTTGTAGAAGTGGGTGCTTATCAAGGTTTTAGTATCCATCTAAAACGTAGCGAAATGCAGTATGGAAAGCTTGAAATGAAATTGCAATCTGAAGGTGGACAATATACAACGTTGATTGATCCACAAGCGGGTATTGGTATGGTTCGTCGAATTGAAAATATTGTCCAAAAATTGCCTGAACGGGTCTTAGAAAAACAAGAACAACTAAAGGAAACAGAAGAAAAGTTAGAAATAGCCAAACAACAATTTGGTCAGTCTTTCCCGCAAGAAGAGGAATTAAAAGAAAAAGTAGCAGAACAAACTCGAATTAATACAGAAATCGAATGTTCACTAAGTAAAAAGACAGATAGGCATTCAACAGATGAAGAAATTATGGAAGACGAAGAAATGAACTACTCTACCGAGGAAAGTAGTGAAGAAGAAATAGAAATGGGAATGTAAATGTATAAAAAGAAGGCATAGTACTTATTGCCTTCTTTTTACTTTCTTTTATTTTTTGCATATAATTCTAAATCTGATCTTTTATAAAGTTTGATTTTAGCACTTCCTTTTCCTTCATTTTCATAAAAAGGTTGGATGTACTTTAAACGAACGGATTGTTCAAAAGCTTTAACTGATTGCCCAGTTATTTCAGCACCTTTTCTTTTATCTACTAAATTATTATAAATCCATTCTTGAATTTCTTCCTCTGTTTTAATTTCCATGTTTTATTCACTCCTTAGTAAAAATATAGCATTCCCACTATAAAAAATCAATGTTATGGTATACATACTATAGTAGGTATGCTATAATGTGTTTGTAAGTTAATTGATAAGAAATGCTAGGAGGAAAAATAATGAAAGAAACTTATTCAATCAAAGAAATATTAAGAAAATTAGAAGCTACGGATGATGGGATACTATTGATTCCTGATTCTGATGTAGCAATTGTCGACGAACGTGATTTGGAGGTTTTTGAACTCCCTGAATCATTGAAAAATTCAAAAGTAATCTGTTTTTGGACGACAGATGGAATTAGAAATTATTTTAGTATTACAAAGAATAGAATTATCTGGTTTGATAATTTTCTAAGCGAAAGTGCGACAGTTTTTGAAGGGAACGTAAAAGAAGAAATTGAAATTGTGATTGATGAAAGAACATTTGAGCCTAAAATTTTATCCAAAAATATCAAAGAATACGAAGATTTAAATTTTTATCAGGAGACAGGGATAGATCAAAACTCCGAGCTTTGAATTAGTTAAAAAGAAGTATTATGACAAGAATTTTTTCTTCTTGTCATAATATAAAGGAGGAAAATAATTTATGAAAAACTACAAAAAAATCAGTTTAATTTTTGTTTTATATTTAGCTGTTTTTTTCTCAGCAATTCGTATAGATGATTATTTATTTGATGGAAATTTGAATCAAGAGCTATCGACACTAAAAAGGCAACATAAAATTGATGATTTTGAAATAGAAAAGTCTACTCAAAGCTTTATGAAAAAGAAGTACTCCATGCAACTTTCATATTCTTCAGAAGATAATCATGCTTATCCTCGAACGATTGAACTCATTCGATCCCCATTTTCGAGTCGAAAGGTTTCTATTGAGTTTGAAAAATAGATGAAAGGAGAATATTTATGTTTTCAAATCGAGAGTGTTTTTGGGGAAGAAATTATATTCCTGTAGATTATTTTAATAAGGCACATTGCTGGCCACCAACTTATGTAAAATGTGATTGTTCTGAATTAGCGAAACACAAAACTTATATGAAAAATGGGCATTTTTATGATACGTATGTTTGGGAATGCTTAAAGTGCAAAAAGAAATATGCTTTGGTAAAAGGAACGACGCATTTTGAAGAAATAAAAACAGAAGGAGAGTAGTTTTGAAAAAAATTATTTCAGGCATTGTCGTATTTATTGGTGCGATAGGTATTGGAATTGGTGTATTTCAGCCACAAGAAGTAAGGCAAATCACTTCGATTGTCGATCAAACATTTAACGAGTTATCTGATAAAAAAGTGGAACATACTTCAGATCAAGTAGAAGTAAAAAATCATAATAAGCCAACTTTTTCTTCGAAAGACTTGTCTCTAGATAAGGGGAATTGGCAAGTATTTTCTGATTTAGATTCACTAAACCGAGTAGGTGAAGCGAATGCTATGTTGCACAAAAGTATGATGCCGACTGAAGAAAGGGAACGATTATATATCAAACCAACAGGTTGGAAACAAAAGAAGATGAAGAATGGTGATTATCTATACAATCGTTGCCATTTGATTGGTTACCAGTTGACTGGAGAAAATAATAATCCAAGAAATTTAATGACAGGTACACGCTCGTTCAACACTCCTGCAATGGTAGAGTATGAAAACAAAGTGGCAGAATATTTACGAAGAACAGGAAATCATGTTCGCTATCGAGTGAGACCAGATTTTCGAGGAAATGAACTGGTTGCTAGAGGTGTACAAATGGAAGCGCAAAGTATAGAAGATAATGGACTTTCTTTCAATGTTTATATTCATAACACGCAGGAAGGTTATGTCATTGACTATCAAACAGGAAATTCTAGGGTTCAAAACTAATCAAGGGCGTAAAAATAGAGGTTACTTCCGTAAAAAGTAACCCCCAACAATCTACTATCCACGCCCATTCTAACAAGAGAATGGAGAGAAATCAAGATGAAGAAAATAAATAGTAATTTAGCAATGCTTATATTAACAGTAGGTATTTGGATTAGCTTTTTATCCATCGAATGGAAAGTTATTTTGTCTGCAGGAACAATGATTTACTTATTTTGTTCGTGGGATGTATATGTTGTAGAAGAACTACCGAGAAATTGTAAGAAGTCATTGAAAAATCTTCAGATAAAATATGTAAAATAATAAAAAAGATAGGTACTGCTTAGTAATGAAGTTTTAAGCAATACCTATCTTTTTCATTTGACATATAGATGTTATACTCAAGACGTAGTAAGTTTACGATAGCATTTTTTTGTTTCTAAAGCAATTTTAGAGGTTATGTTTATACATAGTTTTTTTCATAGTATATCATTGGAGAAATTGCCAATATAAGAAGTCAATATATTAAATGAAGAGGAAGTGAACTAGTTGTTAGTGGAAGCTGTTCATGTTCAGCCAGCACATGGAAGGATAAATGATTCCGTCTACTTAAAAAATAAGATATTTACTTTTCGTGTAGCTAAAAAACTAGAAAAAAAGATTCAAAAGGGAATGCTTGTGTATTCTAAAGATGGTCAATTAGTTTATGTAAAAAACATCATTACAGGTAGATCTGAAGAAGAAGAAAATAAGTATACTGCGATTATTAGTAAAATTTTTAATAAAGCACCGAGTATTCTCCCTGTAAAAAAAGGAGAAAAGCTACCTAAAATACGATTAATAAACAAAAAGACAATTTTTGAAGGGCTATTTTTAGAATTGAGAGATAAAACCTTACACAAAACTAAGCAAAAGGTTTATTTTAAAGCACCGCCAACTATTCATAAGAAAATTGGCGTAGGAGATATTGTGATCTTTTCTGTTAAAGGTAAAAAGTACCATTTATTAATTATTCAAGTCTATAAACCGACAGAATTGAATAAAGAAGTAACTTTCACTCAACCGAAATTTAAACCATTTTTTTTGAAAAAAGTTGCGAAAGGGTTCAAAAAGACAGACTATATCACTATACCAAAGGAAGAGAATATTGTAACTTCTAATCAAAAGAAACAAGAAAATCGTAAACGTCCATTTATAATAAGAAAAACAAGTAAATAAGAAGTTATAGTTATAAACGAATATTTAATTTGTGCATTTGAGGTAGAAATGCTATAATACAATTGCGAAATGTGAAGATTTTGTACAATAGAAGCACAAAGACAAGCCTACTGCGAATAGGCTTGTCTTTTTTTCATTCGTTGTACTCTTATATTAGGTTGAGTGGCAAGTATTGATTATTCAATATACGTTTTTAGGTTTACTATGTACATACGTTGTACATACAATGTGTGTACAACGTGTTTGATTTGTGATATAATATAATTATTAAAGGGAGTGATAAGGTGTCAAGACTAAGTATTCGAATTGATGATGAATTAAAAGAACAAGCGAGAGAAGTTTACGAAGAAATCGGGATGGACTTATCAACTGCAGTCATTGTTTTTCTGAAGCAAAGTGTACGGGAGAGAAAATTACCTTTTCAACCAGGTAATGAACCTAGAGAAGATATCATAGCTAGATATGAAGCAGAAAATGGTATTACTACAAAAGTTTCTTCTGTAGATGAGTTGATGGAGAAATTAAATGCTGGCGATTGAGTTTACACCAAGTTTCAAACGTGATTATAAACGAATGATGAAAAAGCATTACAATGAAACAGAATTTAGAAAAGTGATTAATCTGTTAGTTAATCAAGAGCAAGAAGTATTGAGAACGAAATATAAAGATCATGCTCTTCAAGGCAACTGGAAAGGTTTTAGAGAATTACACGTACAGTCAGATTGGTTGCTTATTTATAAAATAGATGGTAAAAAACTAATTCTTACGTTAGTTAGAACAGGTAGTCATGACAAAATTCTATAAAAACTTGAAGTGGGGGAAGAAACTTAAAAGTTTCTTCCTCTTTTTTGATTCTTCATTCCACAAATCTTTCAGTAGTCCAAATAATTAAGTCAAAAAGTCCCACTTTATAAAGTCCAACAGAGTATACCCTGTTGGACTTTTAGTGTGTTCATGATATACTTGGATTTCTAAGAGGTCAACAGAGTTGGGCAACAGGATTTTTAAAATAAAGTAATTTTTTTATTTTAGAGGAGAATTTTTCTATGGCAAAAATTGGATATGCTCGAGTAAGTAGCTTAGATCAAAATTTAGATCGACAATTAGAATTGTTATCAGAGTGTGATAAAATTTTTACTGATAAGGCAAGTGGAAAAGATACTAATCGTGATGGATTTCAAAAAATGATGAAATTTATTCGTGAAGGTGACATTGTCGTTGTAACAGAATTAAAACGTCTTGGACGAAATAATAAAGAGTTAACAGAAACGATGAATTTGATTCAGTTGAAGAAAGCTACACTGGAAGTTTTGAACTTACCAGCGTTAACAGGTATAACTGATGATAATTTGCGTCGCCTACTCAATAATCTAATTATCGAACTGTATAAGTACCAGGCGGAAGAAGAGCGCCGATATATTCGTGAAACGCAGCAACAGGGAATTGTGCTTGCTAAGGCTAAAGGAAAATATAAAGGAGGGAAGCCTAAATATAGAGAAAATGATCCACGCCTTCAGCTTGCATTTGAATTATTTTTAGAAGGATCTACAGACAAAGAAGTGGAAGAAAAAACAGGGATTAATCGCAGAACATTTAGGAGATACAGGATGAGATATGGTATAACAAATGAAGCAAGGAAGATAAAAAATGATGAAAAATAATATTATCAAAAGGAATGGTTTAATAGCGTTAAAAAAATGTGTTCACGCGACGATTCTAAGATCATTTTGAATTAATTAGCTGTATAGTTGGGTGAACAAGATAAATTATGATGTGTAGATTCCTTTGAGCGATGATTCTATGAAATCCACGAAAGTAAGTAATCAGTTGATTTTTAGGCATGTAAGAGATATTGCAGTGTTTTAGAATGTTTGATATACTTTTATCGTCAACGATATTTCTGTCGTTGTTCCCACTCCTAACCGTTTGAATATTTTTTGCAGTCTTCTGTTCAATTATGGGCAGAAGTTTTTTTGTTTTTCTTCATAAATATTGAATACGTTTTTTTTAGTCGGTATAATTTTATTGTGAAATTAATTTTATCAGGAGGAGACAATGAAGCGTTATCTTTTTTTGTTAGCAAGTATCAGTATATTGACTAGTATTAGTGTAGGAGAATCTATATCTGCAGAGGAAATAAACACAGAAAATTCGACAGTTGTTACTGAAGAAACGATGATTTCTACTGAAGATACACAAGTGACCAGTGAGACACAATCTTCAATGGAAACAACAACTACTAACGAGACAAGTAATGTAGAACAACCAAAAACAGCAATTATTAATGGACAAGAAGTTACACTGGAAGCACCAGAAAAGGCAGGACAAAGTGAAGCGAATGCAACACAAGCACCAAAAGAAGCACTAATGGATGGTTCGATGAGCCGTAGTGCAAGAGCTGCAGTTAAAACAATTCCTATGTATCGTCTATTCAACCCTAATAGTGGAGAACATTTTTACACACGAGATACTGGAGAACGAGATCATTTGAGAAAAATCGGTTGGAATTATGAAGGAATTGGTTGGCAGGCGCCCACAAGTGGTGATCCAGTTTATCGCTTATACAATCGCTATAACGGCGAGCATTTCTATACGTTAAATGCGAAAGAGCGAGATAGCATTACAAAACAAGGCTGGACATATGAAGGAATTGGTTGGTACTCGTACAAAGGAGCGAATGGGATTCCAGTCAGTCGTTTGTACAATAAAAAAGTTAATTGGCACCATTATACGCTAGATGAGAACGAAAAACGTGTGATTACCAAACAAGGTTGGAAATATGAAGGTGTAGGTTGGTATGCAGTTGGAAATGGACAACCAAGTAATGATGATTACAGATTGTTAGGTGTAAAAAATTATAATCAGTATGCTTTAGGTGCGCCAAGTGGTTGTGAAGGAGCTTCTCTCTTACAAGCTTTGCAATATAAAGGAAAGTTGACAAACTGGAGTTTGAGACAATTCTTGAACACGATACCTAAGTCACCGAATGGAAATCCGAATAATGGATTTGTTGGTAGTCCGTTTGTCGAAAATTCATGGACATATTCTGCTATCTATCCTGCCCCACTGACTACTTGGGGACAAAAATATGGGAATGTACAAAACATTTCAGGAAGTTCTATGAATACGTTGTTGAATGAAGTGAAGAACGGAAATCCTGTGGTTGCATGGGTTACGATTAATTTCCAACCAGTTCGTTGGGGAAATTGGAGTTTTGGTGCAGCAGTGAATAATAATCATGCAGTGACATTGGACGGTTACAATAAAGGAAGTAATCAGGTACATGTATCTGATCCAATCAGTGGTTCTTATTGGATGAGTCGTACGACATTCGAGAATATCTATAATGCTCGTAAATATGCGGTTGTTGTTCGTTAATGAATAGCAATGTCATGAAGAGTTAGATATGCTATAATTGAGCGGTAGAAAAGTGAAAAGATGGTGGCAATCCATTCTAGGAGGTGGTGCTTATGTGTGTAAGTATCAAATCTAAGGAAAGGAGAGCCTGAGTTGTCAGTGTTTGAGGCGCTACAGCTAATGATTGCATTTGCGATGTTAGTTTTAGCTATCAAAAACGACAATAAAAAATAAACCATCTTTCGCTTTGGCTAGCAAGATGGTTTAAAATAAGAACTATTAAACTGCCACCGTCTTTTTAACGGTTCTACATGGGGCTATGTTAGTGCACAGCTCCTTTTTCTTGTTTTAAGTATAGCAAAGTAATGTGAAGTTTGCAAATATAGCAAAGTAATCTTTTTTACTATTTGTATATTATACTATTAGTAGTAAAATATACAAATATTATTTGTTTTCTTTTTTCTTATTGCGCGCCTCATAAGTTTTCATATACATATCAAACATTAACCGTTGTTCTTGAGACATAGAATTTTCTAGTCTATCTAATAAACTAGCAACTAAATCGTCTTGTGTTTCATAGTCTAAGGTATTCTGTAATGCATTTACTCGATTAACATTATATTTTTGAATCCTAATTGTTCCATAGACTTTATTTTTTTTAGGTCTTCCAACTTTTCTTTCTTTTGTATTATCGGTTGTTTGACTTTCTTGTTTGTGCTGTTCTACAAAATCATCAATACTAAATGTTTTTTTTGGTTTAGAAGTTTCTGTTTCTGGAATTTCTCGTGTAATTTTTTTACGTGAAGGATCTTTTTTAAATTGTTTAACCATAATTACTCTCCTATTCGTTGAAGAAATTCGTCAGTAATTTCAGAATAAAAATCATGCAATTTAATATCATGAAAATCCCATTTATCTGTGAAATCTTTGTCAGCGATTCCTGTTCTATCATAACCTTTTAAACGCTCCATGTGTCTAACTATATGAGCAAAGACATATTTCTCACCAAAACTTTCTAAAGCATCTTTAATTATTTGATTATCTACTCCAGAATCATTTTTCATTAATACTGGTAATACACCAGCAATATCAAAATCTACTGTAGGATACTTATCATAAAAAGTTTGAGCATATTCCCAAAAGGCTTCTGCTCCATCTAGAGAACGTTGCTGAGTTTGTAAAACGATAATTAAGAAATCCGATGTATATAAAGCTGTATTGGTGTACAAAGATATAGTTGGTGGACAATCAATAATGATAAAGTCATAATTTTTCTCAATCTCTTTGAGAAGCTTTCCAAAATGAGCTATTCTTTGTTCTTTATAATGGTCAATGGTCGGTGGATAAACAAGTTCCATATAGTCAGGATAGTCAACGAAGTCTTTGTGTGATGGTAATAAGTCAAGATTTGGCATAATATTGACTATTGCACTTGATAAATCTTCTTCTTGAATTGCTACCATCATGGTTTTTTCATTAGGCATTTCAGCATTGTGTAATCTAGTATAAGTTCTATTAAGTAATTGAGTAGAATTTGACTGGGGATCTAGATCACATAGTAATACTTTTTTTCCTTTTTTTGCTGATTCATAACCAAACATAACTGAGTTTGTTGTTTTACCTACCCCACCTTTGAAATTTCCAAATACGATTTTTTTAGCCATATTTATCCGCTCCTAACGATATTTTTTTACTACATAAATTATTTTAACATAGATAATTTCTTACTACAATAAATATTTTTGCAAATTTACTATTTGTATATTGTACTATTTGTATATTATACTATTTGTATATTGTACTATTTGTATACTTAAATTATTTTATGAACCTAATAAAAAACCCTTAAAAATAAGGAAATATTATTTGTATATTATACTATTTGTATATTATACTATTTGTATATTATACTATTTGTATATTATACTATTTGTATATTGTACTATTTGTATATATAAATAAAAAAGAACTATCTAAAAAAAATTTAGATAGTATAATAAAATTAAATTTGATGGTTTACAATTTTATTCTGAATGTGATACTGTCATTAATGAAAAAAATACATAAAAAAAGAGAGACGGAAATAATTGACTTTGGTCGGATCAATTATTTCTGAATCACATGAAACAGACTCATGTGTTCGCGCTCGTCTCAATAAATAATTAAGTGGTCTCGCAAACCACTTAGTTGTTTTACAAATGTGCTTAAATTATAGCACATTTAGAGCGAGCAGTTCAATAGATAAAGCGACATTTTTCTAGGTTTTTCTAGGAATTTAAGCCGAATATTGAAAGAGAACACAGAACCATTTTTTAAATTGGCATGTGTTCTCTTTTTCAATACAATTCGGAGGAAATTTTAGGATGGAAAACTTAGATCAATGCTATAGAGTTTTGCTAAAACAAGGCATTCGTACATACAAATATCGAAACAGCACCATGAAGCCTGTCGGTTATGAGAATACCAGTAGGAATGGTGCTATCTTTGCGTACCGCAGCAAACAATTGATGAACGCAGGACGTGGCATGGTTATTACGTCTGAAGAAGCGATTTTAGAAAATCAGTCAAAACTGACCCATTGGACACCAAACGTTTATCGCTATGGGACTTATACAGACGAAAACCGTTCGGTTGTCAAAGGACACTCAGAAAATAATTTAAGCCAAATCAATACTTTCGTCGTGGATATCGATTCTAAAGAAAACCATCAAGGAGAAATTTTCTTAGCTTGTGTAGATGAATTAGGGTATATGCCAACAATGATTTTAGAATCGGATCATGGCTATCAAGTTTACTTTGTGTTAAAAACACCTGCTTATGTGACGAAAAAGAGTAATTTCAAAGTTATTGAAGTGGCAAAGCGTATTTCTACAACGATTCGGACACAATTAGCTAACCAATTACCAGGTATCGATGTAGGTTGTAACCATTTTGGGATTGCTCGATTCCCAAACCACCAAAATATCGTATTTTGTGAGCTAGAAAATCAATATTCTTTTTCTGATTGGTTGAATTGGTCAATGAAAATGGCGTCTAACCAAAAAACTGAAGCAGAAAGAAACGCTAAATTGATTGTTTTTCCTGAGAAAAAAGAGTATCGCCAAATCGATGAGCCTTGGTTTGATTTGTTGCTACGAAAAGCAGATATTATCGGGGGAGAAGGTCGTTTAGGACGGAATAACGTGATTTTTACACTCTCTTTGGCTTATTATTCTTCTGGTTACGGACAAGAAACCTGTGAGTATAACATGTTTGAGTTTAACGAACGCTTAAATGAGCCGTTGTCTGAAGGCGAAGTGCGAAAGATTGTCAAAAGTGCGTATTCTGGCAATTATCAAGCCGCCAATCGTGACTTTATTTTGGAATTATGCCAAGAATGGATCGCTTCAGACATTCAAGAAAGCGAGTTGTTTATCCAACGTCGTGGGTGGTGGAAGTTCAAGAAACCACGTGAGCAACGAGAATATAGTCATAAACATGAATGGCAAGAAGACATCATGCGCTATTTGAGCGAAAAAAGTGATCTTCGTATGCCTTATTTGAAACTGTCTAAAAAAGAATTGGCGGAACAATTAAATATGCCACTAAGCAGTCTGGATCGTGCATTAAGTTCTTTAAAACAAGAACACAAAGTGTTCTACCATGTCAAAAAAGGGCGTAGTGGCGGACTTTTACTTGCTTCAGTACGTGTGTTAGTCGCAAGTTTGATCCAAGCGAAGAAAGAAGCCAAAGAAGCCTTTATTCAAGGAATCATTGCGCAGTTTAAGCTAACCATCGATGAATGGACAAGTACAATCCAACAACTAATCCCTGAGAAAGAAGCCCAAGGAATCAGGTTATTTGAAGTCGATACAGGTTGAAAAAATAAAAGACGTCAATTGCCTTTTACAATATATCTTTGATACTTCTAGAGGTTTTCTTAGTCTAGTTAGTCTGTGTTATATCTGCGAGTGTTTCTTGGTCTTTTGCTGTTTCTCTTTCTTTTGTTTGCTAGTTATATGCTATTATTACGTATGTAATGATGTGTAGCTATCTGAAGGAGGGGTTTTTATGTCTATGAAGTTGTATGTGTATTCTCATGCGGTAAACGTGTATATCTTGCGGTATTTAGGTATGCCAGTGGAGCAGTTTTGTGAACTTTATGGTTTTAATCAAGGTACGGTGGCTAGTTGGGTAACAAGGGAGCGTTCGGTAGAGACATTACCTGCGTCGTTTATTTATGCTTTGAGTTTGGCTTCTAGCCGAAGTATGGGGGAGATCTATGAGGAATTGTTAAAATTACAAGATGACTATTACCGTTATCGTGAACGTGTAGGATTCAAGAAGGGAAAGAAGGTGAAGAAACGTCTGGATTGATTTTAAATACATTTCAAATATTACGAATGTTACAACTATAATTCGTAATTGTAATGTTACAAGAAAAACGAACTCTTGTTCGCTAAAATATTTTGTGATATGCTATATTTGTAAAGATCTTTATGGGTAAAGCGCTTTATTTTCATTTGTCAAGTACCCTTAATAAAAATTTAGTATAAACATTTCAGGCATTTTCCCTGTTTTTTTTAAGGTTTTTTGGGGTTCTCAAACGAAAATAAATATGCCATACTTAATTTGTCAATTGATCGAGCAGCTGTTCAAATTTATTCATGAGTAAATCATTTTGTGAGTAGAGGAGGATGCAAGCCTACTGTTATCGACTTTTTCAAATGTGGAAAATAAAAATAGCAAATTTATTTGCGCATTGTGAATGAATATGTTATCGTTTTTTTAGAAATTTCCTAATTGAAATGAAATTAAAAGTAAATATACTTTTTTTGTTGCTGTGCAATGTAGAGCTCAACAAAAAAAGGAGTGGTTTAGAAATCTCGCTGAGAAAGAGCGCCAACTCTTTCAAAGGTCATCGATTTCTACCCCGACCGTTACAGAGACTAACGGTGCTGCTCCTTTTTGCCGCAGGGGCTTCCTGCAACGTGAACAATAATACCATAAATTTGTAGTAATGAACAATCATGTCTTTTGTACTTGTATTAGTTTTATTAAAAGTTTATGGAGTAGTGTATCTAATTTTATCAGGTACAGTGCGTATATTATTTTCGTGTTGTGAGGAAGGCTCTGGTGGCATAAAGAGAGAGACTGTTATTATCTTTGAAGGTAGTAGCTAGTCTCTCTCTTTTTTGTTGAGTTCCACATTGTTCGACAACAAGTGGAACAATGATTTGACACTTTTTTATTTAAAGGAGGTCAAGGAATGTATGGGAAATTTTGTACAGTAGAAGATCTGAAACAGCAAGCAATCACAATTAAGCTCTATGACAACAGTGTTTGGGCAAATTTAGGGGACGGACGATTTATTGATCGTCAAACAAAGAAAATCCGACCAGTTTCTTTGCTTTATCGTTCCACTCGAACCGTTGTCGGTGCAGGAAATTGTGTGATTGCGAAACGGAAAAAGAAACGAGAAGGACTGTTGTTTTTATCTCGTCCATACAAGTTGAAACGTAGCTAACCTTGAAAAGATTTTTCTTGTTTACAAGTAAATCTCTTTACTTGTGAACACTTTGATCCTTGAAAACTGAATAAAAAGAACACAGTTTAAGGGTGTAAGAAAACCGTCTGGTTTCTAAATGAGGAGGTGTAAAAGATTTAGAAGGAGATATGAATGTTTTCTTACTAGTCGTAGATATTCTCGCTGTCTAATCTACGGTCGTGTTTGGAAGGACAGTACCTAAAGACGTAGTGAACCTTTGGGAGATTTTGTGAAGGCAAATGGCGGAGAAATAAGTAGCGCAGGTAAGGGTTACTCTGGTAACTATCTGTTAGCAGAAGGATTTCTGATACTTGAAACATTTCGAGTGATTTGTGTTTCACAGGTTGAGCATTTACCTAACATGCCAGGTTATCGTTTCACCTAACAACGAACACTAACTTTTATTTGATTTACTTGTAAACAAGAGAAATTTTTTACTAGGAGGCGTCCAAATGACGGAAATTCAACGATTGATTTGCTTTTTAGAATCTGGAAAACGCAAGGAAATTTCAATGGCTGAATATGTTTCTCTGCAAAAGAGGAAACATAAGTGGTCAGAAAGACGTTATCGCCAGTTGTTGGCTGAATTATCAAGAAGCCAGGCGATTCCTCCAAATTATGTCACTCAAAACGGGCAGGTTGTACGAATATTGAAATTACGAACTGCTTAGATATTAAAAATAGAGGGGACACCTACTAATAGAGAAGGGGACACCTGAATATGGGAACAAAGAAAAAAAGGATCAAGATTGCGGTCACTGAGGAAACGATTCAAAAACTTCAGTGGATCGTAGAAGAAGACCAAAAGAAAAACAACAAGAGAATTTATCCTTGTGACTCTTTAGAGCGAATAATCAATAACGAATATGTTATACGTAAAGCATTTCGAGACAAGTAATTAAGAGAAGGAGTGAATGCCTATGGTAAAGGTTATGGGGAAACATACCGGACGTGTGTATTATTCCTGTCCAAGCAAAAAAGAAGCCAATGAATGGATTCTTGCGAAAAAAATCTTTGAGCCATTAGTTATCCTTGTTCTTCCTCGAAAGAAGGAAGTGACAACATGAGAACAAGTTATCATTATCGACCTCTAGTCGATGGGTTTAGTCAGAATTTCAATTTACAGGAAGAGCAAAAAATGATTCGTCGTTTCGAGAAAGACATTTTAGCTGAGATCAAGAAGAGAAAGGATCAAAAGCTTCCAGTAAGTCAATATATCGCGAATTTTTCACCTAAAGAAAAACGTTGTTTTTTCGGTCTTTTGAAGCGATTTGAACGAGTGAAGGTCTATTACCAATTGGAAGAAGGTATGTCGCGTCAATATTTGATTATGGCATAGGAACTCGTTCCATGAGCTGTGAAATAAAGCAATTCTATAAAATACGACCATTATGGGAGATAGCAGAGGTGGAAAAAGGATGATTCAAACATTTTTACTTCAGAATATTGTTTGACCCAACGAGCAATTGAAGAAAGAGCAATGCCGTACTCCTTAGCTAAAGCATTTTGAGTTTTACCACTTTCGTGAAGTTTTACAATGGATTTTTTAAACTCTTCGTCAAATTTACGTGGTGATTTTCTGTTATTTACCATATTAAAAATTCCTTTCAAAATTTCTGTCTATTTATTTAATAGTATACCAAAAAATGTGTCTACTTTATTAGGATACATGCAGTAGCTTATGCAGTTATTCGTATATATCAACAAAAAACAAGGAAAGAACGGATGATTATATGAATGGGTATTTTTTAATTTTTTTTGGACTAGTTGGTTTCATGATATTTCTTTTGCAAGATCGACAAGAAGTATGTGAGAGAAATTCTGATAGAAAAAATCCATGAAAATGGAAAAAGAGATTTTACTGTTTTTGTGACGTATGGCAAATCTAAAGGAAGGAAAATGAGTGTGAAATTCACTTAAACAGGAAAATAACTAACAAATTTCAGTTACTTTCTTATGGAAGTAATTGAGATTTGCTAGTTATTTACTAGTACAACTAATTTCATTTTTTCTCCTTTCTTTTCATAAAAAATCTTACGAGGGTACTTCCCTCGTAAGTAATAAACGATTATGACTCCAAAATGATCTTTTATGAATGAAAGCGTAACATTCTATAAAAAATTTGTTATAATTAGAAGTGAAAGTATGCTCATTTTTCTCTATAAGCGAAATAAGAATCTTCTTTTTTTGCTAAGCCAAAAGTATCCCCTATTTTTAGAGATTTTGGAGCATATTTCAGTTCTGGAATTTCAAATAAATTTTTCTCTTTGTCCGTTACTTTTATTGGTAACTGAATTTTTTCTCCAGATTCAGGGGAAAGAACCGCAATATTTTTATCTTGGAAGAGTACAGTAGTAATTTGAGTCTTCCCCAAAACTTGAATATCCGCGCCTTGACAGGCTTTGACTTTCGACAAAGATGGATAGCGATAATTAGCTGAAATAACCGAGGAAGAAGATTCAACGGTTGATTGGTTATTTGTTTCTGTTTTCTTCGACAGAGAAAAAGCAATGATAAGTACAGATATCAGTACAATACTGAGTGATAGGATTATGAGGGATTTTTTCTTCATAATAGTTATTCTCCATAATAAAATTGTTTTTTCGATAAAGAAGCAGAAACGACTTATTGTTGTTTCTGTTTTTTAGCTTTCAGTTGTTTAGCATAGGTCTCTATATCGCTTTTTAAATACAAGCGTACGATGGCAGGGCCTTTACCATCCTTGCTCTCATAGAAAGGAACAATCATATTAGTACGAACAGATTGTTGAAATCCTTGAGCAGATTGTCCAGTAATTTTTAGAGCTTCTTGTTTAGTAACAAGATTATTATTCATCCATTGCTTTATTTCAGCGATGTTTTTAGTATCCATAGTTTTCTCCTTGTTCTATTAATTAATAAAAATCATACTAAAGATATTATAAAAGAAAAAAATTAAAAAATCTAATATAAAATGGTTGTAATTATATAATAGTAATAGTATTATATAAATATAATATAAAAACAAAATGAAAGAAGGAATAAGAATATGAAATTAATGAAAGTACTAGCTCTTGGAGTAACAGTTGGTGGAGTTGCGTTAGCAACAGCTCACGAGAAAGTAAGTGCAGCAGAGTGGACACCAAGAACAGTCCAACAAATCTCAGCAGATATTGCAAAAACAAATGGAAAAGAATATACGATTGTTTGGGGAGATACGCTAAGTGGAATCAGCCAAGCAACAAACATTTCTGTACAAAAATTAGCAGACATGAACAAAATTGCGAATGTAGACTTAATCTACGCAGGCAATAAACTAATTTTCTCTGGAAATGTAGCAACTGTTCAGAACAACAAAGGAGAAACAGTGGCACAATCAGTTATTAAGCCACAAGATAAAGTAGATTCAACGAAACCAGTTGGACAACCGGCAACTTCACAAGGAACAACCAGCAATAATACAACTAATTCAGTAACTCAAAATACGACGACACCTTCAACTGGTAACACAGTAACAGGGAACACACAAACTGGTGGTCAAACAACTGGAAATGCTGGAACAACAACGCCAAGCGCACCAGAAAACAATAGCGGCACAACACAACCAGATAATAATCAAAATGGTTCAACAGGTGGAAACACTGGTGGAGGACAAACAACACCATCTAATCCTGGTAATAACGAAGGAAATCAAGGTGGATCAACTGGAGGAAATACAGGAGGTTCAACAACCGATCCAAGTCAACCAACAAATCCAGATAAACCAGTAGAAATGCAATATACAGTTTGGTATGACGTATATGAAGGTTTAGATACTAGCTATAATATAGTACAAGGGACACATGTTTTCGATACTGAAGCGGAAGCAACTGCATGGATTGATAACTATGCTGATAACTGTCCAGTCAGCGGTACATGGGGAGTAGCTGCAATAGAAAAATAAAAATTAATATAAGATATAAAGACACATATTTTTTGTATGTGTCTTTTCTATTATTTTCAAGGAGGTGACGAGTACAATGAAACTGGCTCATTATGCTTTTTATGGTTATTACTCATCGTATTTAAGAAAGTTTGTATTAAATCATTTTAATATTGTTTTTTAAGACGCTAAAAAATCTTTTTAGTGTCTTTTTTTTATCAAATTTTTAGGAGGGAATTATGCAGTGAAAAAAATAAATGATTGGTTAAAAAAATTTTTTCTATCTAAGCCCATAATGATGGCACTTTTTTTAATGTGTAGTATTGTGGGGATTGGTTTTGGCAGTGGGAATGTTCAGGCGGCTGTGCCAGATGAATTTACCATGAAACCAGGAGAAACAGGAAATGTTTACTATGATACTAGTAATGTCTACATGATGTACGGAACTCGTAATGGTCAAGCATGGAGCGATGCTACTGCGCCAATGGCAGTGAAACCAAATGATGGTGGCATTGATATCATGACTTTTTGTGTTCAACCAGGTGTACCATTTATTTCTAGCGATAATCCTGGTTACCAAGCAGTAACTGCTGGTGATATTCCGAGAGATGCGCAAATTGCGTCTGCTATTTGGAATAATCCGGATTTAGGCATTTCTGGAGATACGAATGAAAATGATCGTATTGTCACACAATCAGTTATTTGGGAACTGTTACCTTACGATATTCATGTCAATGATATTCCTCGTATCCCTAATTATGCACAACGAAAAGCATTGTTATATCAAAAGATTGCGGAATATAAACAACGACCAGAATTTGATGGTAAAACGATTGATTTAACTTATGGTGAATCTAAAACATTAAATTCTGCTATTAATTTAAATTCATTTGAAACACAAATTTCAAATACTGCAAAAGTAAATTGGGCAGTTGCTCCAGATGGAAAATCTGTAACTGTTACTCCAACAGACCCTAATATACAAAATGGTAAAGTTTCATATAAGCGTTCATATATGGAAGGAACACCAATTGCATTAGAAAAACAAGGATCACAACGTGTATACATTTCTGCAATTAAAGATCCAGCTAAATATGAAGTAAATTTCAATATCAAAACATTTGGCGAATTTCAAATCAAAAAAATCGACAAAGAAACAGGGAATCCAGTACCAGGTACAAGATTCAAATTAGAATATAGTAATCTTCCAGCAGGTTCAACTGCACCAACTCAAACAGAAGTAACTACTGACGAAAATGGAGTATCACCAAAAATTAAAGTGTTAAATGGTGTTCATGTTAAAGCAACTGAGACTGCTGTACCTGCTCCTTATGTATTAGGATCAGTTATTGGTGATTCTGATGTAGTAGAAGGTGATATTGTCGCAGGTCAAACAATTACATTGACACAACGTAATAAACAAGCAAAAGGACAAATCATTATCGAAAAATCAGGTGTAGAATCTGGTAAAGATATGTGGAATGGTAATTATTCTCTAGCAGGAAATGTGTTTGAAATCCATGAGAATGATGCAAACGGAAAAGTTGTCGCAACAGTTACAACGGATGTAAATGGACATGCAGAAACAAATAAAGAATTGCCATTAGGTACTTATGTAGTGACGGAGAAAACAGCTTCTAATGGGTTTGCTAACACATTCAAACCAGTAACAGTAAAAATAGAATATGCGAATCAAACAACTGCGGTTATTGTAAAAAATACTGAAGGTACGAATCAAGAAGTGACAGGATCAACTGTATTAACAAAAGTTGACACTGAAACAGGTTCAGAAACACAAGGGCAAGCGACATTCAACGGTGCGCAATATGGCTTATTCCACGAAGACGGAACTCCAGTGAAATGGTCAGAAGCGTTTAAACCAGAATATGTGGAAGGAAACAAATTAGAAGGTGACGAAATTGCTTTTGAAATGACTGATAAACTTCAAAAAGCAAGTGTTAAACATTTAGCTTTAGGAAAATATTATTGGAAAGAAACAAAAGCGCCAGAAGGTTACCAAATTGATAATACAAAACGTGAATTTGAAATCACATATAAAGATCAAGACACACAAGTGATTGCGACAGAATCTGTTTCTAAAGAAAATGTCGTGAAATTTACGTTAGATGGCTTTAAGTATGTAGAATCTAAATCAGGTAGCACAAAATCTGGTTACAACGGAATCGAGTTCAAATTAACACCAATCAATGACACAAAAGGCGAAACAATCAGTACCAAAACAGTGACAAATAAAGACGGTTACGATGGTTACTTTGCATTTGAAAATGTTCCTTATGGTGACTATGAATTAACAGAAGTGAAAGCGCCAGAAGGCTACAAAACAATTAAAGATTTAATCATTAACAGCAAATTTGATGCTGAAAAACGTGAATACACATTTACCATTACTGAAGACGGACAAAAAGAACCAATTAAAACATTGACTGTACCAGAAGCTAAAATCAATGAAGGTTCAAATGTGATTCATTTAAGCAAATTATTCTTAACTAATAAAGTTAAAGAAATGCCAACTATCCGCACAAAAGCTACTGTTGACGGAGAAAAAACATTTACACCTTCAAAAGAAACACCAATGCAAGACGTTGCTACAATTACTAACGTTGAAAAAGGTGTCGAATATACAAACAAAATCAAACTTTGGAGAATCGTTAACGACGACTATGACAATGCTAAAGTTGTTTGGGAAGGTTCTCATGATTTTGTAGCTGAAGGCGATACAGCAGAAGACGTTATTAAGCAAATGGTAGATACTTCAAAAGATGACAATACTGTCTCTTACGTATTTACGGAAGAATTATTCATTAAAGATGGAGCAAAAGTTGCAGAACACAACGACTTAACGAATAAAGAACAAACGATTCGTCCAGTCGTGCCTGAATTGCCAACTATTGAAACATTATTCGTAACAAAAGATGGTGGAAAAACATTTGATCCAACGAAAGATCAAACATTAATTGATGAAGTAAAAGCAACTGTACCTAAAGAAGATATCGGTCAAACATTCTACTATGTAACACAATTCCATAAAATTGATAAAAATGGAAAAGTTACTGTTGTAGGTACGGACGAATCAGAACACAAAGCAGGCGAAATGACTTATGAGTTCAAAGCGGTTTATAACTACAAAGCGAATACTTTGAAAGACGGCGAAAAATTAGTTGCGACTCATATTGCCTATACTGACAAAGAACACAAAAATGAGTATGCAAAACACTTTGATTTGAAAAATGAAAAACAAACGTTAACTGCGAAAACTCCTGCTAAAGCAGTAACTCCAAATACTCCAAGCACTCCTAAAGCAATTCTTCCACGAACTTCAGGCGAGTTAAATGGGGCAAGGGTATTTGGCGTATTTGCTGTAGTAATGGTAATTGCCGTAGGTGCTTTCATCTATGTGAAAAAACAACATGCGAATAAGTAATTCAAACTAGGCTAAACGTCTGAAAAGGCGTTTAGCTTTTTCTATTTTGTAAAATTTGTTTACAAAGGTGGGCAATCAATATGACAAGAACATTCACAGAGTACTTTACTAAAAATCAATCGCTTAGAGAAAAGAGCGATGATTCATGAATAAATGGAGAAAGTCTTTTTTGATTATCTGGATATTATTTGGATTTTTTATTGTAGGATCGACTGCTTATGGCTATTTTCTTTTGCAAAAGCCAGACAATCGTAGTCAATCTTTGCGTTCGCCAATCCAACAGGAAGAACAAGTAGAAAAAAAGCAAGAGAGTAAAAATGCGAAAGCTTCTTTCAATCCACTGTTAATTCAGCCTGTTCATGCGGAAGAATTTGCGGAAGCTCAATTGCATTACGAGGATATTGTGAACCAATGGGGAATTGGTGCGGTGTATATTCCAAGTTCATCTATCCAAACCAAAATTTTGGCTGGTATGAGCAACGAAAATCTAATGGTAGGCGTTGGAACATATCGAGCAGAACAACGGTTAGGAAAAGGCAACTATGTATTACTGGCTCATAACCTTGTACGAGGTGGCGGTGCATTAAAAAATCTTCGTCAGACTTCAGAAGGGTCTTTGATTTATGCTACGGATTTTGCCAATGTTTATGAGTATCGAGTAACAAAAAATCAAGTAGTAAGTCAATCAGAAGGGGAACTCTTAGACGAGCCTAAGGAAGAAGAAATGCCAATCATTACTTTTATCCGATGTGAAGGAGGATTAAATACGACTCAACGAGCGGTGGTGCAAGGAGTGTTTATTTCTTCTTATCCTGCAAGTGAAGCAGATAATGAGATAAAAGAGAAGTTAGGACTTGATTCTGTTGTTCAAGATCAAGAACAAGTAGATAATACAATTGTGCCAAATTCGACGGATACCGTGTCGGATTATGACACTATTTCAGAAAAGCATGAGTCTACGAATCAATTAGTAAAAAAGGATAACAAAACTAGTGTATCGAAAGAAGAAAAAGAAGTGTATTCTTCTTTTGAAAGGTACTGTATTTGGTTAGTCAAAGAATGTAATGATATGTATGTGCTAATAACAGCTTCAGTAGTTTATCTGTTGGTGTTATTCGGTACTTTCCAGTGGAAAATCAGAGTAGAATAATTTTTTATTGAAAGATTTTATTCTTTTTTTACAAAATCTTCAAAAAAATTTTTTATCTTATAAAAAAATGGACAGAAGGGAATTAGAAGTGTTGAAAAAGAGAAAATTTTCTATATTAACGTCAACGGTTGTATTATCTCAACTGTTGGTCACAACACCTTTACAAGTATTAGCAGACGAAGAACAACCAACTGTTTCGACAGAACAATCAACTACAGTAAATAAAGATCATTCTACAACAGCTAGTACAGATATAACTAAGGAAGAAACCACAACTGATTCTTCCATTGAACAACCCGAGCAAAAACCAAGTGAATCAATCGATCAAACGACAGATAGTTCACAGACAACAGAGTCCAAACCAGAAACAACTACTCCTGGTACGACAGATTCTAGTCAATCAGAAAATAATACACAGGATACTACTAAGCCTTCAGAAACGAAGCCTGTGGAACAGCCAACTACCAAACCAAGTGAATCAGTTAATCAAGAAGTGACACAGCCAACAACCCCTGCGGAAGTCACTCCTTCACAATCAGTTGCGACACAGCCTTCAACAACTGAACAAAATACGCAACCAAAAGCAGAAACAAAGGCACAAGTCCAACCAACTGTGCAAGAAGAGTCAAAAGCTTACCGTCAAGCACCAACTGCGCCTATTCAAGAATTAGTTCCTTCTAGCAAACAGGATAACGAAGGAAACATTCATTTTGAAAAAGACGAGTCTGTCGAAAGTTTTATTCGTAAAATTGGCGAATCTGCTCGTAAGATCGGACAAGAAAATGATTTGTATGCTTCCGTCATGATTGCTCAAGCGATTTTAGAATCAGCTAGTGGTCAAAGTCAATTAGCTCAAGCACCTAATTACAACTTGTTTGGTATTAAAGGCACACATAACGGAAAAGGCGTTTCTTTTGCGACACAAGAAGATTTAGGTAATGGGACACTTTATACTACTCAGGCAACTTTTAGACAGTATGAGAACTATGAGGATAGCTTAAATGACTATGCTCAACTATTAAAAGAGGGCTTAACAGGAAATAGCTATTTCTACGATGGGGTTTGGAAAACCAATGCAAAAACCTATCAAGAAGCAACGAAGTTTCTAACAGGTCGTTATGCGACAGACACTAGCTACGATAAAAAATTAAATGGGTTAATCGAAACTTATGACTTAACCAAGTATGATAAAGAAGTAGCGGGCCCACAACTAAACAAAAAAGGGTATGTCGTTCCATTAAAGAATTACACGATTTCTAGTCCGTTTGGTACTCGTGGGGGAGAATTTCATCGAGGATTAGATTTAGCAGCGCCACAAGGTGAGCCAATCTATGCCAGCAAGGCAGGAACGGTCGTTAAAGCAGAGTTTCACCCATCATGGGGGAATTATGTAGCTATCGAGCACGAAGACGGTACAACGGCCTTATATGCGCACCAACAAGAATATCAAGTCAAAGTTGGTGATAAAGTGGAACAAAATCAAATTATTGGCTATGTCGGTTCAACTGGAAACAGTACAGGTAGCCATTTGCATTTTGAATTATGTTTAGATCACAGTTTAAATCAATCACAATTGGTTGATCCAGAAACAGTCTTATTCTAAGGAATAGGGCTGTTTTATTTTAAAAAATAACTATGATAAAATTAGGAGGATAATTTGTTAATCATAGGAGTATTTTTATTATTTATGGATTTAAATTTATTGATAAAAATATATCAGAATATAAGAAAAATAAAGAACGGAGGACATTTTTTAGTTTTTTTTAGTCTTCCAATAGTATTTACAACTTTTATTTTTTTTGTTGACCGACTTATTGCTTCTGTTTTTAATGGCAATATATTATCAATACAAGTAGTAGTTGCTTTATTTTATAAGCCATTGAATATAGCACATTATTCGGAACAAGATCCATTGATTTTGGTTATTGTTTCACTATTTCTTAGTTTAATTGCTTATGTTGCTTTATTTTATCAATCAATCAAAATAAATAATAAACAATATTTTTATTTTAATAAGATAAATTTATATGTTCCATTATCCGAATTTTTATGGACTTTTACATGGAATTTAATAACTATATTCCTGACATACTTTTTTCTTTATCATTATTTCTATTCAGATCAATTTACTCCATTTTCTAAACAAATATATCAAGGACTATTTTGCGTACTAGGAATTATATGGGGAGTGCTAACGGTTATTTTCTATATATTTATCAGAGAAGTTATATTTTGTGTAACTTGTATAGATATTATAAATAATCAGTCAGCGTATAATCAAATACGTGAATTGCTAAATCGATCTAAACACAATGAAATTGTTTTAGAAGGTAGTGAAATTACATTGAAAATAGAGCGATATATTGAAAATGGTTTATTGCAAATTAGACGAAATCAATCACTGTCTGAAATAAAAGAAGATGATAAGGTACGCTTATATTTTGAACAACCTTTTGTAAAAATAGTTCAAGACAGGAAACAGATATTAGAAAAAGGTTTATTTATAGAAAATTATTTTTAGCTTCTTAAACAATCTTATAAAAAATAACTTTTGAAACACAAACAGTCTTATTTTAGGAAATAAGGCTGTTTTTATATTGCCATGAAGGGAGAGATTCATATGTTATTTTGTGCAGGTCTGTTTGTGGGTGCTATGTTTGGAATAGGAATCATGGCACTATTAGTTGCAGGAAAACAAGAAGATCAACAATTTGGAAGAGAATAAAAACAGATTTATCTAATTTGTAGGAGGAACTTTTATTTTGGACAACCAAGAATCGAATTTATATCCTGTGAGGGATCTTGTATTAAAAGAAAAGGACTTAATTTTTACTGTTTATAGGAAAGATATTATCAAATCTCGTGTTTCAAGAAAAATGAGAAAAGGAAAGAGCGGTATAATCGAATCTGAATATTGCTATTGTTTGCCAGAAAAAATAATCAAAAAGAAACGATTTTATCAAAACCAATTGCCAAATGCTCGATACATTAAGAAATTATGTATTTTAAATAATGAGAGAAGGATTGTTCAAGAAATTCCTATATTGAGGGTTCTTCAGTCAAGGAGTGGGTCATTAAATTTTGGGATTGATCGAAGCAAATTTACTGAAGAAGTAAATAAATATATTAGAAAGGAAGAGTGTAATGAATAAAGAACAAAGAACTAAATTCATTGGTGGTAGTGTCGTAGGCATTGCAATGATTAGTTTGTGTTCAGTAGCTTTATTGAAAGGTTGTTCTGCTGAGCAAGATACAAAAGAGCCAACCAGTTCTAGTATTGTAAAGAAATCAGAAAAGAAAACAACTAGAAATAGAGAAACGAAAAAAAACAAGGGAAAAGAAACTACTAAATCTGAGAATAGTACTGAAGAATCGGTTTCCAATTTATATGACAGGGCAGGAATCAGTTATTCTACTGAAAGTAGTTCTCCTAATTTAACACGTCAAGAATTACAAGAAATCTCTCATGTTTCACAAGTTTTATCTAACAAGAAAGAGGAAGCTAAAAAACAAGAAGAAGCAAGAGAAAACTTATTAAATTCTACAGGTATGAATTGGTTAAACAATCTTTCTAACAAGGATGATACAAAGCCAATAATCAATAAAGTAGAGAACGATAAGCAGTCCAATGATAAAATTGAATCCAGTAAACCAATAGAAGAACCAATTGTGAAGCCAGATAATCCACAACCTGAACCCAACCCTACACCTGTACCACCAGTGGAAGTAGTTGATTATCAAGCATTACAACAGGTTCTTTTTTATGCTGAAAATATTGATGGTTCAGCTTATCTATCTGGTAGCTATCAAGCTTTACAAACAGAAATCAGTATTGGACAACAAATGTTAAATGCCCAAAATTCAACTCAAAGTGAAGTGAATGCTCAAGCTACACGTATTCAGCAAGCCATTGATTCATTAGTTCCTAAAGGAAATAAAGCTTCATTAGCTGAAGCAATTGAAAAAGCACAGTCGATTAATTTAGAACTATATACTACTGCTTCAGTCGAAGTCTTTAATCGAGTATATGCGCAAGCATTAGCTGTATATAATGAACCAGAATTGACACAACAAGATATAGATTCTCAAGTATCTGAATTAAATCATGCGATGGATCAATTAGTGAAACGTGGAGATAAAACGGAATTACAGGAATTGTTAGAAAAAACTAAGCAAGTCGATCGACAAATTTATACTGTTGAATCTCTTCAAGCGTTAGATGAAGCAATTGGTGAGAGTGAAGCTGTCTTGAACAATAAAGATGCTACTCAAGAAGATGTCAATCAAGCATATAACAATCTCAAGAGTACATTTGATTCATTGAAGAAAATTGATGAACCAGATTTAAGCTTAGTCTATTTAAATCGTTTGATTGAAGAATGTGATTCTCTGAAGTCTGAAGACTATACGAGTGACTCTTTTATGTCATTTGAAATTATCCTAAATCAATCAAAAGAATTGGCTAAAAAAGAAGGTGTCACGCAAGAAGAAGTACAAAAACAAATCGAGGATTTAAACCAAGCAAAACAAAATTTAGTGAAAAAGGCAGATAAAACAGCTTTGAAATCAATGATTGATACGGTTTCGGCACTTCAAGAAGAAAAATATACACCGGAATCATGGGCTGAGTTACAAGAAACTTTAAAAACTGCTAATAGTGTGTTTAGCAATGAAAATGCTACACAAGAACAAGTGAATGAAGCCATAAAAGCACTTGAAAGTGCTAAGAATGCACTAATTGAAAAAGAGGTGTGAGAATGTATACGGACTGGAAGTGGCAGTATCAATTTTTAGTTATGAGAAAATGGCTACTTGCCTTACTCAAACTAAGTTTAGTAGCTAGTTATTTTTATTGCTGTTATTTAGGTTGGCAACAACTGAAAGAACTTTCGATGACTAGTTTCCAACTATCAAATGTAAACGGCATTACATTGCAAGAAATTGTGGAGACAATGTTATACCTACTTGTAGCAATGCTATTAGTGTATTGCTTTTTTTCTTGGTATTTCGGAAATTCAATAAGAATCATTTTAAAAAATTGTATAGGGATTTTTGGACGATTTTATGGGATTGGTTTGTTTGGTTTATTCGTACTAAGTACAGAGGATTTAATAGAATCAATTAGTAAATTATTGATTTCGTATTGTTTATATATTATGTATCGACAATATAATCGAATACATGATGAAGAATTAGTTAAGAGGTTGAAAATGGAAGGAGTTGATTTATCTGATACAAATATACGATATGGACTGAAACATAGAGAAAAGTATTTTCCAAGACATCTTTCAAATATGATATTAGATAAATTAGAATTGACTGAAAGAACAATCAAATCAAGGTATTTATCAACGCTTATAACAGAGGAAGTGACTATTTTCATTTATAAAGTTAAATGGTCACCATATCCTTTAAAAATTACTACAGGCTTTCAAAGTCCAACTGTAGAATCAGAAGTCATGAGAGTGGCTGTTAAAGGAGCAGAAGAAAATGAATGGAATAAGTAATTGTTTTTCTCTTTTCTTTTTAGTTTTTCTATTGCTGACTATACTTGTAGAGAGACGTTTTATTTTTAAGACAAGTTTGAAATGTCAAACGGTTTATTTTTTCTTTTCTATATCATTTATTCTAGCGAATCTGGTGAATTTTTTTGAGGTTTCACTACTTGCTAGAATCACTTATATCTTTTTTAGTTTTTCTGTTTTAGGTATTTATTTGCCTGCTGTAAGGCAAATGAAATTAAAAATCAGTAGAATAGTGAATCGACTATTCAAAGTAAAGCATAGATCTTAGGATTTATGCTTTTTTTGTTACGGTGAATAATATGAAGAACTATTGGGTGAGAGCACCACCAGAAAGGATTTTTTATGAACGAAAAAGAATTAGCGATAAAAACAGCGTTTATAGAGATTATTGATCGAATCTTTGAAAATGCTGAAGCTTATAAATATTTTTTGATTTCAGTTCTATTAAAGGAATTAAAATCAAGAAATGGTCGTTATCATTCTTTTGAACGAACAATAGAGATCAATAATTTAACTAGAAAACCAATTGAACAATGTTTAACAGGTTTATATTGCTTAGCTTGTCACATTGAAGAAATTAATAATGAACTGTTTGACGACTCCAAAGGAGTTTATCCAATTTATCAAGAATTAATGGAAGCTGCTATATCCAGTGGCTTTTTTTCATTAGATGAATTGATCGAATTAGCAGGAACAGGATGTATTAATGATATCGTTGAAAATTGTGGAGAATTTTCAACATGGAATATTGAACAGTCTGAAATTCCACTATATGTAGTAGTAAAAAATAGTTATTCAATCAAAGGGAAACTTTATCGATCAGGGTATCAATGGAACTCTTCTCAAAAAGCGTGGATAAAAAGTTTTTCTACTCAAGAAGAAGCTGAAAATGAAAAAATAGCTTTATGGGAATTAGATAGTGAAATTGTCGTATCCATACAAACACGATTAGAAATGCTCTTTGATTTTGATTATTACGTGGTTGTTAAACCTCAACTGGAATTAAATCAGACATTTCAAGTACATGGCTATCGCTATGAAGAATATGGGGTCAAAAAACACTATGTTAAACGAGTTCCTACAAAATATTTCTTTCATGAGCGAGATTTCTTGTTACGCTTAGAAGTTCCATTCAAATTAATAACCCCTAAAATAATACATGAAACGAATTAGGAGAGATAAAAATGGCAAAGAAAACAAAATCAGAACAAAACATGTTAAAAAAACGTGTACAACAAATTATGACACTAAAAAATGTTGATTACGACACGTGGTTGAACCAACAACATGAGCTTTATCTCAATGAAAACATGGAATGTATTGATGAAATTATCGATAAAGAGATTAAAAGAAGACAAAATAATCAAGGAGGAATTCAATATGGTAAATAATCAAGTGAAACGTTTAGTGGCTTCTCTTCAAATGTTTTTAGGTTTAGCATGGGTAGATTTTTCTCAAGCCCATCCTGTGTTTGCTGATGTACAAGGAACGTTGAAAGACGTTGAAACAGGGTTAGGTGGTGAGTTCAAAAATTATGCTAATATTGGATTAGGGATTGTTCTGTTAATTTATGGAGCTTGCCGATTTTTTGGAATGGAGCTTGCTCAGTGGGCAAAACGTATTGCGTTTGGTGCATTTGTAGGAGCAATTGTTATCGTAAACTTTGATTGGATTAGAAATACAGTATGGGGTTGGATTGGAGGATAGATGATGGCTGTAGAAGTGGAGATTCTAACGACAAATATCTCTGTTTTTGAAAATCAACCGCCAATGACCTTATTTTCTTATGATGAGTTTCTTGAAATCACTGAAGCAATGAAAGCTGGAGAATACATTAAGTTTCAACTATTAATCGTTGAAGGAGAGCCGATTTATCAAGGAACCTATCATAAAAAGAAACATTTGCAGACTTTTGAAGAAGATTTAGAAGAAAAGTTAGAATTATTAGTTAAAAATAAAAGCATTACAGAATTAAAGAAAGACGAGATTTGGCAAGCTATACATGATGAGCCAATTTCTGAAGCTAATAATTCTAATTTCAAAAGTAATTCAAGTTCAAAAGTAATCAAGAGAAAGTATCCTAAGATTTCTTTCCCTAAGTTAAAGAAAGTAGAATTTCATTTAGAAAAAATGAGACCAATGCTGAAACGCATTGGTCTTATTTTTCTTTTCTTCTTTTTGGTTTTAGGTATAGGGATTGGAGTGAAAAAGACTTTTTTCAATACGGATAAAAGTAATCAAACCATTGTATCTGGCGATCATTTTAATAAAGAGACAGAAATTACATTGGATAACTATTTAGAAATTGCGGAAAAAGTTCCTTCACGTCAAGAAGAGATTGCGGATTTTTTAGCTCAAAATCATGCTTTCAAAAAGTTAGAAGAATATGAAGAAAAATATCCAACGGAAATAGGGGCATTTGAGTTGGCGTTTAATCATCAAGAATGGGAGAAAGTAGTAAAAGCAGATGTTTCTCATTTGACTGATGAACGAAAAATGATGTTAGCTATTGCATTTTTAGAACTGGGTAATAAAAAAGAAGCAGAGCTAATTAACAAACAGATTCAAAGTAAAACATTATCTAAAAAAATAGCGATTGCTTATTTACAAGATCAAGATATTAATGCAGCTAAAGAAATACAAAAACAATTAAGAGACAAAAATTTGGAGGAATTGATTGATACAGCAGCTATTTATAAAGAAATGGTTGACTATTATAAAGCAGAAAAAGACACGACTAATCAAGAAATTTGGGAACGTAAATTTAAAAATTTAGGTATAGAGGAAAGTGAAAGCTCATGAAGCGAAAAAAAGAAGTGAGTAAATCACAGAAAAAAAACTATCAAAAAGGAAAACAAAATCCACTACGCTTTTTATCAAATAAAAAATTGCTGATTAGTGGATCGATTATTGCTTATTTTTGTTTACTGATTTTAGAAGTGTGGCTTGTAGAAAATTTCTTTGCGCTAACCAGTCAATCCTTATGGGATTTTGAGGTACTTTCACTTTGGAAGATAAGAATTATTCACTCCATTTTTTCTAACCTTTTACTGTATATGATTTTATCTGTCATTAATATTGCTGTATTAGCCAAAGTGAGCTATCAGCTATATACGTCGTTTCGCCCATTAGAAGAAGATCTTGTTCAAGGCACAATGCAATTTGAAACAGTAGAAAATATGGACAAACAATACGAGCTTGTACCTGTTCATATGAACACTGACAAGGACGACTTTTTTGATGGTAAACCTGGTTATCCTGTGGGAAGGAAACCGCAAACAGAAGAAGATAGACGATTGAATCGCTTTTATTATTATGTAGACACTAGTGATTCGGACTCTATTACATTGGCAGGGACACGACAAGGGAAAGGAATTTATTTTGTTGATCCTTTCATTGATATCTTAACAAGAGCTAGACTGATTGCTAATCGTGCTTCTTTTGTAATGACAGCCACTAAAGGAGACGAACCCCGTAAATGGTACAAAACGCTAAAAAGACGTGGTTATCGTATAAGAGTGGCAAATACGGTCAATCAATTTTACTCTGATCCCATGCCAGTTTTAGGGGTCTTTAATCATTATTATAAGCATTATAAACGTCTAAGGGAAGAATCCATTCAAGAAAAAGAAAAAGGGCATGAAGATCAGGCACTGAATCTCTCTATTCAAGCAGAAAAGCAATTGGCAAATGCAGAAAAAATGATTAGTCAAATTGCTCATATGTATTTTAAAGAAGTAAATGAGGGAAAAGATGGTGGTTTTTGGACGAAAGCTTGTCGTAATTTATTTAAATCAGTAGGGATGGCATTAGCAGATCAAGAATACGATCGTGGGGAAACATTAAAAGTAAATCCTTATACGATTTATACAGTAGTAAATGAAATGCAAAAGAGACGTATTAAAGAAAAAAGTCATGATTTTTTGAAAAAATATGCGACTTCTGAGGAACATTTAGCGAAGCTTTTGGCTGACTATGATGGAAAAAGTGAGCTAGACGTATTCTTTGGAGAATTACCTAGAGAACACCCCGCAGCTCGTTTCTATGACGCAATCATGGCTTCTGCTCCTGCTCACGTCACATTAGGAAATATTATTACTCATTTTGACGGCGACTTAGAGCCTTTTATTATGTCTGCCAATGCGAAAATGACCGCTTTTGATGACGGATTTGATATGGAACTGATAGGATTTGACCGAGAACAGCCAACCGCAGTTTTCATTGTGATGAGTGACGCAGATTCTTCTAATAATGATTTAGGTGTGATGTATCTCGACCAAATTTATCAAGTATTACTGAATCGTTGTAATTTAGAAACTTCATCGCAATGTTATCGTGATGTTCACTTTATTTTAGAAGAAGGGGGAAACTTAGGTGTTCCGATTCGAGATTTATCAAGAAAATGGACGTCTGGATTAAGTCGACACTTGTTTTTACATTTGGTATTACAAGATTTACAACAATTATCCATGCTTTATAGTGAAGATACGAAAGATACGATTATTGGTAGTACAGGGATTCTGACCTATATTCGTACAGCTTCAGATAAAACCAATCAATATATTGCAGGACGTTTGGGTAAACGCTCGAATTATTCTAAAACAAGGCATAGAAGCCCTCTGTCTATTGAATCAACAGAAACAGAAAGTTCGGAAAGAATTGATTTGATGGCTTCTTTTGAATTAGAACGAACACAAATTGGAGAATCGATTATTTTGCGAGGAAACAAACATACTGATTTACAAGGAAAACCGATTTATCAGTATCCGATTTATAATACACGTCAGAATGATACTCATATGATTCCCTTTTATGAATTTCGGAAAATGGAAAAAGTATCATGGGATGAAATACCTGTCAATAATGAATTTATGGCAGTAGAGTTAAGGGATTTAGCTTGGTCATTAGAGCCTGAAGAAATTCAAGAATATCAGGCAGAGGAAGAAAAAATTATTCCTGATATTCCGGTTTATCAAAAACCAAAGAGAAGGGAGGAAACGCCAATGGCTATTCAATCAATTAAGGATTTAGGTACACAAGAACAAAAAGAATTAAATATGAAGGAAAAGAAGGCGAGAGCATTAGAAAAGATTTATCATGCAGAGATTCGTAAGCGAAGTATCTCTGAGGTTTTTTCAAAGGATCAGATTCGCAAGATTCGTCAATTAGTGAAAGGTTCTCTTTTTAATGTTCCAGAAGCATTTAATGAATTTAATCAAATCGTGGCAGAAGGAACATTAGATTCCTTATTTTCATTCTTAGTGTCTAACGGAGACGAAAAATTATTGAACTTGTGTATTCAACAATTTAAAGAATGGCAAGGTGGTCATTTATGAGCAATGAACAGCTATTAGATATTCTAACCAAGTTTAATGATTACCTCCATATTAGTGGGATGATTAGAGATATTGCACGCTCTTTTTTAGATTGGATTGTTTCTGTTTTACTTTGGGTAGTAGACCATATTAGTGGTATTTTGTATGAAACAACCAAATTCTTAGGTTTTTACAATACGGAATCTATGGGTGATAAAGGATTATTTGGTACATTGGGGAATTTCCAAAAATTTGGTTTAGGAATCAGCATATTATTAATTGGTGCTGTTTTATTTTTTGGGAAAACTTCCGAAACAAGAGAAGTACCTTTAAACTTCTTAATGATGTTAATTATCACGTTGATGTTACCAGGCATGATGAGAGATGGCATTAAGATTGTTAATTCTACAACAGATTCTTTAAAGGTAGAACAAGGAGAATTAGGATTTAAAACATTTAAAGACAATCTGACCGATGTCTATGTTTTAGCAGATAATGGATGGACAACCACTACTCCAGATCCCCCGAATTATTTAAAAGATCGAGATAATTTTGATATCAACGAAAAAGTATTAGAAGCTCCAGATGGAGATAATGGAGACCCCTTAAAAAATAAATTGGTTGATAAAAAAGGGGGCGAAGGAAAAGAAGTGGTTGAACTAGAAGATGGTGGTGGTGGGATTTTTGGTTGGATCACAAAAAAACTATTTGCAGAAACGTATTATCGATGGCGTGTCGATTGGGTAGCTACTATTGGTACGTTATTAGCATTAAGTTTTGCGATGATTATTTCCATTTTAAGAGCTTGTCGAGTCTCTATCGAAATGGCGTTTGATTATATTTGGGCAAATGTGATCGCCTTTTTTAGTATTCGAGACATTAAGAAATTAAAAATGGCATTGATGAGTCTCTTAGGAGGCTTTATTTTATTACTATCTATTTTTACGATGTATTACGTGTTTATCAACTGGAACACGTATATATTCCAACAACCAGATGTTTCTTATTTAACTAAGATTTTTGGATTGATTGCAGGTGCATGGTTTATTTATGATGGCCCAGCAATTATTCAAAAGACATTAGGAATTGATGCAGGATTATCAACTGCAGGTGCCTTTTTAATGACTGCAGGTGGTGCAAAAGCTATTAAAGGTTCAACTGATTTAGCGAAAGGAACAGTAGAAGGTGTAGCTAATAGTACTGTTCGTACTGCTGGATTCCTTTCAGGTCTATTTTCTGATGGAAAGAAAAATAGCGAAGATAACGGTGTGAACTCTGAAATGGAAGAGGAAAAAAATCATAAAGAAGAAAATGAGCAAGACCCAGAAACGAATCACGAAAATGATGAAAAACCAGAAAACGAATCAAACGAAACGACTGAAACAGAGGAAAATGAAATGGATACCCATGACTCGGTAAATGAAGAAGAATCTGAAGATAATGGCGATTCATTAGAAGATATACCAGATGAAAATACAGAAAATGAAAATGTATCAGAGGATGAGTCTTCAGTAAGTATCCAAGATAAAGAAACTGATGAAGATACTTTAAATGAAGAAGAGCCTAAAAACACCACAAATGATTTTTCTGAGTTTTCAGATACTGAAGAGACGGTTGATGAATCAAAAGATAAAAATGAGTCAGATAAAAACAATGGATTTACTTCTTCAACTAATCAAGAAGATGACGTTGAAAATGATAAAAACACTTCAAAAAACAACCAAAATAAAACAGAAAGTTCTGATTCAAATAAGAATAAAGCGAATGATTCGTCTCATTCTAACCAATCGGACTTTTCAAATTCAACGAAGAAAAATGAGTTTTCAGTTTCTGATTCACAAGATACAAATACGACGTCTCCAGAAACTCCTAATCCATTTAAGAAACGTATGAATCAAGTGATTCATCGTTCAAAATATGAAAATCAAGGGAAAAGCTATATTGGTCAACAGGTAGATAGATACAATAGAAATAAGGAGTTTGGTCAAGATGTACGTGACTGGTTAAAAGAAAGGAAAAATCAAGAAAATGACAATCATAATGAGTAAGAGAGAATCGTATGATATTCTCTCTTTTTTAATTTGAGGTGAAAGAATTTGCGACATGACATTCAAGAAGAAATTTTTACAAAAGCAAAATTTGTAGGGAAAATCTTAGCTCAAGATGCCGTTTGTATGTTTATTATTTTTCAGTTAGCAACTGGATTACAAGAAAGAACTTATCGACCACTAAGTACTTTCGCTTTTCTTTTTGTGAATTTGATGGGAATTTTTTGGCTATTTCCTAGTTTTGGAAATAAGCAATTGAAAAACTACCATCGTTTATATTTTATCCTAACAAATAATCGAGAAACCTATCATTCGATTGATCGGATTGATTTCAATGTGGAAGAACGAATTGATATGGTCATGGGAACGGAAGAAGAAGTAGCAAAAGAAGATTCAATGATTGAAGGAGAGGATTATTTGTGATTGATGCCGACAAATTACTTGCAGAGCCAGTACATGAACCAGAAACTAAAAATAAAAGAAAAGAGAAATCTAAAGTAAAAAAAATCAAAAATGAAAAAACGGTGTTGAAATTTTTGCCTTTTCGTAGATTAATCTCTGAAGAGTGTATTGCACTGGATAAGGGAGTAACGAATTTTTATCGAATCGAGGACGCTTCTGCTCGAAGAGGTAGTTTGCAACAACAGCAAGAAGCCCTAGATAGCTTTTTGCAATTTTTACGGTCGATTCATTCAGATATTAAGTTTATCTTTACGAGTTTTCCATTAGATATGTCTGAAAATATTGATTATGCGAAACGACGATTCAAAATGCGTGCAGTTCCCAAATCTGTTCAAAATGAACAGAAAAAGTCATTAGAGACCTTAGAATATTTAGATAATAATCGTTTGATTGATACGGTGTATCTTCAAGTTTTTGGGGAAGATGAAGAGTCTCTAGAAGAAGTTGACCAGGAGATAAGAACTGCTCAGAGTCAAAATTTTCGAGTATTACCAATGACGTTGGCACAGAAAATCAAGTTACTTTTCCGACGATATAATCCATTGTCACCATTACCTTTAGGTATTCCTTATCAACAAACTGATAAAACAGGACGAGATCCTGCAATTCAAAAAATTGTCGATAAAAAAGGGTATGATCCTATTTTTATCGGACAAATTCAACCATTAGGAGGGATTCGTCCATGTTCTTCTAAGGATTTGCAAATTTCAGACGGCTATATACGCACGTTAAATTTAACTGTTTATCGACCAAAAAATAATCCTAATTTTTGGGGAGAAAGAGTTTTTTTAATGAAGAATGTCACAACTACTGTGGATGTTCATACGATTGATATTTCTAATCCGATGGTAGAGCAAAATTTAAATCGTAGTTTGGGAGAGTATGAAGATCGTATAGAAAGTTCCAAAGATAAGATTTCTAGGAAGAAAGCAATCAAAGAATATCAAAAATTAAATGATACAGTCGAACATGTGCTTGATTCTACAGAATTGTTAAAGGAAATTCATGTTCGTTATATTCTTTGTGAGCCTACGATTGAGGAATTAGATGCTAGAGAACAAGAAGTACACCGTAAACTGAAAAAATCACAATTTCAAGCGTCTTGTTTTTTAGATGAACATGAACGTCAATTCAAAGCTACATTTGTCTCCCATAAACGAGGGCATGAGTTTGTAAGGCGAAAGGGGAAAGAAATCAAAGGAACAGCTCTAGCCGCAAGCTATGCATTCAACTATGCCAATCATATTGATCCGGATGGACTATATACAGGTTATCCCTTGTATGGGTCAGGAATTGTCGCATTTAATCGATTCCATAAAGATAATCTTAGAAAATCATATTCTACGATGATTATTGGAAGTCAAGGATTTGGGAAGACCACTGCCGACAAGAAGATGGCAAAACAAGCGATTGAAATGAATAACAATCATTTTGGTTTTTATATGTCTGATGAAACGAAACGATTAACAGAATATATGGGTGGTACATTTTTAGATGGAAGAAAGGCTGTGATGAATCCTTGTCAAATTTTTGCTTCAGAGGTAGATGCACAAACGAAAAGGACATTGGAAGAAGAGTCCTTTAAAACAAATTTAGTGAAAATGCGTTTAGTTTTTGGAATGGCGTCGAATTTACCAAATAATAGTGTCACTATGAGTAAGGCAAAACGATACTTCAATGAAGGATACCTTGAATATATTGATAAGAACCACTTAGATATTCAACGTATTACGCAATATGAACCGGAACAATATCCTATCTATGGTGATTTATTAACTTATATTAAAAAAAGATATAACGAAGAATCCGAACCGTTTGAAAAAAAAGAGCTTTATAAATTGATTGAAAGTATGGAATCGTTTATTTCTGACGCAGGAGATATTTTCAATCAAAAATCTGTTTTTGATTTTAAGGATAAACAGTTTGTTACGTTTGATATGGATAAATTAAACAAAAGTGATACTTCTACTTACAATGCACAATACTACAACTTATATACGGCGGCTTTCAGTGAAGCTGTACGTGTTGGGCAAAGGGAAAAATATTTATTTGACCGAAAACAAAAAAGAGTCGATGAACTCGTTTATACCAATATTACTTCTGATGAATTTCACAATCCGATTCGTACAGGGAACTTAGAGTTGATTAATCAATTAGATAAATATAGTCGAGAAGGACGTAAATTGTTGATAGGGCAGACTTATATCTTTCATGATATCTCAGACGCCTTTCCTGATTACTCACCTGATACAGGGCGTATGGGCGCTATATCAACAGTTGTTTCTAAACTCTTTAAATTATCGACTTATCGTTTTATTTTCAAACAAGATGAATCTTCACGTAACCTCTTAGAAAAGGTATTTGGTGCGCAATTAAGCAAATATGATATTGATGATATTGTGAAATTTGAAGAAAGGGATGTTCTTTTAAATATTAAGGGCGCACAAAATATCAAATTTCAATTCGATTTAACAGATATTGAAAAGAAATTATTCGATGGAGGATTATAATATGGCAACTCCAAAAATAAAATTAAAATCAAAGAAGATAAAAAAAGGGGTAAAAAAAGCGATTGATCTTGGAAAGCTGATTACTTGGGGAAGACCCGTTGAAAAAATGGAAAGAACACGAAGCAAAAAACTTTTCTTCGTTGTTCTTTTCATTTTTTTATTACGTTTAATTTTTTCAGCTTTTGCTTAAAAAGTGCTAAAGGAGTGAAAGAAAATGCCTTCAGCTATTGATGTATTTACGGAAAAACAAATTGCTTATGCTAGACGAACGAATATGTTTAAGTACATGTTAGCAAGGGGAGAAGATTTTGATGTGGTTAGTAGTAAATTTGTAGAACATACAGTACATGATAGTTTGCGTGCGAATATCAAAACGGGTGTAGTCAATTGGTATTCAAGAGGGCTTACTTCTTGGAACAATTCGATTGATTTTGCCATGCAATTTTTTAACGAACCCTATGAACAAGTCGTTCAATCCTTGTTAGATTTTCAAAAATATCAACGTGTGCAACAAAGATTTAATCAGAAATGGAACGAACAAGAGAAGACAATAGCTAAAAACAAAAAGCCTGATTTTTCACTTGAAAAGCTAACAGAAACAGGCAACTATGATACGAATCAGTTATCAGAAAAAGGGAGAAAATACTTAAAAAGTCGTTTTTTATCTGAAGAAATCATAAATATGTTAGCACAACGAAAGTTGATTTCTAGTGACAATCGAAACAATATTATTTTTCGATTTAGTGGCTTAGATTATGGAAATTTTGGTAAACCAGTAGGTGCAGATGTACAAGGAACGTATGAACGCCCGTTAGAAAAAAGAATTAACTATAACAATCCCTATAAATTAGAATTAGAAAGAAAATATTTTAAAGGTGTAGCTTTGAATAGCCAGGATAATTACGGTTTCTTATTTGGATGTGAGTGTTCCTATAAACAAGATGTCACGTTATATGTTACGGAAAGTCCCATTGAGTCGATGTCATTATATGAACTGACTAAAGACTCTTTACCAGATAATTCTTGGTTTTTATCTTTATCTGGATTGAAGGAAGAAACCATGTGGGCAACAGTCAATAAATTACAAGATTATCTACTTGCGCCAAGAGTTCAAGTTGTTTTAGCACTGAATAATGATACTCGTGGAAGAGAATGTATTGAAAAAATTCATCAAGATTATTTAAAGAAGAAAGAAGACTCTCAATTCGATGAAAGGGTTAAGTTAGCTTTATTCTTGCCTGATTTAGAAAATGGGGATTGGAATGAAATATTAGAGTTGAAAGAGACTGGTCAATTAGCTAGTCGGCAAGAAAAACTAAAAGAAAAACATTTGGCACAAGCGCTGTGGACGGAAAAGATCAGGCAACAAATGGAGGCTTCTGTATGATTCGTTCATGGAAGTGGAAAATTTTGGTCATTGTTTTAGTCGGGGGAGGAATAATAGGGATAACCGTTTCGACGATTGAATATATTCAACAATCAGTCATTGTTTTATTAGGTGGTTCTGAGACTCAGCAACAATCCGAAATAAGTACTAATTCAAACCTTTCAGAAGATGTTTTAGCACTAAAAAGTATTGTCGAAAAATATGCTAAAATAAATGGGATTCCTGATGAAGTCCCATTTATTTTGGCAATTATGATGGTCGAATCAGGCGGGAAAGGGTTAGACCCTATGCAAAGTTCAGAGAGTGCAGGTCTAGCACCAAATGCTTTTACAAGTCCAGAGCAATCCATCAAACAAGGGGTCGCTTATTATAAATCTTGTTTAGAATCAGCTCAGAATTTAAACGTTACAGATAAGAAAGCGGTCATTCAATCTTACAATTATGGTGCAGGTTTTTTATATTGGCTAAGTAAGAATAATAAGAGCTATTCTTTTGAAGCAGGAGCGGAATTTGCGTGTCAACAAGCAGGTGGTAAGAAAGTCGTTTATACGAACCCTATTGCAAGTTCTAGAGGAAATTGGCGCTATGCTTATGGAAATATGTTTTATGCTGATTTGGTTTATCAATATATCGAAAATACTGAAAGTAATCGTTCTGAAGGTGGTTCTTCTTCGTACATTTTGCCAGTAGATAATCCAGTTGTTTCAAGTCCATTTGGTTGGCGAGGTAGTCCACTCACAGGTGGTTCTGAATTTCACCGAGGTCTTGATTTTGCCAATGCAGCAGGTAGTTCTATTAAAGCAATTGCTTCTGGAACAGTGATCCGATCTGAGTATCATTATAGTTGGGGAAATCATATTGTTATTCAACATGATGATGGAAAAGTGAGTCTCTATGCACATCAATCAGTATTGATTGCGAAAGCTGGTCAGAAAGTGAAACAAGGAGAAGTCATTGGAAAAATAGGAAGTACTGGTGACTCCACAGGGCCGCACTTACACTTAGAAATTGCTAAGTCAACGGATTTATCGCGAGGAAATCTAATCGACCCTAAAGGAGTTTTAGGAATACAATAAGGAGTGATTGAATTGAATCTAGGAAAGAAAATATTGTTAGTTAGTATTAGTTTTCTGGTTGGGATAGTAGCAACTATTTATTTGATTAATCCTTTTATTCAAAAGAAAGAAACTGCTAGTCAAGACCAACAAATTGAAACGTTGAAAGAGGAAATAAAAACGAAAGAATCAACAGCTCAAATCAAAGAAGAAGCAGAAAAAAATAGCTATGAAGGATTGCCAAATGATACACGAACGGCAAGAGAATTAGAAGCTATTCAGGCAGTTGCGTCTGATTTTTTAACACTGTATTATCAAACAACAACAGAAAATGTCGATAAAAATTTAGCTGAACTCAAAAAGTTAACTATTGATAATAACAGTGAAAAATATCGTCCAGGATGGTTGACACAACATGCTTCAAATGTGCTTGTACAAGAAGTTGTATCAGAAAAATATTACACTGATTTACATGCAGTAAATGGGAAAGCAAGCGTTATGGCATTTCTGAGTTTACAGGCAAAAATAGGGGATGGCGACGTTTTTCCTGAACAATTTTTGAACCGAGTGGAGTTGAAAAAAGACGAAAACAATGTTTGGAAAGTAACAGGATTTAAGTGGACAGCAACTAGTGATGATTACATTAATGTGGAGGATTTCTACTCTTAAAAAGATACAAAAAAAGAATAAGAGGGGGATACTTTGGATAAAATTTTAGAACTAAAAGAAAAGATATTCGATTATCGTGAACAAGTCCAATCGAAAAGCAGAAGTAAATCAAAATTCAGTAAAAAAGTCGAGAAAATTTCTTCTCGGCTTTATATTTTTCTCTTTATTTTAACGATTGTGGGTTATTTCTTTTTCTTCTTTTCAAGAGATATTTTTGTCGATGATAGTCCAATTATTGACAGTGGGACTGGCACAATGAGTACACAAAAAATTGGCGAAATTAATGTACAAGTTTTATCGAGAAAAGTGAATCCTTCGAGTCATTATGGGGAGTTTCTTTTTGAAGTTGAAGGAGATCAATTAAATACGAATCGAGAATTTCAAGCGGTTGTTTCGGAAGAAAAAAACAAGACACAATTGAAGTCGCATTTGATGAAAATTTACGATAATTATTATGTTTTACAGGTTGAAAACATTCCGGTAGATTGGAAAAAATTAGTCGTTGATTTTGGTTATGTAGAGACCGATTTAGCTGATTTTGATTTAGAAAATTCGACTAAGCAGGAGGAAAAAACACTCCAAACAACTTTTAATTTTGATTATCGAAAAGTAAAAGAAACAAACGATTTGGAGAAAAAATCAAAACAAGAATATGTGATTGAAATGACTCAAGAACAGATTGAACAGACTTTAAAAACTAGAAATGAAGCGGATAAAACAATCGAAGAATTAACAGAAGAAATGAAAAAAATTGACCAAAAAATAGAAGAAAATCGTGAAGAACTTGAGTACAAAACTGGTGAAGAAAAAGAAGAATATGAGCGAGCGAATCAACGACTAGAGTCTCAAAAACAGAAGTACGAAGATAAAATAAAAGAATTAAATGAGACCAAAAAATCGTTAGAAGAAAAACGCCAAAAACTGATTGAAAAGAACCGAGAAGCACAGAGTGAAAAAACAAATTAATCCCTTTTTAGATTGGGGCGAAAACAGGGCGACAGTCGGGGCGAAGATAGGGCGAATAAGGATGAATTTGGGGCGACAGTCGGGGCGAAACTAGGGCGAAAAGGGGCGAATTTGGGGTGACAAACTGTAATTTTGGGACCCATGGGAAAGCCTTGCACTGCAAGGCGGGACACCTTGTGTGTCCCCCATTTCCCCTTATGCTCATACAACAAACAGGAACGTTTAAGTGAGTGCTAAGAACTGACTCAATAAAAAGAGAAATAAAATAACAAAAGTGTAAATAGAGCGGATGTGACGATGTGACTAAAAGAGACATGAAAATACGTGACGTAGAGATAGAAATACAGAAAAAGTTAGTAGAAGTTGCGAAGAGAAAAGGGTACAGTAGTCGGGACGAAATGTTGCGAGAAATTTTAGAAAAAGTAGCTTATGAAGAGTACCAAATGGAGACGGAAATACGGTACAAAAATTTGATTAGTGAACAGACAAAATTTCTCAAAGGACTGCAAGAACAACTGTTGATTCAGCAGAAAGATTTTATGTACAGTTTGGCGCAACAATTTTCCGATTATGAGATTTCAAAACTAGAAAATTACTTTATTGTTCCAGACGATTCATGAGATCGTTTGGAACAAAATTTTATGGGAAATCTTTTGACTGTTTGGTGAGAAAAATAAAGTTAAACTGGAAGATCAATTGTCAAAAATAAGGTGAGAATCTATAGCTCTAAAACAAATGTCAAGCATATAATGAATCACTCAGAAATGGAAACTTGTTTAAAATTTTAAATGTATGTTATAATCATTGTGCAAACACAAAATTTATTGAATACCAAGAAAAGAGCCTTAGCAGTGGCACCTGCGTAAGGTTCTTTTATGTTCTAAACTTGCTTTGATTTTGAAGTGTATGCTATAATTATTATGCAAACATATAAAACATTTAACACCAAAAAAGAGCCCTAGCAGTTGCACCTGCATAAGGCTCTTTTCTTTATTCTCTATGTTAATTTAGAGAACAGGCTAGCTGTCTTTCGTGAATTTAGAATCTAGCCATTTGTTAATGAGGTGTGATACCACATTAACCATAATTCTAAAACAAACGTCAAGCATATAAAACATTTAACACCCTCCTTTCTGGCTGAAGATTTCAACCAAATAGGAAGACAGCAATTTAATTATAGCATATGACTTTTCCAAAATTTTATTTTCTCCAAGTCAAAAGATTTCTTTCTAATTTCAAAAAGTTAGAAGGGAATTTTTTATTTATGGCAAAACGCAAAAAGAATTATTATGTTTCAGAAGAAACGATCCAAAAAATAAAAGGTTACTCCGATTCAATGAATAAAAATGAAGGAGATGTACTCGACTTTCTTATCGCTTTTTATGAGCGTCATGCGGAAGAAAAGAGAGAGACTCAAGATGAGATTTTACACCAACTAAAAAAATTATATGCTAGTCAAAAGCGTATTGAAGAAGATGCTAACTTGACGTTAAGGCTGACAGATAATTGGTTACTTTCCGAAAATCTACCAGGTTATCGTGAAGAAGAATCGGTGACATTAATGGAAGCGAGGAAAGCCTATAAACGTGAGAAGAAAGGATTGGTTACAACTGCCAATCATAAGGCAAAATATTATCTTAGGAGAGACTAATGACTAAGAAAACTGCAGGTATTATTATGACCGTTGCGTTTACTCTTCCTAGTAGTAAAGCATATGCTGAATTTCTCTCATATATGGATCGAAGTGAAGCGGTTCGTAACGAAAATTTTCAAAAATACAATCTATATTCTGATCAGAATCGAGC
>NZ_JBIOMW010000003.1:0-57495 GCF_051711525.1 Enterococcus sp. DIV0901a | reverse complement strand
AAGGATAATTAGAATCACTAATCACACTGCTAGAAGTTGTTGTGGTTGTGGAACTACTTGTTTCTGTTTTTCTAAACAGAGAAAAAGCAATGATAAGTACAGATATCAGTACGACACTGAGTGATAAGATTATGAGGGATTTTTTCTTCATAATAGTTATTCTCCATAATAAAATTGTTTTTTCAATAAAGAAGCAGAAACGACTTATTGTTGTTTCTGCTTTTTAGCTTGTAACTGTTTAGCGTAAGCTTCGACATCACTTTTTAAATATAATCTTACTAATGATGTTGCAGGATCACCGTCAAATTCTAGAAAAGGTGTTAATACTTTTCTATTGATTGCTTGAGAAATTCCAGCATAACTTTGACCGGTAATTTTAGCAGCACCTCTTCTAGTTACAAGATTTTCTTGAGCCCAAGATTGAAATGAGTTTATAGTTTCTTTATCCAATATTTATACCTCTTTTCTTATGATCATAAATTTATTATATCAAAAGAAAAAATTTTTTCAAAAAACTGTTTACAAAAGACTATAAGTTTAGTATCATAAGTTTGTAGTCATAAAGAATATAAAAAAGAAAGAAGGAATACAAATGAAAATATTACGAGTACTTGCAATTGGAGCGACTATTGGTGGAGTTGCATTGGCAACTGCTCACGAGAAAGTAGCTGCAGCAGAATGGACACCACGTACAGTGGAACAAATCAAAGCAGATATGAAAGGTAACGAATATACAATCGTTTGGGGAGATACACTAAGTGGAATCAGTCAAGCAACAAACATTTCTGTACAAAAATTAGCAGATATGAACAAAATTGCGAATGTAGACTTAATCTACGCAGGCAATAAACTAGTTTTTGATGGAAATGTAGCAACTGTTCAAAATAACAAAGGAGAAACAGTTGTACAATCAGTGATTCAACCACAAGATAAAGTAGATTCAACTAAACCAGTAGGACAACCAGCAACTTCACAAGGAACAACAAGCAATAATACAACTAATTCAGCAACTCAAAATACAACAACACCTTCAACTGGCAACACGGTGACAGGTAATACACAAACTGGCGGTCAAACAACTGGAAATACTGGTTCAACAACGCCAAGTACACCAGAAAACAATGGTGGCACAACTCAAACACCAACACAACCAAGTCAACCAGATAATAATGGTAACCAAAATGGTTCGACAGGTGGAAACACTGGCGGAGGACAAACTACACCATCAAATCCTGGCAACAATGAAGGAAATCAAGGTGGATCAACTGGAGGAAATACAGGAGGTTCCACAACAGATCCAAGCCAACCAACTACTCCTGAAAAACCAGTACAATATAAATATACTGTTTGGGGTAATTTTGACGATCCTAAATATAATATTGTAGAGGGACAACACATATTCGACACACAAGAAGAAGCAAGAGCATGGATTGATAATTATGCAGATAATTTATTAATGCAAGGCATTGGTTCTAGTTCTTACGGTACAACTTCTTGGGAAGTGAAATGATTATCAACTAAATAAAGTAAAACTCACAAAAATCTTTTTGTGGGTTTTTTTATTTTTTTAGGAGGTCACGAGAATAATGACACTGAATTATTACGCTTTCTATGGATATTATTCATCGTATTTGAGAGAGTTTATATTGAATTTAATTTTGCTTTTAAGACGCTAAAAAATCTTTTTAGTGTCTTTTTTTATTAAATTTTTAGGAGGGAATTACTCAGTGAAAAAAATAAGTTCTTTGTTTAAGAAATTTATTCAATCTAAGCCTATAATGATGGCATTCTTTTTAGTATGTAGTATGGTAGGGATTGGTTTTGGAAGTGGAAATGTTCATGCGGCTGTGCCAAATGAATTTACCATGAAACCAGGGGAAACAGGAAATGTTTATTATGATACTAGTAATGTCTATATGATGTATGGAACACGTAATGGGCAACCTTGGAGCGATGCCACTGCACCAATGGCAGTAAAACCAGATGATGGTGGCATTGACATTATGACATTTTGTATTCAACCAGGTGTTCCATTTGTTTCTAGTAACAATCCTGGTTATCAAGCAGTTAGCGCAAATGATATTCCACGTGATGCTAAGATTGCTTCAATTATCTGGAATAATCCAGATTTAGGTATTTGCGGAGATACAAATGAAAATGACCGTATTGTGACTCAATCAGTTATTTGGGAATTGTTACCATATGGAATACATGTAGATAATATTCCTCGTATTCCAAACTATTCTCAACGTAAAGCTTTACTATATCAAAAGATTTCAGAGTATAATAAACGTCCAGAATTTAATGGAAAAACAATTGAACTGACTTATGGAGAGTCTAAAACCTTAACTTCTTCAGTCAATTTAAACTCATTTGAAACGCAAGTTGTTAATAGTGCGAAGGTAAATTGGTCTATTTCTCCAGACGGCAAATCAGTGACAGTTACACCTACAGATCTAAATGTTCAAAGTGGTATGATTGCCTATAAAAGATCGTTTATGGAAGGAACGCCAATTGCGTTAGAAAAACAAGGATCACAACGTGTTTTCATTCCTTCTACAGATGATCCAGCTTCATATTCAGTTAAATTTAAAATCAACACATTTGGAGAATTTCAAATTAAAAAAGTTGATAAGGAAACAGGAAAAACAGTACCAGGAACACGTTTCAAATTAGAATACAGTAATCTTCCAAACGGTGTTTCAGGCCCCGCTATTCCTACACCAACAGAAGTGGTGACAGATCAAAATGGCTTATCACCAAAAATCAAGGCATTGAATGGTGTACATGTTAAAGCAACAGAAACTTTCGTTCCAGCTCCTTATGTATTAGGATCTGCGATTGGCGATTCTGACGTCGTAGAAGGCGATATTGTCGCAGGACAGACAATTACTCTGACACAACGTAATAAAAAGGCAAAAGGACAAATCATTGTCGAAAAATCAGGTGTCGAGTCTGGCAAAGATATGTGGAATGGTAACTATTCTTTAGCAGGGAATGTCTTTGAAGTTAGAAAAGATAGTCCAACAGGAGAAGTTATTCGTACGATTACAACAGAAGAAACTGGTCATGCGGAGACAGCTAAAGATTTAGAATTAGGAACTTACTGGGTAGTTGAAAAGACAGCTTCAAACGGTTTTGCGAATACATTTAAACCAGTAGAGGTAAAAATCGAATATGAAAATCAAACCACTGCGGTTATTATAAAAAATACTGAAGGTACGAACCAAGAAGTAACTGGATCAACAGTATTAACGAAAGAAGACGCTGAAACTGGTTCAGAAACACAAGGGCGTGCAACATTTGATGGTGCGCAATATGGATTATTCCATGAAGACGGTACTCCTGTGAAATGGTCTGATAATTTCAAACCAACTACTTCTAAAGGAAATAAATTAGAAGGCGACGAGGTCAAATTTGAGTTATCTGATAAAGAACAACAAGCAAGCGTTGAACACTTGGCATTAGGTAAATATTTCTGGAAAGAGCTTGTTGCCCCAGAAGGATATCAACTTGATAACACAAAACGTGAATTTGAAATCACGTATAAAGATCAAGATACACAAGTGATTGCAACAGAATCGATTTCTAAAGAGAATGTAATCAAGTTTACTCTTGATGGATTTAAATATGTAAAATCTCAGAGTGGTTCAACTCAAAGTGGTTACAACGGTATTGAGTTGAAACTAACACCAATTGAACCAACAAAAGGGGAAGCACGCACTGTTAAAACAGAAACAGACGCTAATGGTTATGATGGTTATTGGAAATTTGAAGGAGTACCATATGGTGACTATGACTTAGAAGAAGTAAAAGCACCAGAAGGGTATGAATTAATTACACCATTAACTATCCGTTCTTCATTCAATGAAGAAAAACGTGAGTATACATTTACTATTACAGAAAAAGGCTCTAAAGAACCTTTAAAAGTTGTAAGAAAAACAGAACAAGAAATCAATGAAGGCTCAAATGTCATTCATTTAAGTAAATTGTTCTTAGTAGATGAACATGCTCGTGTTCCTGAACAACCAGAAATTTCTACTTTATTTGTGACAACAGAAGGAGAGAAAACATTTAATCCGACTGTGAATCAAAAATTGATTGATAAGGTAGATAATAAATTTGATCAATTAGATGTGGATAAAACATTCTATTATGTGACACAATTCCATAAGATTGATAAAGATGGAAAAGATACTGTTGTAGGTACGGTAGAGTCTGAACGTAAAGTAGAAAAAGAAGAATTTAGTTTTGATGTGGAATTTGACTACAAAGCAAATACATTGAAACATGGTGAAAAATTAGTTGCGACACACATTGTTTATTCTGACAAGGAACATACCGATGAATATGCCCGTCATTTTGATTTGAGCAATGAAAAACAAACATTAGAAGCAGTAACACCTGGTATGCCAACAATCGAAACACTATTTGTAACAAAAGATGGTGGTAAAATATTCGATCCAACGATTGATAATGAATTAATCGATGAAGTCAAAGCCACTGTACCTAAAGAAGACATTGGTAAAACATTCTACTATGTAACCCAATTCCACAAAATTGATAAGGATGGGAAGGTCACAGTAGTAGGTACGGATGAATCAGAACACAAAGCAGAAGAAATGGTTTATGAGTTCAAAGCTGTTTACAATTACAAAGCAAACACATTGAAAGACGGCGAAAAATTAGTTGCGACTCATATTGCCTATACTGACAAAGAACACAAAAATGAGTATGCAAAACACTTTGATTTGAAAAATGAAAAACAAACGTTAACTGCGAAAACTCCTGCTAAAGCAGTAACTCCAAATACTCCAAGCACTCCTAAAGCAATTCTTCCACGAACTTCAGGCGAGTTAAATGGGGCAAGGGTATTTGGCGTATTTGCTGTAGTAATGGTAATTGCCGTAGGTGCTTTCATCTATGTGAAAAAACAACATGCGAATAAGTAATTCAAACTAGGCTAAACGTCTGAAAAGGCGTTTAGCTTTTTCTATTTTGTAAAATTTGTTTACAAAGGTGGGCAATCAATATGACAAGAACATTCACAGAGTACTTTACTAAAAATCAATCGCTTAGAGAAAAGAGCGATGATTCATGAATAAATGGAGAAAGTCTTTTTTGATTATCTGGATATTATTTGGATTTTTTATTGTAGGATCGACTGCTTATGGCTATTTTCTTTTGCAAAAGCCAGACAATCGTAGTCAATCTTTGCGTTCGCCAATCCAACAGGAAGAACAAGTAGAAAAAAAGCAAGAGAGTAAAAATGCGAAAGCTTCTTTCAATCCACTGTTAATTCAGCCTGTTCATGCGGAAGAATTTGCGGAAGCTCAATTGCATTACGAGGATATTGTGAACCAATGGGGAATTGGTGCGGTGTATATTCCAAGTTCATCTATCCAAACCAAAATTTTGGCTGGTATGAGCAACGAAAATCTAATGGTAGGCGTTGGAACATATCGAGCAGAACAACGGTTAGGAAAAGGCAACTATGTATTACTGGCTCATAACCTTGTACGAGGTGGCGGTGCATTAAAAAATCTTCGTCAGACTTCAGAAGGGTCTTTGATTTATGCTACGGATTTTGCCAATGTTTATGAGTATCGAGTAACAAAAAATCAAGTAGTAAGTCAATCAGAAGGGGAACTCTTAGACGAGCCTAAGGAAGAAGAAATGCCAATCATTACTTTTATCCGATGTGAAGGAGGATTAAATACGACTCAACGAGCGGTGGTGCAAGGAGTGTTTATTTCTTCTTATCCTGCAAGTGAAGCAGATAATGAGATAAAAGAGAAGTTAGGACTTGATTCTGTTGTTCAAGATCAAGAACAAGTAGATAATACAATTGTGCCAAATTCGACGGATACCGTGTCGGATTATGACACTATTTCAGAAAAGCATGAGTCTACGAATCAATTAGTAAAAAAGGATAACAAAACTAGTGTATCGAAAGAAGAAAAAGAAGTGTATTCTTCTTTTGAAAGGTACTGTATTTGGTTAGTCAAAGAATGTAATGATATGTATGTGCTAATAACAGCTTCAGTAGTTTATCTGTTGGTGTTATTCGGTACTTTCCAGTGGAAAATCAGAGTAGAATAATTTTTTATTGAAAGATTTTATTCTTTTTTTACAAAATCTTCAAAAAAATTTTTTATCTTATAAAAAAATGGACAGAAGGGAATTAGAAGTGTTGAAAAAGAGAAAATTTTCTATATTAACGTCAACGGTTGTATTATCTCAACTGTTGGTCACAACACCTTTACAAGTATTAGCAGACGAAGAACAATCAACTGTAGCGACAGAGCAATCAGTGACAGTGAATACTGACAATTCTACAACAGCTAGTACAGATACAACTAAGGAAGAAACCACAACTGATTCTTCCATTGAACAACCCGAGCAAAAACCAAGTGAATCAACCAATCAAACGACAGACTCTACGACAGATAGTTCACAAACAACAGAATCTAAACCAGAAACAACTACTCCTGGTACGACAGACTCTAGTCAATCAGAAAATAATACGCAAGATACGACTAAGCCTTCAGAAACGAAGCCTGTGGAACAGCCAACCACCAAACCAAATGAATCAGTGAATCAAGAAGTGACACAGCCAACAAAACCTGCGGAAGTCACTTCTTCACAATCAGTTGCGACACAGCCTTCAACCACTGGACAAAATGCGCAACCAAAAGCAGAAACAAAGGCACAAACTCAACAAACTGTGCAAGAAGAATCAAAAGCTTACCATCAAGCACCAACTGCGCCCATTCAAGAATTAGTTCCTTCTAGCAAACAGGATAATGAAGGAAACATTCATTTTGAAAAAGACGAGTCTGTCGAAAGTTTTATTCGTAAAATTGGCGAATCTGCTCGTAAGATCGGACAAGAAAATGATTTGTATGCTTCAGTCATGATTGCCCAGGCGATTTTAGAATCAGCTAGTGGTCAAAGTCAGTTAGCTCAAGCGCCAAATTATAACTTGTTTGGAATCAAAGGCACACATAATGGAAAAGGTGTCTCTTTTGCGACACAAGAAGATTTAGGGGACGGAACACTCTACACTACCCAAGCTACTTTCAGACAGTATGAGAACTACGAAGATAGCTTAAATGACTATGCTCAACTATTAAAAGAGGGCTTAACAGGAAATAGCCATTTCTACGATGGCGTTTGGAAGACCAATGCAAAAACCTATCAAGAAGCAACGAAGTTTCTAACAGGTCGTTATGCGACAGACACTAGCTACGATAAAAAATTAAATGGGTTAATCGAAACTTATGACTTAACCAAGTATGATAAAGAAGTAGCGGGCCCACAACTAAGCAAAGAAGGATATATCGTACCAGTCAAAAACTATACGATTTCTAGTCCGTTTGGTACTCGTGGGGGAGAATTTCATCGAGGAATCGATTTAGCCGCTGCACAAGGCGAACCAATCTATGCCAGCAAGGCAGGAACAGTCATTAAAGCAGAGTTTCACCCTTCTTGGGGGAATTATGTAGCTATTGAGCATGAAGATGGTACAACAGCTTTATATGCGCACCAACAAGAATATCAAGTCAAAGTTGGCGACAAAGTAAAACAAGGTCAGATTATTGGTTATGTTGGTTCAACAGGAAATAGCACAGGTAGCCATTTACATTTTGAACTTTGTTTAGATCATAGCTTGAATCAATCACAATTGGTTGATCCAGAAACAGCCTTATTCTAAGGAATAAGGCTGTTTTCGTTTGCTAAATAATTTTGGAGAAGGTTATGAATAGAATAGCATTATTGCTTTATATTTTTTTCGTTTTGACGTGCTGGTGGCAATGTCTCGGCAGTACAATAAAGTCCTCTATTTTTGAGTTGATACTTAGTACTGGTATTAAAGAATGGCTAATGAATTTTTTTAAAATTGTTATTTCTTTGGTTATATTTGCTGTTTATTTTATTGTAGGAATTCTTTTATTATTGGTAAGTAGGTATCTGTTACTACTACCAAAAGGGTGATAAGAAAATAAATGATAAAAAAATCAATAAGGACAAGTATTAAACTGGAATATCAACTAAAAATAATTCGTAAAAAAATAGCCTAAATCAAAAAAATGAGGCTGTTTTTTTTACAAAGAAAGGAAGAACAAAAAAATGATTCAAGCGTATAAAAATTTTTGGAAACAAGCATTTAATTATAAAGGAGTATCCACTCGTAAAGAGTATTGGTTAGTGGCGTTAGTCAATGCGTTAATCGGATTGGTTTTAGGGATTTTAATTGGAATAGCAGTAGGAATGAATGAAGTGAACATTTCATTAGGAATAGCTGTTCTTTCACTTTTCTATTGTTTGGCAGTGTTAGTACCCTCTTTGCCTCTTGGTGTTCGTCGTTTACGTGACGCAGGATTTCATTGGGCATTCATGTTTTTCTATTTTGTTCCCTATATTGGTCCACTCGTTTTGACAGTTTTGTATTGTATGCCAACAAAGTATAAGGAATAGGAGAAGAAAATGCGATTGTACATTGTTCAAAAATTTTTTGATAATGAATATCTTGAAGATCATATTATCTTTTATGACGAAGACATGATGATTCAGTATTTAAGAGAGGTAAATCAAGCTAGTTTCTTTATTTATAGAGGAATCGTTGTTGATCCGTTTTTTAAAGATATAGGAAACTCTTTTTTTGATCCTCATAAAAGTATTTCAGAACTTTTTGATGAATTTAGAAAAAATATTAAGCCAGAATATCAATTTTTGGCACAAGAATTGTTCTATAGATCTTGTTCCTTCACCGTAAAAGATAAAACTTTTATTTAAAAAAATGAAGGTGTCGGATTCAGAAACGTCTTGTTATGATGAATAGGGCTTTTTTTATAATGCTATGAATAAAAGAAGGAGAGATTCATATGTTATTTTGTACAGGTTTGTTTGTGGGTGCTATGTTTGGAATAGGAATCATGGCACTATTAGTTGCAGGAAAACAAGAAGATCAACAATTTGGAAGAGAATAAAAACAGATTTATCTAATTTGTAGGAGGAACTTTTATTTTGGACAACCAAGAATCGAATTTATATCCTGTGAGGGATCTTGTATTAAAAGAAAAGGACTTAATTTTTACTGTTTATAGGAAAGATATTATCAAATCTCGTGTTTCAAGAAAAATGAGAAAAGGAAAGAGCGGTATAATCGAATCTGAATATTGTTATTGTTTGCCAGAAAAAATAATCAAAAAAAAACGATTTTATCAAAACCAATTGCCAAATGCTCGATACATTAAGAAATTATGTATTTTAAATAATGAGAGAAGGATTGTTCAAGAAATTCCTATATTGAGGGTTCTTCAGTCAAGAAGTGGGGCATTAAATTTTGGGATTGATCGAAGCAAATTTACTGAAGAAGTAAATAAATATATTAGAAAGGAAGAGTGCAATGAATAAAGAACAAAGAACTAAATTCATTGGTGGTAGTGTCGTAGGCATTGCAATGATTAGTTTGTGTTCAGTAGCTTTATTAAAAGGTTGTTCTGCTGAACAAGATAAAAAAGAGCCAACCAGTTCTAGTATTGTAAAGAAAACAGAAAAGAAAACAACTAGAAATAGAGAAACGAAGAAAAATAAGGGAAAAGAAACTACTAAAACTGAAAATAGCACTGAAGAATCGGTTTCTAATCTATATGACAGGGCAGGAATCAGTTATTCTACTGAAAGTAGTTCTCCTAATTTAACACGTCAAGAATTACAAGAAATCTCTCATGTTTCACAAGTTTTATCTAACAAGAAAGAGGAAGCTAAAAAACAAGAAGAAGCAAGAGAAAACTTATTAAATTCTACCGGTATGAATTGGTTAAACAATCTTTCTAAAAAGGATGATACAAAGCCAATAATCAATAAAGTAGAGAACGATAAGCAGTCAAATGATAAAATTGAATCCAATAAACCAATAGAAGAACCAATTGTGAAGCCAGATAATCAACAACCTGAACCTAACCCTACACCTGTACCACCAGAGGAAGTAGTTGATTATCAAGCATTACAACAGGTTCTTTTTTATGCTGAAAATATTGATGGTTCAGCTTATCTAGCTACTAGCTATCAAGCTTTACAAACAGAAATCAGTATTGGACAACAAATGTTAAATGCTCAAAATTCTAGTCAAAGCGAAGTAAATGCTCAAACTATGCGTATTCAACAAGCCATTGATTCATTAGTTCCTAAAGGAAATAAAGCTTCATTAGCTGAAGCAATTGAAAAAGCACAGTCGATCAATTTAGAACTATATACTACTGCTTCAGTTGAAAACTTTAATCGAGTATATGCGCAAGCATTAGCTGTATATAATGAACCAGAATTGACACAACAAGATATAGATTCCCAAGTATCTGAATTAAATCATGCGATGGATCAATTAGTGAAGCGTGGAGATAAAACGGAATTACAGGCATTGTTAGAAAAGACTAAACAAGTTGATCGACAAATTTATACTGTTGAATCTCTTCAAGCGTTAGATGAGGCAATCGGTGAGAGTGAAGCTGTCTTGAACAATAAAGATGCCACTCAAGACGATGTGAACCAAGCCTATAACAATCTCAAGAGTACATTTGATTCATTGAAGAAAATTGATGAACCAGATTTAAGTTTGGTCTATTTAAACCGTTTGATTGAAGAATGTGATTCTCTGAAGTCTGAAGACTATACGAGTGACTCTTTTATGTCATTTGAAATTATCCTAAATCAATCAAAAGAATTGGCTAAAAAAGAAGGTGTCACGCAAGAAGAAGTACAAAAACAAATCGAGGATTTAAACCAAGCAAAACAAAACTTAGTGAAAAAGGCAGATAAAACAGCTTTGAAATCAATGATTGATACGGTTTCGGCACTTCAAGAAGAAAAATATACACCGGAATCATGGGCTGAGTTACAAGAAACTTTAAAAACTGCTAATAGTGTGTTTAGCAATGAAAATGCTACACAAGAACAAGTGAATGAAGCCATAAAAGCACTTGAAAGTGCTAAGAATGCACTAATTGAAAAAGAGGTGTGAGAATGTATACGGACTGGAAGTGGCAGTATCAATTTTTAGTTATGAGAAAATGGCTACTTGCCTTACTCAAACTAAGTTTAGTAGCTAGTTATTTTTATTGCTGTTATTTAGGTTGGCAACAACTGAAAGAACTTTCGATGACTAGTTTCCAACTATCAAATGTAAACGGCATTACATTGCAAGAAATTGTGGAGACAATGTTATACCTACTTGTAGCAATGCTATTAGTGTATTGCTTTTTTTCTTGGTATTTCGGAAATTCAATAAGAATCATTTTAAAAAATTGTATAGGGATTTTTGGACGATTTTATGGGATTGGTTTGTTTGGTTTATTCGTACTAAGTACAGAGGATTTAATAGAATCAATTAGTAAATTATTGATTTCGTATTGTTTATATATTATGTATCGACAATATAATCGAATACATGATGAAGAATTAGTTAAGAGGTTGAAAATGGAAGGAGTTGATTTATCTGATACAAATATACGATATGGACTGAAACATAGAGAAAAGTATTTTCCAAGACATCTTTCAAATATGATATTAGATAAATTAGAATTGACTGAAAGAACAATCAAATCAAGGTATTTATCAACGCTTATAACAGAGGAAGTGACTATTTTCATTTATAAAGTTAAATGGTCACCATATCCTTTAAAAATTACTACAGGCTTTCAAAGTCCAACTGTAGAATCAGAAGTCATGAGAGTGGCTGTTAAAGGAGCAGAAGAAAATGAATGGAATAAGTAATTGTTTTTCTCTTTTCTTTTTAGTTTTTCTATTGCTGACTATACTTGTAGAGAGACGTTTTATTTTTAAGACAAGTTTGAAATGTCAAACGGTTTATTTTTTCTTTTCTATATCATTTATTCTAGCGAATCTGGTGAATTTTTTTGAGGTTTCACTACTTGCTAGAATCACTTATATCTTTTTTAGTTTTTCTGTTTTAGGTATTTATTTGCCTGCTGTAAGGCAAATGAAATTAAAAATCAGTAGAATAGTGAATCGACTGTTCAAAGTAAAGCATAGATCTTAGGATTTATGCTTTTTTTGTTACGGTGAATAATATGAAGAACTATTGGGTGAGAGCACCACCAGAAAGGATTTTTTATGAACGAAAAAGAATTAGCGATAAAAACAGCGTTTATAGAGATTATTGATCGAATCTTTGAAAATGCTGAAGCTTATAAATATTTTTTGATTTCAGTTCTATTAAAGGAATTAAAATCAAGAAATGGTCGTTATCATTCTTTTGAACGAACAATAGAGATCAATAATTTAACTAGAAAACCAATTGAACAATGTTTAACAGGTTTATATTGCTTAGCTTGTCACATTGAAGAAATTAATAATGAACTGTTTGACGACTCCAAAGGAGTTTATCCAATTTATCAAGAATTAATGGAAGCTGCTATATCCAGTGGCTTTTTTTCATTAGATGAATTGATCGAATTAGCAGGAACAGGATGTATTAATGATATCGTTGAAAATTGTGGAGAATTTTCAACATGGAATATTGAACAGTCTGAAATTCCACTATATGTAGTAGTAAAAAATAGTTATTCAATCAAAGGGAAACTTTATCGATCAGGGTATCAATGGAACTCTTCTCAAAAAGCGTGGATAAAAAGTTTTTCTACTCAAGAAGAAGCTGAAAATGAAAAAATAGCTTTATGGGAATTAGATAGTGAAATTGTCGTATCCATACAAACACGATTAGAAATGCTCTTTGATTTTGATTATTACGTGGTTGTTAAACCTCAACTGGAATTAAATCAGACATTTCAAGTACATGGCTATCGCTATGAAGAATATGGGGTCAAAAAACACTATGTTAAACGAGTTCCTACAAAATATTTCTTTCATGAGCGAGATTTCTTGTTACGCTTAGAAGTTCCATTCAAATTAATAACCCCTAAAATAATACATGAAACGAATTAGGAGAGATAAAAATGGCAAAGAAAACAAAATCAGAACAAAACATGTTAAAAAAACGTGTACAACAAATTATGACACTAAAAAATGTTGATTACGACACGTGGTTGAACCAACAACATGAGCTTTATCTCAATGAAAACATGGAATGTATTGATGAAATTATCGATAAAGAGATTAAAAGAAGACAAAATAATCAAGGAGGAATTCAATATGGTAAATAATCAAGTGAAACGTTTAGTGGCTTCTCTTCAAATGTTTTTAGGTTTAGCATGGGTAGATTTTTCTCAAGCCCATCCTGTGTTTGCTGATGTACAAGGAACGTTGAAAGACGTTGAAACAGGGTTAGGTGGTGAGTTCAAAAATTATGCTAATATTGGATTAGGGATTGTTCTGTTAATTTATGGAGCTTGCCGATTTTTTGGAATGGAGCTTGCTCAGTGGGCAAAACGTATTGCGTTTGGTGCATTTGTAGGAGCAATTGTTATCGTAAACTTTGATTGGATTAGAAATACAGTATGGGGTTGGATTGGAGGATAGATGATGGCTGTAGAAGTGGAGATTCTAACGACAAATATCTCTGTTTTTGAAAATCAACCGCCAATGACCTTATTTTCTTATGATGAGTTTCTTGAAATCACTGAAGCAATGAAAGCTGGAGAATACATTAAGTTTCAACTATTAATCGTTGAAGGAGAGCCGATTTATCAAGGAACCTATCATAAAAAGAAACATTTGCAGACTTTTGAAGAAGATTTAGAAGAAAAGTTAGAATTATTAGTTAAAAATAAAAGCATTACAGAATTAAAGAAAGACGAGATTTGGCAAGCTATACATGATGAGCCAATTTCTGAAGCTAATAATTCTAATTTCAAAAGTAATTCAAGTTCAAAAGTAATCAAGAGAAAGTATCCTAAGATTTCTTTCCCTAAGTTAAAGAAAGTAGAATTTCATTTAGAAAAAATGAGACCAATGCTGAAACGCATTGGTCTTATTTTTCTTTTCTTCTTTTTGGTTTTAGGTATAGGGATTGGAGTGAAAAAGACTTTTTTCAATACGGATAAAAGTAATCAAACCATTGTATCTGGCGATCATTTTAATAAAGAGACAGAAATTACATTGGATAACTATTTAGAAATTGCGGAAAAAGTTCCTTCACGTCAAGAAGAGATTGCGGATTTTTTAGCTCAAAATCATGCTTTCAAAAAGTTAGAAGAATATGAAGAAAAATATCCAACGGAAATAGGGGCATTTGAGTTGGCGTTTAATCATCAAGAATGGGAGAAAGTAGTAAAAGCAGATGTTTCTCATTTGACTGATGAACGAAAAATGATGTTAGCTATTGCATTTTTAGAACTGGGTAATAAAAAAGAAGCAGAGCTAATTAACAAACAGATTCAAAGTAAAACATTATCTAAAAAAATAGCGATTGCTTATTTACAAGATCAAGATATTAATGCAGCTAAAGAAATACAAAAACAATTAAGAGACAAAAATTTGGAGGAATTGATTGATACAGCAGCTATTTATAAAGAAATGGTTGACTATTATAAAGCAGAAAAAGACACGACTAATCAAGAAATTTGGGAACGTAAATTTAAAAATTTAGGTATAGAGGAAAGTGAAAGCTCATGAAGCGAAAAAAAGAAGTGAGTAAATCACAGAAAAAAAACTATCAAAAAGGAAAACAAAATCCACTACGCTTTTTATCAAATAAAAAATTGCTGATTAGTGGATCGATTATTGCTTATTTTTGTTTACTGATTTTAGAAGTGTGGCTTGTAGAAAATTTCTTTGCGCTAACCAGTCAATCCTTATGGGATTTTGAGGTACTTTCACTTTGGAAGATAAGAATTATTCACTCCATTTTTTCTAACCTTTTACTGTATATGATTTTATCTGTCATTAATATTGCTGTATTAGCCAAAGTGAGCTATCAGCTATATACGTCGTTTCGCCCATTAGAAGAAGATCTTGTTCAAGGCACAATGCAATTTGAAACAGTAGAAAATATGGACAAACAATACGAGCTTGTACCTGTTCATATGAACACTGACAAGGACGACTTTTTTGATGGTAAACCTGGTTATCCTGTGGGAAGGAAACCGCAAACAGAAGAAGATAGACGATTGAATCGCTTTTATTATTATGTAGACACTAGTGATTCGGACTCTATTACATTGGCAGGGACACGACAAGGGAAAGGAATTTATTTTGTTGATCCTTTCATTGATATCTTAACAAGAGCTAGACTGATTGCTAATCGTGCTTCTTTTGTAATGACAGCCACTAAAGGAGACGAACCCCGTAAATGGTACAAAACGCTAAAAAGACGTGGTTATCGTATAAGAGTGGCAAATACGGTCAATCAATTTTACTCTGATCCCATGCCAGTTTTAGGGGTCTTTAATCATTATTATAAGCATTATAAACGTCTAAGGGAAGAATCCATTCAAGAAAAAGAAAAAGGGCATGAAGATCAGGCACTGAATCTCTCTATTCAAGCAGAAAAGCAATTGGCAAATGCAGAAAAAATGATTAGTCAAATTGCTCATATGTATTTTAAAGAAGTAAATGAGGGAAAAGATGGTGGTTTTTGGACGAAAGCTTGTCGTAATTTATTTAAATCAGTAGGGATGGCATTAGCAGATCAAGAATACGATCGTGGGGAAACATTAAAAGTAAATCCTTATACGATTTATACAGTAGTAAATGAAATGCAAAAGAGACGTATTAAAGAAAAAAGTCATGATTTTTTGAAAAAATATGCGACTTCTGAGGAACATTTAGCGAAGCTTTTGGCTGACTATGATGGAAAAAGTGAGCTAGACGTATTCTTTGGAGAATTACCTAGAGAACACCCCGCAGCTCGTTTCTATGACGCAATCATGGCTTCTGCTCCTGCTCACGTCACATTAGGAAATATTATTACTCATTTTGACGGCGACTTAGAGCCTTTTATTATGTCTGCCAATGCGAAAATGACCGCTTTTGATGACGGATTTGATATGGAACTGATAGGATTTGACCGAGAACAGCCAACCGCAGTTTTCATTGTGATGAGTGACGCAGATTCTTCTAATAATGATTTAGGTGTGATGTATCTCGACCAAATTTATCAAGTATTACTGAATCGTTGTAATTTAGAAACTTCATCGCAATGTTATCGTGATGTTCACTTTATTTTAGAAGAAGGGGGAAACTTAGGTGTTCCGATTCGAGATTTATCAAGAAAATGGACGTCTGGATTAAGTCGACACTTGTTTTTACATTTGGTATTACAAGATTTACAACAATTATCCATGCTTTATAGTGAAGATACGAAAGATACGATTATTGGTAGTACAGGGATTCTGACCTATATTCGTACAGCTTCAGATAAAACCAATCAATATATTGCAGGACGTTTGGGTAAACGCTCGAATTATTCTAAAACAAGGCATAGAAGCCCTCTGTCTATTGAATCAACAGAAACAGAAAGTTCGGAAAGAATTGATTTGATGGCTTCTTTTGAATTAGAACGAACACAAATTGGAGAATCGATTATTTTGCGAGGAAACAAACATACTGATTTACAAGGAAAACCGATTTATCAGTATCCGATTTATAATACACGTCAGAATGATACTCATATGATTCCCTTTTATGAATTTCGGAAAATGGAAAAAGTATCATGGGATGAAATACCTGTCAATAATGAATTTATGGCAGTAGAGTTAAGGGATTTAGCTTGGTCATTAGAGCCTGAAGAAATTCAAGAATATCAGGCAGAGGAAGAAAAAATTATTCCTGATATTCCGGTTTATCAAAAACCAAAGAGAAGGGAGGAAACGCCAATGGCTATTCAATCAATTAAGGATTTAGGTACACAAGAACAAAAAGAATTAAATATGAAGGAAAAGAAGGCGAGAGCATTAGAAAAGATTTATCATGCAGAGATTCGTAAGCGAAGTATCTCTGAGGTTTTTTCAAAGGATCAGATTCGCAAGATTCGTCAATTAGTGAAAGGTTCTCTTTTTAATGTTCCAGAAGCATTTAATGAATTTAATCAAATCGTGGCAGAAGGAACATTAGATTCCTTATTTTCATTCTTAGTGTCTAACGGAGACGAAAAATTATTGAACTTGTGTATTCAACAATTTAAAGAATGGCAAGGTGGTCATTTATGAGCAATGAACAGCTATTAGATATTCTAACCAAGTTTAATGATTACCTCCATATTAGTGGGATGATTAGAGATATTGCACGCTCTTTTTTAGATTGGATTGTTTCTGTTTTACTTTGGGTAGTAGACCATATTAGTGGTATTTTGTATGAAACAACCAAATTCTTAGGTTTTTACAATACGGAATCTATGGGTGATAAAGGATTATTTGGTACATTGGGGAATTTCCAAAAATTTGGTTTAGGAATCAGCATATTATTAATTGGTGCTGTTTTATTTTTTGGGAAAACTTCCGAAACAAGAGAAGTACCTTTAAACTTCTTAATGATGTTAATTATCACGTTGATGTTACCAGGCATGATGAGAGATGGCATTAAGATTGTTAATTCTACAACAGATTCTTTAAAGGTAGAACAAGGAGAATTAGGATTTAAAACATTTAAAGACAATCTGACCGATGTCTATGTTTTAGCAGATAATGGATGGACAACCACTACTCCAGATCCCCCGAATTATTTAAAAGATCGAGATAATTTTGATATCAACGAAAAAGTATTAGAAGCTCCAGATGGAGATAATGGAGACCCCTTAAAAAATAAATTGGTTGATAAAAAAGGGGGCGAAGGAAAAGAAGTGGTTGAACTAGAAGATGGTGGTGGTGGGATTTTTGGTTGGATCACAAAAAAACTATTTGCAGAAACGTATTATCGATGGCGTGTCGATTGGGTAGCTACTATTGGTACGTTATTAGCATTAAGTTTTGCGATGATTATTTCCATTTTAAGAGCTTGTCGAGTCTCTATCGAAATGGCGTTTGATTATATTTGGGCAAATGTGATCGCCTTTTTTAGTATTCGAGACATTAAGAAATTAAAAATGGCATTGATGAGTCTCTTAGGAGGCTTTATTTTATTACTATCTATTTTTACGATGTATTACGTGTTTATCAACTGGAACACGTATATATTCCAACAACCAGATGTTTCTTATTTAACTAAGATTTTTGGATTGATTGCAGGTGCATGGTTTATTTATGATGGCCCAGCAATTATTCAAAAGACATTAGGAATTGATGCAGGATTATCAACTGCAGGTGCCTTTTTAATGACTGCAGGTGGTGCAAAAGCTATTAAAGGTTCAACTGATTTAGCGAAAGGAACAGTAGAAGGTGTAGCTAATAGTACTGTTCGTACTGCTGGATTCCTTTCAGGTCTATTTTCTGATGGAAAGAAAAATAGCGAAGATAACGGTGTGAACTCTGAAATGGAAGAGGAAAAAAATCATAAAGAAGAAAATGAGCAAGACCCAGAAACGAATCACGAAAATGATGAAAAACCAGAAAACGAATCAAACGAAACGACTGAAACAGAGGAAAATGAAATGGATACCCATGACTCGGTAAATGAAGAAGAATCTGAAGATAATGGCGATTCATTAGAAGATATACCAGATGAAAATACAGAAAATGAAAATGTATCAGAGGATGAGTCTTCAGTAAGTATCCAAGATAAAGAAACTGATGAAGATACTTTAAATGAAGAAGAGCCTAAAAACACCACAAATGATTTTTCTGAGTTTTCAGATACTGAAGAGACGGTTGATGAATCAAAAGATAAAAATGAGTCAGATAAAAACAATGGATTTACTTCTTCAACTAATCAAGAAGATGACGTTGAAAATGATAAAAACACTTCAAAAAACAACCAAAATAAAACAGAAAGTTCTGATTCAAATAAGAATAAAGCGAATGATTCGTCTCATTCTAACCAATCGGACTTTTCAAATTCAACGAAGAAAAATGAGTTTTCAGTTTCTGATTCACAAGATACAAATACGACGTCTCCAGAAACTCCTAATCCATTTAAGAAACGTATGAATCAAGTGATTCATCGTTCAAAATATGAAAATCAAGGGAAAAGCTATATTGGTCAACAGGTAGATAGATACAATAGAAATAAGGAGTTTGGTCAAGATGTACGTGACTGGTTAAAAGAAAGGAAAAATCAAGAAAATGACAATCATAATGAGTAAGAGAGAATCGTATGATATTCTCTCTTTTTTAATTTGAGGTGAAAGAATTTGCGACATGACATTCAAGAAGAAATTTTTACAAAAGCAAAATTTGTAGGGAAAATCTTAGCTCAAGATGCCGTTTGTATGTTTATTATTTTTCAGTTAGCAACTGGATTACAAGAAAGAACTTATCGACCACTAAGTACTTTCGCTTTTCTTTTTGTGAATTTGATGGGAATTTTTTGGCTATTTCCTAGTTTTGGAAATAAGCAATTGAAAAACTACCATCGTTTATATTTTATCCTAACAAATAATCGAGAAACCTATCATTCGATTGATCGGATTGATTTCAATGTGGAAGAACGAATTGATATGGTCATGGGAACGGAAGAAGAAGTAGCAAAAGAAGATTCAATGATTGAAGGAGAGGATTATTTGTGATTGATGCCGACAAATTACTTGCAGAGCCAGTACATGAACCAGAAACTAAAAATAAAAGAAAAGAGAAATCTAAAGTAAAAAAAATCAAAAATGAAAAAACGGTGTTGAAATTTTTGCCTTTTCGTAGATTAATCTCTGAAGAGTGTATTGCACTGGATAAGGGAGTAACGAATTTTTATCGAATCGAGGACGCTTCTGCTCGAAGAGGTAGTTTGCAACAACAGCAAGAAGCCCTAGATAGCTTTTTGCAATTTTTACGGTCGATTCATTCAGATATTAAGTTTATCTTTACGAGTTTTCCATTAGATATGTCTGAAAATATTGATTATGCGAAACGACGATTCAAAATGCGTGCAGTTCCCAAATCTGTTCAAAATGAACAGAAAAAGTCATTAGAGACCTTAGAATATTTAGATAATAATCGTTTGATTGATACGGTGTATCTTCAAGTTTTTGGGGAAGATGAAGAGTCTCTAGAAGAAGTTGACCAGGAGATAAGAACTGCTCAGAGTCAAAATTTTCGAGTATTACCAATGACGTTGGCACAGAAAATCAAGTTACTTTTCCGACGATATAATCCATTGTCACCATTACCTTTAGGTATTCCTTATCAACAAACTGATAAAACAGGACGAGATCCTGCAATTCAAAAAATTGTCGATAAAAAAGGGTATGATCCTATTTTTATCGGACAAATTCAACCATTAGGAGGGATTCGTCCATGTTCTTCTAAGGATTTGCAAATTTCAGACGGCTATATACGCACGTTAAATTTAACTGTTTATCGACCAAAAAATAATCCTAATTTTTGGGGAGAAAGAGTTTTTTTAATGAAGAATGTCACAACTACTGTGGATGTTCATACGATTGATATTTCTAATCCGATGGTAGAGCAAAATTTAAATCGTAGTTTGGGAGAGTATGAAGATCGTATAGAAAGTTCCAAAGATAAGATTTCTAGGAAGAAAGCAATCAAAGAATATCAAAAATTAAATGATACAGTCGAACATGTGCTTGATTCTACAGAATTGTTAAAGGAAATTCATGTTCGTTATATTCTTTGTGAGCCTACGATTGAGGAATTAGATGCTAGAGAACAAGAAGTACACCGTAAACTGAAAAAATCACAATTTCAAGCGTCTTGTTTTTTAGATGAACATGAACGTCAATTCAAAGCTACATTTGTCTCCCATAAACGAGGGCATGAGTTTGTAAGGCGAAAGGGGAAAGAAATCAAAGGAACAGCTCTAGCCGCAAGCTATGCATTCAACTATGCCAATCATATTGATCCGGATGGACTATATACAGGTTATCCCTTGTATGGGTCAGGAATTGTCGCATTTAATCGATTCCATAAAGATAATCTTAGAAAATCATATTCTACGATGATTATTGGAAGTCAAGGATTTGGGAAGACCACTGCCGACAAGAAGATGGCAAAACAAGCGATTGAAATGAATAACAATCATTTTGGTTTTTATATGTCTGATGAAACGAAACGATTAACAGAATATATGGGTGGTACATTTTTAGATGGAAGAAAGGCTGTGATGAATCCTTGTCAAATTTTTGCTTCAGAGGTAGATGCACAAACGAAAAGGACATTGGAAGAAGAGTCCTTTAAAACAAATTTAGTGAAAATGCGTTTAGTTTTTGGAATGGCGTCGAATTTACCAAATAATAGTGTCACTATGAGTAAGGCAAAACGATACTTCAATGAAGGATACCTTGAATATATTGATAAGAACCACTTAGATATTCAACGTATTACGCAATATGAACCGGAACAATATCCTATCTATGGTGATTTATTAACTTATATTAAAAAAAGATATAACGAAGAATCCGAACCGTTTGAAAAAAAAGAGCTTTATAAATTGATTGAAAGTATGGAATCGTTTATTTCTGACGCAGGAGATATTTTCAATCAAAAATCTGTTTTTGATTTTAAGGATAAACAGTTTGTTACGTTTGATATGGATAAATTAAACAAAAGTGATACTTCTACTTACAATGCACAATACTACAACTTATATACGGCGGCTTTCAGTGAAGCTGTACGTGTTGGGCAAAGGGAAAAATATTTATTTGACCGAAAACAAAAAAGAGTCGATGAACTCGTTTATACCAATATTACTTCTGATGAATTTCACAATCCGATTCGTACAGGGAACTTAGAGTTGATTAATCAATTAGATAAATATAGTCGAGAAGGACGTAAATTGTTGATAGGGCAGACTTATATCTTTCATGATATCTCAGACGCCTTTCCTGATTACTCACCTGATACAGGGCGTATGGGCGCTATATCAACAGTTGTTTCTAAACTCTTTAAATTATCGACTTATCGTTTTATTTTCAAACAAGATGAATCTTCACGTAACCTCTTAGAAAAGGTATTTGGTGCGCAATTAAGCAAATATGATATTGATGATATTGTGAAATTTGAAGAAAGGGATGTTCTTTTAAATATTAAGGGCGCACAAAATATCAAATTTCAATTCGATTTAACAGATATTGAAAAGAAATTATTCGATGGAGGATTATAATATGGCAACTCCAAAAATAAAATTAAAATCAAAGAAGATAAAAAAAGGGGTAAAAAAAGCGATTGATCTTGGAAAGCTGATTACTTGGGGAAGACCCGTTGAAAAAATGGAAAGAACACGAAGCAAAAAACTTTTCTTCGTTGTTCTTTTCATTTTTTTATTACGTTTAATTTTTTCAGCTTTTGCTTAAAAAGTGCTAAAGGAGTGAAAGAAAATGCCTTCAGCTATTGATGTATTTACGGAAAAACAAATTGCTTATGCTAGACGAACGAATATGTTTAAGTACATGTTAGCAAGGGGAGAAGATTTTGATGTGGTTAGTAGTAAATTTGTAGAACATACAGTACATGATAGTTTGCGTGCGAATATCAAAACGGGTGTAGTCAATTGGTATTCAAGAGGGCTTACTTCTTGGAACAATTCGATTGATTTTGCCATGCAATTTTTTAACGAACCCTATGAACAAGTCGTTCAATCCTTGTTAGATTTTCAAAAATATCAACGTGTGCAACAAAGATTTAATCAGAAATGGAACGAACAAGAGAAGACAATAGCTAAAAACAAAAAGCCTGATTTTTCACTTGAAAAGCTAACAGAAACAGGCAACTATGATACGAATCAGTTATCAGAAAAAGGGAGAAAATACTTAAAAAGTCGTTTTTTATCTGAAGAAATCATAAATATGTTAGCACAACGAAAGTTGATTTCTAGTGACAATCGAAACAATATTATTTTTCGATTTAGTGGCTTAGATTATGGAAATTTTGGTAAACCAGTAGGTGCAGATGTACAAGGAACGTATGAACGCCCGTTAGAAAAAAGAATTAACTATAACAATCCCTATAAATTAGAATTAGAAAGAAAATATTTTAAAGGTGTAGCTTTGAATAGCCAGGATAATTACGGTTTCTTATTTGGATGTGAGTGTTCCTATAAACAAGATGTCACGTTATATGTTACGGAAAGTCCCATTGAGTCGATGTCATTATATGAACTGACTAAAGACTCTTTACCAGATAATTCTTGGTTTTTATCTTTATCTGGATTGAAGGAAGAAACCATGTGGGCAACAGTCAATAAATTACAAGATTATCTACTTGCGCCAAGAGTTCAAGTTGTTTTAGCACTGAATAATGATACTCGTGGAAGAGAATGTATTGAAAAAATTCATCAAGATTATTTAAAGAAGAAAGAAGACTCTCAATTCGATGAAAGGGTTAAGTTAGCTTTATTCTTGCCTGATTTAGAAAATGGGGATTGGAATGAAATATTAGAGTTGAAAGAGACTGGTCAATTAGCTAGTCGGCAAGAAAAACTAAAAGAAAAACATTTGGCACAAGCGCTGTGGACGGAAAAGATCAGGCAACAAATGGAGGCTTCTGTATGATTCGTTCATGGAAGTGGAAAATTTTGGTCATTGTTTTAGTCGGGGGAGGAATAATAGGGATAACCGTTTCGACGATTGAATATATTCAACAATCAGTCATTGTTTTATTAGGTGGTTCTGAGACTCAGCAACAATCCGAAATAAGTACTAATTCAAACCTTTCAGAAGATGTTTTAGCACTAAAAAGTATTGTCGAAAAATATGCTAAAATAAATGGGATTCCTGATGAAGTCCCATTTATTTTGGCAATTATGATGGTCGAATCAGGCGGGAAAGGGTTAGACCCTATGCAAAGTTCAGAGAGTGCAGGTCTAGCACCAAATGCTTTTACAAGTCCAGAGCAATCCATCAAACAAGGGGTCGCTTATTATAAATCTTGTTTAGAATCAGCTCAGAATTTAAACGTTACAGATAAGAAAGCGGTCATTCAATCTTACAATTATGGTGCAGGTTTTTTATATTGGCTAAGTAAGAATAATAAGAGCTATTCTTTTGAAGCAGGAGCGGAATTTGCGTGTCAACAAGCAGGTGGTAAGAAAGTCGTTTATACGAACCCTATTGCAAGTTCTAGAGGAAATTGGCGCTATGCTTATGGAAATATGTTTTATGCTGATTTGGTTTATCAATATATCGAAAATACTGAAAGTAATCGTTCTGAAGGTGGTTCTTCTTCGTACATTTTGCCAGTAGATAATCCAGTTGTTTCAAGTCCATTTGGTTGGCGAGGTAGTCCACTCACAGGTGGTTCTGAATTTCACCGAGGTCTTGATTTTGCCAATGCAGCAGGTAGTTCTATTAAAGCAATTGCTTCTGGAACAGTGATCCGATCTGAGTATCATTATAGTTGGGGAAATCATATTGTTATTCAACATGATGATGGAAAAGTGAGTCTCTATGCACATCAATCAGTATTGATTGCGAAAGCTGGTCAGAAAGTGAAACAAGGAGAAGTCATTGGAAAAATAGGAAGTACTGGTGACTCCACAGGGCCGCACTTACACTTAGAAATTGCTAAGTCAACGGATTTATCGCGAGGAAATCTAATCGACCCTAAAGGAGTTTTAGGAATACAATAAGGAGTGATTGAATTGAATCTAGGAAAGAAAATATTGTTAGTTAGTATTAGTTTTCTGGTTGGGATAGTAGCAACTATTTATTTGATTAATCCTTTTATTCAAAAGAAAGAAACTGCTAGTCAAGACCAACAAATTGAAACGTTGAAAGAGGAAATAAAAACGAAAGAATCAACAGCTCAAATCAAAGAAGAAGCAGAAAAAAATAGCTATGAAGGATTGCCAAATGATACACGAACGGCAAGAGAATTAGAAGCTATTCAGGCAGTTGCGTCTGATTTTTTAACACTGTATTATCAAACAACAACAGAAAATGTCGATAAAAATTTAGCTGAACTCAAAAAGTTAACTATTGATAATAACAGTGAAAAATATCGTCCAGGATGGTTGACACAACATGCTTCAAATGTGCTTGTACAAGAAGTTGTATCAGAAAAATATTACACTGATTTACATGCAGTAAATGGGAAAGCAAGCGTTATGGCATTTCTGAGTTTACAGGCAAAAATAGGGGATGGCGACGTTTTTCCTGAACAATTTTTGAACCGAGTGGAGTTGAAAAAAGACGAAAACAATGTTTGGAAAGTAACAGGATTTAAGTGGACAGCAACTAGTGATGATTACATTAATGTGGAGGATTTCTACTCTTAAAAAGATACAAAAAAAGAATAAGAGGGGGATACTTTGGATAAAATTTTAGAACTAAAAGAAAAGATATTCGATTATCGTGAACAAGTCCAATCGAAAAGCAGAAGTAAATCAAAATTCAGTAAAAAAGTCGAGAAAATTTCTTCTCGGCTTTATATTTTTCTCTTTATTTTAACGATTGTGGGTTATTTCTTTTTCTTCTTTTCAAGAGATATTTTTGTCGATGATAGTCCAATTATTGACAGTGGGACTGGCACAATGAGTACACAAAAAATTGGCGAAATTAATGTACAAGTTTTATCGAGAAAAGTGAATCCTTCGAGTCATTATGGGGAGTTTCTTTTTGAAGTTGAAGGAGATCAATTAAATACGAATCGAGAATTTCAAGCGGTTGTTTCGGAAGAAAAAAACAAGACACAATTGAAGTCGCATTTGATGAAAATTTACGATAATTATTATGTTTTACAGGTTGAAAACATTCCGGTAGATTGGAAAAAATTAGTCGTTGATTTTGGTTATGTAGAGACCGATTTAGCTGATTTTGATTTAGAAAATTCGACTAAGCAGGAGGAAAAAACACTCCAAACAACTTTTAATTTTGATTATCGAAAAGTAAAAGAAACAAACGATTTGGAGAAAAAATCAAAACAAGAATATGTGATTGAAATGACTCAAGAACAGATTGAACAGACTTTAAAAACTAGAAATGAAGCGGATAAAACAATCGAAGAATTAACAGAAGAAATGAAAAAAATTGACCAAAAAATAGAAGAAAATCGTGAAGAACTTGAGTACAAAACTGGTGAAGAAAAAGAAGAATATGAGCGAGCGAATCAACGACTAGAGTCTCAAAAACAGAAGTACGAAGATAAAATAAAAGAATTAAATGAGACCAAAAAATCGTTAGAAGAAAAACGCCAAAAACTGATTGAAAAGAACCGAGAAGCACAGAGTGAAAAAACAAATTAATCCCTTTTTAGATTGGGGCGAAAACAGGGCGACAGTCGGGGCGAAGATAGGGCGAATAAGGATGAATTTGGGGCGACAGTCGGGGCGAAACTAGGGCGAAAAGGGGCGAATTTGGGGTGACAAACTGTAATTTTGGGACCCATGGGAAAGCCTTGCACTGCAAGGCGGGACACCTTGTGTGTCCCCCATTTCCCCTTATGCTCATACAACAAACAGGAACGTTTAAGTGAGTGCTAAGAACTGACTCAATAAAAAGAGAAATAAAATAACAAAAGTGTAAATAGAGCGGATGTGACGATGTGACTAAAAGAGACATGAAAATACGTGACGTAGAGATAGAAATACAGAAAAAGTTAGTAGAAGTTGCGAAGAGAAAAGGGTACAGTAGTCGGGACGAAATGTTGCGAGAAATTTTAGAAAAAGTAGCTTATGAAGAGTACCAAATGGAGACGGAAATACGGTACAAAAATTTGATTAGTGAACAGACAAAATTTCTCAAAGGACTGCAAGAACAACTGTTGATTCAGCAGAAAGATTTTATGTACAGTTTGGCGCAACAATTTTCCGATTATGAGATTTCAAAACTAGAAAATTACTTTATTGTTCCAGACGATTCATGAGATCGTTTGGAACAAAATTTTATGGGAAATCTTTTGACTGTTTGGTGAGAAAAATAAAGTTAAACTGGAAGATCAATTGTCAAAAATAAGGTGAGAATCTATAGCTCTAAAACAAATGTCAAGCATATAATGAATCACTCAGAAATGGAAACTTGTTTAAAATTTTAAATGTATGTTATAATCATTGTGCAAACACAAAATTTATTGAATACCAAGAAAAGAGCCTTAGCAGTGGCACCTGCGTAAGGTTCTTTTATGTTCTAAACTTGCTTTGATTTTGAAGTGTATGCTATAATTATTATGCAAACATATAAAACATTTAACACCAAAAAAGAGCCCTAGCAGTTGCACCTGCATAAGGCTCTTTTCTTTATTCTCTATGTTAATTTAGAGAACAGGCTAGCTGTCTTTCGTGAATTTAGAATCTAGCCATTTGTTAATGAGGTGTGATACCACATTAACCATAATTCTAAAACAAACGTCAAGCATATAAAACATTTAACACCCTCCTTTCTGGCTGAAGATTTCAACCAAATAGGAAGACAGCAATTTAATTATAGCATATGACTTTTCCAAAATTTTATTTTCTCCAAGTCAAAAGATTTCTTTCTAATTTCAAAAAGTTAGAAGGGAATTTTTTATTTATGGCAAAACGCAAAAAGAATTATTATGTTTCAGAAGAAACGATCCAAAAAATAAAAGGTTACTCCGATTCAATGAATAAAAATGAAGGAGATGTACTCGACTTTCTTATCGCTTTTTATGAGCGTCATGCGGAAGAAAAGAGAGAGACTCAAGATGAGATTTTACACCAACTAAAAAAATTATATGCTAGTCAAAAGCGTATTGAAGAAGATGCTAACTTGACGTTAAGGCTGACAGATAATTGGTTACTTTCCGAAAATCTACCAGGTTATCGTGAAGAAGAATCGGTGACATTAATGGAAGCGAGGAAAGCCTATAAACGTGAGAAGAAAGGATTGGTTACAACTGCCAATCATAAGGCAAAATATTATCTTAGGAGAGACTAATGACTAAGAAAACTGCAGGTATTATTATGACCGTTGCGTTTACTCTTCCTAGTAGTAAAGCATATGCTGAATTTCTCTCATATATGGATCGAAGTGAAGCGGTTCGTAACGAAAATTTTCAAAAATACAATCTATATTCTGATCAGAATCGAGCAGGTAGTTATAATGCAATCGATGGAGCTGGCGAGACCATGTTTGCGACTTATAATGATTACATGAACGATCCTTTAAAAACGTCTAGTCTATTTACTCGAAGACATGACCAAGCACCTATAGAAGAAGTAAAATATTTAAAAGAATATTTTACAGAAGCACAAAAAAATGAATCACCATTATGGTCAATCGTTTATAGTTTTCGTAATGAGTGGTTGATTAAACAAGGATATTTAGATCAAAAAACGAATGAATTAGATCATGAAAAATTGATAGAAGCGATAAGACTTTCTGTAGAATCTTTAGAAAAAAAAGAAGGACTTAAAGGGGAATGGTCTGCCGCTATTCATTACAATACAGGACATATTCATATTCATGTGGGTTATGTTGAAAAGTTTCCTACGAGAGAATGGATTTATTATGAACACCCGACAGATATTGAAAAGACAGGGTGGCAATTTAAAGGAAAATTCAAACAGAAAAATGTCAACTTTGCGAAACGAACATTTGTGAATGAGCTAATACAAAATAAAGACCAGTTGGTTCAAATGGAAGAATTGTTGGCAAAACAAAAAAATCTTGCTTTAGAGCATTCCACTGATTTTTTATCTGGTCGATATGAAAAATTGTTTGAACATTTGTATCAAAAGCTACCTAGCAAGAAAAACTATTGGAAATATGGTTATGCAGAACGTCATGGTTTCAAACCAGAATTAGATCGAATAGTGAATCTATTTCTACAAACAGATGGTCAAAAAACAATGGAAAGATTATTACCACTGTTACAAAAAGTATCAGACGAATATGAGGAAGCTTATGGCAATCCACGAAATAAACCGACTTATTTTCATAATCAAATTTATGGTAAAGAAGGTTTGTATGCGAGGATAGGAAATATTATTTTAAAAGAAGCATTAATGTATGCGAAGCAACAACAAAAAGGTCGAGTAATGGGAAGTCTAAGTACGGATGATATTGAGCAATTACGATTAGAACAGGCTTGTATTCGAACGGATTTACCTGACGCTTCATTAGAAAACTTTCAATCAGAAGAAGTTTATCAAGCATATAATGATTTACAATCACTCGAAGATCAGATTCCTGATGAGATGGAGGAATCTATAGCTATTTCTGATAAAGAATACCAAGAAATCAATGACGATTTTTTAGAATCTGTTTCTTTTGACGAGACTGATAGTATGCACGAACAAAAAAATAAGTCATTATTTATTCAGGAAGAAACTTCTAAAAAAATAGATGAAGCAATGAGTCAATTAACTGACTATTTTCAAAAACGAGATGAAACATTAGAGGAACGAAAAGCTTCAGTGATTGAACAAATGAAATATGAACAGAAGTTGAATGGGAAGAACAAACGTGCGATGTATATTCGAGAAAAAGATGGAGATATCTTTTTTGAACCTGTATCTGTATTTACTCATGAAAAGTTACAACAAAGAAGAGTATTTCATAGCGGAGAAAAGCCTGACATTCAGTCACTAAATTTTTCCAGTTCAGAAGATAAGCAATTTTTTTCAGATGATGAAGAGAAACAATATTCTTCAGATTCAAAAGATAAACAATCTGTTTCGTATAAGAAAGATAAACAAAAAATAAATAGTAACTTAGATGCTTTTTCAAGAGGAAATCAGCGCCGAATTTTAGAACAATATTCTGAAGCAACTCTGGTATATGGTTCACAGCAATGGAGATTGAAAAATCGCAAAGTAAAAGAAGATGAACTTTCAAATGGTATACGAATTGTTGCGCCACGAAGAGATGAAATGGGTTATATAGAATTTATGGAAATTTTGGTTTATGACATTAGCCAAACAGAAGAATTGCCACTTCATGAGAGAAATAAAAATGATGAGATTGAATCTAAGCGACCTAAATCTAAAGTTCAAACTAGAATAGGATACAACGGATATCAACCAAAGAACCAAGAGTATGAATTAAAAAAGATAATGAATCAGCTAAGAAAAAGTTGCGACCGGAGTCTTCAACATTATTTGAATCAACGAGCATATGAAGAAATGGAATATGCAATTGAGCATAACCTTTAATTGTGTAAGCACAGATAAAATACGTTGTAAAATCTAATTTTACGTGGTAAAATATTTGGCGGACAGGGGGAATGCAGAATGATTCATGTAACAGCTAGAAAAGTTGGTAATTCAATCTCTATTTCAATTCCTAAACAATATCAAGTTGAAGCAGGAACAGAGTATGTCACCTATAAATCAAAAAATGGTGGATTGATTTTTACACCAAAAATTAAAAATCCATTTTTATCAGATGAATCTTTTCAAAAAGCAGAAGATGAGGAATGGCAATTTTTAGCTCAGGAGGAGATAGAAAAGGATGTATGAACCGCAACAAGGTGACCTTATATGGTTGAATTTCACGCCGTCTTTTGGAAGAGAGATGAGGGGGAAGCACCCAGCCCTGGTTGTTTCTTCCAATGCGTATAATCGTAAAACGAATTATATTATTGTGTGTCCAATTACTTCAGGAGGAAATAATTTTTCTGGTTATATTCCATTGCATGGATATAAGATTCATGGAAGAATAAATGCGACACAGATTCATAGTTTTGATACTGAACGAATTGTGAGTAAAGAGTTTATAGATCGATTAAGAGGAGAAGACTTTTTATTAGTGAAACAAATCTTAGATTATTCATTAGAAATTGATTTTTGATAAAAACTGAATAGAAAAGGGTACGCCTTTTCTAAGGAGGGGCGTATCCGCTCCTCCTTCTTTTATCTTTATGGGAGGAGAAAACATGAACAATCAAAAACAAGAAAACTTAAAACAATTATTTAAAGAAGCATTTCAACAAGTTACAACTGATCCTGAATCTTTCATGCAATTTCTTAATCAAATTAAGTTACTGCATAAGTATGATTTAACAAGTCAACTTTTTATTCATGGTCAAAAGCCACATGCGTCTTATATTGCAGACTTTGATACATGGAAATCCTTAGGTAGATATGTAAAAAAAGGGGAGAAAGCTATTACGGTACTTCATCGTGAGCAAAACCGTATGATTATTAGTCATTTTTTTGATGTATCTCAGACCGTTGGAAAAGAGATTCGGTTTCCTGACTACACATTTAATGATGAAAAATGGGCGCTCTTCTTTTCTCAAGAAATTCAAGATCAAATCGATGAACAAATTGATTTAAATGCTGATCCAATAATTCGTCGGTTGTCTATAGATTTAGGAGTATCTTTAGCCAAAAGTAAGAGTTTAGGAGTTGAAATTCCAAAAATAAAAGATACAGAACTGACTCAGTTACAAAATTTTTCTTTATTTGTTGAAATTCTAACAAACGCCAATAAAATCAATCAATTTCTTAGTAAAGAAATTTTAGTCTATAAAAAAGAAAGGGAGCGAGAAGATGAACTTAGAATATTACGAGAACGAGACAGGACAATTGATTCCGAAAATCGAGTATCCAGACAACGAACCACTAGGGAGATTTGGGAAAATAGCCGTCGACAAGCTTCAGGAAGAAAATCCAGTGGAATATCAAATCAAGTTGATGGAAGGCGAACTAATGAAGTGGGGACACGAGATCGACAAGAAGGTATGGGACAGAGCAACCGAATTGATGGAAGCTCTGGAGAAAGCCAATCCATTAACGCCAGCTCAACAAGTGAACTTCGAAGAAAAAGCGAAGATTCTATCACAATATCGGGAACAAGCAATCGAACTCGCAATGAGCGAGATTCTATAGATGGAAATTTCAATTCAGATATAAAAGACTTGGAAGAAAAACAATCTTCGGAGTCTTTTTTTGTTGAAAAAAATCCTGATTACGAAGAAATTACTCCGGATTTTACAGAGGAAGAACTAAACAACATATTGAGACGTGGATCAGGCATTGAAGGTGGAAAAATACGTATCTACCATTTATACCAACAAACTCTCTCCAAAAAGGAAAGAGTTTCTTTTTTAAAAGAAGAATATGGTTGGTCAGGTTCTACTCTAGATATTCAGGGTTCTTCTTTTTCGATGATGGATTGTCGTCCAGGCAAGGGAATTACGGTAATTAAGAAAATCAATAATGAAGACTATGAACGTGTAATGAAATGGTCGGAAGTTGAGGAACGTATCGGTTTGTTAATTCGTCAAAATGAGTATCTAACTGAAGAAGAACTTAAACTTGTGCAATCAAAAAAAGAAGAATCAGTTAAAGAAGAGTTAAGTCAAATGGATACTGAAGCAGAGGAATTAACGCTATTTGATTTAGAAGAGATAGAAACGGAAGAAAAACCTGTTGTAACTGAAGGATATGGAACTGAAGTCGCATTTATTCTGAAAACAGAAAAAAGAAATAAAGAAATCAATCATGATGAAACGATGTTTGAACAATTCTCTCGGAATAAAGCAACTGGTTTTTCTTTTGAAAATATAGACGTTGCTCAATTTTATCCAAGCAAAACAAGAGATAAAATTAAAGCAAACCTTGAAGCGATTCGGTTATCAAAAGAAATCAGCCAGACACCTGGTCGAATAACTACCGACAAAGAACGAGAAATTCTTGCTAAATATGTTGGTTGGGGTGGTTTGGCTTCGATTTTTGATGAACGTGATGATCAATATTTAAGTGAACGAAATCAGCTAAAAGTCTTGTTATCTGCAGAGGACTATCGAGCAGCTAGAGAAAGCGTGTTAACGGCTTATTATACTGATCCACGTATTATCCAAGCCATTTACCAAAAAATTGAATCAATGGGCTTTAAAGGAGGTACAATTTTAGATCCTTCGACAGGGACAGGGAATTTCTTTTCTGCTATGCCAAAAACAATAAGAGAAAATTCTACGCTTTATGGAGTGGAATTAGATCCAATCACTGGCAAGATTGCGCAACAATTACACCCTGATGCCAACATTGAGATTACAGGGTTTGAAAAGACTCCGTTAAATAAGAATAAATTCGACTTAGTGATTAGTAATATTCCTTTTGATAATTTCAAAATTGAAGATACTAACTATTCTAGAAAATATTCGATTCACGATTACTTTATCAAAAAAGCCCTTGATAGCGTAAAAGAAGGCGGAATTGTGGCGGTTATTACGTCGATGTCGACAATGGATAAATCAGATTCCTCTATTAGACGTGAATATGCTGAAAAAGCTGATTTATTAGGTGCTATTCGATTACCAAGCAATGCCTTTAAGAAAATTGCAGGAACAGATGTGGTGACAGATATTCTTTTCTTCCAGAAGAACTCTGAGCGAGAATTAAAGTATTCTCCAAGTTGGGTCTTTGATGGCACAGATCCAGAAATACCAGAAGTGATAATGAATAATTACTTTATTCGTCACAAAGAGATGGTCTTAGGTGATTTAGCTATCAAGAATTTCAGAGGTCAAACGTTAACTGTCAAACCACGTGAAGGAGACTTAATTGATCATTTAAATCAAGCTTTCTTGAATTTTGATGGTCAAATAAATAGTTCAACAAAAGAAGAAACGATTGAGCTAACTTCTAAAGAGACAGAAGTATCCAAAGCAGAAATTCCATTATTTAACTATGGCATTATTAATAATGAAGTATATTACAATAATGCTGGAGAGATTGAAAAATATTCCGGTTCTCAAAAAGCAACAGAACAAATTAAAGGGTTAGTCGAAATCAAAGAAGCTCTGATTTCGGTGATTGAAATACAACGGAGTATAGATTATTCACAGAAAGAGTTTCAGCTTGCGTTAAATAAGCTTAATGATCGCTATGATTCATTTGTATCGTCGTATGGTTCGATTGATAAGTTATGGAAAGTATTTAGTCGTGACGAGTATTGTCCACTACTAAAAGCGATTGAAATTGTTCAAGAGGATGGAACAGTCCAAAAGGACGATATTTTCTTTCGTGCGACAATTCGACAAATAGAAGAAATCACTCAAGTGGAGACAGCCCAAGAAGCTTTACAATTATCAATTAATCGTCAAATGAAAGTGGATCTTGATTATATGGTTTCTATTTATCCAAAAGATAAAGAAACAATCATTGACGAATTAGAGGATTCAATTTTTATCAATCCCACGAAGTATCAGGGAGATATTTATGGTGATGTTTGGGAAACACGTGAAGAATATCTCAGTGGAGATGTGAAACAGAAATTAGCAGAAGCAAAATTGGCGATTGAATCGTATCCAGAAATTTTTCAAAAAAATGTTTCAGCACTTGAACAATCACAACCAACACCACTAAAAGCTGGAGATATTGACTATTCATTAGGAGCTACATGGATTCCAACTGAAATTTATCAATCGTTTATGTATGAATTATTTGAAACGCCTCAATACATGCAGAGAAATGGAATTATTCAACTAGAGTATGATTCCTATGCTTCTAAGTATTTTATTCGTGGAAAAAGTAGAGACGAAAATGCGTTAACAACCAATAAATATGGGACAAAGCGTGCAAATGCGTATTTGATTTTGGAAAATAGTTTAAATCTTTTAAAAGTGGAAGTACGAGATCGAGTGATTGATGATGACGGTAAGAAACGATACGAACTCAATCCAAAAGAGACGATGTATGCACGTACGAAACAAGAAGAGCTACAAGAAACCTTTAAAAGTTGGGTAATGAATCATAGTGAGGTATTGGAAGAATTACACGCAATCTATGAAGAACGGTTCAATCGAATTGTGCCGAGGACTTATGATGGCAGCCAACTAGAATTTCCTGGTCTGAATCAAAAAATCACCTTACGTCCTGCCCAACAAAATGTGGTTGCTCGTATCTTACATGAAGGAAGAGCGTTAATGGCACATTCTGTAGGTGCAGGAAAAACACTTTCCATGATTACAGCAGGAATGATGATGAAAGAACATGGACTAATCAAGAAACCATTGTACGTTGTGCCTAATCATTTAGTGGGAGATTTTGGGACAGAATTATTGCGCTTTTATCCTGCCAAAAAAGTATTGATTACCACAAAAAAAGATTTTGAGAAAAGCAAACGCAAAGAGTTTGTTTCTCGAATTGCCGTAGGAGAATATGATGCAGTCATTATCGGTCATAGTCAATTTGAAAAAATCACGCTTTCTCCAGAGCGACAAAAGAAAATGTTACAAGAAGAAATTGATCGAGTTTCTGAAGCAGTGGCGGAATATCAAATGAATAATGAAGAAGAATCTTGGTCAATCAAACAGATGATTTCTTTTGAAAAACGATTAAACGAAAGACTTGAGAAATTAAATAAACAAGACAAGAAAGACCACATGATTTATTTTGAAGATTTAGGAGTGGACTTCTTATTTGTCGACGAGGCGCATGTTTATAAGAACCTTTATTCTTATACGAAATTATCCAATGTGGCAGGAGTGAACGCTTCCAATAGTTTACGTGCCAGCGATATGGAAATGAAGGTCAAATATCTGTTAGAAGAAAATAATCAACGAGGAGTTGTTTTTGCGACAGGGACACCTATTTCAAATTCAATGTCTGAAATGTTTACGATGCAGAAATATCTTCAGCCAGATGTATTAGAAGCATATGGTGTCAGTCATTTCGACGCATGGGCGTCAACTTTTGGCGAGATTATTTCTTCTTTAGAGATTAATCCTGAAGGTAGTGGTTATCAAATGAAAAATCGCTTTGCCAAATTCCATAACTTGCCTGAACTGATGAACATGTTCAACTTGGTTGCGGATATTCAAACGCCTGATATGTTGAAACTTCCTGTGCCTGAAGTAAAAACAGGAAAAGCTCAAATCGTTGTTACTGAGCCAATTCCATATCAAAAAGATAAAGTCGAAGAATTAGGGAATCGGGCAATGGCGATACGAGAAAGAAAAGTGACTCCAGACGTCGATAATATGTTGAAGATCACGAATGAAGCCAAACTTATGGCTTTAGATCCACGTTTGCTTGAAGATTATGACCCAGAAAAATATGATTCTGAAGATTTGAAGAAAACGAAACTGGCTACTTGTGCCAATAAAGTATTTGCGATCTGGAAGGAAACGAAAAACACGTATTCTACACAAATGATTTTCTCTGACTCTGGTACTCCAACTCCTAAAAAATTTAATGTTTACGATGAAATGAAACGGTTGTTGGTGGATAAGGGAATCCCTGAAGAAGAAATTGTATTTATCCATGATGCGAAAAATGACAAGCAACGAGAAGAGATGTTTGAGAAAATGAGAAAAGGCTCGATTCGCATTATGTTGGGAAGCACAAGTAAGGTTGGGACAGGAACGAATGTCCAAAACAAATTAATTGCGGCACACCACATTGATTGTCCTTGGCGTCCTTCAGATATCCAACAACGTGATGGAAGAATCATTCGACAAGGCAATGAAAATAAAGAAATTCAAATCTTCCGTTATGTGACCAAAGGAACATTTGATAGCTTTTTGTGGCAGATCCAGGAACAAAAGCAAACGTATATCTCTCAAGTGATGTCTGGTAAAGCTATTTCTCGAAGTGTTGATGAATTGTCTGAAACGGTACTAGATGCCTCAGAAGTTAAGGCATTAGCAACAGGTAATCCATTGATTGCAGAGAAGATGAAACTGGATAATGAGATTAGCCGTTTGCGAATGTTACAATCTGCTTTCTTAAATGAACAGGAGAGTCTAAAAAGAAAGGTAGAGCAAAACTATCCGAAAAAAATACAAGAAATTAAACAATCAATCACTCAATTGGAAAAAGATATCGAATTGTCAAAACAATATTCCAATAATGAATTTCAAGTTCAATTAATGAACATGACTTATGATTCTCGAACGGAAGCTACGCAAAAACTTGAACAGTTGTGTCAAACTTATAACCGTTCTGAAGAATTTATAGAAGTGGGTGCTTATCAAGGTTTTAGTATTTTCTTAAAACATAGTGAGATGCAATATGGACAGCTTGAAATGAAGTTGCAGTCTGAAGGTGGACGATACACAACGTTGATTGATCCACAAGCAGGTATTGGCATGGTTCGTCGAATTGAAAATGTTGTCCAAAAATTGCCTGAACAGGTATTAGAAAAACAAAAACAACTAAAGGAAACAGAAGAAAAGTTAGAAATAGCTAAAAAACAACTTGGTCAGTCCTTCCCTCAAGAAGAGGAATTAAAAGAGAAGGTAGCAGAACAAACTCGAATTAATACAGAAATCGAATGTTCACTAAGCAAAAAAACAGATAGGCATTCAACAGATGAAGAAATTATGGAAGACGAAGAAACGAACTACTCTATCGAGAAAAGTAGTGAAGAAGAAATAGAAATGGGAATGTAAATGTATAAAAAGAAGACTGTATTATTTACAGTCTTCTTTTTTATGCATTCTTCTTCTTGTTTTTCCATATTCGATCATTTCTGATTTTAAATAGAGCTTAAAAGTAGTACGTCCGTTTTTTTGTTTTGAAAAGAATGGTTGAATAACAGAATTAAGTTTCGCAGTGGTATCGAAGCTTGCTTGAGTCTGTTGTGTATAAATGGGTGCTTCGTCTTTCGTTAGTAAGTTATCTTGTAAATACTCTCGTAATAACTCAGGGTTTTTATCTAAAATATCATAAAATTTTTCTTTTTCCATTTGTAAGCACCTCCCCTTTTTTCTGTATAAAGTATACTTTATAAGGTTAAAAAAATCAATATTATACTTTACAAAGTTAACTTTATAAAGTATAATAAAATCATAAGTTATTGATTGGAGGAAAAAGAAAATGCGAGAAACTTACTCAATCAAAGAAATATTAAGAAAATTAGAAGCTACTGATGATGGGATATTATTGATTCCTGATTCTGATGTAGCAATTGTCGACGAACGTGATTTGGAGGTTTTTGAACTCCCTGAATCATTGAAAAATTCAAAAGTAATCTGTTTTTGGACGACAGATGGAATTAGAAATTATTTTAGTATTACAAAGAATAGAATTATCTGGTTTGATAATTTTCTAAGCGAAAATGCGACAGTTTTTGAAGGGGACGTAAAAGAAAAAATTGAAATTGTGATTGATGAAAGAACATTTGAACCTAAATTTTTATCAGAAAATATCAAAGAATACGAATATTCAAACTTTTATCAGGAGATAGGATTAGATAAAAACTCCGACCTTTGAATTAGTTAAAAATAAGTGTTATGACAAGAATTTTTCCTTCTTGTCATAATATAAAGGAGGAAAATAATTTATGAAAAACTACAAAAAAATCAGTTTAATTTTTGCTTTATGTTTAGCTGTTTTTTTCTCAGCAATTCGTATGGATGATTATTTATTTGACGGAAATTTGAATCAGGAGCTATCGACACTAAAAAGGCAACATAAAATTGATGATTTTGAAAAAAAAAATCTACTCAAAGCTTTATGAAAAAGAATTACTCCATGCAACTTTCATATTCTTCAGAAGATAATCATATTTATCCACGAACAATAGAACTAATACGATCACCATTTTCTAGTAGAAAAGTTTCTATCGAATTTGAAAAATAAGTGAAAGGAGAATATTGATGTTTTCAAATCGAGAGTGTTTTTGGGGAAGATATCAAATTCCTATTAATCAATTTAACCAAAAACATTGTTGGCCACCTACTTATATCAGATGTGATTGTTCTGAGCTGGCAAAGCACCAGTATTGTCGAAAGAATGGTCATTATTATGACACATATATATGGCAGTGTTCCAATTGTAGAAATCAATATCGTTTGATAAAAGGAACAACAAATTTTGAAAAGATTAAGTAAAGATGGTTTAAATATCAAGTAGCTTTTTGGGCATAAAAAAGGGGACTGTTTCTACTAAAAACAGTCCCAAAACATATGGCAATATATGTCCATTCTAACAAAAGAATGGAGAGAAATCAATTATGAATAAAATCAATTGTAATTTAGCAATGCTTATATTAACAGTAGGTATTTGGATTAGCTTTTTATCCATTGAATGGAAAGTTATTTTATCTGGAGGAACAATGACTTACTTGTTTTGTTTGTGGGATGAATATATTGTAGAAGAACAATCAATAAAATATGAGCATTCAATGAAGAATATTTAGATAATTATATATGTTGAAATGATAAGTTTTTTTGATAAAATAATATTGTTAAACGTCCATACTATAGACTTTTTAGGTACTGTCCGTTAATGAAGTTTCAGGCAGTACCTATCTTTTTTATTTGATGTATAGATGTTATACTCAAGACGTAGTAAGTTTACGATAGCATTTTTTGTCTGTTTCTGAAGCAAATTTAGGAGCTATGTTTACGCATAGCTTTTTTTATTTTATTCATAGTATATCATTTGGTAATTTGCTAATATATTCAATGAAGAGGAAGTGAATAAGTTGTTAGTAGAAGCTGTTCATGTTCAACCAGCACATGGAAGGATCAATGATTCTGTCTACTTAAAAAATAAGATATTTACTTTTCGTGTAGCTGAAAAATTAGAAAAAGAGATTCAAAAGGGAATGCTTGTGTATTCTAAAGATGGTCAATTGGTTTATGTAAAAAATATAATTACAGGTAGATCTGAAGAAGAAGAAAATGAGTATACTGCGATCATTAGTAAAATCTTTAACGAAAATTCTGGCGTTCTTCCTGTGCGAAAAGGAGAAGGAGTACCTAAAATACGATTCATAAATAAAAAGACAATTTTTGAAGGGCTATTTTTGGAGTTAAAAGATAAGACTTTACACAAAACCAAACAAAAGGTTTATTTTAAAGCACCACCAACTGTCTATAAGAAAATTGGCATAGGAGATATTGTGATCTTTTCTGTTAAAGGTAAAAAGTTTCATGTATTAATTATTCAAGTCTATAAACCGACAGAATTGAATAAAGAAGTAACTTTCACTCAACCGAAATTTAAACCATTTTTTTTGAAAAAAGTTGCGAAAGGGTTCAAAAAGACAGACTATATCACTATACCAAAGGAAGAGAATATTGTAACTTCTAATCAAAAGCAACAAGAAAATCGTAAACGTCCGTTTACAATAAGAAAAATAAATAAATAAGATTTTGTACAAGAAAAACATAACGGCAAAACTATTAATTATAAATAGTTTTGCCGTTATGTTTTTTATAAATATTTGACTTCTTGGGAGATTAACAAAAGGGAGTAATAGTTTTTTTGAAATCTAATATTATTAAGTGTAAAGTATTGACAAATAATAGACAAATTAGTATATTATAGACAAGCGAGTCTTACCGCGCCTATCGATGAAGCGTACCAGGTAAGGCCTATTTTTTTTGTAAAGGTATAATATATGACGAATAATCAAAGAAAAACATTTAGTTCCAAAGATATAAAAAAACCGTTTAAAACTTATAATGTTAGTGAGTTTGACGAGATTTTTATAGATGGAAGTAAATTTCCAATCAAACTTACTAGTCCAAAATTAAAAAATAAGGGAAATAACCAGCTTAAGAAACCTGCATTAATTGAAGATATGCCTAATAATTTAAAACTTCATAATGTCACTTTCACTAAAGAAGAAGAATTAGAAGCTTTAAACATATTTAAAACAACAAATTATTATCGTCTTTCTGTGTTTTCAAGATACTTGGATAATGAAGATTCTAGTTTTACAAGTCTTTTAAATCTATACAGGTTTGATAATTTTTTGAGAGAGTCAGTGAATCGATTGATTCCTCCAATAGAAATAGCTTTAAAAACTTCGTTAGCTTATTTTTTAGCAACAAACTATAAACGATTAATCGGTAATCCGACTAAAGACGAAGCGTTAGTATATCTAGACTATTCGATATTTAAAGAAAAATATGTAAATAATGGTAAATGTGATGAGATGTTAGCTCATTTCGCAGACTTTCTTGAATCCAAGCAAGATAAAGACCCAAGTATTAGGCACCATGTTGAATATTATGGTGGTCAAATTCCAGTCTGGGTACTAGTAGAGCATCTGACTTTAGGTGATATTGCTACATTTGTAACTTATCTTGATCGATCTATAAGAAAAAAATGGGTTAAGTATTTTATAAGTGATATTAATGATAGATGGATTGTAGAATGGATTAAAACAATTCAGTTTTTGAGAAACTCAGGAGCACATTGTTCCAGATTCTATGGGAAAATGTTTAATTATAATCCACAATTTACTGGAAGGGATTTTGAACAATTTCCCGAAGAATTAAAAAATGATCAAAAAGAAATTGATAAAATAAAACATACATTTTTTGCTGGGCTATTAACAATGAAGAATTTTTATTTAATTCTTCCTAAACACGAACAAGAGCGTTGGAATATTTTTTTAAATAAATTGATGCAACGTATAGAACTATATTCAGCTAATACCTATAGAATTGGATTTCCTGATAATTGGTATGATTCTTTGAAAATAGTAAACTAATAATAAGGGCTCTTTGTCAAATGATGTTGGTAAAGAGAAATCTTAGAATAATTTGGACAGAACAGAAAGAAGAAAACCTCTTTCTGTTCTGTTTATTTGGTTAAAAATGTTTTGCCATGACGAATCATAATTCGTAGTTTGAAATTGTAAAAGTTGCGAAAGCCGTACGCATTGCGTTTTAATACTTTGATGTGGTTGTTTAAGCATTCCAATGGTCCGTTTGAATAGCTGTAGTGAAGCGCATTTTGGATCTGTGGCAGAAACTTTTTAAACGTTCGTAAAGTGGTTGTATAGGTTTCTGGCAGACCGCTAATGTCTCTAGTTAAACAATCCTCAAATAGTGACTGATCTCTTTTCTTTACCGCATAAAGAATGTCTTGGTATAACTGATAGCCTTGGCGTAAGTTGGGACAAGCAGCTAACAGTCGATCGGCAATCTCACTTTCAGTCAAATAATCTTTAAAACTGGCACGCCAAACCCGTTTTTCATAGTTTAACTTTGCTTCTTCTTTTTGTAGGAGTTTCCAATAGCGCTTCAATTTTTTCCCTAACCCTCGTTGAGAGTGGGAATTTCCTTTAAGTCGTACCGTGGTTTCTTTCACTCGATGATTCAAGAAAGTTCTGCCAATATGTTGGACGATGTGGAAACGATCGATGATCAACTGAGCATTCGGGAAAAGCTTTTTCACCAACGAAACATAAGGCGCATACATATCAATAACAATCAATTGAACGGCTTCACGAGTCGCTAATGAAAACCGAGAAAAATAGCGTTCTAAATAAGGCAAGCGTCGATTTTCGACAATATCCAATAATGCATGGCTTTGTCCGTCCATCATGATAAAACTCATTGCACTGGCAACACTTCGAACCGATTTGAATTCATCAAAGCATAAGACCTTTGGCAAAGTCTGTTTGAAAGGATTCAATGGGCGGTAGAATCGCTTCATGACACGATAGACCGAAGAAGTGGAAATATTTTTCTGACGAGCGATTTCCGTCATGGAAGTATTCTCTTTTAAGCGAGCAATGACAGACCAACGAACTTTTTGACTAATGAAACAGTGTTTTTCAGCAACAGAGGTATCCGCTACGAATGTTCTTTGGCAAGACTTACATTTAAATCGTTGTTTCTTCAGCTCCAGATAAGTGCGATACTCAGACACATCATTCAGTAACAACCGAACGGTTGTCGTCCCCCAACGAATGATCCTAGAGGGGACGACACAAAGACAATGGGAACACTCTTCTGGCTTGTACAGAAGAGTTCCTTTGTAAATCAAGCAAATTTGCCCTTTGTATTTTTCTTTAGTTAAACAATTTTCCTCGAAATAGATATTTAGGTCTAGAATATTTAGGGTATCTTTGATAAGCTGAGTATGAGACATCTTGAATCCTCCTATGAATTGGTAGCCAAATTAATTCTAAAGGATTTCAGGGTATCTTTTCTATATTTTTTTTATACAAAAAAGATGTTGGTGAAGTTCACCAACATCAAAAAGTATAGAGCCATAATAAGGTTATCAAATTGGGGCGTAGTACTTTAGTTTGTATTTAGAGGATTGGATGTTTCCAGTCCTTTTTTGTTTATCTCCTATTCTGTAATCGATTTCAGATCGTTTTTGATTCGATATACTGTTTGTCTAGTAACATTGTATTCTTTCGAAATTTTTGAAATAGCAATGCCTTTTTTGAGATCTTCAACGATGTTTTTATACACTAAGCGACGTTGAGGATCTTTTGCGTTAGCACTGTATAATTTAGGTCGTCCTTTATAGACTCCATTTGCTTTAGCAATCTTAATTCCTTGTGCATGGCGTCGTTTAGACTCTGTACGTTCCTGCTCTGCAATCATAGCCAAGATTTGAATGATTAAGTCTTTGATGAATTTATCCAGGAGTGGATTTCCAATTGCTTCAGCCATGATTGGTAAACTAGTGATGATTAGCTGCACATTTTTCTTTTTAAGGTAATTGACCGATTCAATGATCTCGTCATAATTTCTTCCAAGTCGGTCGATGGCTTCCATGATAAAAACATCTTGTTCTCGGACAAATTCTAAAGTTTCTTGGAAAATTGGTCGATGAGTAATCGTTGCTCCAGATTGTTTCTCAATAAAAATTTTTTCTGCGCCGAACTTTTTCATTTCTTCAATTTGCCGTTGTTCATTTTGATCGATCGATGAGACACGTATGTATGCAACTCTCAAAATTTTTACCTACTTTCTGCAACTATTTAAAATACACCCTAATCACACACTAGAAAACCAGATTTTTCAATATTTGTCATTTTTATATTTAATTGGCACAGTTTTTTCTAATTATTTGTCATATTCATAGTCAACTATAGCTACAAAAGCAACTAATTTTGGAGATAGATTGAGATATTTAAAAATTTATCATGAAAAATTAGTTGCTTTTGTCACTTAGCGCTGAAAATTTATGCCATTTATCTAGAAAAATGACACTTGGATTTCTAAGGGGTCAGCAGAGTTGGGCAACAGGATTTTAAAAATGATCCAAGTTTTTGAATTTTAAAGGAGTTTTTTCTATGGCTAAAATTGGATATGCTCGAGTAAGCAGTATTGATCAAAATTTAGATCGACAGTTAGAATTGTTATCAAAGTGTGATAAAATTTTTACTGATAAGGCAAGTGGGAAAGATACCAATCGTGAAGGATTTCAAGAAATGATGCAATTCATACGTGAAGGTGATATTGTCGTTGTAACAGAATTAAAACGTCTTGGACGAAATAATAAAGAGCTAACAGAAACGATGAATTTGATTCAGCTAAAGAAAGCGACTCTGGAAGTTTTGAATTTACCAGCATTAACAGGGATAACTGATGATAATTTGCGTCGATTACTTAATAATTTAATTATTGAATTATATAAATACCAGGCTGAAGAAGAACGTCGATATATTCGTGAAACGCAGCAACAGAGAATTGCGCTTGCTAAAGCAAAAGGAAAATATAAAGGTGGGAAGCCAAAGTATAGAGAAGATGATAAACGTCTGCAATTAGCATTTAAATTATTTTTAGCTGGATCTACAGATAAAGAAGTAGAAGAGCAAACAGGAATTAATCGAAGAACATTTAGAAGGTACAGAATGAAATACGGAATCACTAGTAAATTGAGAGAGAAAAATAAGATAAAATAACTTAAAAATTCACAGAGATTGAACCGATTTCATATTTTTACTTGAGTCTTAATTAACAAATATAATCCATTAATTTAAAAATTAAGTAAGGGTGGAGTAAATGGAATTTATAAACAATACTAAAGAAAAAATTTTGAATAGTCCCTACTTTAATAAGGTGTCTTATTTATTTGAAGAGTCTTTTATGACCTATTCAATAGGAGCGTATAGATCATCGTACATTACTTCGTATGTAGGCTTTTTACAACAAATAAGACAAAATATAATAAATTATAATGAAAATCCTTATTTCAGTATAATAGAAAAGAAAGAAAATGAGACAGAAGAAAAATATAAAGCAAAGATTGAAAACAAGTGGAGAGGGTTAAACAAAAATCTAATCGATGTTGATAAATGGGAAAATGCTCTTATTAGTGCTTTAAATGAAAATACCGATACTAATATATTAAGGCTGAACGATGGGGATAGAACTAAGCTTTTATACTTTAAAAATATTAGAAATGATGCAGTGCATGATAAAACAAATCAAATCACTTTAGCACAATTGCAATCTTTATGGGAATTCATAATAGAATATGCACATAGGACTAGAATAGGCGAAAACAAGGAAAGCTTTTTAAAAAATTACCAAGAAATTACCGAATGGTATAAGCAATCTGGGGATATTCCTGAAAATAGATTAAGAGTAATCGAAGAGTCTTTTTATTTATTAACAGAAAAAGAAAAGATAGAAATTCTTAGTATTTTTTATAGAAGTTTTTTTAATCCTCGTCCCGATGATATTTACACTCTGCATACTGAAGAAGTATTTAATCACTTATTTGAGAATCATCGACTAGAAATGTATAATCTGCTTAATTCTGATCCTGAATTAGCTTTATTTTCTATTTTTGTAATTAATAACATAGATGTAGCATGTTTGCAATGGAACAGAGATAGAAGTGATTCAATATTACGACTAGATAATCGGATGATTGATAAAATAATTAGATTTATTAAAATGCAAGATAATCTAATATTAAAAGAAAAAATAGGTAATTTCATAGATGTTCTATCAGAGCCTTATAAATTAGACCCCGTTTTTCCAGCTGCTTTAAAAGAAAAATTCAATTATTTCTTTCAGGAATTGCTGGTATATAAAATAATTGAATTAAAAGAACTAAAAGAGTTGGATTTGAATGAAAAAATAAATGAAATGCTTATAAACATTGCACTGGAATCAGTTGAAAAATCATATACTTATAAAGGATACAACGGGAGACAAAAAAATATAGATACATTCTCATGGAATGATATATATATAAATATGTATTACATTATTTATCTCTCAGATTTATCTCTAGAAAGTAAATATGCAGAAAATGAAAGCATGAAGGAAGTTTTCAAAAGATTAAAAATATTATATGGAATGAATAATTCAGAAAATCCTAATAAGGATGTGAGTTTTCTCTCAAACTTTAGTATTTTATTTGAATTACTTAATGATTTTCCTCAATTAAAAAGAGAATTGGAACAATAACTTTCAATTCATTCATTATTTTGTATCTGTCTTGCTAGTGGTCTAAAAAACTTTAGTAATTTAACGATTGAAAATTTTTAATAAAAAGCAAAGTAACTAATGGATTTTCATTAGTTACTTTGCTTTTTTTATTCTAATTAGTTGATATATGAAGATTCTAACGCATTTAAAATCTAATAAGTGGTTAGTTTGTCATTTTTATATTTAATTGGCACAGTTTTTTCTAATTATTTGTCATATTCATAGTCAACTATAGCTACAAAAGCAACTAATTTTGGAGATAGATTGAGATATTTAAAAATCTATTATGAAAAATTAGTTGCTTTTGTCACTTAGCGTTGAAAATTTATGCCATTTATCTAGAAAAATGACACTAATATAATTTGATTAATTTGTTTTTTAGTGTTCATAAAATCGTCCCTTTATGGACACTTTCATTTTTTACTTTATTTTTCAAAAAATCAACTCATTTTATGTTCATAAACCCATAATAAAATCTATGTTCAGTTAAACTATATGGATAAAGTTATGTTACAATAAAATTAATGAAGGAGTGATTTTTGTGAAAATAGGATACGCCCGGGTATCAACCGGATTGCAAAATTTAGATTTACAGGAAGATAGTTTAAATAAATTTGGTTGTGAAAAAATTTTTACCGATCATATGAGCGGAGCAAAAAGTAATCGACCAGGATTAGAAATGGCCATCGATTTTGTTCGTTCTGGAGATACACTTGTTGTTTGGCGTTTAGACCGTTTGGGAAGAAATATGGAAGATTTGATTTCAATCGTCAATCGATTGAATGAACGCGGTGTGAGTTTTCATAGTCTTCAAGAAAATATTACGATGGATAAATCTAGCTCTACGGGACAACTTATGTTTCATTTGTTTGCGGCATTTGCAGAATTTGAACGTAATTTGATCTTGGAACGATCAGCAGCTGGACGTGCTGCCGCACGTGCAAGAGGGCGATTTGGAGGACGTCCTGAAAAATTAAAAGCACAAGACTTAGAATTATTAAAGACTCTAGTTGATAGTGGAACACCCATTAAAACAATTGCAGAACGATGGAATGTTTCTAGAACAACAATTTATCGTTACTTAGATAAACTGGAAGGAAAATAAAGAATGATGAAAACAAAAACTGTGAAATTGGATGAAAAAACGTCTTTAGAAATTGTCACTTCTAAAGATTTCAAGAATTTTATAATTATTGATGTAAGTTGGAATAAAAAAGACATAGAAAAAGTTTTAACATAACTAAGCAGAGATTAATAATAATCATGCTGTTTTATAGATAGATCGCTAATATTGAATGTTTAGAATTGATTTGATAAAATGTAAGAACAACGATGTTCTATCGTTGTTCCTAATCCTTACTTTTAAATACTTTTTGCAGTCTTCTGTTCTATGTAGAACAGAAGTTTTTTTTATTTTTTGGGATTTAAATATTGAATGCGCTTTTTCATTCGATATAATTTTCTTATGAGAATAATTTGTTTAGGAGGAAAAAATGAAACGTTATCTCTATTTATTGGCAAGTTTTAGTGTACTAACGAGTGTTAGTATGGGAGTAAATGTATCTGCAGAGGAAATAAATATAGGAGGTTCGACAGTCACTACTGAATCAACGACGAGTTCTACTGAAGATACACAAGTGACCAGTGAGATACAATCTGTAATGGAAACAATTACTACTGACGAGACAAGTAATGTAGAACAACCGCAAACTGCAATCATTAATGGACAAGAAGTCACACTGGAAGCACCAGAAAAAGCAGGACAAAGTGAAGCAAATGCAACACAAGCGCCAAAAGAAGAATTAATGGATGGTTCAATGAGTCGTAGTTCAAGAGCTGCGGTTAAAACGATCCCTATGTATCGTCTATTTAATCCCAATAGTGGTGAGCATTTTTACACACGAGATACTGGAGAGCGAGATCATTTGAGAAAAATTGGTTGGAACTACGAAGGAATTGGTTGGCAGGCGCCCACAAGTGGTGATCCAGTTTATCGCTTGTACAATCGCTATAATGGGGAGCATTTCTACACATTAAATGCGAAAGAGCGAGACAGTATTACCAAACAAGGTTGGACATATGAAGGGATCGGTTGGTATTCGTACAAAGGAGTAAATGGGATTCCAGTCAGTCGTTTGTACAATAAAAAAGTCAACTGGCATCATTATACGCTAGATGAGAATGAAAAGCGCGTGATTACCAAACAAGGCTGGAAATACGAAGGTGTAGGTTGGTATGCAGTTGGAAATGGTCAGCAAAGCAACGATGATTATAAATTATTGGGTGTGAAAAACTATAATCAGTATGCGTTAGGTGCGCCTAGCGGTTGTGAAGGAGCTTCTCTCTTGCAGGCTTTGCAATATAAAGGCAAGTTAACCAATTGGAGTTTGACACAATTCTTAAATACGATTCCTAAGTCACCAAATGGAAATCCCAATAATGGATTTGTCGGCAGTCCATTTGTCGAAAATTCATGGACGTATTCTGCTATTTACCCTGCCCCACTGACTACATGGGGACAAAAATATGGGAATGTACAGAACATTTCAGGAAGTTCTATGAATACGTTACTTAATGAAGTGAAGAACGGCAATCCTGTTGTAGCTTGGGTTACGATTAATTTCCAGCCAATACGTTGGGGGAATTGGAGCTTTGGTGTGGCAGCGAATAATAACCATGCAGTGACACTTGACGGTTACAATAAAGGAAGTAATCAGGTACATGTATCTGATCCGATCAGTGGCTCTTATTGGATGAGTCGTACAACATTCGAGAATATCTATAATGCTCGTAAATATGCCGTTGTTGTTCGTTAATGAATAGCAATGTCATGAACGATTAGATATGCTATAATTGAACAGTAGAAAAGTGAAAAGATGGTGGCTAATCTCTTGAAAAAGGGGTGATGCCTATGGTTCATAGCTTTATCCCTAGAAGGGAGTAGCACGTGTCAACGTTTGAAGCAATTCAACTGATGATCGCTTTTGCGACGTTAGTTTTGCTGATAATTGACCATAAAGACCAAAAAAATAACCATCTGACACTTTGACCGGCGTTTAGATGGTTAAAATACTATTTATATCGTAGTCACCGTCTTTTTAACGGTTCTACATGGGGGCTATGTTTGAGCATAGCTCCTTTTTCTTATTCAAAGTATAGCAAAGTAATGTAGAAGTTGCAAATATGAGGTTGTAGTTTGCTAAGTGTAAAATTACACTTGTGTACTTTTTAAATGCTATATTATATTGAAAAACTTAATAAGAAAAAAATATATAGTAGTGTTAATTAGTGTAAATGTGTAAATTTACAAAAGTACACAAATATATTTGTGCAAAAATATTTTTTAATTGGTTAGAAAGACTTATTTATCAAGGATTTAAAAAGTGTAAATGTACACATTTGCACTTTTACACTTTTTTATTCTTTGCTTTTTTTTCAGCCTTTTTTATTTCTTTTTGAATGTGTTTTTTCTTCAATCTAGCAAGTTGATCCAAATATTCCTGATGTTCTTCTTTGGATAATCTTTTTACTCTATCATATACAAGTTCAGCAAAAAGCTCATAACTATATTGAAAGTCTTCTTGAATACTTAATAAAGCATCAAATTCTAGTTTGTTTTCATTTGGAATACGGATAGTTCCTCTATCATCTTTCAAGTATTTTTTTTCAATTTCTTCACTGTAACCTGTATAAGGTTCTTGAGGGGAAATATCTTGTTTATACTCATTATTTTGTTTGATAATTGTTTTTGAAGTTTTTTTATTTTTTCCTCCTAGTAAGTTTGCCATATTAAATTTCCTCCATTGCTGAAATTCTTCTTAAAAATTCATCAGTAATAGGCTCAAATACATTTTTAAACATTTTTTCATTCCAATATCCTTCACGAGTAATACCATTTCTCGGTATATTTTGAATTGCTTTTGAATAAGGAATTATATTTTTAAATATATTCTCTTCTCCAAAAAGTTCTTTTGCGTCATCAATTACTTTATTATCAATACTTCCGTTTTTTGTAACTTGATTTGGTAAAATTCCCATTACTTCGATTTCTGCATCTAAATCTTCTACTAATGGTTTTAAAGTGTTTTGAACATAGCTTTTAGCACCATCGAGACTATCAGATTGAGTTTGAAATGCGATTAGAATATAGTCAGAAGCATAGGCAGCAGCTTGAGTATAATCTGATATAGTTGGTGGAGTATCGAAGAAAACAAAATCATAATCTTTTGATACTTCGTCAACTAATGACTTGAAATATTCATATTTTGATTTTGTCACTGGGATATAGTCTTTATCAGTTTTGTCTACCAAACCAAACTTTTTGCTTAAAAAAGTTGGAAAACTAGCAAAGTCTAAAGAAGAAGGAATAAAGTCTAAATTCTCTTTTACATTTACTATTAAATCAGATAAATCTCCATCAGCAATACCACGCATAAGAGTTTTTTTAAATATTGTAACTTCTTCTTCGTGGTATAGAGATCTAGTGACATATAAAGACTTAGTTGTGTTAGATTGAGTATCTTTATCAATGATGAGACATTTAAATCCCATTTCTGAAAGAATAAATGGAATTAGACGAATAATTGATGTTTTACCTACACCACCTTTTTCATTTCCTACAGTAATTTTTCTTACTTTTTGTGCCAACTGATATTTTTCAAATATATTCATATAAATTCCTCCCAACTTTATGTGTCCTTTTACAAAAGTGTAAAAGTGTAAATGTGTAAAATACAACATGATTATATCATGCTATTCGGGGTTGTCAAACTGTTTTTTACAAAAGTGTAAAAGTGTAAATGTGTAAAAGTGCAAAAGCATTTAAAGCTAAAAAAAAAGCTATTTACATTTTTTTTTAAGTGAGTTATTCTGATAATTGAAAAATACATAAAAAAAGAGAGACGGAAATAATTGACTTTGGTCGGATCAATTATTTCTGAATCACATGAAACGCACTCATGTGTTCGCGCTCGTCTCAATAAATAATTAAGTGGTCTCGCAAACCACTTAGTTGTTTTACAAATGTGCTTAAATTATAGCACATTTAGAGCGAGCAGTTCAATAGATAAAGCGACATTTTTCTAGGTTTTTCTAGGAATTTAAGCCGAATATTGGAAGAGAACACAGAACCATTTTTAAAATTGGCATGTGTTCTCTTTTTTAATACAATTCGGAGGAAATTTTAGGATGGAAAACTTAGATCAATGCTATGCAGCGTTGTTGAAACAAGGCATTCGTACATACAAATATCGAAACAGCACCATGAAGCCTGTCGGGTATGAGAATACCAGCAGGAATGGTGCAGTCTTTGCGTACCGCAGTAAACAATTGATGAACGCAGGGCGTGGCATGGTTATTACGTCTGAAGAAGCGATTTTAGAAAATCAGTCAAAACTGACCCATTGGACACCAAACGTTTATCGCTATGGGACTTATGCAGACGAAAATCGTTCAGTTGTCAAAGGACACTCAGAAAAGAATTTAAGTCAAATCAATACTTTTGTGGTAGATATCGATTCCAAAGAAAACCATCAAGGAGAGATTTTCTTAGCTTGTGTAGATGAATTAGGGTATATGCCAACAATGATTTTAGAATCGGATCATGGCTATCAAGTTTACTTTGTGTTGCAAACACCTGCTTATGTGACGAAAAAGAGTAATTTTAAAGTCATTGAAGTAGCGAAACGTATTTCTACAACGATTCGGACACAATTAGCTAATCAGTTACCAGGTATCGATGTAGGTTGTAACCATTTTGGGATTGCTCGATTCCCAAACAAACAAAATATCGTATTTTGTGAGCTAGAAAATCAATATTCTTTTTCTGATTGGTTGAATTGGTCAATGAAAATGGCGTCTAACCAAAAAAATGAAGCAGAAAGAAACGCGAAATTGATTGTTTTTCCCGAGAAAAAAGAGTATCGCCAAGTCGATGAGCCTTGGTTTGATTTGTTGCTACGAAAAGCAGATATTATCGGGAGAGAAGGTCGTTTAGGACGGAATAACGTGATTTTTACACTCTCTTTGGCTTATTATTCTTCTGGTTACGGACAAGAAACCTGTGAGTATAACATGTTTGAGTTTAACGAACGCTTAAATGAGCCGTTGTCTGAAGGCGAAGTGCGAAAGATTGTCAAAAGTGCGTATTCTGGCAATTATCAAGCCGCCAATCGTGACTTTATTTTGGAATTATGCCAAGAATGGATCGCTTCAGACATTCAAGAAAGCGAGTTGTTTATCCAACGTCGTGGGTGGTGGAAGTTCAAGAAACCACGTGAGCAACGAGAATATAGTCATAAACATGAATGGCAAGAAGATATCATGCGTTATTTGAGCGAAAAAAGTGATCTTCGTATGCCTTATTTGAAACTGTCTAAAAAAGAATTGGCAGAACAATTAAATATGCCACTAAGAAGTTTGGATCGTGCATTAAGTGCCTTAAAACAAGAACACAAAGTGTTCTACCATGTCAAAAAAGGGCGTGGCGGCGGACTTTTACTTGCTTCAGTACGGGTATTAGTCGCAAGCTTGATCCAAGCGAAGAAAGAAGAAAAAGAAGCCTTTATTCAAGGAATCATTGCGCAGTTTAAGCTAACCATCGATGAATGGACAAGCACCATTCAACAGCTAATCCCTGAGAAAGAAGTCCAAGAAATCAGGCTATTCGAGGTCGATACAGGTTGAAAAAATAAAAGACGTCAATTGCCTTTTACAATATATCTTTGATACTTCTCTAGTTTTCTTTTGGTGTTTAGTTGTTCCAGTGCTTCTGAATATGCAGGTATTTTTCTTTCTGTTTATTTAAGGATTCTCTGCTATTATTACGTTTGTAATGATGTTTGTTTATCTGAAGGAGGGGTTTTTATGGCTATGAAGTTGTATGTGTATTCTCATGCAGTGAATGTGTATATTTTGCGGTATTTGAGTATGCCAGTAGAACAATTCTGTGAGCTTTATGGGTTTAATCAAGGGACGGTGGCTAGTTGGGTAACAAGAGAGCGTTCGGTAGAGACGTTGCCTGCGTCATTTATTTATGCTTTATCTTTGGCTTCTAGTCGTAATATGGGGGAGATCTATGAGGAATTGTTAAAACTACAAGATGATTATTATCGCTATCGTGAACGTGTAGGATTCAAGAAGGGGAAGAAAGTGAAAAAACGTTTAGAGTAATTTTTGATAAATTTTAGTATGTTACATTTGTTACAAATGTAATGATTTATTTTAAATTATTTAAAATTGTTATTAGAAATTTATTCGATAAAATCATAATCGTTGGTTTTGGTTTCAAAATCGTTAATAAGAGAGAGAATGATAAAGAGAGTGGCTGGGTATATTTTTGTTTTTTTAATTTCTAAAATCTGGCTAAAAAAATTATATATTGTTTAAATTTTATAACGAAAAGTTTTTTAAAAAAGAACAAACGTTGTTATTTTTGGTGTTTTTATTTTTTTAGAAAGTTGTGATAGGATACGAATAGAAGTACTTCTTAGCTTAGAATTAGGAGGGAGGTATTTAAAAAAATAATGATTTTTAAAAGAGAATAGAATATTTTGTAAAGTATGAATAGATTTTTTGGATTAAAAACATTGTTATTTCAAGGAAGTTATTGATTCAATGTAATTTAGTTAATGAATTTGTTTGTATTTTAGAAATGAATATGATATTGTTCTTTTAGAAAAAATTAATTTGAAATTTAAAAGTGAATATACTTTTTTTGTTGCGATATGTTGTTGTGCAATGTAGAGCCCAACAAAAAAAGGAGTGGTTTAGAAATCTCGCCTAGAAAGGCTCTCACCTCTTCCTAGGGTCATAGATTTCTACCCCGACCGTTAAGACCTAGATAACGGTGCTGCTCCTTTTTGCCGCAGGGTCTTCCTGCAACGTGAACAATAATACCATAAATTTGTAGTAATGAACAATCATGTCTTTTGTACTTGTATTAGTTTTATTAAAAGTTTATGGAGTAGTGTATCTAATTTTATTGGGTACAGTGCGTATATTATTATAGTGTTGTAAAGAAGGCTCTGATGGCATAAAGAGAGAGACTGTTATTATCTTTGAAGGTAGTAGCTAGTCTCTCTCTTTTTTTGTTTGGTTCTGCATTGTTCGACAACAAGTTGAGCAATAAGTTCATACTTTTAGAGGAGTTTAAACATGTCTGAAAGATTTTGTACAGTAGAGGATCTGAAGCGTCAAGCAATTACGATCAAGCTATATAACAACAGTATTTGGGCTAATTTAGGGGACGGACGGTTTATTAATCGTCAAACAAAGCAAATCCGACCAATTTCTTTGCTTTACCGTTCTACTCGAACTGTTGTGGGTGTGAATCATCAAGTGATTGCGAAGCGTAAAAAGAAACGAGGATGTCTCTTGTTTCTAGAGAAACCTTATAAGGCAAAACACATGTAAGAACGGAAAGATTTTTCTTGTTTGCAAGTAAATCGCTTTGCTTGTGAACGCCCTGATCCTTGAAAACTGAATAAAAAGAACACAGTTTAAGGGTGTAAGAAAACCGTCTGGTTTCTAAATGAGGAGGTTGAAAAGATTTAGAAGGAGATAAGAATGTTTTCTTACCAGTCGTAGATATTCTCGCTGTCTAATCTACGATTGTGTTCAAAGAAAGACAGTACCTGAAGGTGTAGTGACCCTTTGGGATGATTTTGTGAGGGCAAATTGCGGAGAAATAAGTAGCGCAGGTAAGGGTTACCTCGGTAACTATCTGTTAGCAGAAGGATTTCTGATACTTGGTACATTTCGAGTGATTTGTGGTTCACAGGTTGAGCATTTACCTAATATGCCGAGTTATCGTTTTACTTAACAACGAACACTAACTTTTATTTGATTTACGATTTACTTGTAAACAAGAGAAATTTTTACTAGGGGGCGTCCAAATGACGGAAATTCAACGATTGATTTGCTTTTTAGAATCGGGAAAACGCAAGGAAATTTCAATGGCTGAATATGTTTCTCTGCAAAAGAGGAAACATAAGTGGTCAGAAAGGCGTTATCGCCAGTTGTTGGCTGAATTATCAAGAAGTCAGGCGATTCCTCCAAATTATGTCACTCAAAACGGGCAGGTTGTACGAATATTGAAATTACGAACTGCTTAGGTTTAGAAAAATAGAGGGGACACCTACTAATAGAGAAGGGGACACCTGAATATGGGAACAAAGAAAAAAAGGATCAAGATTGCGGTCACTGAGGAAACGATTCAAAAACTTCAGTGGATCGTAGAAGAAGACCAAAAGAAAAACAACAAGAGAATTTATCCTTGTGACTCTTTAGAGCGAATAATCAATAACGAATATGTTATACGTCAAGCATTTCGAGACAAGTAATTAAGAGAAGGAGTGAATGCCTATGGTAAAGGTTATAGGGAAATATACCGGACGTGTGTATTATTCCTGTCCAAGCAAAAAAGAAGCCAATGAATGGATTCTTGCGAAAAAAATCTTTGAGCCATTAGTACTTCTTGTTCTTTCTAGAAAAGAAGAGATTGTATGAAAACAAGTTATAATTATCACCCTCTAGTCGATGGGTTTAGTCGGAAGTTCAATTTACAAGAAGAGCAAAAAATGATTCGTCGTTTCGAGAAAGATATTTTAGCTGAGATCAAGAAGAGGAAGGATCGAAAGCTTCCAGTAAGTCAATATATTGCGAATTTTTCGCCTAAAGAAAAGCGTTGTTTTTTCGGTCTTTTGAAACGGTTTGAACGAGTGAAGATCTATTACCAATTGGAAGAAGGGATGTCGCGTCAATATTTGATTAAGGCGTAAGACAACTGTTATTGCTATCTTGCTGATATATAGAGAGAAATTACTCCCATTTTTGGGAGATAGCAGAGGTGGAAAAAGGATGATTCAAACATTCGTAAAAATGAGTAAAATTTCATGGATTGAAAAGCTTGAAAACGACTTGAGTGTCATGCAATTAGCTCCAAAGAAATTCAAACGAGAGATTGCAGAAAAAGAAGCAATTTTGTCGGTATTGAATGCGGTAGACGACAAATGTCCAGTAAAAATTAGTTTTTCAGATATAGCCGCAATTATCGAAGGTATCTACTATGGACAAGCCGATGAAGAGCTATTTTCTATACAAGATTTATTAGAATTTTTGAACAAAAATAAGGATAGCTTTGTAGAACTAACTGATTATGAGGAGGTTACAACAAATGAAAAATTATGATCCCAATATTCGATGGGGAACACATACTGTTAAAGTTACTTTTCAACGATGGGATTACAAAGGGTTTGTGACGTTTAGAAGAGGTGGCAACTGTAAAGGTTTAGATGTTCTAGCGTTAGAGTATTATCAGCCATTGACTGATAACCCAATCGGGTTTGGAGTACTTCCTGAAGATGATGAAGGTAATAAGTGGTTCAAAATGACCCTGACAAATGACGAAGGGGACGAATTGTTAGTGGAAGATGTATGGGAAGAGTTAGGTGACTACATTGTAGGTCTTGAAATTATTGCTTTTGTAGCAGATAAAGAACAGTAAACGGAGGAATAGACAATGAAATTTTTCAAAGTGAAAGAATTAAATGAAACTAAAATTCCAAGTTTTGTACAAAAAAGAATCGAATATTTTGCAGAGTATCTTTCAAAAGGCATGACATTTTCAGATTTATATTTGTTTGTTGTAGCTGAGTCAGATGAAGAAGGACTCGCAACAATGTTTGAAGAGATTTTCGCTAGTCCTTATCTTGAAATGAGTTATGAATTTAGGAAATGGTATCGAGATCCAAACAATTGGAGACAGCGACAAGTCGATTTAGCAAATGCAGTTATCCATATATATCAACAAAAAACAAGGAAAGAACGGATGATTATATAAATGGGTATTTTTTTAATTTTTTGGGACTAGTTGGTTTTGTGATATTTCTTTTGCAAGATCGACAAGAAGTATGTGAGAGAAATTCTGATAGAAAAAATCCATGAAAATGAGTGTGAAGTTCACTTAAACAGAAAAATAACTAACAAATTTCAGTTACTTTCTTATGGAAGTAATTGAGATTTGCTAGTTATTTACTAGTGGAAACTAATTTCATTTTTACTCCTTTCTTTTCACAAAAAAATCTTACGAGGGGTGTTCCCTCGTAAGTAATAAACGATTATGATCCCAAAACAATATTTTGTGAATGAAAGCGTAACATTCTATGGAAAATTTGTTATAATAAGCAATGAAACTATGCTTATTTTTCTTTGTATGCGAAATAGGTATTCTCTTTTTTTGCTAAGCCAAAAGTATCCCCTATTTTTAGAGATTTTGGAGCATATTTCAATTTTGGAATTTCAAATAAATTTTTTTCTTTGTCAGTTACTTTGATTGGTAACTGAATTTCTTCTCCGGATTCAGGAGAAAGAACAGCAAGATTTTTATCTTGAAATAATACCGTTGTAATTTGTGTTTTCCCCAACACTTGAATATCAGCACCTTGAAGGGCTTTTACTTCGCTTAGCG
>NZ_JBIOMW010000002.1:0-181624 GCF_051711525.1 Enterococcus sp. DIV0901a | reverse complement strand
TGTAGATCCTCTACTTTCACGTTGTTTTATTTATGTAAAATTACCTACTCTTTTCGAAAATAGCAAAGATAAATAAAAAATGCAAACGCATTAAAACTGTTTTTTAATTAAATACTACCTAAAATCAGAAATAAAATGAATTATGTACTACCTTTAAAGTCATTAAGAACTACTTTAAATAAATATTATTTATAATTAAATACTACCAGAAAAACGTATGAATAAAATTTAGTTTTAAAATTAAAGATAATTAAGTACTACCAGTGTCAAAACAAAAAATAAATTAAGAACTACCTTATGCATATAAAACATACTACCATTACTAGTAATATATACTACCTTATTTCAGTAGTATATATTATATTATTCTTATAAGACAAGGCTTTAGGCTAGAAAACAATAGATTATATACTACTAAAAAATACAATAAGTACTACCAATGTCAGATATATATAATAATTATGTACTACCATTAAAATTAACTTATTTAATAAGATACTACTGTGTTAATCTGAAAAAAATTACTTTAAAGTAGTTACATACTACCTGTTAATTTAGATACTACCATTAATACTTAAATTAGATACTACCTATATTTATATTAAGTACTACCGTTCTAAGAATAAGATAATAAAAAAATACTACCAAATTGCAATTAAATACTACTTAAAATGTAAAAAATAAGAACTACCCAAATTAGGTAGTTCTTAATAAGAGAATATCAGATAAATTTGTACAAGTCATAAAAAAATTAATCTTAAATTTTTAAATATATATACTTGCTAATTATAAACTACTTTATTTAGGTAGTACATAATTAACAGATAAAACTACATGCTTGTAGTTTGTCTAGCTAATGAGTTGCATATGATTTATATAAAGGTGTGCAGCATAACTTAGTTGAAGTTAAGAGAATAGAATAAATATTTTTTGTTTTGCTAATAATTAAACACTACCTAAATATGGTAGTGTTTAATTATATAATATTCATTTTGTTACAAATAATCGTATTATAAAAGCATAACAATTGGGATAACTATTTTTTAGATTGTTTAAGTACTACTTAAATTAGGTAGTACTTAAATTTTGGTTTAAGGTAGTAGGTAATTAAGAAATGATATATATCTTCTTTTATAATAGAAGGGGAGAGGCCTAGTTAAAAGCAGCGACAATTAATAACAATGTATTTAATGCTTCACAAAATCCATTTGGTGGACAATGCATTGTTATTAGCGATGATCTACCGTTCTAAGTAGTTTTTTCTATTGGTTGCATTCGTGACTAATTATGGTACAATTATGAGTAACAAAGAGGTATTTCATTATATCACCAAACCCCATCAGCGTGCAGGCTGATGGGGTTTTTTTTACGTTTCTATATTATAGAATTAACGGGTAGGCTTACTGTCTTTTTTGGCAATTTTGCAATCAAGCCATTTGCAGAGGTAACTGCACACTACATCTGCAAGTGGCTTGATTGCAAAAACAAAATCAAAAAGGTATTTCATTATATCTCCTCCTCCCCTTGCCAGATTAGGCCGGGGTAGCAGACAGCAAAACTATTATAACATAACTGAAATACCTAAATGACATATACAGATATGATAATTTATGTATTGATTTTTCTAACAAAAGCACATATTTTAATATATACTACCTATTTTAGGTAGTATATATTTTTAGATACAATATCGATCAGTTTTGAGGAAATGAAATTCTAGATATTTTTTGCTACATAGAGTTACTTTCAATATTTTTTAACGTAATTAGGCAGAAGTCACTCATCCTCTATAGGTTTGTGATGAAATTGCCATTGATCCATTTAAGTAAGAGCAAAAAACTGGAGGTTTATCAGGTAATTGGTCTAATGGATTTAAGTATGCGGTCACCGTGTATAGAGTTGCTTATGAGATTCAAGAAAATAAAGTTATTCCAGTATTGCTATATGGAACACATAACAATTTTTATGAATTAGCCGAGAACACTCGCAACTTTATTCGTGTAGATGAATCGGCTTCGGTTGAGTTATAACTTTAGCTATATCAATCAACCGACCGACATATGTTAAATCTATATATAATAAAAATACCTACGTGAACTACTCACCACTTAGCTAAACCTGACGGTTCTTAACGCTTGAAGTGGGAGCTTCTTGGGAATAGAGCATACTTGATAGCGTATTTCTTTACTAACAGCGGTGTCTCTTATTTACCAAGCTATCCCCGTAGTTCCTACGGTTCTTGATGATTGGATCTAAGCCAATCCCATAGAATGTAGTCTTAGACCTTCGGTCAGAATATTGATACTAGCATTGATATCACGATCATGATGAGTATGACAAACAGGACAAGTCCATTCTCGAATTTCAAGAGATTTCTTGCCATCTTTATGTCCGCACTCTGAACAAATCTGACTAGACGGAAACCATTTATCTACTTTGATGATTTTTCGTCCATACCAGTCAGCCTTGTATTGTAATTTAGTCACAAACTTTGACCAAGAAACATCAGAAATACTTTTAGCTAATTTATGATTTCGCAACATACCTTTTGTGTTTAAGTCTTCAATACAGATAATATCGTGATTTTTGATCATTTCTGTACTCAACTTATTCAGAAAATCAGTACGTTGATTCATTACTTTTTCATGCAATCTAGCTACTTTGCGTTTTTGTTTTTGATAATTTTTAGCTTCAAATAGATTGGTACCTTTATTTTTAGCCAATAAAGCACGCCTAGACAATTTGCGTTGTTCACGCTTTAGTTTCTTTTCCATTTTGGACGTGAATTTATTATTATCAATTTTTTGTCCATCAGAAAGAATCGCAAAGTCCATAATACCTAAGTCAATACCAATTGTGGAATTAGTTTTAGGTAATTCGATAATTTCTTCTTTACACAACAAAGAAATATAGTATTTACCGCTAGAATGACGTGATATTGTAGCAGATTTGATAATCCCTTTTGGTTGTCTATGAAGCTTAATTCTTACTAATGACTTCAATTTAGGAACTTTGATGAATTTACTATCAATCAAAGCAATTGTACCATTTTGATTATTCGTTGTATAACTCTGAACAGGATTTTTCTTACTTTTGAAACGTGGAAATCCAACGGATTTATCCCGAAAAAAATTCTTGTATGCTTTATCTAAATTAAGTTGGGCATTGGCTAAAGCAAGGCTATCAATTTCTTTCAAAAACGGAAATTCTTTCTTGTATTTAGCTGGTGTCGGAAAAGTCATTTTTTTAGAAGAATCATTTTTAACTTCTTCATACGCCTTTTTTCGGTCATCAAGCATTAGATTGTAGACCTTACGGACACAACCAAAAGATTTGGCAAAGAAGATTTCTTGTTCCTCTGTTGGATAGATTCTGAATTTGTATGCTTTTAGTTGTTCCATAAAGTTCACCTACTTTCTATTTATGATTGTTTCCTTGATTTTGGATATACTTCTTAATCACATCAATTGGTGCGCCACCAGTTGTCAGAAGACAAAAGCTTTTAGACCAGAACATTTCTTTCCAAAGAAATTGTTTGACTCTTGGAAAGTCACGTTTTATCAATCTTGAGCTGGCACTTTTATAGGCATTGATGAATTTTGTCAATTCTGTTTTAGGTTGAGCTTTGAACATAATATGAACGTGGTCTTTATCATGATTCCACTCCACTAAAGTAATGTGATACGATTCTGAAATTCTTTCAAAAGTAGTTTTGGCATAATCAGATATTTCATCATCAATCACTTGTCTACGATATTTCGTTACTAAAACAAGGTGGTAATAAAGAAGAAATACTGAATGATTATTTGTATCTAATTCCATGTTATATCAACTCATTTCTTGTATAGACTGATTGTAACATGGGACAAAATAAAAAGGCAATACGCCTTAGTTGTCGGTCTTCGAGTTACCAACGGTAACCCTCATACCGAACGGCATTCATCACCCACCTATAGAGGATGGGCGACTTCTGCCTAATTCTGTTAAATGGATGTTAACGGAAGTGTATGGTGAGTAGTTCACTCGTATTTTGATATCGTTTGTATATGTTTTCAGCGTTCTAAGTGGCTTATTTTGTCCAATAATAATATGGAGTGGAATCCCTTAAGAAACACCGTTGGCAATTGTTGTTATAACATGTTATAATTTATTCATCAAAAACTAAAAGGAGTGTGATAACATGGGAAAAGAACTAAAGGTTAGAAAGATCGGCAATAGCGTGGGAGTGATCCTTCCAAGCTCTCTTGGATTAAGAAGCGGAGACATTATCCAAGCCAAACAAGAAGGCAACTTATTCATATTAGATACTACTCAAATAGCAAAAGAACACGATCGCAAATTGATTGAAGAAAGTTTCCAAGACTTTGAGAAAGGTTTAACAGTTTCAGAAATTGAAATGGTAAAAGCTTTCGGAAAATACGGCTGGAGTGAATAGATGAAAGAGTACACGCTAGTTTATTCTAAAAGTTTTCAGACCAGCCTTGAAACGATAATAGAAGAATGGGAAAATGAGCTTGCTCTTTCTCCAGCCAGCATAAAAAGATTTGTAGGTGCGATCCAGAAGGCTTTAGAACTAACCAAAAATTTTCCAACTATGCATGAGGAAGTTTCCGAAATCTATGGAATGGATATCCCAACATATCGGATCGTGATCGGCAAAAGCTATGCCTTATTTTATCGGATCGACCATGAAAAAAAAGAGATACTTGTAGGACGTATTTTCCAATCTAAACAAATGAAACTAGGCTTTTAACAATAATTAGGAAAAAGTCGCTCATCCTCTACAGGTGGGTGATTAATGCCGCTCGATATGGTTGTTAACCGTCGGTTACTCGAAGATTGATATATAAGACTTAGTACCTTTTTATTTTGCTCCATGTTATGGCCGAAGGTCTAAAGATACAATCATTAGTCTAGAGAAAAATTAAGAACCGTAGGAACTACGGGGATCGCTTGGTGAATAAGAGACACTGCTATTAGTGAAAAAATAAGATATCAAGTACGCTCTATTCCCAAAAATTTCGTGACTTTACTCATGAGAGGTTCAAGTAGTATATTTTTAATCAAAATTGACGTAACTTTTAATAAATACTACCTAAATAAGGTAGTATTTATTTTTGTGTTTTAAAAGAGGAAGTCCAATATATCTATGGGAAACTTCTTAAATATTATGTTGGTACATGAAAATATACTTCCCTGCTAGACTATTTACAACATTTTACTTTGTACGTATTCTTGTTTTAAAAGGAATGGGATAAAATATAGGTACAATAACTATTTGATGCTAAATATAATTAATGGAGGAGAGATAGTGAACATACTTAATGAAAAAAGATATGTATGGTTTGCTGGTAAAAAATATATTAACCCGTGGTGCTAGTTAATTTTAATATCCTAAAGAATATCTCAAAGTTCCTTCAAAACGTCGTTGTGCTCGACTTAATAGAACACTGTAAGCCAGTAATATGCTTTCAAATCTACTCTCTAGCCCTTTAACAGAACGTGAGTTGAAATTTTGACAACCTAATTTTTCTAAGGAAGAAAAAACAGTCTCAACTGTTTTTCTTTGTTTTCCAAGTAAGCTGTGGTCTAGTTTTTCTGATTTATCCATGTTTTTACGTGGCGGAACGGATATAGTAATGCCCTTAAGGGCAAGCTTTTCATGGATTTTATGGCTAATATATCCTTTGTCCCCTAGGATATTGGGAAGATTCGCTTCTTCCGATAAAGTCTCTAACACTTTCACGTCATGGACACCTGGATTCGTGATTGAGTAAGTAATCGGAAAGCCAGTCTTAGTAACGATCATATGAATTTTAAGACCATAAAAATAAGATTTTTTTGTTGAGTTATAGCCAACTTTGGCTATTTGATTCAATAGTTTTGCTTGTCTATTTCTAACTGGTTTACATAATTGACTAGGAAAACTATCTATAATTCCGACTAGTTCACCTTTGGTGAGCTTCTTGATGAAAAAGTATCGAATAATCTTGATAGTGTAAGCTAAGTTTGAACTTAAGCGAGTGAATCGACTCCTACTAGGAAAGTCACCATTAAGAAATAAGACGGAACAAACCGCTCTATACGTGGCTCTTTGGCTAGTATAGCCATTAATTATGCCCCATATAACACAAGCAATAATCACTGTATCGCGTTGCTTCAGTTGATCAGTATTTCTTCGGTTTTTAATCTTATCTGGTACACAATTGTGGTATATGTTAGAAACAGTTCTCATAATTTCCTTGAATGTTATAAAAGTATCTGTATAATGTTCAGTATATTTTGATGAACGCATATGTAGTCCTCATTTCTTGGGAGTTTTGAGACTACTATATGCGTTTTTTGTTGATTTACCAACATGTTTAGACATTTTCCTCTAGGAAAAAATTAACTAGCACCACGCGTATTGTTTATATTAAATTAGATGACCGTGATAATGCACAGCAAATTTTTGAAAGTATCAATTCTACCGGTGAAAGATTGACTGCCTCGGATTTGATTCGAAACTTCATCATGATGGATAAATCTAATGAAGAGCAGACTACGCTTTATACTAAATATTGGCGTAGGTTGGAAGAAGTCTTTGATAATTCTAAAGGAATGGAAGACTTTTTCAGATACTACCTTGCTGCAATAACTGGGGAGTATTCAGCAAAGCATATTCTTTATCAAGCATTCAAAGACTATTGGCATAAAGAGCGCGATGTATCAAGTGATGCCGAATTGCTCCAAAAATTAGTGCGATATGCTGGTTATTTTGCGAGACTTTACTATAACAAACCTGAAGGAAAATACTCAGAAGTATTGAGCGATTTCCAAAGTATGGAAAGTATGATGCCTGCACCTTTTGTTTTGGGATTATCTGAATGGTACTATCATGACCAATTTATCACTGAAGACCAATATATTGATGCGATTAAGGTAGTGAATGATTATCAGCTTAGGAGATATTTTAATGGGGATGATACAAGCAGAGTGTCAAAAGCATTTCCTTCATATTTGAAAAGTGTTAGGAAGTACGCTAAAGCTAATGGATATGAAAATATCGTTGATATTGTAATTTATGTTCTTGTTACTAGAAATCAATCAAATAATATGGCACTTCCATCTGACAAGGCATTGAAATCTAATCTATTGAATGCCAATGCTTATGCGATGAGATTGGCCCGTTGGTTACTTGAAAAAATAGAGAATCGAGAAAATTCAGCAACACTTGATATGAGTAACTTGTCCATTGAACACATCATGCCACAGACTAGTACTTCATATTGGGAAGAGAAGGCTGGTACATCGGGGGAAGAATACACAGGATTAGTAAATACCATTGGTAATTTAACACTCGTTACAAATCCTGATAATTCGGCCGCGGGAAATAAAGACTTTGAGACCAAAAAGAAAATCTTTGAAGATACCCTTCATATTCGTATGAATAAAGATTTGTACGAATTGACTGAGTGGACATCATCGGATATTTCTGCCAGAAGTGAAGCTCTAATCAATGAACTGATTACTATGTATCCCTATTTGAGATCGTCGGGCGACTATGAACACGATGGGAATAGGGAAATTTTCTTAGAGGCGCAAGGAATAAAAGCAACTGGGTATTTGAACGAAGACGAGACCGTGATTATACATTCAGGTTCAGAAATTTATTCTAAGATTAAAGATATTGCATCTGATTCGCTAGATGAAACTCGCCAAGAGCTGTTGGATAATGGAATCATTGAAGAAACAATTGGGGGACTACAATTTGTTCAAGATTACACTGCCTCATCTGTTTCGAATGCAGCAGCTCTGCTATTAGGGGGTAGCCGGAATGGTTGGGACTACTGGAAATATGATAACGGAATAAGTATTAATGATTCGCTAAGAAATAAGAAATAGAGCATAGAGGTGGTGTTAGGTTGGATAAGAACAAACTAAGATATGCAATTCTTAAATTGCGTGATGAAAAAAAGAATCCTTTTATTGAGCTTAAAGGGCAAGTTCCAGAAGAAGATATTTTAGAACAAACTAAATTTCTTTCGCGCAATGGCTTACTAGAATCCATGGTTTGGGCGGATAACACTGTTCATATCTGGGGGAGTGTTTCTCTGGAAGGGGAAAAATATTTAGTTGAAAACTCAGGTCTTGCTAAGGCGTATGCATTGGCAAAAGAAGTTAAAAATTGGATTCCATTTTGGGGCTAAGATAAGTTTTTAAACGGAGAAGGTAGCAAATCATAATTGGTTTGTTGCCTTTTTTGATTGCCCAAAAAGAAAAATGACAAAGTATAGAGATAAATGACATAGTACACGGGAAAAATGACATTGTATCACCGACAACGTCTAAATAGATGTTGATATATATACGTTCCGTACAAATAATTATAAAAATTTAAATGATTTGAGTAGAAGTATCAGTGAATATCTCAAGGGGAATAGCTATCTCAAGATTCGATTTTCACATATTATTATTTGTCAAATTAAGCGAGACAAAACTTTCCATTTACGTAACTCAAAAAAACTTCTAATGGTGTTTGGTAATTTAGTGATTTTCTAGGGATATGGTTTCTTTTGGACGCAACGGATGAGATGAATCCTTGATTGACTTGGTTGAAGTCCATTTCTTTTGGTAGTCCATCTTTTCGGAGGAGTCCGTTTGAATGTTCATTTAATCCCCGTTGGGAAGGCGTTCCTGGGTCTGCGAAATAAATATCAATATCATTCGTATTACTAATACTTTTCCAATTAGAGAATTCTTTTCCACAATCAAAGGTAATTGATTTGAAAAGATTTTTGGGTACGGATTGAAGCCATTCATTAATCGAATTTTCAATATCAACTGCCTTACGGCCTTCTGGTTTCAAGGCGATAATGGCTTTTGAAAGTCGCTCAACGAGCGTGATGACGGCACTTTTATGGTGGATGCCGACAATCGTATCACCCTCTAAATGTCCAAATTCTTCTTCGAAAACGACATAATCTTTTTTACGCTCAGAAATATTTCTTTTGAATGCCTGTTTTCCACGTTTTTCCTTATAACCATTTCATTGTGATCCACCTCTTTTGTTTATTAGTTTAAACCATCAAACCATTTTTAATAAAATATGTAAATTCCTTTGCTCAAAAAAGTAGCTTCTTTACGATTCGACAATTTCAAATAAAGCAGGTAAAAACTGGCTGTCAGAAAATAGCCAAACTGAAGCAAAAAATAATGTTAAAATTAATTAATGAACGAAAAAAATCCCTCACCTAATATTACGGTGAGGAATTTTTTCTACCGACATAAACAAAAAAACCACCTCATATGAGGCGGTTAACGTTCAACATTATTTTACGATATTTACTGCTTGAGGACCACGTTGTCCTTCTTCAATATCATAAGTAACTGCTTGGCCTTCATCTAAAGACTTAAAGCCTTCTCCTTGGATTGCTGAGAAATGAGCGAATACGTCATTTCCATCTTCACCAGTGATGAAACCAAAACCTTTATCTGAGTTAAACCATTTTACTGTACCGTTATTCATATATATTTCCTCCTGATACGTATATAATACGTGTTTTATTGCAATTAATATTACTTGGTAAAAGGAGTTTTTATAGTGTGAATATATCGCTCAGATTACGTTTCAAATTAGATTACTTATTTACTATAACACGGATGTAATGCTAACACAAGGATAATCACTCGATATACGGTTTAAATATTATTATTTGTCAAATTAAGCGAGACAAAACTTTCCATTTACGTAACTCAAAAAAACTTCTAATGGTGTTTGGTAATTTAGTGATTTTCTAGGGATATGGTTTCTTTTGGACGCAACGGATGAGATGAATCCTTGATTGACTTGGTTGAAGTCCATTTCTTTTGGTAGTCCATCTTTTCGGAGGAGTCCGTTTGAATGTTCATTTAATCCCCGTTGGGAAGGCGTTCCTGGGTCTGCGAAATAAATATCAATATCATTCGTATTACTAATACTTTTCCAATTAGAGAATTCTTTTCCACAATCAAAGGTAATTGATTTGAAAAGATTTTTGGGTACGGATTGAAGCCATTCATTAATCGAATTTTCAATATCAACTGCCTTACGGCCTTCTGGTTTCAAGACGATAATGGCTTTTGAAAGTCGCTCAACGAGTGCGATGACGGCACTTTTATGGTGGATGCCGACAATCGTATCACCCTCTAAATGTCCAAATTCTTCTTCGAAAACGACATAATCTTTTTTACGCTCAGAAATATTTCTTTTGAATGCCTGTTTTCCACGTTTTTCCTTATAACCATTTGGTTTTCGTTTTCCTTGCATCGGTAAATGTAAAACATTGAATTCTCCCGTCTTAAACCGGCGATAGAGGGTACTTACTGAACAAGAGAAGGTTCGCTCTGCACGGCCAATAATGACGTCTGGGGTCCAACCTTCAGTTGATCTTTTTGCAATGTATTCTTTTTCCTCAGCAGGAAAAATGATTTCGGTTCTCCCACAACGTCGCTTATTTTCTTTGTATTGTTCAAAGTATTCAAGTGCTGTTCCACCACATTTGAGAAAGTTATAGACATTGTAAATTGTTTGGCGTCCACGTTTAAGCTGCTTCGCAACGATGGCAACCGGAGTTTCTTGATGAAAATATGCTTCTATCATTACAAGCTCGTTTGGTGTAAGATGGGTATAAGTCATTTATGTTCACTCTCCTTGTATGCTTTAGCGGGTATTACAATTTGAGTGTAACATAAATGGCTTTTTTATTTGTCTCGCTTAATTATACAAACGGCGTTTTATAAAGCGGTTCTGTTGCAAAGTTTTAAATAAAGAATAAAATCCCTTACGGTATCTATGATTTAAGCTGGGATTCCCAATAATACCTTGATTTCAGTACAGACCGAAAACCCGAAGAGAGTGCCTTCTTTTCGGGTTTTCTTATATAATCCTCGAATGGCTTCCATGCCTTTAATCGTGGTAGAGGCAGTGCGTAAACTTCGATAGAATTTATTGCGTCTCTTTACTGGACGATGGTCTTGTTCAATCAAATTATTCAGGTATTTAATGGTACGATGTTCTGTCCCTTGATAAAAGCCGTATTCTTTTAGTTTCTTAAAGGCACTTGTAATAGAGGGGGCTTTATCTGTGACTACAACCTTCGGTTCATCAAACTGCTTCACTAACCGCTTAAGAAAAGCATAGGCTGCTTGTGTGTCCCGTTTTTTACGTAACCAAATATCCAAGGTTAAACCATCTGCATCGATGGCTCGATACAAATAATGCCATTTTCCTTTAATTTTGATGTACGTTTCATCCATTTTCCATGAATAAAAGGATTTTTTATTTTTCTTTTTCCAAATTTGATAGAGTAGTTTGCCATATTCTTGCACCCAACGATAAATCGTCGTATGAGAAACGTTAATGCCACGATCATATAAGATTTCTTGAACCTCACGATAGCTAAGGTTATAACGAAGATAGTAGCCCACGGCTACAATAATCACATCCTGCTGAAATTGCTTTCCTTTAAAATGATTCATCGTCATTCCTCCTGCTATCTTTTTCTATTATTCTACCTTATTTGATAGTAGATTTAAAACTTTGCAACAGAACCATTTAGGTTTTATGCCTACGTTAATTATCAAATCTGATAAAGGTTATCAAGCATATTTTGTTTTAGAAACGCCAGTCTATGTGACTTCAAAATCAGAATTTAAATCTGTCAAAGCAGCCAAAATAATCTCGCAAAATATCCGTGAATATTTTGGAAAGTCTTTGCCAGTTGATCTAACGTGCAATCATTTTGGGATTGCTCGTATACCAAGAACGGACAATGTCGAATTTTTTGATCCCAATTACCGTTATTCTTTCAAAGAATGGCAAGATTGGTCTTTCAAACAAACAGATAATAAGGGCTTTACTCGTTCAAGTCTAATGGTTTTAAGCGGTACAGAAGGCAAAAAACAAGTAGATGAACCCTGGTTTAATCTCTTATTGCACGAAACGAAATTTTCAGGAGAAAAGGGTTTAATAGGGCGTAATAACGTCATGTTTACCCTCTCTTTAGCCTACTTTAGTTCAGGCTATTCAATCGAAACGTGCGAATATAATATGTTTGAGTTTAATAATCGATTAGATCAACCCTTAGAAGAAAAAGAAGTAATCAAAATTGTTAGAAGTGCGTATTCAGAAAACTATCAAGGGGCTAATAGGGAATACATTACCATTCTTTGCAAAGCTTGGGTATCAAGTGACTTAACAAGTAAAGAGTTATTTGTCCGTCAAGGGTGGTTTAAATTCAAGAAAAAAAGAAGCGAACGTCAACGTGTTCATTTGTCAGAATGGAAAGAAGATTTAATGGCTTATATTAGCGAAAAAAGCGCGATAGATAAGCCTTATTTGGTGACGACCAAAAAAGAGATTAGAGAAGCGTTAGGCATTCCTGAACGGACATTAGATAAATTGCTGAAGGTACTGAAGGCGAATCAGAAAATTTTCTTTAAGATTAAACCAGGAAGAAATGGTGGCATTCAACTTGCTAGTGTTAAATCATTGTTGCTATCGATCATTAAAGTAAAAAAAGAAGAAAAAGAAAGCTATATAAAGGCGCTGACAAATTCTTTTGACTTAGAGCATACATTCATTCAAGAGACTTTAAACAAGCTAGCAGAACGCCCTAAAACGGACACACAACTCGATTTGTTTAGCTATGATACAGGCTGAAAATAAAACCCGCACTATGCCATTACATTTATATCTATGATACGTGTTTGTTTTTTCTTTGCTGTTTAGTGAATGATTAGCAGAAATATACAGAGTAAGATTTTAATTAATTATTAGGGGGAGAAGGAGAGAGTAGCCCGAAAACTTTTAGTTGGCTTGGACTGAACGAAGTGAGGGAAAGGCTACTAAAACGTCGAGGGGCAGTGAGAGCGAAGCGAACACTTGATTTTTTAAGTTGCTATCATTTATAGGTCAATAGAGTATACCTTTATTTAACTATGTCTTTATTATGAATGTTTCCATATTGTGAATATAGGCAGCAGATAAAGACATTTCGCTTGAAATACGTTTTTCTTGCGGCCAAAATTATCAAAACAGCTAGGTCTGTGATTATGAAGCTCTCAAGCAAATATCCTTATCAAGAGGTGTATAAAAAATGTATCTGCTTAGAGTCGTAACGATTGATAAATTGGCGCTTGAATCGCTTGAATGAATCGAGTGGTTTATTAATTGAACCTAGAATTGTGATATTTGCAACTTAATTGAGAATAATGGGTATATCTTATTCAAATGTGTTGAGGAAGGGGTGTGAATAATGTTAAAATGTAGGAGTAACTACTTGAATTCTTCGTAGGTTCAGCGAAAATATCGATTTTTAATGGTTTTCGTAAAACAACGTGGAATTTAGGTATTTAATAAATGCTTTATTTATAGGATTCAGAACAAAAAAAGTTTGTGAATAAACCTCATTTCAGAGGAATTGGGTGTTATTAATATGAAAGATACATTTAATCTCTCGTCAGACAGGCACCTGACTGATAAGGAACGATCATTAGTCTCGCCTAAACTTTCTGCTATTTTGGGAGCAGACATAAAACAGATGATGGAAGGTGAAATTATATCCGGTACAAAGTCCAGTTTTAAGAGTCCCACTTCTCAAGAGTGGTAAATTGTATGTTTATTGTATAGATCATGGACTTTTTGTCTATAATGACAATTTAAAAGGGGAAATTAGTAATGAAAAGCTTTCAGATAAGAGATAGCATCTTATTTCAGTTAGACATGTGCTGGCAGCTCTATAAATACCATACGGAAAATCTGGAAGAAGCAGAAGCATACTGGGCGTACAGCTTCGAAAGCCTTCAGGTACGAAAGGTAAATGATGGTTGGATCATAGACTGGCCGGAAAGTGAGAGCTATGAAATGGGACCGATGAGTATAGCCTGGTTAATGTGGCATATCATATATTGGTGGTCCACTGCATTAGATTACAACTTTGGAAATGGATCGATAAAAAAAGAAGATATCACATGGCCTGGAAGTATAGAAAACGCTAAAGAAGTCATAGAATCCCTGCACGAGAAATGGGTATCTAAATTAAGTGAGTTATCCGATGGGGAACTTTTAATGAAACACAATGCTAAATGGCCATTAGATGAGAGGAACTTTGCAGATACTGCACTTTGGTTAAATGCAGAGTTAATGAAAAATGCTGCAGAGATAGGTTATGCAAGATTTTTATATGGAAATAGCATGAAACAAAAATGAATTAACTATAATTACTAAATTCTTATTTACAGTCAATCAGATTTTTGATTAAAAGGAGTAGAGAAGTCATGAGAACTTATACTTTCGACCAGGTAGAAAAGGCAATAGAGCAGTTATATCCTGATTTTACTATCAATACAATAGAGATTTCAGGAGAAGGCAATGACTGTATTGCATATGAAATAAACAGGGATTTCATTTTTAAATTTCCAAAGCATTCAAGAGGATCTACTAATCTTTTTAATGAAGTAAATATACTCAAAAGAATCCACAATAAATTACCCCTCCCCATTCCGGAGGTGGTTTTTACAGGAATGCCATCAGAAACGTACCAAATGTCTTTCGCAGGTTTTACAAAAATTAAAGGAGTACCATTGACACCTCTTCTACTCAATAATCTGCCGAAGCAATCTCAAAATCAGGCAGCTAAGGACCTGGCCCGATTTCTAAGTGAACTTCACAGCATAAACATCTCTGGATTCAAAAGTAATCTGGTATTAGATTTTCGAGAGAAGATAAATGAAGATAATAAAAAAATCAAAAAGTTACTATCCAGGGAATTAAAGGGTCCCCAGATGAAGAAAGTGGATGATTTTTACAGGGATATTCTAGAGAACGAAATCTACTTCAAATACTATCCTTGTCTTATTCATAACGATTTTAGCAGTGATCATATTTTATTTGATACCGAAAAAAATACTATTTGTGGAATAATCGATTTTGGAGATGCAGCTATTTCTGATCCCGACAATGATTTTATAAGTTTGATGGAAGATGATGAAGAATACGGCATGGAATTTGTATCAAAAATATTGAACCATTACAAACATAAGGATATACCGACAGTTTTGGAAAAATATAGGATGAAAGAAAAATACTGGTCGTTCGAAAAGATTATCTATGGAAAGGAATATGGTTATATGGATTGGTATGAAGAGGGATTAAATGAAATCAGAAGCATTAAAATTAAATAGATATTTAATATAAAGGACTGCTAATGTACTCATCAATAGCAATCCTTTTTTAGAATCCGGAATCTTTTTTATTTTATTTCTAATGCCGAGGCAAATAAATCTACACAGGAATCGATTGGTATTTACTTTGGAGGTGGTTTTCCAGTAACATATAATACCTCATGTCATCTTTTGTATACTTCTCCATAAAAAAGAGCCTATACGGTCGTTTTAAAAACAACCTGATAAGCTCCTTTTCTCCTAAAAGCCTCTTTCCGATTCCCTATTAAAAGAAATTCTAAAAGGAAGAGACGCTGTCTTTCTTCTTTGACGTTGAGGATTTCTATTAATCCTCGTTTCTCCAGCTTTTTAAGTTGCTGAAGCATTCCTTCATGGGTTGTTGCTCTCATTTCCATCCCCTTGATTTTATCCGGGGGATTGTTAAAGAGAGAGAACAATTCCCTTGCGAAGTCTCGCCCACAATTCTTTCCACTTATCTTCAGCATCAGAAACCGAAGGGCACAATAAGGCCTTTGGGTAATCCGAATATGCTTCCACCTGAAAACGTAGGCAAGATAAGGATTGAGATTGTGTGGTATGATTGGCAAGTTAAACATAATAATCACCTCCATATGGGTGTCAAAAAAACGAGCAGCTCCAAAACGAGTCTGGTGCTGCTATACTAATAAACTTAATAAAATTAAAACTTAATGAGGTATTATTATTATACCACAAAATGGACATTCTGGCGGAGATTTTGACTCATCATAACATTCAATTAATTTGGAGGTAAGATTAGATGAATAAAAAATTTGATCCAAATAACGTTATTATTAAAATCTGCATGAGTGGGATGGGATTGGAGGACTGTGGAAACAGTGAGGGTGCGATTGCGATGTTTCATAAAGCATGGCACGAAGCAACGGATGACTATGAAAGATTTATCGCAGCTTATCATTTAGCTCGTATACAAGAAAATATTACAGATAAATTAAAATGGATGGAAACATCCTTACAGTGTGCACAAAATATAGATGATGATAACGTTAAGAGTGCTTACTCCACGTTGTATATAAACATTGCCAACTGTTATGAGGAGTTGGGTGATTCTGAACAGGCAACTAGAAATTATGAATTGGCCAAATCATATAATGGTGCACTAACAGATAAAGGCCCATTTTACCATGGGACAAAGGCAGATTTGAAAGTTGGTGATTTTCTGATAGCGGGTGGAAATTCAAATTACAAACCTGGGCTTAAAATGAACCATATTTATTTCACTGCTAATGTCAATGGGGCAGGTCTTGCAGCAGCATTAGCAAAAGGAAAAGGAAGAGAACGCGTTTATATAGTAGAACCTACAGGTGAATTTGAAAACGACCCAAATGTTACTGACAAAAAGTTCCCTGGTAACTTAACGCGTTCTTATCGCTCACAAGAACCTTTAAAAATTATTGGTGAAGAAACAGAGTGGACGAAACCGACAGCTACTAAGCGACGAGAATGGCATGAAAATTTAGCTAAAAACAAAGGCGATATTATTAACTAAACACATTTAATGGTGTGATAGTTGAAGGTCGATATGTTCCCGCCTACCGATAGTGCCAAAAACGTAGTGGATATGTTTCCGAGAACGGATACGCTCAAATGACATTCATTCTGTCCTCTCGAGCCACGTTGAGACGTGTGTTTTATTGTCCCACAAAAGTGCAGACGATTTTATCAGTGTAAAAATGGAGTACGCAGACGACCGAAAAATCCAGCCAGATCGTATCACCTACAGGCTTATTCAGGAGTATATCGAAGAAAAGTACGGCTTCAAAGTTCACACTGCAAACATTGCAGAGGTCAAAAGAAACTTAGGCCTGCCGATGTACGACGCACCAAACGCAGTTGAAGAACTAAAACGCCCATATAAACCAGCACCAGAATATAAAGTAGAAGCTATTAAAGACGCATTAAGGCACTTCAAGGTCATAGATTAAAGTAAAGTACCCTTTCAGCAGATCATTACTGTTGAGAGGGTCTTACTTTTTCAGAAGCCGGCCAATGTAAGGATAGCCCTACAAGATTGCGGGTCTTTCTCTTCGAGCCATGTTTCCAGATTGCTTATAGCGATATCCTTTTGAATATGGATGCTCTCTTCAAATCGATATTCGATTGCACATGTAAGGATATCAACAGGTTCATCAAGAACCTTACCGCCAAGAACTGGGTATTCGTCAATTACAATCCAGTCAGGTGGGAGACCATCAAAGAGAGCCTGCGGATACAATTCCCTAAAGTGAATCTCAATTTCCATAGCTTCGATCTCACCTTGTTCTTTATCTGGGTAACAAGTGGCATAAGATACATCGAAGCCTCTAGTGAGCAGCATCTGAACGACATTGATGAGTTCAATATCAACAGGAATGGTCTTATCGGCGCATTTACAACAAGGCTTCGACCAAATTTCACTGTATAGCTCTAAACATCGTGGACACATCGTCATCATACAATCACTTCCTTCACCAGTTTATAGAAAGTAGTTCTTTTAAGATTAAGTGCCTGCATAGTTGCAGTTGCAGTTTGCTCGCCAGTGCGGTGATATTTACCGCCGGGTACACTGGAATAACCGAGGTTACAAGTCTATTGTTTGGAGATGCGTCAGCCGTTTGGAGGAAAAAGGATCTGAATGTACTGCCCCTACCATAAACGAGGAAACATTGCAGACAGCAGTGGTCAAGGCTATTAACGAACTTTTGGCTAACAAAGAACCCTTCCTCCAGGCGTTGCAGAAAAACATAGCTACTATACTTAATGAAGAAAATGATAATGCCACCAATGATATTGATAGCAAATTGGAAGAATTACAACAACAGCTTCTTATCCAAGCAAAATCCAAGAATGACTATGAAGATGTGGCTGATGAAATCTACCACCTTCGAGAATTGAAGCAAAATGCACTTGTTGAAAATGCAGAGCGTGAAGGAAAAAGGCAACGAATCGCTGAAATGACTGATTTCTTTAATGAACAATCCTGTGAGTTAGAGGAATATGATGAGCAGTTAGTAAGGAGGCTTATAGAAAAAGTTACGGTATTTCATGATAAGTTCGCCGTTGAATTCAAATCAGGAGTCGAGATTGATGTAGAAGGGTAATCTTTAGAAAGAGAACAGAAGAATTATATTGGATTTTTAAAGATAATATGATATAATAAAACGACTTGGAGGTGGAAGAATGTATAACTTTTCTTGCTAATTATATGATGCATAATAAGATATTTAAAGAAACGGCTATAGAACCGTTTGTTTTGTTATGCAAATTGCAAGAAAGTTAAGTATTCTACACTCAATAATACATTACAGTAACCTTATGTTATGTATAACAAAAGGTAATAATAGTATTTGTTTTTGAGCCGTAAGAATTTACTTTCTTGCGGCTTTTAATATTTGTAAAAGAAAGGAAGATAAACGTGATAGACAATGATACTATGTCATTCATGACAAAATCCTTGCAGAGTTGGATAACATTATAGAGTAATTAATGCCGAAAACCGACTTTGCTTATAAAATTTTTATAATGTAAAGGAGGAAGAAATATATGTCCTTAATAAATGTTTCAAATCTAACTTTTTCATATGAAGGAAGTTATGACAATATTTTTGAAAATGTAAGTTTTCAGATAGATACAGATTGGAAACTCGGTTTTATTGGAAGAAACGGACGCGGTAAAACTACTTTCTTAAATTTACTGCTTGGCAAATATGCGTATTCCGGCAATATAAGTTCTACAGTTAAGTTTGAGTATTTTCCTTATGATGTGGAAGATAAGAGTCTATATACAATTGAAGTAATGAAGAGTATTTGTACGGAATGTATGGATTGGGAGATTTTTCGTGAAATATCATTGCTTGATGTTCAAGAAGATGCTTTATATCGTCCGTTTAATACATTGTCAAATGGTGAGCAAACGAAGGTCCTTCTTGCAGCTTTATTCCTTACAGCGAGTTGTTTCCTGCTTATTGATGAACCTACAAACCATCTTGACATCGATGCACGTAATGTAGTGCAAAACTATTTGAAACGCAAGAAGGGGTTTATTTTGGTATCTCATGATAGAAGCTTACTTGATCAATGTGTTGACCATATACTATCTATCAATAAAACGAATATCGAAATCCAAAAGGGAAATTTTACTTCTTGGTGGGAGAACAAAACGTTACAAGATAATTTTGAACTGGCAGAAAACAAGAAACTCCTTAAAGAAATAGGAAGGTTGTCTTATGCAGCAAAACGTAGTTCAAACTGGTCAAATAAAGTAGAAAAAAGTAAATATGGAACAACAAATTCTGGTTCAAAACTGGATAAGGGTTATGTTGGACATAAGGCTGCAAAAGCGATGAAACGTGCCAAAAATATTGAGTCAAGACATCAGGAAGCCGTTTTACAAAAATCAGAACTGCTCCACAACATTGAACAATATGATGACTTAAAAATTTCACCACTTGAATTTCACAAAGAGTGCTTAATAGAAGCGAATGATTTATCATTGTCTTATGGAGATAAAGAAGTATGCAGTAATCTTAATTTCAGAGTCAATATTGGTGATAGAGTTGCCATTATCGGAAAAAATGGGAGTGGTAAGTCTAGTATCCTAAAATTGATTAATGGAGATGATATTAAATTTACCGGAAATTTTATGCTAGCAAGTGGACTAAAAATTTCTTATATTTCGCAAGATACTTCATATTTAAAAGGTAATCTATCTGAATTTGCCTATAATAATAAGATCGATGAAACTCTATTTAAAACGATTCTTCGTAAACTGGATTTTAATAGAGAGCAGTTTGATAAGAACATGGTGGATTTTAGTGCTGGTCAGAAAAAGAAAGTACTAATTGCTAAAAGCCTTTGTGAAAGTGCACATTTGTATATATGGGATGAGCCATTGAACTATATTGATATTTTTTCACGTATCCAAATTGAAAAAATGATTTTGGAATATTGTCCTACACTATTGTTTGTGGAGCATGATGATGCTTTTTGCAATAACATTTGTACGAAAAATATTAATTTAGGTTTGTAGAGATTTTGAGTTGCCACAATAACTAAAAGATATTTACATGAAAGGGTGAAGAAATGTTAAAACAAAAAGAATTAATTGCAAACGTTAAGAATCTTACTGAGTCAGATGAACGAATTACAGCTTGTATGATGTATGGATCGTTTACCAAAGGAGAAGGTGACCAATACTCTGATATAGAGTTCTATATATTTTTGAAAGATAGTATAACCTCGAACTTTGATTCATCCAACTGGTTGTTTGACGTAGCTCCGTACTTGATGCTTTATAAAAATGAGTACGGAACAGAGGTAGTTATTTTTGATAATCTTATACGTGGGGAATTTCATTTCCTTTCTGAAAAAGATATGAACATAATCCCCTCGTTTAAAGATTCAGGTTATATTCCTGATACGAAGGCTATGCTTATTTACGATGAAACAGGGCAATTAGAAAATTATTTATCAGAGATAAGTGGTGCAAGACCAAATAGACTTACTGAAGAAAATGCTAATTTTTTGTTGTGTAATTTCTCTAATCTATGGTTGATGGGAATCAACGTTCTAAAAAGAGGAGAATATGCTCGTTCATTAGAACTCTTATCACAACTTCAAAAAAATACACTACAACTTATACGTATGGCAGAAAAAAATGCTGATAATTGGCTAAACATGAGTAAAAACCTTGAAAAAGAAATTAGCCTTGAAAATTATAAAAAATTTGCAAAGACCACTGCTCGATTAGATAAGGTAGAATTATTTGAAGCCTATAAAAATTCTTTGCTATTAGTTATGGATTTGCAAAGTCACCTTATTGAACAATACAACTTAAAAGTTACACATGACATTTTAGAAAGATTGTTGAATTACATTAGTGAATAGGAGAGTAACGTTATTCACAGTATTGGGTACTGAAAATTAACAGCATACCTCAGTTTTTCAAAAAACAGCGAAGCCTATGGATATGTTCCCGTCTACCGATAGTGCAAAAAGTGTCGTGGATATGTTTCCGAGAACGGACATACACAAATGACATTCATTCTGTCCTCTCAATCCATGTGGAAGCAGTATGTCTGTTAACAAGAAAATAATTATTGTTCGTCCTGACGAGTTGTTAGACTCGAAAAGGATAAACATCATTTTTAGAACCGGTAGCCGATTTTTGGCTAGCGGTTTTTTGGGCTCTTTGGCAAATAGTGGTGATTGAATCTCGCGCTATCCTATGGAAAACCGCCTTGTGTGAGGGGCTGCGAGACCGCTTCGATCCTAGAATTGCTGAAGCACGAATCTAGCGTCACTCACATTTCATCTTTTGACGTAGCTGAGACAAGGTGTTTTTCTTCGATCCGCTAGTGGTTAATCTCTTTTTGGTGCAAATATGGTTTAGAATTTCTTTGCATGGCTTAAGGGAGTGGAGAATCGGATATTAGTAGGATTTACATCCACAGATAAAAATAGGCTTGATTTTAACAGCGAAACTAAAATACCCTACTTAAATGAAGTGATAGATTAGATGTTGGGTTGTTAGGAGATGCTTAAAAATCCTATGCAATCAATAGTTTTTAGTGTTTGTTGACTTGATCCCTAAATCGCCTGAGTACTAAACGTTGAGTGTGTCTGCTTACTGTCACTAGCCAGTAAGTGAGACTGTAGTTAATCTCTCATTTTCCCCAGTATTATGTTGAAAATAGCCATGAAGCGATTATTTCTAAAGAGTTATTTTTGCAGGCTCAAGAAGAAATTTATCGGAGAAGTAATATCTACACAGGAGAAGGCAAGAACAAAAGAATTTATAGTAGCAAGTACGCTTTAAGTGCCATCACCTTCTGTGGATATTGTGGCGATATTTATAGGAGAACCTATTGGAATATTCATGGCAGAAAAGAATTTGTCTGGCGATGCGTGACTAGAATCGAGCAGGGTCCCGAGGTATGTAAGAACCGAACCGTAAAAGAAGATGAACTCTATGGTGCGGTAATGACCGCAATTAATAAGCTACTTGCTGGTGGCAACAATATGATAAAGACACTGGAAGAAAATATTCATGCTGTGATTGGAGAAACCACAGAATACCAAATTTCAGAGATTAATACCCTACTAGATGAAAAACAAAAAGAACTAATCAAGCTGGCCAATAAAGGTCAAGATTATGAATACCTGGTAGATGAGATCGATGAGATGCGAGATAAGCGTCAGACTCTTTTAGTAGAAGATGCCTCCCTCAGTGGCGAGAACGAGCGCATCAATGAGTTGATTGAATTTATCCGCAAGAACAAATTCCGCACCTTAGAATATGATGATAAGCTTGTAAGGAAGATAATCCAGAACGTTAAGGTCTATGAAGACCACTTCGTCATAGCCTTCAAACCAGGTATCGAAATGGAAATATGAAAACCAGAAGTAAATAGCCCATGACTCTGAAGTAGAGTTGTGGGTTTTCTTTTAATTGCTGATTATAATAATATTTTAATGACTATTGCATTTATCAACCAAATGGTTTATGTTATTCTTAGCATAAACTTGGAGGTGCTGTATGACTACGGCAGAAATGATTAAAGAACTGTGTGAGCAAATGAATATAAGTGTTTCCGAACTTGCTAGACGTATTGGCCAGACTCCACAGAATTTCAATAAAAAATTACAACGAGAAACAGTAACCTTGGATGAGTTGAAGGCCATTGCTGATGTGCTAGGTGTCAAGTTTGTGCAGGCATTTATTTTACCAGATGGAGATGAAATAAAAATATCTAACGAATAAAGGAGGATGTTTATATGGTAGGTAATGTTATTCAAATAGTAACAGAGAAATTATCATCTTTGCCTTTTATAGAAGGCATTGTATTAGGGGGCTCACGTGCAAGAAGCACCCATACAGAAAATTCTGATATAGATATCGGAATCTATTACAATTCAGACTCATTTGACCTGACAGCGATTAATCAAATTGCTACAGAGTTGGATGATGAGAATAGAAACAACCTTGTTGTACCTCCCGGAGCGTGGGGTGATTGGGTTAATGGCGGTGGATGGTTAGTTATAAACGGGTGTCATGTTGACTTGATATTACGTGATATAAAACGGGTGGAACAAATAATCAAAGATACGGAGCAAGGAATTGTTACTGCCAATTATCAGACCGGGCATCCCCATGGTTATATAAGTGCTATGTATCGTGGAGAATTAGCGATTAGTAAAATACTATATGCTAAGAACGAAAGCTTATGCGAATTAAAAAAGCAGGCAGAAATTTACCCTACTGCTCTAAAGAAAAGCTTGATGAACTTTTTTATATTTGAAGCTGAATTCTCTTTAATGTTTGTAAAAGCAAATGCGGGGGCAGAGGATAAATATTATATTGCAGGCCATGTTTTTCGTATTATTTCATGCTTAAATCAAGTACTATTTGCATGTAATAATGCTTATTGCATTAACGAAAAGAAAGCTATAAAACTGCTTGAAACTTTTGAATATAAACCTGAAAAATATGCCGAAAGAGTTAATCATATTTTTGAAGTACTCGGTCTTTCTCTTTTTGAATGCTACGATATGACCGAGAAACTTTATAAAGAAGTGAATGAAATTGTATCGGAGATAAATAACTTTTTAAACGAGGAGAGTTCAGATGAAAGAAAACAAATATGATGATAATATATTTTTTCAAAAATACAGTCAAATGAGTCGCTCGCAGAAAGGACTGGCTGGTGCGGGAGAATGGGAGACTTTGAAAAAGATGCTACCTGATTTTAAGGGTAAGCGTGTGCTTGATTTAGGATGCGGCTATGGATGGCACTGTATATATGCGATGGAAAACGGTGCTTCCTCTGTAGTAGGTGTTGATATTTCTCATAAAATGCTCGAAGTAGCAAAAGGAAAAACCCATTTTCCACAGATTGAATATGAATGCTGTGCCATAGAAGATGTGGATTTCCCAGAGGAGAGCTTTGATGTAATACTAAGTTCGCTTGCGTTTCATTATGTAGCAGACTATGAGAATTTAATAAAAAAGATATATAGGATGCTGAAGGCTGGTGGCAATTTAGTTTTTACAGTTGAACATCCTGTTTTTACTGCTCATGGAACACAAGACTGGTATTATAACGAAAAAGGAGAAATACTGCATTTCCCGGTGGACAATTATTATTATGAGGGCAAACGGACAGCTATGTTTTTGGAAGAAAAGGTTACAAAATATCATAGAACACTGACCACATATCTAAATACACTGCTTTCAAATAGTTTTATAATAAATCAGATTGTGGAGCCACAGCCGCCAGAGAACATGATGGATATTCCGGGGATGGCGGATGAAATGCGACGCCCAATGATGCTGATTGTATCGGCAAAAAAGAAGATGTAATAATATAGAAAAAATAAACGAGGAGTATGTAAATGAGATCAGAAAAAGAAATGATGGATTTAGTACTTTCTTTAGCAGAACAGGATGAACGTATTCGAATTGTGACCCTTGAGGGGTCACGCGCAAATATTAATATACCTAAAGATGAATTTCAGGATTATGATATTACATATTTTGTAAGTGATATAGAACCGTTTATATCTAATGATGACTGGCTTAATCAATTTGGGAATATAATAATGATGCAAAAGCCGGAGGATATGGAATTATTCCCACCTGAAGAAAAGGGATTTTCCTATCTTATGCTATTTGATGATTACAATAAAATTGATCTTACCTTATTGCCCTTGGAAGAGTTAGATAATTACCTAAAGGGCGATAAATTAATAAAGGTTCTAATTGATAAAGATTGTAGAATTAAAAGGGACATAGTTCCGACTGATATAGATTATCATGTAAGAAAGCCAAGCGCAAGGGAGTATGATGATTGCTGCAATGAATTTTGGAATGTAACACCTTATGTTATTAAAGGATTGTGCCGCAAAGAGATACTGTTTGCAATCGATCATCTGAACCAGATTCTACGGTTTGAACTACTTAGGATGATGTCGTGGAAGGTTGGGATAAAGACAGAATTTTCATTAAGTGTTGGGAAAAATTATAAGTATATTAACAAATACATTGATGAAGATCTATGGAATAGATTATTATCTACATATCGCATGGATTCCTATGAAAATATTTGGAAGTCATTATTTATATGCCACCAATTGTTCAGGGAAGTGTCCAAAGAGGTAGCAGAACTACTGGGGTTTGATTATCCAGAGTATGGTAAGAACATAACAAGATATACCGAGGACATGTATAAAAAATATGTTGAAAATGACTATTTTTAAAGATTAGCAAAGATTATTAACCATAAGCAAGGGGTGTAAATGTATGGAAAGTACTGATGTTATAAATGAAATTAGAGGTATATTACCTCGTAACTCAATTGGAAAATATGATTTACTAACTATTTTTACACATAAAACCGTTTTTGATAAAATTGTAAAAGTACTATCATTGGATTTTCAAAATAAAGTAGATTATGTGGCTGCCCCAGAAGCAATTGGATGGATACTAGGCACTGCCATAGCCAAAGAACTTGGAGTGGGGTTTATTGGAGTAAGAAAAGGTGATAAGCTGCCATACGCAAAAGAAGAGATTATTTCGACACATTTTACCGACTATTCAGGTCAAGATAAAAGCTTTGAAATATCTAAGAGTTCTATTGTGAGGAACAAAAGAGTTTTGATTGTAGATGATTGGATAGAGACAGGTTCTCAAATGAAGGCTTTAATAGCTTTGTTAGAGAAATTGGATTGCAGCATTATTGGGTTGGCTACTATTGGGATTGATATAAATGAGGTTACTCAAAAATGGATAGACAGCAGTTTTGTAGCTTATATTGGCTCAAACATATAATAAACCGAAAGAAAATCTTGAATCAAAATTTTGGATGGCGTTAATTTACAATACAACGAAAGATGTTTACCCTGAATAATTCATACTTTTTAATTGAAACCGTCTGAAACTGCCTAACGGCAGTCTGATAATTACTTTTTTAGTTTCACCCCTTAAGTGATGAAAAAAGAACCCCATTCTGCTATGGTAAAGGTGACGAAACCAACCATAAGAAAGGAGTTCTTCTCATGACTAGCTTACACAAAAATCAAGTTAAATTCAATTCAAATATCACTATTTCACATACCGGTGGTCGTCTATCAAGTGATTCGGGGTTAGTCCTGGTTAAAGAATTAATGAATACCTTCGGCTTTTCGCACTTAGCTAAACAATGGCTCCATATTACAGATCATCGGGCTTATTTTACCCATGATAACTTAGCGATATTGGAACAGCTTATTATGCAATTAATTGCTGGTTACTCGGCAGACTCATCAGCTAATCTATTAAGACGGGATCCTGTCTTTCAAGCTGTACTCGGTAAAAAACAGTTGGCATCACAATCCTCAATCTCACGGTTTCTGGATCGTTTCACCGAGGAGAACATCGATCAACTCCAAGCATTAAATCAGTCATTGATTGATAAAGCACGTTTAATTCGCAATGACACCGAGTTAATCATTGATGTCGATTCCACACATTCGGATACCTTTGGACGCCAAGAACAAACAGATTATAATGCCCATTATCAAACCTACGGCTATCACCCATTAGTTGCCTTTGATGGACTGACCGGAGATTTCTTAAAAGCTGAACTGCGTTCAGGCAATCAGTACACATCTAAAGGGGTAAAAGCCTTTATCAACCCGCTTTTACACCACTACAAGAGCACGTTACCTCATACCGAGATATTGGTTCGGGGTGACAGCGGCTTCGCCACACCAGAGGTGTATGAGTCTTGTGAAGCAACTGAAAGCCAGTACGTTATCCGATTAAAGAGCAATCGGAGGTTAAGTCAGTTAGCTGAACATTCTGTTCTTTACGGGGACAATCAAGAATGGGAAGAGCGAGAAGTGCAGTATTTTTCACTACCTTATCAAGCACAATCCTGGTCGAAACCTCGTCGTGTCTGTATACGCTCCGTCCGTGAAGGAGGAGAATTGCTATTTCATCATGCGTTTATTGTGACTAATCTATCCGACAATGTCTCGCCTGAAGTCATATTTTCTCTTTACGGCAAGCGAGGAACAATGGAAAATTTCATCAAAGAAGCGAAAGGTGGCTTTTACTTCGATAAAACAGATAGCCCGCGTTTCTTAGAAAATCATGTCAGAATGATGATCAGTGTCCTTGCATACAACCTCGTTAATTTTTTAAAAAGCATTGGTTTTGATAAAGTGAACCAGGGCATGACGATTCATTCCATCCGGCTGATATTGCTTAAAGTAGCCGGTAAACTTGTTCAGACTGGGAGACAGGTCTATCTCAAACTGTCAAGTTATCATGTGTATCAAACTGAATTTTATAAGGTTTTTGAACGCCTGCGGCGATCCAAACAATGGATTTAGACTAGTTATCACACAAATTTTTTAACCGATTCTTTTTCAAGGGATTCGTCTGCCCTTAAATAGACAAATAATTTTTATTATGATCTTCTTCCGTAGGCATCCTGTTCGAAAACACATTATTTTGGAAGAAAGTATCTGCCTAATTTAAAAATTGGCAATTTGTTCAAAAAAACAGGTTAAATTTAGAGCTATGAATTATTCAGGTTTTTTCGAGGTGGAAGCTAGTATAAAAGTAAACCAAGGGTCGTTTAAGGGCGTTCTAAGCCCCACACAGCGTTTTAAGAGCCAAGAGGAACTTTTATCCTTTGTTTCTTCTAAACAAGCTAAAATAGGCAATCAAGAGGGGATAATTGCTGATGTTCAAACCAAAGAGAAGAAAACGAATAGTCCGAGTTTGTTTTCTTTAAGTAGTTTACAATCAAAAGTCAATCAGCTTTATAAAGCGACAGCAAGCCAAACTTTAAAAGCTATGCAAGGACTGTATGAAGCAAAATTATTGAGTTATCCAAGAACAGATACACCATTTATTACAGAGAACGAATTTGCTTATTTAAAAGCAAATTTTGGCAAATATAGCGGTTTTTTAGGACTTGATCTCGAAATGGTTCAAACAGAGCCTAGAAAGCGTTATGTGGACGGTAGTAAGGTACAGGAACACCACGCCATTATCCCAACAAAACAAGTACCTACCGAATCTGCATTAGCAAAAATGGACGATTTACAACGAAAAATATATGCTTTAGTCGTTAAAACGACCGTTGCCATGTTTTTACCTGATTACTTGTATGAAGAAACCAAGATACAAACGAAAGTAGCTGATTTGCTGTTTCAATCGATCGGAAAGACACCAAAACAAGAAGGTTGGAAAATTCTTTTCAAACAACAAACCAAAGAAGAAAAAGAGGACGTTCAAACGTTACCCTTGGTTATCATTGGAGAACATGCCGAGGTTGACGTTAAGAGTGCCGAAAAAGAAACACAACCACCGAAAGCTTTTACAGAGGGTACATTATTAACTGCTATGAAAACCGCTAATAAAACGGTTGATGATGAAGAAGCAATCAAGATTTTACAAGAAGTCGAGGGGATCGGAACAGAAGCGACAAGAGCAAGTATTATTGAAGCGTTAAAACAAAAAGAATATATCCAAGTGATTAAGAATAAGCTTGTTGTAACTGAAAAAGGAAAATTATTGTGCCAGGCAGTTGAAAGTCAGCACCTTTTAACGAGTGCTGAAATGACGGCTAAATGGGAAACGTATTTAAAAAAAATCGGTAAAAGAGAAGGCAATCAAGAAAACTTTATTAATAATATCAAGAAGTTTATCGTTCATTTACTGGAAGCTGTACCTAACGATATAGAAAAACTAAATTTTTCTGATTACCAGGTACAGAAAGAAAAAGAAGCTGAAAAAAGTATTGTAGGAAAATGTCCTAAGTGTGGTAACAATATTGTATTAAAAAAATCGTTTTATGGTTGTTCAAATTATCCTGAATGTAAGTTTACTTTAGCTGAACATTTTAGAAAGAAAAAACTAACCAAAACGAATGTAAAAGAATTACTGGAGGGAAAAGAAACCCTGGTAAAAGGAATCAAAAACAAAGAGAAAAAGCCCTACAATGCCGTTGTAAAAATCGGAGAAAAGGGATATATTGATTTTATCTCTTTCTCAAAATAAACATAAAAGCCCTTTAAACAGGGCTTTTATATATTAATCACAAATCACTTATCACAAATCACAAGTGATTAATCACAAATCACTTGTGATTTGTGATTCCTAATGATACAATATTACTATACAAAAAAAGAATGGGGCGTAGTTATGGAGAAGGAAGAACTAAAAATACTTGAAGAATTAAGACGTATTTTAAACAGTAAAAATGAAGCAATTGTTATCTTAAACAATTATTTTAAAGGTGGTGTTGGAAAGTCAAAATTATCGACTATGTTTGCTTACTTGACAGACAAATTTAATTTAAAAGTTTTAATGATCGATAAGGACTTACAAGCAACATTGACAAAAGACTTAGCAAAAACTTTTGAGGTAGAATTGCCACGTGTCAATTTTTATGAAGGCTTGAAAAATGGAAACTTGGCTTCTTCTATTATTCATTTGACTGATAATTTAGACTTGATCCCTGGCACGTTTGATTTGATGTTACTGCCAAAATTAACTCGCTCATGGACGTTTGAAAATGAAAGTAAATTACTAGCTACTCTGTTGGAACCTTTAAAAAGTGACTATGATCTCATTATTATTGATACTGTACCAACGCCAAGCGTTTATACAAATAATGCAATCGTGGCAAGTGATTACGTTATGATCCCTTTACAAGCAGAAGAAGAAAGTACAAACAACATTCAAAACTATATTTCCTATTTGATTGATTTACAAGAACAATTTAACCCTGGACTAGATATGATCGGTTTTGTTCCTTATTTAGTTGATACGGACAGCGCAACGATAAAATCAAACCTGGAAGAACTGTACAAGCAACATAAAGAAGATAACTTGGTTTTCCAAAATATTATCAAGCGAAGTAATAAAGTAAGTACCTGGTCTAAAAACGGAATTACAGAACACAAAGGCTATGACAAAAAAGTTTTATCCATGTATGAGAACGTATTTTTTGAAATGCTTGAGCGAATTATTCAATTAGAAAACGAAAAAGAATAGAATCACAAATCACAAGTGATTAATCACAAATCACTTGTGATTTGTGATTGTTGATGATAAAATAAGAATAAGAAGAAATAGAAAGAAGTGAGTGATTGTGGGAAATTTAGGCGCACAAAAAGCAAAACGAAATGATACACCAATCAGTGCAAAAAAAGATATAATGGGAGATAAGACGGTTCGTGTTCGTGCTGACTTGCACCATATCATAAAAATCGAAACAGCAAAGAATGGCGGAAACGTAAAAGAAGTTATGGATCAAGCCTTAGAAGAATATATACGGAAATATTTACCTGACAAACTTTAAAAGGAGTGAAAATGAAATGGCAGTTACGTATGAAAAAACATTTGAAATAGAGATCATTAACGAATTATCGGCAAGTGTTTATAATCGGGTATTAAATTATGTTTTGAATCATGAATTAAATAAAAATGACTCTCAATTATTGGAAGTCAATTTATTAAACCAATTAAAGCTTGCAAAACGTGTAAATCTTTTTGAATATTCTTTAGAAGAATTACAAGCCGTTCATGAGTATTGGCGGTCAATGAATCGTTACTCAAAACAAGTTTTGAATAAAGAGAAAGTGGCTTAATATGGCAAATATAGTCAATTTTACTGACAAACAGTTTGAGAATCGCTTAAATGATAATTTAGAAGAATTGGTTCAAGGAAAAAAAGCGGTTGAATCGCCAACCGCTTTTTTACTTGGTGGGCAACCAGGGTCAGGAAAAACCAGTTTGCGATCAGAAATTTTTGAAGAAACACAAGGGAATGTTGTTGTCATTGATAATGATACCTTCAAACAACAGCACCCTAATTTTGATGAATTAGTGAAACTTTATGAAAAAGACGTAGTAAAACACGTTACCCCTTATTCGAATCGCATGACAGAAGCGATTATAAGCCGTTTGAGCGATCAAGGGTATAATTTGGTGATTGAAGGTACTGGACGAACAACAGACGTTCCCATTCAAACTGCAACAATGCTTCAAGCCAAAGGTTATGAAACAAAAATGTATGTCATGGCAGTACCTAAAATCAACTCATATTTAGGAACAATTGAACGGTATGAAACTATGTATGCAGATGATCCAATGACAGCCAGGGCAACACCAAAACAAGCGCATGATATTGTTGTCAAAAACTTACCGACCAATTTAGAAACCCTTCATAAAACGGGCTTATTTAGCGATATAAGGCTTTATAATAGAGAAGGAGTGAAACTCTATTCAAGCTTAGAAACGCCTTCCATTAGTCCGAAAGAGACCTTAGAAAGAGAATTAAATCGTAAAGTATCAGGGAAAGAAATTCAACCGACTTTGGAGAGAATAGAGCAAAAAATGGTTCAAAATCAACACCAAGAAACCCCTGAATTTAAAGCAATTCAACAAAAATTGGAAAGCTTGCAGCCACCTACACCACCAATACCCAAAACACCTAAACTTCCAGGACTTTAAACCTTAAAAAAGGAAAAGAGTAGTTACCAAAAAACGGTAACTACTCTTTTTTTATAAAAACATTTCCTCAAACGCCTAACAAAAATGGTTGTCAAAAAGCCAAAAATCAAAAAGAAAAGGAATGATAAAAATGAAATACATTAAAAATGTTGAAACATTGGAAGAATTGAAAAAAGCCTACAAAAAGTTAGCTTTTAAGTTACATCCCGATTGTGGCGGAAATGAAGAAGAAATGAAAATTTTGAACAATGAATATGACGAACTGTTTAGCAAACTTAAAAACACTCATAAGAATAAAGAAGGTAAAACTTACACCAAAGAAACAACAGAAACACCCGAACAGTTTAAGGATATTATTAATAAATTGTTCAATCTAAAAATGGACGGCGTAGCAATCGAAGTAGTAGGAACATTTATATGGCTAACAGGTAATACAAAACCATATAAAGAAGATATAAAAGCCCTAGAATTCCGATATTCACCTAAAAAATATGCTTGGTATAAAGCCCCTAAAGATTACAAAAAAAGAAGCCGACTACGATCAATCTGTGAGAAGCGGCTGTCTCTGAGACAATTGCATCACATTTTAGTTGTGAATATGTATCTCAAATACACCTAGCAGATGAATCGATTCTGATTTGTATGCATACATTTTATTTTTTTGTGGATTCGGCGAGTATTTCTTCTTTTGTTGTTCGTAAAACTATTGTCTCGGAGCGATTCCTTTTACCAACAGCTCAGTCCATTCCGCTGTATAAGGCAGGATTTTCTCATAAATCTGCGGATTAGAGATGCCTTCGATCATGGCTTGAAAATACAACATCAAAAATTCATCTGAATATTTTAAATCGACTTTTCCTTCTTTACGCCCGCGATGGAATAGATCCAACATAATGCCAAAACTTTGCTTTGTATAAGCTTCCATCATTCGGGTAAAGCCGCTGTCTTCTTTTTTAGTGTAATAGCTCATTAAATCTAAGTAAAATTGTTTATTGATTTTTTCGAGGTAATCGATTTTATTTTGACTCATGGCGATCAAGGTTTCTTCAAATGATGCATTTTTCTCCATGATTTTTTTAGCTTTTTCCCCCATTTCATCCATTGACCGGATAAAGACTTCATGAATGAGCTTTTCTTTGCTGCCAAAATATTTAAAAATAGAAGTTTTTCCTACATTGGCCTTTTTGGCCACAGCATCGATCGTTAAATTCTCGATTCCCGTATCTGTATTCATCAGATCAAAAGCAGCTCGTAAAACTTTTTTCTTTTTTTCTTCTGTTCTTCGTTCAAAACCATCCATTAAAAATGCCTACTTTCTATAAAAAAAGAACTTTTTGTTTATTGTAGTTTAAAACTAACTTCGTATATATTATATAGGAAAGAATACGAACTAACAATGGAATTGCAGGTTTAAATTTAAAATTATTTTTATTGACTGTTAAAATAAAAAAGAATATTATTGGAGTTGTAAAAGAGTTTTGGTTTGAAACAAAGTATAAAAGGGTATTTTATGAACGATACATATTGTATTAGTTCATAAAAAAGGTGCGTTTTGTTCAGAATGGAAAGCTCGTTATAAAATCATGTCAAAAGAAAAAGGAGTTATGTACCATGACAGAAATTGTAAAAGTACAAGGCTTGCAAAAAAAATTTGGTAAATTACAGGCGTTGAAAGATGTCTCATTCACAGTAAACGCCGGTGAAGTTGTTGGTTTTATCGGACCAAATGGAGCAGGAAAGTCAACGACGATCCGTACACTGCTAGGAATCATCAACCGAGACGAAGGAGATGTCCAAATATTCGGAAAAGATGTTTGGAAAGATAGTCTAGAAATCCATAAACGAATTTCGTATGTTCCTGGAGATGTTGCTCTTTGGGGCAGCCTGACTGGTGGAGAGATCATTGATCTATTTATCAAACTTCATGGCGGCGGGAGCAAAGCAAAGCGCGATTATTTAATCAAACGATTTGAACTTGATCCAAAGAAAAAAGCCAAAGGTTACTCTAAAGGAAATCGTCAAAAAGTCGGTTTGATTGCTGCACTTTCAGTTGAATCTGATCTGTATATTTTAGATGAACCGACTTCAGGACTAGATCCATTGATGGAAGCAGTATTCCAAGAAGAAGTAGAAAAAATCAAAAATGATGGCAAAGCGATTCTATTATCTTCACATATTTTAAGTGAAGTTGAACGATTAGCAGATAAAGTAGCAATCATTCGACGTGGAGAAGTAGTTGAAACAGGTACATTAGATGAATTGCGTCATTTGACTCGCTCAACAGTTACATTGGTGACAAAAGGCGATATTGAGAAACTTGCGACGCTCTCTGGCGTGCATGATTTTGTTCAAAAAGACGGCAAAGCGACTTTTTCTGCTGACAATGAAGCGATAAATACGATTCTGACCGAGGCAACCAAATTAGGTGTGACAAAAATCGAATCTGTACCGCCAACGCTTGAAGATTTATTCATGCGTCACTACGAAGGCTGATTGTCGGAACGGAGGAAAAGAAAATGAATGAAAAATTTGCCCGTTGGAACGTATTGTTCATTCAATACGTGAAACGCGATTGGAAAAAAATAATTGTTTGGGTTTTAGGTTTGGGTTTGTTCTCAGGAGCATATGTACCAGCATTTGAAGAGATTGCTAAAGGACAAGGCCTTTTAGGGATGTTTGAAACGATGCAAAATCCAGCGATGATCTCGATGGTTGGACCTACACCAATCAAAATAGGTACGGATTATACTTTAGGAGCGATGTATGCTCAAGAGATGTTGCTGTTTTGCGGATTGTTCGCAATGATTATCTCAGCACTCCATGTGGTGAGCCACACGCGAAAAGAAGAAGAATTAGGTTTGACTGAATTGGTTCGCTCATTTCGAGTAGGACGACAAGCCAATTCATTAGCTGTTATCAATGAGATGCTGTTGATCAATCTTTTATTAGGTCTTTTAATCGGCGGACTCATGATGAGTTTTGGTGTAAAAACGATTGATGCCGAAGGAGCTTTCTTGTTCGGAGGATCAATTGCATTGGCGGGAATTATCGGTGGTGTATTGGCACTTGTGATGTCGCAGATTATGGCGACTTCTACTGGAGCAACCGGCTCGACATTAAGTCTTATAGGACTTTTGTATATTGTGCGCGCTGGAACAGATGTGTCTAATCTTGATCTATCAATGTTCAATCCAATGGGATGGATTTACTTGACCTATCCTTTCACAAAAAATAACTGGCTACCATTATTATTTGCTTTGATTTTTAGTCTTGTTTTTACCGTACTTGCGTTTGTGTTGGAAGAACATCGCGACATGGGCGCAGGTTATCTTCCTGAACGAGAAGGACGTGCGACGGCGAAGAAATCACTACTTTCTGTACCTGGTTTGTTTTTCAAGATTAATAAAGGAGTAATGATTGGTTGGATGATCGCATTTGTGGTTATGGGAGCTGCGTATGGCTCCATTTATGGAGACATGCAAGTCTTTCTTGGCGGAAATGAACTGATGAAACAAATGTTCACTCAATCTGGCGTTTCCATTGAAGAATCCTTTACGGCAACGATCATGATGGTAATGATTGGATTAGTCACAATCTTGCCAATCGCGGTGGTCAATAAATTATTTGCAGAAGAAACAAGACTGCATCTGAGTCAACTGTATGTAACGAAGATTACGCGAGGCCAATTATATTGGACAACGATATTTTTAGCTATTTTTGCTGGAGTCGTAGGCATTGGCTTAGCATCAGCGGGATTAGGTGGAACGGCGATTTCTGCGATGAAAAATGAATCGACTATGGATCTGACCGATTTCTTAGCTGCTGGATACAATTTTCTCCCTTCCATCTTATTTTATATTGGTTTGGCTGCTTTAGCGTTAGGCTGGTTGCCAAAATTTGGAAAAGTAATCTATGCTTATCTAGGCTATTCCTTTGCTTTGAATTATTTCGGCGGAATCTTAGATTTGCCGGATTGGTTCTCAAAAACTGCAATTCAAAGTTGGATTCCACGCTTACCGATGGAAAAATTTGATGGAACGATTTTTGCAGTAATTACTGTTATCAGTATCGTCTTCTTATTTGTCGGCTATTTAGGATACAAACGCCGTGATATGGTAGAAGGCGCTTAAAAATTGAATTTCTAAAAAACCGTTCATATTTACGAAAGTCGATTTGAGCGGTTTTTTTATGGCTTCAATTGTCAAATTAAGTGCAACGATTCATTAAAAAATACTTCATAAGGGGTTTTCCAATTTAGACATTTCCGTGGTCGCGTGTTTAATTTATTCGCCCATTCTTGAATTTGACTATCGAAAATACCTGAAATATCTTCACCTTTGGGTGAATATTCTCGTAATAAACCATTAGTATTTTCGTTTGTACCACGTTGCCATGGAGCATGTGGATCTGGAAAATACACTTTAGTGCCATTTAATTCTAGCGTTATTCGACTATGTTGGGAGAATTCTTTTCCTCTATCGGGTGTAACGGTTTTACATTTATCTTCTCCTACATTTCTTAGTAGATTGATCATACAATCAACCACATTTTTAGAGATTTTCTTTTCAACTTTACCAAGTAGGGAGAAACGAGATCTACGATCGACTAGAGTTACAATACGAGCCCTACCTGTTTTACCGGCTACAGTATCAGCTTCCCAATTACCAATCTCAAGGCGCTCATTGGCAGCAGATGGCCTTTCATGGATCTTATTGTATGCAGATGATCCAATGACAGCTAGGGCACCACCAAAACAAGCGCATGATATTGTTGTCAAAACCTACCGACCAATTTAGAAACCCTTCATAAAACGGGCTTATTTAGCGATATAAGGCTTTACAATAGAGAAGGAGTGAAACTCTATTCAAGCTTAGAAACGCCTTCCATTAGCCCGAAAGAGACCTTAGAAAAAGAATTGAATCGTAAAGTATCAAGTAAAGAAATTCAACCAACTTTAGAACGAATAGAGCAAAAAATGGTTCTAAATAAACACCAAGAAGCCCCTGAATTTAAAGTAATTCAACAAAAATTAGAAAGCTTGCAGCCACCTACACCACCAATACCCAAGACACCTAAACTTCCAGGACTTTAAACATTAAAAAAGGAAAAGAGTAGTTACCAAAAAACGGTAACTACTCTTTTTTTATAAAAACATTTCCTCATGTTGGGGTCCCGAGCGCCTACGAGGAATTTGTATCGATAAGAAATAGATTTAAAAATTTCGCTGTTTTTTTCTAATTTCATTTTGAGGTGAATTAATTGGTAGTTATTAGAGGTGCCCTATACCTAATAATTTATCTACATTCCCTTTAGTAACGTGTAACTTTCCAAATTTACAAAAGCGACTCATAGAATTATTTCCTCCCGTTAAATAATAGATAACTATTAAAAATAGACAATACTTGCTCATAAGTAACGGTACTTAAATTGTTTACTTTGGCGTGTTTCATTGCTTGATGAAACTGATTTTTAGTAAACAGTTGACGATATTCTCGATTGACCCATTTTGAAACAAAGTACGTATATAGCTTCCAATATTTATCTGGAACATCTGTGGTATGGCGGGTAAGTTTTATTAAGACACTGTTTACTTTTGGTTTAGGATGAAAGCATTCCGCTGGCAGCTTAAGCAATTGCTGAATCGAGACTTGAGTGTGCAAGAGCAACCCTAGTGTTCGGTGAATATCCAAGGTACGCTTGTAGAATCCTTCTTCAACAATCAGATAGATGTCAGACGCATGGCTTTCAAAAACCACTTTTTTAATAATTTGTGTGCTTAAATGGTAAGGAATACTCCCAACAATTTTATACCTCTGTTTGTTAGGGAATTGAAACTGTAGAATATCTTGGTGAATTAAAGTGACACGAGTATTCAGTTTTAATTTTTCTGACGATAAGTTGAATAGATGACTGTCTAATTCAATAGACGTTACCTGTTTACTTATTTTAGCCAGTTTCGTCGTTAAATGCCCTTTACCTGTTCCAATTTCGTAAACGGTATCGGTTTCTTTTAAATTCAATTGTTTTATTATTTGGTTGAGTACTTTTTCACTCGTTAAAAAGTTTTGAGAATATTTTATATTTTTGTTCATGTAAACACTCCTGAAGTGATTACATCTATAAACAAATACAGAAGTTAAACGATTTGTTTGTAATTTTAGTTATCTGTTTAAAAAGTCATAAGATTAGTCACTGGTAGGAATTAATCTAACGTATTTATTTATCTGCGTAATCACTGTTTTTAGTCTGTTTCAAAACAGTAGATGTTTTATCTACATAACGCATTTGGAATACCAACATGACGAATCCCTCCTTCTTAATTACAAATTTTTAGCATCTAATTTAACTTCAATTCCTATTATACAAAATTTTAAGATAATGCTCAACACACTCTTAAGTTTGCTTCTAAGTCTTATTTCCATAACTTTAGGGTTAACCATACGCAAGACCAATCACTCTCGGACAATACTCATGATTTTAATGATAAAATCCATGTTAAACCCATAGATAAGAAATACACCTGCAATAACCGTTACCTGTTTGTGCCAATTTAAAAATGCACCACTTTTTTATAATTAAAACTGTTGAAAACTGTACCACTAATAACTCACAATAGAGAGATGTCACCGTCAAGTTAAATGTACAAAATAACAGCGAAATTTTTAAATCTATTTCTTATCGATACAAATTCCTCGTAGGCGCTCGGGACCCCATGTTTTAAAAGCTGATCGAGAAATAAAACACACAACGGTATTCTTTCTTTTTTCAGTTGGTACATTTTGCAGTCTGTAACGTGTCATTTACTGTTTGTTACCTTAACCTATCCAGTCGAAAACACAAGGGTATATAAACGAGCAAGCTCGCCCTTGTGTTTTCTTTGTGTCTATGTTGCGTACTCGTCACAGCAAACGACACGAACACACTGGCGAAAATGAACCAACAAAACGAAAAAAGAAAGGAGCGTACACTGTAATTTATTTCTAGCTTTTAAAACATGAGGAAAACAGCTTCACTTCCTCAAACGCCTAACAAAAATGGTTGTCAAAAAACTAAAAATCAAAAAAAAGAAAAGAGGAAAAGAAAATGGAAAAAACAAAAAAATTACAATTAGAAGATTTTACAGAAAATGAGTTTTTTGGAACACAAGAACAGCAATATCTAAAAGCTCAAGTAAGAGAAGAGCTAAAAGAGCAAGGCTTTATCATAGATAGCAGTTTTGAGGGCGATTTTAAAACATGGATAGGTGTATACGCAAGACCAAAAGATAAACCGACCTACTTAGACCCTCAAAACGATAAAGAAGCAGAAGAACAAGAGCAATATTCTATTAACGGCTTTAAACAAGATTTTAGCGAATGGTTTGAGTGGGAAATAAAAAATTTGAAAATTAAAGAAATGTAAAAGAAAAGCCTAGCAAAAAAAGCTAGGTTTTTCTTTTACATAAAACACCAAAAAGAAAAACCTAAGAAGGATAAAATAAGTTGTTCCACTTGCGGTGCAGTTGCTCCTCGTTCCAAACCCAACTTATTTCTTTGCAAAGATATTTGTATTTGACTAACACCTTTCCTCGAATGGTAAAAGCTAACCGTTCGTTACTCTACCTCAGATACTTTCTTTTTTCAGTTGGTACATTTTGCAGTCTGTAACGTGTCATTTACTGTTTGGGTTCTGTTGCAAAGTTTTAAATAAAGAATAAAATCCCTTACGGTATCTATGATTTAAGCTGGGATTCCCAATAATACCTTGATTTCAGTACAGACCGAAAACCCGAAGAGAGTGCCTTCTTTTCGGGTTTTCTTATATAATCCTCGAATGGCTTCCATGCCTTTAATCGTGGTAGAGGCAGTGCGTAAACTTCGATAGAATTTATTGCGTCTCTTTACTGGACGATGGTCTTGTTCAATCAAATTATTCAGGTATTTAATGGTACGATGTTCTGTCCCTTGATAAAAGCCGTATTCTTTTAGTTTCTTAAAGGCACTTGTAATAGAGGGGGCTTTATCTGTGACTACAACCTTCGGTTCATCAAACTGCTTCACTAACCGCTTAAGAAAAGCATAGGCTGCTTGTGTGTCCCGTTTTTTACGTAACCAAATATCCAAGGTTAAACCATCTGCATCGATGGCTCGATACAAATAATGCCATTTTCCTTTAATTTTGATGTACGTTTCATCCATTTTCCATGAATAAAAGGATTTTTTATTTTTCTTTTTCCAAATTTGATAGAGTAGTTTGCCATATTCTTGCACCCAACGATAAATCGTCGTATGAGAAACGTTAATGCCACGATCATATAAGATTTCTTGAACTTCACGATAGCTAAGGTTATAACGAAGATAGTAGCCCACGGCTACAATAATCACATCCTGCTGAAATTGCTTTCCTTTAAAATGATTCATCGTCATTCCTCCTGCTATCTTTTTCTATTATTCTACCTTATTTGATAGTAGATTTAAAACTTTGCAACAGAACCAATCGAATAATTCTAAAAGCACAAACGAGGAATCGACTTCTACAGCGTCTAGTGAAATGAATAGTATGGAGGGAATGAATCACGAAGGTATGGTTCCTTCTTCAATGAAAGATGCTGCGAACCCTAAATTCCCGGTGGGAAGTAATGTTATACTGCTAGGCGATCATATGGAAGGGATGAAAGGTGCAAATGCTCAAGTTGTAGGGGCCTTTGATACTACAATGTATGAAGTAAGCTATGAGCCAAAAACTGGGGGACCAATGGTTAACAATCATCGATGGGTAGTACAAGAAGAGTTAAAAAATACTGAGACTGTAGCAAATGAGGGCGATACTGTTATCTTGAATGCCGATCACATGGATGGGATGATGGGAGCTGAAGCAAAAGTAGATAAATCTATTACAGGAACTGTTTACGTTGTTAATTACACTCCAACCGATGGTCAAGAAGAAGTTAAGAATCATATGTGGGTAACTGAAGATGAGATGGAATATGACGAAAATAATGAGTAATTTTATATACTAAACCAATGAAAATTTAGGGCTCTTTGTCAAATGATGTTGGTAAAGAGAAATTGGATTTGAGTCAATATCTTGGACACATTTTAGTAGAGACGGTTAAGCCATTTTTTCTTTTGCTAATTCTTCAAATTCCTGTGGGGTTAGATAGTGAATCGAGCTATGGATTCGATTTCGGTTATAAAATCCTTCAATGTAGCTAAATAGCGCTCGATTTGCTTCTTCAAAATCTGAGTAGCTAGTCGTGTAGACTTCTTCTTTTTTCAATGAGGCATGGAAAGATTCGATTCCAGCATTATCATAAGGTGTTCCTTTTCTACTATAAGAATGCCTTATTTTGTTGGTTTTAAGCCATTGTTCCACTTCTCTTGCTGTGTATTGGCTGCCCAAGTCAGTGTGTAGAATCATTCCTTCTGGAATGTGATAATGTATTTTTGCTTTATTCAATGTTTGAATGACACAATCCACAGTCATTCGTTTTGAAAATGTATAACTAATAATTTTTTTCGTGTGTAAATCCATGATTGAAGATAAGTAACACCAACCATTTTTCTTAGTAGGAATGTACGTAATGTCAGCTGCCCATTTCTCACAGATCGTTTCAGTAGAAAAGTCCTGATTTAAGAGATTCTCTTTTGAAATGATCGGTTTATTAGACCTTTGAGGTCTATATTTTTTAACTACAATCGACCTTAAATTTAATTGTTTCATTAGCTTTTGGACATGTTTAAGAGATACTGAAATCCCTTCTTTTAATAAAACTTGATGGATCTTTGTGGCACCATAGCGTTGTTTATTCGTAAAAAAAATTGTTGAAATCTTCTTTTTCAACTTATTATTTCTGATTTCTGTAGCTGTCAACGGTTTATTCTTATAAAAATAATAGACACTTCTAGGGATTTCTAATAACCGACACAACAAAGAAACAGTGTAATCCTTACACCATTTTTCAATAAATTGAACAAGCGAATTTAGGTTTTCCGAGAGAATATGGCTGCGGCTTTTTTTAAGATTTCAAGTTCCTCATTTAAACGAGCATTTTCTTTTCTCAGTTCAGCTACTTCTTTTCCAGTCAGTCCTGTGGACTGATCAGGTAAATATAAATTCTTCCATTTGTAAATCGTTGCTTCAGATAAGCCATATTCTTTCGCTAACCCTCGAACAGAACGTCCAGTTTGATTCAGTTCAACAATCATTTGTTTAAAATTTTCTTCATATCGGGTCATAAAAATTCATCCTCTCGTAGATAAGTTTAATTTATTCTTGTCTCTACGAAAAGCTGTCTAAGATTTGATACTAACACCAAAGTGGTGAGGCGTTAGAAACCACTCATAATTTAGACACGATTGTATTTGATAAAACAGGGACACTGACAGAAGGTAAACCTATCGTGACGGATATTTTGGTAACTCCTCTTATTACTAAAGAAAATCTTTTATATTATGCAGCTTCTGGTGAAACAGGTTCTGAACACCCATTAGGCGAAGCCATCGTACAAAAATCAAAAGAAGAGAACATGACATTAGCTAAACCAGATCATTTTGAAGCGATTCCTGGACACGGGATTCGAGTTGAAATTGAGGGCAAAGATATGTACATTGGAAACCGTAAACTGATGCTAGAGCAAAAGATTGATTTATCAAGCATGGAAAAAGAATCCAATCGTTTAGCAGACGAAGGAAAAACACCGATGTATCTCTCTGTTGATGGAGAACTAGCTGGAATTATCGCAGTAGCTGACACACTCAAGGAAAATAGTATGAAGGCTGTTAAAGAACTTAGAAGACGCGGTGTTGAAGTAATCATGATTACTGGAGATAACAAACGTACAGCCAAAGCGATTGCTAAGCAAGTGGGTATAGACAGTGTATTAAGTGAAGTATTACCTGAAGATAAAGCAGAGGAAGTCAAAAAACTACAAGAGGCAGGCAAGAAGGTAGCGATGGTTGGAGACGGCATTAACGATGCACCCGCATTAGCTCAAGCAGATATCGGTATTGCAGTTGGATCAGGTACAGACGTGGCGATTGAATCGGCTGATATTGTCCTTATGCGTAATGATTTAACCGCTGTATTGACTGCGATTGATTTAAGTCATGCAACGCTACGAAACATTAAACAAAACTTGTTCTGGGCTTTTGCTTACAACCTTGTAGGTATTCCAGTCGCGATGGGTCTCTTGTATATTTTTGGCGGACCATTGATGAATCCAATGTTTGCGGCAGTCGCCATGAGTTTCAGCTCCGTATCGGTCTTGCTCAATGCTTTACGGTTAAGACGATTCAAACCAGCAGTTGTTTAGAAAACACGTAGCTTATCTGGGATTTAACAGAATTAGGCAGAAGTCGCCCATCCTCTATAGGTGGGTGATGAATGCCGTTCGGTATGAGGGTTACCGTTGGTAACTCGAAGACCGACAACTAAGGCGTATTGCCTTTTTATTTTGTCCCATGTTACAATCAGTCTATACAAGAAATGAGTTGATATAACATGGAATTAGATACAAATAATCATTCAGTATTTCTTCTTTATTACCACCTTGTTTTAGTAACGAAATATCGTAGACAAGTGATTGATGATGAAATATCTGATTATGCCAAAACTACTTTTGAAAGAATTTCAGAATCGTATCACATTACTTTAGTGGAGTGGAATCATGATAAAGACCACGTTCATATTATGTTCAAAGCTCAACCTAAAACAGAATTGACAAAATTCATCAATGCCTATAAAAGTGCCAGCTCAAGATTGATAAAACGTGACTTTCCAAGAGTCAAACAATTTCTTTGGAAAGAAATGTTCTGGTCTAAAAGCTTTTGTCTTCTGACAACTGGTGGCGCACCAATTGATGTGATTAAGAAGTATATCCAAAATCAAGGAAACAATCATAAATAGAAAGTAGGTGAACTTTATGGAACAACTAAAAGCATACAAATTCAGAATCTATCCAACAGAGGAACAAGAAATCTTCTTTGCCAAATCTTTTGGTTGTGTCCGTAAGGTCTACAATCTAATGCTTGATGACCGAAAAAAGGCGTATGAAGAAGTTAAAAATGATTCTTCTAAAAAAATGACTTTTCCGACACCAGCTAAATACAAGAAAGAATTTCCGTTTTTGAAAGAAATTGATAGCCTTGCTTTAGCCAATGCCCAACTTAATTTAGATAAAGCATACAAGAATTTTTTTCGGGATAAATCCGTTGGATTTCCACGTTTCAAAAGTAAGAAAAATCCTGTTCAGAGTTATACAACGAATAATCAAAATGGTACAATTGCTTTGATTGATAGTAAATTCATCAAAGTTCCTAAATTGAAGTCATTAGTAAGAATTAAGCTTCATAGACAACCAAAAGGGATTATCAAATCTGCTACAATATCACGTCATTCTAGCGGTAAATACTATATTTCTTTGTTGTGTAAAGAAGAAATTATCGAATTACCTAAAACTAATTCCACAATTGGTATTGACTTAGGCATTATGGACTTTGCGATTCTTTCTGATGGACAAAAAATTGATAATAATAAATTCACGTCCAAAATGGAAAAGAAACTAAAGCGTGAACAACGCAAATTGTCTAGGCGTGCTTTATTGGCTAAAAATAAAGGTACCAATCTATTTGAAGCTAAAAATTATCAAAAACAAAAACGCAAAGTAGCTAGATTGCATGAAAAAGTAATGAATCAACGTACTGATTTTCTGAATAAGTTGAGTACAGAAATGATCAAAAATCACGATATTATCTGTATTGAAGACTTAAACACAAAAGGTATGTTGCGAAATCATAAATTAGCTAAAAGTATTTCTGATGTTTCTTGGTCAAAGTTTGTGACTAAATTACAATACAAGGCTGACTGGTATGGACGAAAAATCATCAAAGTAGATAAATGGTTTCCGTCTAGTCAGATTTGTTCAGAGTGCGGACATAAAGATGGCAAGAAATCTCTTGAAATTCGAGAATGGACTTGTCCTGTTTGTCATACTCATCATGATCGTGATATCAATGCTAGTATCAATATTCTGACCGAAGGTCTAAGACTACATTCTATGGGATTGGCTTAGATCCAATCATCAAGAACCGTAGGAACTACGGGGATAGCTTGGTAAATAAGAGACACCGCTGTTAGTAAAGAAATACGCTATCAAGTATGCTCTATTCCCAAGAAGCTCCCACTTCAAGCGTTAAGAACCGTCAGGTTTAGCTAAGTGGTGAGTAGTTCACACTTCTTCCTATTCTAATAATAGGAGAAGATAAAAAAATAAAAAGGGGAATAGAATAATGAAAAAAGAAGTCTTATTAGATGGCGTAAAATGTGCAGGTTGTGCCAATACAGTGCAAGAAAAATTTTCAGCTATTGAAGGGGTTGAATCTGTAGAGGTTGATTTAGCGACTAAAAAAGCAGTACTTGAAAGTCAAACAGAGATTGATACCGAAACGCTCAATGCTGCTTTAGCAGAAACTAACTATTCAGTATTAAGTGTATAAAGTACGAATACCATTTATTCATAGATAGTAGATAGAGATAAAATATAGAACCCTTTTCATGAGAATTATATGCAGTGTTAGATGAGAAAGTTCTAAAATTTTAAAATCAGTCTCTAATATAATAAGGAGGAATTAAAAATGAGGAATAACAAAAAGCATTCGTCACATAGTCATCATAATCACGGCGACATGGATCACTCAAAACACGACCATAATGAAATGGAACATAGTCAGATGGATCACAGCAAGATGAATCATAGTGCGATGGATCACAGCAAGATGAATCATAGTCAGATGGATCACAGTGAAATGGATCATGGCGCAATGGGAGGGCATGCCCACCACCATCACGGTAGCTTTAAGGAGATTTTCTTGAAGTCACTCCCATTAGGAATTGCAATCTTACTCATTACTCCTATGATGGATATTCAGTTGCCTTTCCAAATCATCTTTCCTTATGCAGACGTTGTAGCAGCTGTATTGGCAACAATTCTATACATTTATGGCGGAAAACCATTCTACATGGGTGCGAAAGATGAGTTTAATTCAAAAGCTCCAGGCATGATGTCCTTGATTACTTTGGGAATAACGGTTTCTTATGCCTATAGTGTTTACGCAGTGGCCGCTCGATATGTAACTGGAGAACATGTCATGGACTTCTTCTTTGAGTTTGCAACGTTAATTTTAATCATGTTATTAGGACACTGGATTGAAATGAAGGCATTGGGTGAAGCAGGGGACGCGCAAAAAGCATTGGCTGAGTTGGTGCCGAAAGATGCTCATGTTGTTTTAGAAGACGATTCGATTGAGACGCGCCCTGTGTCTGAACTTCAGGTTGGAGATGTTATCCGTGTTCAAGCAGGAGAAAATGTTCCAGCTGATGGTATCATTATTCGCGGAGAATCCCGTGTAAACGAAGCGCTTGTGACTGGGGAATCGAAACCAATTGAAAAAAATCCCGGAGATGAGGTCATCGGTGGATCAACCAATGGTGGCGGAGTCCTCTATGTGGAAATAAAGCAGACGGGCGATAAGTCCTTCATTTCTCAGGTTCAGGCATTAATCAGTCAAGCTCAAGGCCAATCTTCTCGAGCAGAAAATCTTGCACAAAAAGTTGCAGGATGGCTCTTTTATATTGCGGTTATTGTAGCGCTTATTGCCCTTGTTATATGGATGATTATCGCTGATGTACCAACGGCAGTTATTTTTACAGTCACCACATTAGTTATTGCTTGCCCGCATGCCCTGGGTCTGGCTATTCCATTGGTGACTGCTCGTAGTACCAGCTTAGGGGCCAGTCGGGGATTATTAGTGAAAGACCGGGACGCTTTGGAGTTGACTACAAACGCAGATGTTATGGTTTTAGATAAAACTGGAACTTTAACAACTGGTGAGTTTAAAGTATTAGATGTTGAACTCTTTAATGATAAATATACGAAAGATGAAATCGTTGCCTTATTGTCAGGTATCGAAGGTGGATCTAGTCACCCTATCGCTCAGTCAATTATTAGTTACGCAGAACAGCAAGGGATACGTCCAGTAAGTTTTGATTCGATTGATGTTATTTCTGGCGCTGGTGTAGAAGGTCAAGCTAACGGACATCGTTATCAATTAATCAGTCAAAAAGCATATAGACGTAATCTGGATATGGATATTCCAAAAGGAGCAACCCTCAGTGTCTTAGTAGAAAACGACGAAGCAATCGGTGCTGTAGCTTTAGGGGATGAATTAAAACCGACAAGTAAAGACTTAATACAAGCCCTTAAAAAGAACAAGATTCAGCCGATTATGGCAACGGGTGACAATGAAAAAGCGGCTCAAGGAACTGCAGAAATTTTAGGTATTGATTATCTAGCTAATCAATCTCCTCAAGATAAATATGAATTAGTTGAAAAACTTAAAGCAGAAGGAAAGAAAGTTATCATGGTCGGTGACGGGGTCAACGATGCACCTTCTCTTGCATTAGCAGACGTTGGTATAGCTGTTGGTGCCGGAACTCAAGTAGCATTGGATTCAGCCGATGTCATCTTGACACAGTCAGACCCTGGCGATATTGAATCCTTTATCGAGTTGGCTCAGAAGACCACACGTAAGATGAAAGAAAATCTTGTTTGGGGAGCAGGGTATAACTTTATCGCGATCCCAATAGCTGCAGGAATACTAGCACCAATTGGCATAACATTAAGTCCAGCAGTCGGTGCCGTCTTGATGTCACTTTCGACTGTAATTGTTGCCATCAATGCTATGACATTGAAATTAGATCCAAAATAAACAGTTATTTGGCACATGAAATAATTGAATGACCTTATCGTGTAAAAATACAATAGTTTCACAGGAAAGGAAGAGATGAAATGATTTAAAAAATCATCTCTTCCTTTTTTAGTTTATAAGGAGGAAAAATTATGAGGCTAGTCCTTTTAGGGTTCTGTTGCAAAGTTTTAAATCTACTATCAAATAAGGTAGAATAATAGAAAAAGATAGCAGGAGGAATGACGATGAATCATTTTAAAGGAAAGCAATTTCAGCAGGATGTGATTATTGTAGCCGTGGGATACTATCTTCGTTATAACCTTAGCTATCGTGAAGTTCAAGAAATCTTATATGATCGTGGCATTAACGTTTCTCATACGACGATTTATCGTTGGGTGCAAGAATATGGCAAACTACTCTATCAAATTTGGAAAAAGAAAAATAAAAAATCCTTTTATTCATGGAAAATGGATGAAACGTACATCAAAATTAAAGGAAAATGGCATTATTTGTATCGAGCCATCGGTGCAGATGGTTTAACCTTGGATATTTGGTTACGTAAAAAACGGGACACACAAGCAGCCTATGCTTTTCTTAAGCGGTTAGTGAAGCAGTTTGATGAACCGAAGGTTGTAGTCACAGATAGAGCCCCCTCTATTACAAGTGCCTTTAAGAAACTAAAAGAATACGGCTTTTATCAAGGGACAGAACATCGTACCATTAAATACCTGAATAATTTGATTGAACAAGACCATCGTCCAGTAAAGAGACGCAATAAATTCTATCGAAGTTTACGCACTGCCTCTACCACGATTAAAGGCATGGAAGCCATTCGAGGATTATATAAGAAAACCCGAAAAGAAGGCACTCTCTTCGGGTTTTCGGTCTGTACTGAAATCAAGGTATTATTGGGAATCCCAGCTTAAATCATAGATACCGTAAGGGATTTTATTCTTTATTTAAAACTTTGCAACAGAACCAAGGTAGGTATTTTAGAAGATTGAATAGACAACACCGGGTTGTTTATAAGGTAGATGAAGATGTACACGTGGTTGAAATTTATTCAGCAAGGACGCATTACGAGTCACAGTAATTACTTGTAAATACATTATCTCGTGGTATAATGTATTTACTAAGTAATTACATACTGTTAGAAATGAGGGATTTAAATGATTACAAAAACAAGAAAACAAGGCAATTCAATCATGTTGACAGTACCTAAAGATTTTAATGTTCCTAATGGAGTCGAAGTTGAAGCAAAGTTGGTAGAGAATGGTATTCTTTATGAATTTGTTGAACCACAAAAAGAATTTTATGATTTTAGCGAAGATATTTTGTCTGATATAATTGCAGAAGGCTACGATAAAGATGAGATTCTTGTAGAATTTAAGAATAGAAAAAACAAAATGCATTCTTCCTTTAGAGATATTGCTGAAGATACACTTACTAATTCTAAAGTAATGACTAAAGAGGAGTTGGCAACAGAAATTGGCTTATGAAATCGTTCCTTCAAAACATGTCATTAAGTATTTAAAAAAGCTAAAAGAGAAGCCATTGAAAGAAAAATTTTTGAATTTAATTTATGATGAAATTGCGATTGATCCATATAAGGGTGAACAAAAAACTGGGGGTTTATCAGGTATTTGGTCTAGTGGGTTCAAATATGCGGGCACAACATATAGAGTAGCTTACGAGATTATAGAAAACAAGGTTATTCCAGTATTGTTATGTGGAACGCATGAAAACTTTTATGAACAGTTGAAAAAATTAATCTAGTGATTTGTTGTCGTTCTTAAGAAGGACGGCTTCTTTTTTATCGAAAATCTGATTCGTCTACATGACTAAAGTCGCGAGTATTCTCTGCTTCTCGATAAATTAAATAACGTCATTACTTTGAGGAAAGCTATAAATCAATATATTTCAGCTTTTCCTTATTTATGTACTACCTTTTACTTATTAATTATAAGGTAGTACATATATATCTTTTTTTTGGTAGTAACTAAAAATAAATATGTTATAATAGTATCAAATGAATATTGCTAAAAGAAAAGAGGTAGGAACGTGGTAGCGAAGAAATATGTAATCGGTAATTTTAAAGGTGGCGTAGGTAAAAGCACGTGCGCGCAAATGTTAGGGTTTGAATCAGCAGTTAATGAAGGAAAAAGAACCTTGATAATTGACTTGGATATGCAAGGAAATACTTCTGATGTGATGAACTTAACGCATATGAACTTCACTAACGAAGAAGGAGGCGGAGAAGGTGAACCGATTGTTTACGAAAATACTGTGACTGACGTGTTGATAAACAATCTTCCACCTAAAGAGGCCGTCTATAAAGTAATCAATAACCTCTATATACTTCCAGCAGACATGTCCTTTGAAATGTATGATGATTGGATCAAAGACCAATATAATGATTCATTATCCCAATTCAAATATATGAAAGAAAAGCTAGAACCATTATTTGATGAGTTTGACGTCATCTATTTAGATGTTCCACCTTCTATTTCTGTATATAGTAAATCCGCGATGTACATTGCGGACTGGGCAATCGTCGTCTTGCAGACCCAAGTAAAATCGATGAGAAATGCGATGCAATATCTTGAGTATATGGACTTTTTTGTGAAAGAATTTGATACAAATTTATATGTTGCTGGTGTTATTCCTTTCATGTTGGAAAGCGGTGACGCAGTAGATCAGGAAATGTATAAACAAGCCCAAGAGATTTATGGGGAACATTTGATTAAAAATGTTGTACTCAAAAATGCGCGCTTAAAACGATACGACGGATCAGGTATTACGATGGAGAAGACAAAGAAAGGTCTCTTAAAACAATGGGATCGCAAAAGCCACGAATTATTTATCAGTATTTTGAAAGAATTGGAAGAACACGAGAATTGGTATGCGGAGGTGGAGTAATTGGCTGACATCAAAGGACTTGATATTTTTGGGAACAACAAAGGACTCGCCAAAATAAAAAAAGAAGCAGAAGCAAAGAAAAAGCAGCAAGCAATTACACCATCTGAAAATAAGCAATTAGAAGTGCACCAAGTTCAAGAAATAAAAACTTCCTCCAATGTTGAAAGACAGAGTAGAGGAAGAACAAAAAAAGTTGGCGCACCAATCAGAAAGTTTGATAAGGTTTATTCTACCAAGCATCCTTTAAAACTGTCGACTTTGTTAAATGCGACTTCCAGAGTTTTAGTAGAAAAGTATGAGACTAATATGACAAGAGATGAATTGCTTAGAAAAGCTTTAGATGAGTATATTAAACAGAATCTTACGCAAGAAGATAAGCAAGATTTGTTTAATGACGTGGTGAAAGAACTAGACTTGTTCAGAGAAAAATATCCAATTGTTCCAGAATTAGATGATCGTGGAGAAATAATAAGAACTACCAGTCAGATAAAACAAGATACCGAAGACTCACTGCGCAAAGGGTGGGGAATGAATAATAAAGTTAGATAATAATCAAAGAAGAACTAAGTAACTACCTTTAAACGGTAGTTACTTAGTTCTTCTTTGATTTGCGTGAAATAGAGAGGATTTATTTTTCTGGTTACGTGATTAAAAAATCCAAAAAATGAGCATAGGAACGGTTATGATTTTAGGGTGTGTTTTAATGAGATATTGTAATTTCATTAACAAGTGTATGATAATCTGTTGTTGAGTTAGTAAATAAGTAATAGAGCTAACTCTAAAATAAAACTATTAGGAGGAGATGTAGGTGAAAAAGTTTAAAAAGAAAATATATTTAGGATTGGTTGTTGGGGTGAGTATGTTTGGGTTCATGGCTCATACTAAACAAGTAACTGCAGATACTAACCAAAAAGAAAGGATTATGAGCCAATTAGATGACTCTCAAATAGAGTATGTACCCAATGAGCTAATTGTCAGTTTAAAGGCTACACAAAGAATTTTAACAGAGAAAAATAAACCGCAAAATTTATTGGGTGTAAAAGTTATGGTGGAAAAAGATTTGACTCTTAGGACAAATGAAAGCGATTATAATAAGCGAGATCAAGTATTATTAGTGAAATTGAACGAAGAAATTAGTGTGGAAGAGGCAGTAAGAACATTTAATGCTTCTGATATGGTCAATTATGCAGAGCCAAACTATGTGGTTGAACTAGAGCCGTTGAATGATGTTGAGGAGCCAAATACAACTGATTCTTTAGGAAATCGATCAATTATTCTTAACGATCCTAATTGGAGTAAACAAGCTAATTTAAGAGAGATTAGCATGCCATCCGCTTGGGAAGAAACCAAGGGTTCTAAGGATGTGAAGGTAGCGGTCATTGATTCAGGAATTGATTATCAACATGAAGATCTTTCTGGAAATGTAGATGAAAGTTTGAGATACGATTTTTTTGACGATGATACAGATCCTATGGATACTATGGGACATGGACACATATTGCCGGGATTATTGGTGCTCAAACAAACAACGAATTAGGTGTTGCTGGAATAAATTGGGATGTTACGATGGTACCTATACGTGTATTTGGTAGTAGTGGAGGTACCAGTTTGGCAATCTTAACTGAAGCTATTAATTATGCATCCCAAAAAGGGTTTCCAATTATCAATTTTAGTATAGGTAGTGTTGTTTATAGCAGTACAGAAGAAGCAATTAAAAACTATCCTGGATTATTCGTAGCAGCAGCTGGAAATAATGGGATAGATATGACTGATAAACCTTTTTACCCAGCTTCTTTGGATATACCTAATATTATTACTGTAGGAAATTCTAGTGGTTATGAACGAAGTTCTGATTCAAATTATAGTAAAACAGGTGTTGATTTATTCGCTAGAGGGTTTCGTGTTTTTAGTACATTTCTAGGAAGTAAATACACGTATATGTCAGGTACCTCGATGGCAACACCTCATGTCACTGGTAGTGCTGCATTAGCATTGTCACTAGATCCTGATCTATCTACTGATGAATTAAAAAAAATCATTTTAAATAGTGTTGATTCATTTTATGAACTATCTGATTTATGTCTTACAGGGGGAAGACTAAATACGAATAATGTCGTACGACAAGTAACGGGTAAACTTACTGCATCTAATATCACATTAAGATTAAATAGTGAATGGTCAGATGAAATTGCTAAAGAGATGTGTCACGTTCACTGGATTGACCAGTCAGGAAATGATTTGACGGATCAAGTGGTTGTTCTAAAAAACGAAGTGGATACATCTAACTTTGGCGATTACGAAGTAGTATTTGCATCACCTGATTTAACAGATCAAATCTCAGTTACAGTGACCGTACCTCGATTACGTAAACTTACGCTAGGAAAAGAAACAGCAACCATTGATATTGGTTCCGCATGGGATAGTGTCATAGCCATTAATACTTTTCAAGTGAAAGCTATAGATGATTTTGGGAATGATGTTACAAATCAAGTACAGGTTACTATTAATGCTGATATAGATACAATTAATTCAATTCAAGCAGTGATTAAGTTTGAAGTTCCAGAATTAGGCTTAGCCCAAATTGGTAGACTGAATATTACTGCAAAAAATAGTACAATCAATGGATTGAATGAAGTTAGCATCGAGCACGTAAAAAAGATTATGTCGTTTTCGTAGAAGAATTTGGACATTTAGAGGGTGATACGATTGTCGGCATCCACCATAAAAGTGTCGTCATCACACTCGTTGAGCGACTTTCAAAAGCCATTATCGCCTTGAAACCAGAAGGCCGTAAGGCAGTTGATATTGAAAATTCGATTAATGAATGGCTTCAATCCGTACCCAAAAATCTTTTCAAATCAATTACCTTTGATTGTGGAAAAGAATTCTCTAATTGGAAAAGTATTAGTAATACGAATGATATTGATATTTATTTCGCAGACCCAGGAACGCCTTCCCAACGGGGATTAAATGAACATTCAAACGGACTCCTCCGAAAAGATGGACTACCAAAAGAAATGGACTTCAACCAAGTCAATCAAGGATTCATCTCATCCGTTGCGTCCAAAAGAAACCATATCCCTAGAAAATCACTAAATTACCAAACACCATTAGAAGTTTTTTTGAGTTACGTAAATGGAAAGTTTTGTCTCGCTTAATTTGACAAATAATAACCATTTGGTTTTCGTTTTCCTTGCATCGGTAAATGTAAAACATTGAATTCTCCCGTCTTAAACCGGCGATAGAGGGTACTTACTGAACAAGAGAAGGTTCGCTCTGCACGGCCAATAATGACGTCTGGGGTCCAACCCTCAGTTGATCTTTTTGCAATGTATTCTTTTTCCTCAGCAGGAAAAATGATTTCGGTTCTCCCACAACGTCGCTTATTTTCTTTGTATTGTTCAAGGTATTCAAGTGCTGTTCCACCACATTTGAGAAAGTTATAGACATTGTAAATTGTTTGGCGTCCACGTTTAAGCTGCTTCGCAACGATAGCAACCGGAGTTTCTTGATGAAAATATGCTTCTATCATTACAAGCTCGTTTGGTGTAAGATGGGTATAAGTCATTTATGTTCACTCTCCTTGTATGCTTTAGCGGGTATTACAATTTGAGTGTAACATAAATGGCTTTTTTATTGGTTCAGTATAAATTCTTGTGTAAATAGAAATTAGATAACAAAAAAAGAAGGGTTGTCCCTTACAATGTTAATAACGACAAAAACATGGGGAGCCCTTCTTACTATGAATTATACAGAACTGTCAGTTACTACTCAAGATGTTATGCCTAACAAAGGTGTCTTATCCTTTAATTCTGGTCTTACCGACTTTATTCAAGTTGGCGAGCCAATTCAAAATGAAGGTGGATTAACCTTTGTAGGAAAGCTAGATGAGCGTGGTGATACCTTCTGTCCTAATTGCTCAAGAAAACTAGTTAAAAATGGGTCTTTAGAATCTACCCTTAAGCACGTCGCTATTGGTGGAGTACACACCAATATCAGAGTGTCCTATGCACGTTTTCGTTGTCTTAACATTGATTGCCAATTCAACACTAGAAGCCAGTCTATCCCTTTTAAAGCTGATGGTTATCGCATCACCAAACCTTTAAAAGAATACACTGAGAAACTGTTAAGCTATGGCCTTACTCTAAAGGCAGTGGCTTGGCTTACTGGCTTGGACAAGATGACTGTAAAGTCAATTCACAAGTCTCTTCTACTGTCTAAATTTACAACTGATGGCAAGACACTCATAAAACCTGAAAGGCAGGCAAAATACTTAGCCATTGATGAGTTTAAGCTCCACGATGGCCATAAGTACGCCACCGCAATCATAGACTGGGAAACAGGGTATATTCTCTACTTAGCCCATGGCAAGAAGAAAGCCGTTGTTTTCGAGTTTATGGATCATGTTGGCGATGAGTGGATGTCAAAAGTTGAGGCGGTGGCTTGCGACATGAATTCAGACTTCGAAGAAGCTTTTAAAGGGCGCTATCCCAAGCTAGACATCGTCTATGATCGCTTCCACATTATCAAGAATTTCAACGATAAAGTGGTTTCAGAGATCAGAAAGGATGAACAAAGACGGCTGGCTGAAGAAGGCTCTCCAGAGGCTGCTAAGTTGCTTAAGAACTCACGTTACATCTTGATGTCTAAGAGGTCCACATTAGTTCAGAAGGACGAGGATGCCCGTCAAGGCAAGCTAGTGTCTACTGCTGGTGAAATATTCAATACACCAGAAATAAAGGCTTATGGCGGTAATGAAGCATGGTATGACGAGCTGTTGGAAGAAAACAAGCTCTTCTTCACAATAGACCTCGTCAAAGACTTGCTAGACCAGGCATACAACTCACATGACGAGGTGGAAATGTGCGTTAGACTTGAAGGGATCATAGACATCTGCAAGGCAACTGAGAATAGCCACTTTATTTGGTTTGCGCGTCTCTTAAATAACCATTTGAGAGGGATCTACACGTTCGCCAAATACGGGATATCAACTGGCAAACTTGAGGGTATCAACAATAAGATCAAGACTGAGAGACGTAAGGGTTATGGGTATCCAGATGATGAATACTTCTTTCTGCGATTAATGGAAATATCCCGAAAGGCATCCTAAATCTCACAGCCGTTTACACAAGAATTTATACTGAACCTTTTTATTTGTCTCGCTTAATTATACAAACGGCGAGAATATCGACAAGACTAGGATATTTTTTTATATATGCATATCCTTGTGGTGCAGTAACTCCTAAATTTTTTAAATTAGACAGACTTATTGGTAAAAGTATTTCTTCTAGGTGGATAATTTCGTAAGCATATTTTCCCTTTTAAACTAATTGTTCAAACTCATCGTCTCCTAAAAAGTAGTGTTGATTTTTCTTAAGTTTAGTAATTGGATTTTTTAGTCAAGTCCAGACTCCTGTGTAAAATGCTATACAATGTTTTTACCATTTCTACTTATCAAAATTGATGTATTTTCTTGAAGAATAAATCCATTCATCATGCAGGTCCATAAGAACGGCTCCAATTAAGCGATTGGCTGATGTTTGATTGGGGAAGATGCGAATAATCTTTTCTCTTCTGCGTACTTCTTGATTCAGTCGTTCAATTAGATTGGTACTCTTTAGTCGATTGTGGGAATTTCCTTGTACGGTATATTGAAAGGCGTCTTCGAATCCATCATCCAATGATGCGCAAGCTTTTGAATATTTTGGTTGATCGATATAATCATGAATCAATCGATTTTTAGCCTCACGCGCTAAGTTAATATCTGTGAACTTAAAAATTCCTTTAACAGCTTCTCTGAAAGATCTTGAATTTTTTTGGTTCAGTATAAATTCTTGTGTAAACGGCTGTGAGATTTAGGATGCCTTTCGGGATATTTCCATTAATCGCAGAAAGAAGTATTCATCATCTGGATACCCATAACCCTTACGTCTCTCAGTCTTGATCTTATTGTTGATACCCTCAAGTTTGCCAGTTGATATCCCGTATTTGGCGAACGTGTAGATCCCTCTCAAATGGTTATTTAAGAGACGCGCAAACCAAATAAAGTGGCTATTCTCAGTTGCCTTGCAGATGTCTATGATCCCTTCAAGTCTAACGCACATTTCCACCTCGTCATGTGAGTTGTATGCCTGGTCTAGCAAGTCTTTGACGAGGTCTATTGTGAAGAAGAGCTTGTTTTCTTCCAACAGCTCGTCATACCATGCTTCATTACCGCCATAAGCCTTTATTTCTGGTGTATTGAATATTTCACCAGCAGTAGACACTAGCTTGCCTTGACGGGCATCCTCGTCCTTCTGAACTAATGTGGACCTCTTAGACATCAAGATGTAACGTGAGTTCTTAAGCAACTTAGCAGCCTCTGGAGAGCCTTCTTCAGCCAGCCGTCTTTGTTCATCCTTTCTGATCTCTGAAACCACTTTATCGTTGAAATTCTTGATAATGTGGAAGCGATCATAGACGATGTCTAGCTTGGGATAGCGCCCTTTAAAAGCTTCTTCGAAGTCTGAATTCATGTCGCAAGCCACCGCCTCAACTTTTGACATCCACTCATCGCCAACATGATCCATAAACTCGAAAACAACGGCTTTCTTCTTGCCATGGGCTAAGTAGAGAATATACCCTGTTTCCCAGTCTATGATTGCGGTGGCGTACTTATGGCCATCGTGGAGCTTAAACTCATCAATGGCTAAGTATTTTGCCTGCCTTTCAGGTTTTATGAGTGTCTTGCCATCAGTTGTAAATTTAGACAGTAGAAGAGACTTGTGAATTGACTTTACAGTCATCTTGTCCAAGCCAGTAAGCCAAGCCACTGCCTTTAGAGTAAGGCCATAGCTTAACAGTTTCTCAGTGTATTCTTTTAAAGGTTTGGTGATGCGATAACCATCAGCTTTAAAAGGGATAGACTGGCTTCTAGTGTTGAATTGGCAATCAATGTTAAGACAACGAAAACGTGCATAGGACACTCTGATATTGGTGTGTACTCCACCAATAGCGACGTGCTTAAGGGTAGATTCTAAAGACCCATTTTTAACTAGTTTTCTTGAGCAATTAGGACAGAAGGTATCACCACGCTCATCTAGCTTTCCTACAAAGGTTAATCCACCTTCATTTTGAATTGGCTCGCCAACTTGAATAAAGTCGGTAAGACCAGAATTAAAGGATAAGACACCTTTGTTAGGCATAACATCTTGAGTAGTAACTGACAGTTCTGTATAATTCATAGTAAGAAGGGCTCCCCATGTTTTTGTCGTTATTAACATTGTAAGGGACAACCCTTCTTTTTTTGTTATCTAATTTCTATTTACACAAGAATTTATACTGAACCAAAATTATTAGTGTTAACATAATATACGCTGAATTAATTATGGGGGTGTAATTATGTTAGGGATTATTTTTATTGTAGTTTCAATCGCCTCTCTGATTCTTGAGAAATATGTGCTAGGTAACAATTCACATGTTTGGTTAGGCGCAATTATTCCATTTTTAGCAATTGCCTTTATCGTTGGAATGATGCTCACTAATAACATGAAATTCGATGTTTTCAATATAATATTGGCTGTCGTTTATGTTTCACTAAGCTTTATTTTCTGGGGACAGGGAAGTGACCTTTATCATCAGAAGGTCGTAAATAAAATATACGAGTAGAGTACCGCCAGAGGTGGCTAGTGTATTTTTTACTGGTATATCATATCTATTATTAATAAATTGGATTCACTAAATAGTAAAGGCCGTGTAAACAATCATTCTTGGATTGCTTGCACGGCCTTTTTTGCTTTTATTTTTCCATTAAACTGTTTATCAATTCAACTGTGGGCGTTGTTTGCATTAGTTTAGGAACATTAACAGTTATCCATTCAACATCTTTATTCCACCATGCCAGGTTTTCTAATGCTTGAATAACTTCTGGTTCAAATCTTGGTTTGATGAGTTGAATTGGATTGCCACCGACAATTGTATATGGAGCGACGTCTTTTGTTACGACACTATTTGCTCCGATAATGGCACCGTCACCTATTTTTACGCCTGGTAGGACGGTCACATTTTGCCCAAACCACACGTCATTTCCGACTACAGTATCACCTTTCAACGGCAAATCAGTCAGTTCAGGAGTATATTTCTGCCAATCGCCACCCAAAATATTAAATGGATAAGTTGAAATACCTTTCATTACGTGATTGGCACCGTTCATAATAAATTCAATACCACTGGCGATAGAACAGAATTTACCGATGATTAATTTGTCGCCTAGAAATTCATAGTGATGGGTAACGTGTTTCTCAAAATCGGTGGGATTTACTGGGTCATCATAATAGGTGTAGTCCCCAATTTCAATATTGGGACTTTTGATCACGTTCTTGATAAAGACAACCTCTTTGATGGCTGGATTGGGATAAATTGCATTTGCGTCAGGTATGGTCATGTTAGTACCTCCGAATTGAGTTATTTGATTTTAATTATAGTCTAGAAGATTGGTAGCGTCAAGAATCTTGTGTAAATGAAATGCCTTCGTACATATAATATGTAACTAACTCAAATAAATGATGCTTCCAAGGTGTCCTGGAGTCCTTTAAAGCCTCGGTGGATCCGCTTCAGAGACTTCTCGTTATAAGCATTAAACTGAGAAACCAGGAATCGATCCAGTGAATCTTCCGTTGGAAATTGTTCTTTGCGGTGGGTGGTGCGCTTGAGATGCTTGTTAAAGTTCTCAATCAAGTTAGTGGAGTAGAGTGATTGCCGAATGGCTGGTGGAAAGTCCATGAAAGTGAGCAGATTCGGCATTTTAAGCAGATCTTTGATTAACTTGGGATAGGTACGATGCCAGTTGTTGGCGAACTCATTCAGTTTCAGTTCGGCTGCTTCACGATTGGCAGCCCAATGAACTTGTTTAAAGTCATTGATCACGGCCTTACGGTCTTTCACCCGAACTTTGTTTATCAAATTACGCCCAACATGAACCAGGCAACGTTGTCGTTTAGCTTTGGGAAAATGCCGATTTAAACCTTCATCCAAACCAACTAACCCATCGGCCACAAACAACAGCACATCTTTGACACCTTGCTTAATCAGGGTTCCCAGTAATTCAGTCCAGATCCCAGTTGATTCCGTCGGCGCCACTTGGTAGTTCAGCACTTCTTTCGTACCATCTGGACGAATGCCAATCGCAATATGAACCGCTTCTTTTTGAACGGTATCCCGCTTTAACGGCAAGTAAGTGGCATCTAAGAAGATAGCCGCATATTGTGAAGCCAGTCGACGTTGCTGGAAAGCTTGAACCTGTTCATTGACGGCTTTAGTCATGTTGGAAACCGTGGCTTTGGAGTAGTGAGCACCGTACATATTCTCAATGAGTTCGGCAATTTCAGCAGTGGTAATTCCCTTGGTATACAACTGAATAACCGTTGTTTCTAAATTATCACTGTGCCGACCGTAGGCTGGCAAGGTATGATTTTCAAACCGGCCATTGCGATCTCGAGGAATGGTTAAGTTAAGTTGGCCGTACTTCGTATCAAACGAGCGCTCATAACTGCCGTTGCGGTTATTACCAGTGTTAATCCCAGCGTATGAGTAGCGTTCGTAACCCAAAAACTCTGCCAATTCAGTTTGAAGCAGCTGGTTGATGGCGATTTCAAGGTGGTGACGAAAAACTTCGTCCAAATCTTGTTTTTGGGCTAGTGCAGCGATAATTTCTGTGGTAAGTTCATTCATGGGGAATGCCTCCTGTGATGTTTTCTGTGGTTACTAAATATCATAAGGGAAGGCATTCCCTATTTCTATACAATTTAGAAATCTTTTGTGCGTTTACACAAGATATTTTACGCTCTCCAATCCCAAGAAGCCATTGATAAACGAAATGAGAAATTGACCCATTATTTGACGGAAGAATTGCAGGTATTAAATGAAGAAATGATTCGTAAGGATATTCCTACTAGTTCTAGTGTGAACGATATACAGGTGTGGCAGGTTTCTCAAGTGAATGAGAACACCTTTGAGGTACTGTTTTCTGTTGAACAAGTTATTACCGAAGACAAAGACAAGGAAACTATATCGTCTAGCTTTCATGTGGTTGTCCATATAGATGAATCAGATAATATGGTTATTATCAAAAATCCGACAATGAGTAAGAAACCTCAAAAATCGGACTACCAACCCAAACAGCTAGAAAGTGACCATACAGTAGATACAGAAACGATGGACGAAATCATTAGCTTTTTAGAAACGTTCTTCCAGCTCTATCCTACCGCCACAGAAAAAGAATTGACTTACTATGTAAGTAATCATGTGTTACCTATGATTAACAAGGAATATGTTTTCGAGGAATTGGTGAATCCTATCTTTACCAGAAAAGATAACCAAGTAATCGTGAATGTCGCTGTGAAATATTTAGATCAAGAAACAAAGGCAACCCAAATCTCGCAATTTGAGTTGATATTAGAAAAACAAGATAATTGGAAGATTGTAAAATAACAAATATTGGTACATGATTACAGATACTTTGTAATCATGTACTCTTTTTGATAAAAAATTGGAGATTCCTTTACAAATATGCTCTTACGTGCTATTATTTAAGTGACTATTTAAAAGGAGTTAATAAATATGCGGCAAGGTATTCTTAAATAAACTGTCAATTTGATAGCAGGAACAAATAATTAGATGTCCTTTTTTAGGAGGGCTTAGTTTTTTGTACCCAGTTTAAGAATACCTTTATCATGTGATTCTAAAGTATCCAGAGAATATCTGTATGCTTTGTATACCTATGGTTATGCATAAAAATCCCAGTGATAAAAGTATTGGCTCATTGTCAAATGGTGTTGTTTTAATTAAATCACCTTGAGGAAACGTTTCGGCGTTTCCTCTTTTTTTTGTTATTAAATAATCTCACAGAGATTTTGTTGGATCAAGACTCGCATACGCAGATGTCGAAACGTCCGAAAGCCAAACGCGATGCGTTTAATGACCTTGATTAAATTGTTTTTCCCTTCCAATTTGCCGTTAGAATAGGGATATTTCAAAGCATTGATGATGCCTTTTTTATATTTGTTTAACGAAAGAATCGCTTTTTTAAATCCTTTATCCAATGATACTGGTAATGTGTCGATCAACTCGAAGAAGGCAGTAAAATCTTTTGTTTCCAAAGCAGCCAACAATTCCTGATAGACTTCATAACTTTCACGTAAGTGCTTATCGATTGAGAGCAGATAGTCTAGGACCTCTGATTCGGTCACGTATTTCCGTTGGAAAAGCGGAAATTGTCGAAGAGAAGTATAGTTGATTTTTGTTTCTTTCTTCAAGATCGTTCGCCAGTATTTTTTTAATTTACGATAATCTTTCATTGCTTTAGGATTGTTTTTCTTTAACTGGTTCATGGTTTGGATTCGTTGCTTATTGAAGGCACGAGTCAATTGTTGGACTATGTGGAACCGGTCGATCGATACACAGGCATTCGGAAAAAGAGCTCGTGTCACTACGTGATAAGAAGCATTCATATCCATTACGATATGAGTCACATTTTGCCTTGCTTTTAGGGTGAAGCGTTGGAAATAGGCGGTTAATTTAAAGTTTCTCCGATCATCTAAAATATCAAAAATCATTCCAGTGTCGGCATCACTGAGAATAAAGCACATCGCGCCTTCACAATCTTTGGTTCCTTTGAATTCATCAATCATCAAATGTTTCGGTAAGTAAGCAGGTTTTAACTGTGGTTCTTCAAAGAAAGAGTCTAGTACGCGTTCGACCGTTTTGGTCGATACAAAGTATCGAGCCGCAATATCTTTCATGGAGATCTTCTTCTTTAAATCAATAGCGATCGCAAATTTCAATGGTTGCGAAAGATAGCAGTTTTCAGCGACATAATCAGTTTTGGCTGTAAATGTGTGTCGACAATGTTTACAATAAAAGCGCTGCTTGAATAAACGAAGATAAGAAGGAACTTCTTGATAAGGAATCAGCTGGATCAAGCTCTCTTTATACGAATGATAAATCACTGTTTCAAAGCCGCACAGTTCGCAGTGGTGCGGTTTATAAGTCAATATTCCCGTAAAGACATTGGCCATTCGGCCATGGACCCGTTCTTTGGTCAGCGCATCTTTGGGAAAAGCGATGTTTGAATCTTTGATATTTAACAATTCTTTGATCATTTGGTCTGTATTTTCATCTTTTATTTTGATATTCTTAGGTAAAGACATTTGGATTCTCCTTCTATAAGTGGTTCAGCGACTTAATTATAGAGGAATCAAATGTCTTTTTGTTATAAAAAAATATTTGGTGTCCTTACTCGATTTGAGTAACAACACCAAATATCATAGAACCAAAGTATTTATCACTGGGATTTTTATGCCCTTTTGGGTTTTTGAATGGAGGAAAATCACATGAAAATTATTAATATTGGAGTTTTAGCTCATGTTGATGCAGGAAAAACTACCTTAACAGAAAGCTTATTATATAACAGTGGAGCGATTACAGAATTAGGAAGCGTGGACAAAGGTACAACGAGGACGGATAATACGCTTTTAGAACGTCAGAGAGGAATTACAATTCAGACAGGAATAACCTCTTTTCAGTGGGAAAATACGAAGGTGAACATCATAGACACGCCAGGACATATGGATTTCTTAGCAGAAGTATATCGTTCATTATCAGTTTTAGATGGGGCAATTCTACTGATTTCTGCAAAAGATGGCGTACAAGCACAAACTCGTATATTATTTCATGCACTTAGGAAAATGGGGATTCCCACAATCTTTTTTATCAATAAGATTGACCAAAATGGAATTGATTTATCAACGGTTTATCAGGATATTAAAGAGAAACTTTCTGCCGAAATTGTAATCAAACAGAAGGTAGAACTGTATCCTAATATGTGTGTGACGAACTTTACCGAATCTGAACAATGGGATACGGTAATAGAGGGAAACGATGACCTTTTAGAGAAATATATGTCCGGTAAATCATTAGAAGCATTGGAACTCGAACAAGAGGAAAGCATAAGATTTCATAATTGTTCCCTGTTCCCTGTTTATCACGGAAGTGCAAAAAACAATATAGGGATTGATAACCTTATAGAAGTGATTACGAATAAATTTTATTCATCAACACATCGAGGTCCGTCTGAACTTTGCGGAAATGTTTTCAAAATTGAATATACAAAAAAAAGACAACGTCTTGCATATATACGCCTTTATAGTGGAGTACTACATTTACGAGATTCGGTTAGAGTATCAGAAAAAGAAAAAATAAAAGTTACAGAAATGTATACTTCAATAAATGGTGAATTATGTAAGATTGATAGAGCTTATTCTGGAGAAATTGTTATTTTGCAAAATGAGTTTTTGAAGTTAAATAGTGTTCTTGGAGATACAAAACTATTGCCACAGAGAAAAAAGATTGAAAATCCGCACCCTCTACTACAAACAACTGTTGAACCGAGTAAACCTGAACAGAGAGAAATGTTGCTTGATGCCCTTTTGGAAATCTCAGATAGTGATCCGCTTCTACGATATTACGTGGATTCTACGACACATGAAATTATACTTTCTTTCTTAGGGAAAGTACAAATGGAAGTGATTAGTGCACTGTTGCAAGAAAAGTATCATGTGGAGATAGAACTAAAAGAGCCTACAGTCATTTATATGGAGAGACCGTTAAAAAATGCAGAATATACCATTCACATCGAAGTGCCGCCAAATCCTTTCTGGGCTTCCATTGGTTTATCTGTATCACCGCTTCCGTTGGGAAGTGGAATGCAGTATGAGAGCTCGGTTTCTCTTGGATACTTAAATCAATCATTTCAAAATGCAGTTATGGAAGGGATACGCTATGGTTGCGAACAAGGATTATATGGTTGGAATGTGACGGATTGTAAAATCTGTTTTAAGTATGGCTTATACTATAGCCCTGTTAGTACCCCAGCAGATTTTCGGATGCTTGCTCCTATTGTATTGGAACAAGTCTTAAAAAAAGCTGGAACAGAATTGTTAGAGCCATATCTTAGTTTTAAAATTTATGCGCCACAGGAATATCTTTCACGAGCATACAACGATGCTCCTAAATATTGTGCGAACATCGTAGACACTCAATTGAAAAATAATGAGGTCATTCTTAGTGGAGAAATCCCTGCTCGGTGTATTCAAGAATATCGTAGTGATTTAACTTTCTTTACAAATGGACGTAGTGTTTGTTTAACAGAGTTAAAAGGGTACCATGTTACTACCGGTGAACCTGTTTGCCAGCCCCGTCGTCCAAATAGTCGGATAGATAAAGTACGATATATGTTCAATAAAATAACTTAGTGTATTTTATGTTGTTATATAAATATGGTTTCTTATTAAATAAGATGAAATATTCTTTAATATGGTAGATTGTAAAATTAATCCGAACGCTGTTCGGACAAAAAAGATCAGCTTCCTTTAAAATGGTGTTTACCACAAACCCATCTTTTAGGAGCTGATCTTTTGTCTAGTATAACCTATTCCGAACGAATTAAAATCGAAACCTTTTGTGAACTAGGGCTGTCCAATATCCAAATGGGCGTTCGGCTGAACCGATCACCGTCAACAATTTCTTATGAATTATCTCGATGTCAACCCTATCAGGCTGAATTAGCACAAACAGATGCCGAATACAAGCGATCACGATGTGGTCGGAAAACTAAGCTGAGCGATGAGTTAAAGCAAAAAATTCTCAACCATTTACGTCTAAGCTGGTCACCAGGAATGATTGCTCACGAATTTAAACTAGCTACTAAATCTATTTATAATTGGCTAAATCAGGGGAGAATTGGTTTCTCCTTGAATGATCTACCTGAACATGGCGTACGCCAACGGCGTAACGTTGACCAACGATCCAAATATAATCAATCTTTGGGGCGATCAATTGAACAGCGTCCCATGATGATTAATCAACGTAATCGCATCGGCGATTTTGAACTAGATACAGTCGTTGGTCCTCGTGGGCATAGTAAGGCAGTTTTATTAACTTTAATCGATCGAAAATCACGGTTCCTTTGGGCATACCGGTTAAAAGATCGGACGACAGCGACTGTTAATGAAGCACTAACTAAGTTCCTAACCACTTTTAATGGTCCGGTGCACAGCTTTACTGTGGACCGTGGCACTGAGTTTAGTGGGCTAGTATCACTTGAATCACAATATGGTATTAAGACCTATTACTGCCATGCTTATACGCCAGCTGAACGTGGTAGTAATGAACGCTTTAATCGGAATTTACGTTATTTTTATCCTAAAGGGACTCGTTTTGAGCACATTAGTGCTCAAGATTTAACGACGACGTTACTCCAAATTAACCAGCGACCGCTTAAAATACTCGACTGGCAAACACCGTATCAGGTTATGCTGACAAATTTGTCCAAAAATTTGGATTAAATTTGCAATCTACCATATAGATTTGAATTAAAGTGGAAAGGAGGAGATTGTTATTATAAACTACAAGTGGATATTGTGTCCTATTTGTGGAAATAAAACAAGACTACGAATACGAGTGGATACTATACTTAAAAATTTCCCTTTATACTGCCCCAAATGTAAGAACGAAACTTTAATTAATGTTCAAAAAATGAGGTTCAGTATAAATTCTTGTGTAAACGGCTGTGAGATTTAGGATGCCTTTCGGGATATTTCCATTAATCGCAGAAAGAAGTATTCATCATCTGGATACCCATAACCCTTACGTCTCTCAGTCTTGATCTTATTGTTGATACCCTCAAGTTTGCCAGTTGATATCCCGTATTTGGCGAACGTGTAGATCCCTCTCAAATGGTTATTTAAGAGACGCGCAAACCAAATAAAGTGGCTATTCTCAGTTGCCTTGCAGATGTCTATGATCCCTTCAAGTCTAACGCACATTTCCACCTCGTCATGTGAGTTGTATGCCTGGTCTAGCAAGTCTTTGACGAGGTCTATTGTGAAGAAGAGCTTGTTTTCTTCCAACAGCTCGTCATACCATGCTTCATTACCGCCATAAGCCTTTATTTCTGGTGTATTGAATATTTCACCAGCAGTAGACACTAGCTTGCCTTGACGGGCATCCTCGTCCTTCTGAACTAATGTGGACCTCTTAGACATCAAGATGTAACGTGAGTTCTTAAGCAACTTAGCAGCCTCTGGAGAGCCTTCTTCAGCCAGCCGTCTTTGTTCATCCTTTCTGATCTCTGAAACCACTTTATCGTTGAAATTCTTGATAATGTGGAAGCGATCATAGACGATGTCTAGCTTGGGATAGCGCCCTTTAAAAGCTTCTTCGAAGTCTGAATTCATGTCGCAAGCCACCGCCTCAACTTTTGACATCCACTCATCGCCAACATGATCCATAAACTCGAAAACAACGGCTTTCTTCTTGCCATGGGCTAAGTAGAGAATATACCCTGTTTCCCAGTCTATGATTGCGGTGGCGTACTTATGGCCATCGTGGAGCTTAAACTCATCAATGGCTAAGTATTTTGCCTGCCTTTCAGGTTTTATGAGTGTCTTGCCATCAGTTGTAAATTTAGACAGTAGAAGAGACTTGTGAATTGACTTTACAGTCATCTTGTCCAAGCCAGTAAGCCAAGCCACTGCCTTTAGAGTAAGGCCATAGCTTAACAGTTTCTCAGTGTATTCTTTTAAAGGTTTGGTGATGCGATAACCATCAGCTTTAAAAGGGATAGACTGGCTTCTAGTGTTGAATTGGCAATCAATGTTAAGACAACGAAAACGTGCATAGGACACTCTGATATTGGTGTGTACTCCACCAATAGCGACGTGCTTAAGGGTAGATTCTAAAGACCCATTTTTAACTAGTTTTCTTGAGCAATTAGGACAGAAGGTATCACCACGCTCATCTAGCTTTCCTACAAAGGTTAATCCACCTTCATTTTGAATTGGCTCGCCAACTTGAATAAAGTCGGTAAGACCAGAATTAAAGGATAAGACACCTTTGTTAGGCATAACATCTTGAGTAGTAACTGACAGTTCTGTATAATTCATAGTAAGAAGGGCTCCCCATGTTTTTGTCGTTATTAACATTGTAAGGGACAACCCTTCTTTTTTTGTTATCTAATTTCTATTTACACAAGAATTTATACTGAACCATTTTTTTTAGGAATGGTGGTAAAGATATTTCTTAGGAAGTGAACTTGGCATCTTTGCCAACTTACGTTGGTGAAGGATTTTCTAATGGCAGAGACTAATCCTTTGTGCGCATCAGAAATAACGAGTTCCGTACCTTGTAAACCGCGTTCTTTTAGGTATTCAAAAAATGTTGTCCAGGTCTCTTCGCTTTCGCCACTTTGAATCATGAAGCCGATAATTTCACGGTCGCCATCTTTGGTTATTCCAATCGCTATATGACAGCTTTTTGAGAGTACTCGATTTTCTTCTCGTACTTTTATATAGAGTACATCGGTCATTAAGTAAGGATAATTTTTTTCTGATAATAAACGATTCTGCCACTCGTTAACCATAGGTTCTAGCTGTTCTGTTAAGCTAGAAACGAAGGACTTAGAGACGGATTTACCACAAAGTTCTTCCACAATTTTTGATACTTTACGAGTTGAAACGCCTGATACATACATTTCCAACATTGAAGCCATGAGGGCTTTTTCGTTTCGTTGATAACGTTCAAACACTGTGGGTGAAAAATGGCCATCACGTGTTCTGGGTACTTTTAATTCTAGCGTGCCTACACGTGTCGTAAAGCTGCGCTCATAATAGCCATTTCGTTGACTTTGTCGGTTTTCTGTTCGTTCATATTCTTTTGCTTGAATATATTCTGTTCGTTGATTTTCCATTAGTTGATTAAATACCGTTGTTAAAATATTTTTAGAAACGTCATCCTTTACAGAATATTCAATAATGCTTTGAATCTCTTCGCTTTTCAGTGTAAAATGTACTTGGGTCATGTAAAAGTCCTCCTGGGTATGTTTTTGTCGTTAAAAACATTGTACCGTAAAAGGACTGTTATATGGCCTTTTTACTTTTACACAATTATACGGACTTTATCGATTTTTTACAATCAATTTATACTTTAAAGCTTTGGTGGGGATTGTTTCGTAAATCCAAAAGATATTATAAGGATCTGAGGTAAGATAGAAATTTCTAAATTCAAAGTTTTTTTGTTTGTTTATAATTTTTTCCATGTATCGTGGATAGATACTAATAAGGATATTGTTAGTCATCGAGTGTCCATAATTCTCGTGTGGATTTTTCATTAATATAAGCTAAATAACTATTTTCAGTTAACTTAGCTGCCAGTTCCTTACTAGCTTCAGTCATTTCTATTAATGCTTTCCAATTGGGGATAGGGCTATCCAAACCAGAAATTTTTGTCGACTTATTTAAACGATTCCATTTTCTAATTGTTGTTCCTACTCTTATAGCTGAACTCGAACTGCTTTCTGTATTGTATTTATTTTTCACTTGTAAAAGAATTGGTGAGGTTCCTAAATAACAGAAATCAACAGCTCGATATACAGAGCCGGCGCACCAAATCCAACCTTCAGGTTCTAACACTTCGGCTAAATATTCCTCTAAAATACTTCCGTTCATGTTCTCAGCGCTCATATATAAAAAATGTCCACGCAAGTAGTCATTCAATACTTTTTGATCATCAATATTAGCATTTGCTGCTACTCTAGTAGTTAAAGCAGCATCTTTTTCGCCAAATGTTTTAAGAGGTTTTTTTAATGCTGGGTTATTCCTATCCCTGATGTATTTATTACACCATTTTGTTAAGTAAATTTTTGCCATAATTAATGGATTATCACTATCAGGTACTGATATACCAGTGAACAAACTTGGTCCATTGTTGAGTGCAAAATAAAAAAGTTCTTTTAAATTTTTATGATACTTACTATCTTCAACGTCATCGATAACTTCATCAAAAATAATGGATGCCGGTTCTGTGGTTAAACCTTCATTTAAGATTGATTCAAAAGTTCTATTTTTGTTAGGCATATACGTCACGTAGCTTGTTATCAAGAATAAGATTCTTTCTATTTTTTTTGCTTTTTCTAAAAGGGAGTATGCTAAAATAAGAGGGTATATAGCAACTTTAAATAAGAGATAGGAGTGTATCTTTTTGGGTGCAGAATTAAATCAAAAATTATTTAGTGCGGCAGATAATCTCCGTAGTAAAATGGATGCGTCAGAATATAAAAATTATTTATTGGGACTGATTTTCTATAAATATTTATCCGACCGTTTGTTGGAACAAGTGGTTCTTTTAGCAGATGAATCCTTAGAGGAATATGACACAGTAAGCAAACAAACAATGTTGTATCGTGAATTACTTTCAGATGAAGAATCAAAAGAAGACCTGATTGCCACAATCGTTGATATTTTGGGGTATTCGATCTCACCAGAGTATCTTTTCAACGTCTTAGCGGATCAAGCAAAACAAGCAACGTTCCAATTGAATGATTTAAATAAAGCCTTTGTGCAATTGTCTTCTACTTATAACCAATTTAATGGGTTATTTGATGATGTGGATCTCCAATCAAAAAAACTAGGAACAGATGAGCAACAACGAAATGTCACGATTACCGAAGTTATCAAGAAATTAAACGACGTAGATGTTTTAGGACACGATGGGGACGTGATCGGGGATGCGTATGAATTTCTGATCAGTCAATTTGCTTCAGAAGCAGGGAAGAAAGCCGGAGAATTTTACACACCTCATATGGTTTCTGATATGATGGCACAAATCGTAACGTTGGATCAAAAAGAACGACGATTCTTTAGTGTCTTTGACCCAACCATGGGTTCAGGTTCATTGATGTTAAACGTACGTAACTACTTAACTCACCCAGATAATGTTAAATATCATGGGCAAGAATTAAATACAACGACATACAATCTAGCAAAAATGAACTTGATTTTACATGGGGTAGATGCCGAAGAAATGAATCTCCGCAATGGGGATACGCTGAATAAGGACTGGCCAACAGATGAACCTTACACATTTGATGCAGTAGTGATGAACCCACCTTATTCGGCTAATTGGTCAGCAGATACGACTTTCTTAGATGATTCTCGGTTTAATCGTTATGGAAAATTAGCGCCAAAATCCAAAGCAGATTTTGCGTTTCTTCTTCATGGGTTCTATCATTTGAAGGAAACAGGTACCATGGCCATCGTCTTACCACACGGAGTTTTATTCCGTGGCGCTGCAGAAGGGGTCATTCGTCAAAAATTATTAGAAGACGGCAGTATTTATGCCGTGATCGGTATGCCTGCGAACTTGTTTTTTGGTACATCGATTCCAACGACAGTGATTGTATTGAAAAAGAACCGCCAAACTCGAGATGTATTATTCATTGACGCTAGTCGAGAATTTGTCAAAGGAAAAAATCAGAATAAATTATCGGAAGAAAACATTCAAAAAATCCTCGAAACCTACGCTGAAAGAAAAGATGTCGAGAAATACGCTCATTTGGCAACCTTTGATGAAATCAAAGAAAATGACTATAACTTAAATATCCCACGCTATGTAGATACGTTCGAAGAAGAAGAACCAATTGATATGGTTCATGTCGGAAATGACATCAAGAAGATACGACAAGAACAGCAAGTGCTAGAAAAAGAACTCTTGGAAGCACTCTCTTCTTTGCAAACAACACCTGAAAATGAAGCGTGGTTGCAAGGTGCGTTGGAGGTATTCAAACATGAGCAATGATACGCAACCAGAAATTCGGTTTCCTGGATTTACGGATGATTGGGAAGAGCGTAAGTTGGGAGACGAAGTTCGAATAGTGATGGGACAGTCTCCTAATTCAGAAAATTATACTGATGATCCTAATGATTATATTCTTGTGCAAGGTAATGCTGACATGAAAAATGGTCGTGTTTTCCCGAGAGTATGGACAACTCAAGTTACTAAACAAGCTGAAAAAGATGATCTCATTCTAAGTGTCCGAGCACCGGTTGGAGATATTGGTAAAACAGCTTATGACGTGGTTATTGGTCGAGGTGTTGCTGCCATAAAAGGTAATGAATTTATATTTCAGAATCTTGGTAAAATGAAGTCCGACGGGTATTGGACTAGATATAGCACTGGATCAACATTTGAAAGTATTAATTCTACTGATATTAAAGAAGCTATAATAAGTGTCCCTACAATTGAGGAACAAAACAAAATCGGTTCATTCTTCAAGCAGCTGGATAACACTATCGCCCTTCATCAACGTAAGTTAGATTTGCTGAAGGAAACGAAAAAAGGATTCTTACAAAAAATGTTCCCTAAAAACGGAGCAAAAGTGCCAGAAATCCGTTTTCCAGGATTTACGGAAGATTGGGAAGAGCGTAAGTTGGGTGATATAGCTCCCTTACGTGGCGGTTTTGCATTCAAAAGCTCTAAATTCAGGAACACTGGTGTGCCAATTGTTAGAATTTCAAATATTCTTTCCAGCGGGGAGGTAGGTGGAGATTTTGCATATTATGATGAACAGGATAAGGATGACAAATATATTCTTCCAGATAAATCAGCAGTCCTAGCCATGTCAGGTGCAACAACAGGTAAGGAATAAAGTAGTGACACTTTATAACACCAGAGACGGTAGTACTTTTGTCCCACAAAAACCAACAAACATCTCCACCGTCTTTATAAACAGGAAAATTAAATAAAATAGACTTTAGAGGCAAATCAGCCTCGTCACATGGGAAAATCTCTATTTCTTTGATTAACGAAGAAATTAGGGATTTTTTCTCTTCATCATTGATTTTGTCATACACTTTATCAAAGTTTGCCAATAGGGTGTAGATATTTTCTAATGTAATAGCATCTTGCTCTACAGCTTTGCGACGTAGCTTGACATCTTCAATTTTTTCTTCTAATTCTATGATAATATCATACAGACCATCAAGTCTGAATGTCATATCGTTAATTTTACGTTCTCTAAAACGAGTATCTTCCGGTAGGCTGTCTATTTCATTCTCAAGGCGACTTTTATTTAAATCTACTTCTCGAAGTTTAGCTTCATAGTTTTTTAGCCCTCTGTTTAAAGTAGACGTATCAATTTCTTTGCCTATTTTTGATTTGATTTCTGTCGCAAAATCTTGATTTTTAATTAGCTCTCTGATTGCTTCAATGACGAGTGGCTCAATATCAGTCTTTTTGAGCATTGACTTATACTCGCAGGTTTTTCCTCTGGCTGTCCGAGCCTTGCTGCACACATAATAATAAACCTCTTTATATGTACCGTCCTTGTTTGTCCAAGCGTGTTTATTGGTGTACATCGGGCCGCCACATTTAGGGCATTTTAGAATACCGCTTAACAAATGGGCTCTATCTCGACCAATTTTAGATGGAGATTTTACACCTGTGATTTCCCGTTTTTCATGTGCTTGATTCCAAAGTTCTTCATCTATGATAGCGTCATGTTGCCCATCTGCAATAATGTAATCATCTTGACGTACTTGGCGATATTCATTTTTAGTACCTTTGACCTTTTCTCTTGTTCGTCTGCCAAAAGCAATTTTTCCACAGTACACAGGATTGTCAAGAATCATCCTAACGAAATGTGTACTCCATTGTGAAAGTGTACCGTTATCACGTTTTACCTTTTCTACGCCTTGAAGGTTAAGGTATTTCGCAATTTTATTAAAACCCATATTGTCATTTTGGATAGGCTACAATAAACTAGACAGAAAAGATAAGGTGTGTAAACTATAAGAAAACACACTGGAGGAATCATGTTATGTCGCAAAGAAGAGAACGCAGAACATATACGCAAGAATTTAAACAACAAATGGTCGATTTACTAAACTCTGGAAAACCAAGGGCCGACATCATCAGAGAATATGAACTAACACCATCGTCTTTTGACAAATGGGTCCGTCAGGCAAAAAAGACAGGTTCATTCAAAGAAGCCGATAATCTGACCCCAACGGAAAAAGAGCTTATAGCCTTACGCAAACGAAACCAACAACTTGAGATGGAGAATGATATTTTAAAGCAAGCAGCGCTGATATTCGGACGAAAAGACAAGTGATTGATGCAAACAAGCATACATATTCCATATCAGCGATGTGTAAATTATTAAATATTTCCCGTCAAACGTATTACTACAAAACAAAGAAAAAGCCGAGTGAAGCTGCGCTTGAAGCCGCCGTAACAGAAGAATTCAATCGTAGCCGCAAGAACTATGGTACGCGGAAAATCAAAGCTGCTCTGGCAAAACGTGATATCCTAGTTAGTCGTCGCAAAATCAGTCAAATCATGAACAGACGAGGTTTGAAATCAAATTATACAAAAGCAAATTATCGAAAGCATACATCGAATGTAAATCACTCCGATATTGGCAATACCTTGGATCGTGCCTTCACTGAACGTGAACCTTTGGAAGCAATCATCACAGATCTGACTTATGTAAGAGCTGGCACAACGTGGTGTTATGTTTGTTTCATTATTGATTTATTCAATCGTGAGATCATTGGTCATTCCTGTGGTCCGAACAAAGATGCAGCGTTGGTCAAAAGTGCTTTCCAAAGTATCTCCCATCCTTTGACTGAAGTCAAAATCTTCCATACAGATCGTGGGAAAGAATTTGATAATAAACTGATTGATACGATCTTAGAGACATTTGACATCGAACGATCACTGAGCAAGAAAGGCTGTCCTTATGATAATGCAGTGGCAGAATCAACCTATAAATCATTTAAAGTAGAATTTGTTTATCCGAATACATTTGACACATTGAATCAACTCAAACTACAATTATTTGATTACGTCAATTGGTGGAATTATCTTCGGTTACATGGTTCTTTGGGGTATGAGACACCAATCGGCATTCGAAATCTGAGATTGGCGGAGCGAATCCTTGATAATGAGCATGGATGTGGTAGCGTTGCGTAGTGGCAGATACATTTAATCGTTGCTTCGCCACGGTTGTTCCACGTCCATGGTGACTCGTTGTCAAGGACAATCGGATTAGATAACAAGCACCTGATTTTTACACTTTATAATTTTTGTCAAAAAAAGTATTGCCATTCCATTTACATATTTATCAAAGATGATTCGTATCGCTTCGGCTTCATTTTCTTGGATATAAAGTTGCTTATCTTTGAGGTAGTAGCCATAAGGGGCAAAACCACCATTCCAACCGCCTTGACGGGCTTTTTCTTTTCGTCCGTTCATGGTTTGTTCTATGATGTTTTCACGCTCTATTTCAGCAACAGCAGACAATACAGATATTAAAAGTTTCCCGCTTGTCTGTGATGAGTCAATCCCTTCTTCAATGCAAATCAAATTTACACCAAAGGATTGAACGTGTTCTAAAGAGTTTAAAATGTCGGCTGCATTTCTGCCAAAGCGAGATAGCTTATAAACTAAGATATACTCAATTTCCAGCCCGTTTTCAATATCGAATAACATTTGCTTAAATGCAGGTCTGCCATCTATAGATTTTCCGGATTTTCCAGCATCCTCATAAATATTTACAATCTCCATTTCTTCTCTATCTGCAAATCGTTTTAAGCTATTTTTCTGACCATCTAAACTAAAACCGTCAACTTGCATTTCTGTACTTACACGAGGATAAAGTACACATTTTTTCCCACTCCTATTCATAGTCATACCTCCAATAAATTATTGGAAAACATCTTTACTTAGCACTATTTATCTCATTTAAAACCTCTGCACCATGTTTTTCAATAATTTGCGAAAGCACATTGATGAAATCTTGATATGCTTTTGTTTTTGTACGAACTTCATCAGGTGTAGTGGTTGTAGCAGTATTTTCAGATATGCTGTTGATATTTTCCATTCGCAATCACCTCCAAGTGTATCGCTTATATAGATTATAAGCAGTTATTTCATTTATGAAAAGTTTGTCACCATAGTTAAAAATGCAAAACCAACCGCACTGTAAATTTATAGTGCGATTGGTTTTTGATTACATCATATTGTCGTATTTGCCACGCACCCCGACAAAGGGGATATTTTGAGTTGCTGTTGGCACAGCTATCATAGCCCCATGATACCGTAGCTCGTCCTTTCAAAAGCCACGCATACCGTAGGAACTCCCTCCGTTTTAATCGTATTGAGGGCTAAACGTATCGAAGTATCATTATCCCTTATGTGGGTCATTGCGGACGAGTGTGCCACACTCGGTCTAACAGTCCATTTATCGCTCGGGCGGTAGTATAATCACCTCCCCATACCGCTGTTATGGCGATGTCTGTTAAGTCGCTTTGCCTTTCGGCTCACATAAGTAATGTACTCAAAATATCGTATATTCAGTTGTCAAGGAACAATTATGCTGTTTGGTATATAAGAGAAAAAAACTTCCTCTTATATACCTTTAGAAAAAGAGGGGTAAACGACGTGGGTAGATTAGAAATTATTTTTCAAATACTTTTCTAAACTACATAGTCCTCTGCGGATTGCATCTTTTACGCTACTTGCTGATGTACCCTCTGCCTTGGCAATAGCTGCTTTGCTCATTCCTAAAAAGTAGTGAGCATAAATACGTTTTGCCTGCTTATCCGGCAGGGTGGCAATGGCAGCATGGAGCTGTTCGGTTGTGAGCTTACGCTCGTAAATCTCATCGGGTGAGAGGGAAACAAACAAGGCAGTATGTTCAATACCGTCACCACGGTCAAGAGAGTAGTAGGCTTTATGGTAGCGTATGCGGCTTTGGTAGGCTTGCTCTGCCTTGCGATATTCTTCAAAGATGTTAAATACCTCATCGGGAATGTCAATATATGTGTCCACAGTTATGTGGGAATAGTAATCTTTCAAGTTTATTTTTTTCATGGTTGTACCATCCTTTCAAATTTTGGTTTAGTGCGAATTTGAAAGGACGGTGGGGGTGAACGACACCGGGGGTCTATATACGCAAAAATGCCAGACTGAAATTCATAAAATCTCAATCGGGCATAGGTGTATTTGTTTCGTATTATGTAGTTTTTATTTTCGTGTTCTTGCCCGTAATCGTCCCACAATGTGGTAAGGATTTTTTTGATAAATTACCAAGTGTTAGGGCAAAAGAAAACACGGCGATACCTCCTTGGATACCGCCGTGTTCCTATCAGTCGTCATTGGTTTGTGTAAACGCAAAGAAACGGCGGCTCTGAAAATCAAAGCCACCGTTTCATAGGCGTGAAAATATGTCTGCTGTACGACGGCTTTTTTCTTTTGCCGTCGTGCGGCAGATTATTGCTTATGGAATTGTTTTTCTATCACATTACTGTTATAAGTACAACAAGTATACCAAGCACAATTCGATACCAACCAAACACCTTAAAATCATGTTTTTTGATAAAGTTCATTAGGAATTTAACAGAATTAGGCAGAAGTCGCCCATCCTCTATAGGTGGGTGATGAATGCCGTTCGGTATGAGGGTTACCGTTGGTAACTCGAAGACCGACAACTAAGGCGTATTGCCTTTTTATTTTGTCCCATGTTACAATCAGTCTATACAAGAAATGAGTTGATATAACATGGAATTAGATACAAATAATCATTCAGTATTTCTTCTTTATTACCACCTTGTTTTAGTAACGAAATATCGTAGACAAGTGATTGATGATGAAATATCTGATTATGCCAAAACTACTTTTGAAAGAATTTCAGAATCGTATCACATTACTTTAGTGGAGTGGAATCATGATAAAGACCACGTTCATATTATGTTCAAAGCTCAACCTAAAACAGAATTGACAAAATTCATCAATGCCTATAAAAGTGCCAGCTCAAGATTGATAAAACGTGACTTTCCAAGAGTCAAACAATTTCTTTGGAAAGAAATGTTCTGGTCTAAAAGCTTTTGTCTTCTGACAACTGGTGGCGCACCAATTGATGTGATTAAGAAGTATATCCAAAATCAAGGAAACAATCATAAATAGAAAGTAGGTGAACTTTATGGAACAACTAAAAGCATACAAATTCAGAATCTATCCAACAGAGGAACAAGAAATCTTCTTTGCCAAATCTTTTGGTTGTGTCCGTAAGGTCTACAATCTAATGCTTGATGACCGAAAAAAGGCGTATGAAGAAGTTAAAAATGATTCTTCTAAAAAAATGACTTTTCCGACACCAGCTAAATACAAGAAAGAATTTCCGTTTTTGAAAGAAATTGATAGCCTTGCTTTAGCCAATGCCCAACTTAATTTAGATAAAGCATACAAGAATTTTTTTCGGGATAAATCCGTTGGATTTCCACGTTTCAAAAGTAAGAAAAATCCTGTTCAGAGTTATACAACGAATAATCAAAATGGTACAATTGCTTTGATTGATAGTAAATTCATCAAAGTTCCTAAATTGAAGTCATTAGTAAGAATTAAGCTTCATAGACAACCAAAAGGGATTATCAAATCTGCTACAATATCACGTCATTCTAGCGGTAAATACTATATTTCTTTGTTGTGTAAAGAAGAAATTATCGAATTACCTAAAACTAATTCCACAATTGGTATTGACTTAGGTATTATGGACTTTGCGATTCTTTCTGATGGACAAAAAATTGATAATAATAAATTCACGTCCAAAATGGAAAAGAAACTAAAGCGTGAACAACGCAAATTGTCTAGGCGTGCTTTATTGGCTAAAAATAAAGGTACCAATCTATTTGAAGCTAAAAATTATCAAAAACAAAAACGCAAAGTAGCTAGATTGCATGAAAAAGTAATGAATCAACGTACTGATTTTCTGAATAAGTTGAGTACAGAAATGATCAAAAATCACGATATTATCTGTATTGAAGACTTAAACACAAAAGGTATGTTGCGAAATCATAAATTAGCTAAAAGTATTTCTGATGTTTCTTGGTCAAAGTTTGTGACTAAATTACAATACAAGGCTGACTGGTATGGACGAAAAATCATCAAAGTAGATAAATGGTTTCCGTCTAGTCAGATTTGTTCAGAGTGCGGACATAAAGATGGCAAGAAATCTCTTGAAATTCGAGAATGGACTTGTCCTGTTTGTCATACTCATCATGATCGTGATATCAATGCTAGTATCAATATTCTGACCGAAGGTCTAAGACTACATTCTATGGGATTGGCTTAGATCCAATCATCAAGAACCGTAGGAACTACGGGGATAGCTTGGTAAATAAGAGACACCGCTGTTAGTAAAGAAATACGCTATCAAGTATGCTCTATTCCCAAGAAGCTCCCACTTCAAGCGTTAAGAACCGTCAGGTTTAGCTAAGTGGTGAGTAGTTCACAATTTCTATAAAATCAAGTACCATTATTTCAAATCCTCCTTTTTAAAATGATGAAAGGTCATAAGAAAACCAACTGCTGATACAAGAATAATAATAGATACAGACAGCAGTGTAGGATAGCCGGTACTCTGAAGTTTACCCTGCACCAAGAAATAGGTGGCTGTCCACGGATACAACGCTCCCCATTCTTGATTTGAAAGTGCGGCACTTCCCATGACAATCACGGCAGAGCCAATCATCGGGGCGACAAATCCTTTTGTTTTCATAGCAACAAACACAAAAGGAGAAACTGTTAAAAACATCAGGATACTGCCAAACAAAAACTTGGGGAGCCATACTATTGCCACTAGTAAGCTATATCCCTCCAATGTAAAGACAGCGTGATATAGCCCACAAGCGATAAATATACCTGCCCATGTTACAAGGGTGAGCATAACAATCCAAAGAAGCAGGGTGCAAAATTTTCCAATTAATAGTTTTGTCCTTGAAATGGGTATGGGCAATATGGTTTTGAGTGTGCTTTCTGTGTACTCTCTGCTAAACAAGTAAGCTGCAATTGCCACATATATCATCATGTTTACCAGCAGCATGATATACAGTACACTGTCGCTGTATATGTCAGACAAGGTAAAGATAATCTCCGGCTTATCAAAATGTGTTTGCAAGGCTTCTATTAACATCAAAAGTGGGGTAGATAATACCCCTGCCACACTAATTAGCACCATTTTTGAACGCTTTAGTTTTAATAATTCACAAGAAATAAGATTAAGCAATACCGCCACCTCCAATCAGTTTAGAAAAGTAGTCCTCTAAGTTTTCCTCACTATCATTTATCCTTGTCACGAGCAGTCCATTTCGTGCAAATTCTCGATTGATTTCTCCAACACTTTGGCTAAAGTCATAAATTCTCACCGTACCGTCCTGCACTGTAAAATCCGTCATGTGGTAGTGGTTTTCTAAAATCTTTCCGGCTATCTCACTGTCAGATAAATCAAATTGAATGTATTTTCGATTCCTTTTGTGAAGCTCGGATATATTCACTTCCTCTACTAAATGCCCCTCGTGCATAACGCCGATAATATCTGCTATCTGTTCAATCTCGCTTAAAACATGGCTTGAGATAAAAATGGTAATGCCATGATTGTGACTAAGTTCAGATAAAAATGAGCGTATTTCAACTATTCCAATGGGGTCAAGTCCGTTAATCGGTTCGTCAAGTATTAAAAGCTCCGGCTCGTGCATAATGGCGGCGGCAATACCAAGCCGTTGCTTCATTCCGAGGGAATAATCGGAAAAGACTTTTCTTTTCTCCTTATGCAGCCCCACAACTTCAAGAGCTTTTTCTACTCCACTTTTAGATACTCCCCCTCGCAGTTTAGCGAGAATTTGCAAATTCTCATACCCTGTTAAATTACTGTAAAATCCCGGTGTTTCGATAATAGAGCCTACTTTGCTATAAAGGGTATGGATATTTTCCTTATAGTTTGTGCCAAACAAGCGTACCGTTCCCTCCGTTGGGAAAGCAAGCTGCAACATCATTTTCATTGCTGTGGTTTTGCCTGCTCCGTTTCTGCCGAGCAAACCATAAATTTTGCCCGTTGGCACATGAAGATTGACCTTATCGACAACGGTGGCTGTTCCGTATCGCTTCGTAAGATTTTCTGTTTCAATGATATAATCCATATTTGATTTTCCTTTCCGTTGGTTGCTGTTCTTGTTTTCACTGACCACAATCTTATTATCACAGGAGCTATATCAAAAGCCAAGAAACCTACCGTCACATCGCCTACATCTATCATGTCAACATGAAAAAAAGACCCGACACTTATCGTGTCAGAGCCTATTTCAAGGGATTTATATCGTTTTTACTTTGTTCCGTTCTGCTTAATCCAAACAACTATTTTTGCGACAAACAGCAGAAACATAAGTGCTGTTATATATGGTTCTCTTGCTGCTGCTAAGAAACAGATAGCCAAAGCAGTGAGTCCAAGGGAGCATTTTGTAGCAATGCCGCCCCATGTTTCTTTATCTAAATGGGTAAGTATTATTTTAGCAATCCCTATTACAATCAAGGCGGCAAAAGCACTCCAGTAGACTGCAAGATTGAATGGTGTGGTGGCTGTAAATGATAGTAGATTGACCGCATAAACATAACCGCCAACAGAGTTTCCATATAACGGAAGAAATATAAACGCAACTGCCATCATATCCAATATTCCATAAATATAGTTGTAAATCTTTTTCAAGTTGGAACGATTTTCAGTTTCGGCAAGTGTAATCAGTTCTTCGCCCGATAGTAGTTCATCTATGGTCACAGAAAAGAATTTAGAAATACACTTGAGCGACTCAATGTTAGGGTAACCCTTGCCGCTTTCCCATTTTGAAATGGCTGTTCTTGATACATATAATTGCTCCGCAAGTTGTTCCTGCGTTAAGTTCTTTCCAGTCCTAAGCTGTTGTAGCTTTTCATTAAATTCCATGATTCTCCTCCTGTTTGTTCCTTGTTTTCATACGTCCATCAACGGGTTTTTCTGCATCTTTTGGTATCATCCATGCACGACCAAATTTTTCAGTTCCGTCAATGCGATTTTCCTCACATAATTTTTGTATCCGTCTTTCCGATATGCCCCATTTTTCAGAAGCGGCTTTCACAGAAATGTAATCCATAATATCAACTTCCTTTCGCAAAGAGTATATAATTATTATATACGGAATGACGAATAATAGCAAGTTTCTCTCCACTAATACGAAATTATACACTACTAAACATAAAATCATACTTCGTTCAAATATCATCACCCGAAATGTACAATGATATAGGGTGATATTAAAATGTACCAAGATGAAAGAAAACTTGATTTTAAGCCGTTAGGTATAGCGATAAAAAAAGCTCGGGAAGCAAAAGGGTGGACACAGGAATATCTTGCCCAACTGGTAGACCTTACGCCACGCTCTATTATGTATATAGAGAACAGGGGGCAGCACCCAAGGCTTAACAAATTTTATCTCATTACTACCTTGCTTGACATCTCTGTAGACCAGTTCTTTTTTCCATGCAATGAAGATGGCGACAACAATCGCCGCAAACAAGTTGATGTACTGTTGAATGATATGGAAGAAAAGGAGCTTATCGTGATGGAAGCAGGACTTGTTGCTCTATATGACCGACCATCAAGCAGAGATGGAATTTGAAGATGGTGTCGATAACGTCAAGATTAGCGGTCTGAAATTCTTTACCGCAAAAGACGGACAAAACACAATCCCTGAATTGATGGCAATGTCTGGCGTGACCTATCAGAAACCTAATGAACAGATAGATTTATTGATGGTAGCAGACCCTTCTACTGATGTAATAATCGAGGAGGATGAGTGAAATGCCAAAGAAATTAGATATTTTTGTTGAGAAAGTTTTTGTTCCATTCATTAGCTCAATTTGTCTAGATAAGCGATTAGAATCACATATCAAACGCTAAAAGTATAGACTCTCACTATAAAGGTGGGGGTCTTTTTTGCGGAAACATTTTTTTACCACCCCACCCTTACACTTTGTGAGTGCTTTAATATCCTTATCAAAACCAGCGAGTTGGTTATTTTCAGTCTGTAGAAAATATTGACTACGGGTTTATTTCCACAATCGTCCGTTCAGAATTATTCATGATGCAACTTGATTCTGTTCTAGTTTCAGGCGCTCAGCCAAATGTATTGTCAAAAGAAATTGATTCGTTTAATTTTATGATTCCCATATTAGTTCAGGAACAACAAAAAATCGGTTCATTCTTTAAACAGCTAGATGACACTATCGCTCTTCATCAACGGAAATTAGATTTATTGAAAGAACAGAAAAAAGGCTTTTTACAAAAAATGTTTGCAAAGTGATTATTAATTACATAAGGAGGGTGTAGAAGTGTTGAATAAGTCTATTTTTATTTCATATGCTTGGGAAAAAGACGAGCCACTAGACAAGAAAGTTAAAAATTTTTCACAATGGTTAGCAATTTATTTGCAATCTTGGGGGTTTCGAGTCCATCTTGATGTATTGGAAAACCACCCTGGAACTAAACTTGATGAATTCATGAAGAACGGTATTGATAGTTCTCACTTTGTTATTTGTATTTGTACGCAAACTTATTTAAAAAAAATAAGCGATTCAGCAACCGGCGTATATAACGAAATAGAATTAATAAAAAAACAAGCTAAAAGTCCATTTATAATTGCCATAATTGATATCGAATCATTTACTGATCTGCCCGATTTTTTTGAAGGAAAGTATATCAGTCAATTAAAATTCGATACACCGTTTTCGCAGGAGAATAAAAAAGGACTATTTGAATTAATATCAACTATACGTGACGAACTATTTCTAAATATCAAGGTGGAAACAAAACCTGATGCTCAAGACAGAATTGAAAGGTACTATAATAGTGTTGAAAAAATAAAATTTTTGAATGATTCAGCCAATTTAATGAATTTCAAACCACAATCAGAAGGCGAAATCTCTTTTCAGTACCTACTTAACGGCGGAGACTTTAAATTAGGTATTTCACCAATGGAATTTATAACTCATTGGACAAGTGCAGGAAGTGATACAATTTACTCCTATAAAAAAGTCAATAAGATGATGAGAATTCATAACTTTGAAAATTTTGACAGAATAAATAAACCCGCTGATATTGACTTTGATAAAGTAGTTGATATTAATTGGGGTGCATCATTGAGAGAAGGAGACGGGATCGTATGGATCAATGATAAAAACTATCTAGCGATAGGTAAAATAATTCAAATTTATTTGGATTCCGAAGATGAATATAAAAGTATGGTAACTCTTGCTTATAAGATTTTAAACCCAATTGATCTGACGGACGATTTCATCGATAGCAAATAGCCTATATATTTATTGGCGCTCATAAATATATAAAACAAAAGATTCTATATTTTTACAGGGTCTATAATCAGATAATAACTCCTATAAAAAACTATTAAAACAGTCCTTTTAATCTAACTGTCAGATTAAAGGGGCTGTTTATTTATTTTAATGATATAATAACCCTAAAAGGAGGACGTTATGCCATACCATATATTTATTAATCGAGAATCTGGAAATGATAATATTTCTGTTTTTTATGATGAACCTACTTTTGTAGTTATTGCCAATAAAGACGATTTACCAGCAATTCAATTAATTGAGGAATCTCAAAAACCAGGTATATATATATTACTAGGAGATAATAAACGTTATGTAGGTCAAGCCTCTAATTCTATTTTTTCTAGGTTACAACAACACAATACAAATAAACCATGGTGGAACAAATTAATATTTTTTGGACGTGAAGATGGGCATCTATCTAAAGCACAACTAGATCTTTTAGAACGTTTAACAGAATTAGGCAGAAGTCGCCCATCCTCTATAGGTGGGTGATGAATGCCGTTCGGTATGAGGGTTACCGTTGGTAACTCGAAGACCGACAACTAAGGCGTATTGCCTTTTTATTTTGTCCCATGTTACAATCAGTCTATACAAGAAATGAGTTGATATAACATGGAATTAGATACAAATAATCATTCAGTATTTCTTCTTTATTACCACCTTGTTTTAGTAACGAAATATCGTAGACAAGTGATTGATGATGAAATATCTGATTATGCCAAAACTACTTTTGAAAGAATTTCAGAATCGTATCACATTACTTTAGTGGAGTGGAATCATGATAAAGACCACGTTCATATTATGTTCAAAGCTCAACCTAAAACAGAATTGACAAAATTCATCAATGCCTATAAAAGTGCCAGCTCAAGATTGATAAAACGTGACTTTCCAAGAGTCAAACAATTTCTTTGGAAAGAAATGTTCTGGTCTAAAAGCTTTTGTCTTCTGACAACTGGTGGCGCACCAATTGATGTGATTAAGAAGTATATCCAAAATCAAGGAAACAATCATAAATAGAAAGTAGGTGAACTTTATGGAACAACTAAAAGCATACAAATTCAGAATCTATCCAACAGAGGAACAAGAAATCTTCTTTGCCAAATCTTTTGGTTGTGTCCGTAAGGTCTACAATCTAATGCTTGATGACCGAAAAAAGGCGTATGAAGAAGTTAAAAATGATTCTTCTAAAAAAATGACTTTTCCGACACCAGCTAAATACAAGAAAGAATTTCCGTTTTTGAAAGAAATTGATAGCCTTGCTTTAGCCAATGCCCAACTTAATTTAGATAAAGCATACAAGAATTTTTTTCGGGATAAATCCGTTGGATTTCCACGTTTCAAAAGTAAGAAAAATCCTGTTCAGAGTTATACAACGAATAATCAAAATGGTACAATTGCTTTGATTGATAGTAAATTCATCAAAGTTCCTAAATTGAAGTCATTAGTAAGAATTAAGCTTCATAGACAACCAAAAGGGATTATCAAATCTGCTACAATATCACGTCATTCTAGCGGTAAATACTATATTTCTTTGTTGTGTAAAGAAGAAATTATCGAATTACCTAAAACTAATTCCACAATTGGTATTGACTTAGGCATTATGGACTTTGCGATTCTTTCTGATGGACAAAAAATTGATAATAATAAATTCACGTCCAAAATGGAAAAGAAACTAAAGCGTGAACAACGCAAATTGTCTAGGCGTGCTTTATTGGCTAAAAATAAAGGTACCAATCTATTTGAAGCTAAAAATTATCAAAAACAAAAACGCAAAGTAGCTAGATTGCATGAAAAAGTAATGAATCAACGTACTGATTTTCTGAATAAGTTGAGTACAGAAATGATCAAAAATCACGATATTATCTGTATTGAAGACTTAAACACAAAAGGTATGTTGCGAAATCATAAATTAGCTAAAAGTATTTCTGATGTTTCTTGGTCAAAGTTTGTGACTAAATTACAATACAAGGCTGACTGGTATGGACGAAAAATCATCAAAGTAGATAAATGGTTTCCGTCTAGTCAGATTTGTTCAGAGTGCGGACATAAAGATGGCAAGAAATCTCTTGAAATTCGAGAATGGACTTGTCCTGTTTGTCATACTCATCATGATCGTGATATCAATGCTAGTATCAATATTCTGACCGAAGGTCTAAGACTACATTCTATGGGATTGGCTTAGATCCAATCATCAAGAACCGTAGGAACTACGGGGATAGCTTGGTAAATAAGAGACACCGCTGTTAGTAAAGAAATACGCTATCAAGTATGCTCTATTCCCAAGAAGCTCCCACTTCAAGCGTTAAGAACCGTCAGGTTTAGCTAAGTGGTGAGTAGTTCACTAGAACAAGACCATCGACCTATTAAACGACGAAATAAATTTTATCAAAGTCTCCGTACAGCCTCTTCCACGATTAAGGGCATGGAGACCATTCGAGGAATATATAAAAAGAACCGAAGAAATGGAACGCTCTTCGGCTTTTCGGTGTCTACTGAAATCAAGGTATTAATGGGAATAACAGCCTAAGATATTTGGAGTTCAGAGAGGGCGCGTTTGATTTTCAAACTTCGCAACAGAACCCTTTAGGAAATTGAGTGAAGGTCAAGAGATTTTCGGTCTCTTGAAGAGAATGGGTCATCCTGGGATAACGTTTCTGCCACTTGTCAATAAAAGTTTGAATCATTTCTTTACCTTCTTGAGTAGTACTGGCGTGATGAATTTTTTTGAAATCACTGGCTACTTCTTGACGATCAGAAATACGAACTTTTCCCATAATGTTTCGATTAATGTGCACTAGGCAACGTTGAAATTTTGCCTGAGGGTAATTTCTTTCGCAGGTATTTTGAATAGCAGTCATGCCATCGGCAACAAATGAGTTGGACGTCAGTTAAGCCCCGAGAAACAAGACTACCTAGCAACTCTGACCATGCAATATCTGATTCCTGTGGGGCAATAAGATAGTCCAAAATTTCTTTCTCACCAGAAGAAGTAATTCCTAAGGCAATGTGTACTGCTTCTTTTTGAACAGCATCACGTCTTAACGGAATATACGTCGCGTCTAGAAATAGACAAACATATTGCGAATGAAAAATAGGACGAGAATGAAAAGCAGTCACTTGTTCGTCCACCATTTTGGTGATGTTAGAAATAGTAGTTGGACTATAATGTGAGCCATACATTTTTTCAATTAAATCAGCAATTTCTCTAGTGGTAATGCCTTTTTCATAGAGCTGAATGATGGTTGTTTCTAAACTATCAATACGATGAGTGTATGGAGGAATCAACGATTGATGAAACTCTCCTTTTCTGTCCCTAGGGACACGGACATTGATTTGACCAAACTGTGTGTCTAGTCGTCTGGTGTAATCGCCATTGCGATAGTTTCCGTTATTAAAGCGCACATAAGGATCATATCCTAAAATAGCAGTAAGTTCGCTTTCTAAAAGAGAATTCATTGTACTTTCAGGTTGATTGCGAAAAACTTCTGTTAAATTGGTATTTTCTAGTAGTGCTTGAGCGATTTCTTTGTTAAACTGATTCATAGGGAAGACCTCCGTTTGATTTGGTTTAGTTGCTTTAATCATACGAATAAGGTCTTCCTTTTTCAATACCCTAATTTACACAAACTATTTTACGCTCTCAAATCATCAGTAACTAAGGAGACATGACAAATGATGATGAATGAAGATTATAATGAAGACCGCTATAGCGAAGAAAATTTATTAGAAAGTAATTTTCCCAACTTAAATAAAAATTCTTCCCAATTTCAAGAAAAACTAGAAGATGTTCATGAAATAGAGAACGCCTTAAAAACCTTAATGACCTTGTGTGGACAAGACGAAAAAAATCCTGATTTAGATAAAACACCGTTTAGAGTAGTCAAAGCTTTTCTAGAATATACGACAGGTTACAGGGAAGACCCAGCTTCTCATTTAGAAAAAACCTTTGATATTACCCAAAATGATCCGATTATTGTGAAAGATATAGAATTTTATTCCATGTGTGAACACCATTTTGCTCCTTTTTTTGGAGTGGCTCATGTGGCTTACATTCCTAATAAAAAAGTAACAGGATTATCTAAAATTGCTCGAGTAGTAGAAGGTTACGCCAGACGTTTTCAAGTGCAAGAAAGATTGACCAATCAAATTGCCGATGCTATTGAGTCAGTTTTAGAACCACGTGGTGTAATGGTGGCGATTGAAGCGAAACATTTATGCGTTTCAAGTCGCGGGGCAAAAAAAGAAGAAGCGAAAACTTTTACCCTAGTAAGCCGGGGTGTCTATCGGGACAATCCTGCGTTACGTTCAGAGTTTATGATGGCCATTAAGTGAGGAGGTAGGGAAGTTGATTAATAAAGTTGTCTTTATTACAGGAGGAACAAGAGGAATTGGGAGACAAATAGCCCTTATTTTTGCGAAAGCTGGGTATCAACTTGCCTTAAATTATCACCATAATCAAAAAATAGCCCAAGAATTTCAGCAAGAATTAATGACTTCTTTTTCCACCACTGTCCGCCTTTATCCAGGAGATATTGGAAGGGAAGAGGAAGTAGTGAACATGACTGAAAAAATTTATCAAGATTTTGGTCAGTTAGATATTCTAATTTTAAATGCTGGTCCATTTATTCATGAAGAAATTAAATTAAAAGACTATACCACGGATCAATGGCTGCACATGATGAATACTAATTTAAATAGTTTCTTCTATTTAATGAAGGCAATTCTTCCACATATGGAAAGGCAAAACTGGGGACGGATTGTTACGTTAGGTTACGATCAAATTGAACGAGTGACTGGTTGGCCTCAAAGAGGAGCATACAGTGCAGCAAAAACAGGGGTGGCAGCTGCCGTTAGAACTCTAGCAGTGGAAGAAAAAGAATTTAATATTACAGTAAATATGGTTTGCCCCGGAGATATTAAAGCCCAGTGGAAAGAAGCAAGCATTGAAGAAGCTGAAAAGGAACAATTAAGTGAACAGGCAAAAAAAGAAAAATTCATTGAAGGTACTAGAAAAGAAAAATTTCTTGAAGAAGTCAAAAAGGAAAAGGCCCCTGAAGAAGCTGAACAGGAAAAATCCGTTGAAAAAACTGAAAAACTCAACAAAGTAAAAAGAACCGACACTATCTCAAGTGCTTTTGAAAATGCCAACTCTAAAAGAAAAGCCACGGGTGAAGATGTGGCGCAGACGATTTACTTTCTCTGTCAAGATAGTGCTGAATATTTAACAGGGAATATTTTAAATCTAGCTGGAGGAGAAAATATTATTGCTCGAAAAATGACTGAAAAATAGCCTTATTTTTGATGGAATTTTTCCTCTTTAGAAGATACTTGAGTTTTGGTATAATCAAGGTAACATGGTGTTTAACTTTTGAGAGCGTAAAATAGTTTGTGTAAATTAGGGTATTGAAAAAGGAAGACCTTATTCGTATGATTAAAGCGACTAAACCAAATCAAACGGAGGTCTTCCCTATGAATCAGTTTAACAAAGAAATCGCTCAAGCACTACTAGAAAATACCAATTTAACAGAAGTTTTTCGCAATCAACTTGAAAGTACAATGAATTCTCTTTTAGAAAGCGAACTTACTGCTATTTTAGGATATGATCCTTATGTGCGCTTTAATAACGGAAACTATCGCAATGGCGATTACACCAGACGACTAGACACACAGTTTGGTCAAATCAATGTCCGTGTCCCTAGGGACAGAAAAGGAGAGTTTCATCAATCGTTGATTCCTCCATACACTCATCGTATTGATAGTTTAGAAACAACCATCATTCAGCTCTATGAAAAAGGCATTACCACTAGAGAAATTGCTGATTTAATTGAAAAAATGTATGGCTCACATTATAGTCCAACTACTATTTCTAACATCACCAAAATGGTGGACGAACAAGTGACTGCTTTTCATTCTCGTCCTATTTTTCATTCGCAATATGTTTGTCTATTTCTAGACGCGACGTATATTCCGTTAAGACGTGATGCTGTTCAAAAAGAAGCAGTACACATTGCCTTAGGAATTACTTCTTCTGGTGAGAAAGAAATTTTGGACTATCTTATTGCCCCACAGGAATCAGATATTGCATGGTCAGAGTTGCTAGGTAGTCTTGTTTCTCGGGGCTTAACTGACGTCCAACTCATTGTTGTCGATGGCATGACTGCTATTCAAAATACCTGCGAAAGAAATTACCCTCAGGCAAAATTTCAACGTTGCCTAGTGCACATTAATCGAAACATTATGGGAAAAGTTCGTATTTCTGATCGTCAAGAAGTAGCCAGTGATTTCAAAAAAATTCATCACGCCAGTACTACTCAAGAAGGTAAAGAAATGATTCAAACTTTTATTGACAAGTGGCAGAAACGTTATCCCAGGATGACCCATTCTCTTCAAGAGACCGAAAATCTCTTGACCTTCACTCAATTTCCTAAAGCAATTCGAGGTACTATCTATTCCACTAATATTATTGAATCGTTCAATAAACAGTTGAAAAGAAAAACCAAAGTTAAGGAACAATTTCCTAACGAAGAAGCCCTTGACCGTTTTCTTGTTACACAAATGGTCGCATACAATAATAAAAAAGCTGGTAGAGCACACAAAGGTTTCAAACAATGCCAAGACACATTGGATTCAATGTTTTAAGCGACTAATCAAACTGAATAAGGCTTAATTAATAAATTTACACAAACTTCTTGACACACCCAAACGAGGGAGCGTCAATAATTTTGTGTAAATGATTCTTCCCTACTGCAGATTGTTTCTAATTCTCAATCAGTTGGCTTAGCATTTGTTCAAGTTCGCCTTCGGCCTGTTGAAAGCCTTTATGACTGCGACCTAGGAATTTTTGGTTGTAAGTATCAAAAGACGAGACTAAGAAACGTTCCATCGACTCTTCGTTTTGGAACTGTTCCTTGCGGTGGCTGTATTTCTTGATTTGCTTATTAAAGGATTCAATCAAGTTCGTAGAATAAATACTCTTGCGTATGGCCAAGGGGAAATCATAGAAAGTGAGCAAGTGATCGTTCGAAAGAATCGATTCAACCACTTTTGGATAGCTGGTTTTCCATTTTTCCGCAAAAGCACCACGTGCTTCCAACGCCACCTCTTTAGATGAGGCTTGATACACCATTTTAAAATCATCACAGACTTCCTTACGATCATCGACACGCACTTTGTGACTGATATTACGGGAAACGTGTACACAACAATGTTGAAAACGAGCTTTGGGATAGAACCGACTAATCGCTCCTACCATCCCCTTTAAGCCATCCGTGATGAACAGGAGGACATTTTTCAAACCGCGCTCTTGAAGGTCCAATAAAATTTCCTCCCAAATCGTGATGGATTCAGTCGGTGCAATCGCATAGCTCAATACTTCCTTTGATCCGTCCGGGCGAATGCCAACTGCGATATGAATAGCTTCCTTGGCGACGGTTTTCCGCTTTAACGGAATATACGTTGCGTCCATATAAATAGCAGCATAACGGTCATGAAGCTCCCGCCCTTTAAACGCCGTTACCTCTTCTGTAAATGATTTTGTTATATTGGACATGGTTTGGGGCGTGTAGTGATGCCCATACATTTTCTCAATCAAGTCTGCGATTTCCGACATGGTAATACCTTTTCGGAAGAGGTGAATGACGGTCTCCTCTAACGTGTCATTCGTCCGTCTATAAGCAGGAACAGTCTGTTGCTTGAACTCACCATTGCGGTCGCGCGGAATCTGGAGATGAAGTTCCCCATACTCGGTCTTGACCGTACGGTCATAGGAGCCGTTACGAGAATTACCCGTGTTAAAACCAATGCGATCATACTTTTCGTAATCTAGGAAAGCCGTTAACTCCGTTTTGAGAAGCGTATTGACTGCTTTCTCCAAATGGACACGGAATAATTCATTCAAATCGCCTTTGTTCGCTAGAGTCTTTAGAATTTCTGTAGTAAAATCGTTCATAGGGAAGTCCTCTCTTCTGTGAATGTGTTGTGGTAACTCTATTCTACAGAAGGGACTTCCTTTTTTCTATTTACACAAAATATTTTACACTCTCAATTTTATGAAAAGATGTTATAATTAACTAAAAAATAATAGGGAGAAAACACATGTACTCAAAGAATTGGAAAAAAAAGTTAGTGATGGGTGTTATGGTAGGGTCTATTTTTGTTTTTGCAGGTTGTTCAGCTTCGACAGACAAAAGTAAAACGGCTACTTCAGAAACAAAAACTGCTGAAGTAGTAAAAAGTAAAATGAAACAAATAGAAAAAAATGTAGAGAAAATTTTAGCCGAAAAAGATAAAGATACAAAACTGTCGGAGTACAAAAAATTTGTTACTGAATCCAGTGCTTACTCTAAGTCAGATAAAACGGAGAAAAAAATTACTAATACCTATACAGAATCTATTAAGAAGATCAAAACAAATTTTAAAGAACAAGACGATAAAGACTTAAAAGAGAATACACTAGATAATCTTGAAGAAGCAACTGAAAATGATCTTTCTCAAAAAGTAAATACATTAGATGAACTCAAAAAATGGGTACAAAAAGAGAGTACTGATGTATATAGCCAAGCGGAAGTAGATTCATTAATCAAAAAAATTGACGATACAATTACCACATATAAAAACCAACTAGAGAAAATAAAAATTGATAATCAGGAGGCTACATCAACAGAGACTACAACAGAAAGTAGTGAGGTAGCTACTTTACAAGAAAATGTTTCCGAAGAACCACAAGTGGTCCACACGAATTTATTAAATTCTATTGAAGAAGCAGCTCAATATCTGGGACAAAAACTTCCACAATCGGGCGGTTCAGATGCATTTGAAAATGGGCAACAAAATTCTGATGGCTCGTTTACTTTTCATTATCAACTACATGGAGGTCCAGAAGGTATCACTTGGAATATCATTACAGTGAATAATAATGGTGAGATTATCCAAGATGATTATTTCAAAACTGTACCCAATGAAGCAACAAACAATAATGTCTCTACACTTAGTCAAGCAGCTATTTCAGAGTTAGAAGCTGCTCAACTTGCAATAGCTAAACACAATGAGTTAGGTAGACCTAATGCAACTGATGCCGGAAGAGAAACTACAGCAGACGGATATTATTTTTATTATATGGCCGATGGAACTGATCAGATGTATAAATATTTTGTAAGTAATTCTGGTCAAGTTCAAGCAGAATAACATTGAGTTATAATGATATTATCAGATGAACTGTATCATAAATTTTTAACAGAATTAGGCAGAAGTCGCCCATCCTCTATAGGTGGGTGATGAATGCCGTTCGGTATGAGGGTTACCGTTGGTAACTCGAAGACCGACAACTAAGGCGTATTGCCTTTTTATTTTGTCCCATGTTACAATCAGTCTATACAAGAAATGAGTTGATATAACATGGAATTAGATACAAATAATCATTCAGTATTTCTTCTTTATTACCACCTTGTTTTAGTAACGAAATATCGTAGACAAGTGATTGATGATGAAATATCTGATTATGCCAAAACTACTTTTGAAAGAATTTCAGAATCGTATCACATTACTTTAGTGGAGTGGAATCATGATAAAGACCACGTTCATATTATGTTCAAAGCTCAACCTAAAACAGAATTGACAAAATTCATCAATGCCTATAAAAGTGCCAGCTCAAGATTGATAAAACGTGACTTTCCAAGAGTCAAACAATTTCTTTGGAAAGAAATGTTCTGGTCTAAAAGCTTTTGTCTTCTGACAACTGGTGGCGCACCAATTGATGTGATTAAGAAGTATATCCAAAATCAAGGAAACAATCATAAATAGAAAGTAGGTGAACTTTATGGAACAACTAAAAGCATACAAATTCAGAATCTATCCAACAGAGGAACAAGAAATCTTCTTTGCCAAATCTTTTGGTTGTGTCCGTAAGGTCTACAATCTAATGCTTGATGACCGAAAAAAGGCGTATGAAGAAGTTAAAAATGATTCTTCTAAAAAAATGACTTTTCCGACACCAGCTAAATACAAGAAAGAATTTCCGTTTTTGAAAGAAATTGATAGCCTTGCTTTAGCCAATGCCCAACTTAATTTAGATAAAGCATACAAGAATTTTTTTCGGGATAAATCCGTTGGATTTCCACGTTTCAAAAGTAAGAAAAATCCTGTTCAGAGTTATACAACGAATAATCAAAATGGTACAATTGCTTTGATTGATAGTAAATTCATCAAAGTTCCTAAATTGAAGTCATTAGTAAGAATTAAGCTTCATAGACAACCAAAAGGGATTATCAAATCTGCTACAATATCACGTCATTCTAGCGGTAAATACTATATTTCTTTGTTGTGTAAAGAAGAAATTATCGAATTACCTAAAACTAATTCCACAATTGGTATTGACTTAGGTATTATGGACTTTGCGATTCTTTCTGATGGACAAAAAATTGATAATAATAAATTCACGTCCAAAATGGAAAAGAAACTAAAGCGTGAACAACGCAAATTGTCTAGGCGTGCTTTATTGGCTAAAAATAAAGGTACCAATCTATTTGAAGCTAAAAATTATCAAAAACAAAAACGCAAAGTAGCTAGATTGCATGAAAAAGTAATGAATCAACGTACTGATTTTCTGAATAAGTTGAGTACAGAAATGATCAAAAATCACGATATTATCTGTATTGAAGACTTAAACACAAAAGGTATGTTGCGAAATCATAAATTAGCTAAAAGTATTTCTGATGTTTCTTGGTCAAAGTTTGTGACTAAATTACAATACAAGGCTGACTGGTATGGACGAAAAATCATCAAAGTAGATAAATGGTTTCCGTCTAGTCAGATTTGTTCAGAGTGCGGACATAAAGATGGCAAGAAATCTCTTGAAATTCGAGAATGGACTTGTCCTGTTTGTCATACTCATCATGATCGTGATATCAATGCTAGTATCAATATTCTGACCGAAGGTCTAAGACTACATTCTATGGGATTGGCTTAGATCCAATCATCAAGAACCGTAGGAACTACGGGGATAGCTTGGTAAATAAGAGACACCGCTGTTAGTAAAGAAATACGCTATCAAGTATGCTCTATTCCCAAGAAGCTCCCACTTCAAGCGTTAAGAACCGTCAGGTTTAGCTAAGTGGTGAGTAGTTCACGTGAAATGTTTGTAATATCAATTGGAGAATGGTATATGGATTTACTAAAAGATAATAACTGTTATTTTTTAGTAAATTCATACTATTTAGAAAAGAATAATTTGCTGAATACTTGTAAACTATGTGTGATACTTATCTTATATGGATATAGACTCGTGGTGCTAGTTAATTTCAGCTTATTATAAACCAACATTTTCATTTTATAAAAACGACTAAAAACAGAATTTCTGAGTAAAATTTCAAAAGTAAAAATAGTGATATTATGCTCTTGTTCCTAGATTCAATAATTAACTAGCACCACGAGTTTATAAAATTGGCAATAAAATTTTAATCATATTATTTGTTACAAAGCATCTTTTTATCAAAAAAAGTCGGGGCTGGTTGCCAATGCTGAGAAGAGTAAAATCAGCCGTCCGAATGGAACAAAATTTTTGGTTTTTTGCTTTGATAAATACGCAAAGAAATATCAATTAAAGGCGTGGGAAAAGAACTATAGTTGAAATTTCATCTACCTATCTATAATAATTCTATCTTTATTACCTGAATAATTCATACTTTTAATTAAAACCATGTGAAACTGCCTCACGGCAGCTTACAATTACTTTTTCATCTTCACCCGTTAAGTGATGAAAAAAGAACCCCTTTCTGCTATGGTTAAAGTGACTAAACCAACCAAAAGAAAGGAGTTCTTTTCATGACTAGCTTACACAAAAACCAAGTAAAATTCAATTCAAATATCACTATTTCTCATACAGGTGGTCAATTATCGAGTGATTCGGGTCTCGTCCTAGTGAAAGAGCTAATGAACATCTTTGGTTTTTCTGAACTAGCTAAGCAACACATTCACATTGAAGACGAACGAGCGTATTTTACTCATGACAACTTATCCATACTTGAGCAGTTCATTATGCAATTAATTGCTGGTTACTCAGCTGATTCTGCAGCTAATCTCCTGAGACAAGATCCTGTGTTTAAAGCTGTTTTAGATAGGAAAGAACTCGCTTCTCAATCTTCACTTTCCCGATTTTTAGATCGACTATCTGAGGAGAATATCCATGAACTTCAAGCTTTGAACCAAGAACTTATCGATAAAGCACGCCTCATCCGTAATGATACGGAGTTAATCATTGATTTAGATTCGACCCATTCAGATACATTTGGTCACCAAGAACAAACGGATTATAATACACACTACCAAACCTATGGTTACCATCCATTGGTAGCTTTTGACGGATTGACTGGTGACTTCTTAAAAGCTGAACTACGTTCAGGAAATCAATATACATCAAAAGGCGTAAAGGAGTTTTTCACACCTTTATTAGAGCACTATAATCACTCTCTACCAAACACTGACATCTTGGTTCGTGGAGACAGCGGGTTCGCTACACCTGGTGTGTATGATTCGTGTGAATCAAAAAAGAGTCATTATGTTATTCGACTGAAGAATAATCGTAGACTAGGTCAAATAGCTGAGAAATCAGTACTTTATGGCGATAATCAAAAGTGGGAAGAACGAGAAGTTCAGTACTTCTCGACCACTTATCAAGCACAATCCTGGTCACAAAGTCGTCGCGTGTGTATACGCTCAACACGTGAAGCGGGCGAACTACTCTTTCGACATGAATTTATCGTGACGAATCTATCAGAAAATGTTTCTCCTGATACCATCTTTTCTATCTATGCCAAACGTGGCACAATGGAGAACTTCATTAAAGAAGCGAAAGCTGGCTTTTACTTTGACAAAACAGACAGTCCTCGCTTTTGGAGAATCATGTCCGAATGATGCTCAGCTTGATAGCTTACAACTTAGTCAACTTCTTAAGAACGATTGGCTTTGAAGAAGTCCAAAAGGGAATGACCATTCATTCTATTCGATTGAAGTTTCTGAAAGTTGCTGGGAAATTAGTCCAAACGGGTAGACGAGTCTATCTCAAATTATCTAGTTATCATGTGTATCAGAATGAATTCTACAGGGTCTTTGCTCGCCTGAGGCGAGCCAGTCAATGGATCTAATCCAACAATCTAACGATTTTTTTACTGGGAAGTTATCCAGGGAGAAGTATGCTCAAAATGCCTTACACCCAAAATTTATTCCTCAATATTTTTGAACAGTGAATGTTTGAAGTAACTTTTTAGTCAAAATCAGTTGATAGGGATATTAGTGATACATATTTCAATAAAATGTGCCAAAGAATTAAAGCTATGAATTATTCAGGTTATTAATTAGTTTAATAACTTTTATATACTCATTTACACGTTATTTAATAAGAGACCACGGTTAAATAAAAATAGATTATATAATAAGAAGGAATTAAGAGACATTTTTAATTTATTCCGAAAAGTGAAAAATAAATTTCTAAAAAACATATCAAATTGATCGATGAAAATCTAAAAACAGATTGAAAATCTTTTCATGCAGAAGATATGAAGAAAGCTGTTGATAAGGGAGACGATTTCTCTAAATTAGCCAAAGACAATAAAGTAAAAGAAGATAGCGAAAAACGGAAAAGTGAAGCTTGATTCAACTAATACAACTATTCTGGTGACAGTCAAAGAAGCATCCTTTAAGTTGAAAGACGGCCAAATTTCTGATGTGATCACTTTCACCAATGATTCAACTTATGATCCATAAATACTATGTAATCAAAAATGGTAAAAAATTAGAATAAAGGCAACGGAATGGATAAATACAAAAAACAATTGAAAGAAATTACTACTGAAACGAAATTGAGCAACAATGAATTTCAAAATAAAGTAGTCGATAAAATATTGAAAGACGCTAATGTAAAAAGTAAAAATTAAAGTCAAAAATAAAATCCGAAGAGGAGAAAGTACAGGGTACGGATAGATTCCTTGAAACTATTAGTAAATACAAAGATGTTACAGAGTTAAACCGTTCTATGCTGTGTGAGCTGATTGATTCAATTTACGTGTATCAAGCAGAGGGAATCGGTAAAGAACGTACTCAAAAAGTAGAAATCAATTATAGGTTTCTAGCAGTGTCTCATTGATACATTCTCTGAAGGAAATGGGCGAAGTATGCGGATTTGGTTGGATCTTATGTTAAAGAAAGAACTACAAAAGGTAATTGATTGGAATTTAGTAGATAAGGAAGACTATTTATCTGCTATGGAACGTAGTCCAATCAACGATTTAGAAATTAGTCATTTACTTTCTCAAGCACTAACAGAACAAATCCATGATCGTCAACTATTTATGAAAGGAATTGATGTAAGTTATTTTTATGAGGGGTATTCAGAGTATACGATTGATGATCTATAAATCTGTTTAGGTTTAATGTATTTCTACACAATTATTCTTACAATAAGAAAAGAGCTAACATAGAGACTCATAGAAAGTATGAAGGACTTTCTATGAGTCTTTGTTTTTTCAAAATAGGTATATAAATAACATATGAATTCTTTTTTTGTTTTATGATAAAAATATGTAGTACCTAAAGTGACCAAAATATACTTGATAAAAAATGAGTGAGAAAAGTAAAGTGAAATAAAAAATTGTCACTTTAGGTACTTTGGTACTTAGTAAAGGATTATTTATTTCACTAAAGTATATAAAACGGAATTAATACAGGATACATAGAAAATTTGTCATACTTTCTATGTGTCCATATTAAGTAAAGATTCCCCGTTTTCCCGTTAAATTTAAAAGATAAACACCCGTGGTGCTAGTTAATTTTAATATCCTAAAGAATATCTCAAAGTTCCTTCAAAACGTCGTCGTGCTCGACTTAATAGAACACTGTAAGCCAGTAATATGCTTTCAAATCTACTCTCTAGCCCTTTAACAGAACGTGAGTTGAAATTTTGACAACCTAATTTTTCTAAGGAAGAAAAAACAGTCTCAACTGTTTTTTCTTTGTTTTCCAAGTAAGCTGTGGTCTAGTTTTTCTGATTTATCCATATTTTTACGTGGCAGAACGGATATAGTAATGCCCTTAAGGGCAAGCTTTTCATGGATTTTATGGCTAATATATCCTTTGTCCCCTAGGATATTGGGAAGATTCGCTTCTTCCGATAAAGTCTCTAACACTTTCACGTCATGGACACCTGGATTCGTGATTGAGTAAGTAATCGGAAAGCCAGTCTTAGTAACGATCATATGAATTTTAAGACCATAAAAATAAGATTTTTTTGTTGAGTTATAGCCAACTTTGGCTATGTGATTCAATAGTTTTGCTTGTCTATTTCTAACTGGTTTACATAATGGATTAGGAAAACTATCTATAATTCCGACTAGTTCACCTTTGGTGAGCTTCTTGATGAAAAAGTATCGAATAATCTTGATAGTGTAAGCTAAGTTTGAACTTAAGCGAGTGAATCGACTCCTACTAGGAAAGTCACCATTAGGAAATAAGACGGAACAAACCGCTCTATACGTGGCTCTTTGGCTAGTATAGCCATTAATTATGCCCCATACAACACAAGCAATAATCACTGTATCGCGTTGCTTCAGTTGATCAGTATTTCTTCGGTTTTTAATCTTATCTGGTACACAATTGTGGTATATGTTAGAAACAGTTCTCATAATTTCCTTGAATGTTATAAAAGTATCTGTATAATGTTCAGTATATTTTGATGAACGCATATGTAGTCCTCATTTCTTGGGAGTTTTGAGACTACTATATGCGTTTTTTTGTTGATTTACCAACATGTTTAGACATTTTCCTCTAGGAAAAAATTAACTAGCACCACGGGTTAATAAAAATATTTTATTAATGAAAAGCTTGGTAGCACGGTTATTCATATGCTAATTTATTTCACTTTATAGTAAGGGGAGTTCTTAGTATATTGTTCAAATTTAAATTTCATATAATTTAATTATGTAAATTAGCTATTCTAAGAACTTCTACGGATAACTGCCCGTCTAAAATTTAAATAAGAGCTTAGAATCTTCATATAAGTAAGGTTAATTTTTTTGTACAAAAAAGTCAGAATATTCTGAGTTACTGAAATGATATAAAATCATAAACTAAATCCCTTGATTTTATTGACTTTCAAAAGTTTATATATATAAGTTAATGATTATGGTAAAATATATACATAATCATTAACTCAGAATATTTTTAAGAAGGGAAACAATAGTGAGCTATAATGTACAACCGTTAAGGACAAATGAAGAGATACAAGATTTTCAGTTTTGGCTAAGAAGAACAAGTAATCCGGAAAGAGATAGTTTTTTATTTTTGTTTGGAATCAATAATGGGTTACGTATGTCAGATATTATAGGATTAAAGGTTGGAGATATACGAGGCAAAAGTAAGCCTATTATTGTTGAACATAAAACAGGTAAGCGAAAACCGATTTTTATAGATAATTTGAGAGAAGAAATTTTATTATATACTGAAGGTAAAGAAGAAAATGATTGGTTATTTCCGAGTCGGCAACAAGGTCGACATATAACAAGGGATCGTGTCTATCAGATATATGCAGATATAGCAGAAAAATTAGGACGAGATGATATAGGAACACATACATTAAGAAAAACTTTTGGGTATCACTACTACAAGAAAACTAGAGACATTGCTACCTTAATGTTTATTTTTAATCATAGCTCGCAAGCAATTACAAAAAGGTACATTGGTATAACTGAAGATGAAATAGGAGCATCACTTCGTGGATTTAAACTAGGTGTATAATTTAAAAATTTTTATAAACAGTAAAGACAAAGATTAAAAGCTATTTTTATCTAGAACGATTTTATTTCATAAAGTTCGCGGAATAAAAGCTGGGGTTACTGGTACTTGGTATAGGTTCGTGTTATATAAACTAAGTAATTAAATAACATTTTTAGGTTGGAAAAGGATGAAATTAAAAAAAGAGAATCAATACGGTCTCAAAAACGCAAACGCTGCGGAATAAGAAAAATACTGATAACTCAACGTTTAGCAGACTATCTAATAGGGATAGTCTGCTTTTTTCGTTTTTGACCATACTTTTGACCTTCTGCAAACTTCCTTGCTTTTCCTCTGTAGAACTCATGAAATCTGCAAAACGAATTGCCGTTTCCTCTGTCTGCTTTTTCGCGATATGGGTGTATATATCATCCATAGTGGTTTTAATATCTGTATGTCCAAGTCGAACATACACTTCTTTGACAGACGCACCAGATTCAAAGAGCAGACTACAATGGGTATGACGAAAACCATGAAGTGTGATATGTTTTAAGTTATTCTCTTTAATGATGATTTTCAAATTGTGATTTACATAGTCTAAATAAAGGGGCTTATTTTCTTCTGATGAAAACAAAAGTTGTTCACCATCTTTTATAGGTTTGATTCTCATTTTTAGATATTATGCCCGCACGTATTCATCACATTTCTATTGTGAATCACTTTATTCGACCGACATTTGACTTTTATCATAATATACTCGGTTTAAAATTACTAATGAAAACAATTAATCAAGACGATCATACCATGTATCACCTGTTTTTTTCAGATAATCACCACCGTGTGGGAACTGAACTGACTTTTTTTGAAGTACAAGAAGGGAACAACCAGTTTTTTGGAACCAATACGATTGAACGAACGATACTAAAAGTTCCTTCCGAAGCATCATTGCATTTTTGGGAAATATATTTTGAAACACAAGGCGTTTGCCATTATGGAATCGAATCATTTTCTGGACGACCTATCTTACGTTTTGAAGGGCCAGATGCAACACAATTAGCTTTAGTTCCCTTACGCGAATTTGAAGATATTGATGATTATTTCCCGTATGTCACAGACCAGATCCCTACAGAGCATGCCATTTTAGGAATTGATGCCATTCAACTACGCGTACAATATTCCGATGCGACTGAACGAGAGTTATTGTCTGTAGGCTGGTAGCACAAAGAATACGTCAGTTTCTTTTCGGGTCATCAACGAGTGACAATCTTAGAAAATCAAGACACTCAGTTCTATCAAGAAGTTCAGATTATTCAAGATCGTGAGAATCCAGTTGCCATTGAAGGGATTGGTAGCGTCCATCATGTTGCGTTTGGCGTAGAAAATAAATCTGATTTACAACGCATCGACAAACAATTACAAGAGCGCAATTTTATAAATTCAGGAATAAAAGATCGTGAATTTTTTGTATCACTTTATTATCGTGACCCAAATCAATTATTGATTGAAATTGCTACAGGGGAAGGAAACCTAGATGCAAAAGCGTATGAAAATCAAAGTCCACGCTTTGAAGAAATTCCTTTATTTTTACCGCAGTACTTAAATTTCATTCGTGAACAAGTGGAGCAATAATTAGCTAATCAAATCCATGACGAAGAGTAAGAGGTTGACTCATAAGTCAAAAAATAAAGAAAAACGCATCAAATCCATTCTAAAGAATGTTGATTTGATGCGGTTCCTATTTTTATAAACTATCATTTTCGACTAATAAAACTACTTATGAGTCAGCCTCTCTTTTTTTCTTGATTTTTATACCTCTTTCTAGGTAAACTAAACATCTGCCAAAAATACCGTGTCTCATTGAAACATTCTCAACTATTTCAAAATAAAGGGGAGTACCAAATGAACGAGTATATTGAAATTATCCACGCAAGAGAAACAACTTAAAAATGTCAGTCTCAAAATTCCCAAAAATAAAATTAGTATTTTTACCAGCGTATCTGGTTCAGGAAAATCATCGATTGTTTTTGATACTATTACCCAAGAAGCTGGTCGTCAACTGAATGACACCTATGATAGTTTTACCCGTTTATTTTTACCTAAATACAGTCGTCCAGAGGTTGATGAGATTGATAATCTTTCTACGGCGATTGTGGTCAATCAAAAGAAGATTGGTGGCAGTGCGCGCTCAACGTTAGGGACGATTACTAACATCAATGCGTTATTTCGTGTGTTGTTTTCATGTTTTGCAACACCTAGTTTAGGATATGCAAATGCTTATTCATTTAATGATCCTAGTGGAATGTGTTCTGTCTGTCAGGGAATCGGTAAGACGATTGCATTTTTAATAGGATTGCTTTATTTTTCGGCTATTGATAATGCTGATTTTGTATTTTCTGATCCATTTACCGCAGAAGTTTTGTCTGGAATTGAGGAACAGGCAAAGAATCATGGTTATTTTGTATTGGTGCATAATGTTAATTCAGCAGAAGATGTTAAAACTATTCAGAGAAATTGGCGTTTTGAGGGGTTCATTGTTGTTGGTGTACGTGTAAAAGAATTTTTGGAATTAAATAACGTTTTTGATGGTCCTGTTGTTTATATTGATACGCATCTTTCAAAAGAGACATTAAGAGAACTTGAACAACAAATGAATCGTTTATTTGTAAATACAAATGATTACCAAACTAGTACATTGGCAGCGGAACATTTGATTCATTATGGTCATGAGAAAATAGCGTTTCTTTCTTTTGACTACATTGTAGGTGAACCAAGTGTTATTCAAGAACGACATCAAGCTTATATCGATACATTAAAGAAATATCATTTAACCTTTAAATCGCATTGGATATATAACAACTCTGAATTTGAGCGAATTTATCAAGAATTAGCTGAATTTACTGCAATTGTTGTTACTGGAGATTATTTAGCAGCTAAATTAGTAAAATTTTTAAAAAATAAGAATAAACGAGTGATGGAACAATTATCGATTATTGGATTTGATGATATTACTTTTGCAGAATTAATGGATCCTGCGTTGACAACAATACGACTAAATCCAGGTAACAAGGGGGCGATTGCTTTTCACCAACTGATTGGACTGGCCAAACATGAAGAAATAAAAAATCAAGTACTACTATTAGAGGGAGAATTGATTTCTCGAGACTCTGTTCACAAAATCAAATAAAAAAGCTCTGTGAAATAAGTATAGTTAACAATAAAATATCCGAACGATAGAGAGAATGAACTGTGATCTAGCAGTTCCTCGTCGCAAATTCACTAGAATTAGCATTATTTACTCTAAATTGTTCGGATATTTTTTCTTGTTTTTAATTATGATTACAGTGCCTATTTTTAACGAAATTTGCTTATTTTCAAAATGTATGATTATATGTTAGTAAACACTTTCAAATATGAAAAGAGGAGCTATTATGGTAGGAATTAGGGATGTTGCAAAACGGGCGGGTGTGTCCATTGCAACAGTATCGCGCGTGCTAAATGAGGATCCGACACTTTCAGTAACCGATGAAACCAAACGAAAGATTGCAGAATCGGTTAATTTTTATCATTATGTCAAAAAAAGTCCCGTTGCAAAAAATTTAACAAATATTGCATTAATAACGACAGTTTCTGAAGTAGATGAGTTGGAAGACCCCTATTTTCGAACGATTCGCAGAGGGATTCAAGTCGAAGCAGAACAAAGCAAAGTCAATTTGAAGAAAATTATTCGTTTGTCAGAAACACCGTTGGAGCAAGACGATTTGCTAAAATGTCAAGGTGTGTTGATTATTGGGCAGGTGCTATCTTCTGTGATTGAAGAAGTATCAGCAATTAATTCGAATGTCGTAGTGATTGATGACCCTAGTATTGAAGCTGAAGTAGATGCAGTTTATACTGATTTAACAAAAGCAACGAATCAGCATTTAGATCGATTGTATAAAAAAGGACACCGAAACATTGCGTTTATCGGAGGAGGACGTGTTCGTTTAGATAGCCAAGGAAATAAACACGTGTCAGATGATGATTATCGAAAAATAGCCTATGAGACGTGGATGAAACAAAAAGGATTAGAAAAATATAGTCAAATTTATTTAGAAGGCTGGACCACACTTGACGGAATGCAGGCAGCAGATTTACTTTTGAAAAAACATGCTAAAGATAAGTTGCCGACTGCTATCATGGTAGGAAATGATCCTATTGCTGTGGGGGTTTATCGTTCACTTCAAAAAAATGGTCTACATATTCCAGAAGATATTTCGATTGTGAGTTTTGATAATATTGAAGTTGCTGAATTTTTAACGCCTGCATTAAATACGGTGAATGTGAATACAGAAGAAATTGGAAAACTAGCAGTTCGCATGGTTAATGAACGAATAAAAGAAGTTAGAAATGTTTCGATCAAAGTGATTGTTTCTAATAATATTATTGTTAGAGAAAGTGAAAAAAATATCGATTAAAAAAGTAAACATCCAAAAAAGGGTGTTTACTTTTTTGTTTACTAATATTTTTAGTAAAAAATCTCGACAAAACATTAAGTAAACAGTTATGGTGTTGTTAGCAAAAAGAAAACGCATTCAAAACAGGAGGAATTAAGATGAAACATTTCAAAAAAATAGCTTTAACAGGGATAGCTGTTTTAACTGGGACATTACTCGCAGCATGTGGTGGGGCTATGGTACAACAAAGAATTATTTGATAATGCAGGTGTCGATTATCCAGATGAAACATGGACATGGGAAACACTCAGACAAGCTGCAATTGATTTAACAGATGAATCAAAAGGCATCTATGGTTTTGCATCACATATTGGAACAGAGACTGGCTACTGGCCATTTATTTATCAAAATGGGGGAGAAGTATTTGCCGATGACAATACAAAATCAGGTTTGAATACCCCAGAAGCACAAGAAGCTTTAGCCTTTTATCGAGATATTGCACTTGTTGATCATGCTTCACCAACAATTACAGAATTACAAGATCCTGATAAGTTAAGTCGTTTTCAATCAGGTAGATTAGCAATGATGATTGAAGGAAACTGGTTTGCACCGGGATTTTTGAAAAATGACTATCTAGTTGAAAATGTTGCTTCTGCCGTGTTACCTAAGGGAAAAGTTAATGCAACAATTACAAATGGACTTGGTTGGGCTGCCAGTGCGAATACAAAATACCCAGAAGAAGTGAAAAAACTAATGGCATTTTTAGCTAGTGAGGACGCCAATAAAATCCAAGCGGAAACGGGGGCATCAATCCCAGCACTAAAAGGCTTTGAAGACGAGTGGGCTGCTTCTTCAGATACAATTGATTTGAGTGCTTTTGGAAAAATGTTGGAGTATGGAGTCCCTCGTCCATACAATAAAGATGGATTACGAGCTGAACAAGCAGAAGTTCAAATTATTAACCGTATTCTGTCTGGTGAAATAACTGTTGAAGATGGAACCGCTCAAATTGAAAAAGAAGTCAATGCGATATTGAGCGGAAATTAAATTAGTTAATTATACAATATACAGGCGAAAGGATTCTATTTCGTCTGTATATTAATGGATGAATACCAAAAAGGGGGATATTATGAAAAATCGAATTTTTGGAAAATATCGTAAAGATCAAGTGATATGGGGCTATATTTTTATTTTTCCAACGGCATTAGGATTAATTTTATTAAATATATGGCCAGCAATTCAAACAGCAATTTTAAGTTTTCAAAAAACGGTAGGGTTCGGTGATACTGAATGGGTCGGATTAAGAAATTACCAAAAAATGTTTGCAGACGGTGAAGTTTTTCAGTCTTTATTAAACACATTAATTTATGCAGTGGTTTCGATACCTAGTATTGTTGTATTATCCTTGTTGGTGGCAGTTTTAATGAATAGAAAAGTTAAAGGATTGTCGATTTATCGGACAATTTATTTTCTACCAGTCGTTGCTGCACCATCCGCAGTCGCAATGATTTGGCGCTGGATGTTCAATAATGATTATGGACTGATTAATAACATGTTGGCTAAAATAGGTCTCGATGGACCAGCATGGTTAACGGATCCATCGATTGCGATTTATTCTATTATCATTGTTGGAGTTTGGAGTGCTATTGGTTATAACATGGTGTTATTACTAGCCGGCTTACAAGAAATTCCTAAAGATTATTATGAAGCAGCGGAAATTGATGGTGCTAGTCCAATCCAGCAGTTTTTCAACATTACGTTACCATTAGTTACACCAACATTATTTTTTGTAGTTGTAACAACAGTTATCAATGCTTTCCAAGTATTTGATGTTATTTTTATGATGATTACTCCTAATAGTACCGCCATGTTTAAATCACAATCATTAACCTATTTATTCTATAAACATTCATTTATTTTAAATGACAAGGGATATGGTTCGGCAATCGTTATGTTCCTTTTAGTGATTATATTAATTATTACTGCAATTCAAATGAAGTTGCAGAAAAAGTGGGTAAACTATTAAGGAGGCTATCAAATTATGAAAAATAAATTTTTTTCAAATGCGCCAATCCATATCATGCTTATTTTAGGTGGTATTGCAATGGCATTACCTTTTATTTGGATGATTTTAACTTCAGGGAAAACGTTGGTTGAATCTACCCAAATTCCACCTACAATTTTCCCTGAGAAATTTCATCTAAGTAACTATCAACAAGTACTTGATTTATTACCATTCATGGCTTTTTATATCAATACATTTTTAATGGTTGTTGGACGAGTGATTGGCTCGGTTTTATTTTCAGCAATGGCTACATATGCTTGTGCGCGTCTAAGTTTTCCAGGGAAAAATATCTTTTTCAGCTTAGTACTTATTCAAATGATGATTCCCGGTTCCATTTTTATTACTCCACAGTATTTATTAGCACAAAAATTGGGTATTTTAAATACAATTCCATCATTAATATTACCAGGGGTAGTTAGTGCGTTTGGTACGTTTTTATTAAGACAATTTTTCTTAGGTTTACCTGATGAATTGGAGGAAGCGGCCTATTTAGAAGGTGCCAATATTTGGACGATCTTTTTCAAAATTATGTTGCCGCTTGCTAAATCAGGATTGGTTGCACTTGGAATATTCACAGCGTTGTTTGCATTTAAAGATTTAATGTGGCCATTGATTGTCAATACTTCAATTGATAAGATGCCTTTAGCTCCGGGATTAGCAAACTTACAAGGACAATATGCCACGAACTTCCCACAATTAATGGCAGGTTCGTTATTAGCAATTTGGCCAATGGTTGTGATATTCATCGTTTTCCAAAGAAAATTCATTGAAGGAATTGCTACAACAGGTGGTAAATTATAAAACTATTAATTAGTGATTGGAGAGTAAGTACATGACAAAAATTACATTTATTGGTGCAGGAAGTACTATTTTTGCAAAAAACGTATTAGGCGATGCGATGTTAACTCCAAGTCTACAAGATGCACATATTGCATTGTACGATATTGATGAAAAACGACTAAAAGAATCAAATTTAATGCTTAAAAATATTAATAAAAATTCGAATGAAAATCGTGCTGATATTGTTTCTTATTATGATCGCAAAGAAGCGTTAAGAGAGGCTGATTTTGTTATCAATGCTATTCAAGTGGGTGGTTATAAACCTTCAACAGTGATTGATTTTGATATTCCTAAAAAATATGGGTTGCGACAAACTATTGGTGACACCATGGGGATTGGTGGGATTTTTAGAACCCTACGGACACTACCAGTAATGTTAGACTTTGCTAAAGAAATGGAAGAAGTTTGTCCAAATGCTTGGTTATTGAACTATACAAATCCGATGGCGATGTTAACCATGGGTGTTTTAAAAGCGACGAGTATTAAGACTGTTGGTTTATGTCATAGCGTTCAAGTATGCGTACCAGAATTGTTTGAGCATTTAGGAATAGCCGATCAATATGACTTAAATGACTTTCAATGGAAAATTGCAGGCATTAATCATATGGCATTCTTGTTGGAAATTACAAAAAATGGGGAAGATTTCTATCCAACAATTCGTCAGTTAGCTGCATAAAAACCAAATCCACATCCAGATTCTGTACGTTTTGAATTGTTGAAACGTTTTGGTTACTATATTACAGAATCAAGTGAACACAATGCAGAATACCATCCATACTTTATTAAATCAAAATACCCAGAATTGATTGACGAATTAGGGATTCCGTTGGATGAATACTTACGTCGTTTTGAACAACAAATTAATGATTGGGAAAGCATGCGAGAGGACATTGTAAATAATGGGGAGTTAACACATACGAGAAGCCGTGAATATGCTTCATATATCATGGATTCTATTACGACAGGAACTCCGTCAGTGATTGCAGGAAATGTCTTAAATAAAGGCTTAATCACAAACTTACCGACAGATGTTTGTGTGGAAGTACCTTGTTTAGTCGATAAAAATGGCGTGCAACCAACCTATGTCGGTGAATTGCCAACACAATTAGCTGCTTTAAATCGGACGAATATCAATGTTCAAGAACTGACAGTAGAAGCCGCTTTAACACTAGATAAATCAAAAATTTATCAAGCAGCGTATTTAGATCCACATCTATCATCTGAATTGTCTTTAACAGATATCAAAAATTTAGTGGATGATTTAATCGAAGCACATGGGGACTATTTACCTGAATATAATTAAAAAGAAGCTGAAAGAGTAAGGAATTTTCAATTCCTTACTCTTTTTTAAGTTAAATTTAGTAAAAATATTGACAAAACACTTAGTAAACAGTTACATTAGTGTTAACAAAAAAAGAAAACGCATTCAAATTGTATAAGGAGGAGCATAAAATGAAGTGGTCTAAAAAAATCATTTTAGCTTGTATAGCACTAGGAGCAACGATCTCTTTGACTGCTTGTGGAAAAAATCAGGAAGATGCAAGCGGTAAGGTAGAAATAGAGTTTTTTAATCAAAAAAAGAAAACGCATTCAAATTGTATAAGGAGGAGCATAAAATGAAGTGGTCTAAAAAAATCATTTTAGCTTGTATAGCGCTAGGAGCAACGATCTCTTTGGCTGCTTGTGGAAAAAATCAGGAAGATGCAAGCGGTAAGGTAGAAATAGAGTTTTTTAATCAAAAAAAAGAAATGACTCAAACGATTCAGGAGATTGCTAAAGATTTTGAAGCAAAAAACCCTGATATTCATGTAAAAGTTGTGGATGTACCGAATGCTGGTGAAGTAATTAAAACACGTATGCTTGCAGGCGATGTACCAGATGTCATTAATCTTTATCCTCAAAGTATAGAATTGAAAGAATGGGCGAAAGCTGGTTATTTAGAGGACTTAACCGAAGAACCGTATTTAGAGAATATCAAAAATGGATATGCACAACGTTTTGCTATTGAGGATCGTGTATATAGCATACCATTAACCGCTAATGTCTATGGTTTTTACTATAACAAAACTGCTTTTGAGGAAATGGGGATTCAAGCACCAGAAACTTGGGCAGAATTTGAAAAAATAGTAGCTGAGATTAAAGATCAAAACAAAGTACCGTTTGCGATTGCAGGAGCAGAAGGCTGGACTTTAAATGGTTATCACCAACTAGCTATAGCGACTGCTGCTGGTGGTGAAGAGGAAGCGAACAATGTTTGGCGTTTCTCAGAAGTTAATGGAATTAATGCTGAAAGCAAAGAAATGCAAAAAGATTTTAATCGATTAGATTTGTTAAGAGAACCAAAAGCTTTGCAAAACAACTGGCAAGGTGCCGGTTATAACGATACAGTAGTTACTTTTACAAAAGGTGATGCGTTGATTATGCCGAATGGTTCATGGGCAATGCCGATGATTCATTCACAAAATCCAGATTTTGAAGTAGGAACTTTTCCTTTTCCAGCAGATGAAGCAGGTCAAAGTCTAACGATTGGCGCAGGAGACCTAGCCTTATCAGTTTCTGCAACTTCTCAACATAAAGAAGAAGCCAAACGTTTTGTAGAATATATGACAACACCTGAAGCGATGCAGAAATATTATGATGTAGATGGTGCACCGTGTGCTGTTGAGGGCGTTATCGAGAATACTCAGGATTCACCATTAAGTGGTTTAACTGAACTTGCTTTTACTGATCGTCATTTAGTTTGGTTAGCCAAAGATTGGAATAGTGAAAATGATTTTTATACCTTAACAACAAATTATTTACACAATGGCAATCAAAAAGCCATGATTAACGCATTAAATGCTTTCTTTAATCCAATGAAAGCTGACGGAAGGTAGGAAAATAAAATGAAAATAAAAGAAATTTTAAATCGTTACTGGGCAATCATTTTTGTAGCAATTCCAATTATTTTGCAGATGATTTTTTTCTACTTTCCAATGGTTCAAGGTGCTTTTTACAGTTTAACTAATTGGACTGGTCTGACTTATAATTTTGATTTTGTGGGTTTGAACAATTATAAGATTCTTTTTTCTGATCCGAAGTTTATCAAATCGATTGGCTTCACTTTAATTGTGACGCTTTGCATGATTGCTGGACAAATTGGTTTTGGTATTTTGATTGCGCGGGCGTTGAACGCAAATATTAAAGGGAAAACATTCTTTAGAGCATGGTTCTTTTTTCCAGCGGTCTTATCGGGCGTGGTTGTTTCTTTAGTATTTAAACAAATTTTTAACTATGGTTTACCAAAAATTGGTAGTATGTTAGGCATTGAATTTTTACAAACCAGTCTTTTAGGAACAACATGGGGAGCGATTTTTGCAGTAATTTTTGTTTTACTTTGGCAAGGAATTGCCATGCCAGTCATCATTTTCTTAGCGGGTTTTCAAAGTATTCCACAAGAAATTATTGAAGCTGCTAGAATGGATGGGGCGAATGATAAGCAAATTTTTTGGAATATTGAAATCACCTACTTATTACCAAGTATTTCAATGGTATTTATTATGGCATTAAAAGGTGGCTTAACAGCATTTGATCAAATTTTTGCTTTAACTGGTGGTGGACCAAGCGATGCCACAACATCTTTGGGGTTACTTGTTTATAATTATGCTTTTAAAAACAATCAGTTTGGTTATGCGAATGCTATTGCTTTAGTCTTATTTATCTTAATTGGGATTGTTTCACTGGCACAATTAAAATTATCGAAAAAATTTGAAATCTAGGAGGTTTCCCAATGAAAACATCAAAAGAAAAAAATATTTCTAAATACTTGCTTTTATTATTAGGGGGCTTCATGATTTTAGTTCCCTTAGTTTCAACGCTATTCGGTTCATTTAAAACAACACCCGATATTATGAATAATTTCTTTCGTTTTCCTAATCCAGCGACTTTGGAAAATTTCCGAAGATTGTTAGCGGATGGAATTGGTCATTACTTTTGGAATTCGGCAATCATCACAATCATTGCAGTAGTTGCTGTGACAGCAATTATTCCTATGGCTGCTTATTCACTAGCAAGAAAAATGACTCGTGGGAAAGCATACGGATTGATGTATTTATTTTTAATTTTAGGAATTTTTGTTCCTTTCCAAGTAATTATGATTCCGATTACCGTTATGATGAGTAAAATTGGTTTAGCAAATATGTGGGGATTAATCTTACTCTATCTCACTTATGCCGTACCACAGACACTATTTTTATATGTTGGTTTTATTAAACTAAATGTGCCTATCAGTCTGGATGAGGCTGCTGAAATTGATGGGGCTAGTCACTTTACAACTTATTTCAAAATTGTTTTCCCAATGTTAAAACCAATGCATGCGACGACTATTATTCTTAATGCTCTATGGTTTTGGAATGATTTCATGCTACCATTATTAATTTTAAATCGTGATTCTAATATGTGGACACTACCATTGTTTCAATATAATTATACGGGACAATATTTTAACGACTATGGTCCAAGTTTTGCTTCCTATACAGTAGGAATTGTCACGATTACACTAGTTTATCTTGCTTTCCAAAGAAGTATTATAGCTGGAATGAGCAATGGAGCAGTGAAATAACCAATAAATTATTCTCATTATAAAGGAGTTCATAAACTTATGATTATATTTGACAATCACACACAAACATTTCATTTACAAAATAAAAAAATTAGCTATCTATTAGGAATCGAAGAAAATAATTATTTAACGCATCTTTATTTTGGAAAAAAGATTACGCACTATTCTGGTGGGTATCGCTACCCCCGAACAGATCGTTCCTTCTCACCCAACAATGCAAATGCGCAAGATCGTTTATTATCTTTAGATACATTACCATTAGAATTTCCAGGATATGGACATGGTGATTTTAGAGAACCGGCGCATAATATTAAATTAGGAAACGGTAGTCGTGTAAATGATTTTCGTTATGATAGCTACGAAATTCAAAAAGGAAAGCCCAGCTTAGCGGGATTGCCAGCCTTATATACGGAAGATGATGATGAAGCTGAAACGCTGATTATTCAATTGAAAGACGCGATTAGTGGATTGACTTTACAGTTGTTCTACACAATTTATCAAAATCACAGTGTAATTATTCGTTCTACGCAATTAGTAAATAATAGTGATGAAACAGTGGAGATTAACCGCTTAGCTAGTCAATCAATTGATTTTCCAAATCGTCCACTCGAGTTAATTCATTTAAATGGTACCTGGGCAAGAGAACGTCAAATGACTAGAGAAAAAATTCATACAGGGATAAAAGTATTAGATAGTAAACGCGGATCAAGCAGCCATCAACAAAATCCGTTTGTTGCTTTAGTAGATGCCAAAACAGATGAATTTCAAGGAGAGGCATATGGATTTAATTTAGTTTATAGCGGTAATCACGAAACGGTGATTCAAAAAGATCCATTTGACCAAACACGGGTCATTATGGGAATTAATTCATTTAATTTTGGTTGGCAACTAAAAACTGGCGACTCATTTCAAACGCCAGAAGTCGTGATGGTTTATAGTAATGAAGGTCTGAATACGTTATCACAGACGTATCATGAATTGTATAATCACCGTTTAATTCGTGGAAACTATCGTTTACAAGAACGTCCCACGTTAATCAACAACTGGGAAGCAACGTATTTTGATTTTAACGAAGAAAAAATCATGAATATTGTCGATGATGCGAAGAACTTGGGCATTGAAATGTTTGTTTTAGATGATGGTTGGTTTGGCGGTCGTGAAAATGACTTCACTTCATTAGGTGATTGGGTTGAAACAGAAGGCAAACTTGCTTGTGGTTTGGAAAATTTAGCCAAGCAAGTGCATGATAACGGGATGAAATTTGGGATTTGGTTTGAACCGGAAATGATTTCTGAAGATAGTGAACTATTTCGAGCACATCCAGATTGGGCATTGGGTATTCCAGGTCGTGACCGCTCAATTAGTCGAAATCAATATGTTCTTGATTTTTCAAGACAAGATGTTCGTGATAATATCTATCAACAAATGACGGCGATTTTTGATCGTGTACCGATTGATTATGTGAAGTGGGATATGAATCGAAATATGACAGAAGTCTATTCTGTCTTGTTGGACTCAACGATGCAAGGTGAAGTGGCTCATCGTTATATGTTAGGGTTATATGAATTTTTAGAAAAGTTAACAACGAATTATCCAACTATTTTATTTGAAAGTTGTTCGGGTGGAGGCGGTCGTTTTGATGCAGGTTTCTTGTATTACATGCCACAAACTTGGACGAGCGACAATACCGATGCCGTGGCTCGTCTGAAAATTCAATATGGAACCAGCTTAGTGTATCCAATTTCAAGTATGGGTGCGCATGTTTCAGCAGTCCCAAATCATCAAACAGGAAGAGAAACGAGTTTAACTATTCGTGGCAATGCTGCGATGGCTGGTGTTTTTGGTTATGAGCTAGATCTAACGCAATTAACTTCTGAAGAAAAAGCAGAAATTAAAGAACAAGTTGCCTTTTATAAAAAGCATCGCCAACTTTTGCAATATGGAACTTTTTATCGCTTGGAAAGTCCGTTTGAAGGCAATGATACTGCATGGATGTTTGTCTCAAAAGACCAAACAGAAGCCATGGTCTTTTATTTCCGAGTATTAGCAGAAGCTGCGCATCCATTAGTCACATTGAAATTAGCAGGATTAGCAGAAGAAGCAACTTATCAAATGGAAGATGTAACATTTGCTGGCGATGAATTGATGAATCTCGGTTTTTATATTGACTCAGAACTACATGGTGATTATGCGACACAACGCTTTTATTTGAAACAGATATAGTAGCTTGAATTTACAATATAAGTGCAACACCAAAAGAGACTCATTCCAAACGAAGAAAATATGTTTTATTTACACGCATTTACTAAAAATCAGCCTGATTTGAATTGGGAAAATGAAGAAGTACGTGAAGAAATCTATGCAATGATTAACTATTGGTTAGATAAAGGACTAGGCGGATTTAGAATCGATGCGATATTAAACATCAAAAAAAAACTAGAGTATGGCATCTTTGAATCTGATGGAGAAGATGGGTTAGCCTTCATTGGGCCCTGGATTCTTAATCAGTCGGGCATTGAAGTGTGGTTAAAAGAAATGAGAGAGCGGACATTTAAACCACATAATAGTATGACGGTAGCAGAAGCCGATGTTCCTAATGAACGTTTAGATGAATATATTGGTGAAGATGGCTATTATTCGATGGTTTTTGATTTTAGTTATACGGATATTGATGTACCTGAAACTGGTGAATGGTTTAAAGATAGCCAATGGACATGGACGGATATGCGTACCAATATTTTTACGAATCAATTAGTTACGCAAGATAAAGGTTGGGGCGCCTTATATTTAGAAAACCACGATCAACCACGTTCAATTAATAAATATATTCCAGAAGAATGGATCAATGATTATAGTAAAAAAATGTTGGCGACGCTTTTTATGTTACTAAGAGGTACCCCTTTTATTTATCAAGGACAAAAACTAGGAATGACCAACATAGAAATGGCATCATTAGAAGATTTTGATGATGTAGCTACGCATTCTCAGTATAAACGGGCATTAGAATATGGATTGGCACCAGAGCAAGCATTGAAAGCTGTCAATAAACGAAGTCGGGATAATTCTCGCACACCTATGCAATGGAATACGCAAAAAAATGCCAGATTCTCAACTTCTGATAATGTATGGTTAAAAGTAAATCCTAATTATCCAGAACTCAATGCAGAAGCTCAGTTAACCAATCAACAGTCGGTATTCAATTATTATCATCAATTAATTAAATTAAGAAAAAATAGTGTATACAAAGACGTGCTAATCTACGGACAATTTCTACCAGTGAAAGATAAAAATGAACATATTTTGCTTTATGAACGCCAATTAGAAGATAAAATCGTATTAGTTATCTTAAACGTTACAGCAACAGAACAAGAATATTATGTAGATGAACAGTACCAACAAGTATTAATCAATAATTATGAAGATGTTTTATTAGATCAAAGTCGAAAATTGCGTTTACGACCGTTTGAAAGTATTGTATTAGCTAATTATGGAGGACAATTATGAAAATTAAAAACGAAGCAATGCTCATCACCTATGCAGATAGTTTAGGAAAAAACATGGGCGAATTAAAACAAGTCTTAGACAAACATTTACAAGGTGTTATTGGTGGTGTACATCTGTTGCCTTTTTTTCCATCGACAGGTGATCGAGGCTTTGCGCCGAGTGATTATACGACAGTTGATCCAGCTCTTGGAACATGGGAAGATGTGGAAGCATTAGGTGAAGATTATTATTTGATGTTTGATTTTATGATTAATCACATTTCTCGTGAATCAAAATTTTTCCAAGATTTCAAAAAAAACCATGAGCAGTCACCATACAAAGAAATGTTTATCCGTATTCATGAATTTTTCCCAGAAAATCGACCAACACAAGAAGATATTGATTTAATCTACAAGCGTAAAGACAAAGCGCCGTTTCAAACGGTAGAATTTGCGGATGGTACGACAGAAGAGGTTTGGAATACCTTTGGGGAAGAACAAATTGATTTAGATGTGACCAAAGAAGTTGTGAAAGAATTTATTCGAGAAACCATCAAAGATATGGCGAACCATGGCTGTTCTTTAATTCGATTAGATGCGTTTGCTTATGCGATTAAAAAATTAGATACCAATGATTTCTTCGTGGAACCAGATATTTGGGAACTTTTAGACGAAGTGCGTCAAGAAGCAGCGAAATATGACGTCGAATTATTACCAGAAATCCATGAGCATTATTCCATTCAAATGAAAATTGCCAATCATGATTATTATATCTATGACTTCGCCTTGCCAATGGTCACTCTGTATTCACTTTATAGTGGAAAATCAGAACGTTTAGCCAATTGGTTGAAAATGAGTCCGATGAAGCAGTTTACAACATTGGATACGCATGATGGAATTGGTGTTGTGGACGCTCGTGATTTATTAACAGATGAAGAATTGGATTACACCTCTGAGGAATTGTATAAAGTCGGGGCGAATGTGAAGAAGGTCTATTCAAGTGCCAATTACAATAATTTAGATATTTATCAAATTAACAGCACCTATTATAGTGCATTAGGCGATAATGACCGTAGCTATCTGTTAGCACGTGCGATTCAAGTATTTGCGCCAGGGATTCCACAAATTTATTACGTTGGGTTATTAGCAGGAAAAAATGATATTGAACTGTTGGAAGCAACGAAAGAAGGGCGTAATATTAATCGTCATTACTATGATTTAGCCGAAATTGAAGAAGAAGTGCAACGGCCAGTGACTCAACAATTATTTGCACTTTTAAAATTTAGAAATGAATCTGCGGCGTTTGATTTGGATGGAACGATTGAAGTAGCAACGCCATCAGAATCAGAAATAGTGATTACACGTAAAAATAAAAACGGTAGTGATAGTGCAACATTAACGGCTAACTTGGATACGAAAGAATTTATCATTGAGTCTAAAGATATAAAAATTTTCACTAGTGTTGCATTAAAATTTTAACCTATTCCATAGAACAAAAAATCCTTTATACTAGCACTTGGATAACTTATCCAAGACCAATAAAAAGGACTCATACATGGATAAGTATAAAACAAATACAGCATTTAATAAATGGTTTTCTGCCATAAAATTAGGAAAACTTTCTGTCAACTCCCAAAAATGTATTTTTGATTACAATTCGTATCGTAAAAAACTGTCTTTTGAAGCTGTGCTCAAGCTCTTTCTCTACGCAGTTAATGAAGAAAAAGAAAGTTTGCGTGATTTGAGTACAGCTCTTATCGACCGATCGCTCCAACTAGAAACCGATGTGTCATCGATTAGTCATACCCAATTGTCTCGAGCATTTAATGCACTTGAACCTAAAGTGTTAGAAGAAATTTTTCAACAACTGTTAGAAAAAGTTCAACATCAAATCAAACCAACCAAGCGAAATCATCTGTATCTGATTGATTCCAGTACGTTTTCGCTTAGTTTAAAATGTCATAAGTGGGCGACTTTCCGTAAAACCAAGTCAGGTATTAAATTGCACTTGAACTTCTGTTATATGGATGATGCCACGATGTATCCAACTGATTTTACATTAACCAATGCACACGAACATGATGTCAATCAACTGACAGTACTGGTGAATGAACCAGAGGCAACTTACGTGTTTGATCGTGGGTATTAGGACTTTGAAAAGATGGATCAGATGCATTGGGATGGCTATTTCTTCGTCACTCGGATTAAAAAAAACACCAAAGTTCACGTGATAGATACTCTGGAAACATCGCCAGAAACAGAAATTCTACGAGACGAGCTGGTTCGTTTAGGATCTAAAACCTATCTAACCGCCAATTTCCGACTAGTCACTGTTCAAGATAAGAACGGACGTGTGTTTCAATTTATCACCAATCGAATGGACGTCTCTTCAAAAGAAATCTCTGATATGTATCACGCTCGTTGGCAAATCGAATTGTTTTTCAAGCACATCAAACAACACATGACCATTAAAACCTTCTTTTCTCAAAGTGAAAAAGGCGTGCAGAATCAATTGATTTTAACGATGATTTCCGCTCTCCTCACGTTTCTCATCAAATTGGAGACGAAAACGGAAAAATCAGTGTTCCAAATCAAACGATTCTTTCGTTATTTACTGTTTCAGCCCTTTGAATGTTGTCTAGAAAAATTAATTCCCACATGAGAAAAAAGAAATTTGGCTCGTTACTTTTGGTTTTCAGTTGAATAACAGATAAAAAATTTTCTGGAAAAAGTCATCCTCTGCGTCAGCACAGTTTTTTTTGACTTATTTTCAGAGGAAATAGTTTTCAGAATATTCTAAAATGTTTTATGCAACACTAGTGATATTTTTTAGAATTAGATTTCTAATGTGCATTTTTTGAGTATTAAGGAGCAAGTATACAAAGATTTATAAAGCTGATTAAATTTGAATAAAAATATGCAGGAACGCTACTATTTTTAGTAGTGTTCTTTTTTATATTTGAATAAAAAATGTGGAGGTTAAATGGTGGTTATAACAAAAAATGAATTAATGAAATTAGGTTATGGGAAGTATCAGTCTGAGAGAATCATACGACAGGCAAAAGCAATTATGGTTTCAAAAAGCTATACCTATTACGAAAATAGAAGATTAGGACTAGTACCTGTTGAATCTGTAGAAGAAGTTTTAGGTATGAAGATAGAGGTAGAGGAGGATTTTCAGAATCATGGTTAATTTTAAAAAACGCCGATTGTAAAATTAAGCTAGACAACTAAAAAAGTCATTTGTGCTACACTCAAAATAGTTCCGTCCAAAGAATTATAAGGAGTGAGTACAAATGACCTATACCCATCTTACAACGGATGAACTTGTAATGATAGAGTCTTATTTCAAAATAAATCAATCTGTTGCGAAAACTGCGCATTGCTTGAATCGTTCAAGACAAACGATCCATAAAGTATACCTGTTCTTCAAGCAAGGAAAATCAGCCTTAGAGTACTATCAACAGTATAAGAAAAACAAATCAAACTGTGGTAGACGCCCGCTTGTTTTACCTGAGGAACAATCAGAATATATTCAAAGAAAGGTTGTTCAAGGATGGACACCCGATGTGATTGTTGGTCGTGCAGCGTTTCCTATTCGTTGTTCTGCTCGTACCATTTATCGTATGTTCAAAAAGGGGCTATTTAATCCTTCTGACTTACCGATGAAAGGCAAGCGTAAACCAAATGGACATCAAGAAAGACGTGGAAAACAAGCTTTCCGTCGCTCTATTCATGAACGTGAAAAAGATTATAGCCAATTCTCAAATGAGTTTGGTCACCTTGAAGGTGACACTATCGTAGGTTTGAAACATAAAAGTGCTGTAATTACCTTAGTTGAGCGATTATCAAAAGTTATCATCACATTGAAACCGTGTGGTAGACAAGCGATTGATATTGAAAACAAATTAAATCATTGGTTTGAATCTGTACCGAAAAATCTATTCAAATCCATCACTTTTGATTGTGGAAAGGAATTTTCAAATTGGAAACAGATCAGTAATGCCAATGATATTGCCATTTATTTCGCTGATCCAGGAACGCCGTCTCAAAGAGGCCTAAACGAGAATTCTAACGGATTGTTACGTAGAGATGGTTTATTGAAATCTATGGATTTCAATTCAGTAGATGAATCTTTTATTCAATCTGTCGCATCGAAACGAAATAATATTCCTAGAAAATCACTGAATTATCGAACACCTTTGGAAGTATTTTTGAGTTACGTAAGTATTGATGATTTGTCTAACTTAATTTGACAATTAAGAAAAGATAAAAATGGGAAATATCATTTTACTGCTAGTTTGGGATTCGACAAACGAACAGGGAAAAGAGTACAAAAAAACGTAGAGGGGTTAAAACAGTTAAAGAAGAAAAAAAGCGTATACCGAACTTGTTTCTAATTATGGAAAAGAAGCAGAAACTTCTCAAAGTACTATGTTGTTTGAGGAGTTTTTTTATAAATTATTCCTACCTTATTATCAAGGGAAAGTAGAAGAAAGAACATATAAAAATCGGTTATCTACAATCAAAAAAACTTTTCTTATTTCTTTAAAATGGAGTTAAGAGAAATACGTCCAATTGACATTCAAAAGTGGCAAAATAATTTATTGAGCAAATATAAAAATTCTTATGTAAGAAACATGTATGGGATTTTTCAGATGTCATTAGATCGAGCAGTTGTTTTGGGACTACTTGAAAAAAATCGGTTCAGTATAAATTCTTGTGTAAATAGAAATTAGATAACAAAAAAAGAAGGGTTGTCCCTTACAATGTTAATAACGACAAAAACATGGGGAGCCCTTCTTACTATGAATTATACAGAACTGTCAGTTACTACTCAAGATGTTATGCCTAACAAAGGTGTCTTATCCTTTAATTCTGGTCTTACCGACTTTATTCAAGTTGGCGAGCCAATTCAAAATGAAGGTGGATTAACCTTTGTAGGAAAGCTAGATGAGCGTGGTGATACCTTCTGTCCTAATTGCTCAAGAAAACTAGTTAAAAATGGGTCTTTAGAATCTACCCTTAAGCACGTCGCTATTGGTGGAGTACACACCAATATCAGAGTGTCCTATGCACGTTTTCGTTGTCTTAACATTGATTGCCAATTCAACACTAGAAGCCAGTCTATCCCTTTTAAAGCTGATGGTTATCGCATCACCAAACCTTTAAAAGAATACACTGAGAAACTGTTAAGCTATGGCCTTACTCTAAAGGCAGTGGCTTGGCTTACTGGCTTGGACAAGATGACTGTAAAGTCAATTCACAAGTCTCTTCTACTGTCTAAATTTACAACTGATGGCAAGACACTCATAAAACCTGAAAGGCAGGCAAAATACTTAGCCATTGATGAGTTTAAGCTCCACGATGGCCATAAGTACGCCACCGCAATCATAGACTGGGAAACAGGGTATATTCTCTACTTAGCCCATGGCAAGAAGAAAGCCGTTGTTTTCGAGTTTATGGATCATGTTGGCGATGAGTGGATGTCAAAAGTTGAGGCGGTGGCTTGCGACATGAATTCAGACTTCGAAGAAGCTTTTAAAGGGCGCTATCCCAAGCTAGACATCGTCTATGATCGCTTCCACATTATCAAGAATTTCAACGATAAAGTGGTTTCAGAGATCAGAAAGGATGAACAAAGACGGCTGGCTGAAGAAGGCTCTCCAGAGGCTGCTAAGTTGCTTAAGAACTCACGTTACATCTTGATGTCTAAGAGGTCCACATTAGTTCAGAAGGACGAGGATGCCCGTCAAGGCAAGCTAGTGTCTACTGCTGGTGAAATATTCAATACACCAGAAATAAAGGCTTATGGCGGTAATGAAGCATGGTATGACGAGCTGTTGGAAGAAAACAAGCTCTTCTTCACAATAGACCTCGTCAAAGACTTGCTAGACCAGGCATACAACTCACATGACGAGGTGGAAATGTGCGTTAGACTTGAAGGGATCATAGACATCTGCAAGGCAACTGAGAATAGCCACTTTATTTGGTTTGCGCGTCTCTTAAATAACCATTTGAGAGGGATCTACACGTTCGCCAAATACGGGATATCAACTGGCAAACTTGAGGGTATCAACAATAAGATCAAGACTGAGAGACGTAAGGGTTATGGGTATCCAGATGATGAATACTTCTTTCTGCGATTAATGGAAATATCCCGAAAGGCATCCTAAATCTCACAGCCGTTTACACAAGAATTTATACTGAACCAAAAAATCCTGCAAAAGTTATTGGAAATGTGAAGAAAAGGAAAACTACAGTTGATTTTTGGACAAAAGAAGAATTTACAAAAGTTATTTCAACTTTTTATATTGATGATTTGTACCAACATTTTGGTTTTATTTGTATGTGGTTACTTTTTATGACCGTTATGCGTTTGGGAGAAGCCACTGCATTAACTTGGAAAGATATTGATTTTGAAAATAAAAACTTGCGTGTGAATAAAACACTCTATTATAAGAGAGCCAAAACCTATGAGTTTGTAGAACCCGAAACGGCTTCTAGTATTCGTACAATCGAACTAGACGACAATACAATTACCTTTTTAAAAGCTTGGAAGGAGCGTCAAGTTTCAATAGGAGGCATGTCGTTTGTACTTTCTTATAATGGAACACCTACTCAGAAATATACAATCCGTCATATTATGAGAAGACATGCAACGATCGTTGGTGTTCATATAATCCGCATACACGGATTAAGGCATAGTCATGCTTCTTTGCTTATATCACAATAAAAAGATGCACTTCGAATTAAAGAAAGGTTAAAACATGCTGATGTACAAACGACTTTAGGAACTTATGGTCATTTGTATCTAAATTCATTGAGAGAGATAACAAATGATCCCACAGATTATATCCAAACTAATTTTTCTAAAATCAAACCGACACCTATTTACGATAATAAAAAATAAATGATAAACAAAAGTAGGATCACACCAAAAGAAACACACTAGAAAAACTATAATACAGGCTTTTCTAGCGTGTTGTTTCTTATTTCCGCCTATTTATACATTATACTCATAAAGCATTTAATGCATCGATCGTAGCCGCATTGTCTATATGGGTATATAAAGTTGTTGTATTGGTACTTGAATGTCCCAATTGTTGGGCAGTTAATACCAATGAATTTGTCTGTTGGTAGAGTCTAGTAGCTAATGTATGACGCAGTTTGTGAGGGCTGACTTGAATTCTAAAGCCTTTTGAATATTTTGCTACCATCCGTTCGATTGCGATACCGGATATACGCTTGGCTTCTCCTTGGTAAATTGCTAGAAATAAAGCTTTTTCGTTTTCTGTTACTTTATATCGTTCTTTCCGAATAGCTAGATAATTAGCTAAATATTCCATTGCGAATGCTGCTATATTGACAGCATCTCTTTTATTTCCTTTTCTAGTTACTACCACATTATTCTTATCTAAAGATAGGTCATCTAAATTAATATTTATAACCTCGGAGAGTCTCAATCCAGATCCTAAAATCAGTGCATTGATCGCCAGGTCTCTTTCTACATCTCGTTGATAATAGATCAAAGCTCGTTTACTCAAAGTATTTTTATATTCATTGGCAATATAATCTAGATAATTTTGTGTATCCTTATCTAGAAATAATTTTTTCTCAATGGCATTGGCACGTGCAGCTAACGTAGTTTTATCTGTGATGGTTGCTACTTGATCCATAGGATTATTGTCTAAGTATGGTTTTCCTAGAGGATTATTGGAACTTTTCGAAAGATATTTAAATAGAACCTTTAATGCCGTGATATTTCTATTGATAGTAGAAGTAGATAGACCTAAGTTATTATTATCTTTGAGCTTAGTTTTTGTTGTCTCTTTTTTTACATTTTCTTTTGTGCGACGTTTCAAATGAGATTTGTACAAGTTTAGGTCATAGGCAGTTAACTGTCTTATCGAGGTGATAGAAGTATCAGGAACGATAGACTCACTCAGAAGCCATTCATAAAAGAGCTTATAATTTTTTAGATATTCTAAAGTGGTTCGAGGTGATTGATCTTTATCCTCACGATCTTGAACAAAATCTTTTATATAATCGGGCATATGAAGTATGATTGTATCTATTTTTTGATATATTTCTGTATTTTTCATGTCATTCATCCTTTCAATAAGTAGGGGAGAAGAGTACCTCTATAATTGGACTATACCAATTATAGAATGTTTTGTCAATTGGTATGCTCTAAAATTTATTAATTTGTTTCAAAAAAAGCATATAAACAGGTATACGTTTAATAATTTAAAATAAATGGTATACATAAATAGGGAAGGAAATAGAAGGGAGCAATCTAAATTTTTTGAATTTTCTTAATTAATTATATAGAAAGAACAATCTTTCTATAGAGTTAGACATGAGAGGGACTATGCTTGATTTAAAATCAACAAGCGTATATACTGTATATACAAAGAAAAAGGAGGGAGAAGACTATGGCAATTAAAGAAAGAAAATTTAGGGAAGTGGGGAACTCAGTAGTATTAACTATTTCAAAGGAGTTTCTTAAAGAAAATGGGTTAAATCCCGGAGATACGGTTTTTTTAGATGAAGAAAAACTTCGAGCGGCAATTACAAAAAAACAAGCCTTATCTGATGAAATTGATTTAGCAATATCTCAAGCATTAACTGAATATGATACTACTTTTAGAGAGCTTGTCGATAAATGAGTATTCATTACCTAGAAGCCAAAGATATTATAAAAATGAATGTAATCCAAATAAAAAAATACTCTCCTAATGAACCCCTTGGTGTAAAGGATGCGAATGCTTTAGAAATGTGTGTAGGGCAACTTCGAGCCTCAGCTTTTGGTGAAGAGGTTTATCCTTCGATTTATGAAAAAGCAGCTATCCTACTTATACAATTGATAAAGAAACATCCTTTTCACAATGCAAATAAACGTACTGCTTTCTTAGCTACTTTTGTCTTTTTGAAAATCAATGGACAGCTTTTAGCTATTGATCAAAAAGATGCTGTAAATTTAGCGGTATATATTGCTACATATGATAAGGATTTTGACCAACTAAAATATGAAGTGATCAACACTATAAAGACACATACGAAACCCATTTAAGGAGTTGCTGTATGTGTCTTTATAGTGTTATTAGCTGCTATAGCGAAATAATTGAAGTAAATTACAAATAGCTATAATTCAAATCCAACTATATAGAAAACGTAAATTTTCTATATACTTGGATATGCTGGAATGTTTAAGAGAGTAATTACATTTCTAGAAAATACAATAAAAATTACAGGATAATTAGCCATATCCTACCTCCTCTAGCAGTTGCTCAAAAGTTAGCACTAAGTAACTTCTTTTTTGTTGCTGGTAACAATTTATCAATACTAAAATAGCTTTTAAGTATCTAATAAATACTAATTTTAAAGCTCTTGATTATTATGAAACACGATATAACAATATTGCTATATCGTGCTATTGTAATATTATACATTTGAAGACAGCGTATTCTTGTTCTAATATCAGGAATTTTTTATAAATATCAGTCATATTAAGACTCAAAATTTATTGGTATGTTCCTCTGTATAGAGTTTGACCGTCTACCATTATATAGCAATTATTATCATTGTTGTCTTGCACCAATATACCGTTAAGGGTAGCACTAGGAGTAGTAACAATCACTGGAAACTCATGAGAAAGCTCGGTCATTTTTCCTGTTCTGCTAGAATCGTGTTCTATTGTCAAGCCATTTACTATAAACGTGAATACTTTACTTCCTATTGTTATAGTAGCTTTTTGAGAAACAGTTTCTGTAGCTGGAGCTGTGCTTCTTTCCGAATTTGTTAGGGTTTCACTGGATTCATTGCTATAAACAATTGTAGAGGATTCTACGGCTTCTTGAGTGTCCACGTTGGTGCTGCTAGCTTCATCTAGCTTCCTTTTGTATTGTTCGTTACTGATTGCTAAGCTTTCCCGTTGGTCATCAAGCTTATTCATTTCTGTAATGGTATAAAATAATCCTCCTGCTAGTGCTATATTAACAACTAAACTAACCGCAAATAATACCTTTTTCATTCTTCCTTCTCTTCTTTCTCTTTTTGTAATTCCTTACTTTTGGCTCAAAAAGTCACTTATTAAGTTTATACCAACCGAAGCTAAATATTTGTATATAACTATACATGTTATACCCGTGGTGCTAGTTAATTTTTTCCTCTAGGAAAAAATTAACTAGCACCACGGGTTAATCATATTATATTTTTATCATCCAGTTTATTGAATTCTTCTCGTTTACCTCAATTCATTCTCAAGTGGAATCAACTCATCATCTAACATTTTACGCCAGGCTCGCTTCATTTCTTGTGTGTATTTAAATGGCTTCGCTTCTGGATGTTTGGCTTTATATCCTTCGTAATCCTCACTGTTGATAATTGCTTTCATATTAGGAATTCGATCTTCACCTGGTAGATATTGCAGATTAGAAGCATGTAATTCTTTCTCAGAGACAAACCACTCATTGGAAAAGACATGAATCAAATCATCACTTGCTTGTGTAAAATAGCGACGTTTAATGACAAAGATATCTTCATTACTATCTAAAGTCCCCACATCAAATGCATTTAAAATTTGTCGGTAAACTTCTTTGACTCCTTCTGTTTTATTCAATTTAGCCAAAGCTTTTTCAATTTCTTCTCGTGCACCTGAACTATTCGCAGCATAAGTTCCTAGTAATTGATCAATATAAGTAGAATCAATATCATACAACTTAGTGGTATTTTCACTATAAAATTCGATCGTTGAAAAATCTTCTCCCTCTTTTTCTGGTTCTTCCTCTATTAAGGAACCCTTCACGGTCTCGTACACGCCAATTTGTTCTTCCAAAAGTTGAATTTGATTGTTCAAAGTTGAAGATTGCACCATGTCATCATTGTAATCGTCATAAGTCACTAACGATTCATACGCACGATTCAATTCTTGAAATGCTTTGACATATTCGATACGAGTTTCAAGAGGCGTATGTTCATCAATGGATTCCATGGATGAAACCTCTTTTAACTTACCATATGCTTGCTTGAATCTTTTTTTTGATTCCTGATAACTTGGATAAATCAAACCCGATTCTTCTTTTGCTTCTGAATACAGTTTTGTCGCATCCTCGACATTCTTCTCCATTGTCGCTGGCTTACGAAACGTCACAATCAATCCTTTTTTCTTTTCAGGATACGTACGGTTCGTACGTGAAAAAGCTTGAATCAATCCTGCATACTCTAGATTACGATCCACAAATAGGGTTTGAATCGTAGGTGCGTCAAAACCTGTCAATAGACGATCCACTACAATCACTAAATCGATTTGTTTCCCAAATTGTTTGAATTCCGCTCTTTTTCGTGCCAAACGATTATTGATGTCTCCGTTATAACGCTCAATGTCTGCTAAAGACCAGGAAGTATCATAATACTGATTATATTCCTCAATAATTTTTTGCATTTCTTCTTGTTGGACACTTGAATCTCGGCTGTTTTCTTCTAATGAATAGGTAATAGCGATTCGTGGAAAATCAGGATCCTCCATCGTTCTTCCTTCACGAATGGGCTGATTAGGAAACTCTTTTGTTAACCAGTCAGGTTCTTTCGTCATTTCTTTGATCGCTCGATAATACTTTTTGGCCATGTCAATGGAACTCGTGGTTAAGATCGCAGACTTCGTTGGACGGCCATTTCGAAAATTAAATTTTGTATAGGCATTATCTGGACGGAACATTTTATGAATGACTTTTTGGATATGTTCATCTGCTTCAAAAACAGCAGGGTCCAAATAACTTTCTTTTTTGATTGTCTCCATTTGATCGATCATACGATTGATCTGTTCTGATGAATACTCTGCATATGTTTCTACTTCTTTTAATTTCCGATAGATTTTATTCTCTAATGAAGTCGGCTCAACGGTGTTTTCATGCTCTACTTGAAATCCTAAAACAGAGCCATCTTCTAGCGCATTCTTGATGGTATAGGTATGCAAGACCTCTCCATACTGATCATGGGTCGTACGTGCTAATTGCCCTTTGGCTTGTTTCCGATTCTCAGGGAAAATTGGTGTACCTGTAAAGCCAAACCAAGTGGACTTCGGAAACATTTTTTTGATTTCTTCCATATTTTCAGCACTTAACGCTCGATGACACTCATCGACTACAAACACGATATGTTGTCCCATTAATTTTTGGAAGCGATTGGTTCCTTTTTTCTCTTCTTGTTTCTTTGCATATTTCAACGCCGCATCTAGTTTTTGACGGGTTGTAATGATTACAACATTTGCATTGGCATCTGCCAACAGAGTTTCACTTAACTCTTTGGCACTTCCTGTTCCAACGATCAAGCTATTCGCTTTGGCATTCCCGGAAGAAATCCCAGTATTAAATTCCGAAGCAAATTTCGTAAACTCTGCGGTGGTTTGATTATCTAAATCTTTGCGGTCCACTAACATGATCGTTCGATCGATCCCCGATTTTCGTGCTAAAAGCTTAGTAGATACAAAACTAGTCAACGTCTTTCCTGAACCAGTCGCATGCCACACATACCCTGATTGATGTTTATTTGCGGCAATAAACAAGGCTTGAATCGCATGCACTTGATAAGGATGTAACACCATGAGGGTTTTATTGTCTTGATCTTCACTGACAATCGTATAATCCGCAATCAAGCGATGGGCATCCGGGATATTTAGCACTTGTTTGCAAAACTCATATAAGTTTTCTACCTTTTTATTATCTTTCGTTCGCCAACTAAATAAAAACTTAGGATGTAAATCCTTCGGTAAGGCATTTGCAAAATACCGAGTCGTTTGTTCATTAGAAACCACAAACAACTGTAAGGTCGAAAAGATATTGTTCCGAAACATGCCTTCTTCTGCATATTTTTTGATTTGGTTAAAGGCCTGATGAAAACCATCTTTTGCGGTTACTTGTTTCAACTCGATTTGAACAATCGGTAATCCATTGATCAATAAGGTGACGTCAAAACGTCGATCCCGTGCTTCTATGTTACTTCCACGTTTTGCAATTTGATGGACCACTTCATAAGTAGAGATTCCTCCACCAATGTCTTGATTGGAATAAAGGATAAGTGAGACAGAACCTAATTGCGAATCTTCCCGTTCAATCGTGATCCGAGCCATCCCATTTTCACCTTTTAACAGAATTAGGCAGAAGTCGCCCATCCTCTATAGGTGGGTGATGAATGCCGTTCGGTATGAGGGTTACCGTTGGTAACTCGAAGACCGACAACTAAGGCGTATTGCCTTTTTATTTTGTCCCATGTTACAATCAGTCTATACAAGAAATGAGTTGATATAACATGGAATTAGATACAAATAATCATTCAGTATTTCTTCTTTATTACCACCTTGTTTTAGTAACGAAATATCGTAGACAAGTGATTGATGATGAAATATCTGATTATGCCAAAACTACTTTTGAAAGAATTTCAGAATCGTATCACATTACTTTAGTGGAGTGGAATCATGATAAAGACCACGTTCATATTATGTTCAAAGCTCAACCTAAAACAGAATTGACAAAATTCATCAATGCCTATAAAAGTGCCAGCTCAAGATTGATAAAACGTGACTTTCCAAGAGTCAAACAATTTCTTTGGAAAGAAATGTTCTGGTCTAAAAGCTTTTGTCTTCTGACAACTGGTGGCGCACCAATTGATGTGATTAAGAAGTATATCCAAAATCAAGGAAACAATCATAAATAGAAAGTAGGTGAACTTTATGGAACAACTAAAAGCATACAAATTCAGAATCTATCCAACAGAGGAACAAGAAATCTTCTTTGCCAAATCTTTTGGTTGTGTCCGTAAGGTCTACAATCTAATGCTTGATGACCGAAAAAAGGCGTATGAAGAAGTTAAAAATGATTCTTCTAAAAAAATGACTTTTCCGACACCAGCTAAATACAAGAAAGAATTTCCGTTTTTGAAAGAAATTGATAGCCTTGCTTTAGCCAATGCCCAACTTAATTTAGATAAAGCATACAAGAATTTTTTTCGGGATAAATCCGTTGGATTTCCACGTTTCAAAAGTAAGAAAAATCCTGTTCAGAGTTATACAACGAATAATCAAAATGGTACAGTTGCTTTGATTGATAGTAAATTCATCAAAGTTCCTAAATTGAAGTCATTAGTAAGAATTAAGCTTCATAGACAACCAAAAGGGATTATCAAATCTGCTACAATATCACGTCATTCTAGCGGTAAATACTATATTTCTTTGTTGTGTAAAGAAGAAATTATCGAATTACCTAAAACTAATTCCACAATTGGTATTGACTTAGGTATTATGGACTTTGCGATTCTTTCTGATGGACAAAAAATTGATAATAATAAATTCACGTCCAAAATGGAAAAGAAACTAAAGCGTGAACAACGCAAATTGTCTAGGCGTGCTTTATTGGCTAAAAATAAAGGTACCAATCTATTTGAAGCTAAAAATTATCAAAAACAAAAACGCAAAGTAGCTAGATTGCATGAAAAAGTAATGAATCAACGTACTGATTTTCTGAATAAGTTGAGTACAGAAATGATCAAAAATCACGATATTATCTGTATTGAAGACTTAAACACAAAAGGTATGTTGCGAAATCATAAATTAGCTAAAAGTATTTCTGATGTTTCTTGGTCAAAGTTTGTGACTAAATTACAATACAAGGCTGACTGGTATGGACGAAAAATCATCAAAGTAGATAAATGGTTTCCGTCTAGTCAGATTTGTTCAGAGTGCGGACATAAAGATGGCAAGAAATCTCTTGAAATTCGAGAATGGACTTGTCCTGTTTGTCATACTCATCATGATCGTGATATCAATGCTAGTATCAATATTCTGACCGAAGGTCTAAGACTACATTCTATGGGATTGGCTTAGATCCAATCATCAAGAACCGTAGGAACTACGGGGATAGCTTGGTAAATAAGAGACACCGCTGTTAGTAAAGAAATACGCTATCAAGTATGCTCTATTCCCAAGAAGCTCCCACTTCAAGCGTTAAGAACCGTCAGGTTTAGCTAAGTGGTGAGTAGTTCACATGTACGGCTGCACTAAGTCGCATGAGTATTTCTCCAACAAATAGGAATAATAATAAGGGAATAATTTTGTTCATATAAATCTCCTTCTTTCTCTTAGGTTTTCGGGCTTTGCTCGCTTATTTCACACATTCTCACTTTTCGGTATAAATGGTTATTGATCTTTTTTCCTTTCAAATCGTTGATATGGCATTCGTTTACGGTCAAGTTCATTTTGGATTTCTTCTGTATCGTCGTAAGTGTAGGTATCTAAAAAATCAGTTAAAGTCGTGTACCAGTCGTCGCCTGGGTTATCTACTTCTTCTACATATTCCCTCAAAAATACTTCGGGTACAGCGAGTTCATAATCCATTCCCATTAACACGATAGATTCCGTCCCACACGTCAAAAATTTAGTAAATACAAGGTAATAATCGTCTACCATCGCATCTTTGCTGTTTAGCTCTTCCATTTCTTCTTCCATTAATTCCATGCTCTCAAAAATTGAATAATATTCTGATTCTGAGTAATAGTGTTTCCTGCAAATCGTGTAGCTGACAAAGTTTTCGACCAGTTCACTCCTTTCTAGGTAAACATTCATGATATATTTTTCTGTTTCTAGTCGTAGAAGCTCCGCTCCTTTTTTTAATGTGTCAGGACGACGTTTATACACGTCTAAATAATTATTGCTGACTGTAACCTTCGTTTGACTCGTTTCACTTTCCAAATACAATTGTTCTTCGACTCTTTGAATAAAGTACTTCATTTCTTCCATACAACTAAAGTCTTTTTGAATCCGTCTGATTACTTCATTCAAATGTTCTTTGTTTGTTAAAAAGTGTGACACATCTTCCGTTGTTAGTTGATAAATCACCTTATTCATTTTCGTTGTCCTCCTTTTTCATGATGTAACATGCGCCATACTTGTTGACATTTTCTAAGTAGTCCAACCATTCACTTGAAACAGTCTTGGCTTTTTTCGTTTCGACAAATTTCCCATACGTTAGTTCTAAAGCTTGGTATTCAGAAGGTTTGATAGTGTTTGGCTTGACGCCTGCTTCCAAGCATAGTAAGGCTTGGAAAAACCATTGTCCATTTTGCTTTTTCAGTTCTTCAAGCGTTCGATAGTAGGTCGCAATGAGATTCATTTCGACACCCGATTCAATCATTTCTTCCACAGCTACCGACAATCTTTCCTTATAATGTTTTTTTGGAACACGTGTCTCATTGTATAGGAATGTCATATCCTCCATTTTTTGTGCCATTTTATCCAAAGGTAATTTGACAAATTCGTCATAGTAATTTTGAGCCATATTTTTTTCTCCTTTTTAGTTCTCTAATTTGGTTAACCAATATTCGTTTTCATAAGTTTCCATGTTTTCTTGATAATGCAGTTCATATCCTGCAATCTTCACTAGGTCTTCAAATAGCATAGTCGGTGCATCCTCTACTAAAGGGGTTTCTATCGTCCAGTACCGCGGAATAAGTAAAGCTTCTGCTACTTTTTCAGAAATGACTTCTTTGTCCACCAAAATTTGAACGACTTCTTTTACAGTCAATAATTTGTGTTGTGTTTTCATCAGCGTTTCTTTCCTTTCTCATCAATCAAAATATAATCGCCATAAGACAAGGTATATTTTTTCCCGCATGTTGGACATTGATACAAACAATAGCTTTTGATACATTTCGCTCTTTCTCCACAATCGCATTCGACAGTATATGGTGCATGATAGTTTGGGAATAATTCGCTGAAGGGAACACCCCAATAATCAAATTTCTTTCGCATGATTGATTCTGCCTCCTCTTAGGAAAGGTTTTACTTCCTTTCGTTAGTTCTTTCTTTATTGATTTGTTGGCCAGAATGAATCAACTAAAAGCGACAAGGACAAGGGCGTGCAGCGTGCCATTTACCCTTGTCCTTGTCGCTTTTTGGTGATAAAAGGCAACTTGTTGCCGGTCTGGCAAATCAATAAAGAGATAGCGAACAGGAACGAACCTTTTGGTGAGAGGAAGTTTTTTCTATTTTGTCTTGCTTTGCAAGACCCCTTATCTTAGTGAACGTGCAACGTTCACTTCCTTTCTTCTCGAACGGCGGTGGCGGTTGGAGTGAGAGAGAGGTTTTTCAATTGAGAAGGCGCTTGCGCCTTCCTAAAAAGGCCTTTTCATTTTTCTTGTTTCTATGTAAAACAAAAAGAGCTGCAATCCTCATTTAGGACTGCAGCTCTTCTTTTATTTATATGCCCATTAATCTCGTAAAATGATCAGGGTTTCTAATTTGCATTGATTCAATGACTAGTTGATTTCGTTTATTGAAGTGACCTGTCACTGAAATAGTATACTTGCCTTCTTCCAAAATCAGCAATTTATCCGCTATTTCTATATTGGCCACTACACAATTGATTGGTTCATGACTCGTGTGTAATGTAAATCGCACAAGCAATGGCTGTGTCTTGATCACCCGAATTTTATCGAGTAAACCAGTATAATATTCCATCGCGATCACCTCGATAAAATTATAGCAAAACCAGCTAAAATTGAGAATTTTTATTCGATTTTAGATATGCTATAATAATCAAGACAGTAAAGTTTGAAGACGGTGGCGACTTCTGGAAAGGTGGTGGTGCTTATGAATGTAAGTGCTAAAATCTATGAAAGGAGTAAGCCTTTTGTCCGCATATGAGACAATTCAAACCATTCTTGGTTTTGGTATGTTTACCATTGCTTTGATTAGTTTGATTGTAAATATGCTTAAAAATGACAAAAAGAAATAACCGTCTACTTTAGCAGGTCAGCGGTTATTTCCAAATAACTATTATTCTGCCACCGTTCTTTAATCGGTGCTGTTACTGAGGGGTTGTTCGTGCAACTCCTCTTTTTCACGTTCATTATAGCAATATTTCGCAAGAAGTTCAATGATTTCCCGTTAACCCTACATATAAAGCGGTAGAATAGCCGTAAGTATAACAGCTGTCGCGGCTATTGTGACTTTAGTCAATCACCAAAAGGAATTATCCTTTCCTGCTCTTTTTAAAAGATAAGAACAGACAAGATACACGAATACAAGAAATAGTGATCCTTTCGCAATTCTATTTACCAAAGGATTTTCAGTGACGCCCAAAGAAATCCCGTCTATTACTTGTCTACGATATTTTGTTACTAAAATAAGGTGGTAATAAAGAAGAAATACTGAATGATTATTTGTATCTAATGTCATGTTATATCAATCCATTTCTTATATAGACTGATTGAAACATGGAACAAAATAAAAAGGAAATATGTCTTAATTGTCGGTTTTCGAGTTACCAACGGTAACCCTCATACCGAACTGCATTCATCACCCACCTATAGAGGATGGGCGACTTCTGCCTGAATTACGTTAAAATAAAAAAATGAACAGAAAGAAAACAGTTCTTTCTGTTCAGCAACTTCATTTTACAAATATCCTATTTAGCTTATTTTATAGCTTTTTATATACACTTTTTTAAAAAGTGATTTTTCCACATGAATTCCCATGAGCAATTCGACCATTATCTATTATTAAATCATTGAACTGGTTTTTCTCCGGAAAAACAACTATAACAGAAGTATCTTTACCAGATTTTATTATTTTGTCAAAATCCACATCAACCAACGAGGTTTCAGGAGTAACATCATCATTTTCTTGAACACAAATCGAAAAAGGCTCTCCTTGTAATTCGACTGTATCAATTCCAATATGAATCAAATAATCAATGCCTGAGTTGCTTTTTATATTAATAGCATGTTTAGTAGGAAATATATTTGTTACTCGACCAGCCAATGGAGCATAAATTTTTGAACCATCAGGTACGACGGCAAAACCATCACCTAGTAATTTTTGTGAAAAGACAGGATCATTTACTTCTGTGATGGAAATGATTTTTCCGGAACAAGGTGCATAAAAAGTTTCTTGTTTTTTCTTTTTGAAAATTTCAAACATATTAAAAACCTCCTAATTATCTTTTCCTAATATTTGATTGATTTCTTGACTTAGTAAGTCAGCTTTCCCTCCAAAAACAGCTTGGATACCACCCTTCACTTCGAAGACAGCAGTTGCACCAGTGTCTTTTATTGTTTGTTTTTGAATAATCTCCCCATTCGTAACAGCAACACGCAAACGAGTTGCACAAGCTTCAACAGACTCAATATTTTCTTTTCCACCAAGAGCTTCAATAATGATAAGAGACTCTTCATGTAATGATGTATTTTTGTTTATTACTTTTTCAGAATGAACTTCTACTTCTTCTTCCATTCCAGGAATAGCTACCTTAAATTTTTTGATAAAGAATGTAAAAACAAAGAAATATATAAATGCCCATGCAATACCAAAAGGGATTAATTTTAACCAATTAGTTTTGTCATTCCCTTGAAGTACACCGAATAATAAAAAGTCGATCAAACCACCTGAAAAGGAATTCCCTACACGAATATTTAAGATATCAGCAAAATAAAAAGATAATCCATCTAAGAATGCATGAATCACATAAAGCCAAGGAGCAACAAATAAAAACATATATTCAACTGGTTCAGTAATTCCAGTTAAAAATGAGGTAAGGGCCCCGCTAAAATAAAGCCCACCATTCTTTTTACGATTTTTCTTAGGAATTGCACGATACATTGCATAACATGCTGCAGGTAAGCCAAACATCATTGTTGCAAATCTTCCTGCAAAAAATCTAGTACCATAAGTAAACAGACCAGTGTGGTTTGGATCAGCTAGTTGGGCAAAGAAAATATTTTGGGCTCCAGCAATTGTTGACCCAGCTACAGTTTCGGTACCACCTAAAGATGTATACCAGAACAAAGGGTAAATGGTGTGGTGTAGTCCAACAGCACCTGTTAAACGCAATAAAAAACCATATAAAAAAGTTCCTAAACTACCCATTTGAGCAATTTGTTCACCAGCAATTACTAAACCATTTTGAATTGGTGGCCAAATTAAATAAAAGAAAGAACCAATAATGATTGCAGCTAAACTAGAAACAATCGGAATAAATCTTGATCCTCCAAAAAAACCTAAGAATTGTGGTAATTCAATTTTTCTATATCGATTGTGTAAAAATGCAACAGTACCACCCACAACAATTGATCCCACTACACCTGTATCTAGTGTTGCATCTTTTGCTGAAAAAAGTTCAAGAAACCCACTAATAGTTGCAGTATATACTAGATAAGCTACCCCACCAGCTAAACCAGCTGTTCCTTTATCTCCGTTTGCAAGTCCTACAGCAATACCAATTGCAAAAATTAGTGCTAGGTTTGCAAAAACTGCATTGCCAGCATAACTCATAATACTTAAAATTGTATGCAACCACGGTTGAGCTAAAAATGGATAAGCATTTATAGCGCTCTCATTTGTTAGCGCTCCTCCCAATCCCAATAGTAATCCGGCTACTGGTAATATAGCAATTGGTAGCATGAAAGCGCGTCCTAATTGTGAAAATTTTTTAAACATTTTATTTCTCCTCCTAACTTAATGCTTTAACAAATCTTGATGCAATTTCCTGTGGTCGAGTAATAGCACCACCGACAACAATACCTGCAACTCCTATTTTTTTTATCTCTTTTGCTTGTTCTGGAGTATGAATCCTTCCCTCAGCAATTACACAAATTCCTTCTTCTACCAATTTTTTAATCAAATCTATATCTGGCCCATCTTGTTTTTTACTTTCCTCAGTATATCCACTTAAAGTAGTTCCTACAAAATCTATTCCTGCTTTATATGCATTTTTGCCTTCTTCAAATGTAGAAATATCTGCCATAAATAACTGATGAGGATATTTTTCTTTTATTTTAGTAATAAAAGAATTTATAGATAGTCCATCATGCCGCTTTCTAAGAGTGCAATCCAGAGCGATTACCTCAACACCGGTTTCTACTAATTCATCTACTTCTCTCATAGTGGCAGTAATGAATGGAGATTCTGGTGGATAATCTCTTTTAATAATTCCAATCATTGGTAATGATACACATTTTCTAATTTCAATAATATCTCGAACAGAATTTGCACGTATACCAACTGCTCCAGCCCTTTGAGCAGCCAAAGCAAAATAAGGCATTAAACTTTCTTCCTCTTTGTAAAATGGTTCACCAGGTAATGCTTGACATGAAACAATCAAACCTTTTGAAATAAGATCTAAAAACCTTTTTTTATCCATTATCCTAAACACTCCAATTTTTTATTATTTTTGGATAATAACTCCAAAAACAATATAGCATCCGCTTTCATAAAAGTAAAGATAAAAATGGAGTATTTAGGAGTTTTTTTTATTGTTTTGGAGTATAATGGAGAAAAGTTGAAATTATAGAGGAGTTTGTATGAATTATATCTATTTAATTAAAGAAAATTATCCATTTTTAACGAAGTCTGAAAAAAAAGTCGCTGATTTTATTTTAAATTCTGGGAAAACTATTATTTATAGTACGATGAGTGATATTAAGAAAAAAACAAAAGTTGGTGATGCTACTATTATTCGCTTTTGCCAAAAAATTGGTTTTTCTGGTTTTTCTGATTTAAAAATTGAAATTGCAAAGGAAGACTTTAGTCAAAAAAAAGAACATCCAACTAGTGTAAAGTACTATGATGAAATTGCTAATAATTTAACAGAAGCTCTCTATTCTACTATTAGGCTTTTAGACGAAGAAAAATTGAATGAAGCCATTAAAATGATCACTCAATCAAAAAACATATATATATTCGGAGTGGGATCTAGTGGAAATACTAGTCTTGATTTAGAAAATATGTTTCTTCGCGTAGGAGTTCAAGCAAAAGCTGTACTAGACCCTCATTTTCAATCCCAAGTCGCTTCTTTATTAACAGTTAATGATTTAGTAATCATTTTTTCTTTATCTGGAAAAACGAAAGATACTTATGATTCATTGAAAATAGCTAAAAAAAATGGCGCAAAAATTATTGCTATAACTAACTATATTCATTCACCTATAGGAAAGTCTGCAGACTTAGTTTTACAAACAGCCATTGAAGAATTTCTTAATGGTGGATCTTTAGATGGAAAAATATCACAACTTTATATTTGTGATCTATTAGTTCATGGTTATGAACAAAACAATAATATTGATTCAGTTGAATTAAGAGAAAAAGTTTTGCGCTCTATTATTGATAAAAGTATTGATTAAAACGCAATGCTTATGGGGTTCGAAACTTTTATCATTTCAAACGACGGATCATGATCTGCCACAGTAAAACCATTTTAACCAAATAAAAAGAACAGAAAGAAGTTTTTCTTCTTTCTGCTCAAATTATTCTAAGATTTCTCTTTACCAACATCATTTGACAAAGACCCGAAAATACACATAGACATCATCCCCTGAGTAGCCACGTCATAAACTTATTACAGTACCATTATATCATAGAATAAAGAACTTTATCTCGACCCAAAACCTGATTAGATTTTTTAAATATGTTGATTATTTTATGAATAGATATTTTCACTTTTCGGAATATATAGTTTTTTCAGTTATTTAGATTTCATGTTCCTTCCTCTTCTCTTTTGCATTTTTTTGTTGAGTTTCTTCTCTATCAATTACACGATATCCTCTAAGATCAAATAATCCATTTCGTTCTAATTCTTGCAAAATTTCCTGAACATCAATCAATCTATTTAAATTGGTGTATTTCTTCTTTATTACCACCTTATTTTAGTAACAAAATATCGTAGACAAGTAATTGATGATGAAATATCTGAGCATGCTAAAACGACTTTTGAAAGAATTTCAGAATCGTATCACATTACTTTAGTTGAGTGGAACCATGATAAAGACCACATTCATATTATGTTCAAAGCTCAACCTAAAACAGAGTTAACAAAATTTATCAATGCCTATAAAAGTGCTAGTTCACGTTTGATAAAACGTGACTTTCCAAAAGTCAAACAGTTTCTTTGGAAAGAAATGTTTTGGTCTAAAAGTTTTTGTCTTTTGACAACTGGTGGGGCACCAATTGATGTGATCAAGAAGTATATTCAGAATCAAGGGAATAATCATAAATAGAAAGCAGGTGAGTCTTATGGAACGACTAAAAGCATACAAATTTAGATTATATCCAACAGAAGAACAAGAGATTTTCTTTGCCAAATCTTTTGGTTGTGTCCGTAAGGTCTACAATCTCATGCTTGATGACCGAAAAAAGGCGTATGAAGAAGTGAAAAATGATTCTTCTAAAAAGATGAGTTTTCCAACACCCGCAAAATACAAGGAAGAATTTCCGTTTTTGAAAGAAATTGACAGTCTTGCTTTAGCGAATGCTCAACTCAATTTAGATAAGGCGTATAAGAATTTCTTTCGGGATAAATCCGTTGGATTTCCACGTTTCAAGAGCAAGAAAAATTCTGTCCAAAGTTATACAACGAATAATCAAAATGGCACAGTTGCTTTGATTGATAATAAATTCATCAAAGTTCCTAAATTGAAATCCTTAATTAGAATTAAACTTCATAGACAACCAAAAGGGATTATCAAATCTGCTACAATCTCACGTCATTCTAGCGGTAAATATTATATTTCTTTGTTATGCAAAGAAGAAGTTAGCGAACTACCTAAATCTAATTCTGCTGTTGGTATTGACCTAGGTATTACAGACTTTGCAATTCTTTCTGACGGTCGAAAATTTGATAATAATCAATTCACGTCCAAAATGGAAAAAAAACTCAAACGTGAACAACGTAAGTTGTCAAGACGTGCCTTATTAGCTAAACAAAAAGGTATCGATCTGTTTGAAGCTAGTAATTATCAAAAACAAAAATGTAAAGTAGCTAGATTGCATGAAAAAGTAATGAATCAACGTACTGATTTTTTGAATATATTATTTGTCAAATTAAGCGAGACAAAACTTTCCATTTACGTAACTCAAAAAAACTTCTAATGGTGTTTGGTAATTTAGTGATTTTCTAGGGATATGGTTTCTTTTGGACGCAACGGATGAGATGAATCCTTGATTGACTTGGTTGAAGTCCATTTCTTTTGGTAGTCCATCTTTTCGGAGGAGTCCGTTTGAATGTTCATTTAATCCCCGTTGGGAAGGCGTTCCTGGGTCTGCGAAATAAATATCAATATCATTCGTATTACTAATACTTTTCCAATTAGAGAATTCTTTTCCACAATCAAAGGTAATTGATTTGAAAAGATTTTTGGGTACGGATTGAAGCCATTCATTAATCGAATTTTTAATATCAACTGCCTTACGGCCTTCTGGTTTCAAGGCGATAATGGCTTTTGAAAGTCGCTCAACGAGTGTGATGACGGCACTTTTATGGTGGATGCCGATAATCGTATCACCCTCTAAATGTCCAAATTCTTCTTCGAAAACGACATAATCTTTTTTACGTTCAGAAATATTTCTTTTGAATGCCTGTTTTCCACGTTTTTCCTTATAACCATTTGGTTTTCGTTTTCCTTGCATCGGTAAATGTAAAACATTGAATTCTCCCGTCTTAAACCGGCGATAGAGGGTACTTACTGAACAAGAGAAGGTTCGCTCTGCACGGCCAATAATGACGTCTGGGGTCCAACCTTCAGTTGATCTTTTTGCAATGTATTCTTTTTCCTCAGCAGGAAAAATGATTTCGGTTCTCCCACAACGTCGCTTATTTTCTTTGTATTGTTCAAAGTATTCAAGTGCTGTTCCACCACATTTGAGAAAGTTATAGACATTGTAAATTGTTTGGCGTCCACGTTTAAGCTGCTTCGCAACGATAGCAACCGGAGTTTCTTGATGAAAATATGCTTCTATCATTACAAGCTCGTTTGGTGTAAGATGGGTATAAGTCATTTATGTTCACTCTCCTTGTATGCTTTAGCGGGTATTACAATTTGAGTGTAACATAAATGGCTTTTTTATTTGTCTCGCTTAATTATACAAACGGCGATAAGTTAAGTACAGAAATTATCAAAAATCACGATATTATCTGTATTGAAGACTTAAACACAAAAGGTATGTTGCGTAATCATAAACTAGCAAAAAGTATTTCGGATGTATCTTGGTCTAGTTTTGTGACTAAATTACAATATAAAGCTGACTGGTACGGACGTGAGATTATTAAGATAGATAAATGGTTTCCATCTAGTCAAATTTGTTCAGAATGTGGACATAAAGACGGTAAGAAACCGCTCGATATTAGAGAATGGACTTGTCTTATTTGTCATGCTCATCATGACCGAGACATCAATGCTAGTATCAATATCCTGACCGAAGGTCTAAGGCTACATTCTATAGGGTTGGCTTAGATTAACTAAACAAGAACCGTAGGGACTACGGGGATAGCTTGGTATATAAGAGAAACCGCTGTTAGTGAAAAAATAAACTATCAAGTACGCTCTGTTCCCAAGAAGCTCTCACTTCAAGCGTTAAGAACCCTCAGGTTTAGCTAAGTGGGGGTAGTTCACTTTAAAGCCATAATATAAGAGCGTATCGTTTTGTCTGTAGGCAAAATTCGTCGATACTCATTCAATTTTCTAAGATTTTTTCTGTCCGACTCCATGTAGTTTTTGATTGCTTTTACTTTGATTTCATCCTCAACGTTATACCAGGGATTCCAAATGTCACACAAGGTTCTTTCTGGATCATAAGCTATAACAGGATTCCCATAACGACTCTTTATTTCGATCTTACCTAATTCATACCATTCCGCTTTTGAATAGTGTAACTCAACTGCGAATTCTTTCAACCCCTTTTCAGAAACGTGATAACCGTAAGGTACGGTTAGATCGATCTGTCTAGGGATCATATCCGTTAAATCATATAAATCCAACGCGGTGATATGCGAAATAATGCCGCGCTCATATTTCTTTTGTGCCATAAACAATTCATCAGGAAATTGACCAGGTAAGGTGAAAAAACCTGGATACTCACGATCCAGCTCTCCACGATCTACCATACGTTTGATCGTTACAGGAGAAATGCCCGCTTTTTTGGCATCCTTCAAAGCCAAAGTTCCGTTAAATTCTTCTAGCAGCTTGTAAACCATTGCTTTTGTCATTTTCTCCCTCCTTTGTATACGTATAAACTTATAAATATAGTATAATATAAGTTTATGCGTATACAATAGCCAGGAAGATTTTATCGATCTAATTCAATTTCTTTTTGAATCCGTTGCTGGTTCTTTAATTGCTGAAGTCTTCTTTTACTGGCACGTAATTTCTCTTGTTCTGAACGAATTTTTGCTTTTTGATTTTCGATTTCTTGTTGTTTGTGTGTTGTATTTCGCATAAGATAACCCCTCCATTATTTTGTAGTGCGGCGTGTTCTTTTCTTATAGTTCGTTTTTTTCTTTTCAGAAAATTCAAAGCTCGTTGTGAAGTCTTCTTTTAGAACAATCGTTGCTTCAAACGAACCCTTTTGACCTTTTAATCCTTTCACTGGCTGGCTTGTTCGGCCATTTTGAATGATTTCCTTCAGCTGTGTCGCTGTGAGTTTCTTTTTGGCAATCGTTGTCCATAATCTAAAATCACAAGCTTCAGACGTACATGCGGCCACCTTATGATAGAGTAAAACTTCTTGTTCCTGGCATTTTGGACAAATCCCTAAATGACGCGCGGCTTCTTGCTTTTCACTGGCTGCTTTCACCTCTTGTAACGTCGATCCAAAATCAGTGGATTGGATTTGTCCTGGTACGACTTCCAACAAGTGAGAGACAAATTTTTGGATATTTGTTAGAAAAGTGGTTTGTGTTCCTTTTCGTTCACCGATCTTTAACAAGTAGCTTTCCCATTTGGCGGTCATTTCGGCACTTGTGAGCAGCGGTTCTTTTTCAACGGCTTGACAAAGCAAAATCCCTTTATTCGTCACAACGAGCTTATTTTTCTCTACCTTGATATATTCCTTTTGTTTCAAGGTTTCAATAATATTCGCCCGTGTCGCTTCTGTACCGATTCCTTCTACTTCTTTCAATATGGATTGCGCCTCTTCACTATCCACGGTTTTCCCAGCTGTTTTCATCGCAGTGATCAACGTACCTTCGGTATAAGGTTGTGGTGGCTTGGTTTCTTTTTCAAGGACTTGTAGATCTACCGTCACCGTTTCTCCTTTTGTCACTTTAGGAAGAAGCGGCTCTTCTTCCTTCTCTTTTCCCTCACTCTCTTTGCCAAATAACTTCTTCCAACCTAGATCTAGCGGCACCTTTCCGATTGCCTTTAACTGAAGCTGCTGAACTTGCGTCAAGATTGTTGTTTCTTCATAAGTATATTTTTCCGCAAACATCGCCACCGTTGTTTTTAACACTTGTTCATAAATAGCCTGCTGCAGTCGACTTAGTTGTTCAAAAGCCGCTGCTGTCATAACCGTTTTTGTAGGAATGATCGCGTAATGTTCCTGGACTTTCTTGTTATTCACATACCGACTATTCGGCGTATGAATAGGGGTAGGGATTGATTCGGCCTTTAAAAAATGCTTGTATTCATCTAAATGATCCAACAGATACGCATATTCCCCTTCCGTAATATAAGGGGTATCCGTTCGCGGATAGCTTAGATATTTTCCTTCATACAACCCTTGCATGGCTTCCAAAGTATCTTTGGCACTAGCTTTCATGAGTTGATTCATTTTAGACTGAAGGCTCGATAAAGAAAAAAGACGTGGGCTAGCCGCACTTTTTTTCTCTGTTTCGACTTGAAGGATCGTACCTGGCTGTTTTCCTAATTGAACACCTTTTTCTTTTAAATAGGCTTCAAATGCTTCTTGCGTCGCTTGGGTTTCATTTGGATCAAGCTTCGCATCAAATGCGCCATTTTGAGCGATTACTTGGGCTTTTCCTTCAAAATATGGTTCTTTTTGGAAGTTTCTAATCTTTTCCTGCAATTGATAAATTATGTAGAGCGTTGGGGTTTGAACTCTACCTAAAGAAAAACTTCCTGGTATGCCTTTTTGCTGCAAGAGTAAACTATACAGTGGGCTACCGTTCATGCCGATCAACCAATCGGCGATCTGACGTGCTTGTGCTTCTTCAAATTTGGGATAGGTCTCTCCTGCGTCTCTTAACTGCTGAAATCCTTGATAAATGGCTTCTTTTTCTAAGGAGTTGATCCAAAGTCTTTTAAATGTTTTTCCCTGATTTGCGCCTGCTTGTTGAATGATCGTCCAAGCGATCAGTTCCCCTTCACGAGCGCTATCTGTCGCAATAATAATGGTATCAGCCGATTGAAGTTGCTGTTTCACCACGTTGAATTGCTTTTTCTTATCTTTAGGAACATGATAGCGATAATGTGTAGGAAAAATAGGCAAATGTTCTAATGACCATTGTTTCCAATCTTCATCGTACATATCGGGCGAATCTAACTCGACTAAATGACCAAAGCCATAGGTGATCACAGTTTCACCAGGAAACAATCGATCTTGGATTTCAAAATACCCGTCTTTTCGGGTGGCTTTAGAAAAGCTATCGGCATAGGCCTTCGCTTGTGACGGTTTTTCTGCTAAAATGACAGTTTTCATCGTGACGATCTCACTCCCTTTCTTGTTGTCTGCCTTGTTGAAACAACATCGCACGTTTTTGCTTTCTAATTTCTTGTTGCTGGATCTCATGCTTCAATTGATCGTTCCAATCCTTTTTCACTTCAGGTACAAATTCATGTTCATGATTTTTATAGCCTTTGTAGTATTGTTCTGCTTTATAAGAGAAAAGAATCTGAGAATTAATATCCCCTTTTCCTTGATAAAAACGATCAAAATCGTACGTACCATTCGAGAGTTCACAATCTTTTAATTCTTTTGCGACTTCTCTACAAATATCTTTCAAACTAATGACTTCTATTGAATCGTTAAAAGAAAGCTGCTGACCAAAAGACGCATTGACTTTGTGAGCGGAAACCAGTTGGTTCGTTAATTGCAGATTGTTTTCTGTCTTGTGTATGGCCATAATAGCTTCTGTTGTGACCTTTTCTTCTTTTGCGACTTCTTCATAAATGACTTTGTATTCTCTTGGCACTTGCCAATCATTAGCGATTCCTCGTTCACAACGTACTTTCTGATTCGTAAATGGATCGACTGCGCCCATTAATTGTTCTTTTTCGTAGAAAATATGTCCTGCACGGTCATTATCCACACAAATCTCGATGGATTGAGGAAAGGCTTGTTTCTTTCTCAATTCAGATACTGCCTCACCAAAATAATGACTGATCACATGGTGTTTTAACCCTTCCATAGAGACTAACCACGTATCGTTTAACTGATCACGATTCAGTGCAGCGTAGCTAAGTAAATCAATACTACTCTCAAAAAATTTTAACTGTTTAGGATCACCAATCTTTAGGTTAAAGCCATGATTCGCTGTCGAATTTTTATCTATATGCTTATATGTGCCTCTCTCACCAAAACGTTCATAATCAATGAATGTTCCTTGATAACTCGCCCCTACTGTCTCTTTTGTCTGTGGATCTTTCCATAAAAAGGCGACCGCATGATCCAAACGATCGTCTCGAACTAAGAAATTTTGCCGTTCATGTTTTGGCTTTAGTTCGGCAATCAATCCTTCTTTTTCTGCATAATCAATCAACCAATCGGGCAGTTTTCGTTCTTCCTTCAGATAATTCCTTCCTTTTTCTGTGAGTGGTTGATAATCAACGAGGTGATCTTTGTACTTTTCTGTCTCAAAATGAAGATTTTCCACTCGTTCTGTTTTGTCTTCATTCTTTAGAATAAAATCAGTGGCTGCTTTAAATTGTTGCTTAGGGTCTTGGATCTCTTTGTCTATGAAAAAAAGTTTAGCTAATTCAATAATGTCGCCACTAATATTTTGACTATTCCAATAAAAACGTTGTTTTCTTCGATCAAAAACAAAAGAATCATGGTCTTCTAAGCGATAGTCTCGTCCTTTATTGACTACAGCCATTCCATTGTTTCGAGCAAAATCCACTATATCGATCTGTTTACATCGATCAATAAGACTCATTTTTTTCTCTGTCATTTTCAAACCTCCCAAAAGAAAAAAGACTATCCGTTTTTCAGATAGTCTTTTTTACTTGTTTTATACGCGTTCTTTTTGTGACAATTGTTGTTCATAATAGATTTCATTTTTTCGTTTGGCCACTTCTGACACTGTTTCAAGTGAAAATCGGAATGGATTTCCTAGCGCAAATTCTTCTGAAGGTAACGCCGTTTGAATCTCTTTTCCATAACTTTTTCCTTTTAAAATCACTTGATTATGCTGCGGATCTTCAATAAACGCCGCATCCTTCAAATGTAACGTTCGGCCCGTGTCTTCTTCCAGGACTTTCCCGTCTTTCTTGTCGATCCAAAGTGAGCCAACGGGCACAATATTCTTTTGTTCTGCTGTTTCTACAACATTTTTCTCATCCTGCTTCACTTCTGCTGGCTGGATCTCTGGTTCTCTTTCTCTGTATTGATTGATTTCATTAGAAATGGTTTGAATGAATTCATTTGCGACACGACTGACATCATTCATGATTTTCCCACGTTCCGCAGCTTCCTTATCATCCAACGTCTGACCATTCTTCGTCCATGTCGCAATATAAGGAATAGCTTTCTCCGAGGTGTCCATCCCAAAATGCTTGCACACAATATAGGAGGTCATTTCTGCCTGTAGTTCTTTTGTTGCAGTATCTAATTCTGAAAATTTGTGCATTCTAGCATGGGCTAATTCGTGAATACTTGTGGCTAAATGCTGCGTAGGAGTATTTCGAGTATTCATGACGATTTCTTCTTCGCCAGTAAATTCGTTACGAACGTACGCCCCACGTGCTTGTCCTAATTCTCTTTGATAGACTTCACTTTCTGTCATATCTCGAATTTGAATTCCAATATTTTTGGCTACCGCTTGAATCCCAACTTGAAGTTCTGTATGCCCTGTTTGATCCAATTGAAAATCAAAGACGCGGTTCGGGAAGATTTTCGGATAGTCTTCAGGCTTCAATTGTGTTTGTGTGATATCAAACACTTTTTCAATCGTGTAGTAAGGTTTTTTGATCACTTCGATTTGACCACTTTCGATTCGTTTTTTATCTTCTGGTGTAGCCTCTGTTTCTCGAACAAAGCCACGTCCTTTCTCATAAAATCCTTTGACCGTTTTTCTGACAAAGATCTTGTTCCCTTGTTCCCCTTTTTTGATATAGATTCCTTCTTTTTTCAACGCGGCACGACCTAAACAAGCCGTTGCGCCTGGAAATTGTTCCTCGATCAATAATTGATTTCTAAAGGATCGTTCTGGAAAACGAGACATAAAATTCAAAAGTTCTTTGACGTCTTCAGGTGAATGAGTATGCTTTTTCACCGCATCAAGCGCCTGTTGGGAAAGTGATTTGACTTCTTGCTTAATCTCTTCTGCCGTTCGTTTTTGATAACCCTTTTGTTTTGTTTTTGTCTCTTTAATCTCATTTTGTACTTTTGAAATAGGTTCATTTTTGACTGTTTGTTTTTGTTCCTTCTCAGGTACTTGTTCGCACAATCTAGCTAACTCTAAATAGATGGGGTGATTACTATTGACGCCATCCCCTAGATCCATTCGTATCTGATCTACTACTTCTCCATTCTTCACTTCTTCAAAATAGAATTTATAATAGCCTGCTTCTGCGGCGTATTGGTTATCCAGTGTTTTGAGTTGATCGATCAATTCTAGTGTTACGATCTCCCCACCATAACTTTTCAACCCTTTTGCTGGATCATTTTCGTTGAATTCTACTCGATAGAAATGATCGGTTTCTTTCTCCTTCACAGAATCAGTAGGTGTAGCTTCTTCAAGTAATTCACGAACAGCTGCCTTTTCTTCTTCCGACGTGGCTTGGTATTTTTTAGATTCCTCAAATCTACCGTTTTCATTGAGTTCTAAAGCGACTTTTCGATAGCCTTTCAGAAAATAGATAGTTGGATTCTTTTTCCATTGCGTCACTCGTCCGCTGTCAATGATCGCTTGTACTTCAGGAAGAATATTTTCTTTTCCTTTCTCTGATTTTTCTTTCAGCTGTTCTAATGTTTCCAATTTTCGTTGGTATTTTCGGATCGTGGCAGCTGAAAAAGTCGATTCACCTTTTTCAAAGCGTTCGATTTCTTCTTTGATTCTTGGAATATTTTCGATCGTCATATCCAGGCCACCGTACTTGTTATAACCCATTTCCTTTAGCTCTTCTTGTCTTTCAAGTTTTTCTACCTGTTTTTCTTGTTGCTTGATCTCTTCTCTCAGACTTTGGACTTTATTTTCGATTCGTTCTTGTTGCCTAAACCAAGAATGCCCGTTTCTCTTATCGTTCATTGGTTGACCGTTGGTCTTTCTTTGGTGTTCAAACATCTTTTCGATTTGATCATTTAATTCATTTTGCAATCGTACTAATTTTCTTTTGGATTTTCCCAAACGACTATTGTCTAGTGGTTCTTTTTCTTCTGCCATGTCCGTTTCCTCCTAAACAAATGGATAATCTTCTGCCGCATCGACGAACGTCTTCGTAGTCAGATTTAACGTTAAAATATCGCCACTTTGATACGCTTTTGCCGCTTTGTCTGTGACGACAAAAGCTCTGCCTGTTTGAATTTCTGTCACAAAAACGAGATTGTCTCTGCTTTTTTCAACAACAACTCCAATCGTTGAATAAGCCATTTCTTCTTCCTCCCTTCTCTTTCTTTTGATATAATGTAGTCGCAAATCGCACCACTCATTGAATTGGCGGAAAACAATTCATTGAAAAAAAGAGTCCTGGACAATTACGTTCAGGACTCTTTTACTTCTTTTATTCACTTAACAACTAACATTCTGTGAGTGAAATAGACTCTTCAATGCTTTTACACGGGAAGTTATTGATCCCCTCTTCATTCATTTCCCAAGTAGTATAATAAGGCGCTAACTTGCCCTCATATTCTTGAATGATAAAATATTTTTCACCCTTCACATGATTACAACAGTACACACCAGTAGCTGGGTACTCAACGACTAAAAATTGATTTGGATCAAACTGTTCGTTTATCAACATTTCTCTTATCTGAAACAAATGCTCTTTTTCTAAACAATCGGGAAGTTGTTCGATTCGTTCTTCTCTTAATGATCCTTCTATAACTTTCCATTGATCTAAATATTGTTTCATTGCTATTCCTCCTACTGTCTTTACTGTCTTTACTGTCTTTACTGTCTTTCTTGTTCCATTTGGATTCTTCGTTGTTGCTCTTCGTAGGCTTTACTTGCGTGGTATTTTTCTTCATGGGCATTAATCGTTCGATTTAATTGACGCAAACTCCGTTGCGTGACAACTCTTTGTTGGAATTGTTTCCTGCGCTTCATGAATTCTTCGTAACTATATTTGTATTCATTCGTTGGTAACTGTTTAAGCGTTCGAAAGGATCGTTCATTGTAAATAGATTGCATCTGATCCATACTTTCTATTAAAGGTTTTATTTGACTATCCTGTTTCTTCAGTTCTGTTAGAATGGCATTTCCTGTACGCTTTTTCAAATCAAAGAGAGCATTTTTTTCTGCATCCTTTGATTCTCTCTTGCTTTCCCCATAAAGACTTTTTGCTTCTTCTTTCAATGATTTTGAAATCTGTATATATTCTTGATATTCAGGTTCTTTTGTTAAAACATATTTGGTTAACTCATCGAGTTTCTCTCTTGTGTATGGTGAAAGTTTGGTTCGTTTTTCATCCCCGTAATTCCATTCCGAACGTTTGTCAGGTAGGGTTTTATATACTTCATTTAATAAGTTCATTGCGTGTCGATCGTAACGCGCTGGCTCTTTTACCACTTTTGTTAAGGTGTTACGCAAATCACTTTTCCGCGTCAATAAATTTCGTTTCTCCATACCAATCATTCGATCCTTTTCATAAGAAAAACGTTCTAACTCATGTACATAATTGGTCTTCATTGCGTCTAATGTTGCTTGTCTTCTCTTACCTTTCGGTACGATATAACTCACACCATTTTCAACCTCCGTGTAAGGTTTACGCGTATTTTCTTTTTCAACAACTGCAAAATGAATATGGATATGCTTAGTGTTACGGTGAATCGTTGCCATCCAGTAACCTGTTTCATTCAATTGTTCTTTCTCGAATAATGTCTCCATCATTTTTCTTCCAGCTGCTTTTACTCCTTCTTCATCTAAGGTATCTGTTTTGGGATCGTACAAGCCCATTTTTTCAAGATACGAATTGTCGTGAGAGACAACATCTTGATAAATGATTGAGCCTTTTTGTTGTCCTCTTTGGAAGATTTGTTTGATCTCCTTCAGATCACTTCCTTTCACTTCGTCTGAAGCCATAGAAAAAACTCCAGAAAGATTTCCTGAAGCTTTTTTATGTGGCTCTGTTTGATATTTTTTCATTGCTTGGTTCAACCGTTGGTATTCTTTTTGTTCCCTTTGCGTTAGTTCTTTCTTTTGTTCTAACGCATAGTGACGGGTCATATAAGAAAGATATTTGGTAAAATCTTGTTCCTCTAACTTGTCAAAATTGATTCCATGTTCCATCAACGATTGAGCTTCATTCGACGTTTCACTGAATTCTTTATCCGTCTTACTCTCCGAAAAAGTTTCTCCTTCAGGAATATAAAACTCCTCTAAAGCATTCTTGATTCGTTGCAGTTCCTGTTCTTCGTCCGGCGTGCGTCGTTCCTTTTCTTCCAGCGCTTTTTCTCTTGTCATATAATCAATGTATGTTGAAAAAGATTTTTTATTGGGCAAGGTAAATTGACAAGTGAGAATGACTGCAGGCGATTTATTCATCATGTTCCCCTTCTACTTTTTATCTTTTTAAAAACTTTGTTGGATCAAACGGGTCTATTCTGGCATGAACAGATTCATTTATTGGTTTCTTGATCTTAGGAGAATACTTTTTCGTTTGATTCGCTTTTATTTTCCCTTCCACACGCTCTTTTGCTTCTTGATAGACAGTTGAATTTGTACCAATTAGTATTCCTGTATCTTTCAAATGAAGATCCGCAAACTCTGAAACCATTTCGGTTAAAATAGAAATTTCTTTTCCCATTGCATTCAATTTACTTTGAATTGGATTTATTTTTTCTTCGATTTTTGGATCATACATCATACACAAATGTCTGACTGCTTCACTATAATTAGATATATCTTCATGAGTAGAAATTATTTCATCAAGTACTTCGATATGCATATCGTAAAGATATACATGTTTTCTTGTTGCTTTTGCCAAAATTGATTTCCTCCTTTTATAAATTCACAATACTATTTTTATTATTCAATTAACAAACCAATTAATTGATTATTTGTTGCAATATATTCTTCTAAAGTTTTCGTATTATAAGTTTGAATATCCACAAATTTTTCTAACAACCGATCAAATTGGTCTTTTTTATAATTCAGAAGAGCGTGATCAAAATCATTTTCGATCAAAACTTTTAGGTATTGATTTCGACTCCATTTTTTGCCAGTCTTGACCGTAAGTTCTTCACAACGTTTGTCAATTTTATTAATATACTTTTTTTCAATATTTCTAATTAATAAGTCCATATTTTCCTCCAAATTTATTATGTGTAGGGATATGTGTAGCTACACATATCCCTACACATTTTTTGATTTTGCTACACACAAACGCTTATTTTACTGCCCACATTCGCTTTCATCCTACCCACAAATCTACACACAAATCCAAAATTTTGATATCATTTATCTTTCTTAGAAACGTGGTAGGCACAGCCTACCTAACACCTTTCGTGAGAAAGTGATATCACGTTTCCTTATGCTCTTTAAAAATTAAGGTTATTTGTGTATTTAGACAATAAAAAATCCTTCTAACTTTGTCGATTAGAAGGAAATATTTTGTCATATGAAAAATGAATTTAAGAAAAAGTGTATGCTATAATTGATACGCTGTCTTCCTGTTTGGTTGAAATCTTCAGCCAGAAAGGAGGAGTGTTAAATGTTTTATGTGCTTGATGTTTGTGTTAGAATCGTGGTTAATGTTTTCTCCCATCTCATTAACAGCTATACCTAAGGTGATATAGCTGATCCATAAACATTTTTGATATACTTTTTTCACATAAAATCCTCCTGTTTTTATTTTCTTTCAGCCGTAAAATATTTTTTAGCAGCTAAATACAAAGCTTCAAATGATCTGAATTTTAAGGTATCTAAACTCTTTCTACCATTCTTCAACTCAGATATTGTTGTGTTAGATAAATTCACTTCTTGACATATTTCTTTAGCTTTTACAACTTTGAGATAGGCTTTAATCAATACTTTCTGCTCAGCAAAAGTATCTTTGCCGACCAAGTTCGCTCGCTTCATTTCTTTTACTCCACCTATTCTTCTAAATATTTTCTTTTGTCATACGATCAATTTTTTCTTGAAGTTTTTGAATGATCTCTTCTTGATCTTTCATTTGCGTTTTCGATGTTTCAATTTCTTGCTGGTAACTATTAATCTTATTTTCAGTATTTTCCTGATCGTCTGCAACTTGATAAGGCAATTGATCTTTTAGTTTCATCACTAATTCTTCATTCAAATCAATGGTTGCTTGGAAGTATTCAATCTGTTTTTGTGCTGCTTTTTGTTCTTTTTTGTATCCTTTCACTTTGTAATTGATCGCATGTCGTTCATAATCTTCATCTTTCACTTGATCTTTGACCTTATCTTCGTGAACGTAATAAATCAGATCTTGTGGTTCTTGCATATCCACTTTTGGATCAATTTTTTCAGGTATAATGGTTAATCGCATAGCAATATATTCTTCTGGTACATGAGATAGCTTCACTGCAAAATAATCATCAGAAACTTTGATTACTTTGGCTTTTATTGCTTGATAATCCCCTTTAGCTGTCTTTACTTCTACGCGATAATTAAGATTAGCCAGTTCTTTTAATAAGCTTTGATCTTCATCGTCGATCGCAAATTCAAAAACTAATTGCTGGTTCGCTCCTTTTTCTTTTGAAACCATCGTCAGTTCCTTCGTGTTTAAAAATGCGTTCGTGCTTACCTCATCTGGTATGTCTACCTTCTTATCCGTATAAATCGGACTAGCAAGAATCAAAAAGCCGAGAATCATAAAGATCCCCAGCCATCTAAGATAACTTTTTCGTTTTTTGAAACGTTGTCTTGCTCCTTTTTTCTTACTCATTTTCTTCCTCCTAACGAGTGAAATAACTAAAGTCTGTGACTTTCCATTGACCATCTACTTGTTTTTCAGTGACAGTTAATCCACCTTTTATTTTTTGCGGTTTGACATCTTTGAATTGAGGATTGCCGATTGTATAATCAACAAATACGACAAAATTTTGTTCCTCTTTTACACTGCTTGTTTGAGCGTAAGTTTGCACGTCACCTAATGTAAAAGAGTAACTTCCGTAATCATCATGTTGGTGATCATCGTCTGCAGGACTTAATTTGTCGATCACTTCTTGGGTTGCGACATCTTTTAGTTTTTCCGTTAATTCATTTCTACTTAATGATTTATCAATGGCCAATTTACCAAATTCTTCTGCCGTCTTTCTTTGTGCTTCAGTTACTTCCTCTTTTGCTTTTGTGCCATCTTGTTGCTTCAGCTGATCGATTTCTTGGTTTTTCTCATTAATGGTTTGATTTAACTTGTCGATCTTCGCCTGTGCCTCAGAGGAATTTTTTTTGAGCTTCTCAGACGCGTTTTTAGCCACTTCTTCAATTTTAAAGGTATTTGTCTCTTGTTCTTCTTTAAGCTGCCAAAACAACGCGATATTGCCGATTAAACTAACGCTAATTACGGCTGTTAAGACGATTTTTAAAGTTTTATTTTCCATATTTTTTCTCCTGATCTATTTTTTGCTGCTATTCAAAAATGGTAATGGATCGATCCATGTACCATCATCTGTGAATGCGTGTCCTTGTGCTTGACGCCAATCCATACGAGTGAAGCCTAAATGCAAGTGTGCTGTATCTCGTATCCCGATTACTTGACCAACTTTTACTTGATCTCCAACCTTCACACGAGAATTTCCTGTACTATTCGCAAATTCTTGATACACCATATTCAAGCCATCGTAATTAATCACAATCACACACGCGCCCAAACCTGAAATACCAGGATTGCCAACGTACACGACTTTTCCGCCATGAACCGCATGAATCTCACTTCCTGGATGATCAACTGAACCAAAGTCTAATCCGTCATGGAAGCCATTTGGTCGGAATTCACCGCCTGGATTTGTTCCAAATAATTGACCACCACTGAAGGAACTTTTATCTAAACTGCTGCCAGGGAATGGATTCGTCCATTCACCAGTGATCGTGCCGTTGTTATTGCCACCTTCACCCCAATGTTTGATGGCGAATTCATCATATTCGGTTAATTTATTAGAAGTGATAATGGACATACATCCTGTATAATACGGACTATCTTCCGTAATTCCTGCAGCGGCATAACCGCCTCGTCCTAAGATCAATAAACTTGCGCCAGGGCTTTTATTTCCGACACAAGCATTAAAATTGGATTGTGTGGCTACCATAAATCCGTAATAGGAAAATGCAGCTTTTGAGTTGGGAAACTTCATGTACCAGCCACCTTCAATACCACCGATTCCTCGCGCAGTTCCTTTAGGAAACAGACATCCATCAAACCACGTAATCCCAAAATAGTTGAGATCATTTCTTGCGGACGCCGACGTACCAAACGCTGATTCGTAACCGTATTGCGAAAGGATCACACTTGGTAATAATTTATATTTCACTGCTGCACCTACAGCATATTGCGCAATCTCATCAGAAAAAGGGCCTCTTCCTTTGATTTCTTTATAAATCGGTAAGCCTTCCGAATATTCTCCTGTAAAAGCTTCGCCACCACTGCTTGAATCTGAATCCGAATTATCAATCGAACCTGCCGCAAGTATTAGAAATAGGGTCACAAACACAGTGATCAAAATAGTAATCAAACCTGCAGAAGTACCAAACAACCACAAAAATAAGCGTCGCTTTGCGCGACGCTTAACATACTGCTTGATTAAGCTTTCATTTTGGTTTTCCATTATTTTCCTCCATCAAACAATTTTAATTGACGTTTGTTCGGACTAAAATGAACACGAATGGTTTCTTTTGAGCCAAAATTGATCACAGCGTCTCCTTGATTTTGTTGAGGAATGGATTCTAATTCTGAGTTCGTCATTGACTTTCCAACCAGTTCTTGAATATGTGTTAAAGTAGATTCATCCATACGCATAAAGATCTTCGTAGAAGAAAATTCAAAGACTTTCTTCAATTTCGAGAAGTTATCAGAAGACATATTTTCTGGCACCATTTCTTGTGGGGATTGTGTAGCTAAAACAGTCATTGCTTCTACTTTACGCATTTCTCGTTGAAAGTTTGTTACATAATTTACCGTTTCAATAAAATCTGGATTAATCGCATTATGGCACTCATCAATCATCGCCAAGAAGCGTTTGAAGTCTTGTTCTTCCATTTGTTTTTCTTTAATTAAACGTCGTTGTCTTCTTCCTTGAATCAATGCCTGATTCCAAATCAACGTCATAGCCATGTACATTTGACATTGTTGTACCCCTCGATCTAAGCCTGTAATAGAGTCAATGTCAAAAAAGACCAACTGTTGTTGGTCAAGGTGTCGAATCGTACTATGACCATCAAAAATCATGCCATACGTCTCACATAAGGATTCTACGATGGATTCCATTTCTTCTTTTCGATTCTTTTTCTCTTGGGAAGCACCTGGTAATTCCAGTTGTCCTAAAAAGTCTAAAAATTCTTTGAACGTCGGATAAGCTTCTGGATCTTTACCTGTGACTTGCGTATCAGTATTTGAACGCGAATTTGAGGAAGTAAAGCCGCGTGGTACTGTTCCATACTCTTCATAAAAACGATTTAAGTAGGTCTTAAATTCTGCTTTCATCGTTCCTTTTAGCTGAGGACTCACTAACTGTACCTGATAGACCACTTTGTCTAAGTGTGTTTGATAGGACGCTGCTTCATTGATCTTCAAATCTTTGACTGATCCATCGTCATATAAACTGGATGCTTCATCATACGTCCGTGTGGCAAATATTTCTAAAGGATTGATCATCCCGTCAGATCCGTCTAAGCGCACCATAATACCGTTATATTCCTTTAAGAAAGGAATAAAGTCTTTTCCCTTTTCAAAGCCCCAAATAAAGTCTCCTGCAGCTAAATGGGCTTCCGCGATCATTTTAAGAACGGTCGATTTACCAGCTCCCATCATTCCTAGAAGCAAGGTATTAGTAGACAACCGTACACTATTTTTATACGTCGCATTCCAGACAAATGGGCCGCCTGTCATGGTTTCCCCATATTGTGTACCTCCTGGATCTTTTAGCGTTTGGTGGTGGAACGGGAAACCTCCGCCAATGTTTAACGATGGTAGTGATTGCCCTTTGATATTTCCGAACCATTCAGCTTGTTCATCGAACATGGTAAACATCGATTGCCAATCTCGTTTGGTTTTATGCAGATAAGTCACCGCACGATAATCCATCCCTTTGAGATTTTCGATCAGTTCCTGCGCTCGTTCATCTACTTCTTGAATCGTTTTTCCGTAAACATGTACTCTCACTTTGACTTGTTTAGAAATTTCCCCATTAGAAGTCAATTTTCGGGCATATTCCGCTAGTTCCAGGTATTCTTCCGCGCTTTTATTTCGGTCAGTCGCTTTTCGTTCATTATCTGATCGATCATTTAATTCATCTAATGCGCGATTGATTTGATCAATCACTTTTTGCTTTTCATCTGTGCTAACATCGAGTGTGGCCACTGTATGAGGATTGTTCATGAGATTGGCCAACCAAAAAAGAGTAGGATTTTTTGTGTAGTGATAAACTGTCACACACCGTGAATAACCATTTCCATAGGTCACATACTCTTCATCGAAATTTAATCCACCTTGTGGCATCACTTGTTTTAAAAAATCTAAATCATACCCTTTGGATTTTAAAATTTCGATTTCCCGATTTCCTAGTTGCTTTAATGGATCAAGTACTTTTTGATCATTTTGTGGTGAAAAAGCTGTTTTAATCGCTTCTAACATGTACAGTCACCTCTTCTTGTTTGATTCTTTACTTGGTTAAAAGATTGCCCTTTTCCCAACTTACCCAGGCTTAAAGTGTGAGGAAATTTTCTAGTGGTCTCTTCCTTCGGAACATCTTTTTCTAACCATATCAACAGATATTTCATTCTCTCTTCTCCATTCCTACTCATCATTCATATTATTCATTCGATAAAGAATCTTGATCAATTCTTTTTTGTAGAGTGGTTTTAACCCTAAAATGCCACTAGATCGCATTAACTGACGGTTTCTGGTTTGTAAATCCCTGATTGTCTTTCCTTCAATGATGAAAAAGAAGCTTAAGTCAGGACGTTCTTGTTCTGCTCGTTTCAATTCCTGGATTTCCTCTACTAATTTCTTTTCATATTTTCTTAATCGCTGTAGATTTCTTCCTAAGGATTGTTCCATACGATTCTTATCTAATAACTGCCGCTTTTGTACGATTTGCTCCGTTAGATCCGTTTCTGTGGTCAAACTAACTAACTTAATTGTTGGCACATACGTACGCATGACGGTGGTCAACTGATTCATTCGTTCCAGTTTCTCTTGTTCATTTAATCCCTCCACGTCAGTGGAAACTACACGATAATAACGTTGAAAATGATCTTCTTTAGTAACTAAGACCCCCTCTTCTGTACAGGATTTATAAGGAAATAAATCCAAGATCGATCGTTCTTCTGGTTTTCCAAACTGAAAAATGGATTTCTTATCAACAGAGTTTTGTCCTTTGACTCGCATTTATTCATCCTCCTTATACGTACCATGATAATTTCGGTTAGGATCTAGGGCATGGTAATGGTTCTTGTCCGTAAAAAAAATAGATTCGATAATCGCAAAAATCTGGCGTTGACCTGGGTTATTATAGGGTCGCCAAACAATCACTAGAGCTATCGCAATCCATAAGCCATAATTCAAGAGTGCAAAAAAGAGTGGTAAGTGGACAAGATTATTGACTATTTTCGCCCAAAAAAAGCAACCACCAAGCGTTAATAGATCTAAAAAGAAAAAGGCGAAAAACTTCCATTCCCCACTAAATCTTGGAGGATTTTTCATGTTAATATATTTATCCATAAATGATTTCTCCTTTTCATACATAGAAAAAAGGCCTAACTTGTAGGCCTTTTATGGTTTGATATCCTGTTTGATATCCCGCAATAGTTGTTCTTTCAATTCATTGTTCCTGTTTTTAGTTTCTCGTGTCACATTTATTTTTGTTGGTGCAGTAAATGCCACATTTGCTGGCTTGTAACCTGTGTGAACTTTTTGAATAGGTTGTGGTGCAGCTTCTCTTGTCACAACATTTTGAACGGACGCATTCCCTGTCTCCCCACTTTCAGATAAATTGTAAGAAACAGTTGTCAGATTTCCATTTTCAGGCAAACGACTTGGTTTCATTTGAACATTACCTGCAGTTGATTGGTGAACAAAGCTTTGATCATTCTCCTTGAATTGATTCAAACGACTATCTTTCATTGGTAAATTTTGTGTCTTAGGCAAACCAATTTTAGTTGATTTTTCAGTTCCAACTTCGATGCCATTATCATTTGGCAGATCGATGGAATCCTCATCCGTTTGTACTTCTTGATTTCGTTTTGGTAAATCTGAAATGCGTTTTTCGTTTTCAGAATTAATGTTAGATTTATAACGATATTGTTCTGGATCGGTCTTTGGTAACTGACCATGTTGTCCTTCTTCTGAATCTTTTTCTCCGATCGAATTTTCGTTAGAATGTAACTCATCTTGGTGATCTTTGGCTGAAGGAATCGCTGCACCTTCTTGATTTTCTTTTTCACTTGTTGTATTTGCCTTCACTGCTGCATTGACTTGTCCTTCACCATACGCATCTTTTAGTCCTTCTTTGACTTCTGAAGCTTTTTCTTTTTGTTTTTCTAGTGCTTCGGACGGATTCTTCACAGCTTCAGCCAATTCTTTGGCTCTCGTGCCGTCTAATTTTTCTTCTAAGGTGTCTTTGGCTTTTTCTGTAAGATCTTCAGCTGTTCCTTTTAACCCACGTTCATTGACGTAACCAAGACCTTCTGCGGCTTTAGAAACACCATTCTTCGCTTTCCCGAACATTTCGGAAACTGTCTTTTTACTATTAGGTACTGTTGTAGCTTTATCGTCTGGTTGTTCTTCCCCGTTATCAGGAGTACCATCTTTTCGATTGCCAAATCCATTTTTACGAATATCATTTAAATTGCTTAAACCACTCTTACCAGCACTTGCAAGGTTTTTAGCCCCACTACCCACATTTTTCGCAATATTTCCTAAGGCAAACATGCTAAGAAGAGAATTGCTGCCGTTTTTCAGACTCGTATCAACGCCGAAAATTTTCGTAACTGATTGAGAGCCTTTGAATAGCGCAATGGTTAGTACAATCAAAGCGACAACATACAAGAATCCATTGATCTTTCCTGCCGCATGCAAATCACCAATACCTGAAAGCATTAATGTATAGATTCGTAATTCTAAAATTGTAAATGCCAATAACAAGAAGGATTGAGAAATATCTTCTATAGCACTTTTCATCCGTTGTCCTGTCTCAAAGTCCGTTGACGCGGCAATCACTAAATAGAATTTTTTAAATACCAGCTCAATAATACAAGTAACAATCGTAAACAAGATAAATAAATAGGCCACCGCCAAAGAAGATTCACCAGCTAAAATAATCCCTGGACTACTAATGTATCGACGATACCCTGAAGTATAAACATATTTGGCTAAGCCTTCATCACTGATTTGCACAGGAATTTCTTTCCCATTATCGTCTAACTCTAGTCGATACTGTAATGCCTTTAACCGATCTTTTTGTACTGTACTAATATCACTTGATTCAGACATTTTCTTAGCTTGATCAGGTGTAATAATCCCATTGATATTCGCTGTTTTAAAATTTTTCGCCGTGAGAGCATTTCTTTTATCTGTTGGTATGTGTTCTACTTTGTTCGGATCATTTTCTAGTAACGTACTCACATCAATCACATTATTTTGAATAATTTGAAAAGCAGGTGAACCAGTTTTATCTGCTTTATTTGCTGCAGTCACGTCTCCGTAAAAGTTTTTACTAATATTTAGCCCTTCATCGATTAAAGAACTACCACCAAAAATCAAAATCATGGCCATAAATAGATTAACCAAGATATTTTTGATTTTTGGTGGATGTTTACTCATAAAAAATTTTAAGCCTAAATAAATTAATGTGACGACACAAAAAAGAGCCAATACCTTACTAATCAAACTTTGAAACAGTTCATTAACACCAGCGGCGTTCAATAAGTCTTTTAAATCAAAGCTTTGATAAATTGTTTTTTCTAGTAAAGTATTGAGATTATATAACCCTTTAATCAAACCCCATAAAAAAGTATTACAAATCCAACTGAATACATCTTGATACTGCAGATAATTACCATAATCTTGTAAGACTTTCGTTACGGTTTTGGGATCTGCATCCCCATCTCCAAATAAGCCTGACCACCAGTCGGCAATGCCGGAAAATATTCCTCCAATGATCATTCTTTCACCACCTTTTCAGCTTCTAGCAAAAGTCGTTTCCTTATAACCTCTGTAATTTCTTCATTTTGACGCAATTTTTCAAGGTATTCTTGCAAACGATCTATTTGCTTCTCTTCATAAAATTGAATAAGTAACTTTTGTGCCGTTGAGTTGTCTAAAGATTGAACGATTTTAATAAAAATGTTTTCTTTAGCTTCCTCTTCTATTTGATCGTGCATATTGTGATAAAGTCGACGTGCATAGATATCAGGTAGAAAATAATCGTAATCAATTTGTAAAGCCTTAAGATCTAAGTCCGCATGTGTACAATGTATGTCTATATCATTGATATCCCACGATGGATTGAAATCTTCAATATATTGATAAGCATAAGGAAGATTCGTTTCCCCATGATTAAAAATAGGATACGGCCGTATTTTATGACCTTTCAAATCTTGTCGTTTTAAAGGAGCGAGTACAATCGTTTCACCTTCTAAAAAAGTAGAAATTCTTTCAGGAGTTAAGATACGATCTGAATCAACATTGCGATTGATATGAGTATTCATACCTAATGAATTGATGGTACTGTTCTCTTGTTCAACCGTCTTATTCCCCACTTTTTTAGAAAATTCTTCGATGGTATTATCATCTGTCGACATAATATAAATATGTGTCTGACAATTTTCTTTGATAATCGCTGCGTTTTGTTCCCCATACTTCGCATAAAGTTGCTGATAGGATTGGATAAACAAATCCCACAACATGTTTCTACCAGCTGTGACTGTCATGATTCCTTCCATATTATCCATTGGTGGCATATTCCCAAATTCATCTAAAATAAAATGAATCCTACGGTGACATTTATCTCCTTTAGTCTTAACACATTGCGTAGATAATTCTTTATACAACTGACTAAGAAAAATACTAACAATGATATGGTTAGATGGATCATAATCAGGTGTGAGCATAAAAATAGCCATTGGTTTATCGGTATAGTGCATCCGAATAGACTCTACTAATAAGTTACTTTTATCCTCATCTAATGTTAGAACGGCTTCTTTTTCTAATTCTGGCAAATGGGTTTCTCCTCGTTTTTTTCGATAAACGATATTTCCCTCTTCGTCTTTCAATACTCTTTGAGAAAACTCATACCAAGCAACATATTCTTTTCCTCGATGATCATATTTTAAGCAAACATGATCTCCCTGTTCTAAATGACAATCAAAGTTAATTTCACAAAAACCTCTATAGCCTACTTTGACACGTTCCTCATGAAATTTTTTTCCTTGATGATAAAACTCTACAACAATTCGCTGGTTTAACAGACTCTCGTGTAGTTTGAGATCCAAATACTTCGGAAAACCAATGGATTTATAATCAATGGTTGATTGAGAAGTCATTTTCGCAATTTTCGTCAGTGTAAATGGATTTAGTCCTGTGATTGCTGTCGATAGAATGTTGCCTTTCGCTTTATCAGAACCAATTTTTGTTGCCCCATATTGTTTTTTTGCTATGTTTCCAGGTGGTAACTGATTCATAAATTCATCTAAAGCATTGAGCTGCTTGAATTCATTATCAGGATCTTGGTAATTAAAACCACCAATCTCAGAAAGAAGTTCGACGAGATTATTCGGTGTTAATTTGGAGTAATCCCCTGTCTGATCCGCTTGTTCCAATAACGCAAAAATAAGCGCATTGACAGCTTTTTGCGCATTTTCGTTAAAGTATTTATTGTCTGAAGCGTTGGCATCATAATAAATCGTATTCGTGAAAGTATTGGTTAACTGTGTCGCTGTGTCTATGTCTCCTCGCTTCCAGTATTTCACGATGAGTGCCAATGGATTATCACTCATTGATTGCAGTGGATCGGTGATATTAAATGCATACACATCATACCCTCTAGCTTCTAGTTCATCTTTACTAGCAACATATAATTCTGTTTTTGGATCATTAACAACCATTGAACTTTGTCTTTCTGCACGAGACAAATTGTCAATGGTTGCTAAAACTTCTATCTGTCCTTTCCCTGAACGGGAAGTACCAACAATACAAGTATTTACTGTATCCGTCTGAATATACCAGTACTTTTTATAATGAGTAATTGGTATTCCGCCATAACCAGGAAAACCTCCCTTTGATTCTGGTATTTGCGGATAAATTTGCTGGATTTCCTTTAACGTTTTTAATCGGTTATCTCCTTTTTGCCCATCTGCTAGAGGACGAAACCACATGTCCATTTTCAATCCCATAAGTACAGCTGGAACAACACAAATCGTAGAAACAACTAAACGTGTGCCTAAACTTGTTGTTGGGGTCAAAGGATTCCAAAAACCAGTTGAATCAAAATGGAATAACTGCGGCATTTCTTGTAACTGAAAAATATTCACTCCTTGTAAACTTCCTGGAATAATCTCAAATCGATGAAATGCTTCTGGTATTCTTGTAACAACATAGTTTAAAGGAAGATAAGCTAAGCCACTATAAAAAATCTTTTGAGAAATACGTTTGTCATGTTTTTCTGGTAGCTCTTCTCCTGAAGGAGTATAGCGATAGAAATGAGAAAGATACCTATTCTTTTCTAAATTGAATCGTTTGTCTTTTCGTCTCATTGTTTCTCTAACACGCATTATTTCACCTCATTTGATTCTGAACTTTCGGAAGTGTTTGATTGTACAGTTGAATCGCTTGATCCTTCTTTAGCCTTACTAGGATCACTCTCTTTGCTATTTTCCATACTTGACTCTGTTGTTGACTGATTGGTACGATTCAATAATTCTTCTAATTGTTGTTCATACTCTTTTCTTGCTTGTTCTTGGGCTTCTTCCTTGATTGACGTCGTTGTGGCCACAGAATCAGCCTGTGAAGATTGATTGATATGATTAAAAGCAAATACTGTTCCTCCACCTAGAAGCAAGCTTAAACTTGCAATACATCCCACCATCCATCCGTTAAAGGAACGCTGTGGTGAAGGAGTTAAATTTGCTTGGTTGTTCACTGGCGTTTGAACAGCAGCTACTGGTTGAGGTTGTGCTAGATAATTTAACTGTGCTTGTCGCAATGTATCCATTTGTTCTTGACGTTCCTTACGAGCAGCTGCTTCTTTTTCCTTTTCTTGCTCTAACCGTTGTTTTTCTATCGCCATTTTTTGTTCCGCAAGATCCTGTTCACGTTTTTTTAATTCTAATTGTTCGCGCTCTTTTTCTTTTTGCCGTTGTTTTTCTTCTTGTTCTTTCAATTCTCGTTGTTGAATTTCATACTCTTTTTTCCATTTTGGAATTTGTACTTGTAATTCTTGCTGGATCTGCTCGTGTTTTTCCATAAGAACTTCAGTCGTTGTTTGATATAGCTTATTCAGTTGCTCATTTAATTCTTTGCTAATCTTTAGCTTATCTGTACGCAAACCTTGATAAAATTCTTCTTTTCGTTCTCTTATACGTTCTTTTAACAAGTTTTCTTTTTCTTTCGATAACGCTTCTTGATTCGTCTGAGTAAAATTATTGATCTTTTCTACACACAAGGAATACGCATTGTCGCGTTTCTTTTCGTATCGCTCTTTAATTTTTTGTACTTCTTCTTCAATCACTCGCTGTTCTTCTTTATTTAGTTCCTCCTTTGCTTTCTCCCAATTAGACGACTGTTCCGTCGCATACTCATTAATTTCTTGATCTGTTTCTTGTTGACGTTCTTCAAAGGTGGCTAATAAATCTTCTTGTGCAAGCTCATGCCAATTTGTTGATTGGACAGACTCTAACTGTTCTAAAAGTGTGCCTTTACCCTGTGAGATTAATTCTTCTTTACTCTCTAAAAATGCTTGATAGGTTTGGGGTAATTGATATTTCGAATAAAGCCCATTTAAAAATAATTTGTTTTTTTCTTTCATCCATTCATGCTCTGGCGGATATTGATCCAAAATATAATCAAATACAGTTGCCTTTTGTATCTCTGTTTCGTTTTTCTCTACTTCTTCACTGATAAGTGGTTCAATATATTCCTGAGAATCCCCTTCAGTCCATATTGACTCTTCATTAGCTTCAACTGGATCAACTTCTACTTCGGCCGTCTCTTCATCCTCCATTGTTTCTTCAAAGGGATCTACCTCCAATTGACCCATCACATCGCTCTCTTCCTCAAATATCGATTTCTGAGTCGGAATATCAGCTTGTTCGTCAACATAGACTGTCTCTTTTTCTTTTGACTCCTTCTTTGGAAAGATTGGTCGTTCCCATGGTACTTCTTCATTTACTTCGACTTCACTCACTTGATTCACTTTTCTTTGGTCGCTCTCTAACTCTTCTTCTAAAACTTGTAAAAGTTTTTCGTTTCGATAAGACTCTTCCACACTCATAGTTTCATCCGTTTCTTTAAACACATCAAGGCGGATTAAATCCATCAATGTAGGATAGAAACCTTCTGAAATTTGATAATCCAGCGGGCCAAAAACGTATTCTGTACCAGCTTTCTCTATTTTTCCTTCTGTGTCATGTAACGTGAGAGTCAACTTAACAGAAGATCGACTTTCGTGTTCCAGTACTTTCCCTAACACATGTAGCTGTTCTTCCGTTTCAATGACAGAATATTTAATTGTTTTCGGTAAAAAAGAAGTCCGCTTTCCTACTTCCTTCGTTGCTTTTTTAATTAACTCTTTATCTGTTTTGGTATTGCCTGCAATCGTAAAGTACATGAATATTCTCCTTTCATAAAAAAGGAGTAAAAAGTATCGACTACTTCTTACTCCTACTTTTTTACTTTCTTATAATCCTTGAGGTGTTTGCCCAAATAATCCAAATAACGAAGTTATGATAGAAGCAGCCCCTAGAATAACACCTACCCCCATCAATACATAACCTACGTGCATCTTCCCGTTTTCAGCTCCTCTTCGTCCAAATAGGAAGAAAAGCCCCCCAATAACAATGGAAGCAACGGCCGCAACACCAGCAAAAATCATCAAATTGTTTTTTAAACTAGTTGCTGCAGTTTGTAATGCTCTAAAAATATCAACCGCAGCTACTACTTTCGGTTGTGTTAAAAAATTCATTGTAATTGATTCAAACATAAAATTGTTCGCTCCTTTTAGTGTTTAATAATTTCATCGAAAACAAGCTTTTCACGTTCACGTTGATAGATATATCCTTCTAAGTCCTTGTCTTTTCCCCGTAATAGGTCAAATTGTGCTTTTTCAAGGACTTCTTGTTTCCACTGTGTTTCAGATACACCGCGACGTTCTAAGATTTTAGACGCGGCTTTTTCAAATGGCGTTTTAGCTTTTGCCACTGTGATTCCTCCTTCAGGATAAATAAAAAGACTAGCAATCACTCGCTAGTCTTTTGTAACTTGTATCCAGATTTAGTACTGTATTCTTTTAATATTTCACTTTTATCTCGATGTTCTTTTTCGTTTGTTGGAATAAATTTAAACGTTTCTAAACCGTCTTTGTTATAGGGAACTATTAAGGCTGTTTTACCTATGAATAAATCTATTCCACCTGAATCGATTACCTTATATCTTTCTAATCCTTTATAGTCTTTTAGCTTCTCAACTGTTATTTGTACTTGTTCAGGATGCCAAACACTTTCGGAATATTCCCATGTTGTATCGTCTATAATTTTCAAATTATTAACAAGACCACCTACTTCTTCTTTCCAAACAGTTCCTGGTTGCAATAAACTATTATCTTCTTTAGCTTCCGATTTCTTATTACTTGAACATCCACTTAAAATAATAAAAAATATTGCAAACATAGAGACAAACCATAGTTGCTTTTTCTTCATTTTATTTCTTCTTTCGTTGTTTTATTTTAGTATATCAAATAACGAAAGTAGCAACAAACCTCATTTTGATACACGGGGAACGGATACTCATAATTTCCCACCTTTCTATAAAAACTTTCTCTCTTGATATTGTGATTTATTACAAAAAAGAGCTATAATAAAGAAAAAATCAAGAGGGAGCATTGCAATGTACGCTGATAAAAAGAAAATCGAATGGTTGCTGTTTGATAGTGGTAAATCAGTTCGTTCTATATCTATAGAATCTGGCGTACCTTTAACTACGGTCAGTGATCTCGCAAATAAGCGCTCTAGTATAGACAATATGAGATTCATCAATGCTATAAAATTAAATAAATTAGCTGAAGAAACCATTGATACTAACGCTTCAACTAAGTAACAAATTAAGAAAAGCCAGAAATACATGAGGCTTTTCTTAATTTTTTTATTGACCATATCGGTTTACCGATATATAATGATTTTGTAATCGATTTTAACTAATTTTTAGGAGTTGAAAATATGAAATTATTAAACCCAAAAACTGTTTTAGCTATTGGAACATTTGCTGCCACACTTGGTTTCGCTGGATCTGCTGATGCTGCTTCAACTAACGTCATGTATCGCCTTTATAATCCAAATAACCATGAACATTTTTACACCTCTAGCACAAAAGAACGTGATCACCTAGTGAAGATTAAGTGGGGGAATTATGAAGGCCCCGCTTGGGAAGCACCGACTAGCGGTGGTCATCTTGTCTATCGTTTATACAATAAAGGTCTTCGTGATCACCATTACACAGCTAGTTGGGATGAAGTGAAATGGTTGACTAAAAATTACGGCTGGACTTATGAAGGGCCTGCCTGGCGTTCTGCCGAAAAAAATAATAAACCGATCTACCGCCTTTTCCTTCCTGGTGTAAAATCTGGCTCACATCACTACACTGCAAGTTGGAAAGAAGTACAATGGTTAACCAAAGACTATGGCTGGAAATACGAAGGTATCGGTTGGTATGGCGCTGACACCTCTAAACCCAAAGTGAATAAATCAGCTTTAGAAGCTCTTTATACGAGCGTTAAGGGAACGAAAAAAGGTGACTATACCGACAATACCTGGAACGCATTTCAAACTGCTTTAAATAATGCTAATAAAGTGTTAAATGACTCAAAAGCGACTCAAAAACAAGTGGATAGTGCTAAAAATAATTTAGATTCTGCTTACAAGGGATTAAAGAAAAAACCAGCACCTACTGTGAATAAAGCTGAATTACAAGCTTTATACAACCGAGTAAAATCAACTGCTAAAGGAGATTTTACAGAAGAATCTTGGAATAATTTTCAGACTGCTTTATCCAATGCTAAAAAAGTACTAGACGATTCTAAGGCTTCTCAAGCCCAAGTAAATAATGCTAAAAATAGTCTAGATGCTGCATTTAAAGGGTTGCAACACAAACCTGAAACGCCATATATGGTTACCATTAACCATATTGACAATCAAACAGGTCAAGTGATTGCTACAGATCAAGCACAAGTGACTTCTGGTTCTACTTACACCGCTAAGGCAAAAGCATTTAAATATAGCGAAGGCGCTAAAGATAATTTTAGCTACAAAGTGATTGGTAATGATACTCAAAGCCAAACGATCACAGGTAATACAACAATCACCTTCAATTATAATCAAGTGCATCAAATCAATTTGTTGTGCAATAACAACTACAAAAATGAGGGGCGAGTTGATATTTTGAAAGAACAGATAATCAACGTCACTCACGGTGAAAGTGTCACTTTAACTGCTCCTGCTATTCAAGGATATGTTTTAGACGATCGGGTAGAACCAACAAATTCAGTAACCTTAAACAATGTGACTGAAAGTCAAAATTATATTTTCAACTACACTCGTAAATTTAATGTGACTGTTAATCATGTAAATGCTGATACCAACGCTGTTCTCTCTAGTGAATCAAAAACAGTATACGAAGGGGATAGCTTCTCTACTCCTTGGAAAAATATGACTGATCAAAATTATTTCTTGTGTAGAAATGACGATCCTTCCATTAGCGTAGATAAAAACGGCCAACGAGTAATCAATAATGTTGACCAAAATCGAACGATCACGTTCAAATACAAAAATATCTCATTAAGTGATTTAAACAACTATGTGCGTCAAAAAGAACTTGTATGGTTAAATAATTATCGTCAACAAAACGGTGCAGCTCCAATGCAATTTAATGATATCGTTCAACAAGCTGCTGATATACGTGCAAAAGAATTACAAGTAAGCTTCAGTCATTATCGACCTGGCGGCGGTACTTTCCAAGATCTCTTAGAAAGTTTAGGCTGCTACGGCGCTAAAGGAGAAAATATCAATAGTTTCTACCTTTACGTTGACGAGATCCTTTCAGATACGGGAGCAGTGAATGCCATGATTATGTGGAAAGATAGCGCTGCTCATAACGCAAACTTACTTTACAACAATCAAAGCATCGTTGGGTTATCTCATGCTTATGAAGTTTCTGCAGATGGATCACTTTCTTCAGACAACGTATTTATTAGTGCCAATCCAATTTTCAAATAGAAAAACAAGGCTGATTTTCAGCCTTGTTTTTTTGTTTAATTGAACTTCAGAGCCACATAACTAAGAGTAACTAACACAAGTAATACTAAGCTAACCACTAAAATTGTTACTAAATGTGTAGAACCTGTTCTAGGAACAATGACTTGTGGCAAGTTAGGATCAACACCAATTGTTACAACATTCGTTTTATTAGAAACATTCTCTACTGCTGCTACGGCTTGGTTATCAATATTTTTTTCTGACTGTAGTGGAGTTTTAGCTGTAAATATCAGTTGAATTTCTCGTCCATCTAAAAGATTTTTACTTAAGAAATCAGCGGAAGCTTCCCATTTCAGCGTTCTTAAATTGCTATCATAGGTTAGTGTACCTTCTGAAGTAATATCTTTTCCTGTACTCATATCTATCACTCGCGCAGAACCTTCTTTATACGTCAAACGAGCTTCCACTGGATCTTGAATACTAAATTGCTTGTAATGATCTGACGCAATGTCTACACCTTTTGTATGCCATTTTTGTGTGACTAGATATTGTACTTCAGATCCTGCATTTAAAGGAGCTGTAGGCGTTCCTTTTTTACCATCATTTCGACCATCAACATCTTTCCCATCTTGTTCCACTTTTTTATTTGGTTTAAGAGAGAAATAGTTTTCTACTGTATTTGTTTTTTGTGTTCCTTTGTTCGGATCATTGTTAAACGTTACAGTAGCCACATTTGGTGCAATTCCTTTTGCATCATTTTTTGCTTTCATATGGAGCTGCAAAATATAATCCCTACCGTAATTTGCAGCGTTATCTAAAAAGCTGTCAGAAGCAGTATAAGTGACTGTATTACCTGATACAGTTAATTTTCCTCCTGTATCAGCTTTTTTCCAAGTCCCATTCGCTTCAACATACCACAATGCGCCATCATAGTTTTTCCCATCCGATACCATATCAAAATTTTTGCTGTCAAAGGTATCAGTGATTTTAAATGATTTGTATTTGTTCATTGTGTTGACTGTTAATGCATCAAACTTTTGGTGAATATGATAGTAAACATCTGATCCTTGTGGAATCACTTTTTTGTCAATATTGTGTGCTGCCTCTTCAGTATTAGCTTTGTTAAACACTTCTTTTGTAGGCTTCGATGGTTGTGGTGTCCATAGCAATGCAGTATCAAAGCTAAACATCATACTATTCGTATTTGCGCCAATCATGAATGTTGGGGAAGCGCCTTGAAGCGTATACGTTACACCACTTCTGTGATAAGTATCAGCTCCTACAACATCGGTGAAATGATCATTCGAGCTATAAGCCTTTTCTGCACGTCCTCCCACTACTTTTGAAGTTAAATTGTTTGTTGATAACGCAGGAGCTTTGTATTCTGCACATGCTGTATCTGTTGTGACAAAATAAGGTAAGCTACCCATTTTTTCATACCCAACAAATTCTCTCATATCAATATTACGTTCACCGACAGATTCATTATTGTCATTATACCAAGACACACGTTGCTGATACTGTCCATTTAAACTGTAAATAGATAGAAATGTATCATTCAACTCAATACCAGCTGCTCTCATCGATCTCATTTTTGAATTAATTTCTGGCTGTGGTTCACTCAAAGCTACTTTTGTTTTTGATCCTGAATACTTAAAATCTAGTTTTACATTCATAACGTTGATTGACTGCATGAAAAAGCCTCGATAAATGTTTTTATCAAAGAGCAAATAATTATAATACTTTTTCCCATTAATTGTTTTAGCTAATCCGTCTTGGTTAACCCCAGCGTGCGCTACAAAATTAGAAAAAGTTACGTCGCAATCAATTTCTTTTCCTAGATAAGTGCCCACCTTTTGATAATGGGCAACAATTTTTGACGTGCTTTTCAAATCTTTGACTTTTGGCCAAGCAAGTACTTTTTGTTTTTTAGTTGAATACTCATCTAGTATCTTAAATCCATTGATCCCAGTTACTTCGATATTTCTCAATGAATCACTATCATGATAAAGTACCAGATTATTATTTTCTCTGATTTGACTCGGATCAACTTTTTCTAAGGCCTGGACTGCAGTTCCCCTTGCAAAAAGAAGAAGGAACAAAAACAACACTAAAGTAAATACTCTTCCCGTAGTGCAATGAATTTTATTTTCCATAATGCCCTCCATCTATTATTTTGTTAAACGATTGTAAGCTTCTCATTCTTTTTTTCCTAATACCCACGTTACCAATCCTGCAAGAAGAAACAAACTAGCCATAAAAATTGGATTGATTAAGAGCATGTTAATCACTTCTAGTGGCATGGAAGCATGCTGGATATTTAGAAAATGAACGAACAATCGTTGATATCTTGGATAAATTGATAATTGAGAAAAAACTAAACCGCAACACAATATTGTTGCGGCTAAAAAAGATAGATTAAAAGCTAACATTTTTATTATTTTCATCATTTCATCCTAATCGTTAAAAAATAAATGAGTGAAAAAATCCCAACAATTATCAAAAAAGTTTTTCTTTACACCAGTTGATACAACTTTTTTAATTTCTTCTTTCGGCTCTGATTTCTTTGATTTAGGATATAACCAAACATCCGTCAAAAATTCACCCTTTTCATCTGAAATAGGTGTCAATAAAATAATATCTTCGCTATTTGAAATGTTTTCAGGGCTTGATTCATTGACGATATAGTATGCTTGTTTTTTGTTTGCAGGTACTTCAATTGAAAAATCAATCACACCTTCCTGATCATCAATTGTTTTGGTTTCTCCTTCAGTCACTTTTTTCAACTGGTCGTATGAAAGTTTTTTTGCTCGATCTTTCAATTTTGACTCAATTATTTCTACCGATTGATTTTTCTCATTATCATCTTGTGTCATTTCTTCTAAGATATTCGTGATATCGTAGACAATAAACTTTGCGCCATTGACACCTTCTTGCTGAGCTACTTGCCTTCCTTGATTGTTGATTCGATTCGAAGAAATAATTTTTTGAATATGAATGTTTTGCTTGATTACTTGCGTATCTTCTACTTCTTGCAGTTTTTCTGAAGTCTCTGAAGAACTTTCTGACGTTGATTCCGCTGATTCAGTAGAACTCGTACTTGAATCTGCCGTTTCTTCTGCAGTGTTCTTCGAACTGTCCGTGTCGCTTGTTGCAGTTGTTGAACTATCTGTTGTCTGACTGGTAGTTGGAGTGGTACTGCTATCAGCAAAAGATATCTGTGAGTAAGCTGCAGTTGCAAAGAGAGCTGCTACACAAACAAACAGCCATTTTCTCTTATTCATTCCGATCTCCTCCTTATTTTTTTTATAAATAAAAATAATAGGAACGCAAAAAAAGCGAATAGCAGTGCTAATCGCCAATCCAATGAAATTGATTTCCTATTTTTTGCTTTTTTCTGTAGTTTTAAATCTTCTTTACTGAATGAAACTCGTTCACCATACACTAAAAAGCGGTGTGAGTTGACACCTTTTGGCGTGCAGGTCATTAACGTAATCCTATCTTGGTCTTTTTCAGGCATGAGATAATCTAAATAATTCTTTTGTAATTCTTCTGCTTTAACTTCTTCAATTCGATAAATTTGATAGGCATGTTGTTCTTCATTTACCTTAATAAAGAATTTTTGCCCTTTTTTTACTGAAGGCAAATCATCGAAAAGATTATCTTTATAAAGTCCACTGTGCCCTGCGATTAAAGGATTTTTACCGTTTCCTCCTGTAATATCGCCAGTTCCTTCCGTAATCCCTACACCATTCTCTAAAATTTTTTCGGAAGTTCCATCATAAATTGGTAGTTTTAAAGAAATACTTGGAATTGTAAGAACACCAACAGGATCGCCTAACTCTATTTTCGCAACATCCAAAGAAGAATCTGTTTTTTCAAGATTTTCAATGGCTAAAATTCTTTGCTTTTGTTGAAATTTAGCTACATTTGTTTCCACAACTGGAATTAAATAGACTGCTACTGCCGACAGCAACCAAAAAAATATCATCAGTTTGTGCATGACTCTTCTTTTTGGGGGCTTACGAATAATCATTAGCTGATCCTTCTAGGCTTTCTTCTTAAAGTAAACAACTGCAGAAAGTGCCCCTGCCCCTAGCAACAAGCAAGAGATCAATACATACGTTTGGAAACCATTACTACCTGTTAATGGAATAGCTGCTTTTTGATTATTTTTAACAGTGATTCGATTTTCCTCTTTAAATGAGTTTTTGTTTACTTTAAATGCAATATCTTCTGTTAATTTTTGGTAACCAGTTGGTGCTTTTGTTTCTTCCAATGAATATTCACCTTCAGTTAAACCAGTGATTTCAAAGCGCCCTTCTTTATCTGATTTTAGGATCGCTGCATTTGCTACATTGTCTACCCATACTGCTTCTTTGACACCGTCTTTATCCGTATCAACTAATCCACCCTGACACTCCACACGACTAAAGTCATGGGGTTCTTAGGTAATACACCCAAACGGGCGCAAATTTACTAAGCTATCCCCGAAAGTCCTTCGGTTCTAATGTTTATACTAGCGTTGATATCTCTGTCATGATTTGTTCCGCAATTGCTACAAGTCCATTCTCTAATATCTAACTCTTTCTTACCGTCATTATGACCACAAGAAGAACATATTTGCGAGCTAGGGTAAAAACGGTCGATTTTTACTAACGTTCGACCTTTCCATTCACACTTGTATGTTAATTGCCTTACAAATTCACTCCAAGATACGTCTGCTATTGATTTAGCTAATTTATGATTTCTAACCATGCCTGTTACATTCAAGTCCTCAATACAAATGATTTGGTTCTCATCAGTTATACGAGAAGACAGTTTGTGTAAAAAGTCATTTCGTTGGTTAAAAATCTTTTCATGGATACGTGCCACTTTCACTCTTTGCTTTTGGTAGTTTTTGCACTCTTCTAATTTACGATTATGCTTCTTTGCTACTTCTAAGCGTCTTGAAAGTTTACGTTGCTCTACCACTAAGCGTTTTTCTAATGATCGATAGAATCTCTCGTTTCCTATCTTCTCACCTGCGGAAGTTATGCAGAAATGAGTAAGACCCAAATCTAAACCAATGGATTCCGTCACAGGATCTTTTTGGAAGTTTTCAATATCGACTAAAAAAGTTGCAAAATATTTTTCTGTTTTTGACTGGCTGATTGTCACATTCATTAATTTACCATTGAAACGCAACGTTTCAGCCATTTTTACCCAGCCAACCTTGGATACATAAAAGTAGTTTCTATTCACCTTTATACCCATAGCTGTTCGATAGGACTTTTTGGAATACTTCTTACTTTTGAATTTAGGAAATCCAAAAGTAGAGTTGAACGTATTTTTAAATGCTTTATTTAGATCCATGGCTACTTGGCTAAGTGGTTGAGCTTCAACTTCTTTTAGCCAAGCGTATTCTTCCATTTTTTTCAATGAAGCATACGTTGTCTTATCTTCTTTGTAATCGGCATTTTCTTTTTTCTTCTTGTAATTCGTTATTCGTTGATCTAGTAGAAAGTTCCAATAGAAACGAACGCATCCGAATGTTTTTTGAAATTGAATTTCTTGCCGACAGTTGGGGTAAATCCTGATTTTATGAGCCTTTTTCATTTCTGCACACCTCCTTAACGCAATCAATATCTTGTTCTTTGGTTCTCAACATATCGCTTGATAATTTCGCTAGATACATTTCCTGCGGTTGAAACAAAGTATGAACGTGTCCAAACACTTGGCATTTTACTTAAGTGTTCAAACTCTTGCCGGATTATGCTAGATGTCTTACCTTTTATTATCTTCATGATTTTAGAAGGAGAATACGTAGGCTGAACATTTATTAATAAATGACAATGATCTTTATCTGTTTCTATTGCAATGATGTTCCACTCGTTTTCCTTTGCTATTTCTTGAACGAGTGCTTTAAATCTAGCATCTACTTCAGAATTAACGAATATTTTCCGACGATACCTTGGGCAAAAAACAAAGTGGTAATTGACTAACGATACAGTTGTCTTTGAGTATCTGTATTCGTTATCCATACCTTAATTTTAGGTTAAGCCATGTACTAAATCAATGTTAATATACACAAAAGAATGAAGAATTTTTTATGTGGAGTTTGTTCACATAGGTTCGCTACTTCCTATGCAGTTCTCTGATGAACTTCTGACACTTTCGTGCCAGCACAGACTATATCTTATCCGTTGGCTTTACCCAGTACGGCGAAACCACTTCCACACGCTTGTGTGTACTTCCCTCAAGAGGAATAGTCGTTGAACGTTACTCTGTTCGAGTCTTCGCTGCAGATTGCCCATTGTCGCAACACTTAGGATTTAACCATATGCTATCGAGTAAATTTTTTCTGCTTTCGCCACGGTCACGTTTGCCTATTTCAAGACTACGTTGTCGTTTTACTCGCTTTAGGGGTTCCCCGCAATTCAGTTTCTTTGTTGGGATATACGAGATTTTATATATTCCACTAAGCACAAGTTTCCCTATGCTCTTACAGTACAGTGCGGGCTATCATCCACACGGTTAAAACCGTGGGTTTTCTCGCCCGCAAAAGCTATAATATTTTCCTTCTGCGTTTTTAGCAGCAAATTCTGCGCCTTCAAGCGGTGTTGCTTTGATTCCTGTTCCAAATAGTCCGCCATCAGCTTTTAAGAATTTTGCGCCATAAGTTACAGCGTCGGCTTTCGTTTTTTCATGGTGTTCTTCCTGATTGAATGGATTGTTGCTATAGACGAAATCCACGCTATTTGTTAATGGATTTGCGATTTCAGCACTATCATTCACAAACATGTTATAAGTCATTTTTAGATCTTGACCATGTAAATTCGCAACTGTATCACTTACTTGTCCATTATTTACGATAAAATCGATCACAAAACCACTATCAGAATTTTCGATTTTATAGTCAGTATTTTCTTTTAATACGACTGAACCATCATTATTTGTGACTTTGATATTTGCTTTTTCAGCGACATAAGAAAGTCCTTGTCCTGCTGTATCCCCCCATTTAAATACACTGTAAGGAGAAGTTTCGCTTTTCACTCCGTTTACTGTGATACCGTCTGCTCCGCCTGCAATGTCTGTTGGGATATGAATCGTTCCTTGATAATTTACTGCGTCACCAATTTGGAAAGAATGTTCTTGTCCTGTTCCATTTGTTACTGTTTTATCGATCACTGGTGCTTTATAGTTTACGTATGAAGCTTTTAAGTCACTTGTCACGCCATCATTCGTAATTTCAAAGGTTAATTTATTGTGCGCATCGTTGCGAGCGTCTGCGCCTAATAAATATTGATCTGCTGTTGGTTCTTTATCTGATCCCACTACAACTTCTGAAGGAACTTCCACAAAATAGTATTTTCCTAACGTCAAATCAGTAGCAGTCAGCTTTCCTTGATCATCCGATACAAGATCTCCTAATTTTGTTCCTTTTCCAGGTTCGCCCTTGTATAACTCAAATTTTGCCCCTTTTAAAGGTGTTTGTTTGCTTTGAGCTGTGCCATCGTCACCAAATTTCGTTAATTCAAAACTCAACTTAGAAACAATATTTTTAGGATATAAGTGAATGTCTTTTAAAAAACCTGAACCTGTATTATCAGTCATTGGCGCAATCACAACCATTGGTTTTGCTTTTTGTGTGACTAATCCAGCAGCGGATTTACTTTCATAAACCACATATACATTCCCTTTGGAATTGACATAGGCTGGTTGATCAGCAAAAGTGATCTCACCATTTTCATCTACAGCTGAAGTAATTTTATTGGTTGCATTCTTAACGTACTCACTGTTAGATCCCTTGTCTTCTACATCTTTAACGATTTCGTCCACCTTCGCGTTGGTTAGATCAGAATCTCCCCTCGGTAATACTTGATCCGTAATATTTCCTAACGTAAACTCAACATCACCATAATCTGCCTTGTTGTATTTCGTTACACCTGTAGGATATTGATCGTGCGTATAACCATCGTTTTTGATCCCGTCAATATCAACATTCAATTGCGTTCCTTGATCGTACATTAATTTATGAACCGTGATATTGACCTTCTCTGGTGGCGTTTTTTGCGTGACATCTTCTGCATATGCTTGATACCCCTGAAAGCAGCTTGCAATGATTCCTAACATTCCAACAAGCATTCCAGCTTTTTTTACATACCGATTTATTGCCATTTTTTTATCTCCTCATTTCATATTTCAACGACTCGCGTTGATTAAAACCTTGTTATTGTAGCTCTCCCTGTACCACGTATCTTTCTTTTCCTTGTGACGTATAAACACAAGTAAACAACGTTAATAAGGGTTTCTCTCCTTTCTTTGGCAAAGACAAGAAAGAGTTCTCTTCAGGAACGCCATCGATTAATTTAAAGTACTCAGGTACGATAAATTTACGCGTTACCTTGTAACGATAGACGCCATCGTTACTAACTAAGTCCATCACCTCCCCTAATGACAACTTTTGAATATCAGAAAATAAAACACCTGGCATTTCCATGTTATGACCTGCTAGGACATAGTTTCCTTTGCCCATTTCGGCATCTTCATAAAAATAAGTAGCCGTTCCAAGACTCAAAGTGTATTGATTTGCCCCTTTAAAAATTGGCAATGCTAAACCAAGTGCAGGAATCTGAATTTGTGCAAATACTTGTTTATTGACGCCCATTTCGATTGCTTCTTTTTGTATGGACAACATTTGACCCAAAGACATATCATTATTGACGTTCGTTGCATCCTCCTTGTAACTCTTTGCGTGTGCATTGATTTGATCTACGGGCATCTTTTTTTCTATATTTTGCTTAAACACCTCTCCTTCATGTTTTTGGTAGCTAACATAGCCAAACACACTGCAAAAGACGATTAAAGCGACTCCTAAAAAACCAAATGACCATTTTTTCATCCATCTGCCTCCTTTCAGACAAAACAAAAAAACTTTTTCTCATTTCCATAGAAAAAGTTTTAAAAATGAATTCTATTAATGAATGTCATGAGACTTCTAACAATAGTTGACAATTAGAACTTTTTTTCACATAAGTTCGTCTCAACTGTTCAAAGTTTTTCATTGAACCTAACAAACAAGCTTTCTCTTTTCCTGTTAACTGCATATCATTGATATATTGCGCGACAGATAATCTTTTAAGGTGTTTTTGTTTCATTGTTTTTGTTTCATTGTTTTTGTTTCATTGTTTTTAGTAACTTTTCTTCCATTTCTTTCGACACTTTTTTTCTATTTTCGATTTCTTTACAATTCATGAGTTTTCCTTCCTTTCATTATTTTTATCAAAATAAAAAAGCCTATGTACGCCATACGCTTTGGTCTTACTTCTTCAATTTTTTTCGTCTAATAACTGGACGTGCTGGTTTTAAATCTTTTATTCCGTTATGCTCTCTCCAATAGTCGAATTCTTTTCGTAATCTTTCTTTTTCCATATCTGTTCCTTTAGATAGGGCTTTGAATACATCTTTAGGTGAATAACCACGAGCTAACAGCTGTACATACCTTCCTTTTGTCAAAGTATCCATATCCATCGCATCTAAAACTGGTCGCGCCATCTAATTTTCCTCCTAAATAAATTCCTTACTCAATGCCTAAGGTAATACTACCTTTTTATTAATCGCCGTGATTCCTTCTAATCCTTTATCTGTAAAATCTAATTTGTATGGTTATTTTCCTAAGTAATTGGTCTGAGAATCATTACCTAATTTCTTTTTACTTTGAAAAAAATTATAGAATCTTGGATCTATTAAACCAATGTAGAATCAATGCTTAATACACAAGATTTTTGTTCATCAATAATTGTAAAAATGTCTTTTGTAGCTTCCTCCATACCGATTGGTTGTAACGTTTCTTCACTAATTTTTTTCGCATCCTCTTGAATTGCTTCATTTCGATTTAACTCATGCAAACATCGAATAAATTCTTCACGATTTTCGATATCTGTTACTACTTGTTCATACAATTCTGCACATTCTTCTTCATTCTTTGCTGCGATTAACGCATAATAGTATGGTGATTTTACTTCGAAAAATTTCATAATTTATTCCTCCAGTTTTTATTCTTCTTTATCCGCTACAAATTCAATGATTTCAACGCTGACAATATAATCACTCAAATATGACCAAGTATCTTCAACAGATAATTCGTCTCCATTACCATTCATAAGCGTCATTTTAAACCATTCATTACCTTCATCATCTTCAGGTAGCAAGCCGAATCCAATTGGATTATCAGTCAATGTTTGATCGTATAAATCATCCTCGTCTAATGCTAAAACATCTAATCCTTTACAATTTCCGCCCCTTCTAAACGTCACAAATCCTTTGTAATCCCAACGTTGGAAAGAAACCTTAATAGTATGTGTGCCCAATCGTATATTCGGATCATAATTTTTCATTTGTCATTCCTCCATTACGTAAATTTCATTTTCTCTATGTTTTATATCAATTTTTTCACTTTATTCAGGACTTGTTCATATTTTATCGTTTTTCGTTTACTTAAAAATACATAAAAAATTTCGACTCGTTTATGGCGTCCGAAACGAGAAACCCTAGTAGACAGCGGTAAATGCTCGATTGATCCAATAATCAACGTCCTCGCAAGTATCTACATGTACTGCAGCACACGACACAATTTCTTGTGCGTCCTCCCCATTACGAGAAGACCTACTCCTTATTCCATGAGTTTGCGTCAAAGTCTAGATCCCTTAGTAGCTGCTCATGATTAATCTAGACGCTATTCTAACTTGTCTAACTTCTAAATTCCCTCTTGTTTACTCTGCGCTTATTATTTACACAAATTCATTTCACCACTATCCAAACAAGCGCATTTACTCGATTGACCAATTTTTTACGTTACCAATCGTTAAAACCTACCCCGTCACTCCCCGAAGGGAATTGTTGATAGATCAAGTCTACTCCTTATTTTTCTAGTGACTCTAAGTTCCTTTAGAAGTCTCGACAATATTTTCAAGCAAGCGAAAAACGATAAAATACAAGTTATGAGAATGATCAATTCAGCCGATCAAACGCCCCATCCCTTTTGCGGTACAACGCAAGACTCCATTTTTTCTTCGACCAATCAGTACACCGTTTTGGTCATAAACATGTTTGATTGTTGGATATAGCTCTTTTAAGGGGATAGGATCTTTTAAAATTATTTGCTTTTGTTTCCCAATGTAATAAATCATTTCCTCTGAGACTTTGTCTTTCTGGATTATATATTTCTTACACTGCACAACGGTTTTACTTTGGCCAGTTGATAGTTTCTTCGTGATTTTCTCTGTAGCGGTACACCGTTTACCGTAGTGACAAATATCTTTGAGACTCAAAATTCCTGTATATGACATAAAATAAACCACCCAATTTCTTTAAATATTTTTAACAAGTTTTTCTTGTTATTTTTCAAAAATAGAGAATTGATTTTCGTTCATGACAAACAAAAAAGAGGGAACGCATCCAAACATGCGTTCCCTCTAATTTCAGCGTTCGTCATACGGCAAAGAGCCACACGGACATTTTTATAACATTGTGCTTAGGCATAGATTCATCGTAATATCACGTATTTTTAACCTTAACACAGCCAAAAAAAGTGGTATCACTTTTGAATATCTGTTATACTAAATCCATTGCGGGTAATACCGTAACACTGAAAGGTTAACGCATTAAGGGCCAAATCTTAATGCCGTGTATGAACGCTGACGAAGGTTACCAGCCTTCCGAGTTCATACCGCCTTTCTTTTTTTTGTATTTTCAATTGTCCAAATTTATCATCCAAAAGTGCAGAACGAAAATCAATTCATCACAAGCATAGCAGACAATTAAATTTATACAAAAAATGTAAGCGAATAATATTCGTATTGCCTGAAAAGAAGTAATATCAAGATTTTTAGCTTGTTTAAATAATGAAATTATCTCTCTTCGCGTATTATTATAACTCAAAAAAAAGGAGTATGCAAACATACGTTCCCTTTTCTATATTTGAAATTAATTATTTCTTTTAACACTTATGACGTAAAAGGCTACGTTTGTGATTTTTATCATAATATTTTAACTTATAAATTCTATTAAAATAGCTATTATTTTGTAATATTCGTAATATAATTAGAATAATAAAAAATTTTTAATTTTAATGTTACTCCATGAAGCAACAATCACTTTGTCAGTAAAGTTTCACTCTAACCAGTCTTTCGTAATAGTGCTTGGGGAGCTTTCATAATTCAAACGTTTTTCACTTGATACTTTAGCAGCTATTGGTTTTTCGATAAACCAATTTTTTACATAGACAAAAATCAGGTTCTGGATATTTTCGACTTTTTCGGTTTTTAATTTTTGATAGGCTTTTAACAGTGTCGTGTATAATTCTTGTTCTGCATTGACATAATAACTATCGAGTTCTTCAAAAACTATCGAAATACCACTTTCTATTTCAGCTTTTTTCTTTGCATTATGAATAGTCTGGACGGTTTTTTGAGCTTCACTGTAACTTGAAGAAAATGTTTTTATCAAATTTAATACTCGTTCAGGGACAAACGTAGCAATGCTGTCGTTTGTCATAATTGTCTCAAAATTGTCTAACAACAATTGATCTTGTAGGCGGTCTTTTTCAGTGTCTATATTGTGTCTATTAGTGTCTAATATATTATTATTAAGTTCTGGTATGATTTTCATACCCTCTGATTTATCAACGTTTTGGCACGGTATGATTTTCATACCCTCTTGAGCCCCAAGGGATTCAGCGTCTGATTTTTCGTCGAGGGTGGGTATGATTTTCATACCCTCTGATTTATCAACGTTTTCCCTATTCTCTCTATCAAATTTTTCGAGTAAGTAGATATCATTTTCTGAGACTTTTAATTCTGCTAGATATAGTCTATTAGGATTATTTTTCCCTAACTGTTTGTTAAATCCCATCTGCTTTTGTAATAATAAACCAAAGGATTCCAACTCTTTTTTGATTGCTATCGCTTTTTGTTTTTGGCAGTTTAATACTCTACATAGTTCATTTGTCGTATAAGTAAAATAAACATTACCTTCTTCATCGATTTGCCGTTTGCTGATTGCGATCTCTAATCTTGCTTTTAAAAGCATATAGGCAATCTTAGTTGAATCTTTCATTTTTTTGTATTCGTCAGAAACAATAAAGACTTTTGGAAATTGATAAAATAATTCGTTGTAAACTCTATCCGCCTTAAAAAATTTAAAATCAGTCAT
>NZ_JBIOMW010000001.1:2647500-2667992 GCF_051711525.1 Enterococcus sp. DIV0901a | reverse complement strand
ATAAGGCCTCCTCCTTCATTAAAAAGTGAATAACTAGTACTAATTTAGCATTTTTTTCAATAGTTTTCCACAGAAACCGAAGAAAAAAATTTTTTAATTACAATTATCCACACAATCGACAAAAAGAAAAAAGAGAAAAACACAGTTGTCAAAAAAAGTTTTCCACACCACTAATGCACAGGTGGAAAACTCGTAAAAATCAATAGATTTCCTCTTGCGTCTGTGGATAAAAAATATAGATATACCAATAGTTAGGAGACGGAATACACAGGAAATCACCTGATTGTGGATTACTTTTTTTACACGTGTGTTTTCTGTGTAAAACCAGCCATTTATTATCTGTGGATAATCCCTGTGCATAACTTTTTCCACATAGGATTCCCATAGAAAAAAATAATCTTGTGGATAAGTTTTAACAATCGATCTTCTATTTTATATTGACAAAATCACTACTTTGTCGTTATACTATCAAAGTATGTCTGTGTTTATAAAATAGATAAGAACATTTTGGAGGTGGAATATATGAAAAGAACATACCAACCAAATAAACGTAAACGTCAAAAAGTTCACGGATTCCGTAAACGTATGAGTACTAAAAATGGACGTCGTGTGTTAGCTAGCCGTCGTCGCAAAGGAAGAAAAGTTCTTTCAGCTTAGGCCACTGGGGTTTCAGTGGTTTTTTTTATACTCTTTTTTAGGGAAATGATGAAAGGACAATCGTAATTATGGTATGATTATGAGCGTAAGTGAGAGATAGAAAAGGAAAGAAAACTAATGAGAAAAGCGTATCGAGTAAAAAAAGAACGAGAGTTTCAAGCCGTGTTCCATACGGGAGATTCTTTTGCTAACCGCAAATTCGTCGTTTACCGTTTGGAAAAACCGGGACAGCCTCATTTTCGAGTTGGTTTATCTGTAGGAAAAAAGGTCGGCAACGCGGTAAACCGCAATGAAGTCAAACGAAAAATCCGAGCAGCAGTTTATTCTATAAAAGAAGAGATTGATCCGGAGTTGGATTTTATTGTGATTGCTAGACCAAGTGTGAAGGGGTTGACTTATGATGAGGTTCGCTCCAATTTAGTCCACGTCTTAAAACTTGCAAAAATAATCGACAGAGAGGAAAAGAGTAAGTGAAGAAATACAAACGTTTACTTTTGATGGCCGGTATCGTTAGTTTGGTCATCGTCTTATCCGGTTGCGGAACTGGGGAAGTCAGCGCACAGAGTACAGGAATTTGGGATCGTTATATTGTTTATTACTTTGCTGAGGCGATCAAGGCGTTGTCATTTGGTAATGCAGGGATAGGGATCATTTTATTTACACTGATCATCCGCGTGATCCTATTGCCGTTGATGCATTTCCAAACAAAGAGCATGCGTAAAACGCAAGAATTACAACCGAAATTAAAAGCACTGCAGCAACAATATAGTTCAAGAGATCCGGAAACACAAAGTAAGTTAAGAGAAGAGCAGCAGCGTTTATATGCAGAAAATGGCGTCAATCCATATGCTGGTTGTCTTCCTTTATTAGTACAAATGCCAATCTTGATGGCGTTATGGCAATCTATTTCACGTGTACCAGAGTTGAAACAAGGGCATTTCTTATGGTTGAACTTAGGGAACGCGGATCCAACATTTATTTTGCCGATTTTAGCAGCAATCTTTACTTTTGCAAGTACGTATTTATCTAGCATGAGTCAAATTGAATCGAATGCATCAATGAAGATCATGAATTTCGTGATGCCTGTAATGATTTTAGTGATGGGTGTCAATTTAGCCAGCGGTCTTTCATTATACTGGGTAGTTTCCAATGCCTTCCAAGTTGTACAAACGCTGCTGATCAACAACCCTTTCAAAATTCGAAAAGAGCGTGAAGAAGAAGCACGGAGAATCCGCGAAAGAGAACGTGCTCTTAAGAAAGCAATGAATCCTAAGAAAAAACGGAAATAATAGGGGAGGTAATGCTAATGCCGATTTATGAAGCTGCAACAATAGACGAAGCTGTCCAACTAGGTCTGGCTGATTTGGGTTTGGCCAAAGACCAAGTCGAAATCGAAATACTGGAAGAAGGAAAAAAAGGTTTCCTAGGAATGGGTCGAAAGAATGCACGGCTTTCGATCCAGCCAAGTATCAGCGAAAAAGTTTCTGAAACAGTAGAACAGACTGTAGAAGAAATTTTGGAAGAAGAACCAACAGCTGAGATCGAGGTAGTCAACGAAACGATTCTTGAAGAAAAAACAGAAGAAGTAAGTGAGCTAGGTGATGAAGCAGCTTTAACGGAATTGGCAGTTTATCTTACTGAAATTTCAAAACAGCTTGATGCTCCAGCTCTTGTCAAAATGGAAAGAGAATCAAATAATATGGTTGTTTTCCATTTAGAAACACAAAAGCAAGGCATACTGATTGGGAAACATGGAAAAACACTGAATGCATTGCAATATCTGGCACAAGTCTTCATCCATCGTTTAGCAAGAAATAAGCTGTCTGTAGTAGTCAATGTAGGCAATTACCGTGAAAAGCGCCAAGAGATCATTCAGCGTTTAGCTGATCGCACGGCTGAAAAAGTAAAACGGACAGGGCAGCCGGTTTTCTTAGAACCAATGCCTGCATTTGAACGTAAACAAATCCATGCTGCATTAAGCAAAGATGAACATGTAAAAACACATTCGGAAGGTGAGGAACCTTATCGTTATTTAGTAGTAGAACCTGCTAAAAAATATTATTGATTCCATTACTTTTTGAATAAATCACGTTGACAAAGTTTTTCAAACCAAGTATATTTTACTAGAAATCATTCTTATCAGAGTATACGATGAAGTAGTCACTAACTTTGATAGAAAAAAGCGGATCGAAACTGTCTTCAGTTTTGATCCGCTTTTTTTGTCTGTTTCATTTAACCAATCGTTGTTTGGATAAATTGGATCACTGTTCCATAAGCAAAAAGTTCCAGAAAATACTTTCCGTCGCGTTTTTTTTGCTGATACTCAAAATGACAGTTGATTACTGCATTCGCACCATATTCAAGTACCTTCGTCTTTAATTTCCTCTTCGTTGTTAAGAAAAGGTCATCTTTGGGAAAAGATGGGTCAAACAAATCAGCTTCTAAGCATTCCACAACAAAAACGATATCGCGGACGATATATTTCTGGTTGATATTCCCTGTAGATAAAACGACATCGTTGATCCGAGGGTCACTTTCTTCTTCCAATGCAGCAGATCTGAACGGGCTCACATATTTTCTCCTTTCAAAAGTGTATAGTTTAGATAGCGCTACCATTTAGTGTACCGTTTTTTTTAAGAAAGATAAAGCCTTGTTTATACAGTATCTTCTCTTCGAATAAACCAAAGAACGCAAAGAGACATCCAAGGACAATCAAATATAAGGTAATGGAAGCAGAACAGGCTCAACTTTATCTAACTTGTTTTAAACACTTGATTCCTTATAGCAAGTGTGATAATCTATGACCAGAATTTAATCAAGAACAAGCAGTCAAAGTGCGAAGTTCACCGTTTATTGTGCATAAAGGGTGGAGTGGGCACTTTTTTTGTGCGCAAAATGAAAAAGGAAGTGAAAAAATGGCTGAAATTACTTTAGAATTTGATACGATTGCGGCAATTTCTACCCCACCTGGAGAAGGTGCAATCAGTATCGTTCGTTTAAGTGGCGATCAAGCTGTGCAACTAGCAGATAAAGTTTATCAATCTGGAAACAAACGATTATCAGAAGTACCAAGTCATACGATCCATTATGGACATATCGTTGATCCCAAGAGCAATCAGCTTGTCGATGAAGTCATGGTCTCCGTGATGAGAGCACCAAAGACATTTACGCGGGAAGATGTAGTAGAAATCAATTGTCACGGTGGGATCGTTGTAGTCAATCAAATTTTGCAGCTATTGTTAAGAGAAGGTGCAAGATTAGCTGAGCCAGGCGAATTCACAAAACGAGCATTCTTGAATGGTCGTGTTGACCTTTCACAGGCAGAAGCTGTGATGGATTTGATTCGGGCAAAAACAGACAAAGCAATGGGACTAGCTCTTAATCAGTTAGACGGCAATCTGTCTGCTTTGATCCGCTCATTGAGACAAGAGATTTTAGAGACATTAGCACAAGTAGAAGTAAATATTGATTATCCAGAATATGATGATGTCGAAGAATTGACTACGAAGTTATTGCTTGAAAAAGCGCAGATGATCCAACAAAGAATCCAAGCGCTACTTGCTACATCCAAGCAAGGGAAGGTTCTGCGGGAAGGGTTAAGTACGGCAATCATCGGCCGGCCAAATGTCGGCAAATCAAGTTTGTTAAACCATTTGTTAAGAGAAGAAAAAGCAATCGTTACGGATATTGCAGGAACGACTCGAGATGTAATCGAAGAGTATGTCAATGTTCGGGGGGTACCGCTCAAGCTAATCGATACAGCTGGAATTCGGGAAACAGAAGATGTGGTGGAACGGATCGGGGTCGAAAGAAGCCGAAAAGCATTAGCAGAAGCAGACTTGATCTTACTTGTTCTAAACCAAAGCGAATCACTGACAGCAGAAGATGAACAATTATTGGAAGCGACAAGTGGATTGAAACGGATCATTCTTCTAAATAAAACAGATTTGCCAGCACAGCTGGAACAAGAAAAATTGAAGAAATTGATCGAAAATGAACCAGTTTTTTCAATTTCCGTAGCTAAAAACGACGGACTAGATCGTTTGGAATCAGCTATTTCTGATTTATTCTTCAGTGGAGAAACAGGAGAAAGAGACGCTACTTATGTTTCTAATACCCGCCATATCGCGTTGTTAGAAAAAGCTTCCCTCTCACTTGAAGAAGTCATTGCAGGTATTGATGCAGGAATGCCTGTGGATCTCGTTCAAATAGATATGACGCGTTGCTGGGACTATCTAGGAGAAGTTGTCGGCGACAGTGTACAAGATGAGCTAATCACTCAATTATTCAGTCAATTTTGTTTAGGAAAATAAAAGGAGGAACAAACGATTGGAACATTATGAAGCAGATGCGTATGACGTGATCGTTGTTGGCGCAGGACACGCTGGTTCAGAAGCTGCACTTGCTGCTGCACGTATGGGATCAAAAACATTATTACTGACAATAAATTTGGACATGGTAGCATTCATGCCATGTAATCCTTCTGTAGGCGGACCAGCTAAAGGCGTTGTCGTTCGAGAAATCGATGCGTTAGGCGGAGAAATGGGTAAGAATATCGATAAAACCTATATCCAAATGCGTATGTTGAACACAGGAAAAGGCCCAGCTGTCCGAGCATTGCGAGCACAAGCAGACAAACATGCTTATTCAACAGAAATGAAACATACGATCGAAAAAGAACCAAATTTGACGCTAAGACAAGGAATCGTCGAAGAACTGATCGTCGAAGATGGTGTTTGTCATGGAGTAGTGACGTCCACAGGAGCGAGCTACCGGGCCAAAGCAGTTGTTATTACAGCCGGAACAGCACTTCGCGGAGAAATCATTATCGGTGAATTGAAATATTCATCAGGTCCGAATAACTCTCAACCTTCTATTGGACTAGCGAATCATCTAAAAGAACTTGGCTTTGCTATCGAACGGTTCAAAACAGGAACACCGCCTCGAGTAAAATCAAGTACGATCGACTATTCTGTTACAGAAGAGCAGCCTGGTGACAAAGAGCCGAATCATTTTAGCTTCAGCACACCAGATAGTGCCTATAAACTAGATCAGGAATCTTGCTGGCTGACCTATACAGGTGAGACGACTCACCAAATTATTCGAGACAACTTACATCGTGCCCCAATGTTTACAGGGATCGTTGAAGGGGTAGGCGCTCGCTATTGCCCATCCATCGAAGATAAGATCGTGCGTTTTGCAGACAAACCACGTCATCAATTATTTTTGGAACCAGAAGGCTTAAATACGGAAGAAGTCTATGTTCAAGGTTTATCTACTTCTTTACCAGAGGATGTTCAAGTCAACATGCTTCATTCTATTGCTGGATTAGAAAAAGTAGAAATGATGCGTACAGGATATGCTATCGAATATGACGTAGTAGAGCCACACCAGCTCCGTCCGACATTAGAAACTAAAGTCGTTGAAAATCTTTATACAGCTGGACAAACAAATGGTACAAGCGGTTATGAAGAAGCGGCTGGACAAGGGCTGATTGCCGGTATCAATGCAGCTTTGAAAGTTCAGGGAAAAGAACCTTTAGTGATCAAACGAAGTGACGGTTACATCGGTGTCATGATCGATGATTTGGTAACAAAAGGAACGAACGAACCTTATCGTTTGCTGACTTCACGTGCTGAATACCGTCTGCTTTTACGTCATGATAATGCAGATTTGCGATTAACAGAAATGGGTCACCGTGTAGGCTTAGTAAAAGAAGATCAATACAAGAATTATTTGAAGAAAAAAGAAGCAGTTGAACAAGAAATCAAACGTTTGATGAATGTACGAATCAAACCAACAGAAGAAGTCCAAGACTTTTTAGCAACGATTAATGCGGCACCATTAAAAGATGGTGTACTAGCAAGCGACTTTTTAAGACGTCCTGAGATTACTTATGCAGATCTTCTACGGTTTATTCCAGAAAATGAAGAATTGACACGAAAAGAAATCGAACAAGTAGAAATCCAAATCAAATATGAAGGCTACATCAAAAAAGCCATGGAAAAAGTAGAAAAATTAAAACGCATGGAAGCGAAAAAGATTCCAGAAAACATCGACTACGCAGCAATCAACGGATTAGCAACAGAAGCAAAACAAAAATTGCAGAAAATCCAACCAGAAACAATTGCCCAAGCTAGCCGAATCAGTGGCGTAAACCCTGCAGACCTAAGTATCCTAATGGTCTATATCGAACAAGGGAAGATTGCAAAAGTCAGTGAACCAGCGTAATACGTAATAATAAATAGAAGAGAGAACTAGTTTTTGCAGAAATTGCTCAAAGCTAGTTCTCTCTTCTGTGTATATTTTATGAGTCATACTAGAAAGAAAAAGTCTATCGGCTTTTCTTACTTTTCAAATTTTTAAGAATCCATATGGAAGGATTGCATGTCTAGGGATTTTGCGTTAAAGTAGGGAGAGAATCTGTGAAACAATTGCTGTTTCACAATGAAAGGAATATTTATGATACCAGAAGAATTTCGCCAATCCTTGGCAGAAAAAGGGATAGAGCTTACCGATCATCAAATGAATCAATTCGCTATTTATTATCGGACATTAGTCGAATGGAACGAAAAGATGAACCTTACAGCTATTACGGATGAAAAAGACGTATATCTGAAGCATTTTTACGATTCACTTACATTAGCATTTGAAGTAGACTTTACGCAGCCTTTATCTTTATGCGATGTCGGTTCGGGGGCAGGGTTTCCTAGCATACCTTTAAAAATTGCCTTTCCAGAACTGCAGATAACGATCGTTGATTCTCTGAATAAACGAATAACCTTCTTATCTGAGTTAACCCGATTATTAGGAATCGATGCTTCCTTATATCATGACCGGGCAGAAACATTTGGGCAAAATCCTCACTTTCGTGCATCATTTGACCTTGTCACTGCTCGTGCGGTTGCTCGTTTGAATGTGTTAGCGGAATTGTGTTTGCCCTTGGCTAAACAAGAAGGCTATTTTTATGCATTGAAAGCAGCAAAAAGTGAAGAGGAATTGACAGAAGCAAAACAAGCGATTGCTTTATTAGGTGGTAAATTCCTCAAAGAAGAGGCGGTTACCTTGCCGAATGTCTCTGACCAACGGCATATCATCGTTATTCAAAAAAAGAAACCAACCCCAAAGAAATACCCAAGAAAGCCCGGACTGCCTAATAAGCAGCCAATCAAATAGGAGGAGAAGAGATGGCACAAATAATATCTGTTGCGAACCAAAAAGGTGGCGTCGGCAAAACAACGACGACGGTGAATCTAGGTGCTTGTCTTGCTAGCCTTGGCAAAAAAGTATTGCTAGTGGATATGGATGCACAAGGAAATGCTACCAGTGGTGTCGGGATCAGAAAACCTGATGTGACAAGAGACATCTATGATGTTCTAGTCAATGAATTGCCAATTGATGAGGCAACTTTGATCACTGAACACGAAAATTTGAGTATTGTGCCTGCGACTCTCCAATTAGCAGGAGCAGAGATCGAATTGACGTCAATGATGGCAAGAGAATCAAGATTAAAAGGATCTTTAGCAGAAGTAAGCAGTCAGTATGATTATATTTTGATCGATTGCCCGCCTTCTCTTGGCCATCTGACAATCAATTCATTTACAGCAAGTGATTCGATTTTGATACCTGTTCAGTGTGAGTATTACGCATTGGAAGGATTAAGCCAATTACTGAATACGGTTCGTTTAGTCCAAAAACACTTTAATCCAGAATTAGAGATCGAGGGAGTCTTACTGACAATGTATGATGCACGAACAAATCTGGGAAATGAAGTCGTAGAAGAAGTACGTAAATACTTCCGCGAAAAAGTTTACGAAACGATCATTCCAAGAAATATTCGTTTATCAGAAGCACCTAGTCATGGAAAACCGATCATCGACTACGATCCACGTTCTCGAGGAGCTGAAGTCTACCAAGCATTGGCAAAGGAAGTGGTAAGTCGTGAAGAAAAGTAAAGGATTAGGCCGAGGAATCGATGCACTGTTTCAAGATTTAGAAAACTTAGAGACGGTGGATGTAAAAGATGATACCGTTGTCCAGCTACCATTGAATGAGCTGCGACCAAATCCGTATCAGCCCCGTAAAACATTTGAAGAAGTATCTTTGCAGGAACTAGCTAATTCTATTGAACAATCAGGTGTCTTTCAACCCATCATCGTACGCCGTTCCGCAGTAAAAGGATATGAGATTATTGCAGGGGAGCGACGTTTTCGAGCGTCCAAACTAGCTGAAAAAGAAACGATCCCTGCTATCGTTAGAGACTTTGACGAAGAAGCGATGATGCAAGTAGCAGTGCTGGAAAACTTGCAGCGAGAAGATCTGAATCCGTTAGAAGAAGCAGAAGCATATGAGATGCTGATGAAAAACCTGAAACTAACACAAGCAGAAGTAGCTAGTCGTTTAGGAAAGAGCAGACCTTATATCGCCAATTATTTGCGCTTGCTTTCTTTACCGGATCTTGTCAAGGAAATGGTACAAGATCAGCGTTTATCTATGGGACAAGCCCGTACGCTGTTAGGTTTAAAAAATAAAACATTGATCTTGAAATTAGCCAATCGTGCAGTAACTGAAAATTTAACTGTCCGCCAACTGGAACAGCTTGTTTCTGAGTTAAATCAAAATGATGGAAAAGAAAAGAAAAAAATCCCAAGGCTAGCAAAGGAAAAACCATATTATATCCGAGAAAGCGAAGATCGTTTGATGGATAAATTTGGTACAAGTGTAGCTATCCAAGAAAAAAATGGGAAAGGTAAGATCGAGATTGAATATCTTTCTCAAAAAGATTTGACTCGAATTCTTGATATCTTGAATATTCAATTTGATGAAGAATAAACAAAAAGGAGGCTATTTTTATGTACGACTTGCACGATATCGTTGAAATGAAAAAACCTCACGCTTGCCAGACGAATCGCTGGGAAGTCATTCGAATGGGCGCAGATATCAAAATCAGATGTATGAATTGCGGACATATCGTCATGATGACTCGCCGAGACTTTGAAAAGAAATTAAAAAAAGTAATTGAAAAAAATGCAGAGAAAGAGTGAATAAATTTATGGCATTGACTGCTGGAATTGTTGGGTTGCCCAACGTAGGAAAATCAACTTTGTTTAATGCGATCACAAAAGCAGGAGCGGAAGCAGCAAACTATCCCTTTGCGACGATCGACCCTAACGTAGGGATGGTAGAAGTACCTGACTGGCGTTTGCAACGCTTAACAGAACTTGTACATCCGAAAAAAACTGTTCCAACGACTTTTGAATTTACAGATATTGCTGGAATCGTAAAAGGCGCAAGTAAAGGAGAAGGTTTGGGAAATCAATTCTTAAGCCATATCCGCCAAGTAGACGCTATTTGTCACGTTGTTCGCTGTTTTGATGATGATAATATTACTCACGTAGAAGGACGTGTTGATCCACTAGAAGATATTGATACGATCAACTTGGAACTAGTGTTAGCAGACTTAGAATCTATCAACAAACGCTATACTCGTGTAGCAAAAGTTGCTAAAACTAAAGATAAAGATGCAGTGGCAGAACTAGCTGTACTGGATAAAATCAAACCTGTACTGGAAGAAGGAAAATCTGCCCGAACGATCGAATTTACTGAAGAAGAACAAAAAATCGTTAAATCACTATTTTTATTGACGACAAAACCAATTCTTTATGTAGCCAATGTCTCAGAAGATGACGTAGCAGATGCAGACGCGAATCATTATGTACAAGAAGTGCGCAACTTTGCTGCAGAAGAAAATGCAGAAGTGATCGTGGTCAGTGCTCGTGCAGAAGAAGAAATCGCAGAATTAGATGAAGAAGACAAAGCGGAATTTTTAGAAGCTTTAGGAATCGAAGAATCAGGTTTGGATCAGTTGATCCGTGCTGCTTATGATTTGTTAGGCTTAGCTACTTACTTTACTGCTGGGGAACAAGAAGTACGTGCTTGGACATTCAAAAAAGGAATCAAAGCACCACAAGCAGCAGGAATCATCCATTCAGATTTCGAACGCGGATTTATCCGTGCAGAAACTGTCTCTTTTGAAGACTTGGATCATTACGGAAACATGCATGCAGCAAAAGAAGCTGGACGTGTTCGATTAGAAGGAAAAGATTATGTCGTACAAGACGGCGACGTAATGTTATTCCGCTTTAATGTGTAAAAGGGCTATCAAACTAGCTGTAGAATATGGTAGAATGTCTTTTGTGACGACCGTTGAGAAAAGGAACGGCTAAGGAGGACTATTAGATAATGGAACCAGAACAATTACGAGCAATCGTAAAAGAAAACAATAGTTTAGAAACAAAATTAACCAAAAGAAATCAACAGTACATTTTTGATTTGAAAAAATCTTTAGAAGCAGCGAATTTGTCTGAAGAAGAAAAAGTAAAAGCCCTTCATGACATTCTGCCTACTTTAGTTGCAGAACAAAAAGGCGGAAGAACAGCCCGTCAATTGTTTGGGACAGTCTCTGAAAGAACGGAAGCAATCATCAATAAGCCAGCAGAAGTAAAAAATTCATCCACCCCTTTATTGATGTGGTTAGATAATACGTTGCTGTTGCTTGGTCTATTAAGTATCATGATTGCGATTACCGGATTGTTTTCACGTGGAACAACGCCAGCTTATGGCTTTTCTACACTCGTTCTAGGTTCTGCAATCGGTGGCTGGGTCTTTTATATGATGTACAAATACATCTATCAATATGAATATCCCGGAGCAGATCGAAGCAAGAAACCAGGAATGGGTAAGACATTGCTTATCCTAGGTGGAACGACACTTCTTTGGGTCGTACTGTTTTCTGCGACAACACTATTGCCGCCAGTTATCAATCCAGTATTAGATCCAGTAGTAGTTATCATTATCGGGGCAGCTGCTTTAGCAATCCGTTACTACTTGAAGAAAAAATACGGGATTATTGGAAGTTTATCCGTCCCAAGAAGATAAACTAGCAAAAAGATCAGCTATTTTGCTAGATATCTAGGGGTAGTAAAGAACCTCATTTTGTTTATCCATAGTTAAATAATAGTAAGGGGCTGTGACAAAAGTCTTGTCATAGTCCCTTTTTACGATAAACGGTGTTCAATCAGCTGACCCTCGGCATTAGCTCAACAAACGGCAAAACATGAGGAACTATTTTTCCGTTTTTTTCTCTAATACTCAGGTCAAAACGCTGATTTCACAACCTCTTCCTTAAACGGTGTTCAAAAGTTTGCATCTGCGGTAATAAACCCAACCAATTCAAAAATATGAAAAACTATTTTTGATTGGCTGTTCTTATTACTTGATGCAGGGCAGCTTTTTCACAATCTCTCCACTAAACGGTGTTCAAAAGTTTGCATCTGCGGTAATAAACCCAACCAATTCAAAAATATGAAAAACTATTTTTGATTGGCTGTTCTTATTACTTGATGCAAGACAGCTTTTTTACAATCTCTTTTAATACACACAGATGTAAACGCTTTATATTGGTATTCTATGAGAAAGCTAACTTGATTCCAAGTAGATCATTGACTTAAATGAAAAAATCAATTATTTTAATAGATAAACTAAATTAGAGGAGTGGTACTAAAAATGTCCAACTGGGAAACAAAGTTCACGAAAAAAGGATTTACTTTTGATGATGTCTTATTGATACCAGCAGAAAGTCACGTGTTACCAAACGAAGTGGATATGAGCGTACAATTAGCTAAAAATATTAAGTTGAATATTCCAATCATCAGTGCAAGTATGGATACCGTTACCGACAGCAAGATGGCCATTGCTATGGCAAGACAAGGCGGACTAGGTGTGATCCATAAAAACATGACGATCAGCCAGCAAGCGGATGAAGTAAGAAAAGTCAAACGTTCTGAAAGTGGCGTAATCATTGATCCGTTCTTCTTAACGCCACAGCATCTTGTAGCAGACGCAGAAGAATTGATGAGCAAATATCGTATCAGTGGTGTGCCAATCGTTGAAACACTTGAAAATAGAAAATTGGTAGGGATAATTACAAACCGCGACATGCGTTTTGTAACAGATTATCACATGCCGATTGCTGATGTGATGACAAAAGACAACTTAGTGACTGCCCCAGTAGGTACCTCTCTAAAAGATGCAGAAAAGATTTTGCAAAAACATAAAATCGAAAAATTACCAATCGTAGATAACGAAGGTCGTTTAAGCGGATTGATCACGATCAAAGACATCGAGAAAGTGATCGAATTTCCAAATGCAGCAAAAGATGAACATGGTCGATTGCTTGTAGCAGCAGCCGTTGGTGTAACAAGCGATACATTTGAGCGTGCGAATGCTTTATTAGAAGCAGGGGCAGATGCAATCATCATCGATACAGCTCATGGACATAGTGCAGGTGTGATCCGAAAAATTCAAGAAATCCGTTCAACTTTTGCAGATGCAACATTGATTGCAGGAAACGTTGCGACGGCTGAAGCGACAAAAGCTTTATATGATGCAGGTGTAGATGTCGTAAAAGTTGGTATCGGACCAGGATCGATTTGTACGACACGTGTGGTAGCCGGTGTAGGTGTACCTCAGCTCACAGCTATTTATGATGCAGCATCAGTTGCTCGTCAATATGGCAAAGCGATTATTGCAGACGGAGGGATCAAGTATTCTGGTGACATCGTCAAAGCATTAGCTGCCGGCGGACATGCAGTGATGCTAGGAAGTATGTTGGCAGGGACAGATGAATCACCAGGTGAATTCGAAATCTTCCAAGGACGTCGATTCAAAACATACCGAGGTATGGGCTCATTAGGCGCGATGGAAAAAGGTTCAAAAGACCGTTACTTCCAAGGTAGTGTCAATGAAGCAAATAAATTAGTACCAGAAGGAATCGAAGGTCGGGTTGCTTATAAAGGAAGTGTTGCAGATATTATTTTCCAAATGATCGGCGGTTTGCGTTCAGGAATGGGTTATGTTGGGGCAGCGAATCTACAGCAATTACGTGATGAAGCGCAATTTATCCAAATGAGCGGCAGTGGATTAAAAGAATCACACCCTCATGATGTACAAATCACAAAAGAAGCACCAAACTATTCAGTTGAATCTTAAAAACATTAAAGAGCGTGGGACAAAAGTAAAGAATACTTTTGTCTCACGCTCTAAACACGTATAAACGGCGGAAGTAGAAGCAACTCCTTCGGAAATAAGAAGAAATTCACAAAAATTTGAAAAGCAATTTTCGTGAATTTCTTCTTATTTCTTGGAGTTAAACGCTTCTGTCCCAGCCTCTTTTTGAATAAACAGTGTTCCCTTGCCACCTCCGAATCACAAGTACAACATTCATAAAATATGAAGAGCTGTTTTTGAATTTGTTCCTTGTAACTCGGAGCTGGGGGGTAGGCTTACGACCTCTCCACTAAACGGTGTTCAATCAGCTGACCCTCGGTATTAGTTCAACAAACGGTAAAATATGAGGGACTATTTTTCCATTTTTTTCTCTAATACTCAGGCCAGGATGCTGATTTCACAACCTCTCGATAAATGGTGTTCAAAAGTCAGTTTCTCGGTATTAAGTCCAATTTATGCAAAAATGTGGAAAGCCATTTTCACAAAATTTTTCTTAATACTCGAAACTGAGCGGCTTTTTCACAACCTCTGATAAATGGTGTTCAATCAACTAACCCTCGGTATTAGCTCAAAAAACGGCAAAATATGAGGAGCTATTTTTTCATTTTTTTCTCTAATACTCAGGTTAATTCGCTGATTTCACAACCTCTCGATAAATGGTGTTCAAAAGCCAGTTTCTCGGTATTAAGTCCAATTTATGCAAAAATGTGGAAAGCCATTTTCACAAAATTTTTCTTAATACTCGAAACTAAGCGGCTTTTTCACAACCTCTTTATTTAATAACTTTCAGATTCCCCATATAAGGAACGAGCGCTTCTGGAACTGTGACAGAACCATCTTCATTTTGGTAGTTTTCCAAAATGGCAGCTACTGTACGGCCAACTGCAAGTCCTGAACCATTCAGAGTATGAGCATAGTGGATTTTTCCATCATTATCGCGATAACGGATCATTGCGCGGCGTGCTTGGAAATCTTCACAGTTAGAACAAGAACTGATTTCACGATAAGTATCTTGTGCAGGTATCCATACTTCTAAGTCATAAGTTTTAGCTGCAGAAAAGCCCATGTCTCCAGTTGATAAGGCCATCACACGATAAGGCAAATGCAATTTTTTCAAGATATCTTCTGCATCAGCTGTCATTTTTTCCAATTCTTCGTAAGAATGCTCTGCATCCGAAAATTTGACCATTTCTACTTTATTGAATTGGTGAAGACGAATCAGTCCTCGTGTATCCCGACCAGCACTTCCGGCTTCAGAACGAAAAGCAGGGCTTAGTGCAGTGAAATAAATAGGTAAATCTGCACCATCTAAAATTTCATCATTATAATAGTTAGTTAATGGTACTTCAGCTGTTGGGATTAATGTTAGATCAGTATTCTCCAATTGGAAAACATCTTCTTTGAATTTTGGAAATTGTCCCGTACCAAACATCGCTTTACTGTTGACGATATAAGGAGTGATCATTTCAGTATAGCCGTGTTCGTAAATATGCTGATCAAGCATGAAGTTGTAGACTGCACGTTCTAATCGAGCACCTAATCCTTTGTAATAGACAAAACGGCTACCGGCTACTTTTGCGCCACGTTCAAAGTCTAAAATATCAAGATTTTCTGCAATTTCCCAGTGTGGTTTTGGTTCAAAAGCAAATGTACGTGGTTCGCTCCAACGACGGATTTCTACATTGTCCTCTTCATCTGTTCCAACTGGCACAGAATCATGGGGAAGGTTTGGCAAAGTAGTTGCAATTTGTTTCAATTTTTCATCCACTTCAGCAATTTCAGTATCCAATGCTTTGATGTTGCCACCGACTTCTTTCATTTCAGCGATTTTAGCAGAAGCATCTTCTTTTGCACGCTTCAATTGGGCGATCTCAGCAGAAACATCATTTCGATATTTTTTTAATTCTTCACTTTTGACTAGTAGCTTACGACGATTTTCATCTAGTTCCATGAATTCAGCTAATGTTTCTTTTTTTACGCCCCGAGTCATCAATTTTTCTTGTACTTCTTCAATATTTTGTCGCATCATTTTTACATCTAACATATGATTTCCTCCTTTTTGAAAATAAAAAAAGACTGATCCATCCCATTATTCTTGGGACGAATCAGTCTGAAATTCGCGGTACCACCCAAGTTCAGCGTCAGCTGCACTTGTTGAACACATAACGGCTGTTGAACCGACCTTTCTTATTTCGAAAGGGCACGTAAACGAACTGGAACTTCCAAATTATCCTTTGCTGATTTACACCTGCCATCAGCTCTCTGAAAAAGAATAAAGTGTACTGGGTTCTGTGTTTTTCATTTATTCTAATAATTGTAATAAGAATAGCGAATATTTCAGCTTTCGTCAATAACTTCCTGTGTATCAATAGGTAATTTTTCATTTTTCTTGATTGGAAGGTGCATGATGAAAGAAGTCCATTGCTTATCTGATTTTGCATAAATGTATCCGCCGTGCAAAGCCACAATGCTTTGAGCGATTGCTAAACCAAGTCCAGTTCCTCCAGTTGCTTGTGAACGAGATTCTTCTACACGATAAAAACGGTCGAATAGATTATCGATTGCCTGTTGTGGGATCATTGCTCCGTTATTTTTGACTGTTGCAACAACTTCTGAACCGATACGTTCTACTTCGATTACGATCTTCGTTGCTCCTTTTCCGTATTTCAACGCATTCGTCAAAAGATTATTGAAGACACGTACAAGTTTTTCGGTATCGCCATCCATGATAAGGGAGTCTACTTTTGATTGAACAAGTATTTGGATATTTTTTTTAGAAGCTTCCAACTCAAAATCAGCTGCTAACTGTTCGATCAACTGGATCATGTCAAAGGCAGAAAAATTCACCGGGACAGCAGGCTGGCGTACCTTAGTGTATTCAAATAAGTCGTCCACTAAAGATTTCATCTGCTTTGCTTTGATATAAGCAGTATGCGTATACTTTAAAAGATCTTCTTCTGAGTGATACTGGCCATCTTCTATCAGTCCTAGGTATCCAATGATGGACGTGAGTGGGGTACGGATATCATGACTGACATTCGTGATCAATTCATCTTTTGATTTTTCGATTTTACGTTCGTCTTCAATCGCTGCTACGGTACTATCCACCAATCCATTGATACTTGTTACCACTCGGCTTAAGTCACCACTCAGTTCAAAAGGGATACGATGATCATAATTTCCGTTTGCGATGTAGTGAAGTTCGCTGATGATATGCCGCAATTGCATTTGGCGATATCTTCGAATCAAGCGCCAATACAAAACACCAATATCTAATAGAAAGAAAAAGGGAATAATAAAATTCCGGCCGTTCCAGAACAAATCAGTATTCAATCGTTCTGCAAAAATATTCTTTGAATCCCAAATCGCATTCGTCAAAGAAGGTGAACTGTTGATCACCGAACTGATAACAACCAGAATAGAAACATTTAATAGAAGCAAAAGGATAATCGTGATGATTCCTTCCGCTAACAATTCGCTGATTTCTTTTGAAGTCAAATTGATCCGACGGCGTTTTTCAGTTGCTCGTTTACTATCTTGCGTCAATTTTATAGCCCACTCCCCAAACGGTTTGAATGACTTTTTCACCACCAGTTGCTTCTTCAATCTTATCTCTTAAATGACTAACGTGAACCATGACAGTTTTAGCAGAGACAATACTTTCTTGTTTCCAAACACGCTCAAAAATTTCATCCGCGCTAAATACTCGATTAGGATGACTAGCAAGCAAGTAGAGGATACCGAATTCCAAAGCTGTTAACTGGATTTCTTTCCCATCGATTGTTTTAACTTCATGAGAGTCTTTATTGATGATTAATGCATTTACTTCTAATACATCAGGCTGATCTGGGGCAATCTGCATTTTTGTACGCCGTAATAAAGACTTTACTCTAGCCATTACTTCTAACGGATTAAATGGCTTGGTCACATAATCATCTGCACCAGCGACCAGTCCTTTGATCTTATCCATATCAGTAGTTTTTGCTGTCAGCATAATGATTGGTATTTGGGATTCTTTTCGTAGCTCTTTCACTACTTGCATCCCATCCATCTCAGGCATCATGATATCTAAAATAAGTAATTCAATATCAGGGATTGTTCTGATTTTAGATAATGCTTCTTTCCCATCATAAGCCTTTACTGCTTCATACCCCTCATTGTGAACATAGATACTTAATAATTCAACGATTTCTTTATCATCGTCAGCAATCAAAATTTTCATAAATAAATCCTCCAGAGTCATATTGTTACTATTATTCTAGCAAAAAAAAGCAGAAATAGATAAAAGCAGCACTTTGTTAAGGAAAATTTTAGAAGGTGAGACATCTAGTTGGTGTGAATAAGACAAGAACATGAACATTAAACTGAAAACAAAAGGATTTTACGTCTCTCGGAGTTATAAAGACGAACGAAAAAGGACCAGAACTAACCAATGATCATGTAAGCTAGAAATGTTGATAAATAAGCATTTTCTTATTGACTTTCACATGTGATGTTGATATATTATTATTTGTTCAAAAGAACACCAATAACTTATTAAATAATAAAAAATAAGTTGTTGACATGTTGGAAATGACATGATAAGATAACTGAGTCGTTAAAAAAGAACCACTTGTGAAGCTTGATTCTATCGAAAAAAACTTCAAAAAAGTTCTTGACAAATAACAAACGATAAGTTATGATAAATGAGTTGCTGAAAGATTTCGAAAAACGAAATCGAAAAAAATTTTTAAAAAAGAGTTGACAATTACTTGTCTCTCTGATATGATATAAAAGTTGCTACGGCAGCCAAAAATGAATCGGGAAACACTCCTGATGAAGTAGACCTTTGAAAACTGAACAAAGTAAGACAAACCAAATGTGTAGGGCGTCTTGATTCAATTCAAGACAACAAACATTTTTAACAAGCAAGCAATATGCTAGCAAACAAATTGAGCTTAACAATCGCAAGATTGTTCGAACTTTTTATGAGAGTTTGATCCTGGCTCAGGACGAACGCTGGCGGCGTGCCTAATACATGCAAGTCGAACGCTTCTTTTTCCACCGGAGCTTGCTCCACCGGAAAAAGAGGAGTGGCGAACGGGTGAGTAACACGTGGGTAACCTGCCCATCAGAAGGGGATAACACTTGGAAACAGGTGCTAATACCGTATAACAATCGAAACCGCATGGTTTTGATTTGAAAGGCGCTTTCGGGTGTCGCTGATGGATGGACCCGCGGTGCATTAGCTAGTTGGTGAGGTAACGGCTCACCAAGGCCACGATGCATAGCCGACCTGAGAGGGTGATCGGCCACATTGGGACTGAGACACGGCCCAAACTCCTACGGGAGGCAGCAGTAGGGAATCTTCGGCAATGGACGAAAGTCTGACCGAGCAACGCCGCGTGAGTGAAGAAGGTTTTCGGATCGTAAAACTCTGTTGTTAGAGAAGAACAAGGATGAGAGTAACTGTTCATCCCTTGACGGTATCTAACCAGAAAGCCACGGCTAACTACGTGCCAGCAGCCGCGGTAATACGTAGGTGGCAAGCGTTGTCCGGATTTATTGGGCGTAAAGCGAGCGCAGGCGGTTTCTTAAGTCTGATGTGAAAGCCCCCGGCTCAACCGGGGAGGGTCATTGGAAACTGGGAGACTTGAGTGCAGAAGAGGAGAGTGGAATTCCATGTGTAGCGGTGAAATGCGTAGATATATGGAGGAACACCAGTGGCGAAGGCGGCTCTCTGGTCTGTAACTGACGCTGAGGCTCGAAAGCGTGGGGAGCAAACAGGATTAGATACCCTGGTAGTCCACGCCGTAAACGATGAGTGCTAAGTGTTGGAGGGTTTCCGCCCTTCAGTGCTGCAGCTAACGCATTAAGCACTCCGCCTGGGGAGTACGACCGCAAGGTTGAAACTCAAAGGAATTGACGGGGGCCCGCACAAGCGGTGGAGCATGTGGTTTAATTCGAAGCAACGCGAAGAACCTTACCAGGTCTTGACATCCTTTGACCACTCTAGAGATAGAGCTTCCCCTTCGGGGGCAAAGTGACAGGTGGTGCATGGTTGTCGTCAGCTCGTGTCGTGAGATGTTGGGTTAAGTCCCGCAACGAGCGCAACCCTTATTGTTAGTTGCCATCATTCAGTTGGGCACTCTAGCAAGACTGCCGGTGACAAACCGGAGGAAGGTGGGGATGACGTCAAATCATCATGCCCCTTATGACCTGGGCTACACACGTGCTACAATGGGAAGTACAACGAGTTGCGAAGTCGCGAGGCTAAGCTAATCTCTTAAAGCTTCTCTCAGTTCGGATTGCAGGCTGCAACTCGCCTGCATGAAGCCGGAATCGCTAGTAATCGCGGATCAGCACGCCGCGGTGAATACGTTCCCGGGCCTTGTACACACCGCCCGTCACACCACGAGAGTTTGTAACACCCGAAGTCGGTGAGGTAACCTTTTTGGAGCCAGCCGCCTAAGGTGGGATAGATGATTGGGGTGAAGTCGTAACAAGGTAGCCGTATCGGAAGGTGCGGCTGGATCACCTCCTTTCTAAGGAATATTACGGAGACTACACAATTTGTTTTTACTTTGTTCAGTTTTGAGAGGTTTACTCTCAAACACTTTTGTTCATTGAAAACTGGATATTTGAAGTAAATGTAAGTAATACAAACCGAGAACACCGCGTTGAATTTGAAAGCTGAACAAATTGTTTAGCCTAAAGCAAAATAGGCGGACGGCTATAAAATCTTTGATTTTATAAGACGATCGATCTTTTTGCCGTACAGGCTGATT
>NZ_JBIOMW010000001.1:2482500-2642500 GCF_051711525.1 Enterococcus sp. DIV0901a | reverse complement strand
TATTTTGATGAGCTTATTAAAAGATGAAAGTATCATGGCTACTCGAATCATGATCAACTTAGGTATCAGCCTTTCAAAAGCCCGTCAAGTTCTGAAACAAAAAATGGGGCTAGCTGGTGATTCTGCTGGAAAAGGAATGAATCGTCGTAGAAATGTAAATGTACAAGATAAACGGCAAACACCGCAAGGAACACCTACGCTAGATTCATTAGCACGTGATTTGACGAAATTAGCAAAAGAAAACAAGCTGGACCCAGTTGTTGGTCGTTCGAGAGAAGTGAAACGGCTTATCCAGATTCTTAGCCGACGGACAAAGAATAACCCTGTACTGGTGGGTGAACCTGGTGTAGGCAAAACAGCCATTGCTGAAGGGTTAGCTCAAAAAATCATTTTAGGTGAAGTGCCAGAAGACATGCAAGAAAAGCGCCTGATGATGCTTGATATGGGATCTTTGGTTGCTGGTACGAAATATCGCGGTGAATTTGAAGATCGAATGAAAAAGGTCATCGACGAAATCTATAATGATGGTCAAGTAATCTTATTCATTGATGAATTGCATACCTTAATTGGTGCAGGTGGAGCAGAAGGAGCAATTGATGCTTCGAATATCTTGAAACCGGCGTTAGCTCGAGGAGAATTACAAACGATCGGAGCAACGACCCTAGATGAATATCAAAAATATATCGAAAAAGATTCTGCATTAGAGCGACGTTTTGCTCGCATTCAAGTAGATGAGCCAACTCCTGAAGAAGCAGAAGTGATTCTTCAAGGATTACGTACAAGATATGAAGAGCACCATGGAGTGGAGATCACAGATGAAGCTGTACGAGCAGCAGTCAATCTTTCTGTTCGTTATATCACTTCTCGTCAACTACCCGATAAAGCAATTGATTTGATCGATGAATCAGCAGCGAAAGTCCGTTTGGATCAAACCGATCACTTAACAAAATCAACTGTGATCAAACTAGAAATCGATGAACTAGTACAAGAAAAGGAAGCAGCGATCCAAAAACAAGACTTTGAAAATGCTGCTCAATTACGCAGACAAGAAAAAGCACTACGTAAAAAGCTGCAAAAAGTTTCTGCAATTGAAGCAAAACAGGAGCAAGGTTATTCTGATCGTGTAACAGAAGAAGATGTTGCTACAGTTGTATCGGAGTGGACTGGTGTCCCTCTACAGCAGTTGGAGAAAAAAGAAAGCGAACGCTTGTTAGAACTGGAAGGACTTCTGCATGAACGTGTCGTTGGTCAAGATGAGGCTGTCAAAGCAGTTTCACGTGCGATCCGCCGTGCACGAAGCGGATTGAAAGATCCTGATCGTCCAATTGGTTCATTCATGTTCCTTGGACCAACTGGTGTCGGAAAAACAGAATTGGCCAAAGCACTTTCAGAAGTCATGTTTGGGAGCGAAGATGCCCTGATCCGTGTTGATATGTCAGAATTTATGGAAAAATACAGTACAAGCCGATTAATCGGGTCTCCTCCAGGATACGTAGGGTATGATGAAGGTGGACAGTTGACAGAAAAAATTCGTCAAAAACCATATTCAGTGATTCTCTTAGATGAAGTGGAGAAAGCACATCCAGACGTTTTCAATTTACTTTTGCAAGTATTGGATGATGGTCATTTAACAGATTCTAAAGGTAGAAAAGTGGACTTTAGAAATACAATCATGATTATGACTTCAAATATCGGAGCGACACAAATTCGAGAAGAAAAAAATGTCGGATTCAATGTCCAAGATGTTACTAAAGATCACAAAGCCATGCAAAAACGTATCTTAGAAGAGTTAAAGAAAGCTTTCCGACCTGAATTCTTGAATCGAATTGATGAGACTGTCGTCTTCCATTCATTGAGTAAAGATGAAATCCATACAATCGTCCAAATCATGAGCAAAGCGATTATCAAACGATTGAAAGAACAAGATATTCAAGTGAAAATCACACCATCTGCAATCGATGTGATCGGGAAAGCCGGATTTGATCCTGAATATGGTGCACGTCCAATCCGTCGCGCACTTCAAAAAGAAATTGAAGATCGATTGAGCGAGGCTTTGCTTGGCGGAGAAATTCGTTTAGGTGACCACGTAACAGTAGGTGCTTCAAAAGGTAAGATCACATTGAATGTTCGAGGACCTAAAAAGGAAACAGTAGGTTCCCTATAGTTACTTGGCCTGTGTAGCTGAATTTTTATAATAGTAAGACTTGATTAAGAGGTTGTGACAAGATTTTTGTCACAATCTCTTTTTATATTTGAACAGAATATATCGAACTTTATTTTGATTTTTTGTGAAATAATTTTCAAAAATCCGACTTTAAATAGAAGAAGTATTGGAAAGTTTTTAGAGCTATGCTACTATTATGAAGTTGTAGGAGGAGAAAATTATGATCGAACTCATAACCACAGTAGAAACTATTGAACAAGCAGAACAGTTGCTTGCTGCAGGTGCAGATACACTATATTTCGGTGAAGAGCAATTTGGATTGCGTCTGCCTGCTTCATTTACACGAGAAGAACAGCGACAATTGGTAGAATTAGCACACAAGTATGGTAAAAAAGCGAATATTGCTGTAAATGGGATCATTCATCCTGAAAAAATGAAAAATGTACCTGAATATTTGGCTTTTTTAAAAGAAATAAACGTAGATGTGATCACAGTTGGTGATACAGGTATTATTTATACGATGAAAAAAAATCCTGAATTGCGTATACCGTATATTTATGATGCTGAAACATTAGTAACGAGCGCACGTCAAATCAATTTCTGGGCGAAAAAAGGCGCAGTTGGAGCAGTACTTGCTCGTGAAGTTCCTTTTGAAGAGATGAAGGCGATGGAAGAAAAACTCGATATTCCTGTAGAAACCCTTGTGTATGGTGCTACATGCATCCATCAATCCAAACGTCCACTGCTACAGAATTACTATAACTATACGAAACAAGACGAACAAAAAGATCGTGAAAGAGGTCTTTTTATCTCGGAACCTAAAAAAGAAGAGACACATTATTCTATTTATGAAGATAGTCATGGCACACATATTTTTGCCAGCAATGATCTGAATCTCTCGAATGAATTGAATGAACTTTATCAGCATCATTACTGTACATGGAAATTGGACGGATTATTTACTCCAGGCGAAAAATTCGTAAACATCACTCGACTATTCGCCGAAGCAAAAAAACAAATTTTAGAAGGTAGCTGGGATCAAGAAAAAGCGGAAAAAATGACTAGCGAAATCAGTAAATTGCATCCTGAAAACCGTGAATTAGATACAGGATTCTTTTATATTGATCCTTCTGCTATCAAATAAGGAGTATGATGAAAGAAATGACAGTAAAAAGAAAATTGAAACGACCAGAAATCCTAGCGCCAGCAGGAACACTGGAAAAGTTAAAAACCGCGATCCATTATGGAGCAGATGCAGTATATATTGGCGGGAATGCATATGGTTTAAGAAGCCGTGCAGGTAATTTTACTTATGAAGAAATGGCTGAAGGAGTTGCTTTTGCAAAAGAACATGATGCGAAGGTATACGTTGCTGCTAATATGGTCACCCATGAAGGAAATGAAGATGGAGCAGGGGAATTTTTCCGCAGTTTGCGTGATGTCGGTATTTCTGCAGTAATTGTTTCTGATCCAGCTTTGATCGAAATTTGTGCGACAGAAGCACCAGGTCTGCCGATCCATTTATCCACTCAAGCTTCAGCAACTAATTTTGAGACATTGGAATTCTGGAAAGAAGAAGGGTTGGAACGTGTCGTTTTAGCTCGTGAAGTTTCAATGGAGGAAGTGGCAGAGATTCGTAAAAATACGGATATCGAAATCGAAGCATTTATCCATGGTGCCATGTGTATCTCTTATTCTGGTCGATGCACATTGTCCAACCATATGTCGATGCGGGATGCAAACCGTGGCGGATGTTCTCAATCTTGTCGCTGGAAGTATGGATTGTTCGATATGCCTTTTGGTCAAGAACGAAACAGTTTAACTGATACAGGCGAAGTGGAAGAAGAATTCTCGATGAGTGCAGTGGATATGTCAATGATCGAACATATTCCAGAATTGATTGAAAACGGCGTAGACAGCTTCAAGATCGAAGGAAGAATGAAATCGATCCATTATGTATCTACGGTGTCAAATGTCTATAAAGCGGCTGTAGACAGTTATATGGAAGATCCTGAAAACTATGTCTGCAAGCAAGAATGGATCGACGAGTTATGGAAAGTAGCACAACGAGAATTAGCTACAGGTTTTTACTACAATACACCAACTGAAAACGAACAATTATTCGGTGAACGTCGTAAAATCCCAGTATATAAATTTGTCGGTGAAGTATTATCTTATGATGAGGCAACACAGATTGCTACGATACGTCAGAGAAACTTGTTTTCTGTAGGAGATGAAATCGAATTTTATGGTCCAGGATTCAGTCATTTCAGTCAAACCGTTGAAGTTATGCATAATGAAGAAGGCGAATCCATTGACCGAGCACCAAATCCAATGATGATTTTAACTATGCCAGTCGCACAGCCGGTGAAACCTGGAGATATGATCCGAAAACGTAAATAAGGAAAAAGCTGATATATCCCTGTTTTAAGCATCTTCGCATACAAAATTCAAGAAAAGTGTTACACTTGTTTTCTGTAGAAAAAGGATCGTTAAATAAAGGTTTTGATTGATCTCTTCAATAAGGAGGAACAAAATGCAAATATATGATTACATCGTAATTGGTGGCGGCTCTGGCGGTATTGCTTCAGCAAACAGAGCAGGGATGCATGGCGCAAAAGTTTTGCTGATTGAAGCGAATGAATTGGGCGGAACATGTGTCAACGTCGGTTGTGTACCTAAAAAAGTTATGTGGCAAGCAAGTACGATTTTGGAAACAATTGAACGAGATGCCTCAAGTTACGGTATCCAAGCAGATTTAAAAAATATTGATTTCGCCGGTCTAGTAGAAAGACGAGAAAAATATATTGATTTTCTACACGGTGCTTATCAAAGAGGATTAGATAGCAATCATGTCGAGGCTATAAAAGGTTACGCTACTTTTATCGATAGTCAAACGATCGAAGTAAACGGTGAAACCTATCGTGCTCCTAAAATCTTGATCGCTACTGGAGGCCGTGCAAGTAAAATGACCATTCCTGGTGGAGAATACGCCATTGATTCAAATGGATTTTTTGAATTAACAGAGTTACCTAAGAGAGCAATCGTTTTAGGTGCTGGATACATTGCGGCTGAACTTTCAGGTGTATTTCGTGGTTTAGGTAGTGAAGTCATGTGGGCATATCGAAAAGAACGACCACTTAGAACGTTTGATAAAATGCTTTCGGACAATTTGATCCAAATGTACCAAGAAGCTGGAATAAAAACTTACGCACATCATATTGCTAAAGAAATTACTAAAAACAATGACGAATATATGGTGCTATTTGAAAATGGTGAAACCTTAACTGGTGATTGTGTACTTTTTGCCGGTGGACGTGTACCGAATACCGAAAAATTAGGTCTGGAAAATACAAATGTGGAATTGGACAAAAAAGGGTTTATCAAAGTAGATAAATACCAAAATACAACGGATGAACATATTTTTGCTGTTGGTGATGTGATCGGTAAATTAGATCTGACTCCTGTTGCAATCGCAGCTGGTAGACGTTTATCAGAACGTTTATTTAATGGAAAGAAAGATTCTTATCTTGACTATAAACTTGTTCCGACAGTCGTCTTTACGCATCCACCAATTGCAACAATTGGTTTGACAGAAGAAGAAGCATTGGAAAAATATGGCGAAAATGAATTGAAAGTTTATCGTTCACGCTTTACCCCAATGTACTTTGCATTAAATGATTATCGCCAAAAATGCGAAATGAAATTGATCTGTGTCGGAAAAGAAGAAAGAATCGTCGGCTTACATGCTATTGGTGTTGGTGTCGATGAGATGCTGCAAGGTTTTGCTGTGGCTATCAAGATGGGTGCAACTAAAGAAGACTTTGACAATACAGTAGCCATCCATCCAACAGGAGCGGAAGAATTCGTAACGATGCGATAATTTAATATTAACAGTTCCAACAGCTTTTTATTGAACAAACCATGTAAAACCAGAAAATCAGTATACTGATTTTCTGGTTTTTTGTTTTTTAGTTATTTATGTAAGATTGCTTCGATAATTCTCAAAACGAAATAAGTAGGGAAGTTGGAGATTTTGATTATCTTCGTAACTGACGAAGAGTAAATGAATCCATTTGGTATGCACTCTTAAGTTCAAAATTTTAAAAGAAATAGAAATGTATCGAAGAACAGATGATTAAAAAAGTGTGACTTTGTATAAATAAATTAGAAGAAGCAAACGAGGATGTTAAAAGAATACCATATAGTTACCAAACCAAGAAAGTTCTCGTCAAGTTCGCTGGTACGAATCACATCAAGTGAAAAAAGGGACTGTGACAAAAGTTGTGTCATAGGTAGTCACTTTTTCCGAACAAATGGTGTTCTCCTGCCAACTCCCAATCACAAGACACAATATTCATAAAACATGAGAAGCTGTTTTTTGAACTTGTTCCTTGCGACTCGGAGCTAAACGGCAGACTCACGACCTCTTTCTTAAACGGTGTTCAATCAGCTGTCCTTCGGTATTAGCTCAAAAAACGGCAAAATATGAGGAACTATTTTTCCATTTGTTTCTCTAATACTCAGGACAAAACGCTGGTTTTACAACCTCTGATAAACGGTGTTCAATCAGCTGTCCTTCGGTATTAGCTCAAAAAACGGCAAAATATGAGGGACTATTTTTCCATTTGTTTCTCTAATACTCAGGACAAAACGCTGATTTTACAACCTCTGATAAACGGTGTTCAAAAGCCAGTTTCTCGGTATTAAGCCAAATTTATGCAAAAATATGGAAAGCCATTTTCACAAAATTTTTCTTAATACTCGAAACTAAGCGACTTTTTCACAACCTCTCGATAAACGGTGTTCAAAAGCTTGCATCTGCGGTAATAAGCCCAACCAAACGAAAAATATAAGGAGCTATTTTTATTTGGCTGTTCTTATTACTTGATGCAGGGCAGTTTTTTCACAACCTCTTCATGCTGTTAAATGGCTTGCATAATGATTGTTAGTAATAGCCCCAATACATAACTGGCATTGAATAAGACCATATTTTTGATGGAATAGCTGAAACTGATAGGCTGGGGTAACGTTTGCTTGAATTGATCCAAATGCTTCTTCACAATTGGCAAGGTCAAGAAGGTGACCAAGATCGGCCATTCATAGATACCGCTCAACAGTCCCATCAAAATCACAAAATAACAAGCATACATCAATAGTTGGAATAACACTGTCCCTGCAGGGCGTCCGATATAAAAAACTAGTGTATAGCGATGATTTTCAATATCACGGTCAAGATCCCGCAAATTATTAGCCAACATGATATTGGCAATCGTAAACACCAAGGGTAAGGAAGCTAATACGATTGCTGCTATAGCCCAAAGACTTCCTACCAAAGCAAATTGTCCAGATGAAAAGTTGACTGTCAGATCATAGACATCTGAACCGAATGTATTGACATAAACGACCATGGCAAAAATTCCAAGGCCCATAGTCACCCCACTGAAAATTTCCCCTAAAGGCATTCGAGATAAAGGAATCGGTCCGAATGTATAGAATACTCCAATAAAACAACAGATAAATCCCATCAAAAGTAAAAGCCAACCCGTATTGATCGTTAAAATAACGCCGATAACAAAAACAAATGCAATCATAGCTAAAATCATGTTTCGAATCAATACAGGAGATAGATTTCTGCGGCCAATGACATTTTCTTCATACTTATATACTTCAGAATGAGCCTTTTCATAATCCATGTAATTATTGATAGCGGTAGTCGCTAAATCAAAAACTAGCATTCCAATAAAAAATAAAAAAGTGTTTAGCCAATGTATCTCATGAAAAAAAGCGATAGAGAATAATACCCCTACCGCAAAAGGAAATACACTAGCCACCTTTGTTCGTATTTCAACTACTTCTAAAAAGATTTTTAGTGTCATGGTTCGTACTCCTTATTTTAGTTCAGAACGGTCACCCATCGTGTAATGGGAGTCCTCCGATAATTTGAAGGTGTCTTTGATTGGATCGGTCACATATACTTTATCGTCTTTTGTCACGAAGATCGCTTCCGTCCCGTTATTCAATTCGCTTTCGACGTATTCCAGTCCTTTTTTCACACCCATTGAAAAGACTGCTGTAGACAACCCGTCACCATCAATTGATTTATCTGTTATGATCGTGACACTTGCGATATCATTGTCGAACGGATAACCCGTTTTTGGATCAAACAAATGATGGTATTTTTTGCCATCTACTTCTAAATAACGCTCGTAAATTCCAGAGGTAACTAATGTTTTGTTCCGTTCTTTAATAGAACCTAAAACAGATCCGCGAGCCATGTTCGGATCTTGGATGCCGACTGTCCAGTCTTGGTTTTCGCCTCTTGGGCTGTGGCCTAAGACATAGACATTACCGCCCAAGTCAACGATGGCAGTGGTCACTCCTTGTTTTTTCAAGACTTTCACTACTTCGTCCGTAATGTAACCTTTGGCGATTGCACCTAAATCGATGATCATTCCTTTTTCTTTTAGATAAACAGTTTTTTCTTTGTCATTTAGTTCGATCTTATGATAATCCACTAATTTTAATGCCTGATCGATTTCTTCTTGGGAAGGTTTTCTGGCGTCATCAAAACCGATTCGCCATAATTGTGTGATTGCACCAATCGCCATATCGAATCCGCCTTGAGAATCTTGACTATATTCGTAGGCCCGCTTGACTAACGTGTAGACGTCATCAGAAACTTTTACTGGTTTGATCCCAGCTTGCTCATTCACTTCATCGATCTCAGAACCTTTTTGATTGATCGTGATTTTATCACCAAGTTCTTTTACTCGATCGAAGGCAGGTTTCAATGCTGATTCTTTGCCTTCATCATACACACGGATACGAACGTAAGTCCCTAACAAGAACTGTTCATCAGAATACGGATCTTTTAATATTTTGGTAGACGCTGTACTTTCAGTGGTTGTATTTTTTGCTGAATCAGTGCAGCCAGTTAGCACCATAAAAGAGATGCCCAGTGTGATTAAGGAAAATAGTAGTTTTTTCCGCATTGTTTTCCTCTCTTCATTTTGAAAGGTGAGACGACTGCCTAATCTGGCTATCGTCCCACCCTCCAACTTTTATTAGTATGATTATGTGATTATTTTTCTGTTACGATATTATCTACTTCGATTGTTTGAGTGTCGCCTTTTTCAGCTGCATTCACTAATTGTTGTGCGTACATGATGAATGAATGTGAGCTGTGTGTAGCACCTGTAACAACTTCTACATCAGCAGGTGAGCCATCTTCTTCGCCCATTGCTTTGACGAATTCGTCGTTCAGAGTAGGGATGTAAGTTTTTGGTTCTGTACCGCTTTTTGCTTTCATATTTTCATTATATTCTGTATCATCTTGTTTTGATTTACCGTCTTTGTCGATATAATCAAAGTTTGATTCAGTTACTTTGCCGCCAGCAACTGTCATTTCGAATTGCACACGGTAGCCGTTAGAGTAGTTCTTTTCTTCAAGCTTGTAAGTGCCGTCTTTCAAATCAGCACCATTGTCGATTTCGATTGTATCTGTGTTACCAGCTTGAGCAGCTTGGATCAATTGTTGTGCGTAATTTTGGAAGCTTTCAGATGAGTGAGTAGCTCCAGTTACGACTTCCACACCGCTTGCGCTTTGTGCTTTTAAGAATTGGTCATTCAACTCAGGAATGTATTTTTCTGGGTTTGTGCCAGATTTTGCTTCCATGTTTTTGTTGTATTCTGCATCTTTTGTTTTTGATTCGCCGTTTTCATTGACGTTATCATATTTTGATTCAGTGATTTTGCCGTCTTTTACAACCATTTCAAAGACTGCGCGGTAACCGTTTGAATAATTTTTTTCTTCTAATTTATATGTGCCGTCTTGCAAGTCTCCGCCAGCAACAACTTTTGCAGATGATTCTGTTGTGCTTTTTGCAGTCGAAGATTGTGCTGTAGATGATTCAGAAGAAGCATTTGAACTTCCGTTGTCATCTGCGCCGCAAGCGCCTAACACTAGAGCTGAAAATGCTAACACAGCAAATCCAGTTACAAAACGTTTTTTCTTCATTTTAATACCCCACCATTCCATTTTTAGTCCACAATTTTTCTTTGTGATTCATTATACATTCTAATCTTTTTAGCCTATAAGTCAACTATTTTTGATAAATAACCCATGTAATATTTCAAACGTTTTCTTTCAGCAAATTTCGTGAAAAAACGCTTTATTTTAAAATTTGAAAAAAATCCAAAAGGAGTTAGACAAAAGAACAGAACATCTATATAATATATGGAGATTGTGTAATAAGTATCAAACTAAAAGAATTATCATATATTCATTATATAGATAGTCTATAAGGAGCGGATGATCAATGGCAAAGCAAAATATTGTCGTTGTAGGAGCAGGATATGCCGGTGTTTCAGCTACAAAATACTTGGCAAAGAAACTGAAAAAAGAAGATGTAGCAATTACTCTGATCGATCGTCATTCGTACCATACTATGATGACCGAGTTGCATGAAGTAGCTGGCGGACGTGTAGAACCAGAAGCAATCCAATACGATCTGCAGCATTTGTTTGCTCGTCAAAAGAATGTACAACTTGTCACAGACACTGTAATCGGTATCGATAAAGAACGAAAAATCGTCAAGACCAAATTAGGTTCCTATCCTTTTGATCAGCTGATCCTTGGAATGGGCGGAGAGCCGAATGACTTTGGTACACCTGGTGTCAAAGCACACGGATTCACCCTTTGGTCATTTGAAGATTCTGTAAGGATTCGGGAACATATTGAGAAGACAGTAGCAAAAGCTGCATTGGAACCAAATGATGAGTTGCGTAAAGCCATGCTGACTTTCGTTGTCTGTGGTTCTGGGTTTACCGGTATTGAAATGATTGGGGAACTGATCGACTGGAAAAATCGCTTAGCCAAAGATTATAAGTTGGATCCAAACGAGATCACACTGATGGTCGTAGAGGCAATGCCGACAATCTTGAATATGTTAGACCGAAATGATGCTGCAAAAGCTGAACGCTATTTGCGTAAGTACAATGTAGAATTATTATTGAACGCACCAATCGTAGAAGTGGCTGCGGATCATATCAAGCTGAAGGACGGACGCAACATTCTGACTCACACACTGATTTGGACAGCTGGTGTTAAAGGAACTTCTGACGCTGCTGACTTTGGATTAGAAGCAGCACGCGGACAGCGGTTGATCGCCAATGAATACATGCAGGCAAAAGGCTACGAAGATAAAAACATCTATATCATCGGTGATTTAGTCTTTTATGAAGAGTTCCCAGGAACACCGACACCGCAGATCGTCCAAGCTGCTGAACAAACAGGACACACAGCCGCAGCGAATATCGTGGCTTCGATCAAAGGCGGAGAAAAGCATAAATTTAAAGGAAACTATCAAGGATTTATGGTTTCTATTGGTGCCAAATGGGGGGTAGCTAACCTATTTGATAAGATCCATTTAAGCGGATTTTTAGCTATCGTAATGAAACATATCGTTAATTTGAAATATTTCTTTGATATTCGTTCTGGTTATTATATGTTCCAATATTTAATGCATGAGTTTTTCCATATCAAAGATGATCGCAACGTGACTCGAGGACATTCTTCTCGTTACGGCAACGTCTTATGGAGTGTGCCACTTCGTATTTTCTATGGTTTAGTTTGGTTCGTTGAAGCCTCCAAAAAAATCATTGGTAATGGTGAAGTGTTAAAACCAAGTACTTGGTTTGGTGAAGGATCATGGTTCACTGGAAACAGTGTGTTCCCTTGGACATGGGAATACAATGTAACAGATGTTGCCAGTGGTGCTTCTGCTGCTGGTGATGCAACCACAGCTGCCAGCGGAGCAGGGGCCAGTGCTGGAGAAGCAGCGACTCAAGCTGCACATTTTGGTTTGAGTTATGCATACGGTGAAGAACCAATGGCTGTGATTGAGAAGTCACCAGACTGGTTCACAAAGATCATGCAAGTGATCATGCCAAACAATGATGTAGCAATGTTCTTCCAAAAATTCATGGTATTCTTTGAAATTGCCTTGGCATTAGCATTGATTGCTGGATTATTCACATGGCTATGCAGTGCCACAACGATTGTATTGGTGATCACGTTCTGCTTATCAGGCATGTTTTACTGGGTAAACATTTGGTTCATTTTTGTTGCTTTCGCATTGATGAACGGTTCCGGACGTGCGATTGGGTTGGATCGCTGGGTAATTCCATGGCTACAACGTACACTAGGTAATTGGTGGTACGGTAGACCAAGTTCCCAGTACGGCAAGAAATAAATAGATAAAGAACGTTATTTGAATGCAAGATTTCAATAGAAAGGGGCTGAGACAAACCGTCACAGCCTCCTTTTTATGTAAAATTAAAGGAATAAGATGCCCGAGATAAGCCTCCATGAGCAAGACACAGGTGTCACAACCTCTGATAAACGGTGTTCCAGAAGTAGCTTCTTCGAAAAATAAGCCGAAATTTCACAAAAACTTGAAAAGTAATTTTCGTAAATTCCTTCTTATTTCTTGAAGTTGCCCACTTCTGTCACAACCTCTTGTTATAAACGGTGTTCTACCTGCTGCTTCTCGGTAATAAGCCTAAAGAATTAGAAAACATGGAAAGCTGTTTTCTATTCTTCGTTCTTATTACTCAAAGCAAGACACAGGTGCCACAACCTCTTGTTTTTATGCTAAAATTGGGTGAGTTAATCTGGAAAAAGGAGAACAAAAATGAGCCTTAAAGAATTTGCTGAAAAAAGTCTGCTCAAACCTTGGGATGTTTTTATTATTTTGCTTTTGACTGTTCTTTCTTTTTTACCAGTCATGATTTTTGGTCTTCAGCAAAACACCGCAACAGCAGAAAAAGAAGCGGTACTGCGTGTGGATGGCACAGAAATCAAAACATTCCCTTTGATGGCTGGAGAAGAGAGCTACACATATACTTACAAAGATGAACACGGAGATTATAACTTGATCGAGATAGATGGCGATCGAGTACGGATAAAAGAAGCAGATTGCGATGACCAGATCTGCGTACGTCGAGGCTGGGCAACGAAAAATGGCGAAACCATTGTTTGTTTACCACATAAATTAGTGATCGAGGTCCGATCAACAGATGGGGGTGACGAAGACAGTCTGATTTATTAGACCTTCACACACCATGAGTAAATTACAAAAAATGATTTATATTTCGCTACTTGTTGCACAAGGAGTGATCATTGGTTTATTGGAAAATATGATCCCTTATCCTTTTTCTTTTGCGCCTGGTGCAAAACTAGGCTTAGCCAATCTAATCACGATCGTTGCCATTTTTACCATGAAAAAACGAGACAGCTTCTTACTACTTTGGCTACGACTATTCCTGACTACTTTGCTAGGCGGAACGATTTCCACATTCCTTTATAGTATGAGTGGTGCTTTGCTTAGTTATTTTGGAATGTTATTGGTCAAGCAATTAGGACCAAAACGTGTCAGTATCATCGGAATTAGTGCGGCCGGCGGTTTCATGCATAATGTCGGACAGCTTTTGATGGCTTCTTTCATTGCACAATCATGGACAGTCATGTTGTACTTGCCAGTCCTTTCAGTTTTAGGGATTTTATCAGGGATTGCAATCGGGATCGCAGCGAATTATCTTTTACGACATGTGCAGACACTTCAACGATTCCAAAAAGATTATGAGCAGGGAACCAAACAAAAATGGAGCCCAATGTTTACCAAAAAATAATCGTCAAACAAGGAGTTTTTTTATGAAGCTACATCCAATGTGGGAAAACTATCCTGCTTTAAGTAAAGAATTGACAGAAACACTAAAACGGATGGAAGAAACTGTCCGCCTGAAAAACAAACCTGTCGAACAAGCAATCAAAGAAACGATCCATGCCGGCGGAAAGCTGTTGCGTCCTGCCTATCAGCTATTGTTCTCACAATTTGGACCAGAGCAAGATCGAGACAAAGCCATCGCTTTGGCAGCTTCTATCGAAATGCTCCATACGGCCACACTGATCCATGATGATATCGTTGATGAAGCGGATCTGCGACGTGGTCAGCCTAATATCCGTAGTCAGTTTGGTAATGTCGTTTCTGTCTATGCAGGAGACTATTTATTTGTCTGCTGTTTTAAACTATTGTCTGATTACTCCACTTCCTTGAAAAGTCTCCAATTGAATTCTCGTAGTATGGAAAAAGTATTGAATGGCGAATTAGGGCAGATGGATGATCGCTATAATTATGAACTTTCTGTAAAAGAATATTTGGAAAATATTTCAGGTAAGACAGCTGAACTGTTCCAATTAAGTTGTTCTGTTGGCGCTTTTGAAAGTGGAACAAGCGAGCGCTTCGCAAAAAAAGCAGGAGATATCGGACTTTCTATCGGGATGGCCTTTCAGATTATCGATGATATTTTAGATTATACAAAAGAGAGCCAGGAAATCGGCAAACCTGTACTAGAAGACATGCGTCAAGGGGTCTATTCTTTACCGTTGATCTACTCTTTGCAAAAAAACAAACCAAAGCTACTACCTTATTTAGAGAAGAAAGCGGCAATGACAGAAGAAGATGTCGACGCCGTACGCAAAATCGTTGAACATACAGGAGGCGTGGAAGAAGCTAGGAAGTTAGCGGCCTCTTACACAGAAAAGGCTTTGAAGGAAATAAAGAAATTACCTGCCACCTCTCTTCGAACAAAAGAGAATCTCTTTTCCCTTACCCAACTGATTTTGGATCGCAAAGACTGAATAGGGAAAGGTTCGATACGTAAATAAATTTCTCAGAAGGAAATCTACGTGTTTTTTGACAAATTGAATTGTAGTTCTTGTATTTATGATAAAAAGCAAAAATAAAGAGCAACGTCCGTTAGCGACGTTGCTCTTTTTTATCTTGAATATTTTTTTACCTTTTCGATTTCTTATAACTCATAAAAGTGATTCTTAAACCGATTACAAGTAATATAACGCCTGCGAGTGTTATCCAATTATTCGATTGACTTCCAGTTTTAGGAAGTGCTCTTTTTGATTTGTTTCCATTGTCATTGCTTGTTTTATTAGTTAAGTTAAAGTTCGTCCTGTTATCCGAACTTGTTTTTGAGAAGGAGACACTTGCATGACGTGTATCGCTTGTGGTAGACGACGTGTCTGTACTATCGCTTGAAGTTGATGAATCTGAGCTATCACTTGTGGTAGAGATTGTATCTGTACTGTCGCTTGAAGCTGACGTGTCCGTGCTATCACTTGTAGTGGTAGATGAATCTGAGCTGTCGCTTGTGGTTTTAGTACCTGTACTGTCACTTGAAGCTGACGTGTCCGTGCTATCACTTGTAGTGGTAGATGAATCTGAGCTGTCGCTTGTGGTTTTAGTACCTGTACTGTCACTTGAAGCTGATGTGTCCGTGCTATCACTTGTGGTAGAGGTAGTATCTGTACTATCGCTTGAAGTTGATGAATCTGAGCTATCACTTGTGGTAGAGGTAGTATCTGTACTGTCGCTTGAAGCTGACGTGTCCGTGCTATCACTTGTAGTGGTAGTTGAATCTGAGCTGTCGCTTGAAGCTGACGTGTCCGTGCTATCACTTGTAGTGGTAGTTGAATCTGAGCTGTCGCTTGAAGCTGACGTGTCCGTGCTATCACTTGTGGTAGAGGTAGTATCTGTACTATCGCTTGAAGTTGATGAATCTGAGCTATCACTTGTGGTAGAGGTAGTATCTGTACTGTCGCTTGAAGCTGATGTATCTGTACTATCACTTGTAGTGGTAGATGAATCTGAGCTATCACTTGTGGTAGAGGTAGTATCTGTACTGTCACTTGAAGCTGACGTGTCCGTGCTATCATTTGTAGTGGTAGATGAATCTGAGCTATCACTTGTGGTAGATGTATCTGTACTGTCGCTTGTGTCTGTCGTATCTGTACCATTGTTGCTGATAAATATTTCGTTAGGATCCCAACGATTGGTAGCTGCATCTAAAATCACATTTGTCCCTATAATCGTTCCGTCTTGGTTTTGAGTAATGCGGATAGTAGCATTAGGCGCAAGGATTGTTCCTTGAAAAGGAGCACTGATTGTCAAATCAGTCATCTCATTTCCAAAATTCCAAGAGATATTCGCATCCGAAAAATCTTCTGTTTCATGATTTGAACGATCATTGTATTTGATTGGTGACTGTACGTTCAATGCAGAAGAACTGTTGATGACATTAAATACAACTACTTGATCATTTGGATTGATGATTTGAAGTGGCGTATTCATCGTTAACACTTCTGCATCGATATTTACCAATAAAAACCCGGTATCTGATAAACCAGTTAAATCGATTGTCCGATTGTTCATGTCTGGAAAATCTGCAGCAGTATATGTTTTAGCTGGAGTGATGGTTGCAAGATCATTTGCTGCTACATTCAATTTAGCAAATTCCTGCTCGAAATCAATATATTCATGCCCAGCACGATCTTTATAAAAATCATCTGGAGTTAAGTGATCAAGCCTGGATCCATTGACTGTAGGATGACCATCTTGAAGTGCTACATCCACGTTACTGCCAACGACAAATTTATTCATTCTTGTGCTACCTGTAGGTATGCCTGAAGAATTAGCGAAAGAATCAGTTTTTTGTATATAATTTATTTCTTGGTTCAATAAACCTTCATGAAGCTCTGTACCAAAATTATTTTTTGCATCAAGTTCATGTGTTGCTATATTTCCGTCTGTATGTGCATTCACAGTTGTCTTATTTTTAGCAAATACGTGGAATTGACTAGCAATTCCTAACAAGCCATAGTTACCGGTTAGATCATTATAAATATTCCCAGGGTCTTTAGGAATGTATGTTTCCGCTGAAACGGCCACACCATACGAAAAGATATTGAACAACAAAGCAACTAGGACTAGTAAACTTGCCCTTTTTTTCATTTTTCCCCTTCCTTTCCTTTCAAACATTTTCCTATTATACTCTTTTTCTCCTAGTCTTAAACTGTTCGTTTGAAAAATCATTGTTTATTTAAAGAATATTAATGAAACGTTCATATTGTTGCTTCTTGTTCAATTGATAGTTCGACACTATCTTTTTCTTTCAATCTCCAAACTATTGATGATGGTGACTGTTAAAGTGTAAAAAATAAGGGTGTGTAGTAACATATAAGTAGGTATCCTAGAATTAGGAAAAAGTAAGTAGGATAAATAAAAAGGAGGAAAATAAATGGATTATTTAGATATGCTATGCGAGAGTGTGGATCGGGCATACGATCGGTTTGAACGTTTGTTTGAAGGCGTCTCTATTGAGGAGGCCAATCGTTTTCCAGTGGAAGATAGAGCCCCGCAGATCAAATCAATGACTTGGCTGGCTTGGCATACCGCTCGGGAATTAGATTTCCAGATTGCTGATTTAGCAGGAATCTCTCCAATTTGGCATAGTCAAGACTGGGAAAGCCGGTTTCCGATGACGATAGCAGATAACGAACAAGATTGGAAGCATAGTCTGGAACAAGCAAAGCAGATCCAAGCTAATCAAATAGAAGATCTGCTAGGATACTTGCGAGGAGCTGCTGATTTTGCTATTTCTTACTTAAGAAGGCTGGAACCTTCCGAGCTAGATGAAGTAATTGACGAGAACTGGACACCACCAGTCACACGAGGAATGCGTCTCGTTTCTATTATTGATGATGCTGCTATGCACTCTGGTCAGGTGATCTATGCGAGACGTTTGTTGGGATTAAGAGATTAAGGCACTAGCTAAAAAAGAACTTACGGCAAAATAAGTCGCAAGTTCTTTTTTGTTTTTATCGTTACCCATGGTCTATCTATAAGATTGAAAAAGGAAGCGGCCTGCTATCTCTTTTGATCGTGTAAACTGATGACTCTCTTGTTTTTTGCATTGATTCATTTAAAGAAAGTGTACCATGCTTTATAGATATTTTTAGAATACCTTTTTCTAGAGGATAGAGAAACTGTCAGCTGATAGAATAAGGAGAGTCTTTTGAAGAGAATTCAGAAAAAAGGACACTGTATGAGATCAGGTGTCCTTTTGTGAAATCTGATATTATTGCGTACGGATAGATGTGAGACTGATTTCGCCAGAAGACAAACTCATCTCCTGTTCATTTGTTTGGACGATCAGTTCGCCATGATTACCGATTTCTTTTGCAAGACCGACATAAGTCGTTCCTTTTTGATTGAACGACACGGTTTTTCCCAATACGAATGATTTTTCTTTATAGAAGTCCAACGCTTTTTCTGGGTGAGAAAGATAAGTGAACAATTCTTGCCAGATTTTGCTGATTAGCTGATTCCTTGTGACACTAGCTTGTCCGTCGGGAAAGACAGAGATGGCTTTTTCTTGGAGATCAGCTGGAAAATGATTTTGAGGAACAGAAAAATTAAGCCCGATCCCAATGATGATATGACTGATCCTGCCGCTTTCCATATCACTGACTGCTTCAGATAAAATCCCACAGACTTTTTTTCCATCCATGTAGATATCATTGACCCATTTGATCGAAGCAGAACGACCGGTTACAGATTCAATGGCTTTCACACAGGCACTGGCTGCGATGATCGTATATTGAGGCAATTCATCAAACCGTTTGTCTGGATGGAGCAAGAGACTCATGTAGATTCCTCGTCCAGGTTCAGCGAAAAAAGGCCGTCCAAAACGTCCACGAGCTTGTTCTTGTGTATCAGCAACAAATAACTTCGAAACAGAATCTCCTTGAGCTGCTGCCAGTTTGGCATCTTTCATCGTAGATTCAGAAGTCAACATCGTTTGTACTTTCAAATCAGGAATAAACGACCGTAGCTCTTGCTGGATTTCTTTTGCATCTAGTACGTCAGAGGGCAGGTAACGATACCCTGTAGGCCCGTGCTCAAAACGATAGCCTGCCTTTTCCAATTCTTTGATGGCTTTCCAAATACTTGTCCGGGAAACTTCCAGTTGCTGTGCTAACTTTTCTCCGGAAAGAAAATCTGGTGTCTTTTTCAATAATTGAAGTACTTTGTCTTTTGTTGTCATGGCACCAAGCTCCTTTCCCATCCATTCTATCAGGAAGAAGGAGAGAACAAAATAGTTTTCGAAGAAACAACGGTTGATACATAAAGCAAAAACGAAAGAAGGAAAGAGAAAAAAGAAGAGGGTGGGCGTTCATTTTTTTGTCCCAGCCTCTTTCTGATTATGAAGATAAAAGTACTTGATCGTCTTTTAATGCCGTGCCGCTGTTTTGTTTGAACAACGCTAATAATTGGGGCACTGTGAGCTGCTGTTTTTCCTCTTGCTGGATATCTACGACGATCCTTCCTTGATGCAGCATGATCAGTCGATTCCCATAGCGGATCGCGTCTTCCATGTCATGAGTGACCATAAAAGCAGTGAGATTCTGCTCAGTGATCAGCTTTTCTGTCAATTCCATCACCGTTTTGGAAGTAGCAGGGTCAAGCGCTGCAGTGTGTTCATCTAATAAGATCAGTTCTGGACGCTGTAATGTGGCCATCAACAGCGTAATAGCTTGACGTTGTCCTCCAGACAGCAAACCGATTTCTGAGGATAAACGATTTTCCAACCCCAAATTTAGTCGAGCCAGCTGGTCTTTGAAAAATGTTCGGTCTTGTGGTTTGACACCACGGAAGAAGCCGCGTTTTTTTCCTCGTTTCATAGCAAGAGCAAGATTTTCTTCTACCGTTAAACGAACGGCTGTCCCTAGTTTAGGATCTTGGAATACGCGACTGATGGATTTCGAACGTTCGACAACAGATTTTTTCGTGATATTTTTTCCATTCAATAAAAGTTGTCCCTGATCGACAGAAAATGTACCGGCGATGCTGTTCAGCAAAGTAGATTTACCAGCCCCATTTCCACCGATGATCGTCACGAAGTCGCCGGGATCTAAGGAAAGATTAATGCCTTTCAGGACATGATTTTCGTTGATCGTTCCTTTTTCAAAGGTATGATGGAGATTTTCCAATGTTAAGACGTCATTCATTTGACACTACCGCCTTTCTTTTTTTGAGGTAAATGGAATTTTTGCTGGATCTGCGGGAAAGAAAGACAGATCACTAGCACGAAAGCAGAAGCAAGTTTCGAATCACTTGGTTCAACATTCAGTTCGAAGACTAACGCTAAAATAAAACGATAAATGACCGCACCTAAAACGACAGTCAAGAGACGGAGAAATAGTGGTTGGTTACGTAACAAAACTTCTGCGATGATAATAGAAGCAAGTCCAATTACGATCGTTCCAATACCAGAATTTAAATCAGCAAAGCCGTTGTTTTGCGCAAGCAAGGAGCCAGAAAGAGCAATGCATCCATTAGAAATCATATAACCGATGATCTTCATATTATCTGTGTTGATCCCGTTTGCTTCGCTCATTGCCAGATTATCGCCAGTTGCACGAATAGCAAGTCCTGTTTCTGTACGTAAGAACAAAACAAGTAAACATACAACGATCAAAGCAAAAAGCAGACCGACGATCAGTACAGCGTTGTCTTTTGTTATGCCGAATGACTCGACCCAATGAAAGATCGTTGACTGACCCAATAAAGAGATGTTCGGCGCACCCATCACACGGGATGTGACAGAATATAAACCAGTCATGGTGATGATCCCTGCAAGAAGGGCGGGAATTTTCAATTTTGTGTGAAGCAGTCCGGAAACAAGCCCTGCTGCCGCACCCCCTAAAAAGCCTAGAAGACAAGCTGTCAATGGATGATAGCCATTTGTAATACTTACTGCCGCGATCCCTGCACCTAAAGGGAAGCTTCCTTCAGCAGTCAAGTCGGCAATGTCCAAGATACGGAAAGTGACGTATACACCAATCGCAAGTAGGGCCCATAAGACCCCTTGCGATGCAGATGATAAGAAAAGAGAGAGCAAATTTGTCATAAGAATCCTCCTGTGTTTTATTCAGCTTCTTTGATGCTGTCTGGGTTGATGCCTAATGCTTTGGCCATGTCTTTATTGACATACAGTTCCAAATCATTCGCTGTTTCGACAGGAAGTTCACTTGGCTTCTTGCCGTCTAAGATTTTTGCTGCCATGATCCCTGTTTGTTTGCCCAAGCTTTCGTAGTCGATTCCTACTGTTGCTAGACCGCCGTCTTTGACTTGATCAACTGCGCCAGCAACGACAGGTGTTTTTGTTTCTTTTGCGACTTCACCGACAACACTTGCCGCACTTGCGAACGTGTTATCAGTAGGAATATAGATTCCATCTACATCTTTAGCTAGACTTTTCGTCACTTGTTGGACATCATTTGTGGAATTTGCTGTCAGTACTTTGACTTTGACGCCCGCTTTTTTCAATTCTTTTTCTGCCAAATCAGCTTGGATCTTAGAGTTTGCTTCACCGTTGTTATACATGATGCCGATTGTTTTGGCGTCTGGCACGATATTTAACAGTAAGCCGATTTGTTTTTCGATTGGCACCATATCTGTCGTGCCAGTCACATTGCCGCCAGGTTTTTCATTGGATGTGACTAAATGGGCTTGTTCCAAGTCTGTGACCGCTGTGACAGTCATCGGGATAGTGGTTGTTTCATTTAATAAAGATTGTGCTGCTGGAGTGGCGATTCCAAGTAGCAAATCAGGATCTTCTTTGACGAGTTTCTCACTCATACTTTTCAGGTTGTCTTGATTGTTTTGGGCATTTTGATAATCGATTGTTAGATTATCGCCTTCTTTATACCCTTCTTCTGCTAATCCTTCTTTGAATCCTTTATAGGCAGCGTCTAACGAGTTATGTTGTACAAGTTGCAATACGCCAATTGTTTTTTGTCCATCTGATGCCTCTGCGGAATTGTCTTTTTGTGCGCAACCTCCTAAAGCTAGTAGCAGGGTAGCGCCTAATCCGATGATTATATTTTTTTTCATTTCTTTTTCCTCCTTAATTTTGGGAAACAAAAAATCCATTCAGACAAAATGTCCAAATGGATTGAAAAGTCGGAAAATAAATTGAAAAAGTAGAATGCTTGATACTTTTACTTTGTATTTTCACTGCTCAGCCACTTAGCATTTTGTCTACGTGGCTTTTTGCTGCAATACAAAGTTCTTTAGCCATCATAGATACAAACTGTCGTTTAACGTTTGTATCCATCATGATGAATACAAACCTATCTAAAGTAGCTAAAGTAAAAGTTATTCAGTTGTGTTGGTGCGATTTGGTTGATGTTGGTTCGCATAGAAGTTCCTCCACAAGATGAATTTTCTAAAGTATAACCGAGATAAAAAGGTCTGTCAATTAAGAATTGTCAGATAATTGAAAACATAAAATTGAAAACATTAAGAAAATATTGCGAAAAAGCAGAAGAAACGCCAGGAAGTGTTGACTTTTATAGAAAATAAGTGTAGTATATGAAGTTGCAAAAACTATCTGATGAAGAAAAGGCAGAAACGAAATATTGTCCGTTTCGGCTTTAATATAAGGAAACAAAAGTAGAAGCTCACGAAGTAAGGTTTCAAGAGAATGTTCTATTTTTGGTTTTTTTTTGCCTAAAAGCCGCAAAAAATGTCTGTTGTTACCTAAAAATAATATTTGAAATATTATTGTAACAATTGATCGGGTAGTCTTTTTGAATGACATTTTAGAGGGGTGAAGAGCTTGGCTGGACACGTAGTAAAATACGGAAAACATCGCGAACGTAGAAGTTTCGCAAGAATCAGTGAAGTGTTGGAATTACCAAATTTGATCGAAATTCAAACAGACTCTTACCAATGGTTCTTAGATGAGGGACTTAGAGAAATGTTTGAAGACATTTTGCCAATCGATGACTTCAATGGCAATCTATCTTTGGAATTTGTAGATTATGAATTGAAAGAACCAAAGTATACAGTAGCAGAAGCTCGTGCGCATGATGCAAACTACTCTGCACCATTACATGTAACATTGCGTTTGACAAACCGCGAGACTGGCGAAATCAAAGCACAAGAAGTATTCTTCGGTGATTTCCCATTAATGACAGAACAAGGAACATTCATCATCAACGGGGCAGAGCGAGTAATCGTTTCTCAGTTAGTCCGTTCACCAGGTGTCTATTTCCATGGAAAAGTCGACAAAAACGGAAAAGAAGGATTCGGTTCTACTGTTATCCCTAACCGTGGAGCTTGGCTAGAAATGGAAACTGATGCAAAAGACATCTCTTATGTACGTATCGACCGTACACGTAAGATTCCTTTAACCGTATTAGTTCGTGCGTTAGGATTTGGTTCCGATGATACGATCTTTGAAATCTTCGGTGACAGCGAAACATTACGCAATACAGTCGAAAAAGACTTGCATAAAAACGCAAGCGACTCAAGAACAGAAGAAGGTTTGAAAGACGTTTACGAACGTTTGCGTCCAGGCGAACCAAAAACAGCAGACAGCTCACGTAACTTGCTGAATGCTCGTTTCTTCGATCCAAAACGTTACGACTTAGCAAACGTTGGTCGTTACAAAGTAAACAAAAAATTAGATTTGAAAACACGTCTATTGAATCTGACATTAGCTGAAACATTAGTTGATCCAGAAACAGGCGAGATCATCGTTGAAAAAGGAACAGTTCTGACTCACCAAGTCATGGAAACACTAGCTCCTTTCATTGATAATGGCCTAAATTCAGTGACTTACTATCCATCAGAAGACGGTGTGGTCACAGATCCAATGACTGTCCAAGTCATCAAAGTATTTTCACCAAGAGACCCTGAACGTGAAGTAAACGTGATCGGAAACGGCTATCCAGAAGCAGCTGTAAAAACGGTCCGTCCAGCCGACATCATTGCTTCAATGAGCTATTTCTTGAACTTGATGGAAGGTATCGGCAATGTCGATGATATCGACCACTTAGGAAACCGTCGTATCCGTTCAGTCGGTGAACTTTTACAAAACCAATTCCGTATCGGTCTAGCACGTATGGAACGTGTGGTTCGTGAAAGAATGTCGATCCAAGATACTGAAACATTGACACCTCAACAATTGATCAATATCCGTCCAGTTGTGGCAAGTATCAAAGAATTCTTTGGTTCTTCTCAGTTGTCTCAGTTCATGGACCAAACAAATCCTCTTGGCGAATTGACACACAAACGTCGTCTTTCAGCCTTAGGACCTGGCGGATTGACTCGTGACCGTGCCGGTTATGAAGTTCGTGACGTTCACTACTCCCACTATGGCCGTATGTGTCCGATCGAAACTCCTGAAGGCCCAAACATCGGGTTGATCAATAGTTTGTCCAGTTATGCGAAAGTAAATAAATTCGGATTTATCGAAACACCTTATCGTCGTGTAGACCGCGAAACAGGTCGTGTAACCGACCAAATCGACTACTTGACAGCTGATATCGAAGACCATTACATCGTAGCCCAAGCAAACAGCCCATTGAATGAAGATGGAACATTTGCTCAAGACGTTGTTATGGCTCGTGCTCAAAGTGAAAACTTAGAAGTATCTATTGATAAAGTAGACTACATGGACGTATCACCTAAACAAGTAGTTGCCGTTGCGACAGCATGTATTCCTTTCTTGGAAAACGATGACTCCAACCGTGCCTTGATGGGTGCCAACATGCAGCGTCAAGCAGTGCCGTTGATCAATCCTCAAGCACCATGGGTTGGTACTGGTATGGAATACAAATCAGCGCATGACTCAGGAGCTGCTTTGTTATGTAAACATGATGGTGTCGTTGAATACGTTGATGCTTCTGAAATCCGCGTACGCCGCGACAACGGTGCATTAGATAAATACGATGTAACGAAATTCCGTCGTTCAAACTCCGGAACAAGCTACAACCAACGTCCAATCGTTCATTTAGGTGAAAAAGTCGAAAAAGGGGATACTCTGGCAGACGGACCATCTATGGAACAAGGCGAAATGGCTCTAGGCCAAAACGTTTTAGTTGGTTTCATGACTTGGGAAGGGTACAACTATGAAGATGCGATCATCATGAGCCGTCGTTTGGTAAAAGATGACGTATACACTTCTATCCATATTGAAGAATATGAATCAGAAGCCCGCGATACAAAATTAGGACCTGAAGAAATCACACGCGAAATCCCTAATGTCGGGGAAGACGCATTGAAAGATTTAGACGAAATGGGCATCATCCGTATTGGTGCAGAAGTCCAAGATGGCGATTTGCTTGTAGGGAAAGTCACGCCAAAAGGGGTAACAGAATTATCTGCAGAAGAACGTCTATTGCATGCGATCTTTGGCGAAAAAGCTCGTGAAGTCCGCGATACATCATTACGTGTACCACATGGCGGCGGCGGGATCGTTCACGATGTGAAAATCTTTACTCGTGAAGCTGGAGATGAATTGTCACCAGGCGTAAACATGTTAGTTCGTGTTTATATCGTTCAAAAACGTAAAATCCATGAAGGGGATAAAATGGCCGGTCGTCACGGAAATAAAGGGGTTGTATCCCGTATTATGCCGGAAGAAGATATGCCATTCCTACCTGATGGAACACCAATCGATATCATGCTGAATCCTTTAGGGGTGCCTTCACGTATGAACATCGGGCAAGTATTGGAATTACACTTGGGTATGGCTGCACGTCAGTTAGGTATCCACGTAGCAACGCCAGTATTTGATGGTGCAAGTGATGAAGACGTATGGGAAACAGTTCGTGAAGCCGGTATGGCCAGCGATGCGAAAACTGTTCTGTACGACGGACGTACAGGTGAACCATTTGATGGACGTGTGTCTGTCGGTGTGATGTACATGATCAAACTTGCTCACATGGTCGATGACAAATTGCATGCACGTTCAATCGGACCTTACTCATTGGTTACACAACAACCATTGGGAGGTAAAGCTCAATTTGGTGGACAACGTTTTGGTGAAATGGAAGTATGGGCACTGGAAGCTTATGGTGCGGCTTATACTTTACAAGAAATCTTGACATACAAATCAGATGACGTAGTCGGACGTGTGAAAACATACGAAGCAATCGTCAAGGGTGAACCAATTCCAAAACCAGGTGTACCGGAATCATTCCGCGTATTGGTGAAAGAATTGCAATCACTAGGTCTGGACATGCGTGTCTTGGATATCGAAGAAACAGAGATCGAACTTCGCGACATGGACGATGAAGACGACGATTTGATCACTGTTGATGCTTTGACAAAATTTGCCGAACAGCAAACTGCCAAAGAATTAGAAAAGAAAGCTGCTGAACAAGTGGAAGATGAAAAAGACGATGTCATCCAAAACTTTGAAACCGCAGAAGATAATTTAGACTAATCCGGTCTATGAGCTGCAAGGCGGTCGAAGATCAGCCGTCTTGCGGTTTGCCATTAAATGAAATGGAGGGAACCCCTTTTGATCGATGTAAATAAATTCGAAAGTATGCAAATAGGTTTGGCTTCTCCCGAAAAAATCAGAAGCTGGTCTTACGGTGAAGTAAAAAAACCTGAGACGATTAACTATCGTACCTTAAAACCTGAACGCGAAGGGTTGTTCTGTGAGCGGATTTTTGGTCCTACAAAAGACTGGGAATGTGCCTGCGGAAAATACAAACGTATCCGTTATAAAGGAATCGTTTGTGATCGATGCGGAGTGGAAGTTACTCGTTCGAAAGTTCGCCGTGAACGCATGGGACATATTGAATTAGCAGCTCCTGTTTCACATATCTGGTACTTTAAAGGGATTCCTTCACGTATGGGTCTTGTATTAGACATGAGCCCACGCGCTTTGGAAGAAATCATTTATTTTGCTTCATATGTAGTCATCGAACCAGGAAATACGAATTTAGAGAAAAAACAATTGTTGACAGAACGCGAGTATCGCGAAAAACGTGAACAATATGGACAAGAATTCCAAGCTGCTATGGGTGCAGAAGCGATCAAACAATTACTTGATAATGTTGATCTAGATGCAGAAGCAGCCGAATTGAAAGAAGAATTGAAATCTGCACAAGGACAAAAACGTACACGTGCAATCCGCCGTTTGGATATTTTAGAAGCATTCCGCGCTTCAGGAAATCAACCAAGCTGGATGGTTATGGACGTTCTCCCTGTTATTCCACCAGATTTACGCCCAATGGTTCAATTAGAAGGTGGACGTTTTGCAACAAGTGACTTGAATGATCTTTACCGTCGTGTAATCAACCGTAATAACCGTTTGAAACGTTTATTAGACTTGAATGCACCTGGAATCATCGTTCAAAATGAAAAACGTATGCTGCAAGAAGCAGTAGATGCATTGATCGATAACGGTCGTCGCGGACGTCCAGTTACTGGACCAGGTAACCGCCCATTGAAATCTCTTTCTCATATGTTGAAAGGGAAACAAGGTCGTTTCCGTCAAAACTTGCTAGGTAAACGTGTCGACTACTCCGGTCGTTCCGTTATCGTTGTTGGACCTTTCTTGAAGATGTACCAATGTGGACTTCCAAAAGAAATGGCTATCGAATTATTCAAACCATTCGTGATGCGTGAGCTTGTTCAACGCGAACTAGCTTCAAACATCAAAAACGCTAAACGTAAAATCGAACGTCAAGAAGACGAAGTATGGGATGTCTTAGAAGACGTAATCAAGGAACACCCAGTATTGCTGAACCGGGCACCTACGCTTCACCGACTTGGTATCCAAGCATTCGAACCAGTTTTAGTACAAGGACGCGCAATCCGTTTGCATCCACTTGTATGTGAAGCTTATAATGCCGATTTCGATGGAGACCAAATGGCTGTCCACGTGCCATTGAATGAAGAAGCACAAGCAGAAGCACGTATGTTGATGTTAGCTGCTCAAAACATCTTGAACCCTAAAGATGGTAAACCAGTTGTTACTCCTTCTCAAGATATGGTTCTAGGTAACTACTACTTGACAATGGAAGAAGAAGGACGCGAAGGCGAAGGAATGGTCTTCAGAGATCAAAACGAAGCCGTTATCGCATGGCGCAACGGATATGTTCATTTACATTCACGTATCGGTGTGAACCCTAACTCATTAGGTGAAAAACCATTTACTGAATGGCAAAAAGAACGTACGATGATCACAACAGTTGGTAAGATCATCTTCAACGAGATCATGCCTCCTGAATTCCCTTATCTGAATGAACCAACAGACTTCAACTTGACCGTCCAAACACCGGACAAATACTTTGTTGAAGCTGGTACTGATATTCCTGCACATATCAAAGAGCAAGAATTAGTATTACCGTTCAAGAAGAAAAACTTAGGAAACATCATCGCAGAAGTCTTCAAACGATTCAAAGTAACAGAAACTTCTAAGATGCTTGACCGTATGAAAGACTTAGGGTACAAACATTCGACACATGCCGGTATCACTGTAGGGATCGCTGACATCAGTGTACTGAATGAAAAACAAGAAATCATTGAAAATGCCCATAAACAAGTTGAAACTATTACAAAACAATTCCGTCGTGGTCTGATCACAGATGACGAACGTTATGAACGTGTCATTGCTGTTTGGAATGCTGCAAAAGACAGCATCCAACAAAAACTGATGGAAGGTTTGGAAGCGAAAAATCCAATCTTCATGATGTCTGATTCTGGAGCTCGTGGTAACATTTCCAACTTTACACAGCTTGCCGGAATGCGTGGTTTGATGGCCGCTCCTAATGGTCGAATCATGGAATTGCCAATCATTTCGAACTTCCGTGAAGGACTATCCGTCTTGGAAATGTTTATCTCAACTCACGGGGCTCGTAAAGGGATGACCGATACAGCCTTGAAGACTGCCGATTCAGGTTACTTGACTCGTCGTCTGGTTGACGTGGCCCAAGATGTAATCATCCGTGAAGAAGATTGCGGTACTGACCGAGGTCTTGAAATCCAAGCAATCCGTGAAGGAAATGAAATCATCGAATCATTAGAAGATCGTTTAGTGGGACGTTACACTCGTAAAGAAGTACGTCATCCTGAAACAAATGAATTGATCATTGCAGGAAACCAATTGATTTCCGAAGACATCGCAAAACAAATCGTTGATGCAGGTGTCGAAACAGTGACAATCCGTTCTGTCTTCACATGTAATACAAAACATGGTGTCTGCAAACATTGTTACGGACGCAACCTTGCAACTGGCTCTGACGTTGAAGTCGGAGAAGCAGTTGGTACGATCGCCGCTCAATCAATCGGTGAACCTGGTACTCAGTTGACGATGCGTACATTCCATACAGGTGGGGTTGCCGGAGACGATATCACTCAAGGTCTTCCTCGTGTCCAAGAAATCTTTGAAGCACGTAATCCGAAAGGGCAAGCAGTGATCACAGAAGTAACAGGGGATGTCATCGATATCTCAGAAGATCCTGCAACACGTACCAAAGAAGTAACAATCAAAGGAAAAACAGATACACGTACGTATACTGTTCCTTATACAGCACGTATGAAAGTAGCAGAAGGCGATATGATCCACCGTGGTGCACCATTGACAGAAGGATCAATCGATCCAAAACAATTGTTGCAAGTTCGCGATGTATTATCTGTTGAAAACTACTTGCTTCGTGAAGTACAACGTGTTTACCGTATGCAAGGGGTAGAAATCGGTGACAAGCATATCGAAGTAATGGTTCGTCAAATGCTGCGTAAGGTTCGTGTAATGGATCCAGGTGATACAGATATCTTACCAGGTACATTATTAGACATCGCAGACTTTAAAGATCAAAACTACAATACGCTAGTCTCAGGAGGCGTTCCTGCAACTTCTCGACCAGTCTTGCTAGGTATTACAAAAGCATCATTAGAAACAAATAGTTTCTTATCTGCTGCATCATTCCAAGAAACAACTCGTGTCTTGACGGATGCTGCGATCCGCGGTAAGAAAGATCCTCTTCTTGGTTTGAAAGAAAATGTTATTATCGGTAAGATCATCCCAGCTGGTACTGGTATGCAACGTTACCGTGACATGGAACCAAAAGAAGTCGGTGTAGCAAGCGAAAATGTCTACAGTATTTCAGATATTGAAGCGCAAATGGCTGCAGAAGACGCAATGAACAATCAAACAAAATAGATATTTTACAAAAGAGGTTGTGACAAATTATTGTCACAACCTCTTTTTTTGTTTGTCTAAAATAATTTGTCTAACTAGAAGAAAAGTGGGAAAGGATCTTAACAACATCGATTTGTATCCCATTAAGGTATCGGAACGATCATCTTCCAAGAGAAGTCAATCAACAAAAGTAAAGATAGATCATTTTTTGAATGCAAAATAAATTGATGGGAAGATAGAGCGGTTATTTTTAATATTTTGCTAGCTATTATTGAATAATTCCTCGAATAAAACAAAACCAGTAGACATGTCTAGTTATTCTATTTATGTTTTAGAGATAAGTATCCCCAAATAACATGGATTGAAATAAGGGTAAATGTGTTTAAAAAAACGAACTATAAAAACTTATACACAACGTGGTTAAAAATAGTTTTTTCTTCCCTGTGGAAAAAATAGTTTAACACAAACATTATAGTTATCCACAGCTATCTAAAACAGATTGAAAATAAAGAAAAATCCGCTAAAATACCGGGAGGGGGTAATGGAGGATGAGTGATTGAAAAAAGAACAGAGTAACTGACTTATCCTCAGTGTTTCTGTTCTTTTATAAATCTGCCCTACATTTCTTGTTGTTGGATCGAATCTGTGAGAGTAATCTCGGTTGAAAGAATGATTCTTTTTTCTTCTGGGTATTGGTGATGGATCAATTGGAATAAAAGTTCTGTGGCTTTGATTCCTAACTGATTTGTTGGAATGTCTATCCGAGTCAGCTGTGGCGAAAATAGGGAGGACAATAAGGGATCACTGAATCCTGCGATCGAAAGATCATCAGGTATCTGCTTTCCAGTTTGTTCTGCCACTTTGTAAATACTCAATGATTTTAATGCATCGGTAGAAAAAATCGCAGTTGGTCTTTCTCGCAACTTCATTAAATCATTCATTGCTGCCATGCTGTCTTCTAAGCGAAAGCCGCCGTCTATGATCCATTCATTACGGATATCTAGGTGATGATCAAATAAGCATTGACGGTAACCATTGAGACGATCATTGGATACATAAACTTCTGTCGGAGCATGGAGACAGCCGATATGACGGTGTCCATTCTTGATCAGTGTTTCCACCAAATCGTAACTATCCTGGAAATTATCCGTGTCCACTGAGTAGATGTTCGTGTAGTCGTTTCCGACTTTTCCGATTACCACAATAGGAATATTGTATTGATCCAATTCAAAAAGAAGTGTTTCATCCATCGTAGAGCTTAAAATAATAATTCCTCGAATCATTTTTTCTTGGATCTTTTTCGCGCATTTTTCTAGCTCTTCTTCTGGTGTTTTTGCCGTTTGTAGAATCAAGTCGAAGTTATTTTGTTCAGAAACGGCAGAAATGGATTGAATAACATCTGAAAAAAAAGGATTGCCATAGGTCGTATGAGAAGTACGATGAGATAATGCTAGAATCGCGTCAAAACCATTTCCTGACAGTCCTCTTGCAATTTTGCTCGGTTCATAATTCAATTCTTTGATTGCTTGAAGTACACTTGCTTTTGCTTTATCAGAGATATTTGGCTGGTTATTTAATACTCTGGAGACAGTTGATTTGGAGACATTGGCTTTGTTCGCAATGTCATAAATAGTAGGTTTCAATTTTATATGCACCTCCTTTTTGGGAGCGTTTTAGAATAATTCCATAGTACAATAGACATTCTTTTTTGTCTATGATTTTGAAAATGGAGGAATAGCTTAGAGGATAATAAGAGATTATATTTTTTTAAGAATCCACTAACTATTGATACATAAGCTTTCTTATTTGTATTTTTGCGTATATCAAAATTATTTAAAAAAAACGCTATTGACAGTAAGCGTTTTCCATAATATGATCGAGTTGCTGGGAACGCTCCCATAAAAAGAAAGGGGAATCCGATGTATACAAAACTTTTACAAGCAATTTATCGAGACTCAGATTTGGCTGAGAAAACCGCCTCTATGATTGAACAAAAAGTCAGTGATTATCAGCAGAAGAAAGGCCAGGCAGGCAAACTGCATTGGGACGAAGAAGATATTTTCTTGATTACTTATGGAGATCAATTTTTTGAAGAGCAGCAACCAACTTTGCGTACATTTAAGAAATTTTATCAAAAGTATTTGGCAGATACATTTAGTGTTGTTCATTTCTTGCCATTTTTTCCATATACATCTGATGATGGTTTCTCCGTTTTAGATTATCAGGCAATCAACGACCATTTGGGCACATGGGACGATGTAGAAGAAATGAGAAGCGAAACAAGGTTGATGTTCGACTTTGTCTGCAATCATATGTCTGCCGAAAGTACTTGGTTTCAGGAATATTTAAACTTGAATGATACGTACAAAGATTTTTTTATTGATTTGCCACTGGATACAGATACAAGCAGCGTGACTAGACCAAGGACTAGTCCACTACTTACAACTTTCATCGACAAAAACGGGAAAGAAAAACATGTATGGACGACTTTTAGCGAAGATCAAGTAGATTTGAATTTTAAAAACCCAGAAGTTTTATTGAAAATGATCGATATTCTTTTGTTTTACCTAGAAAAAGGCGCTTCATTTATTCGTTTGGATGCTGTGGGGTTTTTATGGAAAGAACTAGGAACTTCTTGTATACACCTGCCAGAAACGCATAAGATTATTCAGTTATTCCGTGCAATCGTTGATGAAGCAGCTCCAGGAACGGTATTGATCACCGAGACAAATGTGCCACATAAAGATAATATTAGTTATTTTGGCGATGGCAGGAATGAAGCACAGATGGTCTATCAGTTTTCACTGCCACCTTTGACTCTTCACGCGATACGCTCGGGAAATACAAGTAAGTTGAAAGAATGGTTAGAAACAATCAATTTTACATCGAAAAAAACGACCTTTTTTAATTTTTTAGCTTCCCATGACGGAATCGGATTAAACCCGATAAGAGGTATTCTGCCGGAAAAAACGATCCTTGAATTAGTGGAACAGCTGAAGAAAGAGGGTGCCCGAGTAAACTACAAGAAAAACCCAGATGGAACGACCAGTCCATATGAGATAAACGCTACGTATCTAGATGCGTTAAGTTCTCCAACAGATACGACGGAATGGAGAAGCAAACGCTTTTTAGCAGCTCATTCATTTTTGGTAACGTTACCAGGCGTGCCGGCAATTTATATTCAAAGTGTGCTGGGAAGTCGAAATGATTACAAAGGCGTAGAAAAAACAGGAGAGAATCGAAAAATCAATCGGCAAAAATTTTTGTTAGCAGATATTGAGAAAGAGTTGCAGACAGATCCATTAAGAATAGCAGTATATGGTGAATTGACCCAGATGCTATCTATTCGAAAAAAAGAAAAAGCCTTCCATCCGAATAGTTTGATTTACTTACTGGACTCAGCAGATTCTTTTATCAGTTTTATTCGCGAAGCGAAGGAAGAGAAAGTCTTAGTTATCCATAATTTTTCCAATCAATCAGCAGGTTATCTTTTACCAAAAGGAGATTACCTAGACCTGTTTTCTGGACAAATTATCCATTGCAGTCAAGAACGAAAGTTGATATTCCAGCCGTATGAATATATGTGGCTGAAAATAATAAAATAAGAGGTGGAAAAAAATGAAAAAAATTATTGTTACTACCTGTCTGCTAGCTACTGGATTTCTTCTTACTGCTTGTGGTGAAAGTCAAAGCTCTAACGAATCACAACAGACAACGATTCAATTCATGCACTCTTCTGTCGAACAGGAACGATTAAGTGTGATCAATGAACTGGTTGCTGATTTTGAAAAAGAAAATCCAGACATCAAAATCAAGCAAGTGCCGGTAGAAGAATCAGCGTTCAATACGAAAATCGTTACGTTAGCTCGTTCCGGTAAATTACCAGAAGTAATGGAAGTCAGTCAGGATTTTGCTAAAGTGATGGATAAAGATGAACTGATTGATCAGACGGCAGTCCAAAACGTTATCGAGGAAGCTGGAGAAGATAATTATTATGACGGAGCCAAAAACCTTGTTCGTTCAGAAGATGGAAAAAGCTATATTGCTGCACCAATTAGCGGCTGGGTTCAAGGTATTTGGTATGACAAAGAAAAATTATCAGAAGCTGGTTTTTCAGAACCAGAAAATTGGGATGATATTTTAAAAATTGCTCAACATTTCACAGATAAAGAGAATAAACAATATGGAATTGCTATGCCTACTGCTGAAGGAACAATGAGTGAGCAAGCGTTCTCTCAATTTGCTTTGTCAAATGGAGCAAATGTCTTGGATGATGAAGGCGAGGTAACGATCGATACGGAAAAGATGAGAGAAGCATTGTCGTTTTATCAAAACTTATCCCAATACACGATGCCAGGCTCTAATGATGTGACAGAAATCAAAGATGCTTTCATGAATGGAACAGCACCAATGGCAATCTATTCAACTTACATTTTGCCTTCTGTTTATGAAGCGGGGAACTCAGAAAATATCGGTTTTGCTATCCCAACACAAAAAGATCAAGCTGTCTATGGCACAGTATCTGGATTGACGATTTCTTCTGGTCTAGACGAGAAACAAAAAGAGGCTGCTGAAGCATTCACAGCTTTCTTATCTCAACCGAAAAACATGGAAAAGTGGGTCTTGATGTCTCCTGGTGGTGCTCAACCAGTGAATAAACAAGTAGTCGAACTGGATGGTTACAAAGAAAATGAAGTCATCAAGTCTTTTGGCGAGCTGCCATCTGAGATTGCTAGTGCTTTTGATGAAGTACAAGTCTTTGGACTAGTCGGGGAAAAGAATTTCACGAAAATGGGAGATATCACAAGCTCAGGTGTGATCGGAAAAGCAGTGAACCAAGTAACTGTCGGAAACGAAGATGTCGATCAAGCTTTAGCTGACGCACAAAAAAATACGAAATAACAAGAAGTTCTGCCAATGGTGTTCGAAAAAATCAGATAGCTATTGGCAGATTATCAGGGGGAGGTTTCAATGAATCGTCCAAGGAAACATTCTGACTTAAAATTAGCCATGGGACTTTTAGCACCAAGCATGCTTTTATTAGCTGTTTTAGTGCTGATTCCAATGCTTTCCAATATTCAGATCAGTTTTTTCGATATGCCGCTGAATCCTAACTTAGACGCCGTTTTTATCGGATTAAGCAATTATCTTGAAATTTTAAGTGATAGTGAATTTTATCGTTCTTTAGGTTTAACAGTTGCTTACACATTCTTAGTTGTAGCAGGCAGTACAGCTTTAGGATTAGCCGTAGCTATTTTGCTTAACCGCAAGTTCAGATTTAGGAAAACGGTGCGTTCACTGATTTTATTAAGTTATGTTACGCCATCTATTTCTTTGATTTTTGCTTGGAAATATATGTTCAATAATAGTTATGGAATCGTCAATGATCTGTTAGTAGATAGGTTGCAGCTTTTCAACGAAGCACCGCTGTGGTTCGATCAGCCAGTTGCTAGCTTCTTTATGGTCGTTTTGTTTGCGATCTGGAGATACTATCCGTATGCGTTTATTTCATTTTTGGCTATTTTGCAAACAGTCGACAAAACGCTTTATGAAGCAGCTGAAATGGACGGTGCAAATGCTTGGCAGAAGTTCAAGATCGTGACACTGCCGGCAATCAAACCAGTACTAGCAACTGTGATTGTTTTACGATCTATCTGGATGTTCTATATGTTTACAGATGTCTATCTACTGACGAATAAAGTCAATATCTTAGGCGTTTATTTGTATCAGACAGCCTTTGCGTTCAATGATCTTGGAAAAGCAGCAGCTATATCGATTCTATTGTTCATCATTATTGCAGCGGTCGTCTTGCTCTCACGAAAGAAGGTGGACTTGAAATGAAAAATAAAAAGAGCAGGAAAATCTTATTTTACGCGACGATTTTGTTGCTATTAGCTGTCAATTTGTTTCCATTTTTGATCATGCTGATGACATCATTCAAGGATTCACAAGAAGCAATTGCAACGACACAAACTATTTTTCCGAAAGAATGGACTTTTGAACATTATCAGGATATTTTCAATGCTGAGATTTTTCCATTCATCATGTATTTCAAAAATAGTTTAGTGATCTCCTTGATAGCCTCCGTAACTGCAGTAGTGATTGGGATCAGCGGGGCATACGCTTTGTCAAAACTACGCTTCAAAGCTCGCTCGAAAATCAATGCTAGCTTTTACACCGTTTATATGTTTTCCGGTATTTTGATCGTTGTTCCATTATTTAAAATCATTTCCGGTCTAGGTTTGTATGATACCAATACAGCACTGATTATCACGATGGTCGTTCAAACACTTCCTACTGCGATATTCATGCTAAAAAGTTATTTTGACACGATTCCGACTGATATTGAAGAAGCAGCAATGATCGATGGTCTTAGCCGGATCCAGATCATTATTCGGATCATTATACCATTGGCTATTTCTGGAATCATTTCTGTCTTCGTTTATTGCTTTATGGTTTCGTGGAATGATTATTTATTTGCTTCGATTTTCCTGTCGACCTCCGAAAAATTTACTTTACCAATCGGTTTGAACACATTATTCAGTACACCAGACTACATTTGGGGACGAATGATGGCCGCTTCATTGGTGACCGCTTTACCAGTCATCATTATGTATGCGTTATCTGAACGATTTATTAAAGGTGATTTAGTCGAAGGCGGCGTAAAAGGATAAAAAGAAAAGAAAGAGGAAAGAAAAGATGAAAAAATTAGTTGCATTAGAACCAAGAATAGCCGGATTCAAAGATTACGAAGACCGTGAGATCGAAAAGAACGAAGTACGTATCCGAGTAATTTTCGCTACTCCAAAACCAGGAACAGAAATTGTCGACTTTAGAGGATTAAGTCCATTTATCGATGAAGAATTTTCGGAAGAATGGCGCCTATTCTTGCCAAGAGAAGAAGGAAGCCAACGCGGTGTGGTATTTGGCGAATTTCAATTAGGAAATATGATTGTCGGTACGATCGAAGAAACGGGCAGTTTGGTGACAGAGTATCAAAAAGGAGAGTTAGTCTGCACTTATGGACCCATTCGTGAAACACTAATTACAAACGGTGTTGATAATTATAAACTACGTAAACTTGATCGGTTGGATCAATGGAAAAATGCAGTATGTTACGATCCTGCTCAATTCGCTTTAGGTGGTATCCGAGAAGCACATGTTCGAGCAGGTGATGCTGTAGCAATCTTCGGTTTAGGCGCTATCGGGCAAATTGCGATTCAATTAGCTAAAAAAGCAGGTGCTACTACCATTGTTGGGATCGATCCCATAGCGCAGCGTAGAGAATTAGCAGAAAAATACGGTGCCGATTACACGCTAGATCCTATGAAAGCAGATGTCGGTTTTCGTCTAAAGGAATTGACAGATAAACGTGGAGTAGATTCAGTTATTGAAACGAGTGGCAGTGCTGCCGCATTACAAGCTTCTTTAAGAGGGATCGGCTATGGCGGGATCATTTCTTATGTTGCCTTTGCTAAACCTTTTCCAGCTGGGTTTAATCTTGGTCGCGAAGCACATTTCAATAATGCAAAAATCGTCTTTGCTCGAGCATCTAGTGAACCAAACCCAGATTACCCAAGATGGAACCGTAAACGAATCGAGGACACATGTTGGGAATTATTGATGAACGGTTACTTGGATTGTGAAGAAATCATTGATCCAGTTGTGCCATTTGCAGAAAGCGCAGAAGCTTACATGCGTTATGTAGACCAGCACCCAGAAGAAAGTATCAAAATGGGCGTTCAAGTCCGAGGAGGAGAACAATGAAATTCGGTACGCAAGATCAAGCATTTTTCCCAAGAGACATTTTAGAAAAATTTAGATTTATCAAAGACTGTGGATTTGAAGAATACGAAATCGACGGTAAGTTGTTAATAGAAAATATCGATACAGTCAAACAGGCAATCAAAGAAACAGGGATCCCAGTAGTGACAGCTTGTAACGGCTACGATGGGTGGATCGGTGACTTTATCGAAGAACGGCGTCTTAATGGTGTACGTCAAATTGCTGAGATTTTGCGTGCACTAAGCGAGGTTGGAGGCAAAGGAATCGTTATCCCAGCAGCTTGGGGAATGTTCACTTATCGATTACCGCCGATGGTTTCACCCCGAAGCAAAGAAGGAGACTATAAAGCAGTCAGCGAATCACTTCGTTATTTAGATAAAGTAGCCGAAGAAACAGGTACGGTTATTTATTTGGAGCCTTTGAACCGATACCAAGACCATATGATCAATTTGTTAGCGGATGCGCGTCATTACATTGACTCTAATCAATTGAAACATGTGCAGATCATCGCTGATTTTTATCATATGAATATTGAAGAAGATGATATTTCAAAAGCATTGACTACGCAAAAAGAGTATGTGGGTCATATCCATTTAGCAGATAATCATCGCTACCAACCAGGATCTGGCGCAATTGATTTTACTCGCCATTTTCAAACGCTACTTCAAAATGAGTATGAAGGTTATATGGTATATGAATGTCGTTTGCGAGGAGAAAATGAAGTGAAAATTTATCAGGAATCATTGCAATACTTGAAAAACTGTCTGGAAACAGCGCGTCATTTAAATGATTTAGAGAAAGAATAGAGAAAGAAAAACAATAAGTAAATAAGCAAAGGAGGGAGAAATAAATGAAGAAAGTAGCAATCATAGGCGCTGGACAAGTAGCAGAAAAAGTACATGCTGCTTATTATCAAAAAAGATCAGATGTCTTAGAATTGGTCGCTGTGGTTGATCCAGTCAGCCAGCGAGCAGAAGACTTTTGCCGACGTACAGGATTTTCTCATGCGTATACATCAGTTACACAAATGCTGAATGAGATTTCTCCCGATATCGTGAGTGTCTGTACACCCAATCGCTTTCACTTCGAACATGTATTGGCTGCCCTCGAAGCTAATGCTTCAGTGATGTGCGAGAAACCACCAGCTATGACAGCTGATCAAGCAAGAAAGATGGCAGAGACAGCCGATAAAAACGGGCAGATTTTGGCTTATGGATTCCAGCATCGTTTTTCTGACGAAGCAACAATGATCAAGAATCATCTTGATGTTCTCGGGGATATTTATTACGTAGAAGCGAATGCGCTTCGTCGGTCTGGTGTTCCAGGCTGGGGAACGTTTATCGACAAAGAACTTCAAGGAGGCGGGCCTTTGATCGATTATGGCATTCACATGCTTGATACAGCGATGTATATTACTGGATTTCCTAAAGTAAAAAGCGTTCGGGCGTACAGCTTCCAAAAAATTGGTACGAAAAAAAATTCAGGGAAATTCGGGAAATGGGATCCAAGCAAATTCACAGTAGAAGATGCAATTTTTGGCACACTGGAATTAGAAAACGGCAAGATCATCCAACTGAATACTTCGTTTGCTTTGAATATCAGAGAAGACAAACTGAATGTGGCTTTTTGTGGCGATCAGGCAGGTGCTAATCTGTATCCAGGCGAACTATTCGAAGATGTAGATGGAAAGCTGGTTTCCTTACAAAAGACCACGCCAGTTAATGACCCACATGAACAAAGTATGGCTCATTTTGTGAATAGGGCGCTCGGTGACCAGGCTCAGATGATTGCAGATGGCTGGCAAGGATATGTCATCCAGAATCTGGTGGAAAATTTATATCGTTCGGCAGAAACAGGAGAAGTTATTACCTTATGAAAGTAGAAGAAAAACAATTTGATTTAGAGTATATCAATAAGTATGCGAGTCAGATGACCATTGGAAATGGATTTTTTGGTATCAGAGGAAGCCAGGAGGAAGACTATCGGAATCAAGTAAGGGGAATGTTTGCAGCTGGTGTATATAACCGACCTTTAGGAGCAGAATCAGCCGAGTTAGTGAATCTTCCAGATGTCATCAGATGGGAAATAAAAATCGACGGTGAACATTTTTCTCTTGAGACGATGAAAGTTCTTGCATACGAGCGGGCACTAGATTTAGAAATGGGAGAGCTTAAACGCTATGCGCTCATTGAAACTGCTCAAGGAAAAAAAGTGGAAGTCATTACTTGTCGTGTTGCTGATCAAAATAATCTCCATCAGGCAGCCCTGAAAGTGGTCATCAAGCCGTTGACCGAAGACTGCCAAGTAGATGTGAAAACGGGTATCGATGGACAGCAAACCAATTTTGGTACACAGCAGTTGGTTGAAAAAGAACTGCGAGTATTTGGTGACGATTTGATCAGTGCATCCTACCAGACAACAGAAAGTAAAATTGATATTGGGATTGCAGCTAAATTCAATAAAGCAGGTGTATTCCAAGCAAAAAATCGCCGGATCACCGCTTCCTTTTCAGAAAAGATCAGAAAAAATACGTCCTTTACGCTGGAGAAGATCATCGTGCTCTCTACCTCTCTTCAGCAAACAGACCCGTTTAAGAAAAGTATTGCCCAAGCCCAGAAAAGCGTTAGTTATACAGAAATTTTAGAGCAGTCGATGTCTTATTGGACAGATTTTTGGCATCAGCATCGGATAACGATCCAAGGCGATTCTTCTTTCGATCAGTTAGCGATGGACTTCGCTGCTTACCATTTACAGATTATGACTCCCCGCAATGATCCAAGTGTTAGTGTAGGGGCGAAGGGACTAACTGGCGAAGGTTATAAAGGGCATGTTTTCTGGGATACGGAAATTTTTATCCTGCCTTTCTTTTTATATCAGTTTCCTGAAGTAGCAAAGAATTTGCTGCTGTACCGTTATGATCGATTAGAAGGCGCACGGCAAAAAGCAAGAGATTATCACTATCAAGGTGCACTTTTCCCATGGGAGAGCGCACACACTGGTCAGGAAGAGACACCCAAATTTGCTGCATTGAATATCAAAACCGGAACAAGACAAGAAGTTGCTTCAGCTGCCGCAGAACACCATATCAGTGCAGACCTTGCTTATGCCGTTCAAGAGTATGTCCAAGCAACAGAGGATCAATCGTTTTTAGAAACAAAGGGAAAAACGCTCATTCATGAAACAGCAGCTTTTTGGCTGAGCAGAGCTGTAAAAGTCGATGATCATTTAGAGATACACAGAGTCATTGGTCCAGATGAATACACAGAATATATCGACAATAATGCATATACGAACTATCTGGCGCATTATAATGTGGCCTTAGCTGTTAAATATCAAGCTGGCGATCCGCTTTTTTTGAAAGAATGTCAAAATTTTTTAGACAAGTTATATTTGCCAGTGCCTAACAAAGAACAGCTGATTCCGCAAGATGACACGTATCTCAGTAAGCCAGTTATTGATTTGACCACTTACAAAGAACGTCCTGGCAGCCAGTCTATTTTACTTGATTATGCCCGTAGCGAAGTAAATGAACTCCAAGTCAGCAAGCAAGCAGATCTTGTCATGCTGTTATACTTATTACCTGAGTATTTTTCTCAACCAATCGTTTCTAAGAATTTGCATTACTATGAAAACAAAACGATCCACGACTCATCGTTGAGTAAAGCGATTCACGCCATAGAGGCTTGCCGTATCCAAGAAATGGAATGGGCGTATCATTTATTCCAAGAAGCGTGCCTGATTGATTTAGGACCAGATCCGCATTCATCAGATGACGGAATTCATGCTGCTTCATTAGGAGCACTATGGCTAGCAGTTATATTTGGTTTTTCAGGTATTACAGTAACGAATGGAACTCTTTCTATTTCTCCAAGACTTCCTTCAGCATGGGAAAAAATTTCTTTTCCTTTTATTTGGAAAAATCACAGGTTGCTATTTGTTTTGACAAAAAAACAAATAGTAATAAAAAAAGAGACGAAAGAAACATTACCTATTTTTGTCAATGGAGACCAATACCAGCTGGAAAAAGAACTGATCTTGGAACGGAGGGGAAAATAATGCGTATTCTGATTGCGCCAGATTCTTTCAAAGAAAGTCTGACAGCCTTAGAGGCAGCACAAGCCATTCAATCAGGTTTTCAAGAAGTTTTTGTTCAGGCTGAATATGATCTGCTACCTATAGGCGATGGAGGAGAAGGAACGGTTTCATCATTAGCAGACAGTTTAAGGTTGAAGCGGCAAACAGCAGTCGTTACTAATGCATTTGGCAAAAACAAAGAAATCCAGTACGCTTCAGACGGTCAAACTGCGATTTTTGAAATGGCAGAAATCGTCGGATTGAAAGATGTCCCACTAAACCAACGACAGCCACTTAGGTTATCCACGCGAGGAGTAGGAGAACTGATACGACAATTGTTGCAACAAGGTGTTCGACACATCATCATCGGCGTTGGCGGAAGTAGTACCAACGATGGCGGCATCGGCATGGCAGAAGGTCTAGGTTATGCTTTTTATGATCAAGATAATCAAAAAGTAGAAGCACTGGGAGAAAATCTAGGTAAAATTGCTACAGTTGATAAAACGAACGTGCCTATTGAGCTGATTAAAGCCAAAATCACTGTCATTACTGATGTTACTAATCTTTTATGCGGAAAAGAAGGCGCTTCTTTTGTTTTCGGACCACAAAAAGGCTTGAAAGAAAATGAATTAGCAGTGGCTGACCAAGCCATGCATGATTTTTATATGAGATTTGCCCCTCAAGTAATCGAGGCATCGGGCAGTGGTGCTGGTGGTGGAATGGGTGCAGGACTGTTAGCATTTGCTTCAGGGAAAATAGTCTCTGGCATCGACTACGTATTGGATTTACTGGAGTTCGATAAACGGGTACAGCAAGCAGACCTCGTAATCGTAGGCGAAGGACGTCTAGATGGACAAAGTCTAAAAGGAAAAGCGCCAGTTGGGATTGCTAGAAGAGTACCAGAGGGCGTTCCTGTGATAGCTATTTGCGGAAGTGTTGGTAAAGGAAGCGAAAAAGCAGCAGATGTTGGCATTTCGGCCGTTTTTCCGATCCTTCCTGCAGCTGTGCCTTTACAAGAAGCTTTACAGCAAGCCACTGATAATCTTCATCGCACAGCTAAAAACATCGCATCTTTACTTCAAGTCGTTCATTTTCAAGGAGGTAATCGATGAAAATCAAAGCAGCACTATTCGATTTAGATGGCGTTCTTGTAGACACAGCTCGTTATCATTACGAAGCGTGGCTGGTTTTAGCTAACCAGCTGTCCATTCCATTCACTGAGAAAGAAAACGAGCAACTGAAAGGAATATCCAGAACCGAGTCACTAGAGCGATTGCTGTCATTTGGAAAAATGGAACAGAAATTCTCAGAAAAAGAGAAATCAGCCTTTGCTGAGCAAAAAAACAATCTATATCTTCAAGCGATTCAAAAAATGGATGAAACATCCGTTTTGCCTGGTGCAATAGCTGTTCTTGAGTACTTGAAAAAAACAAACATCAAGATCGGATTGGGATCAGCAAGCAAAAATGCACGCCTCATTTTAGAAAAAACGAATTTGACAAGTTATTTTGATGTCCTTATTGACGGCACGCAAGTATCAAAAGCAAAACCTGATCCAGAAGTTTTTCTCAAAGGAGCACAGCAATTGAATGTACCGCCAAATGCATGCTTGGTCATTGAAGATTCAGAAGCTGGTTGTCAAGCAGCTTTGGCTGGTAACATGCATGTATTGGGAATAGGTGAAAACATAAATCTTCCTTCTGCTGAATATGTGATTCCTGATTTAACCGTTTTTGATCAAGTACGTTCGTTTTGGCATTTATCAGAAGCCGTATCACGTATATAATAGTTTCCGTTTTTTCTGTCACAAGCAAAACGTTATCCTCCTTTTGGAAATCAAGGTATGATGAGAAAAAAGGGGGATTTTATATGACAAAAAAAGCAGTTTTCGCAGGCGGATGCTTTTGGTGTATGGTCAAACCATTTGAAGAGCAGCCAGGGATCATTTCTGTGACATCAGGTTATACTGGCGGGCATGTACCAAATCCAACTTATGAACAAGTAACAACAGGCACAACAGGGCATACAGAAGCAGTAGAGATCGAATATGATCCAGAAGTTATTTCTTATGATCAGTTGGTGGAAATCTATTGGCAGCAAACCGATCCGACTGACGCATTAGGACAGTTCGCTGATCGCGGTGATTCTTATCGTCCAGTGATCTACTATAATGATGAAGAAGAACGAAATATTGCAGAGCGTTCAAAACAAGCATTGCAAGACAGCGGACGATTTGATAAGCCAATCGTGACAAAAATCGAACCGAGAAGCGAGTTCTATCCTGCAGAAGATTACCATCAGGATTATTACAAGAAAAACAAGCTCCATTACAATCTTTATCGAGAAGGTTCTGGACGTGCCGGTTTCCTTCGTCGACATTGGGGCGGCAAGAAATAAGAAGCCGAAAAAGCTACTTTTGGAACACCGTATATCAGAGGTTGTGACAAGTCGTTTGTCACAACCTCTTTTCAATACCTAAGATGAAGGACAATCAGCAACGCACTGCTCAAAAAAGGAATGAAAGGCAGTTTTTCCATCTTTTTTTTATGACAGATAAAGTAAACAGAAAAAACGGATATTCCAAACAGACTAGCAAGAAACAAGATCTGAAGCAACTCTTCCAGAGACAAGCCACCACTCCAAGAAAGCATCAACAGAGTATCACCAGCTCCGAGATAGGATTGACCATAGCGAAGGCACACACCGCCTACGATAAACGTTAACAGCACACTTTGCCATTGGAAGACGCCGGCCTGCAACCAAAAAATCCATAAAATTGCCCAAGAACAGAATAGCGTGTGAGAATGGACCATGAAGTAAAATAAATCCATCAACGAAAATAGCAAAGCCGAAAGCATCCATATGAACGTCGAATAATTTCTTGCAGAAGAAAAAGTAAAGAACCAGACAAAAAGACCACCACATAAGGCTTCTGCCAACAAATAGTAGAAGGGCAACCGACACCGGCAATAGCGACAGCGAAATCGTTGGACGATGATCGAGAGAATCGGAATCAATTCATACCAAGAAAGCGAACGACAGCATTTGACACAATGAGATCTAGGATAAATAATAGAGTGACCTAACGGAATCCGCTGGGCGGTTAAACATAAAAATGACCCGATACAGCAACCAATGATAAAATAAAGTAACACGCCATCTCCCCCTTTTCAAAACCAAGATACGCAAGCTGAAACTAAATTTTTGTACATACATAAAATTTGAGGTGAAAAAATGAACGTTTCAATCGGATTAGATATCGGAACCACACAAACCAAAGCAGTTGCTTTCACAGATGAAGCCCAAGAAGCAGCATCCGCTTATTTTCGCTACCCTTTGATCCAAGAAACACAAGGGATGGCAGAACAAGATCAGGAATTGATCTTTCAAGGCGTCTGCACCGTTATAAAAGAAGTAATTAAACAGTTGCCTTCAGACACAATCATTCAATTTGTCTCCTTCTCCTCTGCGATGCATAGCCTGATATTGTTGGATGAAGAGAAAACACCGTTATCTCGAATGATCACTTGGGCAGATAACCGAGCAGCGGACGAAGCAGAAAAACTGAAATATACCGTGCTTGGCAAAGAATTTTATCGGCAGACTGGGACACCGATTCATCCAATGACACCATTGAACAAAATCAAGTGGCTGCAAAACAGCCAACCTGAATTATTCAAAAAAACTGCTTATTTTGTCGGTATCAAAGACTATATCTTTTATAGATTGTTTGGCGAACTGATCAGCGACTACGGAACAGCTTCAGGAACTGGATATTTTGATATCCATGAATTCCAATGGGCAGAAGAAGTGCTTGACTACTTGAACATTCGAATAGAGCAATTGCCGCAAGTCTTTCCTTCCACCTATCAAGTAACAGGTCTACCATCAAAAACAGCAGCAGAACTAGGTTTGCCAAATGATATATCATTTGTTTTGGGAGGGGCAGACGGGCCGCTTTCTAATCTAGGGTTAGGTGCTTTTGGTGATACGATCGCCGCTTTGACCGTAGGAACGAGCGGAGCACTTCGTTTTATTACTACTCAGCCTCAGTTCCATCCAGAAATGGAGACATTTTGTTATGTTCTGGATCAGAAACATTGGGTAGTGGGAGGAGCGACTAGCAATGGTGCTGGCATCTTTGATTGGGCAGGGCATACATTTTTACAGGAAGTCGTTCAATCTGCTAAAGAAAAAGGAGAAAATCCATATGATGCACTGCTTTCGGCTATCGCTTTTGTGCCAGCGGGTGCCAATGGTCTGATTTTTCATCCCTATTTACTTGGTGAGCGAGCACCGCTTTGGGACGCAGATGCGTTTGGCAGTTTTATCGGTTTACAGCGGCAACATACAGAAAAAGAAATGATGAAGGCGATTCTAGAAGGGATCTGTCTCAATCTTTATCGGATTTTAAAAGGAGTTTGCCAGGAAAATCAGCTCACAGAGATCCGTGCTACAGGCGGGTTTGCTCAATCTCCGATTTTTCGTCAGATGATGGCTGATGTACTGGGTTACCCACTTGTTTTCCCTACTGTCACAGAAGCATCCGCATTAGGAGCTGTGATTTTAGGCTGGAGAAGCATCGGAAAGATCCAAAGTATTAGTGAAGCACAGGAATTGATAGAATTGAAAGAGCAAGTCGGAGTACAAGAAACTGATCATAAAAAATATCAGAAAATCTATCCATTATTTGTTTCGACACAAAAGCATTTAGCACAGACTTATCAGCAATTTGCTCAACTGCGAGAAGAATTAGCTGATTCTGAAAAATGATTGGCTTTACGGATAAAAAAGCGAACTGAAAATCGTTCTCAGGTAAATGATTTTGTTGTACTTTTCATTGAAAGTCTACTATTATTTTAAGTGTAAGAAAATGTTAGGAGGCAAGAAAGATGAAATTCCAACAAACCAAAGAAGTATTAAATCAATTAGTTGCAGATCTAAGCCAAATGTCTGTTGTTGTTCACCAAACACATTGGTACATGAGAGGACCAGGTTTCCTTACATTGCACCCAATGATGGATGAGTTCATGGATGATTTGAACGCTCAGTTAGATGAAGTATCCGAACGCTTGATCACATTAGACGGTTCACCTTATTCTACATTGCGTGAATTTGCAGATAACACAAAAATCCCTGATGAAATTGGCCGCTGGGATCGTACTATTCCAGAACGTTTGGAAACACTTGTTGCAGGCTATCGTTATCTAGCAGATCTTTACCAAAAAGGAATCGAAGTTTCTGGAGAAGAAGGCGACGATCCAACACAAGATATCTTTATCGAATTCAAAACAGCCACAGAAAAACGTATCTGGATGATTCAAGCTCATTTGGGCAAAGCGCCAGAGATCGACGCGTAAAAACTGTTGTTGAACTTGACCGAAAAAGAGGTTGTGAAATCAGCGTTTTGACCTGAGTATTAGAGAAACAAACGTCAAAATAGTTCCTCATATTTTGCCGTTTTTTGAGCTAATACCGAGGGTCAGCTGATTGAACACCGTTTACCAAGAGGTCGTAAGCCTGCCGTTCAGCTCCGAGTCACAAGAAACAATTTCAAAAAACAGCTTCTTATGTTTTATGGATATTGTGACTTGTGACCGAGGAGTTGGCAGGAGAACACCGTTTATTCAAAATAAGAGGTTGTGACAAGACTTTTGTCACAGCCTCTTTTTGTTTTTCATTTTGACAGGAAACGACCCTTTTATATAAAAGAAAGAAAAGAAGTAAAGTTTCATATAAATTTTTCAATCAAGCAGAAAAACGTTGACATTGACTAGATTAGCGGGTAATATGTTAAATGGTATTGTTTGCCCCACAAAGAGCCCCGGAAACTCGAAGTGTATGTCAAACATCAGAACTTAAATTGGAGGAAAATAACGTGCGTACAACATATATGGCCAAACCAGGCGAAGTAGAACGTAAATGGTATGTAGTAGACGCAACTGATGTTCCATTGGGACGTCTTTCAACAGTTGTTGCATCTGTACTACGTGGTAAAAATAAACCAACTTTCACACCTCATTTGGATACTGGCGATTTCGTCATCGTCATCAATGCAGACAAAGTGAAATTAACAGGTAAAAAAGCGACTGACAAAATTTATTACCGTCACAGCAACTACCCAGGAGGATTGAAATCAATCACTGCTGGCGAATTGCGTGCTAAAAATTCTCGTCGTTTGATCGAAACTTCTGTAAAAGGTATGCTTCCTAAAAACACTTTAGGCCGCAAACAATTTACAAAATTGAACGTATACGGTGGAGCAGAACATCCACATGCAGCACAACAACCAGAAGTTTTAGACATCACAAACTTAATCTAATAGGAGGGAATTTCATTGGCACAAGTTCAATATATCGGCACAGGCCGTCGTAAAAACGCAGTTGCTCGCGTACGTCTAGTACCAGGAACTGGTAAAATTACTGTAAATAAAAAAGATGTTGAAGAATACATTCCACATGCTGACTTGCGTGAAGTAATCAATCAACCTTTCGCTGTTACTGAAACAAAAGGCGCATATGACGTATTTGTTAACGTAAACGGCGGAGGATACGCTGGACAATCAGGAGCTATCCGTCATGGTATCGCTCGTGCATTGCTAGAAGTTGATCCTGACTTCCGTTTAGCGCTTAAACGTGCTGGCTTGCTTACACGTGACGCACGTATGGTCGAACGTAAAAAACCAGGTCTTAAAAAAGCCCGTAAAGCTTCACAGTTCTCAAAACGTTAATTGCGATTATCGTTCGAGTTCACGAGTTACGAGAATCGTACTGGGCGAAGCAATGCTGAGCGCAGTTACCTTAATCCTAACTTTTCTGGCACTTTCCACAATTTGGAAAGTGCCTTTTTTGTGTTTTTAGCTATGTTAATAGGTAGGATTCTTGGTCTATAATATCATTCGATCTATAAACAAACGGGAAAAAGATCAAGTATCTTCAAACAATATTATTTATCCGCTTCTGAGGTTGTGACAGAAGTGGTCAGCTTCAAGAAATAAGAAGGAATTTACAAAAATCGCTTCTCATGTTTGATGAAGATTGTGACTTGTGACCGAGGAGTTGGCAGGAGAACACCGTTTATTCGGAAGAAGGGATTGTGAAAAGTCTTTTGTCATAACCTCTTATTTGGTAGCTAATTGTAAATCCCAAACGGCATGTATTATTTTTCATAAGTCCGTTTTTAAGGATTAATGTTTTCTTTTGCTTTTTATATGGTCTAGCTTCAGCGAGAAGTTCCAACGCATATACAAGGACGTCTGATGTCAACGATAACAACGATTACCATGGTGGCCAGTCCACTTGGATTAGCACTGTTTGGTGCGCTCTTTGATTGGCAGACAACTCAACCACGTCTGCGAGACAGTCTGATTTTTCTTGAAATTCAATTGGAAAATTTACACTTTCTTTATACATTTCTGGCTGCTTTCTTTATACCCGTCAACTATACTTCACTTATCAATAAGAAAGAAGGATAAGTATGGATTTTGGAAATGAAACGGTCTTGAAAGCAACTGGTATAACCAAAAAATACGGTGCTGCCAAAGCATTAGATAAAGTATCGATCGAAATCAAACGTGGAATGATCTATGGTTTGATTGGGGAGAATGGAGCGGGTAAGTCTACCTTTATGAGAACTATTATGGGTTTGATCTCGATTGATGAAGGTTCGATCGAATTATTTGGAACGACGGATTTGCAGGCAGCAAGACGACGTATGGGTCAATCGATTGAAACCCCTGCTCTTTATCCAGAATTAACTGCAAGAGATAACCTACGTATCCAAGCAGCGAACGGCGGTGTGTCGGATAGAGAAATCGAAGACCTGCTGAAAATGATGCGATTGGAAAATACAGGGAAAAAGAAAGCAAAGAATTTCTCTTTAGGTATGCGCCAGCGTTTAGCTATTGCAAATGCACTGATCACGAATCCAGAATTTTTGATTTTGGATGAACCGACGAATGGGATGGATCCAGCAGGGATGGCAGAAATGCGAGAAATCATCCAACGTTTGGTAAAAGAACGGGGCATCACCGTCTTGCTTTCTAGCCACTTGCTAGATGAATTGTCACAGATCGCCACTCACTACGGTATTTTGCATGAAGGACACTTGATCAAAGAATTATCGAAAGAAGAATTGGCACAAGAATCTCGTCAATTTATAAAAATTGACACTTCGGCGACGGAACAAGCAGTAACGGTTCTCGACTCTCTTGGTTATAGGGATTATTTTGTCCAATCTAGCCGTGTTATCCAGCTTTTTGAAGGAATTGACCAAGTAGCAGCCATCAATCAAGCATTGGTAGAGGCAAAAGTTCCTGTGGATGGTATCCACCTAGTTGGGCAAAAACTGGAAGATTATTTCTTACAATTAACTGGAGGCAATCCACATGTTTAATCTATTAACTGCTGAAAAAATAAAAGTATGGAAGAGCCGTAAAATGTGGGTCTCACTAGGACTGATGGTCGTACTTCCGCTTTTTTATTCTTGGAACGAATGGTATATGCATACAAAATACGGCAATGAATTAAACCAAGCAACGGATACAGTCATCAACGGTGCAACAGGGATTTTAATGGTGGAAAAAATGGCTGCATGGATTCTTCTGGCTTTCGCAGCATTTGCGTGCTTTTATATTGGGGAAGAATTTCAAAACGGTACGATTCGCAATACGTTATCTTTAGGACGGAATCGAATGACTTATTATGTGTCGAAACTTCTCGTTACGCTTTTGATCACAACACTTGGCGTGGTTTTGATTACGGGGCTAGCCATGATTGCTTACACACTTGCTTTCGGATTTGGTGAAGTTGAGGGAATCAAAAACTATGGAAATTATGTTCTAAAAGTATTTCCTGTATTGCTTCTGCTGATATTAGCGACATTATCTGTTCCAGTGGCTTTGACATTCATCACTAGAAGTACCAGTGTCAGTTTGCTTCTTTCTTTTCTTTATATCATGGGAACGGCCTTCGTTCCCGGTGTTTTCGCAAAAATCAAAGGCTTGGAATTTCTAACGGAGTGGTTTACGGAAACGTGGCTCATGTATACGGACTTTGCGCAACAAGCAACTTATTCGCAAGCACCGAAAATGATTCTGGTCAGTCTAGTAACAATCGTGGTATCATCAGCTCTAGGAATGTTTATTTTCCAAAAATCTGACATTAAGTAGGTGGTCCTGCTGGAAACTATTTTGATTATCGAAGACGATGAAGCTGTTCATTCTTTACTGGAGGAGGTTCTTGAACAGAGATACAAACTTCTTGATGCTTATTCAGGTACGGAAGGAAAATTATTGTTAAGCACATATCCTGTCGATTTGATCCTTCTAGATCTCATGCTTCCAGGGCTTTCAGGTGAAGCATTGTTAGCAGAAATCCGACAGACATCGAATGTTCCGATCATCGTTCTTTCAGCAAAAAGCGATCAAAGAGATAAAGTTTCCTTGTTGGCAGCAGGAGTGGATGACTATGTGACGAAACCATTTGATATCGAAGAACTGTTGTTACGAATCGGCATCCAACTTCGTCATCAGACTTCTGTCCAAGTAAAAGATCTGTCGCAACGCATCTATTACAAGGAAATCTTAATGGACAAAGAGTCAAGGGATGTAAATGTGAATGGTGTGACTGTCCATTTGACAGGAAGAGAATTCGATCTGCTGAAGCTTTTTTTAGAACATCCGAAAAAAGTATTTTCGCGAGCAAATCTTTATGAAACAGTTTGGCAAGAACCATATTTTGATAGTGAGAAAACAGTGAATATGCATATTTCCAATCTTCGAGGGAAGCTAGCAAAGGCACATGCTGTGTATATTCATACGGTGTGGGGAGTGGGGTTTAGATTTGATTAAGTGGCTGTTGCTTCTCGTTGTTATCTTTATGGGAAGTTTTATTTTCTTCCTGCAAAGGGAAATCAAGCGATTAACTAAGAAAATCGCCACTCTTTCTGAACGACAAGAATATGGTGGTCGTCTTTCAGTCGAATTTCGAGAAAAGAATCTAATGGACCTAGTAGATGCACTGAATAGATGGGTGGATGAAAATGAACAAAAAGGACAAGTATTTCAAGAAATGGAAGAAAACATCAGACTATCGATCGTCGGCCTTTCTCATGATCTCAGAACTCCTTTGACTGCTATTAACGGTTATGTACAATTACTGGAACAGGTAGAGGATACGGAGAAACGGGAGAAGTATTTAACGATCATCAAACAATCTGTTGCAAGATTACTCAGTATGACGGATCAGTTTTATGATCTTGCTCGAATAGAGACGAAGCAAAAAGAAATGGATCTCCATACGCTTTCTTTTTCTAAAGAGGTGGAAGAAGTATTTTTCTCTTTTTATGAACAATTTTCTGAGAAAAATATCGAGGTAGCGTTCGCTGAACACTCGATAAATACAACTGTATTAGCAGATCCGCTCATGTTGCTGCGAGTGCTGCAAAATATCATACAGAATTTATTGCGTTATGCAGATGGACAAGCAAAGGTGACATTTTCAAAAGAGGATCCATTCATTCGATTAACAGTGGCCAATCCTATCAAACCAGGAGCGCAAACCTCTGTTGAAAAAGTCTTCCAGCGTTTTTATACCGAAAATACCAGCCGCACAAATACGGAATCTAGCGGAATCGGGCTTTACCTGTCAAAAAAATTGGTGGAAGGAATGGGAGGAGAGATGACCGCTAGATTAGACGGGGGCATCTTCTCCATCTCCGTCAAGTTACGGAGGGTTTAATTGGCTCTAATTTACCTGAAGTGAATGACAAAAAATTGTATCTCGTTTTAAAGACATCTTCTTTTTTGGAAGGTGTTTTTATTTTGGTGTGATTGATACGAATTAGGTAACGAAGATAGTTATTTTTGTACCCCCTTTTCAAATAGCGCAACAGTGCTATACTAAAACTAACAAATCAAGGAACGGAGAGGGATATGGGCCAAAGAGAATTTATCGTTTTAATTATTATTGCAGTTGTTATTTTATTAGTTGTTTTAGACATTTTTTCACGTTTGAAAGTAAAGGAAACAGTTCGTAGTAATTGGGGAAAAATTCCTTATCAACCGAGATTTGATAAAGAAGAAAGTTTGAAGGATGCGTGGCTCACGGAGAAAAAATTCCGTTCATGGGATAGTGAAATCGACGATCTTACTTGGTATGACTTGGATATGTTCGAAGTATTTGAAGGGATCAACAGTACCTATTCTAGTGTAGGTTCAGAAGCGTTGTATCAGCGTTTACGTAGCTTTGATTTTGGAGAAGATTATCAGTTAGAAAAACTAATTGCTTTTTATCAGGAAAATCCTCAACTGAGAGAAAGAATCCAATATCAATTCGCTCGTTTAGGAAAAAAAGATCATAATTTTGCAAAACAATATCTAGCGGATGGAAAAAGTAAAAAGATTGGACGCGTAGGTTTATTTATTTTTCTTGGCTTGCTTCCGCTGGTGGGTGTAGGTTTGCTTCTTTTAGGTCAAGTACTAGGAATCTATCTAGCAATCGGTGGCTTAGTATTCAATACGGTCTATTATCTAGTGAAGAAACAAACACTAGAAACAGAGCTGAATAGCATGAGTTATTTGGTTTCAACGATTTCAGCCGCCAATCAGTTAGCAAAAATGACGACACCACTTCAAAAAGAGCTGAAACAGCAAACTAAACCATTAAGAGACATCCCTAAATTAGGTTTTTCATTTCGAATGAAGAGCGGGAGTGAAGCAGAATTGATTTTTGAATATGTCAACATCATGTTCATGCTACCATTTATCTCCTATCATTTCGTTCTCACTAAATTAGAAAAGCATTCAACTGAAGCCATCAAGCTGTGGGAATTGCTGGGAGAATTGGAAGTTGCAGCAGCCGTTTTGAATTATCGCACCTATATGCCGATCACTTGCCGACCAGAGTTTACTGAGGGCGGTGTGACAGCGAAAGATATCTATCATCCATTGTTAAAAGAAGCGGTAGTGAATCCAGTCAACTGGCAGAAGAATACATTAGTCACGGGTTCCAATGCATCAGGAAAATCTACGTATGTCAAAAGTATAGCCATCAGCTGTATTCTAGCACAGACGATCCAAACAGCGATTGCAGAACAGTTTACCCTGCAACCTGGACATGTGTTGACTTCCATGGCAATCGAAGATGATTTATTTGAAGGCGACAGTTATTTTGTTTCAGAAATCAAATCGATCAAACGTTTGCTGGACCAAGTGGCTTCCAAAGAACGCTGCTACTGCTTCGTAGATGAGATTTTAAAAGGAACAAATACGATCGAACGGATTGCTTCTTCCGCTTCAGTCGTTCGGTGGCTTGCGGAGTATCCATCTTTAGCATTTGTCGCCACACATGATATCGAATTGACAGAGATTTTAAAGAATTATTGTGAGAATGTCCACTTTGAAGAACAAGTAACAGAAGGAAAAGGAATCAGTTTTGATTTCAAATTAAAAGAAGGACCTTCAAGGACCCGAAATGCGATTGCCTTGCTGAAAGTTTTGGATTACCCAGAGACTTTAGTAGAAACCGCAAAAACGGAAGCCGCGTCATTTGATGAAAAGCGGCAGTGGCATGTATTGGGATAGGCGAAGTGATCGAAAGTATTTATTGGATCAAAAATCTTGGCTCATGCTTCCGCCGTTTATACGTGTTTAGAGCGTGAGACAAAAGTGTTCTTTACTTTTGTCTCACGCTCCTTTTGTTGCACATATGAATAGTAATCCTTTATCTTCGATTTGTTTTTTCTGAAAAGGTTGTCTGACTTCGTCCGATTGATGTCTTTCATTAGGAGATTTTCCTGAGCCCAGCAACCTGATTTTTCGCTGGAACCAAGTTGTTTTTTCATCTGCTGTATTCCATGATACAATAAAGAATCATGTCTATAAGGAGATAGGAAATAAATGGCAAATGCGCTTGAAATAAATAATTTGAAAAAGATCTATGGAAGTGGGGTCGAAGCATTGCGGGGAATCGATCTTTCGGTGAAAGAAGGAGATTTCTATGCGCTATTAGGGCCAAATGGAGCTGGGAAGTCTACAACGATCGGGATTATTACTTCTTTAGTCAATAAAACATCTGGAAAAGTGAATGTCTTCGGTTATGATCTGGACAAGGATCTAGTTCGAGCAAAGCAACAGATTGGATTGGTTCCACAAGAGTTCAATTTTAACCCTTTTGAAACGGTCCAGCAAATCGTCGTGAATCAAGCCGGTTACTACGGTGTTTCTCGCAAAGAAGCGATGAAACGCAGTGAAAAATATTTGAAGCAGTCCAATCTTTGGGAAAAGAGAAATGTCCGTGCACGTATGCTTTCCGGGGGAATGAAGCGAAGACTGATGATTGCTAGAGCACTGATGCATGAACCACGTTTGCTGATTTTAGATGAACCAACAGCAGGAGTTGACATCGAGTTGAGACGCGAGATGTGGGAGTTTCTACGAGAATTGAACGAAAATGGTACAACGATCATTTTGACGACGCATTATCTAGAAGAAGCTGAAATGCTTTGTCGCAACATCGGAATCATCCAATCGGGTGAACTGATCGAGAATACAAGTATGAAAGAGCTTCTGTCAAAACTGCAATTTGAAACATTTATCTTTGATTTAGCGCCATATGATACCAAACCTGTGATTGAAGGATATGCTTGTACATTTGAAGATGAGCAGACAATCGCTGTCGAAGTTGAACGAAATCAAGGGGTGAACGGAATCTTCGATCAGCTTACAAGACAAGGAATCAAAGTTCTTTCTATGAGGAATAAGTCGAATCGTTTAGAAGAACTGTTCTTGAAAATCACAGAAGAAAATAATCATACGGAGGAGAAAAATGTTTAATCTTTATTTTACTGCATTAAAAAGTTTAGCTATCAAGGAAACGAACCGCTATTTGCGTATATGGGTCCAAACACTGGTTCCGCCAGTGATCACGACATCCTTGTATTTTGTTATTTTCGGAAAAATGATCGGTGGGCGGATCGGTGACATGGGTGGTTTTTCATATATGGAATTCATCGTTCCTGGTTTGATTATGATGTCTGCTATCACTAGTTCGTATGCCAATGTTTCTTCGTCCTTCTTCTCTCAAAAATTTCAGAAAAATATCGAAGAAATCTTGGTAGCACCTGTTCCTACGCATGTGATTATTTGGGGCTTTGTGATTGGTGGTGTGGGTCGCAGTATTCTCGTCGGCTCTCTCGTAACGATCATTTCCTTGTTCTTTGTACCACTTCATGTGTATTCATGGTTCATGGTCATCATTACATTATTGATGACGGCAATCTTGTTTTCGTTAGCAGGACTGCTCAACGGGATTTTTGCTCAGTCTTATGATGATGTATCGATCGTACCTACATTTGTCTTGCAGCCGTTAACTTATCTAGGTGGCGTTTTCTATGCCATCTCTATGTTACCGCCCTTTTGGCAAGCTGTTTCGAAAGTCAATCCGATCGTTTATATGATCTCCGGTTTCCGTTACGGATTCCTTGGAACGATCGATGTGCCAGTAGCAACATCGATGATCGTACTTGTGTTATTCATCGTTGTTTTGTACGCCGTTACTTGGTATTTGATCAATAAAGGAAGAGGATTGAGAAGTTAGAAAAGAGGTTGTGAAATCAGCGTTTTGACCTGAGTATTAGAGAAACAAACGGAAAAATAGTTCCTCATATTTTGTTGTTTTTTGAGCGAATATCGAGGGTCAGCTGATTGAACACCGTTTAGTGGAGAGGTTGTGAAAAAGCTGTTCTGCATCAAGTAATAAGAACAGCCAAACAAAAATAGCTTCTCATGTTTGATGAATATTTTGACTTGTGACCGAGGAGTTGGCAGGAGAACACCATTTATTCCGGAAAAGGGACTGTGAAGATTTTTGTCACAGTCCTCTTTTTGTTCAATCAGACAAACCTTCTGAGCTGTTCACTTTGCTTCTTTTTTTGTTTCCTAGTATAATGACAATGTTTTTGAGAAAGATTGCGACTTCACTGCTTGATAGAATGGAGAGTAACAAATAAATGACTACTAATTTTTGGAAAGAGCTGCCAAAGCCTTTTTTTGTTTTAGCACCAATGGAAGATGTAACAGATGTTGTATTTCGCCATGTCGTAAAGCATGCAGCAGCACCGGATGTCTTCTTTACTGAGTTTACAAACTCAGACAGTTTCTGTCATCCAGATGGAAAAGACAGTGTACGAGGAAGATTAACATTTACAGAAGATGAACAGCCGATGGTTGCCCATATTTGGGGAGACAAGCCAGAATTTTTTAGAGAAATGAGCAGTGCTATGGCAGAAATGGGCTTCCAAGGAATCGATATCAACATGGGCTGCCCAGTCCCTAATGTAGCAGAACGTGGAAAAGGCAGTGGCTTGATCCTTCGTCCAGAAGTAGCGGCACAATTGATTGAAGCAGCTAAAGCTGGCGGTTTGCCTGTCAGCGTCAAGACGCGTATCGGCTATACGGAAATGTCTGAGATGGAAGAATGGATCAGTCACCTACTTCATCAAGATATAGCCAATCTTTCTGTCCATTTGCGTACGCGTAAAGAGATGAGTAAAGTAGATGCACATTGGGAAGTCATTCCTAAAATCATTGCTTTACGTGACCAAATCGCTCCACAAACACTAATCACGATCAATGGAGATATCCCCGATCGCCAGACAGGAGAAGAATTGGCCGAGAAATATGGCGTTGATGGCATCATGATTGGCCGAGGGATTTTCAAGAATCCTTATGCATTTGAAAAAGATCCGAGGGAACATACAGAAAAAGAACTGATCGGACTACTTCGTCTGCAACTAGATCTGCAAGATCATTATTCAGAAATCATCCCGCGTTCCATCACAGGACTACATCGTTTCTTTAAAATCTATATCAAAGGATTTCCAGGAGCAAATGACTTGCGAGTTCAGTTGATGAATACGAAATCTACTGATGAAGTACGAGAGATCTTAGACACTTTTGAAAAAGAACATCCAACGCTTTTCAGTGAACAATGATTTCTTGCTTGAACACCGTGAATTAGAGGTCGTGAAAAAGCTGTCCTGCATCAAGTAATAAGAACAGCCAAACAAAAATAGCTCTTCATATTTTGTCGTTTTTTGAGCGAATACCGAGGGTCAGTTGATTGAACACCGTTTATATCAGAGGTTGTGAGCCTGCCGTTTAACTCTGAGTCACAAGGAGCAATTTCAAAAAACAGCTTCTCATGTTTGATGAATATTTTGACTTGTGACCGAAGAGTTGGTAGGAGAACACCGTTTATAAGAGGTTGTGACAAAAGTCTTGTCGCAACCTCTTTTTTAACCAAAAAAGTGCAAATAGTTTACTTTAAGTAAGAGAATAATTATGATGAATAAAAAAGGTGGAACAAATAGCATACTATATATATTGAAATGAACACTGTATGGATGCTCCAACTTGATGAAGCTAAGGAGGAATTCGTATGTCAGAAAAGGAATTAATGAAGGTAGTCGGTTTTTATGAAGGGTTGCCGATCGATGATCCAAAAAGCTTTATTGATGAAAAAGAACAGATACCTGTACCCAGTTCACGGGATCTTCTGGTAAAAGTCAACGCAGTATCTGTTAATCCTGTCGATACGAAACTTCGCCAAGATAACGGGATAAGAAATGCTTTACGTATCTTAGGTTTTGATGGAGTCGGGAAAGTTGTTGCTGTAGGTGACGAAGTGCAAAAATTTTCTGTCGGCGATCGCGTTTTTTACGCAGGTACAACAACAAGAGCAGGAAGCAATCAAGAATACCAACTAGTTGACGAACGTATTGTCGCTCTTGCACCAAAAAATCTTTCAGATGAAGAAGCTGCAGCCTTGCCGTTGACCTCATTGACCGCTTATGAATTGTTATTTGAAAAATTTGGTCTAACTCCAGAAGAAAATGCCAATCGCGGGAAAAAAATCTTAGTGATCAACGGATCCGGGGGCGTCGGTTCGATTTTGAATCAACTAGCGCATTGGGCTGGCCTAGAAGTCTACGCGACTGCAAGTCCGAAGAATTTTGAATGGCTGAAAAAAACAGGTGTAGACTATCCAATCGATTATCATCACGACTTAAGTAAAAGTTTTCGTGAATTAGGAATCGATCAAGTAGAGTATGTCGCTGTATTATTCGATATTACCCGCTACTTTGATCAAATCAAGCACCTTGTCCGACCATTTGGACATGTGGGAACGATCGTAGGGATCAAAGAGCCGTTAGATATAGGTGTTTGGAAAAACCAATCTATCAGCTTCGACTGGGAGTATATGTTCGCTAAAACAGACTATAACTATGAAATCGAAACGCAAGGAGAAGCTTTAGCGCACATTGCTGCTTTAGCAAATGAAGGGATTATCCGCAGTACATTGAGCAAGGTCTATTCAGATGGGATGAATGCGAAGAACTTGAAACAAGCAACCAAAGACGTAGAAACAGGACATATGTTAGGAAAAGTCGTTGTTAGTGGTCCGTTCAACGGATAAGCAAGAATACGCCGATTTTTTTCTTATTTGACTTTGATAAAAACAAGAGCGCATGACAGTAATTTGCCATAAGCTCTTGTTTTTTTATTTATAATAAGCGAATCAACGAAAGGGAAAGAATTCCTGCCAAGACGATCACCAATAAGCTTTTTGAAAGAATAGCAGCTAAAAGTGTAGGAACTGAAGCCAAAGCATTTTCGAGATTGATCTGCGGCAGATGTCCGATATTTTGGGTAAATAGACTGCTGAACCATAAAGCAGACATAATGACGATCGGGACAAAACTTAAATACTCAAGCAACGGTTGCGGTAAATCGAATTTTTTCAGTAAGACAAATGGTAGGACCCTAGAAAGCCAAGTTGCTAAAGTACAACCTAAAATAGTCAGCAATGTAAACTCAAAAGAAGGCATGTTTGATCCACACCCCCAATCCGCACCCAATCAGTGTTACAACTACAATCACTAAGTTGCTTGGGATAAAAATCAGTCCGACATATACCAGAATCAAAGTGAGACCAATCAGGATCAACTGTAATCGTTTAGAGGTGTTTCTATCAGAAATGACTTGAAGATAAAGTAACCCGATAAACATAGCGACGATGGCGAAATCCAAACCAAACTTTTTCGGATCAGTAATAAAATTCCCTAAAAGTGCGCCAACAAGAGAAGAACCCACCCACGTCAAATAAGAAATCCAATTAGCTGTATTCATCCAACGAAAGTTTAACTTTTGTCCAGTATAGTTCAATTTATTCATTCCCAGTGCGAAACTTTCATCTGTCAGCAATGTGCCAATCAGCAGATTTTGAAGCAGCCGATTTTTCTTGAAATAAGGAGCAATCGTCATACTCATCAGAATCATTCGGGAATTGACTAGAAAGGTCGAGAAAACGATGGAAAGCAATGGGCTGTGACTAGCAAGCATGCTGACTGTGATAAATTGGGCAGAACCAGCATAGACCAGCAGGGACATCAACGTGACGACTAGTGGATGAAATCCGGCAGCTTTCCCAACGATACCAAATGCAAGTCCAATACCGATATAACCGAAAACGGTAGGTAACGTGTCTTTGATCGCAGTTTTTATATCTAACTTTTCATCCAATAACAAAACTCCTTTAGCACGACATAAATTTTCATAATTGTCGTTAAACTTGTGAATATTCTAAATTTTTAATGAGCATTTGTCAATGGTGGGATTGAAACGTAAAGAACTAGCGGGTCGCAGATTTACACGTATTGTTTCGGTGGGAGGAGGCGCGAAAAATCTTGCATGGCTACAAATCCAAGCTGATATTTTCGATGCAACGGTCTATTGTTTAAGTGTGGAGGAAGGACCTGCATTAGGCGCAACAATGATTGCTGCACTAGGGTTAGGGTGGTTCGACACACCTGAAAGTTGTTGTCAGAATTTTATCCAATATACAGATGCAGTGGAACCTCTCTTACAAAATGTAGAAAAGTATCATAAAATCTATCAACAATGCCGGAAAATCTATCCAGCAACGAAGGAAATTTGTCATGACTTATAAAACAAAACGCGTACCTAATAGTCAAATGACTAATATTGGGTACGCGTTAAGTCTTCTTTACTTCATCCTTTGCATGATTCGTGTTTTTAAAGCAAGGTCTGCTGTATTTCTTGTGGATTTAGGATGGTTGTTATCGTTTACTTGCTATTTTTCATTGAAATCGTCTTTCTTTACCGTTTCTTTAGTTTTTTATCTATTTTTTTCTTTTGGTTAGAAAATTCTTTTTCCCGAAAGTCTTCTTTCAGGATTTTTATGGAGTAGCGTTTTGAATAAGAGGCGTCAGTATGATCGACTTGGCAGACGAACCAAGAGAACATTTGCCTTTTTTCTGCATGAGGTGCTTCTGCTAATAATTCTTTCCATAAATAATAACAGTCCTCTATCAGAAGAAGGGTTCGTTCATCCTCAGGCTCCCAATAGAATGTTTCGAGAGTAGCAATCACTTCATTGATCAATTCGAATGCGGGAAGATAGGCATTTTGCTGAATAAGCGATTCAACTGCTTCTTGGATGAACTTTCGCATCTCCATGATGAACTTCGCTGTTTTCCTGTTTTTGTTTTTCTTGATAATATGATCGTATTTATGGATGATAGTTGTTAATTTATCTGAATAATTTATTGCATGAAATGGCATCTTAACTTTGAAGCGTTCGATAAAGTGCGGATGTTCTATAAGAATCTCTGTTAAAAGCTCCCGTACAAGAGAGGAACTAGCGGAGGAAACAAGGGACGAGAGTTCGGAAAGTGAGTAGTTGGATTTTTTTATTGGACGTTCTTCGTAAGCGAATAAGACAGCAGCCATGTGTTTGCATTTTTTTCCTTCTATGGCATATAGACAATCACAAGTCATGTTGGTCTTTTCATCCCAAGTGATCACTACCTTATAATCTTCCGTGCCAGAAACTGTTGCGGACAAGTACTTGCTTGTATAGTTCAAATGACGGACAAAACCGTGCAGATGATAGCTGTAACCGCGTTCCAAAACGTTTTCAGGAAAATACTCAAGCCAATTATTCATCTAGTTCTCCTTTCATGAAACACTTATTTATATTTAGTATAAAGAAACGTTTAAGAAAAAAGTAGCTGATTTTACATATTTGATAATCACTTTTGCTCGAATTGTCAAAAATTCATTCTCCTTTTCTTTTCTTAGAGAATGTGAGAAAAAGTAAAAGAATAGCGTGTTTTAAAGATGGAACTTTTTTTGTTTTTTATTTATCTGACAAAAATGAAGTGATTTTGTTAGAAATAAATAATTGTTCCAATTGATAAAAGAGGTATGATGTATCGCAAAGAAAAATCCAAGCAGCGTTCTGATCAGCAGTTTGAACAACAATTTGCTTTGTACAGTAGGTAGTAAGCGGATTAACTAAGGGAATAAAAGATATTTTTACCGCTTTGTTTACTTAGAATCTGTCTTCCCCAAAATTTATTTTTCTAAAGGTAAAACATAGATAGGCAGATAATACCAATTATCCGTTACGAAACGCTGCTTGAGAATTTTCTTTAGATCCATACAACATTTTCTACATCTGACTAAATTGGTTCCTGATTCATCAAGTAATTGACTTTCTTTGATAATATGATAAAAAGGCAAGCAAGGAGGAAGATAAATATGCTTAAAGATCTGAACCAATTGATCGATTACATCGAAGAACATTTGACAGAAGGACTTTCCTATAAAATAATAGCCGAAAATACAGGAATCTCTGAATATCAATTAAAACGCATCTTTACGTTTATTGCAGGGATGTCGCTAATGGACTATATCAAAAACCGTAGATTGGCTTTGGCTAATCGCGATCTTCTAGATGGATCAAGAGTGACAGAAACGGCGTTTAGATATGGATATGAAACAGTCGAAGGTTTTTCAAGAGCTTTTCGTGATTGGTCAGGATATCTGCCTTCAGAAATCAGCAGATACGGCATACAAAAATCTTTTCCACGCTTGACATTTTTTATTGATGTCAGAGGAGGAAAATCGATGGAATTTCGTATCGAAAAGAAAGAACAGTTTTATGTGGCAGGTGTGGCGAAAAAAGTTCCTGTCAAATTTGAAGGAGTCAATCAAGAAATACAAAAGTTAGCGCAGACGATCACGGAGACTCAAAGGGAAGAGATGCATAAGTTAGGAGATTTATATCCAAATCAAGTAATCAACGTTTCTTATGGATTTGATGGAGACCGCTTGGAAGAAAAGGGCAGTTTGATGCACATGATTGGCTTTGCTACGACAAAAGAAAATCCGTACGCTGATTTAGAAATGCTTGCTATAGAAGAACACACTTGGGCCATTTTTCCTAATAAAGGGCCATTTCCCCAAACTTTACAAGATACTTGGGGGAAAATCTATGCAGAATGGCTTCCTTCTTCAGATTATGAGTTAGTCGAAGCTCCCGAGATCTCTTTTACAAAATGGGGAGAGGATTTCAGTAATGTTTACAGTGAGATTTGGATTGCAGTGAAAGCAAAAAAATAGTTAAAAAATAAAAATATCCCTAGAAAAAAGAGCGTAATCGTGTCATTTCCCTTTAATTTTATGTAAGATGAACTTAATATAATAGAAAGGGTGGGAGAAATGGCAAAGTATAGGATCGAAGAAAAACCAGATTTTACGGTGACGGGTATTGGTGTGGAATTGAAGAGTAGCAATACGGATTTTGTCGGTTTGGCTGCAGAGAAACAAGCATTTGAGCAAAAAGTTATCGGTAATGGAACAATAGATGCATTGAAACAAGCTGCTGAAAATCATTATTTCTTTACAGTCAACGAACCCTATAACGGGAAAATGATGTACTATGTCGGTGTTCAAACGAGTCAGGATGTTCCAAACACTACGCGAATCATCCCATTCCCAAAAGGAACGTATCTTGTTGTAAGCGCTTTAGCAGAATCGCCTGAAGAATTAAGAAATGATTTGACGAATACGGCCTTTGGGCATGTTTTAAGAGAAGTAGAAGATTACGCCTATGTTGGGGGTCCAAATGCTGTAGTCGAAATGGGAGTTACCAACGGGAAATATATGGGAGAAATCTGGATACCGGTAGTCAATAAACCATGATAATATAGAGGTCGTGAAAGTAGCGCTTTGACCTGAGCATTAGAGAGGAAAAAGGGGCATGACAAGGCTTTTGTCCCCCGGAGAATAAAAGAATTTATGTAGACGATTCCGATCAGAAAAATGCAGGCACAGTAGAGAGAATTATAAAAATCTCTCTACGAGGCCTGTGTTTTCTGGTCTTTTTTCTTTTTCCAAAACGGCTATTTTATGTATCAGACTATCAAGTGTGATCTTAGCCATTTCTTCTTCTGCCTTTTTCTGCAGCCGAGCGTAGCTTTCTTCTAAAGCTTCTTGGATATTCGCACCAACGACGCAATTTGGATTTGTTTTTGGATCGACTTGGATAAGCTGTGTATTACCTTCGATGCTGCGATAGACATCTAGTAAAGAAATCTGATCTGGACTTTTGGCAAGGGAAGGCTGCGGTTTTCCGGTTTTTGTAAAGATCAAACCGGATTTTTTGAGCTGACTCATGATTTTACGTACATTTGCTGCATTTGTTTCGATACTACTGGCAATCATCTCACTAGAAAGTGATCGGGTATCTTGAAACATTTCAATATAGGCAAGTACATGGATTGCATCACTAAATTGCAGAGAATACTTCATCAGTTGTCATCCTTTCATTTTTTTTGCTTGACTTATCTTACCACACTCTTTATGATAAAGGTGTAATTTATAAATGTACAGCTGTAAATCTTAACAAATAAAAAGAATAGGGAGTGGCAAATATGCATTATTTAGTAACAGGAGCAACTGGAGGTTTTGGTGGTTATGCGCTGGAATTCTTAAAAAAGATGGTTCCACAAAATGAAATCTATGTACTAGTACGTAGTGAAGAAAAAGGAGAAGCACTGAAAGAAGCTGGATTTAATATACGTATTGGTGATTATGATGATTTAGACTCAATGAAAGAAGCGTTGAAAGGAATAGATCGATTGCTTTTTGTCTCTGGCGTTCCAGGAAATCGTCAAGCCGAACATAAGAATGTAGTGAAGGCAGCACAAGCAGCTGGGGTATCTTATATCGCTTATACAAGTTTTGCAGATGCCGATCACTCGATCAGTGTATTAGCGCCAGATCACCAATTCACTGAAAAAATGATTAAGGATTCAGGTATTTCCCATACATTTTTACGGAATAATTGGTATGTAGAGAATGAATTACCTATCATTGGGCAGGCTTTAAAAACTGGTCAATTCGTTTATGCTGCAGGAAATGGAAAAACAGGTTGGGCATTGAAACGTGAATATGCAGAAGCTGCAGCAAAAGTACTAGTAGAAAGTGACTCTCCAGAAATCTTAGAATTATCCGGCAATCTAACTGACTATGAAGAATTAGCCAAGGCATTAGAGCGTGCGACAGGTAAAGAGTTAGAAATTATTGAAGCAAGTGATGCAGCGTTTGTCGAAAATCTAAAAGAAGCCGGATTCCCTCAAGAAGCAGCTGACATGTTTTTAGCGATCCAACATGATATTAAAAAGGATCAGTTAGCTATTTCCTCTGATGATTTAGAAAAAGTATTGGGAAAACCATTAACTTCTCTTGAAGCAGCATTAAAAGAAATATTGGATCAGGAATAATGTATAAAGAGGTTGTGAAAAAGCCGATTAGTTTTGAGTATGAAGAAAAATTTTGTGAAAAAGCTGTTCTGCATCAAGTAATAAGAAGAGTCAAATAAAAAATAGCTCTTCATATGTTTCGTTTGGCTGGACTTATTACCGCGGAGTTGGCAGGAGAACGCCGTTTTTATTCGGAAAAAGGAGCTGAGACAAGATTTTTGTCTCAGCTCCTGTTTGTTTATCGATAAAAAAGTCTGGGGAAGACGATGGCTCAGGCTTTGTTGGAAACAGAGCCGATTTTATCATTTGCTTTTACATCACGTGCGGGTTCGATTTCTAAGCTTTGGACTTTGTCGCCATTTGTGAATACAACGACCATATCCGTGTTTTTGCCTGCAGATTGAATAGCGGCAAGATCAACTAAAGCAATCAATTGACCTCTTGCGACTTTTTGACCTTCTTCTACATATAAAGTGAATGGTTCGCCTTTTAAGTCAACAGTGTTGATGCCCATATGAAGCAAGACTTCGATACCAGCATCTGTTTGGATTCCGACAGCATGTTTCGTTGGGAAAATGTTTGTGATCGTACCAGCGATTGGAGAGAAGATTTCTCCATTTTCTGGTAATACAGCATAGCCGTCACCCATCATTTTTTCCGCGAATACATCATCTGAAACTTCAGTGATTGGAATCAGTTTCCCATTTGCGATAGCGTAAATATCTTGTTCGATCGTTTCACCGGCAAATGTTTCTGTTTTAACCACGGTGTTTGTTTGTGCAGGTCGTGCTGCAGCACCACCATGTAGTTTTGCCATCTCATCTGCAACGAATTGTACTTCTGTACCTACGATGACTTGCGCATTTTTTCCGTCGATGATCTTCATACCAGGTACGCCAGTGGCTTTGATTTTATTTTGATCGATCAGGCCTGTATCTTTGACTTGCAAACGAAGGCGTGTAGTACAGTTATCGATCGAAGTTACATTGTCGGCTCCGCCTAATGCAGCGTAGATTTTGCTTGCTTGTGCCGCATATTTATTGTCTGAATTAGTCGTTGCAGTATCGTCATCTGAAAGATCTGCTTCCTCGCGGCCAGGAGTCATCAGATGGAATTTTTTGATAGCAAAGTTAAAGCCAAAGTAGTAAATCACTGCTGTTACTAATCCTTGGACGATCAACATCAATGGCTGATTCGCAATCGGATTTTTCAAAGATAGGAAGTAATCGACAAATCCGGCACTAAAGGCAAATCCTGCTGTCCAATGGAAGAATGCACTCACTGCTAAAGAAATCCCAGTGAAAATTGCATGCAAGACATATAATGGCCAAGCAACGAACATAAATGAAAATTCAAGTGGTTCTGTCACACCAGTAAAGAATGAAGCAAAAGCTGCTGCTAGCATCAAGGAAGCTGTTTTTGCTTTGTTTTCTGGACGTGCATTTCTGTAAATAGCATATGCTCCTGCTGGAAGCCCGAACATCATGATTGGGAAAAATCCAGCTTGATACATTCCTGTTACGCCTTTTGTTCCTTCAGAAGCCAAAAATTTACCAATATCATTGATTCCTGCTACGTCAAACCAGAACACGGAGTTCATTGCTTGATGCAATCCTGTAGGGATCAGTAAACGGTTGAAGAAGCCATAAAGACCTGCACCACCCCAGCCTAAACTCAAAATGAATTTAGCAAAAGAAACTAAAGCAGAGTAAACCGGAGGCCATACGAGCAGTAGCACTGCACTGATCAGCAACATGACAAAGGCAGCCAAGATTGGCACTAGACGCTTGCCGCTAAAGAAAGATAAAGCCATCGGTAATTTTGCTTCGTGGAAACGATTATAAAGAGCTGCCGCAATCAATCCGGCAATAATACCAATAAATACGTTACTGATCTGAGCAAAAGATGGATCAACTGATTCTGGTTTGATATTCAATAAAGTAGCTACTGAATCAGTTTTTAAAACATTTACTGGAACTTCAAATGCGACCAAACCTGCCAAGGCAGCAGCACCTGATTTGTCCACTGACATCCCTAGTGCTAACCCAACGGCAAACAGCAAAGGTAATTGACCTAAAACTGCGTTACCGCCAGCTTGTAAAAAATGAGCGACAATGTCGTTACTATAAGATGCCCACCAGTTTCCGATCCCTACTAGTAAAGCAGCAGCAGGTAAGACCGCAACTGGAAGTTGAAGGGAACGTCCCATTCGTTGTAGATATGCTTTCAATTTTTTTCCTCCTCATGATTGTTAACATTTGTTTGTACGATTGCGCTTCTTAAACGCTCGATATGGATGGCCAAGTAACCCAGTTCTTCTTTCGTGATCGCGAGCTGGTATTCTTTGGTCAGCAACACACGGATTTTTTTAGAAATCTTATAGCTTTCTGGGTATTTTCGTTTGACCATTTCTACGATTTCCGTGTCTAAAACAGCATATTGTTGCGCATGGGTTCGTTGTAGAAGCAGTCGTAAATGATTCACCAGTCTTGAATAATTCAGTGAAAATGGTTCTGAATGGATATCTGTTTCCAATTCTGATTCCACTAAATGGATGATGTCAGATACAATCGTCACTTCACGGATACTGCGATGGTTATTGTTCCGACCGCTTCGTCCGCTGTGAATATGGATTGCGATATATCCTGCTTCGTCATAAGTATATGGAATCCCAAGCTCTTTTGTCAGATACTCTACTGCCCATTGAGCAATACTGAATTCATCACTGTAAAGCACTTCGATTTCTCTTAAAAGTTTGTTGCGGATGACGATACCGTTATTAATGTTCTCCGCAGAAAAAGCAATGTGGTCGGTCAAAGCGATCAATACATGTTCATTCAACTTTTCCATCAAAACAGTTTCCGCATGATCAATGATCGTTTCTGCTGCAAATAAAAAGCGTTCATCAATCTGATTAAGTAAATTTTGCAACTTGATTTGACCTTCTGGTTCCATGACAAATATCCGTTCGACATCACGATCAAAAATCAAATCATTTCTTTTTCTGTCAAATCCAATCCCTTTTCCAATAGCTACTTTTTCCTGTCCACCGTCATCTACCAATACTGCATTTTGATTAAAGATCTTTTTGATTTTCATGCGCGCACCCTTTTTGAAGATTTGGTTTTCACGTTTGCTAGACCAGTTGATTGCGGCCAAACAAAAATAGACACGAAAAACCTCCTAGGGAAACCATGTTCCTCAGAGATTTTTCATGCCTAGTATGATCTAGTCACATGAAACGAATTATTGTTAACGTAATCAATTTTATATAGACAGTTATGTTTTGTCAATTCTTTTTTTATAATTATAGTAATTTACTGGAATTATCAGAAATAAAAGGAAGAAATAAATTAAGAAACTTATGTTATTTAATCGTTGGATCTTTTGCTTATCTTATTCGTTGTTAAAAAGCTGAAAGCGAAGGAAAAAAACTCTACTTAACTGTATTTCTCCGTTAGGACATCTAAAAATTTACGAGCAGCAGGAGAAAGAGGCTGGTCTTTTTTCCAAATGAGATTCAGTGAAGCTTGTAATGGCGGATCGAGTGGGATGAATATTTTTTCCGTCCCATAAGTATTGATGATCCCATCTAGAGCTAATGCACCAAAAGTCCCGTTATCGACCATCAAAGAAGCATTGTACAATAAGTTATATGTTCCGACGATCGATAACTGATCTATGCTGAAACCTAGCCATTCAGCTAGTTGACTGTCCACTGACGTTTGCCGGGAAATGATCAAAGGAACAGTTTTCAGTTCCTGCGGATGGATGACGGTTTGCTTTGCTAAAGGATGATTTCGATGTATCAAAAGTCCCCAACGATCTTGGGCTGGCAGTCGAAATGACTGGTATTTTTGTTTGTTTGTCGGTTCGATTACGAGTCCAAAATCAAGTAATCCGCTATCCAGTTTGTCTATGATATCATCTGCATTCCCGCTATATAAATGAAACTGGATATCAGGATGCGCCTTGATCAACGAATGAAGGCTATCAGAAATGAAAGAGATTGCTTTAGTTTCGCCTCCGCCAATGTAGATTTCTCCAGAGATGATTGCGTCATTTGTTAAATTGTTCGCCGTTTTTTCTACCAACGACAAGATTTCTTTTCCTTTTGAATAAAGATATCGACCAGAATCCGTCAACTGTATCTCTCGGGAGCCCCGAGTGAAAAGTGTCACACCAAGTTCTTCTTCTAAATCTTTCAGTTGTTTTGAGAGAGTAGGTTGCGTGATATGCAGAGATTTTGCTGCTCGGCTGATATTTTTTTCTCTAGCTACTGCTAAAAAATACGTCAGTATACGAATATCCATTTTTTCCCTCCTGTTTTTAAAAAAGCATACCACTAAGTATAGTTAAAAGGAATAGTTAAGTATGTTTTATAAGTATTAGACATGATAAGCCGTCCGTTATAAAGTAAGGATAAAAGGAGGGAGCAAAATGACAAGCCTCATCGAAAAACAAATCGTCAATAAAGAGATTCGAGTAACGGATCCGCTCTTTGAAGTGATCCATCAGATCCAAGCTGAAAACGAAGAGCCTTTAGCAGCGCTGAATACTGGGTACCATGAACCAGCAGATATCCGCAAACGGCTAGAAAATATCATTAGTGACAAAGTAGATGATACGGTGACTGTTCTGCTGCCTTTTTATACAGATTTCGGCAAACATATTAGTATAGGGAAAAATGTCTTTATCAATCGTCAAGTGATGTTCGTTGACTTAGGTGGCATCTGTTTAGAAGATTCAGTATTGATTGGTCCTCGTGTCAACCTCATCACGGTGAACCATCTAACCGATCCAAAAGAACGAAGAGGCTTGTCAGTAAAGCCAATCCACATCAAGAAAAATGCTTGGATCGGAGCAGGAGCAACTATTCTGCCAGGCGTAACGATTGGCGAGAATGCCATTGTTGCAGCGAATGCAACTGTTACGAAAGATGTCCCAGACAATACCATCGTTGCAGGAATCCCTGCCAAAATCGTCAAACCTGTCGAACGGATTATTTGAACAGTAAGATGAAATAAGAGATAGTGAGTATAAGCAAGAGATTTTTCAAAACAGGAGGAGAATAGAATGAATGATTTATCAGAAAAAGTGATTGTCATCATGGGCGCTTCAAGCGGAATCGGTGAAGCAACAACGAAGCTATTAGCAGAAAAAGGGGCTAAACTAGTTATAGCTGCACGCCGAGAAGATCGCCTAAAAGCAATAAAAGAATCTTTACCAGAAGCTGAGCTATATATTCAAACAGCAGATGTAAGAGATTTTGCACAAGTCCAAGCAGTTATCGATTTAGCGATGGAAAAGTTCGGTCGAATCGATGTATTGTACAATAATGCAGGAATCATGCCAACCGCTCCATTAGTTGAAGGTCACCGTGATGAATGGCAAAATATGCTTGATATCAACATCATGGGTGTGTTAAATGGAATTTCCGCCGTACTTCCAATCATGGAAAAACAAAAATCTGGGCATATCATTTCAACTGATTCTGTGGCGGGACATGTTGTTTATCCTGATTCCGCCGTTTATTGCGGAACAAAATTTGCTGTCCGTGCAATCATGGAAGGATTACGTCAAGAGCAACGGCAAAATAACATCAAATCTACGATCATCTCTCCAGGAGCTGTTCAAACTGAATTATATCAAACCATCAGCGACAAAAAGGCTGCTCTTGAACTTCATGAAGCGCAAAAAGAATGGGGATTGACCTCCGAAGATATAGCTTCTGCTGTAGCATTTGCGATAGAAACGCCAGACCGGATGTCTGTCAGTAACATGATTATCCGTCCGACGACACAGGAAGTATAATCCATAACGGATAATATCCAAAGAGAATTACTTGTTAAATAGTTATTCAAACGACCATCAATTTAAGGCGTGAATGGAGAAGAATATTCTTCATTTACGTCTTTTTATGTAGAAAAAGCAAATTTATCAAAAAGAAACAAATGTTATTTAAATATGGACATTGACTTGCTTTTACTTTTTTAGTTACACTGTTATTTAGGAAAAGTTTCATAATTCAAAGGAGAAAAAAGATGAAAGCAAAGAATTTATTATTTAGCGTTATTCTTTTAGGAAATCTAGCAGTTGCCAACACAACAGTGCTAGCTGAAGAATCGACAGAAACTGTCGCAACTCAGACATCGAGTTCTTCAGAAACAGGAATTGAAAACGATACAGAGAGTACTTTGCAGTCAGCTACTGTCTCAGAAAATACAATTTCAACCGAAGAACCAACAACTGAAACAACAGAACAAACACAAACCGAAGACAGTACATCAGCAGAAGCTCAGAACAATCCAGAGAATGCAGAAGAAATCACGAACCAATTGACAGATGGGCAAACATTGACACATACCCATCAAGCAGATTTGTCTGAATTCGAAAACTATACTGGCTATGCTTTTTATGCTCGCTCATCTGCTAATTCTCAACAAGCGTTCATTGATAGTATTGCCTCAACTGCACAAAGTTTGGCAAGTGCCAATGACTTATATGCATCAGTCATGATTGCTCAAGCCATCGTTGAAAGTGGCTGGGGGAACAGTACTTTGGCTTCTGCCCCTAATTACAATCTATTTGGGATTAAAGGAAGCTATAATGGCCAATCTGTTACGATGCCTACTTCGGAATATGTGAATGGGCAATGGATTACGGTGAATGCCGCTTTTAGAAAATATCCTTCGTACAAAGAATCATTGCAAGATAACGTAACGGTATTGAAGACGACTTCTTTTCAGCCAGGCGTTTACTACTATTCCGGTGCATGGAAAAGCAATACGAACTCTTACAAAGATGCTACGGCTTGGCTAACAGGTCGTTATGCCACTGCGCCTAATTATGGTTCTACATTGAACAATGTAATCGAAACCTATAATCTGACACAGTATGATACAGTACCAACTTCAACTTCTCCGATGTATCGTCTGTATAACCGTCATACAGGAGAACATTTATATACATTGAATGCCGGAGAAAAAAATTATCTGCCAACTGTAGGCTGGGAATATGAAGGGATTGCTTGGCAAGCACCAAACAGCGGACAACCTGTCTACCGTTTATACAATCCTTACAGTGGAGACCATCATTACACAATGGCACAATCTGAGATCAACTCTTTAACAAAAATCGGTTGGCGTTATGAAGGTCTAAGTTTTTATTCTGGTGGTTCCAAGCCAATTTATCGACTATTTAATCCAAATGAAAAAACTGGTACCCATCACTATACCTTGAGTGCTAAGGAAAGAGATTGGCTAACACCGATGGGCTGGAGATATGAAGGAATAGGATTTTATGGTTATTAAAAAGAGGTTGTGACAGAAGTGGTCAGCTTCAAGAAATAAGAAGGAATTTACGAAATTGCTTTTCAAATTTTTGTGAAATCAGCGTCCTGACCTGAGTATTAGAGAAACAAACGAAAAAATAGTTCTTCATATTTTGCCGTTTTTTGAGCTAATACCGAGGGACAGCTGATTGAACACCGTGTATCAGAGGTTGTGAAAAAGCTGCCCTGCATCAAGTAGTAAGAACAGCCAAACAAAAACAGATTTTCATGTTTTTTGTTTGGTTGAACTTATTACCGCAGATGCAAGTTTTTGAACACCGTTTACTCAAAAAAGGTTGTGACAACATCTTGTCATAACTTTTTTATTACCGTTTAAGCATACTGATCCAATTTCTAATATTCGACGGGATTCTTGCAAAAGGCGATTTCGGAAATTTTTGGCGGTGTAAAATTTTCTACTGCAGAAGAGCTATCTTCTATAGTTTGATAGGAATCAATAATCTTGGTTTTAGCGTTGTGCTTTCTTTATCATTTTTTCCGTTCATTCTACAAAAAATTTCTTTTCTCTATACTTTTCTATTGAGAGCGTTTTTTTTTATTACACAGCTGATTCTTTGACTTTTTTCTTTTTTTATTCTATTATTGACAAGTCAATCGTTGACTAGTCAATTATTAGAGAGGAGGAAATTATGTCTTTAGAAGAGATTAGCCACCTTTTATATCAAATCAAATTAGCCGATCAAAAAATCGTCCAGATCTTTGAAGAAAATATCGGTATAAGTCTTACTAGATACGAGATCATGATGAGACTGAAAGAAGAAAATCCATTGCTACAAAGCAGTTTGCAAGAAAAGTTGCAGATTGATCAAGGAGCAGTTACTCGTCATCTGAAGGTATTGGAAGCAAATGGCTATGTTTCGCGTCAGAGAAATCCTCAGAACAACCGGGAAGTGTATGTAGCGCTAACAGAAAAAGCCCAGAAGAAAATCGAGCATTGTGAAATGGACCATAAAGATACAGGTTCCGTGCTATCCCCGGCTTTCAGCGATGTAGAAATGAAACAATTTCTAACACTTTTAGATAAATTGAATACCCAACTTTGCAATATAACAACAGAAACGAAAGAGGTTAATAATAATGGAACAAAAAAATGATTTTTCAACAATTATGACTGGTAGAAGATCCGTTCGCGTATATGATGAAACATACAAAATCCCACACGAAGAAATGCTGGAAATGATCAAAGAAGCGACGACTGCACCTTCTTCTGTCAATATGCAACCATGGCGCTTTGTGGTCGCTGAAAGCGAGGAAGCAAAAGAAATCTTGCGTCCTTTGATCCGTTTCAACACGAGACAAAATGATACTTCTTCTGCAATGGTCATGATTTTTGGCGATATGCAATGTTACGAATATGGCGAAGAAATCTATAACCAAGCTTACGAATCAGGGAAGATGCCAAAAGAAGTCAGAGATCAACAATTAGCTGCGATCATTCCTTATTACAAGAGTTTTTCAAGAGAAGAAATGAACGATGTAGTCAAAGTCGATTCTAGCTTAGCGGCTATGCAATTCATGTTAGTTGCGCGTGATCATGGCTATGAAACAAATCCAATTGGTGGATTCGAAGCAGATCAGTTGGCAGAGGCATTTGGTTTGGATAAAGACCGTTATGTTCCAGTTATTATTTTATCAATAGGAAAAGCGGTAGAAGAAGGTTACGAGTCTGTTCGTTTAGCACCAGAAAAGATCACTACGTTCGAATAAAAGGTTTTCAGTTACTATTCAGTAGCTATTGCTTTTTTTGAATCGTGTGTGGTAACCTAATAAAAAAGGAGGTCGGAAAAATGACTGCATCGATGAAATTACGTTTCGAACTTTTGAATAACAACTAAATAAATTCAAAAGACATGTATAAACAACAATTTCATGGATGGAGTATGTCCATTTTTTCGAACGACAGTAGAATAGGTGAAAGCTATGACAGATTTGGTGATTTAGTCATAGTTATTTCGTTCAGAGTAGGAAAAGATGTGATGCAGTTTTTTTGCAAACAGATTTTTCTGCTCTTTTTTAGTATCGATAATTGTTGTTTTACATGAAATAGGAGTGTAAAACATATGGAAAATTTAGCAGTAAATATAACAAATCTACAAGTCAGCTTTGGCAACCAGCTAGAACTATCTATTGATTCTCTTCGTGTCTATCAGCAAGATCGTATAGGGATCATAGGAGAAAATGGTGTCGGTAAATCGACTTTGCTCAAACTAATAGCCGGTGAACTTTTTCCCGATCATGGGAAAATCCAAACAGAGATCACCTTCAACTACCTGCCTCAATTAACCTATCTCGCTGAAGCAAAGGACCTAAATTTGGAATTAGCCAGTCATTTCCAGTTAAGACTGGAAGAAACTTCAGAGCGGAAATGGAGCGGAGGGGAAGAACGAAAGATCGAGTTGATACGTCTTCTTTCTTCTTATGAACAAGGGATGCTTCTAGACGAGCCAACAACCCATCTAGATAGAAAAAGTATTGATCGACTGATTGAAGAGCTTCGTTATTATTATGGTACGCTGGTTTTTGTTAGTCATGACCGCTATTTTCTAGATGAGCTGGCAACGAAAATCTGGGAAGTAAAAGACGGAGAAATCCGAGAGTTTTTGGGGAATTATAGTGCCTATCTCACTCAAAAGGAATTGGAGAAAAAGACTCAGCTACGAGAAGCAGAGTCGATCATGAAAGAGAAAAAACGATTGGAAAAATCGATCCAAGAAAAGAAAAAACAAGCGGAAAAGTTGGAAAAAGTGTCCAGTAAAAAGAAAAAGCAACAAATCAGACCGGATCGGTTGTCTTCCTCTAAACAAAAAGACAGTGTACAAAAAGCCATCCAAAAGAATGCGAAAACATTAGAGAGAAAACTCCAAAAAATAGGAGAAACAACCAAGCCGCAGCAGATGAAACAAATCCGTTTTCCAGTACCAAAATCTCTTGAACTCCACAGCCGCTATCCCATCATGGGACAAAATGTCCAACTGGAAAGAAGTGGGAGAACATTACTGGTAAATGGTGATTTTCAGTTTTCTTTAGGTAAAAAAATCGCGATTGTCGGTGAAAATGGTTCAGGTAAGACAACCTTATTAGAACATATCCGCAAACAAGGAGAAGGAATCCTTCTCTCTCCGAAAGTAAGCTTTCAAGTATATCAGCAAAAGGGTTATCAAATGACATCTGAAGAATCCATCATTCGTTTTGTCATGAGACAAACAGAGTTTTCAGAATCGCTTGTCCGTAGTTTGCTGAATCACTTAGGGTTTGCTCAGGAAACTCTGACGAAACCGTTATGTACATTAAGTGGGGGAGAAGCGACCCGTCTGACGATTGCTTTGCTTTTTACTAAGCCAAGTAATGTGTTGCTGTTAGATGAACCGACTAATTTTATTGATATGGCAACGATTGAAGCTTTAGAGAAGCTGATGCAAATATATCCGGGAACGATTTTGTTTACTTCTCATGATTCTTACTTTGTCGAGCGTACGGCTGATGAAGTTTATGAAATAAAAGGGCAGAAAATAAAAAAAGTACTTACGAGAAATTTTTAAATGTGCTACGATGATTTTCGTGACAAATTTAAAGGAGTGGTACAGATTGCCTACAAATAAAAAAGAAGGAATAATTTTTACAACAATGATGTGTTTTTTGATGGTCTTAGGAATGAGCGCGTATAATTTATGGTTGCATCAAGACCTTCATTTATCAAGTTTGTTGATTGGTCTAGTGCCTGGATTCGTGGTGGCTTTCATTTTGGATGTCTTCATCATCGGTGTGCTGGCGAAAAAAATTGCCTTTAAACTACCAGTAAATCCAGAAAGCAAGGTCCAAATGATCTTAACTATTTCATGCTTGATGGTTTTAGGAATGGTGACATGTATGTCTTTATTCGGTGTGATCATGGAACAAGGAATACCTGATCAATTATTCTCTGCTTATATGAATGCTTGGAAAATGAATGTGATTGCCGCTTTACCGTTGCAGTTGATCATCGTTGGCCCGCTTTCAAGAAGTGTGCTAAAAGCAATTCAAAGTAATGAATGATGGAACACTGTTATTTGAAAAAAGGCCTTGGCATGCTTTTTGTCATAGTCTCTTGAATGCAGTTCTAGAAAAATAGTGATCCGAACGATAGGTTTTGGCCTGTCGTTCGGATCGCTTTTTCTTTTCCAACTGTATTGCTCTTTTATTGAAGATAATTTGCTCTTCAATAGATATTTCTAGAAAGGTTCTGTTTATCCCTTACTCAAAAAACTGCTGCATTTGTTCTCTTACTTGCTGACACCATTGGAGTTCCTGCTGACAAAGCATGATTCGGCGCTGGATCACAACATAACGTCCAAATTCTTGTTTCTTGTCTAGCGAGAGGTCATTCAATTTTTTTTGATTTTTTTGCATGATTTTGTTCAGCTGTTGTTCTCTAGTGAATAGCAGTCCAGTAGCTGTTGTTTTATCGAGCGTCGAAAAAGCATAGATTTTTGCTAGAAATTCATCTTTTTGCGTAGGAGCGGGAGTTTCCTCTTTGATCCATTCCTCTACAAGAACACGTCCTTCATCAGTCAAGTGGTAGATCTTTTTTTGAGAGTGCTCGTCTTTGTCCAAAACGGTCACATAACCCTGCTGGTCTAACTTGGCAAGCGTTGTATAGATCTGACTGTGATGGGCTTCCCAAAAAATTGTGATCAGCTGCTTCAATTCATACCCAGAACGTGGTTTGGATAAAAGCACGCATAATAATATATAGGCTAAAGTATTCATAAAAATCCTACCTCTCGTCTTATTTTCTTTATTATATCACAGTAAAGTTTCCATGTTTTACATGTGCATATTGACATGTAAAATAAATCATGTATGATGCTAATAGAGAGAAAGGGATGGAAATATTGGAGAATCAAATAGATATACAAGAACAAACAAATGAAGAAACAAAGGGGAAAAGTTCAGCGCTAGTTGTAGCAGCTACCTGTATGATCGCTTTTATGGGAGTGGGTCTAGTAGACCCAATCTTAAAAACGATTGCTGCACAGTTAAACGCTACGCCAGCTGAAACGACCCTGTTATTTACTAGTTATATGTTAGTCACTGGTGTGGTGATGCTATTTACAGGTTTCTTATCTAGTCGGATCGGTTTGAAAAAAACATTGATGACAGGATTGTTTATCATCGTTGTATTCGCTGGTCTTGGTGGATTATCTGGGAATATCGGAATGCTGATTGGGTTACGTGCCGGCTGGGGTGTCGGGAATGCTTTATTTGTCTCTACTGCTTTAGCAACGATCGTCAGTATTTTAGTTGGTAACACAGAAAAAGCAATCATGATGTATGAAGCAGCACTTGGCTGCGGAATGGCTGTTGGCCCTCTAGTCGGTGGGGTCTTGGGCAGTGGTTCATGGCGTTATCCATTTTTTGGGGTAGCATTTTTGATGTTTTGCGGTTTTATAGCCCTAGCGGTACTTTTACCTGAAACTGAGAAACCAAAGAGAAAAGTAGGCCTTTGGGAAGGTGTCAAAGCGTTAAGCAATCATAAACTTCGTTCAGTTGGACTAATCGCATTGTTATATAATTTCGGATTCTTTACTTTACTTGCGTATGCGCCATTTTTATTGATTGGCTATTCTGAATTAGAAGTCGGTTTTGTATTTTTTGGCTGGGGTGTGCTTCTGGCTATTGCTTCGATTTTCGTTGCACCGGCTCTTGAGCGGAAGTTTACGACTTATCGGACAATTTTAGCAGCATTTGTCTTATTCATTATTTGTTTGCTGTTATTAGGAGCTGGAACTTCTATGCCAGTCCTTGTACCGATCAGCATTGTGTTAGCAGGATTTTTCCAAGGAATTATCAATACACTGTTGACGACGATTGCTATGGAAATACCAGGTCTGCAACGAAACGTTGCTTCGTCCAGCTATAGTTTTGTCCGCTTTTTCGGTGGAGCTTTAGCACCATTTATTGCAGGTGTGATTGGTGAACATATTGGTGAAAGCTATGCGTTTTATTTTGCAGGTGCCATTGTTCTTATCAGTGTATGTTGTATCATTTATCACCGTAATTATTTTGCTACAAATGAAGAAGAATAAGAAATCAGAGGTTGTGAAAAAGCTGTCCTGCATCAAGTCATAAGAACAGCCAAACAAAAATAGCTTCTCATATTTTTCGTTTGGTTGGGCTTATTACCGCAGATGCAAGCTTTTGAACACCGTTTATCAGGAGGTTGTGAAAAAGTCGCTTAGTTTCGAGTATTAAGAAAAATTTTGTGAAAGTGACTTTCCACATTTTTGCATAAATTTGGCTTAATACCGAGAAACTGGCTTTTGAACACCGTTTATCAGGAGGTTGTAAAATCAGCGTTTTGTCCTGAGTATTAGAGAAACAAACGGAAAAATAGTTCCTCATATTTTGCCGTTTTTTGAGCTAATACCGAAGGACAGCTGATTGAACACCGTTTAACAGAGGTTGTAAAATCAGCGTTTTATCCTAAGTATTAGAGAAACAAAACGGAAAAATAGCTTCTCATATTTTACCGTTTTTTGAGCTAATACCGAGGGTCAGCTGATTGAACGCCGTTTACCAAGAGGTTGTGAGACTGTCGTTTAACTCTGAATCACAAGGAACAATTTCAAAAAACAGTTTCTCATGTTTGTTGAATATTGTGACTTATGATTGAGGAGTTGGCAGAAGAACACCATTTATTCGGAAAAAGGGGATGTGACACGATTTTTGTCACATTCCCTTTTTTTCTCAAAATAATGAAACTGGAAAATTTTCAGTAGGTAAGCTAAAATTCATTTAAGAAAAAGAATGGGGGGATAATAGATGCTGGAAGAATATTTTCAGGAAGTCGGGTTGACACTCGTTGAATTACCCATTGAATTTTCAGATGATCGGTTGATTTATCGTGGCTATATCAAAGAATTGCCAATAATCAATGCGGAAGGTGAAACTAGAAAAGCGATGCAGCAAAAAATAGCTGGTATGTATCAGGTGTATCGGGAACAGCTACTGGCTGAATCAGCGGAAGAAGAAAAAGAAAAAACGATGAACTTGTCCATGGATGAGCTGCTTCGTTATTATGATGGCGAAACATTTGACGGATTTTCGCTTCTTAACGAAGAGGAAACAGATTTACCAGGCAGCTGGTAGGCGAACACCGTTTATATGGGAAGAGGCTGGGACAGAAGCGTTTAACTCCAAGAAATAAGAAGAAATTCACGAAAATTGCTTTTCAAATTTTTGTGAATTTCAGCTTATTTCCGAAGGAGTTGCTTCTGCTCCCGCCGTTTATACATGTTTAGAGCGTGGGACAAAAGTTTTTCTTTACTTTTGTCCCACGCTCTAAAAAGTCCGGCAGTTTTTTGCCGATCTTCAAGGCACTCTACTTATCGTACGGATATTTTTTAGCGGAAAGTCCGATTCAAGTGGTTTTTATTCAGCTGATATTTATAAGATAAGTGAAAAATCCCAGCAATCAGTAGCGTAATCGTATAAGCGATTGAATGATCGAAAAAAGAATAGTAATTGATTGTCGCTAATAAGCATAATGCAACCATGTAACTAATGTGCAAGCGTGTAACCAGCCCTTTTGGCCCGATTTTGTCAAAATACTGCGACCATTTTTCCCGTTGACTCCCTATGCTTCGTTTTTTGAATTGAAAGAAAAGGGATAAAATACCGACTCCCAGAAAAGCAGCGATATTCAGAGAAATAAGGTAAATAAAAAAAATCATTAAAATTTCAAACATATTGACACCTTTCTAGTTGGATAGAACCTTTACAGAAAAAAGGCAAAAGGCGGGAATAATGTTTCACACGAAACATTATTCGCGGATTTGTCCATCGCCATAAATGATATATTTTGTGGAAGTTAATTCATTTAACCCCATTGGACCACGGGCATGCAACTTTTGAGTAGAGATACCAATCTCTGCACCAAAACCAAATACCGATCCGTCTGTAAAACGAGTGGAGGCATTGACATAGACAGCCGCCGCGTCCACTTCATTTAAGAAACGTTGACTAGCCGCATAACTATCTGTCACGATCGTTTCTGAATGTTTAGTATTATGCCGATTGATATGTGCAATTGCTTCATCCAAAGAATCGACCACTTTGACAGCAAGGATATAATCTAGATATTCAGTATCCCAATCTGTGTCTTCTGCTAAAGCAGCCGTCTCTAGATATTCTAACGCACGAGCATCCGCACGTAAAGAGACCCCGTGTTCTACCAGTTCTTTTTCAATAGCTGGCAAGAAAAAAGGTGCGATCTCAGAATGGATCAGCAATGTTTCTGCCGCGTTACAGACAGATGGACGGGAAGCTTTTGCATTGACGATGATGTTCACTGCCATAGATAACTGTGCTTCTTTATCGATATATACGTGATTATTTCCTGTACCTGTTTCAATGATAGGTACCGTTGCCTGTTCTTTGACTCGTTGGATTAATTTTGCTCCGCCTCGAGGAATCAGCACATCTAAGTATTCTGTCAATCGCATCAACTGTCCTGCAGTTTCATGAGAAGTATCATCGACAAACTGGATGGCATAAGGAGATTCGCCAGCACTGACCAGTACTTGCTGCAATAATTGGACTAATAATTGATTCGAGAAGAATGCTTCTTTGCCACCGCGAAGGATAACGGCATTCCCTGATTTGAATGCTAGACTAGCTGCATCTGTCGTGACATTTGGACGAGATTCGTAAATGATGCCGATCACGCCTAGTGGCACGCGCTTTTTGCCGATTCTCAATCCGTCGGTGTTCGTCCACATCTCATCTACTTTTCCAATAGGATCGTCTAACGAAGCAATTTTTTCGATCTCTGTAGCCATGGCATTGATTCGCTCAGGTGTCAGCTGCAAGCGGTCTTGCATCGTTTCACTGATATTGTTTTCGACTGCTTTTTCTAAGTCTTTATGATTTGCTTCAATGATCGCTTGTTGATTCTTTTTGATGGTTTGTGCCATTTGAACAAGTAGCTCATTTTTGCGGTTTGTAGGCATAAGTGCTAGTTGTTGCGCGCTATCTTTTGCCTGTTGTCCTAATTGCATCAAGTCAGTCATTTCAAGTCCTCCTTAAATAAAGTACCTACTTCTTTTCCTGCAAGAATATCAAAAATAATTGCCGGATTTTTTCCATTTGCTAAAATCATTGCGCTGTTTGCTTCAAATATCCTAGAAGCGGCTTTTAATTTACTCTGCATACCGCCTGTTCCAAATGTGCTACCAGCACCACCTGCTTGTGCCAGAATCTTTTCATCGATTTTATCGATATAGCGATACATCTGAGCCTCGGGATTTGTAGTCGGATTATCTGAATAAAACCCGTCGATATCAGAAAGGACGATCAAAAGGTCTGCCGCGACAAGTTTTGCCATGATGGCTGACAGCTGATCATTATCGCCAAATTTTGTCAGATGATCTAATTCATCCACTGCTACAGTATCGTTTTCGTTCACGATAGGGATCGTGTCCATAATCAAAAGCTGTTCCAATGTATTCCTCACATTTTTACGACTTTCAGGATAATCTACCACGTCTCTTGTCACGAGGATCTGTGCCGTCTGTTGATTATATACACTGAATCTTTGATTATAGATATTCATCAGTTCGGCTTGACCAACAGCCGCCGCAGCTTGCTGTTCAGGAATCAAAGTCGGACGTTCTGACAAATGTAATTTATGCATACCAACGCCTACAGCTCCTGATGAGACTAAGATCACTTCCTTTCCCCGATTTCTAAGATCAGAAAGGACAAAAGCTAACTGATCGATTGCCGCAAGATTGATATTTCCATTGGGATAAATCAATGTACTTGTTCCTACTTTGACAATAATTCGTTTTGCATTTTTAATTTCTTTACGCATGTGACACCTCAATCAAATATCCACTCATTAATTTCGTTCTATTCTACTTGTTTTGACGAGTAAAGTCATGTAAAAAATAGTTTTTTTGTACAACTTGCAGTCGTTTGGAAAAAGAACGAATTAATGGTTTACTTTAAGATAGCAGAATTTCTTGAAGAATTTGTAAAGAAAGTCTTTTACAGCCTCGGATATGTTAGAATAGGAGTAGTTTATTTAGGGAGGAAAACCGGTGAGAAAAAGAGGATTTGAAGTTATTTCTAAATATAAAGATCAAAATATCAATCTACCGCAGCGCGCTACACATCATGCTGCTGGCTATGATTTTGAAGCAGCAGAAGAGGTCGTGATTCCAAGTATCTGGAAAGCAGGCTGGAAAAAGGGGTTGGAAACAGTCGCAGATGGATTGAAAAAAGATGTATCAGAAAATGAAAAACAATTGAAACCAACCCTCGTGCCTACTGGAATCAAAGCTTACATGGGAGAAGATGAATTTTTGCAGCTTGCTAACCGTTCAAGCAATCCGTTGAAGCGGTTTTTAGTGTTGACAAACGGAGTAGGTGTGATTGACAGTGATTATTACAATAATGAGGCAAATGAAGGCCATATCATGTTCCAATTCACCAACTTTGGTTTCAAGGATGTAGTGATCAAAAAAGGCGAGCGTATCGGCCAAGGGATCTTTTTGCCGTTTTTAAAAGCAGATCAAGATCAAACGACTGCTCAACGTCAAGGCGGATTTGGTTCTTCCAGTAAATAAAACGTTAAAGATACTTAAGCTTGATTTAATGTCTCATGATTAGGATAAAAGGAGGCGGTACAATGGCAAAAAAATCAAAAGTACAATTTGTTTGCCAAAATTGCGGGTATGTGTCGCCTAAGTTCTTGGGACGCTGCCCAAATTGCGGAAAATGGAATACGATGGTCGAAGAAATCGAACAAGATACAACGGACCGCAGAACTCGGACAAGTTTGACAGGAGAAAAAGCAAAACCAACAAAAATCGCAGACGTCGTCCCTAAAAAAGAACCTCGGATCAAAACAAAATTAGAAGAACTGAACCGTGTGTTAGGCGGAGGTGTGGTGCCAGGGTCTATGGTCTTGATTGGTGGCGATCCAGGTATCGGGAAATCCACTTTGCTGTTACAAGTTTCTCAGCAATTAGCAGCCATAGGCGGAAAAGTCTTATATGTATCCGGCGAAGAAAGCGCAGAGCAGATAAAATTACGCGCGGAACGCCTCGGAAGTATCAACACAGAATTTTATCTATACGCTGAAACAGATATGAACGAAATCAGTCGTGCCATCGAACATATCTCCCCTGATTATGTTATCATTGATTCCATCCAAACGATGACGCAGCCAGACATCACAAGTGTGGCAGGAAGTGTCAGCCAAGTAAGAGAAACCACTGCAGAACTACTCAAAATCGCTAAAACAAATGGGATAGCCATTTTTATCGTCGGTCATGTTACCAAAGAAGGCTCGATCGCCGGCCCAAGAATGTTAGAACATATGGTGGATACGGTGTTATATTTTGAAGGTGAACAACATCATAGTTTTCGGATTTTGCGAGCAGTAAAAAACCGATTTGGCTCAACGAATGAGATTGGGATTTTTGAAATGCATGAGCATGGATTGGAAGAAGTCGCTAATCCTTCACAGATTTTCTTAGAAGAACGCCTAGACGGTGCAACTGGCTCTGCTATCGTTGTGGCAATGGAAGGGACACGTCCAATTTTGGTAGAGATCCAAGCATTAGTCACACCTACTATGTTCGGAAATGCCAAACGAACAACAACAGGTCTTGATTTCAATCGGGTATCTCTGATCATGGCAGTGCTGGAAAAAAGAGCTGGGTTGCTTCTTCAGAATCAAGATGCTTACTTAAAAGCTGCAGGTGGGGTAAAATTAAATGAACCAGCGATTGATTTAGCTATCGCTGTCAGTATTGCTTCAAGCTATAAAGAAAAAGGAACACAGCCAACGGAATGTTTCATCGGTGAAATTGGACTGACTGGAGAAATCAGACGTGTCAGTCATATTGAACAACGAGTCAAAGAAGTCCAAAAACTCGGCTTCACAAAAGTATACCTACCTAAAAACAACTTAGGTAACTGGGAAGCGCCAAAAGGAATCGAGATAGTTGGAGTAGCAACTTTGGCTGAAACGTTGAAGCGTGTGTTCCGCTAACTAATAAATGATTGTCGAAACGGAGGAAAAACGATGCAAAAACGTGTCATTACTTTGCTGATGATCATTGTCGGCGCAAGCTTGGGTATTTCATTTTTACCCTCAGCTTGGCAGGCAATCGGTCAACAGTCAAACGGATGGCTGAATAATACATTTACCAACAGCCTGTTAGGCGCACTTATTTTCTTTTTATTATCTTTGCTGTTGGCCAAACATATCTCAGCTATTATCAAACAAGTAGAACAAAAACTAAGTGAGGTCAGCTTGACTTATCTTCTCTTCGGTGCGATCGGTGCGATCATCGGATTGACTTTAGGTGTTGTGATCTCGACCCCTCTTTACAATATGGAAATTCCATTCGTCAATAGTGTATTGCCGATTTTACTGATGATCATCTTAGGCTATCTGGGATTGAGAATGGGAACGACACGAATCGAAGAATGGAAGAAAGTTTTTGGTTCACGAAGCAAAAAAATCGAGCAAGAAACAGCTAGTCAAGTTGAGAGTCAACTGTTAGAACGAAAATCAGGAGAAAATTTCCATAAATATAAAATCTTGGATACAAGCGTGATCATTGACGGTCGGATTTATGATATTACAAAGACTGGATTCTTAGAAGGAACCTTGATGATCCCTAATTTTGTTCTTTACGAACTACAATACATCGCGGACTCAGGGGATAGTTTGAAACGTGTGCGTGGTCGTCGCGGATTAGATATCCTAAATGCCTTGCAAAAAGAAGAGGGTATATCTGTCGAAATGTACGATGGAGACTTTGAAGATATCAGTGAAGTAGACAGCAAATTGATCAAATTGGCTAAGCTTTTAGATGGTGTCATTGTAACCAATGACTATAACTTGAATAAAGTCTCTGAATTCCAAAATGTACCTGTTCTTAATATCAATGCGTTGGCAAATGCCGTAAAACCAGTCGTCATCCCTGGTGAAACGATGAATGTTCTAGTAGTAAAAGCCGGGACAGAACGCCAACAAGGAGTAGCCTACCTTGATGACGGCACGATGGTTGTCGTAGAAGATGGACAGCATTACATGAATGAACGTATCGAAGTCGTTGTAACAAGTGCCCTTCAAACAGCTGCTGGACGCATGATCTTTGCTAAACCTGCACATGCAGGACGAGGAATCGACAATAAAAAAGAGACAGAGAAAAAGACTAAACAATCAAAATAAAAAAGAAATTCAGCCAACTGGTAAGGAAATTCAACCAGTTGGCTTTACTATTTACCTTAGAAAAGGTAAAATTTGTGCTGAGTGGCTTTAAATAAATGATATTTGAGAAGCCGTAACTGACGGAATTTTTGCTGTTAGTCAAAGTCTAGTTTGAAAGAAGAGGAAGAAAATGACGAAAGTACGCGTACGCTATGCACCAAGTCCAACTGGGCACCTGCATATTGGAAATGCAAGAACTGCATTATTCAATTATTTGTTTGCCCGCCACAATGATGGAGACTTTATTATTCGTATTGAGGATACTGACCAAAAACGTAATATCGAAGATGGCGAAAAAAGCCAGTTGGAAAACCTTGCTTGGTTGGGAATGGATTGGGATGAATCTCCTGAAAATCCTGGAGAATACGGCCCTTACCGTCAATCTGAACGTAAAGAAATCTATCAACCGCTGATTGATCAGCTGCTTGCTAGCAATCGAGCATACAAATGCTATTGCACAGAAGAAGAATTAGAAGCAGAACGGGAAGCACAACGCGCAAGAGGAGAAATGCCTCATTACGCAGGAACATGTGCGAACTTGACACCTGAAGAACAAGCAGAAAAAGAAGCACAAGGTCTAGAATCTGTTGTACGTTTCCGTGTGCCTCGCAATACAGAATACGCATTTACAGATATGGTGAAAGGCGCTATTTCGTTCGAATCCGATAATATCGGTGGCGACTTTGTCATCCAAAAACGCGATGGTATGCCAACTTATAATTTTGCTGTTGCGGTCGATGATCATTTGATGAAAATCACTCACGTTTTACGTGGAGATGACCATATTGCCAATACACCAAAACAACTGATGATCTATGAAGCATTTGGCTGGACACCACCAACCTTCGGACATATGACATTGATCATCAACAGTGAAACAGGTAAAAAACTAAGCAAACGTGACGAATCAATCTTGCAATTTATCGAACAATATCGCGAATTAGGCTATCTACCAGATGCAATGTTCAACTTTATTGCATTATTGGGCTGGTCACCTGTGGGCGAAGACGAAATCTTCGAACACCAAGAATTGATCAAAATGTTCGATCCAAAACGCCTAAGTAAATCACCCGCAGCTTTCGATGCGAAAAAACTGCAATGGGTAAACAACCATTACATCAAAGCAATGGATCTAGATGCATTTACTGACATGTGTCTGCCTTATCTAATCGCTGATGGACGTGTAGCAGAAAACCCAGATGAAAAGACAATCGAATGGGTGAAGAAGATCGTTAGCCTGTATCAACCTCAAATGAGCTATGCTGCAGAAATCGTTGATCTGTCTACGCTATTTTTCAATGAACATCCTGTATTGAATGAAGCAGCAAAAGAAGTACTTGCTGGTGAAACAGTTCCTACTGTTCTCCACGCATTCAAAGCACAGCTAGAACAAATGGAAGTAGTAGATGCTCCAACTGTCAAAGCTGCCATCAAAGCTGTTCAAAAAGAAACTGGCGTAAAAGGAAAAAATCTTTTCATGCCAATCCGTGTAGCTGTATCAGGACAAATGCATGGTCCAGAATTGCCTGAAACGATCGAATTGCTTGGTCGTGAAAAATCATTAGCACATTTAAATCAAGTACTGAACTAAACACGATGAACAGAAAAAAGTAAGCAGCTGATCATTACAAGAGAGATACCGGGTGGTGCAAGGTATCAATGAATGGTTGCCGAAATGCCTCTGGGAGTGGTCTTGGCGAAACACAGAAAACAGGAAAAACTGTTTTATAGGAAACAAAGTAGCCAAGAACGTATAACAGGCGTTAGCTGTCAGAGATAATCATTGATTATGAAGAAAAGTGGAACCACGCGGAAAGCGTCTTTTGATAAGGAAACTTATTTAAAAGGCGCTTCTTTTCTTTATAAGAAGATGATTTCCTACATAAAATTCTTACGAAAGGAGTGGAAAGTCATGAGTTGGTTTACCCGAGCGATTGATGCAGCAAAGAGAAACGATCCGGCTGCACGTTCGACAGCTGAGATCGTTTTGACATACCCTGGTTTTCATGCCTTGTTTTGGCATCGTTTCTCTCATTTTTTATATCAGCACCGGCTCTTTTTATTGGCGAAGATCAATGCTCAATTCTGGCGTTTCCTAACTGGTGTTGAGATCCATCCAGGAGCAACGATTGGAACTGGCGTGTTCATCGACCATGGAATGGGAATCGTCATTGGCGAAACCGCAGAAATCGAGGACGATGTGATTTTATTCCATGGCGTAACATTAGGCGGCACAGGAAAAGAAACGGGTAAAAGACACCCAACTGTTAAACAAGGAGCCATGCTCTCTGCGAATGCGCAGATATTAGGACCGGTAACGATCGGAAAAAACGCCAAAATCGGTGCAGGTGCCGTTGTGTTGAAAGATGTTCCAGACGACGCTACAGCGGTAGGAGTACCAGCAAAAGTCGTTCGAATCAAAGGAGAAAAAGTGAGGAGATCAGAATGATAAAAATCTACAATACATTGACCAGAAAAAAAGAAGAATTCATCCCTATACAAAAGGGACATGTCGGTATGTATGTCTGCGGACCGACTGTGTATAATTATATCCATATCGGAAATGCTCGTAGCACCATTGCTTTCGATACAATTCGACGCTATTTTGAATATCGAGGCTATAAAGTCGATTTCGTATCGAATTTCACGGATGTAGACGATAAAATCATCCGTACAGCAAATGAATTAGGTATTACAGCACCAGAAGTTGCTGATCGTTTCATCCGAGCATTTGAAGAAGATACGAAAGCGTTGAATGTCGAGCCTGCTACACTGCATCCAAGAGTCATGGATCATATGCCAGATATTTTAGCATTTATTCAAGTGTTGGTTGAAAAAGGCTATGCTTATGAATCTTCAGGTGATGTGTATTACCGTACCCGTAAATTTGAAAATTATGGGAAATTAAGTGACCAATCCATCGATGAACTGGAAGTCGGAGCAAGTCAGCGTACAGGGGAAGAACAGCAGCAAAAAGAAGACCCATTAGATTTCGCTTTATGGAAACAAGCAAAACCTGGCGAGATTTCTTGGGATTCACCATGGGGCAAAGGACGTCCCGGTTGGCATATTGAATGTTCCGTTATGGCAACAAAACATTTAGGAGAAACGATCGATATCCATGGTGGCGGGCAAGATTTAGAATTTCCTCATCATGAAAATGAAATCGCACAAAGTGAAGCGAAAACAGGGAAAAAATTCGCTAATTACTGGATGCACAATGGCTATGTAACGATTGGCGAAGACGATGAAAAAATGAGTAAATCTCTAGGGAATTTCATCACTGTACATGAAATGATCAAAAACGTTGATCCACAAGTCTTGCGTTTCTTCATGGCGACCACACAATACCGTCGTCCGATCCGCTACAGTGAAACGACGATGAAAGAAGCAGCCACCAATTTACAACGACTGAAGAATACGTTTGACAATTTGAAATTCCGCCAAGAAACTGCCTCAGAGAATTTGGCAGATGATGCGGATAAAATCGCTTTGTTAGAAAATTTAGAACAGCGATTCATCGAAGAAATGGACGATGATTTTAATGCAGCAAATGGGATCACAGTGGTCTATGAGCTTGCTAAGTGGCTGAACACTTATCTAGACCAGCCGAAAGTTTCTGCCGCTGTCTTGGCACAAGGAGAAGCTTTATTCTCGCAATGGCTTTCGATCTTCGGTATTTTATTTACAGCAGAAGAGTTATTAGATGAAGAGATTGAACAATTGATCGAAGAACGAAATCAAGCAAGAAGCAATCGTGATTTTGTCCGAAGCGACGAAATTCGTGATTTGTTGAAAGAAAAAGGGATCTTATTAGAAGATACACCGCAAGGAACCCGATGGAGAAGAGAAGCATGAGAGATTACACACAATTGAACGGTTTAGCCTTGGCTTATGTTGGAGATGCGATTTACGAAATCTATGTTCGTGACCACCTGATTGATCAAGGAGAAACAAAACCCAACAAGCTGCATCGTGCGGCAACGAATTATGTTTCTGCGAATGCACAAGCCTTTTTGATTCAGCAAATGCTGGAAGAACATCTTTTGACAGAAGAAGAAGAACTTTATTATCGCAGAGGAAGAAATGCTAAAAGCCATACGAGCGCAAAAAATGCTGATGTTACGACGTATCGGGTCGCAACAGGGTTCGAAGCGCTCATGGGCTATCTGCATTTGACAAAACAAACCGAGCGGATGGAAGAATTGATCCGCTGGTGTATTCAGAAAGTTGGTGAAAAAAATGGGTAAAGAAAGAACAAACAAACATCAATCGAAACGTGGATTTGAAGACAAAAAACAAAATAGATATCCAAATAAAAAGCAAACTGGACGAAATCAGTCAGTTTCTGATCAAAATGAAGAAGCATTAGAAGATAATTTCGTCTTTGGACACCATGCCGCAGTAGAAGCGCTACAACAAGGGCGAGGGAATAAACTCTTTCTTCAAGAAGATTCACGAGGAGAAAAAGTAGAAGAACTGAAAGAAATCGCACGTGAACAAGCTGTGCCAGTCAAATGGGTTCCTAAACAAAAATTAGAAACTTTGAGCGATCACGGCGTGCATCAAGGAGTCGTTCTTGCGATTACACCTTATGAATATTTATCCCTTGACCAACTGATTGAACGAACAAAAGAGAAAAAAGAAGACCCCTTCTTTTTGATTTTGGATAGCATCGAAGATCCACACAATTTTGGGTCGATTTTACGGACAGCAGACGCAAGTGGCGTCGATGGTGTGATCATACCAAAACACCGAGCAGTTGGAATCACACCTATCGTAACAAAGACTTCCACTGGGGCAGTCGAACATGTCCCTGTTGCACGCGTGACGAATTTGGTACAAGCTGTGCAACAGCTCAAAGAAACAGGATTTTGGGTATTTGGCACAGATATGACCGGCACAAACTTCCAAAAATGGAATGCCAAAGGATCAATTGCTTTAGTCATTGGTAATGAAGGCAAAGGAATGAGTCCAGGATTGAAAAAAGAAATGGATGAATTGCTGACGATCCCGATGACCGGGCACGTCCAGAGCTTAAATGCCAGTGTTGCTGCTGGTTTGCTTATGTATCAGGCTTTTTCCCAACGTCAGGGGGAGTAGACCATGAAAAAACAGCTGTTGATTGTAGACGGCTACAACATGATTGGTTCGTGGCCGGAACTTGTCCAGCTTAAAAAGCAGGACAAAATGGCGGATGCAAGAGAAGCTCTTTTACATCGTTTATCAAATTATGCGAAATATGAAGGACTAGAAGTCATCGTTGTCTTCGATGCCCAATTAGTTCCGGGCATCCAACAAAATTATAAGAAATACCAGTTGGATGTTGTTTTTACGAAAGAAGACGAAACGGCTGACAGTTATATCGAGAGAATCGCTGGTCAGCTGAATGACCGTTTGACACAAGTGACAGTGGCGACAAGCGATTTAGCAGAACAGTGGATGATCTTTTCCCAAGGAGCATTACGAACTTCTGCTTATGAATTATATAAGACGATAAAAAAAACGGAAAAAACAATAGCCCAAGAAAATAAAGATATGCATTTTATTGATTTCCGACGTAATTCTCCATGGAATGAAGAGCAGTTAAAAAAATTGTCCCAAAAATTGGACGATTTAATGAGAAAAAATAAATAACATATCGTTCTAATCAGTTCGATGAATCATTGATGATAAGATTCCTCCATAAACGAATTTATGGAGGAATTATTTTATGTCTGAGGAGTTATTGCGCGCTGCACGTAATGGTGACGAAGAAGCATTTGCTGCCCTGTATCAAAAATATTTTCCACTTTTACTACGTTTGAAAAACACCTATTATTTAAGAAATTATGTTTCTGAGGATTGGGAACAAGAAGCAAGGATCGCTTTATATCAGGCATTGAGAACTTACGAAAAAAGCAAAGGTGTTAGCTTTGGAAGTTATTATAAAAGCATTATAAGCAATCAAATCTATTCTCTGTTGAGGAAGCAGAACGCGCTGAAGCGTCGTGATCAAAAAGATGAAGTCTCAATCGACCAAAAAATAGAGACAGAAGGACCAGACTTTTTAGCAGAGATCACATTGCAAGAACCTTTAGCGATTCAGCATCTTTTATTAAAAGAAGCAATCGAAAATTGCGAAATCCAGTTTTCAAAAATAGAAGCTAAAATTTTTCATTATTATATGCAAGGCGTTGATTTTGTAGACATGGCTGAATGTTTAGCAATGGATCACAAGCAAGTAATGAGCGCTTACGGGAGAGTAAAACTCAAAATAAAAAAACACTTGAAATTTTATAATGAGGAATAATTTAGAAAAATCTTAATGAGCTTCTTATTTATTTTTATTGCATTTCTTTTTTTTTTATGGTAAACTTGAAAATTTTAAAAATATGTGGTATAGTTGATAGTAGAGGTGAACTGTATGCCAACAACTTTAGCTTCAATCAAGAAAGATTTAGAAGGTCGTATCGGCAGCCCAATCATGTTGGTTGCTCAGACAGGAAGAAAGCGTCAAACAGAACGCCGCGGCGTTTTAACAGAAACCTATCCTTCAGTATTCGTTGTTGATTTGGATCCTGAAGAAAATTCTTTTGAACGAGTATCTTACAGCTATTCAGATGTACTTACTCGGACAGTTGAGATCGAATTTTTAACTGAAGCAGTTTAAAAAGCAAACGAGCCTGAGATTCGTAAGGTTCGTTTGCTTTTTTGTGTGCGAATCGGTATGCTAAGAATAAAAAAGCAGGGGGCGTTTGCTTAGTGGAATATCAGGTAAAGAAATTTGAAGAATTGTCAACAGCAGAGTTTTACGCGATCGTCAAAGAACGAATCGCAGTTTTTGTTGTGGAACAACAGTGTCCTTATCAAGAAGTTGATGACATTGATGGACAAGCTTGGCATACGTTTTTTCAAGATACTGATGGGAAGATCCTTGCCTACACGCGAGTATATGAAGAAGCGGAGAGTATCCATTTTGGACGTGTCCTTGTTCATCAGGACAACCGTAAAGATGGTTTAGGAAGAAAGATTGTTCAAGAAACGATTAACATGATCCAGAAAAATTTTCCAGAAAAACCAATCGTGATCGGCGCACAAGAATACCTACAAGCTTTTTATGAGTCGTTTGGATTCAAGGCAATCTCAGATGTGTATTTGGAAGATGATATTCCACATATCGACATGAAAAAGGAACAAGTAGCAAGTTAAGAATCTAAAAAAAGAAAGCCGACACTGAAAATCGGCTTTCTTTTTTTTAGATTCTTTATTATTTAGAAGTATCGGAAAGATTTGTTTGCTCTACTGGATGTGTATTGTCTTCTGCCACTTGTTTGGCAAGAAGATCGCGTATGTCACTAAGATAATCTTCTGCAGTAGGAGTTTCTTCCACTTCCACTTGCTCTTCTTTGGAGCGTAAATTCTTCGCACGGTTTGCCGCTTTGACAACTAAGAATAAGACAAAACCAGTGATCAGAAATGTAATGATAGCACTAATAACGTTACCAAACGCAAATGTGACGCCTTTTGTCGGCGACCAGTCAAGAATTGAAAGTGCTCCTTCTAAATCAGAAGTACCTGTGATCATTGCGACAAACCAACCTATTAGTGGTGTGATCAAGCCTTGCACCACTTGGTTTACGATGCTTGTAAACGCACTACCAATAACAACGCCGACAGCAAGATCCAAGACATCTCCACGCATGATGAACTCTTTGAATTCTTTGATCATGAATGACCCTCCCTTCTTTTATTTGTCTTTAGTATATCGAAAAATAAAAAATAAAAAAACAATATACGCTTTTAGCCGTCTGTTTCTTTTGATAAAAAACATCTATGCTATACTATAAAGTGTAACATCATTTAGAAAAAACGGCGAATTGCCTGAACTTATAAATTTCAAGCAGAGGAATAAGTAAAAAAGGCAGGTTGACCCATTAAAAGAGTAAGCGGGCAATCAACTGTGAAAAGGAGCATATAAATATGGTGTATCAATTGGCAGAAGGCGTGAATCTTCATGTCTTACCAACAAAACAATACAAAACGATCCGGATTTTTATCCGTTTTACTGCGCGTCTGCAACAAGAAGTCATCACGAAACGTTCACTTCTCAGCAGCATGTTGGAAACAAATAGTTTGAATTATCCGGATCAGACAAAGTTAAGTGCGCAACTTGCAGAGCTTTATGGCGCAAGCTTTGGATTATCAGTTAGAAAAAAAGGAAATTTACATTGGCTAAACGCAGGGATCAGTTTTGTGAATGGTGAATATGTCAATGATCCAAACCTTTTTTCTCAAGCGGTAGATTTTTTAAAAGAGGTTTTATTTTATCCAAATATTAAAAATCATCAGTTTGATCAGTTGACGTTTGACTTGGAAAAGAACAATCTGCGTCTATATTTGGAAAGTTTGAAGGAAGATAAACAAACTTTTGCTTCCTATGCCTTGCAAGAACTTTATTTTGAAAACAGCCCGGAACAAAAGATCCCAGGGTTGGGCGTAGTCGAAGATTTGGACAAGATCACTGCTAGTTCGCTAGCGTCCTACTATCAAGAAATGATGGCAAATGATCAAATCGACATTTTTGTTGTCGGCGATGTTGATCCGGACAAAGCAGCTGAAGCAGTTGGGCAATTACCATTTGAGTCGCGGGAAACAGTTTATCCAGATCTGTTTTATACCCAACCTCAAGTGAATATCGTGAAGGAACGACAAGTACGTGAGCCAATCGTTCAAGCAAAGCTGAACCTAGCTTATCAGACAAATGTGTATTACGATGAACCAGAACGTTTTGCGCTAATGGTCTTTAACGGTTTATTTGGCGGTTTTCCTCACTCTAAACTTTTCATGAATGTCAGAGAGAAAGAAAGTCTAGCTTATTATGCCTCTAGTAGCGTGGATACGTTCCGAGGATTCATGAGTGTCCAAACCGGTATCGATGAAAAGAACCGAAATCAAGTACTTCATCTGATTCACGAGCAATTAGAAAGTTTGCGAAATGGTGAAATAACAGAGTTGGAACTGTCTCAGACAAAAGCAATGCTGAGAAACCAATATCTGCTTTCTCTAGACTCTCCGCAAGCGGCAATCGAAGCTTCTTTTTTGGACAGCTGGCTGCCGGAAACAAAATTATCTGATGAAGAATGGTTGAAACGTATGGAGAGCGTAACGATCAAAGAGATACAACAAGTAGCTGAGCAAATCGAATTGCAGGCAATCTTCTTTTTAGCAGGAGGAAATGCAAATGAATAAAACAGAATATGAGCAAATCAATGAAACACTTTATCATGAAGTACTGCCAAACGGTTTGACCGTGTATTTGTTGCCTAAAAATGACTATCACAAGACATATGGTTTGTTCAGTACGAATTATGGTTCGATCGATAACGAATTTATTCCCTATGGTGAAAAAGAAAAGGTGAAAGTTCCAGATGGAATTGCCCATTTTTTAGAACATAAGTTGTTTGAAAAAGAAGATGGTGATGTCTTTCAATTATTTGGGAAACAAGGAGCTTCCGCCAATGCTTTCACAAGTTTTACGAAAACCAGCTATCTGTTTTCTACGACGGATCAGGTAGAAAAGAATCTGACGACTCTGATCGATTTTGTACAAGCACCTTACTTCACAGAAGAAACTGTAAACAAGGAAAAAGGAATCATCGGTCAGGAAATCCAAATGTATGAAGACGACCCTAACTGGCGGATGTTTTTTGGCATACTAAATAACTTGTATCCTACACACCCATTGCATATCGATATTGCGGGCACGGTTGAAAGTATCGACAAAATCACAGCTCAAGACTTGTATACGTGCTATCGGACGTTTTATCAGCCAAGCAATATGGTTTTATTTGTAGTTGGTAAGATGGAGCCTGAGAAATTGATGAAACTTATTCGGGAAAACCAAGAAGCAAAAAATTTCCCTCCAAAGCAAGAAATTGTACGTTATTTCCCTGAAAACACAAAAGAAATCATCAAACAAAGTGCATTGGAAGCAGCCATTACACGAGATAAATTTGTACTTGGTATTAAAGGATTAGACACATTGCCGCAAGAAGGAACAGAACTGTTACGCTATAAAACAGCAATCAATCTGTTGTTCCAAATGATTTTAGGCAATACTTCTCGAAACTATCTAGCGATGTACAATCAAGGAATTATCGATGACAGCTTTGGTTTTGAATTCAGCTTGGATCGTGAATTTCACTTTGCGGACTTCAGCGGAGATACGGACGAACCAGAGAAAGCAGCAGAAAAAGTCAAAGAAATCATTCTTGGATTCGCTGATGATCCGGAAGTGTCAGAAACAAATCTCGATTTGCTGAAGAAGAAAATGCTTGGACAATATTTCCAATCATTAAATTCGATCGAATATATTGCCAATCAATTTACGCAAAGTTTATTTGGCGATCGAACTTTATTTGATCTTCCTGAAATCATCGATTCGATCCAAATGAAAGACGTACTGGCAGCTGGGGAAGCATTTATAAGTGAAGAGGCCTTCAGCGAGTTTTACATGAGACCAAAATAAACCAGTATTTTATGAGGAAAAGTCTTAAATTTCGTTTTAGACTTGTAGTAGGAACCTCCTCCAAAATCAGCTTTTATGGTATTCTTAGTTGTGTTGGAAAAATTAGTGAGAAAATAAAACAAATCATGCTCTCTTTTAATCAACTTATATTAAAATAAAATCAAACGAAGTAATCAAAGAGGTTGTGACAGAAGTGGTCAGCTTCAAGAAATAAGAAGGAATTTACGAAAATTGCTTCTCAAATTTTTGTGATATTTCGGCTTATTGCCGAAGAAGCTACTTCTGGAACACCGTGTACCAAGAGGTTGTGAAAAAGCTGCCCTGCATCAAGTAATAAGAACAGCCAAGTAAAAACAGCTTCTTAATGTTTTTAACTTGGTTGGACTTATTACCGCAGATGCAAGCTTTTGAACACCGTTTAAGGAAGAGGTTGTGAAATCAGCGTTTTGACCTGAGTATTAGAGAAACATACGGAAAAATATCTCCTTATATTTTGCCGGTTTTTGAGCTAATACCGAGGAACAGCTGATTGAACACCGTTTAAGAAAGAGGTCGTGAGCCTGCCGTTTAACTCCGAGTCACAAGGAACAAGTTCAAAAAACAGCTTCTTATATTTATTGGATATTGTGACTTGTGACCGAGGAGTTGGCAGGAGAACAATGTTTATTCGGAAAAAAGGAGCTGTGACATGACTTTTGTCACAGCACCCAAACATAACGTCTTTCGTTGCAACAGCAGATGCTTCGGAGAATCAAACAGACTGGAGAAGATGAACGAGTGGCTTTTGAAACCATCGGAGAAAAATTACGGCAAGCACGCCTGAATAAAAAAATATCTTTAGATGAATTACAGCAGATTACAAAAATTCAAAAACGTTATTTGGAAGCAATCGACAATGATGATTTTGACCAATTGCCTGGTAAATTTTACGTGCGGGCATTTATTCGGCAATACGCTGAAGCTGTAGGAGAAGATGGAGACCATTTAGTCGATGTTTTTGATGGGAAAAGCAAATTGACAGGATCGGTCCCTGAACGTCCGCAGCCTGAAACAGTAAGTACTTCTAGAAAAGCAATGCATCAGGAAGAATCGCATCCAAGTCGCTTTTGGACAAGTCTTCCTGTCATTTTATTAGGATTGGTTGCTTTGGCGATTGTCGTTGTCGTGGGCTATATGACTTGGCAAGATCGTCAAGCTGATCCAATAATCGGAGACACAGCTTCTTCACTTAAAGTAGAAGGATCAGTCGAGGAGTCCTCTTCCTCAGAGCAAAGCACGCAGACCAAAGAGTCTTCTACAGTAGAATCAACAACAAAATCAAGTGAAGAAAAGAAAATGGCAATAGCTACAGGAGAAGATTCTGGCAGTGCCATCGCAGTAAATATCACAGACGCTACCAAGCCTGTAACCCTTGAATTTACTGCTGTCAATCGTGTATGGTTAGGTGTGCTAGTAGACAATGCCTATGTTTATCAAGGGACACTGGCAGCAAATGAAACACAGAGTACCGTGTTACCGGAAACAGCAACAAATGCGACCATCACGATTGGTGCAGCAAGCAATGCAACGATCAAAGCGAATGGAGAATCCGTACCAGTTAATCCAGGGGAAAACAATCAGAGTCCAAAAAATGTGAACCTTACTCTTCAATACGCAGAGTGATCGTATAAATTAGTTTACGCATCTGTTTACTTGCAGGTATAAAAAAGAAGGATCGTGACAAATCTGTGTCGCGATCCTTCTTCGTTAATTCAAAAAGATCAATTTCAATAAAAATACTCCCTTGAATAAATTCATTTGGAAAAGTAAATAATATCGGTGGAAACTTCGCTGATAGTCACGTAGAATAGGGAAGAAAGGAGTCGATAGTGTGAATTTACCAAATAAATTAACTGTACTTAGAATTTGTATGATCCCGATTTTCATTTTGGTTGTAGGTTTACCTTTAGATTGGGGACAACTTAACGTAGGAGACACCACACTGGCTGTCACACAGCTAGTAGGTGCAGTTATTTTTGCTTTAGCTAGTATCACAGACTGGTTAGATGGAAAAATTGCCCGTGCGCGAGGCCTTGTCACTAATTTTGGCAAGTTTGCGGACCCGTTGGCAGATAAAATGCTAGTTATGACTGCTTTTATCATGTTGGTTGACCAAGGAAAGGCCCCTGGTTGGGTAGTAGCGATCATTGTCTGTCGTGAATTAGCCGTCACAGGCTTGCGTTTACTACTTGTCGAACATGGAGAAGTCATGGCTGCAGCTTGGCCGGGAAAAGTCAAGACGGCTACACAAATGGTTGCTATTATCTTGCTGTTTATCAATAATATCCCATTCAGCCTGATCGGTATTCCAGTAGATCAAATCATGCTTTATGCTTGTCTGATCTTTACTATCTATTCAGGTGTGGATTACTTCATCAAAAACAGCGGTGTGTTCAAAGGATCAATGTAAGTATCGTTTAGTGGAGAGGTTGTGAGCCTGCCGTCTAACTCTGAGTCACAAGGGATAATTTCAAAAAACAGCTTTTCATGTTTTATGTATATTGTGACTTATGACCGAGGTTTTGGCAGGAGAACACTGTTTATTTGGAACAAGGAGCTGTGACAAGATTTTTGTCACAGCTCCTTGCCCTCTTTTTAAATAAAAAAATATAAAAATACAGCGTATACTATATAAGGGAGCGGGAAGTAATGAAAGCAGAAATAATAGCTGTCGGAACAGAACTTTTACTAGGACAAGTCGTGAATACGAATGCCACTTTCTTGTCAGAACAGCTAGCTGATCTAGGTATCGAAGTTTATTATCAAACAGTTGTAGGAGATAATCAGCAGCGTTTAGAAGAGTTGATTGCTCTAGCTGAAACAAGAAGTGAACTCATACTCTTATGTGGCGGATTAGGACCGACAGAAGATGACCTGACAAAAGAAGCAACTGCGGCTCACCTCGGTAAGTCTCTCATACAAAATACGGAAGGATACAAAAAATTATTGGCATATTTTGAAACAACCCATCGAAAAATGACCAAAAACAATCTGCAACAGTCCCAGATCATCGAAGGCGGGATTCCTCTACCAAATCGTACAGGGCTTGCTTTAGGGACTTTTTATCAAACAGATACACATGCGTATATCCTTCTTCCCGGTCCGCCTAATGAGTTGAAACCAATGTTTGTGGAACAAGTACGTCCTTTACTAGAGGAACGTTTTCCTTCTGAAGAAAAACTAATTTCTAAAGTTTTGCGCTTTTATGGGATTGGTGAATCGCGACTGGTCACTGAGCTAAAAGATCTGATTGAAACACAGATCAATCCAACGATCGCACCATATGCCAAACCAAATGAAGTGACATTACGACTGACAGTGAAAACAAATGATGTTCAGGCAGGGAATCAAGCTCTTTTAGCATTAGAAGAAAAAATCCAAGAACGAGTAGGGGAATATTTTTATGGATACGGCGATGATAATTCGCTAGCAAAAGTCGTAGTGGAACTACTGAAAGAAAACAAGCAGACTGTAACAGCAGCGGAAAGTTTGACAGCCGGCGCCTTCCAAGCCGCATTAGGCGACATTGCTGGTGTATCTGAAGTATTTCCAGGCGGATTCGTTACCTACTCGCTCCAAACAAAAGCTGGTTTTCTGGAGATTGATCCGGAGCTATTAGCAGAATATGGAACAGTCAGCAAAGAATGTGTGGAGCAGATGGCCATTCAAGCACGTGAGATAGCAAGAACAGATTACAGTGTAGCTTTCACCGGAGTGGCTGGACCGGACACGTTAGAAGGTCAATCTGCAGGAACAGTATGGATCGCTATTTCATCTAAAGACGGCGTGGTTTCGGAAAAATATCACTTTGCCAGAGATCGTGCTGCTATCAGATATAATGCGGTTATGCAAGGATTTGATCTTTTGAGAAAACAGCTTTTAAGAAAATGATAAATGCGAATATTTGTTCGGTTTTTTCTTGCTTTTTTTCACTAAAAAAGATATGATAAGGATAATGAAATGTTGCTCTGATTTGTAAATATAAGGAGGATTATCGTATTGGCAGATGATCGTAAAGCAGCCTTAGATGCTGCACTGAAAAAAATTGAAAAGAGCTATGGTAAAGGCTCTATTATGAAATTGGGCGAAAAAATCGACCAGCAAATCTCTACAATTCCAAGTGGCTCTCTTGCGTTAGATGTCGCTTTAGGTGTCGGCGGTTATCCCCGTGGACGTATTATCGAAGTATACGGACCTGAAAGTTCAGGTAAAACAACAGTGGCGCTACATGCTATTGCAGAAGTACAAAAAAATGGCGGAACTGCCGCTTTTATCGATGCTGAGCATGCGTTAGATCCGCAATATGCACAAAAATTAGGTGTGAATATCGATGAACTACTTCTTTCACAGCCTGATACAGGAGAACAAGGTCTGGAGATCGCTGATGCTTTAGTATCAAGTGGAGCTGTAGACATCGTAGTAGTCGATTCAGTTGCCGCTTTAGTTCCACGAGCAGAAATCGACGGCGAAATGGGCGACTCACATGTCGGGTTACAAGCACGTTTGATGTCTCAAGCATTGCGTAAACTCTCTGGTTCGATTAACAAAACAAAAACAATCGCTATTTTCATCAACCAAATCCGTGAAAAAGTAGGCGTGATGTTTGGGAATCCAGAAATCACGCCTGGAGGACGCGCATTGAAATTTTACGCAACGATCCGTTTAGAAGTACGCCGTGCAGAACAATTGAAACAAGGAACAGATATTGTTGGTAACCGTACAAAGATCAAAGTCGTGAAAAACAAAGTAGCACCTCCTTTCAAAATCGCTGAAGTAGATGTCATGTATGGCTTAGGTATCTCACAAGAAGGAGAACTTCTAGACATGGCAGTAGAAAAAGACATCGTTGATAAAAGTGGTGCTTGGTATTCTTATAAAGAAGATCGGATTGGCCAAGGACGGGAAAACGCTAAAATCTATATGGCTAATCATCCTGAAATGATGGCAGAAGTTTCTGCTCTAGTTAGAGCAGCTTATGGTATTGGCGAAGAAGTCGCTGTCCCAGAAGATGAAAAAGGACAAGAAGAATTGCCTTTAGAAGAATAAAAATCATGATAAACAAAAACGGCTGGTCTGAAGAGTAGGTACTCTCCTTGACCTGCCGTTTTTTTATTGAATAAAGAAATCGTGAGTTATTTAATTATACGAGTGGGTACATAAAATAAAAATATCTGTTTATCTACAAAGAATAATTTAATAGAAAAGTTTCTCAATTTAAAGGTTTACCTATATGAAACTAGTGTCATTCATTTTAAAAACCATCGTTTAATGAATAAGTAGAAAGCCGTTTCTTTGTTTATTTAAAGTTGACACTACGGGGTACAAACATTAGAATAAAGTTGTGCATGTTTTTTGTACACATATATGCGAAGATGCATATTGACAAGTTTAGAATAATTTATCATAGAAGCTGTATAGATGATAAAAATGAAAAAGATAGTATGGAGGTGGATTTTATGGTATTCAACATTCTCCTCGCTATCATCGGTTTAATTGTCGGTCTTGGTTTAGGGTTTATGGTCGCAAAGTCACGTCACGAGAAAGAAATAGCTGGTGCACAATCATCAGCTGCTGGAATCATCGATAGTGCAAAAAAAGAAGCAGAAACTCTAAAAAAAGAAGCATTGTTAGAAGCTAAGGAAGAAAATCAGAAATACCGTTCTGAAGTTGAAAGTGAGCTGAGAGAAAGTAAGTTAGAATTAAAATCTCAAGAGAATCGTTTGATTCAACGCGAACAAACGCTGAATCGTAAAGATGACTCGTTAGAAAAACGCGAGAACTCACTTGAAAGTAAAGAAGAAGCACTTAGTTCAAAACAGCAATTAATTGAAGAGCGAGAAAAAGACGTTGAAAAAATGATTGAAGATCAACAAAAAGAACTAGAAAAAATTGCTGGTTTATCAAAAGAGGACGCACGAGATGTCATCATGAAATCGACTGAAGAAGAGCTGAATCATGAGTTAACTCTAATGGTAAAAGAATCTGAACAGCGTGCCAAAGAAGAAGCAGATCGCAAAGCGAAAAACTTATTATCATTAGCGATTCAACGCTGCGCAGCAGATCAAGTTTCAGAAACGACTGTTTCAGTCGTTACCCTTCCGAATGATGAAATGAAAGGTCGTATCATTGGACGAGAAGGTCGTAATATTCGAACGCTTGAGACGCTGACTGGTATCGATTTAATCATCGATGATACACCGGAAGCAGTTGTTCTTTCCGGATTCGATCCAATCCGAAGAGAAATCGCACGGATGACCTTGGAAAAACTGATACAAGATGGACGAATCCATCCAGCGCGTATCGAAGAAATGGTCGAGAAATCTCGTAAAGAAATGGATGAACGTATTCGCGAATACGGGGAAGAGGCAGCGTTTGAAGTCGGTGCTCATACACTTCATCCAGATCTAATCAAGATCATCGGACGTCTGCGATTCAGAACTAGTTATGGACAAAACGTCTTGAAGCATTCGGTCGAGGTTGCAAAATTAGCTGGTATCTTAGCAGCAGAGCTTGGCGAAGATATCCAATTAGCAAAACGTGCCGGGTTGCTCCATGATATTGGGAAAGCACTTGACCATGAGATTGAAGGATCTCACGTTGAGATCGGTGCGGAATTAGCTGCCAAGTACAAAGAAAACCCAGTAGTAATCAACGCGATCGCTTCTCATCATGGAGATGTGGAAGCTACTTCTGTTATCTCTGTCCTTGTAGCTGCAGCAGATGCGCTCTCAGCAGCAAGACCTGGTGCGCGAAGTGAATCATTAGAAAACTATATCCGTCGTTTAAGAAGTCTGGAAAATATTTCGAACAGCTTCGCCGGTGTAGAATCAAGTTACGCAGTTCAAGCTGGACGCGAAGTTCGGGTAATGGTCAAGCCAGAAGAAATCTCGGATTTAGACGCTGTTCGTTTAGTACGTGATATTCGTAAACGAATCGAAGAAGAACTGGATTATCCTGGACACATCAAAGTAATCGTTATTCGGGAAACTCGTGCAACTGATTATGCTAAATAATAAAAAATACAAAAGAAGAGCCGCGGCAAAAGCCACAGCTCTTCTTTTTTTGTAAGGCACGAAAAAACATTGCTATCATTATTTTTTATTCAACATCTCAAGATCTTTCTCGATCGTCGTATTGATTCCTTTGATGACGGCTGGGATGAATCCTGCTTCTTCTAAGGCAACTACACCTGCAACAGTTGTACCGCCAGGAGAAGAAACTTGGTCTACAAGTTCCCATGGATTTTTATCACTTGAAAGGAATTTTTGACAAGAACCCATAATTGCTTTTGCAGCAATCTCAGTTGCTGTCTGTTTGGACAAACCGTTCAGTACACCAGTCCGTCCCATCGCATCGATCAGCATGTAAACGAATGCGGGTGAGCTGCCAGCAAGGCCAATGAATGTACTGAAATCTGATTCTGCTAAAGGATAGACGCTGCCGATTGCTTCAAAAATCATCGTAGCTTGCTGAAGCTGTTCCTCCGTGGCAGCTTCATTTTTGCAAATCGCAGAAACGCCTGCTCCTACGCTGACATTGACATTCGGCATCACACGTACGATGGAGGCCTGAGGATCTTCAAGCGCTGTTTCTAAATCTGTTAATGATTTTCCTGAAGCAATAGAAATGAATAAGACTTTCTGGCTATATTCTCTTAGTTCTTCCAATACTTTTTCAATGATTTTTGGTTTCACGGCTAAAAGAACGATATCTGATTGTGATGCAACTTCCTGATTACTTTTGCATGCATGGACGCCAGTTTCAGCAGCAAATTTTTGTGTATTTTCAAAATGTCCACTGGAAACGAACACCTCTTCTTTCGAGACTGTTCCTTTTTTTAATAAACCATCAATAATAGCTTGTGCCATATTCCCTGTGCCGATAAATCCTACTTTCATGTTATCCTCTCCTTTAGCATTAGGATATCTTTCTTTTTCTATCATCGCAAGCAAAGAACAGGTCTAAAGTGGAAAAATTAAAATAAATAAGATAACATTGGGGTATGACACAAAAGTATACAAGTTAGGAATGGGAAAATGTGAAAAATAAACGATACTTGATGCTGCAATGGATAAAGGAACATAGTCTGATTTTAAAACTGATTTTTTTCGGCTCCGTGTTAGTCTTTGTGGCAAATCAAGTCGCAAATATTGCTAATGGCATGAGTTGGCAAGATATTTGGCAAAGGATGGGACAACAAAGCCACATGACGATCCTGCTCATGACTCTGGCTGGAATGCTGGGTGTCACTCCGATGTTGTTGTATGATTGGGTGACGATCAGAGTCTTAGAAAAACAAGGAAAACCAAAAATGGAAAGAAAAGAGTTTCTTCTTGCTGCGTGGGTAACAAACACGATCAACAATCTCGCCGGTTTTGGTGGTGTGGTAGGAGCAAGCCTGCGAGCTAGTTTTTATGGAAAGCAGACAAATAGAAAAATGGTTTTAGCCACTGTATCAAAAGTCGCACTATTTATGCTGACTGGTTTGTCTGTATGGTCGTTTCTTACATTTATTGATGTCTTTTTTATTCAGTCAGAAAGTATTTTTCGAAGCTATTGGATCTGGCTTTTCGGCGGTAGTTTTTTAGCACCAGTCATTTTCTTTTTTGCTTATCTAAAGAGAAAGACCTTGTTCTCTGAGTTTTATCCAAAAGGCTTGCTTGGTCTGCTACTGGCATCCTTTGGACAATGGACGGGAGCCCTTGCGGTATTTTTGATCATCGGCAAGTTGATGAGAATAGATATTTCGATGCTTTCGATCTATCCTATGTTCATGATTGCTACATTGATAGGAATGCTGACGATGGTCCCAGGGGGAATGGGGACTTTTGACGTTTTGATGATCTTAGGAATGAGTCAATTGTCTGTTCGGCAAGATGTAGCAGTAGTTTGGCTATTATATTATCGGTTGTTTTATTATGTTCTACCTTTTATGACGGGACTTCTATTGTTCATCACACATACAGGAGTCAAAATCAATCGATTTTTAGATAACATTCCGCGACTGTTTTTCCAAAAGGTTGCGCATATCGTGCTCGTAAGTGCTGTCTATTTTGCGGGAATCATGATGGTACTTCTATCAACAATCACTAATCTGTCTGCAATCAGTCGGCTATTTCAAGTATTATTGCCGTTCTCATTCAATTTTTTAGATCAGACAGTGAATCTATTGGTTGGCTTTTTATTACTCGGCCTTGCTCGAGCACTTTCAGTAAAAGTCAAAAAGGCATTTCTGCCTACGATTGCTTTACTATCTTTTGGTATTTTAAATACAATCACACGTACGTTATCTTGGCAGTTGATATTGGTATATGTCTTGATTCTGTTAGCTGTGTGGTTATCCAGAAAAGAATTTTATCGAACAAAATTCGTTTATTCTTGGGGAGCTATAATCTTTGATGCTAGCTTGTTCGGCTTTTTGTTTATCGTTTACGCAATTGCAGGCTATCACAGCGGACGCTTTTTAGTCGGTCGAATAACAGGAAACCATTTTATTTTGTTTCCTTCAGATGATGTGTGGTTCTCAGGGCTTATTGGTTTGGGCATCTCATTGCTAGCTTTAGTGGCGCTTTATCAATATTTAGCTGAAGATACTACGAAGCTTGGCAGTGAGTACGAAAAAGACCGTTTTGACCTTTTATTGGAAACATACGGAGGCACAGCTACAAGCCATCAGCTTCGCTTGTCAGGTTACAGTTATTTTTATTACCAAGAAGACGACCAAGATCAAGTCGTTTTTGGTTATCAGATCAAAGGAAACAAATGCTTTGTTTTAGGAGATCCAGTTGGAAATCCTAAAATGATGCGGGCAGCAACGAATCAGTTTATGAAACAAGCAGATTGTTTAGGCTATCAGCTTGCGTTTTATAAGATATCAGAAAGCTACGTAGTGATGCTTCATGAATTGGGTTTTCACTTCACGAAAGTAGGTGAAGCAGGGATTGTTGATCTAGCAACAGAAGACTTGTCTCGGCTGAGTCAGCAACTTGAATATCAACGTTTGATGAAAGAAGGATACCATTTTACTTGGTACGATCAACTGCCAGAAGAATTACATCAAGCTGTAAATGAAGTTTCACAAAAATGGCTTCAAGGTGCACGAGAAAAATACTTCTCTGTGGGACGATTTGATAAATCATATGTATTATCTAACGGTGTCGGTATTGTTCGTAAAGATCAAAAAGTCGTTGGCTTCATCACCGCTCAGCCGATGACGAAGAAGCAGGCGGGATATGATTTGTTGCGGGTCTTACCTAAAGAATCTGAGGAATTAGCTGACTATCTGTTAGCCAATCTGTTTATTGTATACGAGAAAATGGGCTACTCGGAAGCCAATCTAGGCTTAGCTCCATTAGCTAATGTTGGAGAAACAGATTTTTCTTTCTTTCAAGAAAAAGTCATGCATATCGTATATAATTATGGTAATTTTTTCTATTCCTTCCAGTCTGCTTATGAAAAGAAATTAAAATATGTCGATCATTGGGAAGGACGTTACTTTGCTTATAGGAAAGGAAGTAATTTCGGATTTGCTACCATGCAGCTACTCAGTCTGATAGGAAAAGAAAAAGGAAATGTTCCGAGTTTGGCAGAAGAAGTGCTCACAGAATTATAAGAATCACTAGAACTTGTTTGGATTATGAAGAGAAAATTCTGTGAAAGCTGTTGAAACGATGACAAAATCAACCACTAGGCAGACATAAGCTATACTTTTATTTTTCCCTATGATAGAATACTTGCGACTTAGACTTTTCGAATGGGTGAGAGGATGGAATTGATTGAAAAAGCGCCAGCCAAGATAAATTTAGGACTGGATGTATTATATAGACGGCAAGATGGGTATCATGAGTTGGAAATGGTGATGTCGAGCGTAGACTTGGCAGATCATCTATTTTTTGAAGAAATAACAGAAGACAAAATCATTGTAGAAACAAATAAAGCATTTTTACCGGTAGATGAACGGAACAATGTTTATCAAGCTGCTTTATTGTTAAAAAATAAATACAATATCAAAACCGGTGTCAAGATCTTTGTTAAGAAGAATATTCCAGTAGCAGCTGGATTAGGCGGAGGAAGTACAGACTGTGCAGCTGCTCTAAGAGGGATCAACCAATTATGGAATCTGGGCTGTTCGTTAGAAGAACTGGCAGAAATCGGTTTGGAAGTCGGTACAGATGTTCCTTACTGTGTCTACGGAAGTACGGCATTTGTCGGTGGCAAAGGGGAAGAAATCCAAGTATTACCTTCTATGCCACAGTGCTGGGTTGTGTTGGTCAAACCAAGAATGAGTGTCTCTACACGTACAGTGTTTAGAGAAGTAGATACGCAAGCCATCCAACATCAAGACATCCACGGACTTGCTGAAGCCATCCGAGAGCAAAATTATCAGCAGATGATCAAAAAAATGGGAAACAGTTTAGAAGATATAACGGGAAAGCGGCATCCAGTCATCCATCAAATCAAAGAGCGTATGATCAAGTACGGAGCAGATGCTGCATTGATGAGTGGAAGCGGACCAACCGTTTTTGCCTTGTGTCAACATTATTCAAGAGCGCAGAGAGTATATAATGGGTTAAAAGGTTTTTGTGAGGAAGTTTATTTAGTACGAACCCTGCAATAAAATATAAGAAGTAAAATAGGTGATAAAAAACTGAGGAATCCTAAAATGGTATTCTTCAGTTTTTTATTGTAGTGAAATGGCTAGATATGAGCAGCAACTCATCCATTTTACGATTTAATCAAGAATATACATGCTTAAATCAGAAATTGATGGATTTCTATTGACTGTGTTTTTTTATTTTGATACATTAGTTCACGTTAATAAATCGTAAAATTCCGATTTGTTCATTGAAAGGAGCATATAAATGAAAAAATATCTTTTGACAGCTACGGTAATGATAGGTGCTTTACTGTTTGCAGCATGTGGAAATACGAACAAGGAAGCAGACAAAAAAGAGGATTTGACGATCGTTACGACTTTTTATCCGATGTATGATTTTACAAAAGAGATCGTAGGGGATGAAGGAAACGTGAAACTTTTGATCCCTGCTGGAACGGAGCCGCATGATTTCGAACCAAGTGCAAAAGAAAGAGCAGAAATTTCCGATGCAGATGTTTTCGTGTATAATAGTTCAGACATGGAATTTTTTGTGGATTCGTTAAAGGATTCAGTGGATAGCAAACAGACCTTGATGATCGAAGCAGCTAAAGGAATCGACCGTTTAGAATCGCAAGAAGCAGACGAACATGAAGAATCAGAAGAAGGGCATGGTCATTCACATGAATACGATCCACATGTTTGGCTCGATCCGGTATTAGCTATAAAAGAAGTCAGAACGATTGCTGAAGAATTAGGCGAAAAATATCCAGATAAAAAGGAAACTTTTACGAAGAATGCCGATGCTTATATCAAAAAGCTTGAAGCACTGGATCAAAAATACTCCGATGAGCTAAAAGATGCAACAAACCGCACATTTGTCACTCAGCATGCTGCTTTTGCTTATTTAGCGAATCAATACGACTTAAAACAAGTAGCGATTTCGGGCGTTTCACCAGATCAGGAACCCACACCAAGCCGCTTAGCTGAACTAAAAGAATTTGTGAAGAAAAACAACATCAAAGTGATTTATTTTGAAGAAAATGCCTCTTCGAAGGTAGCTGAGACATTGTCGAATGAAACAGGAGTGAAGCTAGAAGTGTTGAATCCTTTAGAAAGCTTGACTAATGAACAAATCAAAGCAGGCGAAAATTATATTTCTGTCATGGAAAAAAATCTGAAAGCTTTAAAAGAAAGTATCAATTAAGTTTTAGAATGGAGGTTGTAAGGTGCGTTATATCGAAATATCTGATTTGACCTTTTACTATGATGATGAACCTGTACTAGAAGATGTCTCTTATCATGTAGATGCGGGTGAATTTGTCATTTTAACTGGAGAAAATGGAGCAGCCAAGTCAACCTTGGTGAAAGCATCGTTAGGATTACTGAAACCTTCAAAAGGAATGATAAAGATTGCTGAGAAAAATCAAGAAGGAAAAAAATTAAGTATCGGTTATATTCCCCAACAAGTTGCATCTTTCAATGCAGGTTTTCCTAGTACGGTGATCGAATTAGTCCGTTCAGGAAGATATCCAAGAGGCCGCTGGTTCAAGCGTCTCTCTGAAAAAGATCATCAACATGTACAGCGTGCTTTAGAAGCTGTAGGGATGTGGGATATGCGAAATCGGCGAATAGGTGAATTGTCTGGCGGACAAAAGCAGCGAATCAGTTTAGCGCGTATTTTTGCTACTGACCCTGACTTATTTGTTCTTGATGAACCAACAACAGGTATGGATGAAGAATCCAGAAATGAATTTTATCGTCTTCTCCGACATAGTGCGCATGTCCATGGGAAATCAGTTCTAATGATCACCCATGATCATGAAGATATCAAACAGTATGCGGACAGACAGATCCGACTGGTGAGAAAGGAGGATTCTCAATGGCGTTGCTTTCATATGAATTCATGAGAAGAGCGTTTCTTGCCGCTATCTTCATTGCCGGAATCGCCCCGATGCTAGGTGTGTTTTTAGTGATCAGAAGACAATCGCTGATGGCTGATACGCTTTCTCATGTCTCTTTAGCAGGGGTAGCGTTAGGATTCTTTTTGAACCTTAATCCTACACTTACGACCATGCTAGTCGTTGTATTAGCAGCTGTGATATTGGAGTATCTGCGAACGATCTACCGAACCTATTCAGAAATCTCCATTGCCATTTTAATGGCTGGTGGTTTGGCGCTAGCGTTAGTATTGATGAATTTGAGCGGAGGGAATTCAGCAACAAGTATCCAATCCTATCTGTTTGGTTCGATCGTGACCATTACATGGGAGCAAGTCATCTTTTTAGGAATCTTATTCGTTGCCATCGGTATATTGTTCTTTTTATTCAAACGGCCGATGTATGTTCTGACTTTTGATGAAGATACCGCCCACGTGGATGGGCTACCCGTTCATTTGATGTCGATGATGTTCAATGTGATTACTGGTGTGGCTATTGCTGTGATGATCCCGATTGCCGGTGCACTTTTGATATCCGCAATCATGGTTCTTCCCGCAGCAATCGGTATGCGATTAGGCAAAAGCTTCAATGTCGTGATTGCTATCAGTGTTTGTGTAGGATTTCTAGGGATGCTGTCAGGACTAACTAGCTCGTTTTATCTAGATACACCTCCAGGAGCAACAATCACATTAGTCTTTATTGCTTTGTTCCTGATTGTAAATATCATCAAACGAATATTGGTTGCCTTCAGAAGAAAAAATAACTAAATTATAAAGAAAAGAAGCCTTATAAAAACGAAAAATTTTTTATAGGCTTCTTTTTATTTTAATAAATACCGAACTATTTTCTTATTTTTTCATAAAATGCTCGAATTTTTGAAGAAAAACTTATATAATGTAAAACGATAAAATTTCTTAAAAGGAGTTGGAATAGGTGAAAGTACGTCGCAGTGAACGTCTAGTTGACATGACACAGTATTTATTGAATCACCCGCATGAATTGATTTCCTTAACAAGCTTTGCCGAACGTTATGAATCTGCTAAATCTTCTATCAGTGAAGATTTGGGAATCATCAAGAAAACATTTAAAGAACGAGGGTATGGAACCTTGGAAACAATCCCAGGTGCTGCAGGTGGTGTATTGTTCATCCCTGAAATTTCATATGAAGAGGCGAAAAAATATATTGAATCTCTAGCAGAACGTCTATCAGAACAAGACCGTCTGCTTCCAGGAGGATATGTTTATCTCTCTGATTTGTTAGGAGAACCTGAACTGCTGCGTCAAGTTGGAAGAATCATTGCTTCTAAATACCTTGGTGAAAAAATCGATGCTGTAATGACTGTAGCCACAAAAGGCGTACCTATTGCCCAAGCTGTGTCCTATTATCTGAATGCGCCATTCGTTATTGTACGCCGGGACTCAAAAATAACAGAAGGATCAACAGTAAGTGTCAACTATGTGTCTGGATCTTCTGAAAGAATTGAAAAGATGGAACTGTCTAAGAGAAGTTTGAAACGTGGTTCACGTGTCCTTGTAGTGGATGATTTCATGAAAGGCGGCGGAACAGTCAACGGAATGAAGAGCTTGATTGAAGAATTCGAATCAGAACTTGTTGGCATCACTGTATTTGCCGAATCAAAATTCAACGGTCATCGCGCCATCGATGATTATACGTCACTGCTTTATGTCAAAGATGTAGATACTCAAACGAAAAATATTACGGTTGTGCCGGGAAATTATTTTTCAGAATAAGAGGTTGTGAAAAAGCCGCTTAGTTTCGAGTAGTAAGAAAAATTTTGTGAAAATGGCTTTCCACATTTTTTCATAAATTTGGCTTAATACCGAGAAACTGGCTTTTGAACACCGTTTATCTAGAGGTTGTGAAATCAGCGTCCTGTCCTGAGTATTAGCTCAATAAACGGAAAAATTGCTCCTCATATTTTGCCGTTTATTGAGCTAATACCGAAGGTCAGCTGATTGAAAACCGTTTAATGAAGAGGTTGTAAGCCTACCGTTTAACTCTAAGTCACAAGAAATGATTTCAAAAAACAGCTTTTCATGTTTTATGAGTAGTGTGACTTGTGACCGAGGAGTTGGCAGGAGAGCACCGGTTACCAAATAGATAGGCCCGTTATGGTCTATCTATTTTTTTATCCAGAAAACGCTGGGATAAAAGAAAATCACTTGTTTTGTTGAAAAAATGGGTATACTGGGATAAACTGAAATCAGCAAACTATATTTAGGAGTGACGCAGTTGGACGCACGTTATGCAATTATTTTGGCGGCAGGGAAAGGTACCCGCATGAAGTCAAAATTATATAAAGTTTTACATCCCGTTTCTGGTAAACCTATGGTAGAACATATCATTAATCGGGTCAGTGAAACGAAACCAGATGAAGTGATTACGATCGTTGGACACGGAGCAGAACAAGTTAAAGCACAACTAGGGGAACGCAGTAAATATGCGTTACAAGCAGAACAATTGGGAACAGGACATGCTGTTTTGCAAGCTGCTTCTTTCTTGGAAGGAAAAAAAGGAACAACGTTAGTTATCAGTGGAGATACACCATTATTGACTACTGAAACGCTGAACAATCTTTTTGAATATCACCAAGGAAAAAATGCAAGTGCAACGATCTTGACGGCACAAGCAGAAAACCCAACAGGATATGGACGAATCATCCGTGACCATATTGGGATCGTAGAAAAAATCGTGGAACAAAAAGATGCAACACCAGAAGAAGCTCTTGTACAAGAAATCAATACAGGAACTTACTGTTTTGACAACGAAGCTTTGTTCGATGCGTTAAGCAAAGTTGGAACAAACAATGCTCAAGGTGAATACTATCTAACAGATATCATCGAAATCTTAAAAGAAGAAGGCCATACAGTTGCTGCTTATCAAACGGATGATTTTGAAGAATCAATGGGAGTCAATGATCGGATCGCGTTAGCTAAAGCAAATGAGATCATGAGAAAGCGAATTAACCAGATGCATATGGTCAATGGCGTAAGCTTTGTCGATTCAGCAACGACATACATCGATGCAGGCGTAGAAATCGGTCCAGACACATTGATCGAAGCAGGTGTACAAATCCAAGGAAATACAGTCATCGGTTCTGATTGTGTCATCGGGTCACATTCAAAAATCGTAGACAGTAGGATTGAGGATCACGTCGTCATTGAAAACTCAGTCATTGAAAGCAGCCATGTCAAGAAACATGCAGATGTGGGACCTTATGCACATTTACGACCAAAAGCTGAAATTGGCGAAAACGTCCATATCGGAAACTTTGTGGAAGTGAAAAATGCTCAAATCGGCAAAGGAACTAAAGTCGGTCACTTGACTTATGTTGGTGATGCTACGCTGGGAGAAGAAATCAATGTCGGATGTGGTGTTGTCTTCGTCAACTATGATGGAAAGAACAAACATCATACGACTGTCGGCGACCACAGCTTTATTGGTTCTAGCACGAATATCATCGGACCTGTCGAGGTAGCTAAAAACAGTTCGATTGCTGCCGGGTCAACAATTACAGACAATATTCCAGAATATGCGCTGGCAATTGCGAGAGCAAGACAAGTCAATAAAGAAGGATATGCAAAAAAACTCCCTTATCTAAACTAAGACTTTTGCAAAATCACTTGATTTATTTAAAAAATATGACTACTATTTATTAGGTAGAATTCTAGAGTTGTGAAAAAGAAAGTGGAGGTCCCCATGTCAAAACATTACTTTGACCCAAGATTAAAAATTTTTGCGTTAAATTCCAATCGCCCATTAGCAGAGAAAATTGCAGCAGCAGTCGGCGTCGAGTTAGGAAAATCATCTGTTACTCAATTTAGTGATGGAGAAATTCAAGTAAACATTGAAGAAAGTATTCGTGGATCGCATGTCTATGTTATTCAATCAACGAGCAGCCCAGTCAATGATAACTTGATGGAGTTGCTGATCATGATTGACGCACTGAAACGAGCAAGTGCAAAAACAATCAACGTAGTCATGCCTTATTATGGCTATGCGCGTCAAGACCGTAAAGCACGTGCACGGGAACCAATCACAGCGAAATTAGTAGCAAACATGATTCAAAAAGCTGGTGCAACAAGAATGCTGACTTTGGACCTTCATGCAGTCCAAATCCAAGGTTTCTTTGATATTCCAGTCGATCATTTGATGGGTGCGCCACTTATTGCCAATTATTTCTTAGAAAAAGGAATCAAAGGCGATGATGTTGTCGTTGTTTCACCAGACCATGGTGGTGTCACACGGGCACGTAAATTAGCGGAATTTTTGAAATCTCCGATTGCGATCATAGACAAACGCCGTCCAAAAGCAAATGTTGCAGAAGTAATGAATATCATTGGACAAGTCAAAGGCAAAACTTGTGTACTGATCGATGATATGATCGATACAGCAGGTACGATCACATTGGCTGCCAATGCTTTGAAAGAAGCTGGTGCAACTAGTGTGTATGCTTCATGTACACATCCAGTATTATCCGGCCCTGCTTTACAAAGAATAGAAGATTCAGCTATCGAGCGTCTAGTTGTTACAGACTCGATCTATCTTCCAGAAGATCGTAAAATCGACAAAATCGATGAAGTAAGTGTTGGCGGACTAATGGGAGATGCAATCAAACGTATCCATGAAAACAAACCAGTTAGTCCATTGTTTGAAACAAAAAATAAATAATAAATAAACTCACAAAGGGGAGTCCAATTGGGCTGAGATTGAATCTATTTCTAAACCCTTCGTACCTGTATCGGTTATGCGAGCGTAGGAATTGTGAATAAACAGCTGTTTGACTATTTTCGAAAGCTGCTTCCTCCTTTGTGACTTTTTTATTCAAAGGAGGAAGTTTTTTTATGGGAAAAAATAGAGTTTGGGTAGAAGGAACGATTGTTGCAGCGTTAGCGATGGTGTTGTCGTTGATTCCGATCCAGATCGGCAGCAGTTTTTCTATTTCATTAGGGCAGATTCCATTGACTCTTTTTGCGTTAAGAAGAGGGACAAAGGCAGGGATGCTGGCAGGTTTCATTTGGGGCATCCTACATTTTCCGTTGGGACAAGTTTATTATTTAAGTGTCGTTCAAGTGTTGATTGAGTACCCGATTGCCTATACTTTTGCAGGCGCAGCAGGGCTCATGGCTTCAAATGTCCAAAAAGGCTATGTAGACGATAATACGAAACAAATTAGAAAAAGCATCGTGTTTGGTGCATTGATTGGCGCACTTTCCAGATATTTTTGGCATTTTATTGCAGGAGTGGTTTTCTGGGGAGCGTATGCACTATGGGGGATGAATCCTTGGCTCTTTTCTTTCGTAATGAATGGTGCCAGCGGGTTGAGTACAGCTATTGTAACGATCATCGTTTTATTAGGGATCCAACAAACGATTCCTTCGATTTTTGTGCCAGATAAACGACAGGAGCTGTAAATAAAAAAGAAGCAAGAAACTTGAGACAGAATCATGTCCTAGTTTCTTGTTTCCTTTTTATTTTTTGATAAGAAATAGATCTACTTCAATGGCAGATAAGAAAGATCGGCATCTTCCACCAATTGCCAGTGTCGATCGGTGACAGAGTAGATTAAAGTAGCGATGATTTCCTCTTCTCGATACCGGGTGCCTTTTAATTTCCAAATATAATCTTCAATCACATAGATTGGGATACGATATTCACCATCGATCAAACCAACTTGATCAAAAGAAAAAATGATCCCTTCCTGCATCAAATTACGCATTTCTTTCAATAATTCCACACTGATTTTTTCAACAGGTGTTTCTTTTTTGAAAAAAGATTTTTTTACATTGATCTTATCTGACAAGATCGAACTTAATTTACTAGCAAAAATCCTATAAAATTCATCTAAATAGCGATAATAAATCCGATTCAGCTGATCATTAAGATCGAAGTATACAAAATTATTCTGTAGTTTATAAAAAAACGGCGAATGAAGATGTGTTTTCATATGACCAAAATATAATAATTCTGAAATTTCTAAAGGTGTCAATTCTTTCAGCATCGTTAAATCAGTAAAGTCGATCCACTTCAATTCATCGAATCCACGCCTGTTACGAGAAGAGGAAAAGAAACGCTGAATATTTTCTGTACCACGGATTACTTTCAGCCCTGTATGGGATTCATATTCTCCAGCAGAAGCAGATGGATCAAGCAAGAGCAAGTTTTGAGGAAAATGCACGATACTGTTTGCAAAGTCAGTAGCAGTCAGCCCTTTTGTTAAAACAGCATTACTTGTGGTATCAATATGTACATAAACTGACTCAGTCATCATGTTCCTCCTCTTATTTCCTCTTAATCTCTTTTATTTTACAACATTTGCATTAAAAAAGCTTGTTTCTTTTATTTTAAAATTCCATTACAAAATCACGTTTTCATTGAAAACACTCTCATTTTCAATTAATTTTTGTGATTTTTGTATTTTTTATTTAAAGGAGGTTTTATGAATTGTTTTCTTATGGAATCTACAAAGTCGAATACGAGACTCATGACCTTTTTATGACGTACTGGTATACTTGAAGAAAAAGGAGAGAGCGATGGAGATAAAAAAAGTTTACTTTTCACAGAAAATGTCGCTGTATTCGCCTATCCAGCAAGCAAAACAACCCCTCCCATTTTTTCAAAGTCATCAAGAAAGTAGAGACGCTTTTTGGCGTTCTGCAAAAAAGCAATGTGCTTTTAAAGCAGTATCGAAAAAATATACCGTCTATTTTACTATTGCTAAAAGTAGAGGAGATGTTATTTTTAATAATCTGTTGATTGAAGGTGAAACTTTTGAATGGAAAAAATTTTTTCGGTATATGGAAGCTTGCGCTCGTTTTTTTATTAAAGAAAACTGTTGTTTTTTATTTCAATCTCCTCTATCAGAAGAATGGTTGCGTATTTTTCATAAAAACGGCTATCAAGGAACCACACAATTAAATAAAAAGCTGGTCTATCATACAGCACTTGTTTTAGGTGGAGGAGGAGCGCACGGTGCTTATCAGATTGGTGTGTGGCAGGCGCTGAAGGAACATGATATCAACTTTGAGATTATCACAGGTACCTCGGTAGGTGCGTTGAACGGCGCATTGATTTTACAAGGAGATATGAAAAAAGCTGTGAATTTATGGAAAAAGCTGTCGACAAGACAAGTGCTTGCGTTACCAGAAATGGCTGCGGTTGAAGACCTTCGTGAACGCTTCTATCGAGAAAGACGCCAAATGACGAAAACAGCACTAATTGAAGGCGGGGTTTCTTCTGCTCCATTGGAAAAGATGGTCAAAGACAATTTGGATTTGTCCTTACTCAAACATAATCCCAAAATACGTTTATATACGGTGTCTACTAAACTGCCAGAACTAGCGGAAGTAGTGACTGATATCCAACAGACAAAAACAGAAGAAATACCAGATTGGATACTCGCCTCTGCTTCATTTTATCCCGCTATGGCTTATCGAAAGATCGGAAAAAATAAATATGCAGACGGTGGGTATCGCAACAAAATACCTATTGATATTGCGATTAACAAAGGAGCAACAGAGGCATTTGTCGTAGATGTGCAAGGGCCAGGCCCAGCGAAAAAAATTCGTATGCCAGACATTTTTATCCATTGGAAATGTCAAACATTGTGGACACTAGGCAGCTTTCTGCTTTTTGATGGCCAAAGGAACCAATTAAATTTACAATTAGGCTATCTGGAAATGAAAAAAAGATTAGGCTATTACTATGGGAACTGGTATACATTTCATTCTGTTAAACCTGCAAGAACATACTGGCGAGGATTTTTGTCTTACTTAACAAAAGAAATTCAGTTAGAATTATCTTTTTTCAAAAGCATAAAATTTTGGCAAAAACTGCGTAATTTATATAAGAACAGGGTCGTACCAGAGACATGCGGATTGGCGATGCTAGAACTTTTAGCAAAAAAACATTTTTTATTGCCCAATGAAATCTATCAAGTAGACATGATGATTCAAATGATCTGCCAACAAGATATAAAAAGTATGCCGAATGATTTATTGGCACAAATTGGTCAATTAAGTACTGAAGAATGGCGAAGGTATCGAAAATACCAGCAAAAAATACAAAATGAGCGCACGAAAACTGTTTATTTTGATTTTCTGCTACAAGGAAAACGCAAGGATCGTTTGCAGCATGAATTGCTTAAGCAACCAGTTGACACATTACTGATCCTATATTTATATTATCTCAAGGAGGAACAACCATGGCACAAGAATTTTCATATGAAATCGTAGAAGAAATCGCTATATTGTCAGAAAACAACAAGGGGTGGCGTAAAGAACTGAACCTAGTCAGCTGGAATGATCGCCCGCCAAAATTCGATCTTCGAGATTGGGCGCCAGACCATGAAAAAATGGGGAAAGGCCTGACATTGACGAACGAAGAGTTTGAACAACTGCAAAAAGCAATAGAAAATATGTAATGAGGAAGGACCCTGTCGAATGAAAAGTATGACTGGTTTTGGCAAAGCCATCCGCGAAACAAAAGCGTATCAGTTAGATATTGAAATAAAAAGTGTCAACCAGCGTTTTCTAGATGTTCAAATACGAAGTCCTAAAATCCTGAACTTTATTGAAAACGATTTTCGTCAGCTTATTAAACAGCAGTTAAGCCGCGGTCGAATCGAAGTATTTGTGAATCTAGCTTATATTGGCAAAAACGAAAAACAGATCGTCATCAACTGGGAATTGATTGATTCACTTATCACTCAATTGACAGACGGAATTCAACAACGATACGGTAGTCAAAATCAAGTGTCAATTAGTCGGATGGCGGAACGCTTCGCGCTGGACGAAAACTTCGTAACGGTAGAAGAAAAACCGGAAGAGAGCATGGAAGAATTGGCACAGTTAGCTCTAGATACATTGAAAAGCGCACTTGACTCTATTGAGGTGAGTCGAGAAAAAGAAGGTCAAGCTTTAGCTTTAGTGTTGAAAAAGAATACTGAAGAATTCAAAGAAGTACTAAAAAAACTCGATAGTTTTGTAGAAATCTATGAAAAGGAATTTCAAATAAGGTATCAAAAAAAGCTGGAGGAATTTCTTGGAGCGAAAGTCGATGAGCAACGGTTGTTGACGGAGCTAGCCATCTTGTTGGAACGCGGAGATATTCACGAGGAACTGGATCGTCTGGCGATCCATGTACAAAAACTAGATGAACTTATCGAAGCACAATGTCCTGTAGGTCGGGAATTAGATTTCCTGATCCAAGAAATGAATCGGGAAATCAACACGATCGGTTCCAAATCAAATGCAATCGAAATTAAAAATCAAGTCGTCCAGTCTAAGACGATCTTAGAAAAAATCAGAGAACAAGTACAAAATATTGAATGACGAAAGAGGTAGAGATAATGAAATACTATGACGTAACGTTCCACGAATTAAGTGGAAAAACTGTGGTTAAACGGGATATCCCTTCTGAAAAAAACGGCTTTGACGTATGGAAAGATGCCTGTGCAGACTATAATGAGAACGAACTGTTTATTTTGATCAACGACGGTGCTTACGTGACGATGAATCGGAAATTTATTGTTCGAATCGACACAGAAGAGGTAGAAGATCCGACAGAAAAAGCACGTTCTCGAAAAGATGAGATCATGGGTGTAGTGAATACTTTGTCCAATATGGGCTTTTAGCAAGGATGCTGAACAAAGAAATACAATAAATAATCAGAATTGGATTTCTTCGCTTAGCTTCTTTGCTCTAGGAATACATTTAAAGGTTGTGACAAAATTCGTGTCACAATCTTTTTTTATTTTGAATAAGTGATGTTCAAAAACCATTTTCTCGGTATTAAGCCAAATTTATGCAAAAATGTGAGAAACTATTTTCACAAAATTTTTCTTCATACTCGAAACTAATCGGCTTCTTCACGACCTCTTATACACGGCGTTCAAAAGCTTGCATCTGCGGTAATAAGCCCAACCAAACGAAAAACATGAGAAGCTGTTTATGTTTGGCTGTTCTTATTACTTGATGCAGGACAGCTTTTTTACGACCTCTTGGTACAGGGTAGCTTTTTTACCAATTTCTAGCTATAATTAAAGATAACCTTGAAAGTTGCAGAAAAAAAGTGCAAAATAAACGATAAGTACAAAAAGACTAGTTGAAAGGACGTCGTCATGTCAGAGCGTGGATTATTAATCGTGTTGTCTGGTCCATCCGGTGTAGGAAAAGGCACAGTACGAAAAGCAATTTTTGAGAGTGAGGATAATGATTTTCAGTATTCGATCTCAATGACTACCCGTAAAATGCGTGAAGGGGAGGTCGAAGGCGTTGATTATTTCTTCCGAAGCAAAGAAGAGTTTGAATCAATGATCGAAGCTGGAGAGATGCTGGAATACGCAGAATATGTCGGGAATTATTATGGAACTCCTTTGTCATATGTCAACAAGACATTGGATGAAGGAAAAGATGTTTTCTTGGAGATTGAAGTCCAAGGAGCAAAACAAGTCAAAGAAAAAGTGCCCGATGGTGTATTCATCTTTTTGACTCCGCCAGATTTAGCGGAATTAAAATCACGGATCGTAGGCCGAGGAACAGATGCAGATGAAGTAATCGAAGAACGAATGAAAGTTGCAAAAGAAGAAATCGAAATGATGGCTCTTTACGACTATGCTGTTGTAAATGATGAAGTGCCGCTAGCAGTTGAACGAATCAAAAACATTATTGCCAGTGAACATTTTCGAGTAGATCGCGTAATCGGTAAATATATTAAAATGTTAAAGGAGATGTAGTCTTATGATGTTAAAACCTTCAATTGACTCACTATTAGATCGTGTAAATTCAAAATATTCTCTAGTGATTTTAGCAAGTAAACGCGCGCATGAATTGGATGCAAGTGCACAGCCTACTCTAGATTCTTTTGATTCAGTAAAAAGCGTCGGTCAAGCTTTAGAAGAAATCGATGCAGGAAATGTAGTCAATGATCCACATCCTGAATTAAAACGTGAACGTTTGAAGATGGAAGAAGAGGAACGTCAAGCACAAAAAGAGCGTGAACAACACGAATTGGAATCACGTATCCGTGAAGAGCAAAAAATGTAATAAAGAAAAATAGAGCGAACATCTAAAAAGAAAAGCAAACCCAGCTGTTTCCTTTTCAAACATTCGCCACTTATTGTCTGGTAGAAAAGGCTGTGTCTGAACTTTTTGACACAGTTCTTTTTTTTCTTATCTGCTGTTAATTTTTTGTTAGGATTTGGCAGAAAATAAGACAAATCCATCGATCTCTAGTAAAATAGGCAAGGAACTTTTTGTCGCTTGATAAGAAAAGACAAAAAAAGGAGGAAACGAACCATGACATTAACAGCTGAAGTCATTGTGGACGTACCTACTATGCAGACCGATCAGCCATTCACTTATTTGGTTCCCTCTGAAATGGAAACAGCTTTGCAAGTCGGGATGCGAGTAGAAGTCCCTTTTGGTAATGGCAATCGTCATGTCCAAGGATTTGTTATGGCTATCCAAAAATCAGAAGAATCAGCTAATCCATCTTTGAAGGCAGTTATTCGTTTGCTAGACCTTGCTCCGGTGGTCAATGAAGAATTGCTTTCATTAGCTGATTATATGAAAAAAATTACTTACGCATTCAAAATCACTTGTCTACAAACGATGCTTCCGAGTGTGATGAAAGCAGAATATGATAAATTGATCTATCCTTTGGCAGACACACCAGAAGTTCAGGTATTGTTTGATCAGCGGGAAGTGATTTCCTGGAAGGAAGCAGAAGAAGAAGGCAGCCTTTCTCAATTGATTCGCTGGCGCCAAGAGCAATTAGTAGATATCAAATATGAAGTCCATACACGAAATAAAGTAAAAACGATTCGTTTGGTCCGTTCTTTGTTAACTGAAAAGCAAATCGAAGAAGAATGGGCAAAATTACGGCAAAATGCCAAGAAACAAAAAGAACTTCTTTTGTGTTTATCTGAACTAAGCCAAGAAGAACCAATTGCTTATTTCAAAAATAAAGGAATCAGTACTGCTGTCTTGAATCAAGGAAAAGAAAAGGGCTGGCTGGAGTTTATAGAATCAGAACGTTATCGCGACCCTTATAAAGACCGAGTATTTGACCAAACGACGGCATTGGAACTGAATGCAGAACAAAAAAATGCTGTCGAACAAATCATCACAGCAGGTCAGCAGCAAAAAGATCAGGTCTTTTTGCTGGAGGGAATCACTGGCAGCGGGAAAACAGAAGTATATCTTCAGGCAATCGCTGATGTTTTGTCAGAAAATAAAACGGCGATCATGTTAGTGCCTGAAATCGCATTGACTCCGCAAATGGTCGAGCGATTCAAAGGACGCTTCGGAGAATCAGTTGCGGTCTTACATAGCGGACTTTCCCAAGGTGAAAAATATGATGAATGGCGCAAGATTGAGCGGGAAGAAGCGCAAGTAGTAGTAGGCGCACGATCTGCTATTTTTGCCCCGCTGAAAAATATCGGGCTGATCATTATCGATGAAGAACATGAATCAAGTTACAAACAAGATGAGACACCGCGTTATCATGCGAGAGATCTAGCAATTTGGCGCAGTAAATATCATCATTGCCCAATAGTTCTAGGAAGCGCGACGCCCTCTTTAGAATCAAGAGCACGAGCTCAAAAAGGCGTTTATCAGTTATTGCAGTTAAACCACCGAGCCAAAGCAGCTGCACAGCTTCCAGCTATTGAGATCGTAGATATGCGTGAAGAGTTTCAGAATCATCGGACCTCTACTTTTTCTGCTAATTTGCAGGAAAAAATACAAAATCGATTAGACAAAAAAGAACAAACTGTCCTACTGCTCAATCGTCGAGGATATTCGTCTTTTGTGATGTGTAGGGACTGTGGATTTGTTCTTCCATGTCCTAATTGCGATATCTCTCTTACACTGCATATGGATACACGTTCAATGCGCTGCCATTATTGCGGACATGAAGAACCTATTCCCAATCGCTGTCCTAATTGTGGCGGCAATAAAATCCGCTACTATGGAACAGGTACTCAAAAAGTAGAAGAGGAACTCCGAGAACTTTATCCGCAAGCTAGGATTTTGCGTATGGATGTAGATACCACTCGAAGAAAAGGGGCACACGAACAGATTTTACAAAAATTCGGTGCAAAAGAAGCAGATATATTATTAGGGACACAAATGATTGCTAAAGGTTTGGACTTTCCAGAAGTGACATTAGTTGGGGTGTTGAATGCTGATACCTCCCTGAATTTACCGGATTTTCGTTCTAGTGAGCATACATTCCAATTGCTTACCCAAGTTTCAGGACGAGCAGGGCGAGCGGAAAAAGCAGGCGAAGTCGTGATCCAAACATTCAATCCTCAACATTACGCCATAGAATTGGCTAAAAAACAAAATTATGAGCAGTTTTATCAGCAGGAAATGCATGTACGGCATCGTGGAGGCTATCCTCCTTATTACTTTACTGTGAAAATAACCGCCAGCCATCCTGAAGAACAAGTAGCGGCAAAGAAAATCTTTCAGATTGCCAATCAGCTAAAAGAAGTGTTAAGCCCTCAAAGCTTGCTATTAGGGCCAACGCCCAGCATGATTTTGAGAGTGAAAAACCGATATTATTATCAACTAATCATCAAATATAAACATGAACCGAATCTTCCTCATGTTTTGGATGAAATTTTGAATGGAAGCCAGAAAGAACAGCGACAAGGTCTTTTTGTGGCAATTGACAACGAACCATTAAACTTTATTTAAGAAAGGGCCAAATTATGCGCTATCCTATATTGATCCACCCTAATGATAAATTAAAAAGAACTGCTCAGCCAATCGATGTAATCACGGACGAGACAATCGCTTTATTAGACAATTTATATGAGACAATGATTGCGAATGACGGAATAGGGATCGCTGCTCCTCAAGTAGGACAAAACAAGAGAATTGCTGTGATCGAAGTAGATGAAGGCGAGAAATTTGAACTGATTAACCCAGAAATCATCGAAGCAAAAGGTGAAAGCCTTGACGTAGAAGGTTGTCTCAGTATTCCGCATGTCTATGGAACGGTCAAGCGAGCAGATGAAGTGACCGTGCGTTATTATGATCGAGACGGAGAAGAGATAGAAGTGACGGCTTTTGGCTATTTAGCCCGTGCCTTCCAGCATGAAATCGATCACTTAGACGGTATCTTGTTCATTGAGAAAATGATACAGCAGATCCCGGAAGAAGAACTTGAAGAATATATGGAGGAACATCTTGATGACTAAGCTAGTATTTATGGGCACACCTGCTTTTTCTGTGCCGATTCTTGAAGGGCTGATAGAATCAGGTTACGAGATCCAGGCAGTGGTAACACAGCCCGACCGTCCAGTTGGGCGGAAACGAGTAATTACGCCGACACCGGTAAAAGAAGCGGCTCTGAAGCACGGTATCCGTGTGCTGCAGCCAGAGAAAATCTCCGGTTCGCCAGAAATGGAAGAAATCATTGAATTGGCGCCTGATGTGATCGTCACTGCGGCATTTGGCCAATTCTTGCCTGAAAAGTTATTGCAAGTACCAAAATTAGGGGCAATCAATGTCCATGCTTCTTTACTTCCTAAATATCGGGGAGGTGCGCCTGTTCATTATGCCATCATGAATGGGGAGAAAGAAACTGGTGTAACGATCATGGAAATGATCAAAAAAATGGATGCAGGCGGAATCTATGCGCAAGAAAGCATACCAATCACTAAACAAGATGATGTAGGGACGATGTTTGAAAAGCTTAGCCTTTTAGGAAGAAAGCTATTGCTAGAAACATTGCCCAATATTTTGGATGGACAAAAACCAGTACCTCAAGACGAGTCAGAAGCAACTTTTTCGCCAAACATCACACGGGAACAAGAAGCAATCGATTGGCATAAAACTGCAGAAGAAATTGACAACCAAGTACGCGGAATGCGTCCTTGGCCAATTGCATTCACGACCTATGAGGGCATACGCTGGAAATTATTATCGGTTGAAGTATTGGCAGAAACTACAGACAAAGCACCTGGTACGATCATCCGGAAAGACAAAAAAAATCTATGGATTGCTTGCGGTAAACAGACCGTCTTAGCTATCAATGAATTACAGCCAGCTGGTAAAGGAAAACAGGCCGTACATGATTTCCTTAACGGAAGCGGTCAGCAAGTTCAGATTGGTCAGCAGGTGAAATAATGAAAAAAATCCCTAAAAAAATGAAAAAATCAGTACGATATATGGCATTACTGACATTAGAGCGAGTGAACAAGGGTGGCGCCTACTCGAATCTTTTGTTGAATGAGATGATCAAACAAAGCGAGCTAAATCAAAAAGATGTGGGTTTATTTACAGAATTGATCTACGGGACGATTAGCCATCAGCGACTATTGGAATTTTACGTTGCACCATTGATCGCTAAAGCAAAAAAAGTGGATGACTGGGTCAAGACGCTTCTTTATCTTTCTGTATACCAATTAGAATTTTTAGATAAAGTCCCTGCACATGCTATTTTAAACGAGGCGGTCGAAATCGCAAAAGTAAAAGGAAATCCTGGGACAGGGAAATTTGTAAATGGTGTCTTGAGGAATTATCAGCGTCAAGGAGCACCAGATCTGCAAGGCATTGCTGATCCTATCGAAAGACTTTCTGTCAAAATCAGCCTGCCTCTATGGATGACGAAACGACTGGTGGATCAAATCGGATACGAAGAAACTGAAAAGCTCGGTTTATCGCTATATCAGCCTAGCCATGCTAGTGCCCGAGTAGATACACGCCGACTTTCCAGAGATCAGGCCATCACTGTCTTGCAAGAAGAAGAGATCACAGCTGAAAAAAGCCAAGTCAGTCCATACGGTATAGTAGCGAAAAAAGGGCATTTAGCTTCTAGCTCATTGTTCCACGATGGCGTCATGACGATCCAAGATGAAAGTTCGATGCTTGTAGCGCCGTCTATGCAAATCGAGCCTGAACATCATGTCTTAGATGCCTGTGCAGCACCCGGAGGTAAGACGACGCATATTGCTTCTTTTTTAGATCCGTCATGCGGTGGAGAAGTGGTCGCTTTAGATGTACATGAACACAAAGTCAAACTCATTGAAGATAATGCAGCACGTCTAGGTGTCTCTTCTGCTGTCTACGCTCAAAAGATGGATGCTAGAGAAGTCAGTAAACAGTTCGAAGCAGAGCTGTTTGATCGGATTTTAGTAGACGCGCCTTGTTCAGGTCTTGGGCTGCTTCGGCGAAAACCAGATATTCGTTATAAAAAACAGCCGGATGAATTAGCGAATTTACCAAAAATCCAATTGGAAATTTTAGAAAGCTGCGCACCAGCTTTAAAGTCTTCCGGTATTCTGACTTATAGTACTTGTACGATCTTAAAAGAAGAAAACCAAGACGTTGTTTCTGCTTTCTTGGAAAGACACCCTGATTTTGAGAGGATTGATGTTTTGACCAATCCTATGCTACAATCATCAATCGAAGAGAAAATGTTGACTTTGTATCCGCATCAGTTTTACACAGATGGATTTTTCATTTGTTGTTTGCGCAAAAAGTAATGAGGTGAAAAAATGCAGATTGAATATCAATCAGATGTAGGAAGACGACGTAACACAAATCAAGACTATGCCAGTGTATTTACCAGCCGTTCAGGTCTCAAGCTTGCTGTATTAGCAGACGGGATGGGTGGTCATCGTGCCGGAGACATTGCCAGTCAGATGGCGGTAACGAATCTAGGCGAAGCTTGGGAAAAACAAGAAGCTGTTGACGATGAAAAAATCGCCCAATGGTTCATTCAATCGATTCAAGAAGAAAATATGCTGATTTATCAGCGTGGACAAGAACAGCCGGAATATAACGGTATGGGAACAACAATCGTAGCGGCCGCTCTGTCAGATGACTGGTTCACGATTGCCAATGTTGGGGATAGCAGAGCTTATTTGATTCGTGAAGATAAAATCATGCAATTGACGGAGGATCATTCTTTAGTCAATGAACTAGTCAAATCAGGAGAAATCAGCGAAGAAATGGCAGTGAACCATCCAAGGAAAAATATTTTAACACGTTCTGTCGGCATGCCTGGAACAGTCGAAGTAGATGTTTCTACTCATCTTTGGCAACTAAAAGATCGACTGCTGTTATGTTCAGATGGCTTGACGAACATGCTGTCTGAAGAAGAAATAGGAACGATCATCAATCAAGAAGGCCCATTGTCTCATAAAGTAACTGAGCTGATTGATCGTGCCAATGAAGCAGGCGGAGCGGATAATATCACCGTTCTTCTTATCGAATATAAGGAGGACAGTGTATGATCGAGTTGGGAAAAAAATTAAATGGCCGTTATCAAATCACTGGAAATATCGGTAGCGGTGGTATGGCAAATGTATTTTTGGCGCACGATTTAATCTTGGATCGTGATGTCGCAGTTAAAGTCTTACGATTTGACTTTCAAAATGACCAGACTGCGATTCGACGATTTCAGAGAGAAGCTTTAGCAGCAACAGAGCTCGTTCATCCAAACATTGTTAGTGTTTACGATGTTGGTGAAGAAGACAACATGCAGTATCTGGTGATGGAATACGTCAAAGGAATGGACTTGAAACGATATATCCAAACACATTATCCTGTTCCTTATGAAACAGCAGTAAATATTATGCAGCAGATCCTTTCTGCTATTTCTTTAGCTCATAACCATCAAATCATCCACCGAGATTTGAAACCCCAAAACGTACTGATCGATAATGAAGGTGTTGTAAAAATCACGGATTTCGGGATTGCTATCGCTTTATCTGAAACATCGATCACGCAGACGAATACGATGCTAGGATCTGTTCATTATCTGTCCCCTGAGCAGGCCAGAGGAAGTATGGCAACGAAGCAGTCAGATATTTATGCTTTAGGGATCATCCTTTACGAGATGTTGACGGGTAGCGTACCGTTTGATGGTGAATCTGCTGTAACAATTGCTTTAAAACATTTTCAAGATGATCTTCCATCTATAAAAGCACTTGATCCAAATGTGCCACAAGCACTGGAAAACGTGATTTTACGGGCAACGGCTAAAGAACCTGCAGACCGTTATAAGTCAGCCGAGGAAATGTCTGATGATCTTTCTACAGTATTATCACCAGCTCGTGCAAACGAAGAAAAATGGCAGCCTCATGTGATGGATAATGAAACAAAAGTTATCACACCCCTTACGGAAGATGCACCAATGCCTGATTCATTCAAATCTATGCCTCTGCCAAAAGACAAGCCAGAAAACGAAACCTTACCAGAGGAGGAAGAAGTTCTGCCTGATCCTAAAAAGAAAGGACAGAAAAAATGGTGGCTGATCCTATTAGCTATTCTTGCTGTTTTAGGAATCGGAACAGCTGTATTCTTTGCTTCTGGCGGGCGAGGAGAAGTTGTTGTTCCTGATGTTTCTGATCTTTCTGAAGCTTCTGCTAGAGAAACACTCGCAAAAGCGAAATTAGAAGTAGCAACAAAAACAGAAGAAATTGCAGATGACAAAATCGAAGAAGGTAATGTAGTGAAGACAGACCCGGCAGCGGGAACGACAGTCAAGCAAAAACGCGAAGTCACTCTGTATATTAGTAGCGGCACGAAAAAAATCAAATTAGATGATTACAGTGGTAAAAGTTATGAAGATGCCGAAGCAAGTTTGAAAGAACTAGGGTTTTCTGCTGACTTGATTCAAAAAGAAGAGGAATTCAGTTCAGAGGTAGAAAGCGGAATGATCATTTCGCAATCTCCATCAGAAGATACAGAAGTCGATCCTAAAACAGACACGATTACTTTCACAGTCAGCAAAGGACCAGAAACAGTGACTTTGAGTAGTCATGTAGGAGAAAACTACGAAACTGTTCGTAACTGGCTTGTTACACAAGGATTCAATATCAATAATATTAGTGCTACTTATGACTATAGCGACACTGTACCATCAGGTTCGATCATCAGTCAGGATCCAGCCTCGGGTGAAGTTGTAGCAGAAGAAACTTACATCAATTTTGTCGTAAGCCAAGGAACAGAGCCTAAATTGAATGATATCTCCGGCTATACAAAAAGCGAAGCACAAAGTTATTTAGCTAGTGTCGGTGCAGAATATATCGGGCATGAGACTTCCGAATATTCAAACACGGTGGATAAAGATAAAGTGATTCGTACAGTACCAGGGGCAGGAACGACAATTACCAAAGGAATGGTTGTGAACGTAATTTACTCTAAAGGACCAGATCCAGCGTCTTCTAGTTCTGAAAAAGACTCTTCAGACAGTTCTAGCAGCTCAAGTAGCTCCAGTAGCACAAGCAACTCTTCAAAAGAAGAATCTTCCAGCTCCACAAGTTCATCAGCTAGCACCTCAGAAAGTTCAAAATAAGTGCTGAATAAAATATATCAGAAGGGAATGCGACATTGATTTGTTGCATTCTCTTTTTTGTGTTTCTATCTCTTTTGATCAATTTTCAAGCCTTATACTTTGAGAAGTTTGCATGGAATAACACCTACTTTCCTCTTCGTATGGTAAAATAAACAAAAACGGAGGTGGCACTTATCAAAGGACAAATCAGAAAAGCAATCAGCGGTTTTTACTATGTATACGCAAACGGAGAGACCTATCAAACAAGAGGAAGAGGAAATTTCCGGAATCGGAAAATCACGCCGCTTGTCGGAGATCAGGTGATCTTTGAGAGTGAAAATCAAACAGACGGCTATCTTCTGGAAATCTTGCCGAGAAAAAATCAATTAGTTCGCCCACCAGTCACAAATGTTGATCTTGGAATCATTGTCACAAGTATCGTAGAGCCTGCATTTTCTTATAATCTACTTGACCGCTTTCTAGTTACCTTGGAATACGAGTCGATCGAACCGATTATTTTTTTGACAAAGACCGACTTGTCAGACGACCCAGAAAAAATCGAAGAGATCAAGCAAACCTATACTAAAATAGGCTATCCGGTGATTGTACCCAATCATACGGGTGATACGACAGAACTGATCCGTTACTTCCCAGAACGGCTATCGGTCTTTATGGGTCAGTCTGGAGCAGGAAAATCGACGCTACTGAATCAAATATCACCGGAACTGAATTTAGCAACAGGAGAGATTTCTGATGCACTTGGAAGAGGACGGCATACAACACGTCATGTGGAACTGATTCCTATCTATGGCGGGTTAGTAGCAGATACACCAGGATTTAGCTCGATTGACTTTTTGACAATTGAAGCAGGAGAACTGCCGAGACAATTTCCTGAATTTGTAGAAGCTTCTGTCCATTGCAAATTTAGAGAGTGCATGCATGCTAAAGAACCTGGCTGCGAAGTAAAACATAGAGTAGAAACAGGTGGTATCGCACAGACACGTTACGACAATTATTTGCAATTCTTACAAGAAATCGAAAAAAGAAAACCAATGTATGCAAAAAAAGAAGGTAAACGAAAATAGGAGGAAACAAGAATGAAGATAGCACCATCCATTTTGAGTGCAGATTTTGCCAATTTACAAAGAGACATTGAGTTAGTGGAAAAAGGAGGCGCAGATTACATCCACGTAGATGTAATGGATGGCCAATTTGTCCCAAATATCACATTAGGGCCAAATATTGTTCAGGCAATCCGTCCTGTTACTAAATTACCGTTAGACGTCCATCTGATGATCGTTGATCCAGAAAACTACATTCCAGCATTTGCAAAAGCTGGAGCAGATATCATTACTGTCCACGTCGAAGCAACTCCTCATATTCATCGGGCACTTCAAATGACAAAAAGCTTAGGAGTTAAAGCTGGAGTAGTTATCAATCCAGGAACACCAGTCTCCATGATCAAACATGTTTTGCCTTTGGCTGATCAAGTACTAGTCATGACTGTCAATCCTGGGTTCGGCGGACAAAGCTTTATTGAAGAAACAGTAGAAAAAATTACGGAACTCGCTGATCTACGTAGAGAGAACAATTGGACTTATGCAATCGAAGTAGATGGCGGAATCGTTCCAGAAACAGCAAAAATCTGTAAAGATGCAGGGGCGGATGTCTTCGTTGCAGGATCATATATCTATGGAGCCGAAAATCCAGTCGGACAAATCGAACGATTAAAAGAGGCATTAGACTAAATGAAAATTTTATTAGCTGCTGGAGGTAATCCGCAAAACTGGCCGCAGTCTCTGCTGTCCAAATACGATGCCTATGTCGGGATAGACCGTGGTGCGCTGTACCTGCTTCAAGCAGGCTACCCAGTAGATCTGGCAGTGGGTGATTTTGATTCATTGTCGAACGAAGAGCAGAAGGAAGTATTTGCAAAAGCCAAAGAGTATACCCGTTCCCCTGCAGAAAAAGACGATACAGATACACAGTTAGGTATCTTAAAAACATTTGAACGTTACCCGCAAGCGGAAGTCACTTTGATTGGAGCTACGGGCGGAAGATTGGATCATCTTTTAGCCAATCTCTGGTTAGGTATGGAACCTCGCTTCAAACCCTTTGCCCATCAGCTTATTATCAGAGATTGTCAAAATTATTTGTCTTATTATTTGCCTGGAGAGCATATAGTAAGACAGATACCAGATATGAAGTATTTAGCTTATTGCTGCTTGACTCCCGTCTCGAATCTTACATTAAAAGGCAGCAAGTATGTATTGGAAAATAAAGAAGTAGAATATCCGACATCTTATGCAAGTAACGAATTTCTTTCAGATACCGCAGAATTTTCTTTTTCAGATGGTATGATTGCAGTTATTCAAAGCAAAGATTGATCCATAAACAAATAAAAAAATTTGTCTTTCAGGCTAAAAATGACAGAAGCTATTATTTGCTAAAAAAAAGCTTAAGAGGAGCAACTTACCTTTTGTTTCACGGCATTTAGTGATAAAATTGAACACAAGAGTCTAATTAATTCGAGGTGTCTTTGTGAAGAAGTTCAATCCTAATAAAAATATTATTATTACCTTGGTTATTGTTATCATCGTGGTGACGATACTAAGTGTGACCGCTGCGCAGCGAGCGAATGAAGGAAAGCCCAATTTCTTCCAATCCATCGTTAATGACAGTGTTGCAATGGTTGATAAAACAATCTCTGCCCCAGTACGGTGGGTACGAAATGGAGTAGATTCTGTCCATAATCTTTTTTCAACTTATGCCGAAAATGAGCGGCTAAAAGAAAAAATCGATAGCTATGATGACGTTTCACAGCAAAACAAGAATTACGAGAGAGAAATCGAATCGTTGAAAAAAGAACTTGAGTTGAATCAGACGCTGACTAGTTACGAAAAAGTAACGGCAAATGTCATTACTCGTTCGCCTGACAGTTGGCAGGACATGCTGATCGTAGACAAGGGTTCTAAAGACGGTATCGAAGCAAATATGGCAGTCATGTCGCAAAAAGGATTGATTGGCCGAGTGATCGAGGTCAATACGGCTTCGTCTAAAATCGAATTACTGTCATCCTCTAATGAAAGCTCCAATCATTTTCCAGTACGGGTATCTTCGGCTAATGGCGAAGCGTTTGGTTTGCTTAAAAACTATGATGAAAAGCTCCATGCCTTAGTGGTGACCCAATTAACTGGTGATACGGATATCAAAGAAGGGGATGTTGTCCAGACATCCGGTCTTGGAGGGAATTCTCCAGCTAACTTGCCGATCGGTACGGTTATTAAAACGAAACCAGATAGTTATGGGCTGGATCGGGAAGTTTATGTGAAACCTTATGCAGAAATGTATGACGTGTCAGTTGTGACGATTGTCCAACGGCTAGCGGAGGATTAGTCCATGTTGAAGAAAGAAACAATGAAGTACTATCTGCCAATCGTTTTGTTCTTTTTGATGTTGATAGATGGTCATTTAACAAGAATGCTAGGGGAGTGGTCGAAAGGCACCTATATGTCAAATGCCCACTTTCTGATATTGGCATTATTATGTTGCAGTATGGCGTTTGAAAAACGTTATTTACTGATTACCACGATTGTTCTCGGGGCTATCTATGACGCTTACTATATTGGCGTTATCGGTATCTATGCAGTAGCTCTCCCTTTAATTGTATGGTTGATGTATGTAATGAAAGACGTTATCCATGTCAACATCTTTACTGAATTTTTCAGTATGATCATCTTTGTCACGGGTTATGAATTGTTTACGATGGTGGTCCAGTTGATTTTTAAATTAGCAGTAGTAAATAACACGTATTTTATTACAAGGTTTTTAGGACCTACACTGCTGTTGAACATGATTATATTTGTATTATTCATTTTTCCATTTAAGAAATTATTCAGTGATGAATAATTTCTTTTTTTATTTTTAGGTCGAAAGCGAAAAAGAATCGTTGTTATCTTAAGAAATGCTAGACTTAACGCGGCTTTTTCATGATCATTTTCTGAAACGAACAGTTTTGTCATTTTTAAAAGTTGTTTTGAAACATTTTTGTAACATAACTATTATATCGTTGACATACTGCTATGGTACAATTTTTGTATCGTTAAGAAAGACTTAAATATATTTAGATATTTATTAAATTAAGCCAGTCGGAGGAATGAAGAGTGAAAAAGAGTTTAATATCAGCAGTAATGGTATGTTCAATGACCTTGACTGCCGTAGCATCACCGATCGCTGCCGCGGCGGACGATTTTGATTCTCAGATACAACAGCAAGATCAAAAGATTGCAGACTTGAAAAATCAACAAGCAGATGCACAATCACAAATCGATGCCTTAGAAAGCCAAGTTTCTGAAATCAATACACAAGCACAAGACCTATTAGCAAAACAAGATACATTGCGTCAAGAATCTGCACAATTAGTAAAAGACATTGCAGATTTACAAGAACGTATTGAAAAACGTGAAGATACAATCCAAAAACAAGCACGCGAAGCACAAGTAAGCAACACAAGCTCAAACTACATCGATGCTGTATTGAATGCTGAATCATTAGCAGATGCTATTGGACGCGTTCAAGCAATGACAACGATGGTAAAAGCAAACAACGACTTGATGGAACAACAAAAACAAGATAAAAAAGCTGTAGAAGACAAAAAAGCTGAAAACGATGCTAAACTAAAAGAATTAGCTGAAAACCAAGCTGCTTTGGAATCTCAAAAAGGCGATCTTTTATCTAAACAAGCTGATTTGAACGTACTGAAAACTTCATTAGCTGCTGAACAAGCAACTGCTGAAGACAAGAAAGCTGACTTGAACCGTCAAAAAGCTGAAGCTGAAGCAGAGCAAGCTCGTATTCGTGAACAACAACGTCTAGCAGAACAAGCTCGTCAACAAGCTGCACAAGAAAAAGCTGAAAAAGAAGCACGCGAACAAGCAGAAGCTGAAGCACAAGCACAAGCTACTCAAGCTTCATCTACTGCACAAAGCTCAGCAACAGAAGAATCATCAGCTACACAATCTTCAATGACTGAAGAATCATCATCAGCTACACAATCTTCAGCAACAGAAGAATCAACAACACCTGAATCTTCAACAGAAGAATCAACAGCGCCTGAATCTTCAGCAACAGAAGAATCAACAACAGCGCCTGAATCTTCAGCAACAGAAGAATCAACAACAGTGCCTGAATCTTCAACAACAGAAGAATCAACAACTGTACCTGAATCTTCAACAGAAGAATCAACAACACCTGCGCCTACAACACCATCAACAGATCAAAGTGTTGATACAGGAAACGGCACAGGAAGTAGTACTCCGGCTCCAACGCCAACACCAACACCTGAACAACCAAAACCTGTAACACCTGCTCCAGCTCCTTCTGGAAGTGTGAATGGTGCAGCAATCGTAGCAGAAGCTTACAAATATATTGGTACTCCATATGTTTGGGGCGGTAAAGATCCAAGTGGCTTTGACTGCTCAGGGTTCACACGCTATGTTTACATGCAAGTAACTGGTCGTGACATCGGTGGTTGGACAGTTCCTCAAGAATCAGCTGGAACAAAAATTTCAGTTTCTCAAGCAAAAGCTGGAGACTTGTTATTCTGGGGGTCACAAGGCGGAACTTACCACGTAGCGATTGCTTTAGGCGGAGGACAATATATCCATGCTCCTCAACCAGGCGAAAGCGTAAAAGTTGGTTCAGTTCAATGGTTTGCCCCTGACTTTGCTGTCAGCATGTAAGAATGATTAATCAAAAAGAGTTAGCCCATTCTGGACTAACTCTTTTTTTATTGTGATAAAATAGAAATCAGATAAATTCTTCTGTCAATTCCATGAACGTTTGGATATCTTCAGTCACCATGTCGATACCTGCTTGCCAAAAATCTGGTTGGGTAAGATCGACATTCAAATGTTTCTTCGCAAGATCTTCCGTCGTCATTGAGGCAGTATCGCGTAGTAAATGGATATATTCTTCTTCAAAATTTGCTCCCTTTTGGTTGGCGTAAGCATAGATGCCCAAACTAAAGAGGTAGCCAAATGTGTATGGGAAGTTATAAAACGGTACGTCATCAATAAAGAAATGCAATTTTGCAGCCCAGAAATATGGATGGTAAGTAGCTAAAGCTCCTTGATAGCCTTCTTTTTGCGCCTCAACCATCATCTCTGTGATCTTATCTTCTGAGACTAATCCTTCTTGCCGTGCTTCATAGAATCGATTTTCAAAAATGAATCGGGAATGGATATTCATGAACATAGCTAAAGCATTTTGCAGTTTTGTATCTAGCAAATTGATTTTTTCTTCTTTTGTTTTTGCGACTTTTAATGTAGCATCGGCTACGATCAGTTCTGCGAATGTACTTGCTGTTTCTGCGACATTCATGGCATATTCGCGATTTAAAGAAGGTAAATCCCACATCGTGCTGCTATGGAAAGCATGTCCTAGTTCATGAGCAAGTGTCGCAACCTCATTAACAGAATTACTGTAGGTCATAAAGATCCTTGATTCTTTTGTTTCTGGTAACTCAGTACAATAACCACCAGGACGTTTCCCAGGACGATCTTCTGCTTCGATCCAGCTCTTTTCAAAAGCAGATTGGGCAAATTTAGCCATTTTTGGACTGAATTTGTTAAAGTTTTCGATAATAAATGCTGCTGCTTCGTCAAAACTAAAGGTTTTTTCTTTCAAATCGCCTAAAATAATAGGTGCATCTTGATCTTGCCATTCCATTTTTTCTTTACCGAAAAGATTAGCTTTTCTAGTCAAGTAATCAACAAGGGGTTGTTTGTTTTTCTGGATTGTATCCCACATGACAGACAATGTTTCTTTCTTCAACCGATTGTACTCTAATGGTTTTTGTAGAAAATCTGTGACACCATGAAGTTCATAGTCAGAAAGTCTAAAACCATCTAAATGATTCAAAGTATCCGTGAAGAGGGGTGCCTTTTCTTTCCAGGCTTCTTCCCATGCTGCGAAAAGTGTTTCTCTGACTTTTGGATCTGGATCGCCCATCATCTTATTGAAGGCTTGTCCAGCAGATAATTCGACTACTTGTCCATCTTGTTCGAAGGGAATCGAAATGCTGGCTACAATCGTATCATAATGACTGCTCCAAGCATTTAGACCATCTAAAGAAAGCGTATTTATAATGTTTTCTTCAGCTTCCGATAATAATTGTGAGCCATCACGACGAATCTCGTTTAAACGAAAAGCAATTGTTTCAAACGAAGATTGAGAAAGCATCTGATTCCAATCATTGTCAGATATTTCTGCAAATTTCTTTGACAATACAGTTTCGGCTGATTGCAGACGAGGCAGCATTGCGTAAAGCTTGCCCGATAAGACCTTTGCATCTGAATCATTGACATTGGCAGAAAGCAATGCAGTAATATAGCTGCTGCATTGGGTAAAGCCATTCGTAATCGTTTCTTGCAATTGAAGAATAGCGTTTAACTGCTCTGCATTGTCAGAACTAGGTGACCATTTTGTTACGCGGTGATAATACTCGTTCATTTGGTCTTCCAATTGCTTCATCCGTTGGTTCAAAGCATCAGAATGACTGCCTCCGGAAAAAATAGAATCTAGATTCCAATTTAATGAATAACTCATGAAAAAACTCCCTTCATATTGTAATACAAAATTAAGTATAGCACTTTTTTATGGAAGAAGTCTCTATGAAAATGATTGTTGTTTCTTCAAAAAAAGTCTAAGATAAAATACAGAGGTGACTTATGAATTCTTCAAAAAAACAAATGAAAAACGGAAATATTTATTTAGTAATCGCACTGATAGTCGTTATAATCTTATTTTACAGTTCTTCTCAAACTTACGGACAGCAATCACAAGTTTCGCGATTAGAAAGCTGGCTGCCTAATCAGCCATTTAAAGACACATTAGCGGGTATACGTTTTAATTATGGTGGAAGTATGGTGAGTATCGACCATCTGGGCTACGCCAAATTTTTAGAGTTCTTTTTAAGGAAGGGCGCACATTTCGGTACCTATTTTATTTTGGGAGGCAGCTTGTTTTTAGGTGTTTTCCCCAAACTAAAAATTTGGTGGCTAACAGCGATCCTTGCTTGGCTTTCAGCAACAGGGTACGCAGGTTTGGACGAATTCCATCAGATGATGACCGGTGGACGAACACCTATGTTCCAAGATGTCATGTTGGATTCGATCGGTGCTCTGACTGCTGTGATATTATGTGTGCTTTTTGCGGCATTCAAGAAGCGTTTATAGATTGGCTGTGGCTTTGTTTTTTTGTGAAATAGTACTAGAATAGAAGTGTATTCTCAAAAGAACAAGGGAGGAAAAATCATGTCAGGACATAGTAAATGGCATAATATCCAAGGAAGAAAAAATGCCCAAGATGCAAAACGAGGGAAAGTCTTTCAGAAACTTTCTCGTGAAATTTATATGGCAGCTAAAGCAGGCGGTCCTGATCCATCTATGAATCCAGCTTTGCGGCTTGTTGTGGACAAAGCAAAAGCTGCAAATATGCCTAACGACAATGTGGAACGGGCGATTAAAAAGGCTACGAGTGCCGTAGATGAAACGAATTACGATGAAATCACGTATGAAGGATATGGTCCGGGTGGAGTAGGAATCTTAGTCCATGCATTGACAGATAACCGTAATCGGACAGCGACAAATGTCCGAGTAGCTTTTACTCGAAACGGTGGATCACTGGGAGAAACGGGTTCAGTCAGTTACTTGTTTGACCGCAAAGGATATATCGCTATTGAACGCGATGGGTTGACTGTTGATGAAGAGACGATGTTTGAGGATGTATTAGAGGCGGGGGCAGAAGATCTGCAAACTTCTCCTGAAGTATTCGAGATTTATACTGCACCAGAAGATTTTGCTGCTGTACGAGATGAGTTGGAAAAAGAGTTCACTTTGGCGCAAGCAGAATTGACGATGATTCCACAAACGACGATTGATTTAAATGAGGAACAAAAAGAGCAATTGGAACGTCTAGTAGATAAGCTAGAAGACGATGATGATGTTTCAGAAGTCTTTACTGCTGCTGAAATGTAAGTAGCACATGGTTAGATAATAAAAAGAAAGCACCTGTACCAATCGTACGGGTGCTTTCTTTTTATATATTATTTTTGTTAGAAGACCAATACAGGCGTTCCTTTTTCGACCATCCCGAATAATTCCTTCATTACACTTGGTGGGGTGTTGATGCAGCCGTGTGAACCGCGGGTTTTCCATAGGTCTCCACCGTATTCAGGTTGCCAGTCTGAATCGTGGATACCAACACCTGTCCAGTCAATCGGCATCCAGTAGTTTACCGGACTCTCGTAAGGTGTTCCATCGTCATTTGTTCCTTTTAAAGTTGCATCTTCTTCTTTATTCCAAACATAGAAGACTCCAGCAGGTGTAGGTGTAGTTGGCTTTCCGGAAACGATATCTGTTTCAAGGGCCACTTTTCCGTCTTTGTAATACCACATATGCTGGTTCTCCAGATCAACTTCGATATACGTATCTTCGATCAATGGATGATCAGCGGTTGTGCCACCTTGCACAATGGGTGAACGAGTAAAATCTTGGCCTGCCAGAATCGCTTTTTTCAATGCTTCTGTCTCACTGTCTGTTTGGATCGTCCAACTGTAAGTGCCAACTGGGACCGTAACTTCTCCTCTTTTTGTACTTTTAAATTTTGTGTCATTCGTACTTGTGTTATACTTTGTGCCTAAATCTGTTACATATTGACGTACTTGTTCTGTATCTAAATCGACTTTTCCATCATTGTAGGTCAGCCAACTCATAATATCACTTGATGGGATCTGGAAAGTCTCACCGTTTATACTGTAAGTAGCTTTTACATTTGCGATAGCATTCATGGATGCGAGTTGTTCTTTCAGTGAGCTGTCTTCAGATGTTACTTTTGGTTTTTCTTTGAATTCAGTCAATTCAATTGTATCTTTACCAGAGTTTACCGCACTTTTTAATTGTTTGACCGCAGCATCGACGTCGATCGTATTTCCATTGACTTCAGGCTTGATAACGAAAGAGTCACCTGCTTTTTCGATCGTTGCATCAGTAGTAGGTGTCCGGTCTTTGTTCAAATCAGTCAGCTTAGTTGTCAATGTCTGAACGGTAGTGTCTAGTTTTTGGTGGTTTTGACTGACAGGATCTATTTCTTGTTTTTCTGCCGCTGAGACATAAGTCATTCCCCAAGTCCATCCGTTTTGTTCATTTAGGATCGGAGAAAGCTCCGAAGTGAAATCATCTTTGTAGCCGAGCTCGGATTTTGGTACTTCCTGCCAGACTTTTCCATCTTCTTTAATAGCCAGTTTTTTATCAGAATAAGCTTCTTTTAATTTTTCATTTGCTTTTTCGACTGTTAGATTGCTGACATTTATTCCATTTATTTCTGTATTCGGCAAAAAATGCTTTGTGTAGTATGTACTGCGATAGGTATAAAAGCTGATCAGCACTAAGAGAACACCAAGAGCTGAAAGCAAAGCAACATGTTTCGATTTTTTTCGATGCGAAGATCTTGTCATATCGACAACTCCTTAAGTAAAAGTTTAGGGTGGAACGGTCTCATGATAGCATAATTTAGAGGAAAAGACGAAGGTTATCTCTACTTTATGAAAAAATTTAGAAACCATAAGGGTGATAAAATAAAAAAACGGAAAACACCGAATAGATGTTTTCCGTCATGTTCAAAGATTATTCAGCGTCTAGTTTAGCAAAAGCTTCATCTAGAATTTCTTTTAATTGCTTAGCAGAAGCAGCCATACGGTCTTGCTCGCTGTCACTTAAAGGAATTTCGATTACTTTTTGGATACCTTGACGGTTGATAACAGCAGGTGCACCAATGTAGATGTCGTTCAATCCATATTCGCCATTCATGAATACTGATAAAGGAAGAACAGCATTTTCATCATCTAAGATGGCACGAGTGATACGTGCTAATGCTACTGCGATACCATAGAAAGTAGCGCCTTTTTTCTCGATAATTGTGTAAGCAGCGTCACGTACGCCAAAGAATAGGTTAACCATAGCTTCTTCATCGATTTCTGGGTTGTTTTTTACCCATTCATAGATTTGCAAGCCGGCAACATTTGCATGTGACCAAACTGGGAATTCTGAATCTCCGTGTTCACCTAAGATGTAAGCATGGACGTTACGTGCATCAACGTCAACTAATTCCGCAAGTGCTTGACGGAAACGAGCTGAGTCAAGAGAGGTACCTGAACCGATTACGCGTTCTTTAGGGAAACCTGAGAATTTCCAAGTTGAGTAAGTCAAAATATCTACTGGGTTAGCGGCAACTAAAAAGATACCGTTAAATCCTGATTCAACGATTTGTGTGACAACATCGCGGTTGATTTTTAGGTTTTTGTTTACTAAGTCTAAACGAGTTTCACCTGGTTTTTGTGGTGCGCCAGCTGTAATAACAACTAAGTCAGCATCATGTGCGTCTGCGTAAGTAGCAGAATAGATTTTTTTAGGTGAAGTAAATGCCAAAGCGTGAGACAAGTCAATTGCGTCTCCTTCAGTTTTAGCAGTATTGATATCCACGATACCTACTTCTTGAGCGATATTTTGAGTAACTAGAGCAAAGGCATAGCTAGAACCTACGGCGCCGTCTCCAACAAGAATAACTTTTTGATGATCTTTTTTTTCTGCAGCTGCAGTCATTTAGTATCAATCCTTCCATTGATTTGTTTTTTCCCATGCTTATGCTAACATTTCTCAAGCCCCATGTCACGCTATTTGGCTATAAAATATAACAGATAACAAGGTTGTATTATATGTAAAAGCTTACATGTGCGTTATTTCACTATTTTTATATATCAATTATTTCATTAAACTTTGAAGAAATTTTTAATTTCTTTATCATTTATTAACGATTCTCTTTTAGCCGAAACGCCTTGTTTTGTGTTATACTATGCATTGACAAGTATAAAAAAGAAAAAAGCTCGATGGACTGGACCGCTAATTAGCAGTCCAGCCTTTTGTGCTGCTTTTTAGAATTAGGTGGAAAACAAAAATGAAAATGATCGTCGGGTTAGGAAACCCAGGTACCAAATACCAATATACAAAACACAATATCGGCTTTATGGTCGTGGATAAAATTGCACACGAGCATCAAGCTACTTTCAAAAAAAATCCGTTCGAAGCAGAAGTTGCCGAATTTTTTCATAATGGAGAAAAGATCCTTTTAGTCAAACCACAAACATTCATGAATGAATCTGGTCGTGCAGTCGGCCCACTAATGACTTATTTTGGGATTTATCCAGAGGAATTAGTCGTAATCTACGATGATTTGGATCTGGCAGTGGGAAAAATCCGGCTCCGTCAAAAGGGAAGTGCCGGCGGGCATAACGGTATCAAAAGTATTATTTCCCATTTGAATACGAATGTCTTTGATCGAATCAAGGTGGGAATCGGCAGGCCAGAAGGGAAAAAAACAGTAGTCCAGCATGTGCTTAGTCCTTTCAGCAAAGAAAATCAGCCTTTGATAGAAGAAAGCATGTGTCAATCTGTTAAAGCAGTCGAATATCTCATAGAAGGGCATTCGTTCGTGGATGCGATGAATCGATTCAATTGAGGAAGGAGGAAAAGGAATGGATATTATTCAATTAGTCGGAAAAGATCCGCAAGTAAAAGAATGGGTCAGCAATTTAGAAGAAAAAATGCCTAGACAACTAATCACAGGATTAGCGGGCTCAGCGAAAACACTTCTATTTGCTCGAGCGTTTAAGAAAACAAATAAAAACATGATTATTCTGATGCCAAATTTGTATTATGCGAATCAGTTAGCAGAAGATCTGCAACATGTGATTCCGCAAGATCAGATCCATTTATTTCCAGTGGATGAAGTGCTTTCTGCTGAAATGGCCTTTTCTTCTCCAGAAGCGCGAGGCGAGAGAGTTGCAACGCTTAACGCACTTCAAGAAAAAAAAGCAGGTATCTATTTGTTGCCAGTCGCATCTTTGCACAAACGACTGCCGAATAAGAAAACTTGGCTACAGGCGCAATTGAATTGGCATATTGGTGATGAGATAGACGTGGAAAATCTTCCTCGCCAATTGACTTTGATGGGCTATGTACGAGAAGAGATGGTCGCAAAACCGGGAGAATTCAGTATTCGAGGAAGCATTATCGATATTTACCCGTTAACGACAACCTATCCTGTTCGTGTAGAACTATTTGATGTAGAGATAGATTCTATGCGGTATTTTGAAGCAGAAACACAACGCTCAATCGAAAAAACGGAAGAAATCTGGGTTTCCCCAACGAGTGAACAAGTCTACGGACCAGAGGATCTAGAACATGGAATAGAGCAAATGCAAAAAATGCTAGAAAAACGGCTTGCTGCGACCACAGAAGAAGCAGACCGCGAGTTTTTGCAAGATTACTTCGGTCAGCTGACTTCAAGCTGGCAAGCAGGTGTCCCGACAGAAGAAGCAAAATTCTACTCAGATCTTCTTTACCAAGAATCTGTGACGATCTTGGATTATTTCCCTTCAAATAGTTTACTAGTCGTTGATGATTATCAGCGAATCATGGAAACAAATCGGGAAATCGAAAGGGAAGCGGCAGAATGGCAGACTCAAAAAATCAGCGAATTGCGGGTGTTTTCTGAGCAGACATTTTCAGCAGATATACAAAAAATCGTGCAGAAGGAAAAGTTCACCACAACCTTTTTCTCACTCTTCCAAAAAGGGATGGGAAATCTTCGTTTCCAAGCAATCCATAATTTTCAATATCGGACGATGCAACAGTTCTTCGGACAAATGCCATTGCTGAAAACAGAAATGGACCGTTGGCGCAAGCAAAAACAGACTGTTGTGATCTTTATTCCGACAAAGGACAGAATACGCAAAGCAGAACAAATGCTTCGAGATGAAGACATATTAGTAGTAGAAACAGAAAAAAATGCATTGATCAGAGGACAGGTACAATTAGTTGAAGGAGCTTTGCAGGCTGGTTTTGAACTTCCTCAAGAAAAAATAGTAGCTATCACAGAAAAAGAAATTTTTCAAAAAACAACAAAAAAACAAACGAGACGTCAAACAGTAACAAACGCAGAGCGATTGAAAAGCTATAATGAGTTAAAAGCAGGAGATTACGTTGTCCATGCCAATCATGGTATCGGGAAATACATTGGGATGGAAACGCTAGAAGTAGATGGCGTTCACCAAGACTATATGACTATTTTGTATCAAAACGACGACAAACTGTTTATTCCTGTTACTCAACTGAATCTGATCCAAAAATATGTCGCCTCTGAAGCCAAAGCGCCTCGCATCAATAAGCTAGGCGGAAGTGAATGGACGAAAACCAAGCGAAAAGTCTCTTCAAAAATCGAGGATATCGCTGACGATCTAATCAAATTATATGCCGCAAGAGAGTCAGAAAAAGGATATGCTTTTGGACCTGATGACGCCTACCAAAAAGAATTCGAAAATGCCTTCCCCTACTCTGAAACTGATGACCAGTTGAGAAGTGCAGCGGAGATCAAACGGGATATGGAAAAAGAAAAACCAATGGATCGACTACTCGTAGGTGATGTTGGTTATGGGAAAACAGAAGTAGCGCTTCGAGCGGCCTTTAAAGCTATAAAGGAAAGCAAACAAGTAGCCTTTTTAGTTCCAACAACGATCTTGGCACAGCAGCACTATGAAACGATGCTGGAAAGATTTGAAGGCTTCCCCGTAAATATCGGGCTATTAAGTCGTTTCAGAACAAGAAAGCAACAAAAAGAAACCATCGAACAACTGCGTACAGGTCAAGTTGATATTGTTGTAGGGACCCACCGAATTTTGTCAAAAGATATTGAATTTAGCGATTTGGGTCTACTGATCATTGACGAAGAACAACGTTTTGGTGTAAAACATAAGGAACGATTGAAACAGTTACGTGCACAAGTGGATGTTTTGACTCTGACTGCAACACCGATTCCGAGAACTTTGCATATGTCGATGTTAGGCGTGCGGGATCTTTCAGTAATCGAAACACCGCCTGCGAATCGTTATCCGATCCAAACATATGTTATGGAAAAAAATCCTGGGGCTATTCGCGAAGCAATCCATCGAGAAATGGGACGAGGTGGACAAGTATTCTATTTATATAATCGGGTAGAAACGATCGAACAAAAAGTAGAAGAAATCCAAGAACTCGTTCCGGAAGCACGGATCGGTTATGCTCATGGGCAAATGACAGAGGCGCAATTAGAAAATACGCTTTTTGAATTTATTGAAGGTCAGTATGATGTTCTTGTCACTACAACCATCATTGAAACAGGAGTAGATATCCCGAACGCAAATACGTTGTTCGTTGAGAACGCTGATTATATGGGATTATCCACGTTATACCAATTGCGAGGGCGGGTAGGAAGAAGCAGCCGTGTCGCATATGCTTACTTTATGTATGAGCAGCAGAAGATCCTTAACGAAGTCAGTGAAAAACGTCTTCAGGCAATCAAAGATTTTACAGAACTGGGATCTGGATTCAAGATTGCGATGCGGGATCTTTCCATTCGCGGTGCAGGTAATCTCTTAGGTGCTCAGCAGCATGGATTTATTGATGCAGTCGGTTTCGATATGTATTCTCAAATGCTAAGCGAAGCTGTTTCTCGTAAACAAGGAAAGAATAGTCAAGTGGAGAAGACCACTGTTGAGATCGACCTCGGTGTCGATGCGTATCTACCTGAAACATACGTGGCAGATCAACGGCAGAAAATCGAGATCTATAAACGAATTCGTGAACTTGATTCGCAAGAAATGCTAGATGAACTAGAAGATGATCTGCTCGACCGTTTTGGAGAATATCCAGAAGAAGTAGCACATCTCTTGACAATTGGGCAGATCAAAATGGATGGCGATCGAGCGCTCCTAGAAACGATAAGGAAACAGGAGGCGCATATAGTCTTTACTCTAAGTAAAGTTGGAACAAAACGCTATAGTGTGGAACAGTTATTCGAAGCACTGACAGCGACAAAACTAAAAGCCAGTCTAGGCGTTGAAAAAGAACAGATGGTGATACGCTTGACGATCCCCAACCAAATGGAAGAAGCAGTATGGCTTCAGGAAATCCAAAAGTTTGTCAAAGCGTTGCGTGAGCAAAAATATCTGTCAGCGTAGGAAGGAGCAATGATTTGGATCATAAAGAAATGCGGCGCGTCATGCAAGGAGCATTTGTATTGACGATTGCTTCTTTCATAGCAAAAGTATTAAGTGCCCTTTACCGAATTCCCCTCCAAAACTTAGTCGGCGACGAAGGTTTTTATGTTTATCAGCAAGTTTATCCAATTTATGGGATAGCAATGACTTTAGCTTTATCCGGTCTTCCGCAGTTCATATCAAAGTACGTTGCAGAAAGAAAGAATCCTTTCGAGCGAAAGCAAGCTTTGCAAAATCTTTATCCCTTAGTATTTTGGACAGGTGTCTTTTTGTGGTTGTTTGTCTTTTCATTTAGCAGCTGGATTGCTTGGATGATGGGAGACATACAATTGAAACCGCTGATCCAAGTAGTTTCCTTTACCTTTTTGCTGATGCCTGGTCTATCTTTTTATCGAGGGAATTTCCAAGGAAGATTCTTGATGGAACCAACTGCTGTTTCTCAAGTAGTTGAGCAGTTCGTTCGTGTTTTTGTGATTGTCTGTAGTGCGTTTGCTTTTAGAAAGCTTGGATGGACGGTGTACCAAACAGGGACGGCAGCAATGAGTGGAGCTGTTTTTGGCGGTTTATGCGCATATGGGATCCTTCACTACTATGAACAAAAGATTCATGGAGGAGCGTTAAGCTTCCGACGGTTTCCATTGTTCAAACAGCCGTCAAAGCCCTTGATCCGGCGTTTTCTGATAGAAGGCGGACTGGTTTCGATTTATAGTGGATTGCTTATCTTTTTCCAGCTGATCGACTCTTTCTTTGTAAAAAATGCTTTGGAAGTTTACGGACTGTCAGAATACGGTGCGAAGATAGCAAAAGGGGTCTATGATCGAGGTCAGCCTTTAGTACAATTAGGTTTAGTGATTGCCACTGCATTAAGTGCGACATTCCTGCCTGCGTTGACTCGTCATTTGACCAACCGGATCTATCGTCAGTTTTTACAGACAGCCAAAATCTATCTTAGATTGACGACCGCTTTAGCATTAGCTGCGTCTTTGGGATTAGCCTTGCTGCTCCCTTATATCAATTATGCGTTGTTTAAAGATTATGCGGGAAATGCAGCGCTTGTATTGTTTGTTTTTTCCATTGCTTTCACTGCAGTCATCCAAGCTTATCAAAGTATTGCTCAAAGCAAGAACTCGTTTCGCCCTTCTTTAAAAGGCGCAGGATGGGGACTATTGGTAAAAGGATTGACTACTTCTTTTCTGACCGGTTTATTAGGAACAGCAGGTGCAAGCCTGTCTACTCTTTTAGGATTAGGTGTGACGCTTTGGTATTTTGTTCGAATCGAAACAAAAGAGCTAAATGCTTTTTGGAAAGAACGGCATTTTGGACGGAAGTTGATGATCAGCCTTCTTTGTATGGCAGTAGTACTGCTGCTGTATTATGGTGTATTGAATATAGTGTTTGGTCCTGTAACTCATCGTTCCACTGCTTTTTTTGTCAGCGTGATAGGAGTTGGGATCGGGGCTTCTGTGTTCATTTATACAGTGATCCGTCTTCGTCTGTTTACAGTACGAGAATGGCTAATGTTGCCTTTTGGTAAGAAAATCCTGCGATTAAATAAAAAAATTAAAAAGTGAGGAATAAGATATGCGATTAGATAAATTTTTAAAAATTTCCCGAATCATCAAAAGACGATCAGTAGCAAAAGAAGTAGCTGATAAAGGAAGAATTCAAATCAACGGTAAATTGGCGAAATCTTCCAGTGATGTCAAAGTAGGCGATATTTTGAAAGTCCAGTTCGGCAACAAAACGTTGGAAGTGAAAATCACGGAATTACATGAATCAACCAAAAAAGAAGATGCACAAAAAATGTACGAAATTATTTCTGAAAATCGCACAGAAACACTAGAGAAATAGATTAGACAAGCTTTCACGATATTGGTATAATGAAAAAGACAATCAAAAAGATTGGAGCGAATCCAAGTGACGAAAAAAAGCAATAAAATCGCTGCGCTAGATACGGAATATGCAAAGAAAAAGTATGCTGAATTTCAGCAACAACAACGTCAACTGATTTTTCGAAGACGCAGACTGGCTGCAATTTTTGTTGGTGCTTTGGTCATTTTCGCGATAATAGGTGTGCAGATTTTCCATGACATGCAAAGGATGCATCAATTGAACGAATTGAGAGTCGAAGCAAATACTGAAATGAAAGAAGTCAACGCAGACGTTGATCAGCTGCACCAAGATGTTTCATTGCTGAAAGATGATGAGTATGTAGCTAAACTTGCCAGAAGCAAATTCTTTTACTCAAAAGACGGTGAAAAAGTTTATCCTATATTAGAATCAAATACAGACAGCTCGACAAATGAAACAGATCAATCAACTAGTTCTACAACTGCAAAATAAGCAGGAATATAAAAAAGGGAAATAATTAGGAGGAACATTTTTTTTATGTCAATCGAGGTAGGAGCAAAACTGCAAGGAAAAGTATCAGGAATCACAAATTTTGGTGCGTTTATTGATCTAGGTGCTGGAAAAACGGGTCTAGTTCATATTAGCGAAGTGTCAAATGGCTATGTAAAAGACATCCATGATGTTTTAAGTGTAGGAGATGAAGTAACAGTCAAAGTTATTTCAGTAAATGATGATGGAAAAATCGGACTATCTATCCGGAAAGCGCAGGAACAACCTGCTGAATCTGGAGAAGAAAGCCGTCCTAAAAAATATCAACAAAAAGATCCCCGTGACAACCGAAATCGTCCAGCACAGAAAAAATCTTTTTCTCGCAGTCAACCTTCAGCTCAAAAAGAAGACTTCGATTCATTGATGAGTTCATTTTTGAAAGATAGCGATGACCGCTTATCTTCATTGAAGCGAAACACAGAAGGAAAGCGCGGTGGCCGTGGCGGACGCCGCAGCTAAAAAGCCGCAAATAATGATAGTGCGACTATTTGGGTCATAGTATCAACAGAGGGCAGGTTAATTGTCGTTTTAGACGTTTTCCCGCTCTCTTTTTTTTAGGAAGAAAGGGTGTGGAAAGGATGAACGTTGAAAAAGGCGGGAAAAAAGCACCGCTATTACAGCAGTCATTTATTCGGCACGGGAATGAACAAGGATTCTGGCAACAAGGATCGAGAATTTTAGCAGCGGTATCAGGTGGTGTTGATTCGATGGTTTTGCTCCATTTACTTTTACAAGTGCAACGCCAAATCGGTTTTTCTTTAGGTATCGTCCACATCAATCACCAATTAAGAGAAGAATCAGCAGAAGAAGCTGCCTATCTTCGCTCATATTGTGAAGAGAAGAATCTCCCTTTATATGTAAGTATTTGGGAAGATCCAGCCAAATCCGCCATAGAAACAGAAGCTCGTAACTTTCGTTATCAAGAATTCACTCGCGTGATGGAAGAAGGACAATATGACACATTGATGACTGCTCATCACGGAGATGATCAAATCGAGACGGTGTTAATGAAAATCGTTCGTGGGGGACAGTTAAATACTTTTTCTGGAATCAAAGAAGTACAACCATTTGCTACGGGCAGACTGGTTCGTCCGTTGCTGAGTTTTAGCAAAGAAGACCTATATACTTATGCAGCGGAATCGCAGCTTGTTTACTTTGAGGATCAGACAAACCAATTGTTAGATGTCCAGAGAAATCGGCTTCGTCATTTGGTAGTTCCTCAATTGAAACAAGAAAATACACAGGCGTTGAGACATTTCCAGCAATTTTCGCAACAGATCCAATGGGCAGACCAAGTCATTCAAAAATATATGGGACAGTTGATCGAAAAGGAAGTCGAACAGTGGGAGGAACAATTTCGATTTTCTGCAGAAATGATTGAAGAAATGACAGATGCTGAACGATACTATTTTTTTTACTCCTTTTTCGACAAAGCATTCTCAAAAACAGGGATTATTTTGAAAGAACAACAAATGGAGTCGATTTTAGACCAGTGGCAACAGAAAAAAAGCCAATGGCAACTCAGTATTGGCAATAATTGGATACTGAAAAGAGAGTATCATTTTGTTGTACTCTCTAAAAAAGAAAAACAAGCAACTAGCCAGACAGAAAACCAGCGCTTGTTGCTGATTCCAGAACAAGGAATATATTTGAATGAAACAGAATGGATTGGTCTGGTCAAACCTGAAAATGCAGGGGACATCAAAGCAACAGATTCATGGTCTCTATTTTCTCATGACATTTGGATTCCTGCTGATGTGCAACTGTATGTCGAAAAAAGAAAAGCAGGAGACCGCATTAAATTAACAGAGAATCTCACAAAAAAAGTATCTAGATATTTTATCGATCAGAAAGTACCTAATTCACAAAGGCAGCATGCTTGGATCATTACAGATGCCAAAAGAAATATATATAGCTTGATACCTTTTGCCTTTTCATATTTGAGTATTCGTGAAGAAACTGATAAAATACACTACATACTTCTTTACAAATATCAAAAAGAAGCAATTGGAAGGAGAACCTGATGTTGGAAAAGGATATTGAGAGAATTTTGATCTCACAAGAAGAGATACAAGTTCGTTGCAAAGAACTAGGCAAAGAGTTAACAGAAATTTACCAAAACACCAATCCCCTAGTAGTAGGTGTCTTAAAAGGAGCGGTACCATTCATGGCAGATATCGTTCGTTCTATCGATACGTATTTGGAATTGGATTTCATGGATGTTTCAAGCTACGGGAATGCAACAGTCTCGTCAGGGGAAGTAAAAATCGTCAAAGACTTAGATACGAATGTAGAAGGTCGCGATCTGTTGATCGTTGAAGATATCATTGACAGCGGAAGAACACTTGCTTATTTAGTGGATCTTTTCAAATACCGCAAAGCAAAATCAGTCAAAATTGTTACACTACTTGACAAACCTGAAGGAAGAGTAGTAAATATCGAAGCAGATTATGTTGGCTTCAACGTACCAAATGAATTTGTGGTCGGTTATGGCTTGGATTATGCAGAAGCATATCGTAACCTTCCGTACATCGGTGTATTGAAACCTAGTGTTTATCAATCAAATTAATGCTGTATCTCAATTAAATTATGGTACAATAGAATGGTCAGGATTGATAAAAAACTGTTAAATTAAATTGACGCTTAGGGAGGGCAACTATGAACAAAAAGAACAACGGCATGATGAAAAATGCCTTGTATTATGTCCTCGTAATCTTAGCGATGGTAATGGTCGTTTATTTTATTTTTGGTAATAACGGCCAGCGATCGTCAGATATCGAGTACTCAAAATTCACAGAACAACTACAAGCAGGCAAGATCAAAGAATTTGAAGTGCAGCCTGCAAATGGTGTATATAAGATCACTGGTGAATACAAAGAACAGCAGACCGTCGCTAACAGCGGTGGGTTAGCTATCTTAGGTTCAACAGATACGACTACTACCCATTTCACAACAATCATTTTGCCAAATGATACAACATTGAGCCAAGTAACAGAACTGGCAAAAGAAAACAAAGTTGCTACAACAGTAAAAGAAGAATCAAGCAGCGGTATATGGGTTTCCCTATTGCTTAGCTTCTTGCCAATCGTAATCATCATCTTTTTCTTTTACATGATGATGGGACAACAAGGCGGCGGCGGTGGCGGTGGCGGCCGTGTCATGAACTTTGGTAAATCAAAAGCCAAAGAAGCAGACAAAAAAGCTAATCGCGTACGTTTTTCTGATGTAGCGGGTGCGGAAGAAGAAAAACAAGAACTAGTTGAAGTTGTTGAATTTCTGAAAGATCCTCGCCGATTTGTTGAATTAGGTGCCCGTATCCCGGCAGGTGTACTTTTAGAAGGACCTCCAGGAACAGGTAAAACCTTATTAGCAAAAGCTGTTGCCGGAGAAGCTGGAGTACCGTTTTACTCGATCTCGGGTTCTGATTTCGTAGAAATGTTTGTCGGTGTCGGAGCAAGTCGTGTTCGTGATTTGTTTGAAACAGCGAAGAAAAACGCACCAGCTATCATTTTCATTGATGAAATTGATGCGGTAGGTCGTCAACGTGGTGCCGGTATGGGCGGCGGACATGATGAACGCGAACAAACATTGAACCAATTGCTTGTAGAAATGGATGGCTTCGACGGAAATGAAGGAGTAATCGTCATTGCTGCAACCAACCGTTCTGATGTACTAGACCCAGCGTTACTACGTCCAGGCCGTTTTGACCGCCAGATTTTAGTTGGACGTCCAGATGTAAAAGGTCGTGAAGCAATCTTGCGAGTCCATGCACGGAATAAACCGATGGCAGATGACGTTGACTTGAAAGTTGTGGCTCAACAGACACCAGGTTTTGCCGGAGCAGATTTAGAAAATGTCTTGAATGAAGCAGCGTTAGTAGCTGCTAGAAGAAATAAAAAGAAAATCGATGCTTCTGATATCGATGAAGCGGAAGATCGCGTGATTGCAGGTCCAGCTAAAAAAGATCGCGTAATCAGCAAAAAAGAACGCGAAATGGTTGCTTATCACGAAGCTGGTCATACGATTGTCGGATTAGTATTGAGTCGCGCTCGGGTCGTCCACAAAGTAACGATCATCCCTCGCGGACGCGCCGGCGGATATATGATCGCTTTACCAAAAGAAGATCAGTTCTTGATGACGAAAGAAGATATGTTTGAACAAATCGTAGGCTTACTTGGTGGACGTACAGCTGAAGAAATCATCTTCAATGTCCAATCAACTGGTGCTTCCAATGACTTTGAGCAAGCGACAGCTCTAGCACGAAGCATGGTAACAGAATATGGAATGAGTGATCGTTTAGGTCCTGTTCAATATGAAGGAAACCATCAAGTGTTTGTTGGCCGCGACTATGGTCAAACAAAAGCTTACTCTGAACAAGTCGCTTTCGAGATTGATCAAGAAGTACGAAAAATCTTGATGGAAGCTCATGATAAAGCTCGAGAAATCATCGAAGCTCATCGTGCACAACATAAACTGATTGCTGAAAAACTTTTGGAATTCGAAACATTGGATGCCAAAGCAATCAAGTCATTGTTTGAACACGGTGTGATGCCTGAAGGTACTGAGTCAAATGATTATCCAAGCGAAAAAGAAGCGAAAACTTTTGAAGAAGCAAAACGTGCTTTGGAAGAAAAAGACGCTGAAAAACAAGCGGAAGAAAAACGTGATTTTGAAGAAGCAAAACATGAACTGAATGAGGAAAATAAAGCAGAACATGATTCAGATTCTCAACAATCAGAAGATAATCATTCAGACGATCAATACAAATAAAAAAATATAGGTCAATTGATCTGATATGACTCCCGAAAACCGGAACAAAAACCGGTTTTCGGGAGATTTCTTTATTTAAGTTGTAAATAGGATGATGTCCTGTTTTCTAGATGATTCTGAATTATTTTTAAAAGAAGCATTCCAAAGTTGAAAAAAGCAGTAGTTGCTAGTATGATTCACTATGAGTTTAAAAACGGAAAAAGGAGTACATAACAAATGAAAGATTATTTGGTTAAGGCACTTGCTCACGACGGATTCGTCCGAGCATACGCCGTTCAAGCAACAAATACCGTAGCGGAGGCACAAAGACGTCATGATACTTGGCACACCTCCTCAGCTGCTTTGGGACGGACATTGGTCGGTAGTCTGCTACTTGGTGCGACGCTCAAAGGAGAAGACAAACTAACTGTTCGAATCCAAGGCGATGGTCCAGCAACAGGAATTGTAGTAGATGCAAATGGAAAGGGAGATGTGAAAGGTTACATCAAAAATCCGCATCTCAGTCTTCCTCTAAATAGTGAAGGTAAAATCGATGTGCGGGGAGCAGTTGGAACACAAGGAATGTTTACTGTCACAAAAGACTTAGGATTAAAAGAACCTTTTTCTGGGCAAACGCCGATTGTTTCTGGAGAAATCGCTGAAGATTTTACTTACTATCTTGCTATCTCAGAACAAATCCCTTCAGCTGTTGGACTGAGTGTATTGGTCAATACTGACGACAGCATCAAGACGGCGGGAGGATTCATGATCCAAATCATGCCAGGTGCCGATGAAGAAACAATCAGCAAGATCGAAGAACAATTAAAAACGACACCAAGAATCTCTACCCTCTTAGATGAAGGACAGACACCAGAAGAAATATTGAAAGGATTGCTTGGTACAGAAGAATTGAACATTTTGGAAAAAATGCCTGTTCAATTCAAATGTGACTGTTCAAAAGAAAAATTTGCAGAAGCAATTATCGCGTTAGGTGCAGAAGAAATCCAAGCAATGATAGACGAAGATCACGGTGCAGAAGCGGTTTGTTCTTTCTGTAATAACAAATACAAGTATAGTGAAGAAGAATTAGCTGGATTGAAGAAAGAAGCCTTAGGAGGGATTTAAGTGGAACACACATGGAAAATCGGCAATGTGGAAATCCCTAATCGTGTCGTTGTTGCACCGATGGCTGGAATAACAAATTCAGCATTTCGAGTCACTGTCAAAGAATTTGGTGCAGGCTTAGTCGTATGTGAAATGATCAGTGACCAAGGTATTCATTTCAGAAACAAAAAAACTTTAGAGATGCTCCACATTGAAGAAACAGAACATCCATTAAGTTTACAGATATTTGGCGGAAATAAAGATAGTCTAGTTGAAGCTGCTCAATTTGTCGAAGAAAACACAGCTGCCGATATAATAGATATCAATATGGGCTGTCCAGTAAATAAAGTAATCAAAGCAGAAGCAGGAGCAAAATGGCTTTTAGATCCTGAGAAAGTATACGAAATGGTCCAAGCTGTTTCTTCAGCAGTAGATATCCCAGTAACAGTCAAGATGCGTATTGGTTGGGATGAAGAGCACGTCTTTGCTGTAGAAAATGCATTAGCAGCACAATCAGCTGGAGCAAGTGCCATCGCTATGCATGGACGTACACGGGTTCAGATGTATGAAGGAAAAGCGGACTGGGAAGTATTGAAAGAAGTGAAAAAACATTTGACGATCCCATTTATGGGGAACGGGGATGTCAAAACGCCAGAAGATGCAAAACGGATGCTTGACTATGTCGGTGCAGACGGTGTGATGATTGGTCGTGCAGCGCTGGGCAATCCATGGATGATTCACCGCACACAGCATTATCTCGAAACAGGAGAACTGATTCCTGAACCAACACCAGCCGAAAAAATTGCTACAGCTAAACTTCATTTACAACGCTTAGCAGATCTCAAAGGAGAAAAAGTAGCTTGTAGAGAATTCAGAACACATGCGGCTTATTATTTAAAAGGGATTCCTCGAGCAGCGAAAGTGAAAGTAGCAATCAATCAGACAGAAAAACAGCAAGAAATCAATGACCTGCTGGACCAATTTGTAGAAAAAGCGGAAAAAGTACTATTGAAACAAACGTTGTGATTTCTAAGTTTTTCGTGAATTTTCAAGCCGAAATTCCAAGTTCGGCTTGCTTTTTTTGTGTTTCATTGGCATTATAGGAAAGAGATTAACATGAGAATGGAGGAACTTTTGTGACACAGGAACAACAACATCAAGTAGAAGATTTAAATGATCAAATGCTTGTACGTCGTCAAAAAATGGAACAATTGCGTGAAGATGGAATCGATCCATTTGGAAAACGATTTGAACGCACGCACAACTCAGAAGAATTGCATGAACTATTTGATCCAAGAACAAAAGAAGAACTAGCAGAAATGGGATTGACCGCTAGTGTAGCTGGTCGTATGATGACTCGCCGAGGAAAAGGGAAAGCTGGATTTGCGCATCTACAAGATCGTGAAGGCCAAATTCAAATTTATGTAAGAAAAGACCAAGTAGGTGATGAGGCCTATGAAGTATTCAAACATGCAGACCTTGGAGATTTCTTTGGTGTAACTGGACAAATCATGAAAACAGACACAGGCGAAGTTTCTATCAAAGCTTCAGAAATCACGATTTTGTCAAAAGCACTTCGTCCACTGCCAGATAAATACCATGGCTTAACGAATATTGAACAACGCTACAGACAACGCTACTTGGATTTAATCAGTAATCGCGAAAGCTTTGACCGATTTATGAAACGAAGCCAAATTATCAGCGAAATCCGTCGCTATTTAGATGGCAATGGCTATATTGAAGTAGAAACACCAGTATTGCACAATGAGGCAGGTGGAGCTGCCGCACGCCCATTTATCACGCATCATAATGCACTGGACATTGATTTATATTTGCGTATTGCGCTAGAACTTCATTTAAAACGACTAATTGTTGGCGGAATGGAAAAAGTTTATGAAATCGGCCGCGTTTTCCGTAATGAAGGAATTGATACTACACATAATCCAGAATTTACAATGTTAGAAGCATACACAGCATATACTGATTTCAATGATGTAATGAATCTGACAGAAGGTATTATCCGTAACGCAGCTGAAAAAGTACTAGGAACAGCAAAAATCACATATGATGGACAAGCTGTCGACTTAGAAAGTGACTTTAAACGCATCCATATGGTAGATGCAATCAAAGAACAAACTGGTGTAGACTTCTGGCAAGAAATGACATTGGAAGAAGCATTAGCTTTAGCCGAAAAACACAATGTAGAAGTAACCGAAGCTATGGGTGTCGGACATGTTATCAATGAATTCTTTGAAACATTTGTTGAAGAAACATTGACACAACCGACGTTTGTATACGGACATCCAGTCGAAGTTTCGCCTTTAGCGAAGAAAAATCCAGAAGATCCTCGATTCACAGATCGATTCGAACTATTCATCGTGGGGCGCGAATTTGCTAATGCCTTTACAGAACTGAACGATCCAATTGATCAAAGAGAAAGATTCGAAGCGCAAGAAAAAGAACGTGAACTAGGAAATGACGAAGCTCACGGTGTAGACGAAGACTTCTTGGAAGCCTTAGAATACGGTATGCCGCCAACTGGTGGTCTAGGTATCGGGATCGACAGATTAGTAATGTTGCTAACTGATGCACAATCAATTCGGGATGTTTTGCTATTCCCAACAATGAGATAATCGAATAAAAGCTGTCTAAGGAATTCCTTAGGCAGCTTTTGCTGTGTAGAAAGGAATAAATAATAACGAAAGTTCAAAAGCTAATGCCGACTATTCTAGACATTAAAGAAGACGAAAACGAACGATAAAGAAAGAAAAGTTATGAATAATCGTTTATTGAAAAAAACTTGAAAAAATACAAAAAATTCGTTGACCAAGCTAAATTTAGTTGGTATATTATTACTTGTCCAAAAGACAGAAGAAAATATTTATTCAAAAACATAACAAAAAAGTTATTGACATGTTACTAACGACATGATAAGATAACTGAGTCGTTAAAAAAGAACCACTTGCGAAGCTTGATTCTATCGAAAAAAACTTCAAAAAAGTTCTTGACAAATAACAAACGATAAGTTATGATAAATGAGTTGCTGAAAGATTTCGAAAAACGAAATCGAAAAAAACTTTTAAAAAAGAGTTGACAATCGTTTGTCTCTCTGATATGATATAAAAGTTGCTACGGCAACCAAAAATGAATCGGGAAACACTCTCGATGAAGTAGACCTTTGAAAACTGAACAAAGTAAGACAAACCAAATGTGTAGGGCGTCTTGATTCAATTCAAGACAACAAACATTTTTAACAAGCAAGCAATATGCTAGCAAACAAATTGAGCTTAACAATCGCAAGATTGTTCGAACTTTTTATGAGAGTTTGATCCTGGCTCAGGACGAACGCTGGCGGCGTGCCTAATACATGCAAGTCGAACGCTTCTTTTTCCACCGGAGCTTGCTCCACCGGAAAAAGAGGAGTGGCGAACGGGTGAGTAACACGTGGGTAACCTGCCCATCAGAAGGGGATAACACTTGGAAACAGGTGCTAATACCGTATAACAATCAAAACCGCATGGTTTTGATTTGAAAGGCGCTTTCGGGTGTCGCTGATGGATGGACCCGCGGTGCATTAGCTAGTTGGTGAGGTAACGGCTCACCAAGGCCACGATGCATAGCCGACCTGAGAGGGTGATCGGCCACATTGGGACTGAGACACGGCCCAAACTCCTACGGGAGGCAGCAGTAGGGAATCTTCGGCAATGGACGAAAGTCTGACCGAGCAACGCCGCGTGAGTGAAGAAGGTTTTCGGATCGTAAAACTCTGTTGTTAGAGAAGAACAAGGATGAGAGTAACTGTTCATCCCTTGACGGTATCTAACCAGAAAGCCACGGCTAACTACGTGCCAGCAGCCGCGGTAATACGTAGGTGGCAAGCGTTGTCCGGATTTATTGGGCGTAAAGCGAGCGCAGGCGGTTTCTTAAGTCTGATGTGAAAGCCCCCGGCTCAACCGGGGAGGGTCATTGGAAACTGGGAGACTTGAGTGCAGAAGAGGAGAGTGGAATTCCATGTGTAGCGGTGAAATGCGTAGATATATGGAGGAACACCAGTGGCGAAGGCGGCTCTCTGGTCTGTAACTGACGCTGAGGCTCGAAAGCGTGGGGAGCAAACAGGATTAGATACCCTGGTAGTCCACGCCGTAAACGATGAGTGCTAAGTGTTGGAGGGTTTCCGCCCTTCAGTGCTGCAGCTAACGCATTAAGCACTCCGCCTGGGGAGTACGACCGCAAGGTTGAAACTCAAAGGAATTGACGGGGGCCCGCACAAGCGGTGGAGCATGTGGTTTAATTCGAAGCAACGCGAAGAACCTTACCAGGTCTTGACATCCTTTGACCACTCTAGAGATAGAGCTTCCCCTTCGGGGGCAAAGTGACAGGTGGTGCATGGTTGTCGTCAGCTCGTGTCGTGAGATGTTGGGTTAAGTCCCGCAACGAGCGCAACCCTTATTGTTAGTTGCCATCATTCAGTTGGGCACTCTAGCAAGACTGCCGGTGACAAACCGGAGGAAGGTGGGGATGACGTCAAATCATCATGCCCCTTATGACCTGGGCTACACACGTGCTACAATGGGAAGTACAACGAGTTGCGAAGTCGCGAGGCTAAGCTAATCTCTTAAAGCTTCTCTCAGTTCGGATTGCAGGCTGCAACTCGCCTGCATGAAGCCGGAATCGCTAGTAATCGCGGATCAGCACGCCGCGGTGAATACGTTCCCGGGCCTTGTACACACCGCCCGTCACACCACGAGAGTTTGTAACACCCGAAGTCGGTGAGGTAACCTTTTTGGAGCCAGCCGCCTAAGGTGGGATAGATGATTGGGGTGAAGTCGTAACAAGGTAGCCGTATCGGAAGGTGCGGCTGGATCACCTCCTTTCTAAGGAATATTACGGAGACTACACAATTTGTTTTTACTTTGTTCAGTTTTGAGAGGTTTACTCTCAATTTAAAACGGGGCCTTAGCTCAGCTGGGAGAGCGCCTGCTTTGCACGCAGGAGGTCAGCGGTTCGATCCCGCTAGGCTCCATTAACAACATTAGTTGTTAAATTTGTTCATTGAAAACTGGATATTTGAAGTAAATGTAAGTAATACAAACCGAGAACACCGCGTTGAATTTGAAAGCTGAACAAATTGTTTAGCCTGAAGCAAAATAGGCGGACGGCCATAAAATCTTTGATTTTATGAGACGATCGATCTTTTTGCCGCACAGGCTGATTTGTGAGCTGGATAGAGTTTTTTAATAAGTTCAATTGCTTATTTTCTTGATCTAACTTCTATCGCTAGAAGAAGGATCAAAACCCAACCGCAAGGTTGATAAGGTTAAGTGAATAAGGGCGCACGGTGGATGCCTTGGCACTAGGAGCCGATGAAGGACGGGACTAACACCGATATGCTTTGGGGAGCTGTACGTAAGCTATGATCCAGAGATTTCCGAATGGGGGAACCCAGCATCTTTAATAGGATGTTACGATTGTGTGAATACATAGCACATTCGAGGTAGACGCAGAGAACTGAAACATCTAAGTACCTGCAGGAAGAGAAAGAAAATTCGATTCCCTGAGTAGCGGCGAGCGAAACGGGAAAAGCCCAAACCAGCAAGCTTGCTTGTTGGGGTTGTAGGACTCCAATATGGTAGTTCTTTCAGATAGTCGAATGACTTGGAAAAGTCAGTCAAAGAGGGTAAAAACCCCGTAGACGAAATGTGGAAGACACCTAGGAGGATCCTGAGTACGGCGGAACACGAGAAATTCCGTCGGAATCCGGGAGGACCATCTCCCAAGGCTAAATACTCCCTAGTGACCGATAGTGAACCAGTACCGTGAGGGAAAGGTGAAAAGCACCCCGGAAGGGGAGTGAAATAGAACCTGAAACCGTGTGCCTACAACAAGTCAAAGCCCGTTAATGGGTGATGGCGTGCCTTTTGTAGAATGAACCGGCGAGTTACGATTGCATGCGAGGTTAAGTTGAAGAGACGGAGCCGCAGCGAAAGCGAGTCTGAATAGGGCGTTTGAGTATGTAGTCGTAGACCCGAAACCATGTGAT
>NZ_JBIOMW010000001.1:2390000-2480000 GCF_051711525.1 Enterococcus sp. DIV0901a | reverse complement strand
TCAGTTGGTAGAGCATCTGACTTTTAATCAGAGGGTCACAGGTTCGAGCCCTGTACGGCTCATATTTTTGCGGGTGTGGCGGAATTGGCAGACGCACTAGATTTAGGATCTAGCGCCTTACGGCGTGGGGGTTCAAGTCCCTTCACCCGCATAATTTAAGTTTTACATGCCGGCTTAGCTCAGTTGGTAGAGCATCTGATTTGTAATCAGAGGGTCGAGGGTTCAAGTCCTTTAGCCGGCATCTTTAAACACGCGGAAATAGCTCAGTGGTAGAGCACCACCTTGCCAAGGTGGGGGTCGCGGGTTCGAACCCCGTTTTCCGCTTTGCCAAAGCAATCGCGCCGGGGTGGCGGAACTGGCAGACGCACAGGACTTAAAATCCTGCGGTGAGTGATCACCGTACCGGTTCGATTCCGGTCCTCGGCATTTCAAATATGCGCCCATAGCTCAACTGGATAGAGTGTTTGACTACGGATCAAAAGGTTAGGGGTTCGACTCCTCTTGGGCGCGTTAATTAAACGGGAAGTAGCTCAGCTTGGTAGAGCACTTGGTTTGGGACCAAGGGGTCGCAGGTTCGAATCCTGTCTTCCCGATAATTATAAATTTAAACACGGGGCCTTAGCTCAGCTGGGAGAGCGCCTGCTTTGCACGCAGGAGGTCAGCGGTTCGATCCCGCTAGGCTCCATTTCATTTAAATAATGAATATCTTTTTCGCGGTGTAGCTCAGCTGGCTAGAGCGTCCGGTTCATACCCGGGAGGTCGGGGGTTCGATCCCCTCCGCCGCGATTTTTAAGAGCCTGGACCTTTAGCTCAGTTGGTTAGAGCAGACGGCTCATAACCGTCCGGTCGTAGGTTCGAGTCCTACAAGGTCCATTGTGGCGTTGTAAGTTTCATATGGAGGATTACCCAAGTCCGGCTGAAGGGAACGGTCTTGAAAACCGTCAGGCGGGTAAAACCGTGCAAGGGTTCGAATCCCTTATCCTCCTTTTTCATATTATCGCGGGATGGAGCAGTCTGGTAGCTCGTCGGGCTCATAACCCGAAGGTCGTAGGTTCAAATCCTGCTCCCGCAATTAAAAACTAAAAACACTGGTTCCGTGGTGTAGGGGTTAACATGCCTGCCTGTCACGCAGGAGATCGCGGGTTCGATTCCCGTCGGAACCGCCATGCGGGTGTAGTTTAGTGGTAAAACCACAGCCTTCCAAGCTGTTGTCGCGAGTTCGATTCTCGTCACCCGCTTTTAGTTTTTTATGGGCCTATAGCTCAGCTGGTTAGAGCGCACGCCTGATAAGCGTGAGGTCGATGGTTCGAGTCCATTTAGGCCCATTAGTACAAAATCTTATTGGTTTTGGGGAAGTACTCAAGTGGCTGAAGAGGCGCCCCTGCTAAGGGTGTAGGTCGGGAAACCGGCGCGAGGGTTCAAATCCCTCCTTCTCCGTTTCAATATTTTGTTTTACCTGGCCCGTTGGTCAAGCGGTTAAGACACCGCCCTTTCACGGCGGTAACACGGGTTCGAATCCCGTACGGGTCATTAATTTAATATAGTTTTACATGGAGGATTACCCAAGTCCGGCTGAAGGGAACGGTCTTGAAAACCGTCAGGCGGGTAAAACCGTGCAAGGGTTCGAATCCCTTATCCTCCTTTTTCATATTATCGCGGGATGGAGCAGTCTGGTAGCTCGTCGGGCTCATAACCCGAAGGTCGTAGGTTCAAATCCTGCTCCCGCAATTAAAAACTAAAAACATTGGTTCCGTGGTGTAGGGGTTAACATGCCTGCCTGTCACGCAGGAGATCGCGGGTTCGATTCCCGTCGGAACCGTTTGGCTCGGTAGCTCAGTTGGTAGAGCAATGGATTGAAGCTCCATGTGTCGGCAGTTCGATTCTGTCCCGCGCCATTATGCGGGTGTAGTTTAGTGGTAAAACCACAGCCTTCCAAGCTGTTGTCGCGAGTTCGATTCTCGTCACCCGCTTTTAGTTTTTATGGGCCTATAGCTCAGCTGGTTAGAGCGCACGCCTGATAAGCGTGAGGTCGATGGTTCGAGTCCATTTAGGCCCATTTATTTTATTGGCCCGTTGGTCAAGCGGTTAAGACACCGCCCTTTCACGGCGGTAACACGGGTTCGAATCCCGTACGGGTCATGAAAGATACTTTTTGAGTATCTTTTTCTTTTTATCTGAAAGAATGATTTTAAAAAGCTTAGCAGAGTTATCTTTATGGATGATTGTGCTAAGCTTTTTTGGACAGTTCTAATGTAAAATATTTTTATATTTTTTAAGCAAAAAAATGAAAAAATACGAGCAGAAAACTGTTTTATCTGCTATACTTGGTTCGTTGCAAGTTCCCGAAAGGATCCGCAGGACGGAGATGCCTTGTAACCGACTTTAACTAGGGGGAATCATTATAATGGTAGAAAGACACTTATTTACATCAGAATCTGTTTCTGAAGGACATCCAGATAAAATTGCTGACCAAATCAGTGATGCAATCTTGGATGCAATTTTAAAACAAGATCCAACAGCACGAGTAGCGTGTGAAACGTCTGTAACAACTGGTCTTGTTTTAGTATTTGGAGAAATATCTACGACGGCATATGTAGATATTCAAAAAGTCGTACGGGAAACAATAAAAGAAATTGGTTATACACGTGCAAAATTCGGATTTGATGGAGATACAGCAGCTGTATTGGTTGCGATTGATGAACAATCTCCTGATATTGCTCAAGGAGTTGATGAAGCACTTGAGATCCGGGATGAAGATAAAAAAGACGTATTAGATGAGATTGGTGCTGGCGACCAAGGTTTAATGTTTGGGTTTGCTGTAGATGAAACACCAGAATTGATGCCTTTACCAATTGCTTTGAGTCATCGTCTGGTACGCCGCTTGGCAGATTTGCGTAAATCAAATGAATTAACGTATTTACGTCCAGATGCAAAATCTCAAGTAACGGTTGAATATGATGATCAAGGACAACCGGAACGCGTAGATACAATCGTTATTTCAACACAGCATGATGATGCAGTAGATAATGAAACAATTCGTCATGATGTCATCGAAAAAGTAGTGAAGGAAGTTATTCCAGCTGAATTATTAGATGATCAAACGAAATATTATATCAATCCGACTGGCCGATTTGTCATTGGTGGTCCTCAAGGGGATGCCGGATTAACAGGAAGAAAAATCATTGTTGATACGTATGGCGGTTATGCTCGTCATGGTGGCGGTGCTTTTTCTGGTAAAGATGCGACAAAAGTTGACCGTTCTGCCAGCTATGCTGCACGTTATATTGCTAAAAACATTGTTGCAGCAGGGCTTGCTCGCAAAGCAGAAGTACAGCTAGCTTATGCGATTGGTGTTGCTCAACCTGTTTCGATCTCAATCAATACTTTCGGTACTGGAACGGTTCCGGAAGAAGAACTGATTGCTGCAGTGAGAGAAAACTTCGATCTTCGGCCAGCAGGAATCATCGAGATGCTTGATTTGCGTCGTCCGATTTACAAACAAACAGCTGCTTACGGTCATTTTGGTCGTACAGATGTAGATTTGCCTTGGGAACATACGGACAAAGTAGATGCGTTGAAAGCAAGTTTAGCAAAATAAGTTATATTCAGCTGGAACGATCGCCAAGTGGTGGTTGTTCCAGCTTTTTTTATGGCAGTTAACCTCTTGAAAAAGATAGTAATTATTTATCTATTTTTAGATCCTGTCATAATGAAAGGGAGGAATAAGATGAAAAAAGAAACAAATGTTACTTTGGTCACAGTGAGTATTTTCATTGCAACGTTCATGACGGCTATTGAAGGTACAATCGTAACAACCGCTATGCCAACGATTGTCGGTTCATTACATGGAATGGAAATCATGAACTGGGTATTTTCGATTTATTTACTGACAAACGCTATGCTTACTCCGATTTACGGAAAACTTGCGGATAAAGTGGGACGGAAACCAATCTTTATTTTTGGGACATTATTGTTTATTATCGGTTCGTTATTTTGCGGTTTATCTCAAAGCATGATTGGGTTGATTGCTGCTCGTGCGATTCAAGGGATGGGTGCTGGGGCAATGATGCCAGTAGCTTTGACGATCATCGGCGATCTTTATTCTATTGAAAAGCGAGCAAAAGTTTTAGGTTTGAATAGTTCAGCCTGGGGGATTGCCAGTGTTTTTGGACCGCTTGCGGGAGGATTCATCGTTGAAACGATCAGCTGGCACTGGATCTTTTTTATCAATGTGCCGATCGGTATTCTATTAATTATTTTGATTTGGCTATATTTAAATGAACCAAAAATCATACATGAGTCTAAACCAATGGATATTTTTGGTAGTTTTAGTTTGATGGCTATGCTGGTCTCATTGCTGTTAGGGTTCCAATTATTAGGAGACGAGGGAATGAGTCCGCTTGTTTCTGCTTTGTTGCTAGGCAGTATCGTACTGTTGGGTGTTTTTATTTTTGCTGAAAAAAGAGCTAAAGATCCTGTCATCATGATGCATTTATTCAAAAATCCACTATTTGTTGTGGTAAACTTGGCTGCAGCATTGGCTAGTGGTTTTTTGATGGGAATCGATGTTTATATTCCTATGTGGATGCAAGGTGTATTAGGACTGAATGCAGCAATTGGTGGGTTGGTATTAGCACCATTATCACTAGTCTGGATGGTCGGTTCTTTCCTTGCAAGCAAGTGGATGACTCAAATGAAAACTCATTGGGTCTTGAGAATTGGACTACTAATCGCAGCTATTGGGGGCGCTTGGTTGTATCTTATGCCTTTCAGAAGTAACTATTTATGGTTTTTTGCTATATCAACGGTCATCGGTATAGGCTTAGGTGTGACCATGACTACCTCGACTGTCAGTGCACAAAATAGTGTATCTCGTGACCAGCTTGGTGTAGCAACTTCTTTTAATACGTTAGTTCGAACAATTGGTCAAACAGTCATGGTTTCTATTTTTGGTTTATTGATAAATGGGGTAACTAAACGAGAACTTGCAGCAGCAAATTTAACAAATGATGCAGATATCATGAATAAACTGGTGAATCCACAAACGGCTAAATATATTGATGCGGATATTTTGTTACCATTAAGAAAAATTCTTTATGATGGGTTACATTCCGTTTATCTAGTTGGCTTGTTACTCGTGATCATTGCTTTGGTCTTAACGCTTTTCGTTCATGAAAAAAGTGGTAAAATAAAACAGTAGTTTCGGTTAAGATATGTACGTAGCCGAATCATTCAAATTTAAAGTTATTCAAAAATAACTTCTTACTAAGGAAGGCGAAAATATGGCATTTATTCAAGCAAATATTTATTCGAATGTGTTAGAAATGGAAGTCAATCTAAATGTGATACTACCGCAAACAACAAAAAAGGTGATTGGCACCAGTTCAGAGCAAGAGACAACGGATATACCTGTTTTATATTTACTTCATGGAATGGGTGGCAATCATAGTGTATGGGAAAGACGTACGTCGATTGAACGTTATGTAGCAGACTACGGATTAGCTGTCATCATGCCATCTACTGATCTTGGCTGGTACACAGATACAGTTTATGACATGAAGTATTGGACATTCATTGCAGAAGAGCTACCTGAGATTTGTCATGAATTATTCCCGCAATTAACAAGAAAAAGAGAAAAAACATATGCCGCTGGATTATCGATGGGCGGATATGGCGCGTTAAAACTAGGCCTTGCAAAATCAGAAAATTTCGCAGCAGTAATCTCTCTTTCAGGCGCTGTTTCTGTAGGAAATCGAATGGATGATCTTTTGATGGTTCGTAAAGCAGCTTTTTGGGAAGGGATTTTTGGACCATTGGATCAAATCGAAGGTTCAAAAAATGATCCGCAATACTTATTGAAAGAACTAGTAAAAAGCGGAAAACCAGTTCCAAGATTTTATATGGCTTGTGGGGAATCTGATTTTCTTTATCAGGCAAATCAGGAAATGGTATCTGCTATGCAGGAACAAGGCTTGGCGGTCACCTTTGAACAAGGACCTGGCGATCATAACTGGATCTTCTGGGACCAATGGATTCAACGTGCATTGGCGTGGCTAATGGAAGAAAAATAAAAAAAGAGTCTTAAAAAGATAGCTCCTATAGAGATCACAAACATAGTGATCTCTATAGGAGCTTTTTTACTGCTTGTTTCCTCTTCTTTTATTTTGTTGGCATAAGCCTTCAATATAGGTTTGTGCACTCGTTAGAAAGAGTGCTTTTTCATTCAATTCTGCATGGGACTGCATACTTTCTTTAAATCCCTCTAATTGATTTTCAACTACATAATTACGCATAAATAGAACTGTTTCTTTCAAAAATTCATTTCCGTCCATAATTTTTTGTCGAAGCTGCTGTTCATGCTGCTGATCCATTAACTGTCCAATCAATAAATTGTGGAGAGAGGCAATGGCCTGATGACTTTGGGTGACTGAAAATCCTTCACGAACAAGTAATTGGATCATTTGCTCCAAATGTTCTAATCGACTCGGAAAAGCGGGCACAGTATTGATTTCTAATTCTGCCCCACAAGGGAAACGTGTATAAAGGTCATAGTAATTTTCCATATACTGCAGCAACTGTTCATTCCAAGGCAAAGTTGGATCTGGAAGCGCTAATTCTTCTTCCATTGTTTCAGCCATTTTTTGCAAGAGCTGTTGTTTGTTTTTGAAATACCAATATAAAGCAGGTGCTTGAACATGAATTCTGTTTGCGATGTTTCGCATGGAAAGCTGCGAAAGAGCTTGTGTTTCAGCCAGGATATCAAAGGCGGCCTGAATGATGATTGCTTGAGAAAGCTTTATTTCCATTTTATCAACCTCGTGTATTGCATTATCTTTTTAAACATGGTAAATTGTTAGTCGGTCTAATTTTACAGTGTTAAATTAGTCCTGTCAATTTAAACAAAGGGGTGTAATCAACGAATGAAATTAATCTTACGACATGCGAAAAAATATAAAGTAGCTGTTTTTATTTCCTTGCTGTCCGTAGCAGTCATGGTTGCAGCAGCATTATGGCAACCTAAGTTACTACAGCAAGTATTGGAAGCTATTATTACAGAAGATAATGATGAAATGAAAACAATTGGTATTTACCTGATCAGTCTGGCTTTGCTAGGATTAGCCGCAGGTGTAACGAACACGATTTTCTCTGCAAAAGTAGCTCAAGGCGTAAGTGCAGATATCCGAGAAGAAGCATTTCGAAAGATCCAGACATTTTCATTTGGAAATATCGAACAGTTCTCTGCTGGAAATCTTGTTGTTCGTCTAACAAATGATATCACGCAAATCCAAAATTTAGTGATGATTTCTTTGCAATCACTTTTTCGAATTCCATTCTTATTTATTGGTGCCTTCATTTTAGCTATGATCACGATGCCGCAATTATGGTGGATCATCGTAGCGCTTATCGTTACGGTATTTCTGATTACGGCACTTTCATTTACAAGGATGGGCAAGCACTTCATGATCATTCAAAAACTGATTGATCGTGTGAATAGCATTGCAAAAGAAAACTTACTAGGGATTCGTGTAGTGAAATCTTTTGTACAAGAAGAAAACCAATTGAAGTCATTCAGCAAAGTAAGTGAGGACTTAACAAAACACAACATCATAGTCGGTACATTATTTTCTGTGATGATCCCGTCCTTCATGCTGGCTGCCAATTTGGCTGTGGTTGGGGCGATCTTTTTTGTGAGCGATCTTGTTAAAGATGATCCTACGTTAATTGGTGGAATTGCTTCATTCATGAACTACTTGATGCAGATTATGATGGCAATCATTATTGGCGGAATGATGATGATGATGACTTCAAGAGCAGCCGTATCCCTGAAGCGGATTGCGGAAATTTTAGATGCTGAACCAGATCTTACTTATTTAGACGTTCCAGAACAAGAGTTGACGGGTTCTGTCACTTTTGACCATGTTTCTTTTCGTTATCCTGGTGAGGATACAGATACGCTTAAAGATATCAGCTTTTCTATCAAACCTGGAGAAATGGTTGGTATCGTCGGGGCGACTGGTGCCGGGAAGTCAACACTAGCACAATTGATCCCTCGTCTATTTGATCCGACAGAAGGCAAAGTTGAAGTAGGTGGTGTAGATCTTCGTCAAGTAAATGAAAAGAGTTTAAGACAAACGGTTTCCTTTGTTTTGCAAAAAGCAATTTTATTCTCAGGAACGATTGCTCAAAACTTGCGTCAAGGGAAAAAGAATGCAACAGAAAAAGAGATGGAACATGCTTCTTCTATTGCTCAAGCAAAAGAATTCATCGAAAAGTTATCTGATCGTTACGAAGCACCAGTAGAAGAACGTAGCAGTAACTTTTCTGGTGGTCAAAAGCAACGTTTATCCATTACTCGTGGCGTTATCGGTAATCCAAAGATCTTGATCCTAGATGACAGTACGAGTGCACTGGATGCTCGCTCTGAAAAGCTGGTCCGAGAAGCACTCGATCGAGATTTGAAGGGAACAACGACGATTGTCATCGCACAAAAAATTGCTTCTGTTGTCAAAGCAGACCGCATCTTAGTATTGGATGAAGGCAGATTAGTCGGCGAAGGAACCCATGAGGAATTGGTAGCTGGAAACCGTGTCTATCAGGAAATCTTTGAAACTCAAAAAGGAACGGAGGAGTAAGTATGACTGATCTAATAAAAGCAAGTAAATTTTTCTATCACTATTTGAAGCGGTACAAACTCTCCTTTTTCTTTATCTTTATCACAGTGATCATTGCTACCTATCTACAAGTAAAGGCACCTCAATACATCGGGGAAGCTTTTCAAGAATTAGCTAATTACGTAGGAGGCTTGATGCAAGGCGTAGACGATAAAAGCAAATTTGTTTCTGTAATATGGAAACTCTTGCTGTTTTATGTACTAGCTAGTGCAGCCAACTTTATCTATAGTATTTTGTTCACACAAGTAGTAGGGAAGTCAACGAACCGAATGCGTATCGGTCTATTCAACAAATTGGAAAAATTGACGATCCGTTTCTTTGATTCTCATCAAGACGGTGAAATTTTAAGTCGTTTTACCAGTGACTTAGATAATATTCAAAATAGTTTGAACCAAGCTTTGCTTCAAGTCATCACGAATGCTGTTTTACTTGTCGGGATCTTGATCATGATGTTCCGCCAAAATGTAGAGTTAGCTTGGGCTACAATTGCTTCAACTCCAGTAGCCGTTTTGATAGCTGTCTTGATTATCCGCAAAGCACGGAAATATGTGGATCTTCAGCAAGATGAAGTGGGGAAACTAAATGGTTATATGGATGAAAAAATCAGCGGACAACGTGTCATCATCACAAATGGCTTACAAGAAGAAACGATTGAAGGATTCTTAGAGCATAATCAAAGTGTTCGCGAAGCAACCTTCAAAGGACAAGCTTATTCTGGTCTACTATTTCCGATGATGCAAGGAATGTCACTGGTCAATACAGCGATAGTTATCTTTTTCGGCGGCTGGTTAGCATTAAATGGTGATTTGGAACGTTCGGTGGCATTAGGCTTAGTTGTGACATTCGTCCAGTATTCACAACAATATTACCAACCACTGATGCAGATTTCATCTGGATACAGCATGATCCAATTAGCGATTACAGGGGCAAGACGATTGAATGAAATGTTTGATGAAAAAGATGAAGTCAAACCAGAAAACGGTAAAGCATTTGATGGTGTTGAAAAAGGTCTTGCGTTGCAGCACGTAGATTTTGGTTATTCTCCAGAAAAACTAGTCTTGAAAGATGTCTCGATCAATGTGGACAAAGGAGAAATGGTTGCTCTTGTTGGTCCAACAGGATCGGGGAAAACGACGATCATGAATCTGCTAAACCGTTTTTACGATGTCAATGATGGTTCAGTAGTCATCGATGGAATAGATATCCGAGATTATGATCTTGATGCATTACGTAGACATGTAGGAATCGTTTTGCAAGAATCTGTATTGTTCTCCGGAACGATCAAAGACAATATCACATTCGGCAAACCGGACGCTTCAGATGAAGAAGTCATCAATGCAGCAAAACAAGCGAATATTCATGACTTCATCATGACGTTAGAAAAAGGTTATGATACAGAGATATCCGAAGAAAATAACTTATTCAGTACAGGTCAAAAGCAGTTGATCAGTATTGCTCGAACGATCATCACAAATCCATCTTTATTGATTTTGGATGAAGCAACAAGTAATGTAGACACGGTAACAGAAGCAAGGATCCAAAAAGCAATGGATGAAGCAATCAAAGGAAGAACCAGCTTTGTGATTGCTCACCGGCTGAAAACAATCTTGAATGCAGATAGAATCGTTGTCTTGCGTGATGGGGAAGTCATTGAAGAAGGCAGTCATCACGAGTTATTAGCAGAAAATGGATTTTATGCGGAACTTTATCATAATCAATTTGTATTTGAATAAAGAGGTTGTGAAAAAGCTGTCCTGCATCAAGTAATAAGAACAGCCAATCAAAAACAGCTTCTCATGTTTTTGATTTGGTTGGACTTATTACCGCAGATATAAGCTTTTGAGCACCGTGAATAAAGAGGTTATGAAATCAACGCCTTAACCTGAGTATTAGAGAAAAAAACGCAAAACATATCATTTATGTTTTGCGTTTTTTATTTATCTTTTTTTCTCAATACAATATAAAATAGGCGGCTGGTTCTTTTGGTTGATAAACCGATAATTCAGCACATTATATGTTTCCTGTGGCAGTTTGGAACAAAAAGAATCAACCATATCCAGTTCTTTTTCTCCACCTTCATGACCATAGTAGACGACAAGGATCAATCGTCCGCGAGGCACAAGTCGTTTCAATATTTCTTCCATAGCTGTGCGTGTAGTCTCTGGCATAGTGATGATTGCTTTATCACTTTTTGGGAGATACCCTAGATTGAAAATCCCTGCTTTGAGATTTTGTTGTTCAGCTATCACTTCTCCTAACGTTTCGTGGCCTTGTAGAAACAATGAGACACGTTCTTCTAACTGACGCTGTTCTAGCCTTTCACGAGTAGCATCGATTGCTTGTTGCTGGATATCGAAACTATAGACATGACCAGTTTTTCCGATGTGTTCTGCTAGAAAAACCGTATCGTGGCCATTGCCCATCGTTGCATCTACGACGTGATCCCCTGGTTGCAAGATTTCTTGCAGTAATGTATGGCTGAAATGCAAAGCAGTTTGCAACATCAGACGCTCACCTTTTTCCGTACATCATATTTTCCTTGGAAGCTATCTCTGCGAAGAAGTTCTTCATCAATTGCATTCAAGACTTCCCATTTTTTCAAGCTCCACATTGGTCCAATCAAGGAATCCCACGGCGCATCCCCTGTCAAACGATGGATGATGATCTCTTTTGGTATCATTTCCAGCTGGTCGCAAATGACATTGACATAGTCAGGACGGCTCATTAATTGAAGGCGACCTTCATGATAGTCCCGCAACATTCTCGTTTTGCGCATCAGATGCATCAAATGGAGCTTGATTCCTTGGATATCTGAATCTAAAATGGTGCGTCTGACATTTTCTTTCATCATTTCTAAACTTTCGCCTGGTAATCCGTTGATCAAATGAGTACAAACACGGATATTATGTTTGCGTAATTTAGCCACGCCATCTAAATAAGTTTGATAATCATGTGCTCGGTTGATCAGTTTTGAAGTTTCTTCAAAAGTTGTTTGCAATCCAAGTTCTACCCATAAATACATCCGCTCGTTCAGTTCAGCAAGGTAATCAACTACTTCATCTGGCAGACAATCCGGTCGTGTACCGACTGATAATCCTACGACACCTGGTAAATTGACTACTTGCTCAAATCGTTCTTTGATTATTTCAACTGGCGCATGGGTGTTTGTAAAATTTTGGAAATAAACGATGTATTGTTGGACATGAGGCCATTTTTGATGCATCATGTCGATTTCTTTCTGGAATTGGATTGGAAGAGGGTCTTCAGGTGCAACGATCATGTCACCCGAACCAGATACACTGCAAAAAGTACATCCGCCATGGGCAACAGTCCCATCTCGATTCGGGCAGTCGAACCCTCCATCGATAGGCACCTTGAAAATTTTCCCGCCAAACTCATTTCGTAAAGCGTAATTCCAAGAATGATATCTTTTATTTCCTTCTGAATAAGGAAAAGTCATTAAAAGTCCTTCTTTCTGTAAGAGTTATCTATTTGTTTTCTTTTTTCTCTATACACTGGATAAGTCAGGCACAGCCAAGAAAGACTGAGTAAGTAGCCGCCGATGATATCAGTAGGAAAATGAACGCCCAGATAAATGCGGCTTATCCCGACACTTACTATAATAAACACCATCAGCAATTGAAGCAATGTGCGTAAGGTTCTTTTTTGAACAAAAGCTGGAAGCAGAAATAGTAAAGAACCGTAAAGAATCATACTGCCTGCTGCATGTCCACTAGGGAAACTGTAACTTGTTTCAACTACTAAGTGCGCCAATGAAGGACGCTCTCGCATGAAAAATAGTTTGATCACCGGGTTGATGATTCCAGCAATTACAATAAATCCAGAAACGAACCAAAATGTTTCTGCCCTTTTTTTCTTATACCACATCCATAAAGCCGCACAAGCAAATAAAATGATGACGGTAAGAGGATTACCGAATTTAGTCATAAAGAGTTGGTAGCTGTTCAGATCAGGATAAGAAGCTCTGACAATGCCTGTAAACCACTGATCGAAACCAGAAAGCCACGACAGATGGAACTTTACGATCCAGCCCAAAATGAAAAACAGGACAAGAAAGAAGCTACCAGCCACCTGAAATGATGTTTTATATTTCATACAATTCCTCCTTTGAAGCAATGACTTATTATAGCATTTTTGGTCCAGCGAAAAAAACGGTAAAGAGATAAAACCAATGTATGATTCCTCTTTGAATAACCAATATTCTTATAAAAAAAATAACTGTAATCGGAAAGACATTTTTTGGTAATGCAAATGAAATGTTAGGGAAATAAAATCAGTGTTTTTCGAAATCCTTTTAAACAAGAACGTAGACGTAGGAAGAACTTGAAAATGAACAGAAGTTGTTCATTACGGTAAATTACAATATGATTACAAAAAACAACAAAGCTCTTAAATAACTTTTAATAAATATTAAGAGAAGTTATAATTATTAATAATAGATAAATTGAAGTTGGAGGATAGAAGATGGAAAACATTGCAAGAAAAGAACGGAGACGTTTAGAACAGACCAAACGTTTTCGAAAAGCAAAACGAGGGGCAGCAATCGTGGGAACTGCGATGGTAGGCTGTTCTGTCGCTGCCCCATTAGTACAGCCGGTTCCTGTTCAAGCGGATGAAACACCTGTTCAGTTCGGCGCAAGAATCAATACAGCGGCATTTATCACAGAAATTGCTACTTATGCTCAACCAATCGCTCAAGCCAACGATCTATATGCATCAGTGATGATCGCACAAGCAGTTGTAGAAAGCGGTTGGGGCAGTAGTGCGTTATCTCAAGCACCTTATTATAATCTTTTTGGGATAAAAGGCAGCTATCAAGGACAAACCGTCTACATGGATACGCTTGAATTTTTAAATAATCAATGGGTAAATAAAAAGGAGCCTTTCCGACAATATCCTTCTTTTGCTGAATCTTTCAATGACAATGCCTATGTACTTAGAAATACTTCATTTGGCAACGGTTATTACTATGCCGGTACTTGGAAGAGCAACACGAAATCCTATACAGATGCGACAGCTTGTTTGACAGGGCGTTATGCGACTGATCCTGGTTACGCAGGCAAATTAAATAATATCATCGCAACTTACGGATTGACCCAATATGATACACCAGCTAGCGGAAACGCAGGCGGTGGAGCGACTACAGGTGGCAATAATACTGGAAGTACAGGTAGTACTGGCGGTTCAAGCAATTCTGGTAATACAAACTCAGGTTCAGCAACTTCGACCACTTATACTGTCCAATCTGGTGATTCTGTTTGGGGAATCTCAAATAAATTCGGTATCACAATGGATCAATTGATCCAATGGAACAACATCCAAAACAATTTCATTTATCCAGGACAAAAACTGACAATCAAAGGTAGCCAGGAAAATGGCTCTTCGACGAATAATTCCGGTAACAATACCAATTCTTCAGGAAATGCTGGTACATCAAACGGAGGACAAACAACTGGTGCGAAATACACTGTTCAATCTGGTGATTCTGTTTGGAAGATCTCAAATGATCACGGAATTACGATGGCTCAATTGATTGAATGGAACAATATCAAGAACAATTTCGTTTATCCAGGACAACAGCTAATCGTATCAAATGGCGGTTCTTCTAATGCTGGAGCAAATACTGGCTCAAATACTGGGAATACAAGTGGCTCTAGTTCGTCCAGCTCAAGTTCTTCTAATACAGCTTCAGGAACGAAATATACAGTTAAAGCCGGAGACTCTGTTTGGAGCGTCTCAAATAAATACGGAATTACGATGGCTCAGCTAATCCAATGGAACAATATCCAAAATAACTTTATCTACCCAGGACAACAACTGACTGTTTCAAACAGTGGATCAACAAACAGCACGTCAGGTAATACAGGTTCGTCAACCAATACAAATAACAGCAGTTCAGTTAATACTGGCAGCAGTTCGTCTCAAGGCACTTATACCGTGAAAGCAGGTGAATCTGTTTGGAGCGTGGCAAATAAAAACGGCATCACGATGGATCAGTTAATCGAATGGAATAATATCAAAAACAACTTCATTTATCCAGGACAGCAATTGATCGTTAAAGGTGGAACTTCGGCAAATACAAATACAGGTTCAACTACTTCTGCAGCGAAACCAAATACACCGAATACGTCTGCTACGACAAGTACATCATCCACTGGTAATACGATGTATACCGTGAAAGCGGGCGAGTCAGTTTGGAGCGTAGCGAACAAACATCATATCACGATGGATCAGTTAATCGAATGGAATAATATCAAAAATAATTTCATCTATCCAGGACAGCAAGTGATTGTGAAGAAAGGTTCATCTCAATCAACAAACCAACAATCAGTTACTGGTTCGAAAACCTATACTGTGAAATCTGGAGAATCTGTTTGGAGTGTTGCTGACAGTCATGGAATTACAATGGCTCAACTAATCGAATGGAACAATATTAAGAACAACTTTATTTATCCAGGTCAAACGTTGATTGTAGCTAAATAAAATAGCTGTTCGAAGAAATAACGATTGAATTCCACAAAAATATTTGTTACTATAAGGCTACTTAAATATGACAACACTTGAAAAGGAAGTAGTAAAAAGACTGAAGTTTCAGAGAGCGCATGGCTGGTGAGAATGTGCACGGATGCTTTTGAACTCGCCTTTGAGTTGCCCTTGCTGAATACCCGAGTAAGCAAGCGGCGGTGACGGCCGTTACAACGTTCGAGGCCTTTTCACTAAGGTAAAATTAGGTGGTACCGCGTAGATTACGTCCTATAAAAAGAGCAATCTTTTTATAGGATTTTTTTATTTCTTTTGTGAAGTTTGAGAAAACAAAGCAAAAGGAAATAAAAATAAACAGATTCTGCCGGTTTTTTCGTTATATTTATAATAGAAACAAGTGTTTTCAATAGAACAGGAGGACAGCAAATGAGTTACAATCATAAAGAAATTGAGAAAAAATGGCAAAAATACTGGGCAAAAACGAATACTTTCAACACCCATGATGATCCTGAAAAGCCAAAATTTTACGCACTGGATATGTTTCCCTATCCATCCGGTCAAGGGCTACATGTAGGGCATCCTGAAGGTTATACGGCAACGGATATCCTTTCACGTGTGAAAAGAAGTCAAGGATACAACGTACTGCATCCAATGGGGTGGGATGCATTCGGTCTGCCTGCTGAACAATATGCGCTAGATACAGGAAACGATCCGGCTGAGTTTACCCAAAAAAATATCGAAACATTCCGACGCCAAATCAATTCTTTAGGATTTAGTTATGACTGGAATCGCGAAGTGAATACAACTGATCCGGAGTATTATAAATGGACACAATGGATCTTTACGAAGCTTTATGAAAAAGGTCTAGCTTATGAAGCAGAAGTAGCGGTAAACTGGGTACCTGAATTAGGAACAGTTATTTCAAATGAAGAAGTGATCGATGGGAAAAGTGAACGTGGTGGCTATGATGTAGTCAGAAAACCAATGCGCCAATGGATGCTGAAAATCACTGCTTATGCTGATCGCTTATTGGATGATCTAGAATTAGTTGATTGGCCAGAAAGCATTAAAGAAATGCAAAGAAATTGGATCGGTCGTTCAGTAGGAGCAAATATTGAATTTAAAGTGGCTGGTACGGATAAATCCTATACCGTATTTACGACACGACCAGATACTCTATTCGGTGCAACTTACTCGGTTCTTGCACCTGAACTAGATCTTGTTAGAGAAATTACGACCCCTGAACAAAAAGCTGCTGTAGAAGCTTATATCGAAGAGACAGCTAAAAAATCAGATCTAAAGAGAACGGATCTTGCAAAAGAAAAAACAGGAGTATTTACTGGTGCTTATGCAATCAATCCAGTTAATGGCAAGGAAATCCCAATCTGGATCGCCGATTATGTATTATCTTCATACGGCACAGGAGCCATCATGGCTGTTCCAGCACATGATGAACGTGACTTTGAATTCGCTCAAACTTTCGGACTAGAAATTCTTCCAGTTATCGAAGGTGGAGATGTTGAAAAAGCTGCTTACACAGAAGATGGTACGCACATCAACTCTGAATTTCTAGACGGCATGAACAAACAAGAAGCAATCGATAAAATGAATGAATGGCTAGAAGAAAATGGCGTAGGGAAAAAAGAAGTCAGCTATCGCTTACGTGACTGGCTATTCTCCCGTCAACGTTACTGGGGTGAACCAATCCCAATCATCCATTGGGAGGACGGAACAGTCACAGCTGTCCCAGAAGAAGAGCTACCATTACGGTTGCCTAAGACAAAAAACATCAAGCCAAGCGGTACTGGAGAATCTCCATTAGCAAATATCGAGGAGTGGGTCAATGTCGTTGATCCTGTAACAGGTAAAAAAGGCCGTCGCGAAACGAATACAATGCCACAATGGGCAGGAAGCTCATGGTATTACCTGCGTTATATCGACCCTCATAACAAAAAAGAACTAGCAGATTATGAAAAGTTGAAGCGTTGGCTACCAGTTGACATCTACATTGGTGGAGCAGAACATGCGGTACTTCATTTACTATATGCACGATTCTGGCATAAATTCTTATACGATATCGGTGTTGTTCCTACAAAAGAACCATTCCAAAAACTATACAATCAAGGAATGATCTTAGGCGAAAACAACGAAAAAATGTCAAAATCTCGTGGTAATGTAGTCAATCCTGATGATGTGGTCGAAACTTACGGTGCAGATACACTGCGCATGTACGAAATGTTCATGGGGCCATTAGATGCTTCGATTGCTTGGAGCGAAAATGGCTTAGAAGGAAGCCGTAAATTCTTGGATCGTGTATGGCGTTTGATCGTTGATGAGAACAATAAAATGCGTGACCGTATCACTACATTGAATGATGGCAAGCTTGATAAAGTGTATCATCAAACAGTGAAAAAAGTGACAGAAGACTATGAAAATCTTCATTTCAATACAGCAATCTCCCAATTGATGGTCTTTATCAATGAAGCCTATAAAGTGGACGCTCTGCCTTATGAATATATCGAAGGATTTGTTCAACTACTCGCACCGATTGCTCCTCACATGGGTGAAGAACTATGGGCAATCCTTGGAAATGATGGTGGTATTTCTTACGCACCATGGCCAACATACGATGAAGCAGCACTTGTTGAAGACGAAGTAGAAGTTGTTTTCCAAGTAAACGGTAAAGTTCGTGCGAAAAGCAATGTTCCCCGAGACTTAGGAAAAGATGAGCTAGAAAAAGCAGCATTAGCCAATGAAATAGTGCAAGAATATATTGAAGGCAAAACAGTCAGAAAAGTTATTGCGGTACCAAACAAGTTAGTCAATATCGTTGCTAATTAATTGGCTCTTTGTCAATAAGGACTGATGAGTTGTGCAAAATCAAATCTGGGCCAGAATGAACTTCATTCTGTCTCAGATTTTTTGTTATTTCAAATTGATTAATTGATTGATCAAAAAAGTTTTGATTTTCATGTTCTCAAACACGTTCAATGTCTTTTTCTTCTGAATGGTCTTGTAAGAGATCTCTGTAATCATCAAATTTTTGTCTATTAATCTTAGTATTTTTTGATGTATAAACTACCTGAAATTGAGAGTACATACCAAATTCATAAATTTTTTATTAGTGGGACTAGTGATTGTATGGATTTTGACGCATAATGAATGAAGTATGAGAAAAGGAGAGACAAATGGATCAAGAACTATTTATTATCGAAGTATTATCAGCTAAACAAAAAATTATCGAGAAAGCGAAAAAAAGAGCGAAAAGAATAATGTTCAAGCTTTTAAGCTTAGTATTTTTCTCTGGTTTGCTTTTTTTCGGAGCTGTATCGTTCCTATATCGCCATATGAGTGCAGTAGTCCGTTCAGCTGAAGGGATGGAAAAATTAAATAATTTGTATCACTTTTCGTGGGGAGTTGGCGGAATAACAATTGTTGTGCTTATTGTTTTTCTTCTACTTATTTGGCTCCGTTACCATCAATTGTCGCGTCATTTCGATCAATGGCTTAGTCAAAGAGCACAACAGTTTTTACATAATAAACCAACTTCTCAAGATGATGACTATCTTTATTTTGAGAAGACTTCGACGAGTCAAGCTTTTCGGATACAAAAAAGTGATTGCCAGTTATTGCTGAGATCACTTGATGATTTACCTGTCTACTTAGGCGAAAGCAAATCAAAATTCGGAATGAACACATTCCATATTTTTTTACTAGAAAACGAACCCAGATGGGAAAAAAGCCAGTCTTCGCCTGGTGGATACCTGACAACTAAGATGAGTACATTAGTCACTGGTTTTTTCCTCATTCTTTTAGCTGGAACAATCTATTATGGGAGATACACTCAGCCAAAAATGTCTTCTCATATAAATGCTGCTTCTCACATGACAATGAACTCAACTAACGATACGCATATACAAAAGACAAATGAAGGGTTGTTAGCTGATCCTAAGCAAAAGGTAAATTTGACAACACAAAAGATAAATGATCTCAAACTTGATACAGAGACGCACTCTCTCTATATGACAACAGATAGTGGTGCTAATTGGGTATTTGTGCCGATTGATTCGCAATGGTTGCGTTTTGGCGAATACACCCTGACAACGGGGCTGATTCCTGAAGGTTATTGGATGGATAACACATATGATATTTCCGCCGATTTCTCATGGTTTATCTATTCTTCTGGGGATGATGTACGTCTGCTGACTTCAAGAGATAATGGTAAAACATGGCAAACGTCTATTATCACCCAATCAGTTCAGCCGATACGTTATCGAAAAGCGGTATTTTATGGCAACGATGGTCTATTTATCTGTACATCAGCCAGTGGGATGTCTGCAGAAACTTTGTACATTTACACTACTATGGATGGCGGAATCACTTGGATAAAAAGTGGAAGTACAATGATCAATCAGCCAGTACAAAATGTCAGCTTCGTTACAACTTCTTTAGGTTTTGTTTCGACACGTGAAAGTTTGTTTTATACAAATAACGGAGGACGCTCATTCAAAGAATCAGTTCTGTCGATTCCGGAAAACTATCAGACAGGGGGGATAGATCTTTTTCAATCACCAAATGAAGTTACTCAAATAAGCGCGAATACGTTAGAGACAAAATTTTATTTGTTGAAAAAAGGACCAATCGATGCAGGGAAAATGTTTGCCTGCCTCTTCCGTTCAACTGATAACGGGGAAACATGGCAATTCGTTCAGCAACTATCGCAAGTAGAACAAGGAGATTAAAGAAGAGAGATTGTGAGCCTGACGTTCAGCTCCGAGTCACAAGAAACAAATTCAAAAAACAGCTTCTCATATTTGTTGAATAGTGTAACTCGTGATTCGGAGTTGACAAGAGCAACAAGAAGCGATTTTGAAGAATAGCTTCCCGTATTTTACAAGATCGTGTCTTATTGCCGATAGGTTGTCTCTTGAACACCGTTTATTCGTAAAAAGGGATTGTGACAAGTCTTTTGTCACTACTTACCGAACGAAACTGAAGGAGCTATCCAAAAAGTATCATTAGTATTATTCTTTGTGTTTCTAGTGGCACCACTAGTACATTTAAAAAAGCTATCGATCATGGACTAATCATACATGATCGATAGCTTTTTAGATAATGTTTGTTACGCTATCTGAAATTGACTATTATAAAGACTGGCATAAAGCGTTGGTGATTGGAGTAGTTCAGAATGTGTTCCTTTTTCGACGATATCGCCATTCTTCATTACAAGGATCATGTCTGCATTTTCAATCGTTGACAAACGGTGTGCAATCACAAAACTTGTCCTATCTTTTGTCACAGCTTCCATTGCTTGCTGAATCAATGCTTCTGTTCGTGTATCTACGCTAGAAGTTGCTTCATCTAAAATAACGACAGGAGGATTCGCTAGAATGACTCGAGCAATTGTCAATAATTGTTGCTGTCCTTGAGATAACGTGCCGTTTTCGCTAGAAATGATCGTATCATATCCGTCTGGCAGTGTTCGAATAAAGTGATCACATTGTGCGATTTCAGCCGCTTCGATAATTTGTTCTCTTGTGGCATCCATTTTCCCGTAGGCGATATTATCAGCTACCGTTCCTTCAAACAGCCAGGTATTTTGTAAAACCATCCCAAAAGAACGACGTAGTTCTCCACGTGAAAGCTTGGTAATATCAAGACCGTCGAATTCGATCTTTCCTTTATTCAGTTCATAAAAACGCATCAGCAGATTGACTAAAGTCGTTTTTCCTGCACCAGTGGGACCAACGATCGCTACCGTTTGTTTTGGCTTTACTGAAAAATCGACTTGATTCATCAATATTTTATCTGATGTGTAACCAAACTGTACATTTTTGAAAGCTATTTTTCCTTTCGGTTGTTCTAAAAGTCTTGCATCTGGAAGGTCTGGAATTTCATCTGTTTCATCTAATATCTCAAATATCCTATCGATTGCTGCCATTGCGGATTGGATCGAGTTGATCACATAAGAAGCGGTAGAAATTGGTTCAGAAATCTGATTGATGTACTGAAGATAAGCTTGTAAGAAGCCGATCGTCACACCACCTGATAGAACAAGCATAGCACCGAATACCGCACTTATGATGAAGGCGAGTTGATTAATGAAACGAATGGCCGGATAGATAGCAAAGTTCATAAATTGAGCACGTTTAAAAGCGTTGTATTGCTTTTTATTTACTTCGTGTATAGCAGCTTCTGCATGAGCTTGCTGATTGAATGTTTTGACCACTAGATTACCAGCTAAGATTTCTTCCATTCGATTATTTAAAACACCCAGTTCATACTGATTCTGTTCAGAAATCTGTTTGTTTTTGTTCGCAATCTTAGTTGTAACAATTGAACTGCCAACGATCAGCAATAAGACGAGCAAAGTAAGCTTGCTTTCGATATAAAACAGCATCAGACCGGCAGCAGCTATTGTTACGACAGAAGTAAAAAATTGATTGATACCTGTCAATAACACTTGAGAAAGTTGATTGAGACCGGTAGTTGTCCGACTAATGATGTCACCTACTTGATGATTGTCAAAAAACGACATCGGTAATGTTTTGAATTTTTTTGTGATTTCTTTTCGCACCCTCAATGTGATCTTTTCGCTTAACGCTGCCATTGTCCGTTCCTGAATAAATGAAGTGATGCTGCTTAAGACTGAACAGCCGATCAGCAATAAGACAGGGAACAACAATGCTTGTTTGATATCACTGAAAGAAAGCTGTCCAATACCTGTTTTTCTTATTTCTGATAAGAGATCATCGATCCCGATTCCCATGATCAAGGGCATGGCTACGACTAATAGGTTCCCGAATAAACTGCATAGAAACAATCCGTAAAAATATTTATGTTCAGGTTTGATCATTTTCCAAAAACGTATCAAAGCACGCGTGTTCAACGTTTTTTTCTTTTCCATCGTATCCCTTCTTTCTATATTCCTTGTGATTTTGCAAACTCCTGATAAGTTTGGCAATTAGACAGTAGTTCTTCATGAGTACCTTGTCCAACGATTTTTCCTTCATCTAAAACAATGATGTTATCTGCTTGTTGGATCGTACTGAGGCGTTGAGCAACAATCACGAGAGTTTTCTCCGACATGTGTTTATGAAGGGCTGCTCTTAATGCTGCATCTGTTTTATAGTCTAAAGCGGAGAAACTATCATCGAATACATAGATCTCTGCTGGTTTGATCAACGCTCGAGCAATACATATCCGCTGTTTCTGGCCACCTGAATAATTAGAACCGCCTTGAGCAACAAAGCTGTCCAATCCGTCAGGAAGGGTGTCCACTAGTTCTTCTAATTGAGCGATCTTGATCGCTTTAGACAACTCTTCTGTTGAGGCATATTCATTTCCCATCTGCAAGTTGCTTAAAATTGTCCCGCTGAATAAGAAAGCCTTCTGAGGGACATAACTGATGTGGGAGCGGATCTGTTCTTGAGTCATTTGAGTAAGAGGAATACCACCAAGGGTTACTTTTCCTATCGTAGGGTCACTAAGTCTCAAGAGAAGTTTCGCCAAACTACTTTTTCCAGATCCGGTCCCGCCAACGATCGCTGTTGTTTTTCCTTTAGGTATTGTGAAATCAATATCTTCTAGAACTGGATCAGAGGTTTCAGTATATTTAAATGTGACATGTTCAAAAGCAGCTGCATTTGTCTGATCAAAGGTTGGTTCAGCCACTGTTTTGATCGTCTCTTCCTCAATTTCGATCTCTGCTTGCAGTATTTCTTCTATCCGTCGTAATGAGGCAAACGATTTAGGGATAATGACCAATACCATAGCTGCGATCATCAAGTAAGCAAGTGTCAGCATAGAGTATTCGACTACAGCAGTCACGACACCGATTTGTAATGCTCCTTCTGCCACAAGATTTCCGCCAAACCACAAAATAGAAGCATAAACGATTCCCATGAGCAAAAAAGCAATTGGAGTGACCCAAGCAAATATTCGGTTCACTTTGATCATTTGATTAGCATAGTCAGCAAAGCTCTTATTCGTTCGCTTTTCTTCATATGATTGATTATCAAAGGCACGGATCATATTAATCCCAGTAAAGAATTCTCTCAATGTGATGGTGATCCGATCCATTTTTGGCTGGATACTCAAAGATAAAGGTGCCCCTCGTTTCATCAGTCGATAAACAATCCATACATAAAAAACAACAGAGATCAATGTAACCCATGTTAGTAATAGAGAATAACGAAACATCATGAGAATGGTGAAAACGCAAATAACCGGTGCTGGTAAGATCATTTGGCAAAATAAAACAATCATTTGCTGGACATTATCGACATCATTCGTCATTCTTGTCAAAAGAGATCCAGAACTAAAACGACTGATATCCTTCATTGACAGCTGTTGGAATTTACGGAAATATTTCTCCCGCGTTTGGAATCCAAACCTAGCGGAAGCCAATGCTGAAAAGTAACTAGAGGCAACTGCAGCGATTGTTCCTAGAAACGCTACAAGCAGCATTTCAACTCCGATTTTTTTTATAACTGAGGCTTCGCCACTTGCTATACCTGTGTCGATCAGCTTTGCTACTAATTTTGGTACACCTAATGTACCGGCGATTTGTAAACAGATCATCACAAAGGTAAGGAGAGCGAGTCCTTTGTTTTTCTGTAAGAATGTTTTTAAGATAGACATATTATTCCTCCTTTTTTCCTGATACTTTTCGATTCTATACCTTCAAGTAACTTGAAGGTCAATAGAAAAAAGAATAAACTGGAAAAGAGGTGAGAAAAAATGAAAAAAATGTATACGATTGGCCAAGTATCGGAACTATTTGATTTGCCAAAATCAACGATCCGCTATTGGGATGAACAAGGATTAATCCGTTCAAGTAGACAAGAAGAGAATGATTATCGATTGTTTGATATCGATGATATTTTTATGCTTTATGATATCGTTTTTTATAGAAAATTAGATATACCGATCAAACAGATGAAGAATTTATATGGAAAAACATTGACGGAGTTATATGAGACACTTGATGAAACAGAAAGAAGAATCCATAAAGAACTGGTGGTGATGAAACAAAAACAAAAAGAGATAAGGGCGCGAAAAAAACAGTTGAAATTGATGATCGATACAAACGAGGAAGAATTTCCTGTAGAAGAGATCCCTTTTGACTGTATGATCTCAACGGAGTTTGAAGATATTGTGGAAATCAAAAAATTTCTACCTAACTATTCAAGCTTTGGGATGATGAGTATGCCAGCTTCCAGTTCACAGACGATGTATGGATTTTTTATCGACCCTAGTGAAGTACATTTATTTACTCAAGACGTGATTTGGGAGAAAAAAGATACGGCTGTTTATCGTCGATTCTTATTGAAATCCGAGATGAACCATGCGGAACGTAATAATATTTTAGAAATCAGAGAAAGAATGTATGAAAAAGGATGGAAAACAGGAGAAGTGATCGGCCAGTATCTATTGACGAATACGGATGAAAACAATATCAGAACTGAATATTATCATGCATGGATAGAAATGAAAAAATAGGAAATATGTGTTTAAGATAACTCGGAAATGATGGTTGTTTTAGTTATAAAGAAAAATTTTCTGGTTCGATTACGGGTTTAATGTGGGGGATTATTAGTCGTGGATAGATAGAATTTTAGTTTTTTAGAGGAAATATGTCTTTAAAAATGGAACAGTTGCAATTCTTAGCGATATATACGATGTAATTGTCCTCTTAAAAAAGTATGGAAAAATAATTGTATTGGGTGTTATGTATAATTCATGGTGAACTGAGACTAATGAGAAGAAAAATTCATATTGTTATGAGTGAGATTGTATCAGATGAGAATGATAAATTAAATAGGTGCATAAAAGCATTACACTTAAAATACATTGTTGCTTACATTATTACAATATGTTAATAAGGCAAAAATAAATAGATGGATTGAATAAACATATTTTTTAATCAAATAGTCCCTACTGTGACTTTCCTCAGCTATCGGTGATACTACCGATAGCATTTTTTTTGCTTATAAAATAATTATAAGTATTTAGAGATTTTTCTTCTAACATTCTTCAAACAAGAAAAATCACAAAGGTTATTGTTATTTTTTGATATTCTTTTTAAGAATGATTATTTTTTTATAGAAATTTTAAAAAATAAAACACGTTATTGATGGATAGTTAGTTTGTTATTTGGTAATATTATAGAAGTTGACTGGTAGTGATTTATTTTTCGTCGTTTTATAAAAATGTTATTTTTTGGAAAAATTCACAAATATGTAACGAATGTTTTTCTGGAATTTGCTGTGTTAAAAAGCAGTATGACTAATATAAATACTATTGTCATTTATGCAATTTTTTATGGATAGTAATTTTAGAGGGGAATCAATGAAGGAAGAATAGAAGGGAAAAATAGTTGCAAATACGCCAGTTAGCAAAAATAGCAATACATCTTCAAGCTTTAAAATTCGAGAGAATCATCTTGGTAGTGGAATCAACTACAACAAAAGGATTAAACCAATTAATAGATAGAATTACCAATGGAAAAATAGAAAAGGTAGTTATTCTATACAAAAGTTGTTTAATTCGCTTCGGTTATGAACTTAGTGAAACCCTTTGCAATATATGGTACAGAATATAGAAATTATTGACATTACAGAAAATGATGAAGATTTAATACAGATTGTCACTATTTGTAGATACCTTTTACAAGGAAACCGAGCCAATAAAGCTAAGAAGATGATTAAGGAGTTGATGGAAGACGATACAAGTTAAGAAAGTAAAACTACGCCCAAATAAAGAGCAAAAAGAGTAATTGGACGTGGAAAATGCAAGAAATGAACCATCGATTCGGTGGACAGTTTATTAGTAATGACGGTTTGAGAACATCCATGACGAGAATGAAGGAACATCCTAAATGCGTTTAGTTGAACCAAGTGCCAAATAATATGGCCAAATAAGCGATCAGTTATCGATGAATCCCAAGTATTCTAAACTATATATTCATTTTGATGCTAAGCATTGATATATTTTTTTGGGATTGATGAAGGTTAACCAATACAGGGACTCACTGATGAAATTCTAGAGTCTGACCTTGGTATCAACGATTTAGTGATTGTTTCTAATGGAAAAGTATAAAAGTATATAAGTACATTAACAAAATAACTATTAGGGTTACGCTCCGGCTTGTGCAAGGCACTGGCAGGAGGAATCGTGAAATCATAATTATGGTTAAGCCACACGGACAACTAAAAGTCATACAAAGCTATCGAATCAATCAACAGAAGACAATCGGCAATCATTAGCTTTGTTTACAGCTTACATTGCAACGCTTGAGTTGAACCGAAAATACGAGGGAGGTAACGCAGCCATTTTGAGTTGGGGAATCTTTTTAGAAAATTATCGGGTACCTTGTTGTTTAGTCAAAATTATAAGGGGGAGTAATAGTGAGGAACAAATTTCATAAACTGTTAAGTATGTTTCTAGTTATGCTTATTGTGATCAATCAATTTGGGAACATAACGGTTCTAGCTGAGTCTTTAGCAGAACAGCCAGAGCGTTCGCTGACGATCGAAGTTGATCAAGAGGAGGCTGCTTTGGGTGAGCAGTTCCAGTTGCGAGTCAGAGGAACACCAGACCTGCTAAATGCATTAGTCATTGATAAGAGTGAGGATTTGATTGAAGGGGAAGTGAAGCAACTCAATGATTACGAACGTCTGATTACTTATTCTTCCCAGCATTCAGGTAAATACGAATTGACCGCAAGAAGCGGTGATATTCAATCAAATACGGTCTCAATAGAAATCAGTGTACCAGAAGAAAGCACAAGTGAGTCTTTTAATGTACCAGAAGAAAGCACAAGTGAATCTTTTAATATACCAGAAGAAAGCTTAAGTGAATCTTTTAATGAAGCGAGATCATCTGAGCCATCTATAACGCAGGAATCTCAGATTGAAAGACAAGAGGAGCTCTTGAATTATGACATCGGCATCTCTGCTGAGCGCCCCACTTTGCCGAGCAGGCATACACAAACGTTAAAGGGATACATTCAAGGAGGCGCTGGCGATATTCTTGAAGAATATGGGGAGATGGTCGTACGAGTTCCTAGAGCATCGATTGGCTTAATTGAGTTCATTAGAGTGGAGGTCGCTGATGATTCACCTTTAAAGCCACTGGCATTTTACCAAGAAGGCACAGACGTTGTTTTTCCATTTACCTTTGATTATGAAGGATTAAATGAAGCCGCTCAGTCGTATACATTCAGTATCACGTTTGAAGTTGCTTTCTTTCAATCAGGCGGTACTGAGCCAAATAATGACTTTCAAGTGAGTCTTACTTATGCTGAGCGAGCAGCAAACACGGAATTTTCAATTACGCCTATTCCTTCATCAAGACCCATTTTTTCGAAATTATACTATGGCTCTAGAGAAATCGACAGCCAAGGAAATCTTGGGAATCTGCTGATTGACGGGCAAGACGTGACCAACAGTAATAAATTTATTTTGCAGGTAAATTATGAAGGATCACGAAAAGACGGTGTAGTGGTTACCGATGTACTACCGCAAGGAACAACTTTGGCACCGAATCCGACTACATGGAGTTCCACTGGAAATAGAGAACCTATTTCAGGTGGGGTTCGGATCGCAGAAGTAACGAATCCAGGTGAAGCAAACGTTAGAACTCATTATGTTTCCGAGGAATTTGTGGACAAAGTATCTTTTAATAAGGAAACGAATACACTTGTTGTGGACTTTGGTAATCTAGCAGAGGGTCAATCGTATTTTATTGAATATGCTCTTGAAGTGACCGATGTCGACTTGTTCAATGAAGGAAGACAAGAGGATGGGTTTTCTCGGAATCGAGCGAGTATGACCTACAATAATCAGGTAATGAGCCGAGACTACCGCTTGAGAATCCCTGAAAGGAATCTTCCGGCAATCTCTTTAAGAAAAAGTGTGGACAAAAATGTTATCAATCTCAATGAAAATGAACTAACGTATACTCTGCATGTCTCGATGTTTTCTGGAACAAGCAATACGCTTGTTATTGAAGATGTTTTGGAAGAAGGCATGGAATTTGTGTCATTTCTATCAGATATTCCCTCTTTCATTGATGCCGAAGTCAATAATGGAATAGTTCGTTTCAGTGCGAATAATACGATTGGTGGTCCGACAAGTTTTACCCTCTCTTTTAAGGTCAATGTAGAGGCGTATGCGGTCGGCGATCAAATTTTAAACTTTGCAACGCTTGTGAATAGTGACAATCGATTGAATACGAGTACTGTAAGAACAAGGAAAATCGATGGGCGTATTAAAGTAATTAAAACTGATGAGAATGGCCAAAGGCTGGCAGGAGCAAAATTTGAAATTTTATCAAGCGATTCACAAGTGATACAAGAAGGTATAACGGCAGAAAACGGAGAATTTTTAAGTGAACCGCTTCCTGTAGGCAGCTATCAAGTCCGAGAAATAGAAGCACCGGAAGGGTATCTTTTAGATGCGACGGTACATGATGTTTTTATAAATGAATACTCCATAGAAGAAGTGACGTTAACCATTGAAAACATCCTTGATACGGGTGGTGTTGAACTAATTAAACATGCTGAAGGCAGCGGTGAGGTCCTGCAAGGAGCTGTTTTTGAGTTACAGAACCGAGAAGGAGAAACACTACAAACCGGTTTAACTACAGGAGCAGATGGAAAACTGGCGATAGATGGCTTAGCACCAGGAGCATATCAGCTGGTAGAAACTCAAGCGCCAATAGGGTATGAATTAGATGCGACACCAATCGAGTTTGAGATCGAAAGAAGTCAGACAGCGGTGGTAGAATTGACGAAAGCAAACCGACTTACACCAGGCGGTGTCGTGTTGACAAAGATCGATGACCAAAGCGGAGAAGTCCTGCAAGGAGCTGTTTTTGAGTTACAAGATGCCAATGGAACCGTTCTGCAGTCAGGTCTAACCACAGGAGCAGATGGAAAACTGGCAATTGAAGGCTTAGCACCAGGATCATATCAGCTGGTAGAAACTCAAGCGCCAACGGGATATGAATTGGATGCGACACCAATCGAGTTTGAGATCGAAAGAAGTCAGACAGCGGTGGTAGAATTGACGAAAGCAAACCGACTTACACCAGGCGGTGTCGTGTTGACAAAGATCGATGACCAAAGCGGGGAAGTATTACAAGGAGCTGTTTTTGAGTTACAAGATGCCAATGGAACCGTTCTGCAGTCAGGTTTAACCACAGGAGCAGATGGAAAACTGGCGATAGAAGGCTTAGCACCAGGAGCATATCAGCTGGTAGAAACTCAAGCGCCAACGGGGTATGAATTGGATGCGACACCAGTAACTTTCAAGATCGAAAAAGAACAAGAAGTGGCGATCTTTTTAACAAAAGAGAATAGAAAAGTTGCTGATAGCTCAGATATAAGAGGAAACAATCCAACAAGCAGTGGAAATAAGCATCTTCCAAAAACTGGAGAAACCATCATTAGCCAGTTTATATTGTCAATATTGGGTGTGCTACTTGTTTTCATCAGTATAAAATTTAGAAAGAAACGAAATATATGAGCTAAAATAAAAAATTGAATAAGCATAGTTTTTAAAATCAACTAGTACCCATCAATTGAATGGAAACTACCGATTTTAGAAGGGGTATACAAACAAATATTAGTATCGGAGTAGAGAAGGTTGAACCCAACCAGTAAATAAGTAAAGACAATTTTGTGCTGCGTTGAGAAGTGAAAAATAAACCTTTGTAGTAATACTAGTTAATAAAAAATATACAAAAACACTGCGAAAATCATTCTTGAGTTTCGCAGTGTTTTTTGCCTAATGACTCAAGTTTATCCATTGGGTAATACTTTGATTTTCTTTCTACAAATAATCAGCGATCAGTTGTAATTTTTTCTCTAGTTTTAATGGCTCTTTGTCAATAAGGAGAAAAACAAGTCGGGTCTTTTGTCTCGGAAAGCTTCAACCAACTCGTGAATAAAGGTTACGCTTCCTTGAAAGGCGTGGAAAAACCAAGTAATCGATCAATCACCAATTTCGCATTTGGTAGAACATGTTTGGTGAGCTGAAAGTAGGTGGCGTTCATGTCTGTAACTAAGAATTCTATTTCTTTAGGATTAGTGCAGCTAAGGAAATAGTTTGTTAATCGAGGAATTTTTTGTGTAGGTAAATTTTCTCGATTAATTTTACTGTCTCGCCATCCGTGGAAATAAAACTCAGTTTATCCTCAACGGAAACGTGAGAACGAAATTCACAACCCTCAACACTCAAGACAGAATTCTTTTGGAAGACTTTGGTAAATAGCTTCTCAACTCTTTCAATGTGCGAATAACGGTTGTCAAAGATACCTAACAACTTTTCGAAATAAAAAATAGCGACACTTTTTCAGTCAGTAAAGAAGTGATTTTATGTCTGACATGATTTGAAATCGAGTGCCTTGGACGGATAAAATAACTTTGAGCGGTCCAATGGCTTCGACAGTTTTTACAGGTATAGCGCTGCTTTTTTAGGCGTATAACCATTGGCATATGATTATATTATTCAAAGTGGACAATGGTTTCCTTCTTCTTGTTTTTCACCACCATTAATTTCCTATTTCCATCTACCACAGCAGAACCACAATTTCTACAGACACATGGAGCAGGGAAGAGAACTGCAGCAACGATCAATGTTTTTTTCTTCTGTAAGGTTTCGTAAGAGACCTCTGTAATCATCAAATTTTTGTCTATTGATCTCAGAATTTTTTTGATAGAACCATTCATAAAGCATATCGTTCTCTCAGTTGTTTATTTTGTGGTGATTTAATCATACAAGAAAACGATATGTTTTTTTATAAAAACATGAATAGGAAAAATAGTTGACAAGAAAATGACAACGCCATATGATGTTCCATAGTATTTACAACCTGTCATAGATGACTGTAAAAAATAAAAGTAAAAAGAAAGGACGACAACAGGTGGATTTTTATCAGTCTCTACAACTAGATCCGTTTATTTTAAAACAAAAAATACGAGAAGCAGCTTCTAAAAAAGAAAAGTGCATGTATATTTGTTCATTGTTTTTACGATCATTATTCATCGTATTGTTTGCCATTTGTTTTATCATTATAATTACAACATTATTTGAATCGAAGCATAAACCATACGCTGTGGTTTTATTCTGTATGTTGATGAGTATTCGTTTTGTTGACTTTGGTTATAAGATTTCCCATTCGATCATAGGTTTAGCAATCGTCATGTTCTCACTATTAGTAGCACCGTATGTCCAGCTGATCAAATGGTCAGTTATGGGCATGTTGATTCATTTTATTTTACTAAGCAGCATATTAATGGCAACCGCTAGTGATCCCAAAATGGGGAATGCTTCTTTGTACGGCTTTTCATATCTCTTTATTGTTTATTCGTTACCTAAAGATTCGTTGAACAAGAATTTCTTTACACAAACAAGTAGCTTATTATTTTTGTTTTTTTGTTGGTTTTCAGTTCTCCTTTACAGAAAACATCGAGAAAAGAACAAAGACAAAAGCTTGTTTAAAGAGATTTTTTTGAAAGGCATGTATTCGCAGGAAAAAATTTGGATGCTCATCTATGCATTTGGCATTAGTCTTTTGATCGTTGCAGGAGAGTATGTCCCTTTTCAGCGATTGATGTGGGCAGGGTTTGCATTTTCTTCTATTGTATCTAGCTATGGATTGATGTCGATTGGTTTCAAAGAACGAGCAGTAGACCGAATCATTGGCTCATTGATTGGATGTGTTTTATTTATTGGTATCAGCCAATTTATTCCTTTTAACTGGGTCGGTATATTAGGTGGTCTAGCTTTAGGTGTTTGTTCTACCTATAGATATAAAACAGTTTTTAATTCTTTTGGTGCTTTGGCAATCACTGCCAGTTTATTCGGGGTTCCAGGAGCAGTAACGATCCGCATTTTTGAGAATATCCTTGGGGTATGTTTAGGAATCATGTATATTGGGGTGACTGAAATACTTATCCGAAAAATAAGAGAAAAACACGGTTTGAATCATTAGATGAGATCGAATAAAAAATAAGGAAAAAGTGAAGATACACATGGATGATAAATTGCTATCATTCCATGTGTATCTTTTTACGGTAAATCAGTGAAACGTTCGACTTTCATTTTTAATTTATACTTTTTACGGAGTTCGTTTATTTGAGCCATCATTTCGGATTTGTGATGCTTTTCGATTGCTTCTTCATCTTTCCAACGGTCGATCAGTAAAAGAGATTCTGGATCTTCTAGTGGAAAGTAATAGTCATATTTCTCGTTTCCTTCTTCTGCACGAATCGCTTTGACAATGTTTCTTTCGACCATTTCTTCTGCAAATTTTCTGGCTTGTCCATTTGTACTTGTATACAAAATATTCACTGTGATACTCACTAAATCCCCTCCTGAAAAAATTCTATCACTAGTATATCACGGTGCCAGAAATTATTATTCAAGATATGATACACATTTTTTCCGCAATGCTACGGAAATATATATTTTGAACAGAAAACGCTTACAAGATATGCTTGTTTTATAAAAATAAAAGGAGTGATTGATTTATGAAAAAAGCATTGATTATTTGTGCGGCAGGAATGTCATCCTCGATGATGGCCTCAAAGACAACGGATTTCTTTAAGCAAAAAAGAGAAGAGGTACTCGTAGATGCAGTTTCAGCTACAGAAGGCGATAATATGATTAAGAATAGTGATTTTGATTTATTTCTGATCAGCCCGCAAACGACGATGTTTTTGGATAAATTCAAAAAATTAGGAGAATCTGTTGGAAAGCCTGTTGTTAGTATCCCTTTCCAAGCGTATGTCCCAATCCCTACAGGCATCCAGAAGTTAGCAGAGGTGATCGAAGAGAACATATGATGGAATAGGAGTGGATGATAATGAAACAGAAGGAAAAATTGCTGTTGAGATATTTGATTGATCACAAGAAGGAGTATGTCACCAGTCAACGTTTAGCTTCTGAATTGTTATTATCTGATCGGACAATCCGTAATTACTTGCAGCGGATCAAAGAGTTAGTAGAAAAAAACGGAGGTAAGATCATTGCTAAACCAGGTTATGGCTACCAACTGCATATTTTACAAAGACTGACATTTGACTTGTTTTTGAGTCGGCAAGAAATAGTACCTGGATATGCTAGAGAACCTCAAGGATTTTATGAGTCCGAAGATCGACAAAAGTATATATTGAACCAATTGCTTTTGGAAGATGCCATTCTTTTTATGGATGATTTGGCAGAAGAGCTTTATATCAGTCGTTCCAGTTTGACAAAGGACATGCAAGAAATCAAGGAGCGATTGATTCCATATTCACTAAAAATCGTTTCTAAGCATGGTCAAGGGACATGGATCGAAGGGGAAGAAAGAAATCGACGGCATTTTATCATGGATACTTTTTTTGGAAACCATTATGGAAATTCATTGAAAGAATATTTAGGACAAAGCCGTTTTTTCCCAGACATCAGTTTTGAAGAGCTAGTCATTATCATTCTCGATGAAACAAGAGAAGCTAAGTTAAAAGTTTCGGATTTTATCATACAGAATCTGACTTTACACTTGGCTTTGGGGATCAAACGGCTCCGAGAAGGGTTTGAAATCAAGGAATTAGGCATCGAACAAGAAGTTTCTAAGCGAGTAGAGTATCAAGTGGCGCAGCGGATCGTTCAACGTATTGAGGTAATCGCAGGTGTATCGTTTCCCGAAGAAGAAATTGCTTATTTGACATTACATCTCATGGCTAAGTCGAATCACAAAGAAAATAAAAATGATCAGGAACTATCAAAGGAATTAGCGAAAGTTCTGAAAAGATTGTCTCAGGAATTTCATTTTTCATTAGTAGAGGATCTCCAGCTTTTCAATGGACTACTCGATCATTTGTCACCGATGATGATTCGATTGAGCCGAGGTATTCGCATTGAGAACCCATTGACTGAGGAGATAAAGAAAGAAAATCCCAAAGTCTTTGACGCAGTAAAAAGGCATTTCAGCAACATGCCGGCTTTGAAAAACTATACCATCAATGAAGATGAATGGGCCTATTTGGCTTTGCATCTCATGGCGGCATTGGAAAAAGAAAGAGCTGCGCATAAACTACATGCATTGATTATCTGTGCAACGGGTTACGGCAGTGCCCAACTATTAAAGAATCGCGTAGTCAGTGAATTCGGTAAAAATATTACAGTGGTAAGTGTAAAAGGCTATTATGAGATCAATGAAACAACTTTAAAAGGAATCGACCTGATTATTTCTTCTATTGATCTTTCGACAATGTTTTTCAAAATTCCAGTTTTACATGTCAGTATTTTTTTGAATGAAGATGATGTTCGTAAAATACGAAAGGTAATTGGAGAATCTATACCCTATCATTCCTCAGATAGACCGATACCAGCATTTTCTCTACAGCAAAAAAAGCAGATTTACACCGAACAGTTGTCTGAAAAATTTTTCAAGACTTATACGTACGAACCGAAAAAGGAAGAAATTCTTCATGATTTGCTGCAAAAGCTGAGCATAAATGAAGAAGAAGGATATATAAGAGAAATGCGAAAGCAGATCCAGCAACGTGAAAATATGGGACAAATCATATTCAGTGATACAGTGGCAGTCCCACATCCCGCTGTTCCAGTTGGAATCGAAACAAAGGTAGCCGTTGCATTGATTCCTTCTGGGATGCAGTGGGATCAATATCAAGAAATTCATTTTGTTTTTTTAGTTTCGCCTTCTTATATCGAAAATGAAGGAATTACGGTCGTGACTAAAGCAATCGTTAGGTTAGTTGACCAGCTAAAAGTACAGCAGGAAATCTTAGCTGAACCTATTTTTGAGAATTTCAGCAGTAAATTTATCAAACTGATCGAATAAGGAGGAAAACAGATGGCTGAAAAAATAAACAGTGAAACACTACAAGTGACTTCTTTTGATATCATTTTCCATAGCGGAAATGCACGGACACTGATACATGAAGCATTTCGCTCGATGCGTAAAGAGATGTTTGAAGAAGTAGAAGAGAAGTTGCGACAAGCAAATGAAGAGATTCTTCATGCGCATCAGTCACAAACTCAACTTCTGAAAGAATATGCCAGCGGGACAAAAATAGAAATGGAAATTATCATGGTCCATGCACAAGATCATCTGATGACGACGATGACATTATTGGAAGTTGCACAGGAAATGAATTATTTGTATCAAAAAAATAAATAGAAAGGAAGGATCATTGTGCAGGATACAGTAAAAAGGAAAATCGAATTAGAAAAAAAGCAACTTAGTTTGAAAAACATGTATTTCAATCGTTATCTAATCGTACGTTACCCGACTGCCTTTTTCTTTTTCATGAACATGCAATGGATGATTCTGCTTCTATCAGCTAAAAGTTTAGGAAGTAGTTTACCGATGATTCTGATTTTAGCTATTTTGCCTGCAGTAGGAGAACAAGTAAAGCTTTATCGAAAACACCAAACGAACGTTCCATGGACAAAGTGGTATTTTTTGTTCCAGAGTGTCTTTAATTTATTATTGATTCCAGTGTTGTTTACCTCAGGATTTACATTCTTGTATCCTTTTATGGCAAATAACAATGGAGGACAGTTATTTGTTTTCATTCTTGTTGTAAGCGGTATTTTTACCAGTGTATTTATACAGTATCGTTTAAAGAAAATTTCACTCAACCAAGACCAACAGTATATCCGTATTAAACAATATGAAAAAGCGTTATATTTAGGAAAGGAGAATAACTAATGTTTGATTTTTTGCAGAAATACCTGATGGGACCTATGGGGAAAATTGCGCAACTTAAAATCGTTCGGGCTGTCATGGCAGCGGGGATGGCTTCTATTCCTTTCACGATTGTAGGCTCGATGTTTTTGGTTTTAAATATTTTGCCATTACCGTTCCCATTTTTAGAAGGATTTTTTAATGCAACTTTTTTCAAAGTTAGTGACTTGTACATGATCGTCAATACAATGACGATGGGGATTTTATCTATTTACTTTGCCATTGTGTTTGCTTATGAATTAACGTCAATTGAACGAGATGAACAAAAATTAAATGTTAATCCGCTCACGGGGGCATTACTATCTGTTTTTGCATTCTTTATGTGTATCCCTGAATTGATCATGACTGATGGTAAAATCAGCTTGATTGCTTCTATCAATGAGACAGAAACTGTAGTAAATGGTATTAGGATGGGCTCTTTTGTCGAACGTTTAGGAACTTCAGGAATCTTTACAGCTATTATTATGTCGATTATTGCGGTCGAATTGTATTGTATGTGTGTCAAGAGAAATTGGGTCATAAAAATGCCAGATGTTGTTCCGCCAGGAGTTTCTCGTTCTTTCACTGCTCTGATCCCAACATTTGTCATTGCGTTTGTGGTGATGATCATCAATGGATTATTAGTTGCACTAGGAACGGATATCTTCAAAATGATTGCTATCCCATTTGGGTTTGTTACGCAGTTGACGAATACATGGCTTGGTGTCATGGTGATTTATTTCTTGATCCATGCATTGTGGATCGTAGGGATCCATGGAGCGAATATCATCACTTCTTTCTTGACCCCGATCGTATTAGCTAATATGGCAGCTAACGCACAAGGCGCAAATTATCCGTTGGCAGGAGAATTCAACAATTCTTATGTAACCGTTGGTGGATCAGGTGCGACTTTAGGATTGATCATCTTTATTGCATTCCTCGCGAAATCTGATCAGCTGAAAGTGTTAGGAAAAGCCTCACTTGTACCAGGATTATTCAATATCAATGAACCAATCATTTTCGGGATGCCAATCGTCTACAATCCCTATTTAGCGGTTCCGTTTTTCTTAGCTCCGATGGCTTCTGCTACACTCGCTTATTTTGCCATTCGGCTGGAAATCGTCAAACCGATGCTTGCACAGATGCCGTGGCCTTCACCAGTCGGGATCGGAGCATTTGTTGGTAGTGGTGGTGATTGGAAAGCTGCTGTGTTAGCAGTCATTTGTGCAATCATCGCATTCATTATCTGGTTCCCATTTATCAAATTCTATGATAATAAATTATTAAATGAAGAAAGAGAAAAGGCAGCAGAATTAGCTAGTGAAAAGTTAAAATGATTTCTAAGAAAAAAGGAACTGTGACAAAAAATCACAGTCCCTTTTTTTCTTAGAAATGGGAAACCACTAGTATATAAATACCATTATTCTTCAATCAACCGCTTCACGATTGCATAATCCCCTTCATAAGGTTCATCTACACCATTGATTTTTTGATAGGGATCCACGCCCTTTCCCGCAATAACGACTGAATCTTGCGGAGCGCTTTCTGCTAAAGCGCGTCGAATCGCTTCAGGACGATCCATTTCATAATGAACGATCAAATCTGGATTAGTAATTGCTTCATTGATTTCTTCCGCGATTTTTTTCGGATCTTCAAATGCTGGGTCATCTGCCGTCAAAAAGGCGATGTCAGCTGTTTCTGATAGCACTTTTCCAAAATCATGTCGACGGGAGATTGCTTTGTTTCCTGGGCTGCCTAATACAACAATTACACGGCCATCTGGATGTTCATTTTTGGCAAATTCCAGCAATGTTTTCAAGCTTAGATAATTATGTGCATAGTCCACATAGACATGCGCTCCATTGGATTGGATCAATTGATCCATTCGGCCTGGTACACGAGCTTCTTTTAATCCGTCTTGTGCATCTTGACTGGAGGCACCTGTTAGTGCTGCGGCAATGATCGCACTGGCTGCATTTTCTTGGTTGAATCCTCCAGCCAGCAAAATATCATAAGCAGTATCGCAGATAGCTAAGCGATCTTCATGAGAAGATAAAGTAAAACCGTGAGTACCTTTATCTGAACGGATCACTTGATAATTGCTTTCTTCCGAACGACCATAAGTGATCGTTGGAATCTGGAATAGATCGGCTGTTTCCCTAAGTAAATCAAAATAGTCACTTTCATGATTTAAAACAACTGTTTTTGAATTCAAGATCAATTGTCGCTTGCAATAGAAATAGTCATCAAATGTCGGATGTTCGATCGGACTGATATGGTCAGGCGAGATATTCAAGAAGATTCCGACATCTAAAGTCAAGCCGTATACGCGTTGTGTTTTGTAAGCTTGTGAAGAAACTTCCATCACTAGATGAGTCATACCATTTTCAACTGCTTCTGACATCATACGATATAAATCTAATGACTCAGGCGTTGTCAAATGGGATTTGAAATATGTTTTGCCATCTAACGTTGTATTCATAGTAGAAAGCAATGCTGTTTTTTTATTTGTTGTGTGATCCAAGATTGCTTTTGTAAAGTACGCAGCAGTTGTTTTACCTTTTGTTCCAGTGAATCCGATCACTTTCAATTTATTTTGCGGATAGTCGTAAAAAGCCATAGCAAGAAGCGCCATTGCTTTACGGATATCCGTTACGATGATTCCTACTGCTGAATTTTCGTATGGTTGTTCTGATACATAATATTGAATACCCTGTTCGATTGCTGAATCCAAATATTCTTCTTTGAAATTCATTCCTTTACAGAAAAACAAAGTAGAAGCATCAGCTTTTCTTGAATCATAACTTAACTGAAGAAATTCAGCTTTTTCTGGTACATCAAGATGCCAGCCTCTTGTTGAAACAAATTCTTTTAATAGATTTTCTTTTAATAGTAAATGACGGATGTCTTCTAAAGAGAAGCTCATTGATTGATCCCTCGCTTTATTCAATTTCTTGGTTTATTATAGCACACTCTTTTTAATATATCGTTTGTTTCCGCTATGACAAAATCCAGCTTTATTCAAATTTTCTTGACACAGGGGACAAGCGGATGAGTATTTTCATAAACAATGAACTGACTGTAATAGATAGGAGAACGAATAGTGTCTCCAACAATCCAAAAACATAATAATTCAAAAAGACGATAAGACTATTGGTAAGTAAAAGTCCTTGCGGCATTGGAAGCCGAAAAAATTTGTGGAAAATAATCGGCGGTATCGTTATACCGCCATTTGAGGCCCCGACTGTGTACAATGTGTAAACCCCAAGACTGAACAAAAGACTTCCTGAAATCAGTGAAAAGAAATGTGAGGAGATCATTTCCACTTTTGGAACAATCTCTAAAACAACAGGAAAAAGCAGACTTCCCGCTACAGTCTTAAAAAATACTGATTTTCCTAATAGGACAGCGGCTAGAAGCAGCATCATAAGATTGATGCTCCAAACAGTAACTGAGCGTTGGATAGAAAAGGCCGTTTCAACTAAATGTCCGATGGCGCCCACTCCGGCGGAAGCTATATCGTGAGGGAGCAAGAACCAATTCAATCCAACTGTGATAAAGAAAAGACCTAAAAATATAACGGGTAGTTTTTTTATTTCTTGTGTCATTGATATCTCCTATAAATGTTAGCCATAAAAGGCTGTATATTTCTTTACTTTACCAAAAAAACGAAACCGAATTCAAAAAAACAATTGTTCTTATAAAAGTTATATAAAATCGATTGCCAGTTTCTGTTTTACCAATTAAAATGATAGTAATGTTTTGTAGAAAGTTGGAATCTGACCGATGGATAATCAAAGAAAACCAGCATTAGATCAATTAACACCGCAAGAAAAAATGGCACGAGGCTCTGCTTGGATGACCGCCAGTAATATCATTTCAAGATTGCTAGGCGCTGTCTATATCATTCCCTGGTATGCTTGGATGGGCGAAAATGCTAAGGCTGCCAATGGATTATTCAATATGGGATACAATATATATGCATTGTTTCTACTGATCTCTACAGCAGGAATACCTGCTGCGATTGCAAAACAAACTGCACGCTATAATTCATTGAATGAATATGGCACTTCACGACGATTATTTATCCGTGCATTACAGATGATGGGCGGGTTAGGCCTGTTGTTTGCTTTGTTCATGTACATCGCCTCTCCTTGGCTAGCTCATGCTTCTGGTGGCGGAGAAGAACTGATTCCAACGATGCGTTCTTTGAGTATCGCTGTATTGGTTTTTCCTTGTATGAGTGTGATACGAGGGTATTTTCAAGGCAATCAAGAAATGATGCCTTATGCGCTGTCGCAGATTGTAGAACAGGTGGCACGTATTTTTTATATGCTATTGGCTACATTCATCATCATGAAAGTCATGGATGGTGACTATGTGACGGCGGTCACGCAATCAACTTTCGCGGCATTTATCGGTATGCTAGCAAGTATTCTTGTCCTTTTGTATTTTTTGAAGAAACATCAAGCGTATACATCGGCGTTTATTCACTACAGCGAAAACAAAGTAAATATTGCAACGAAGGAATTGTTGTTAGATACCGTTAAAGAAGCGATTCCGTTTATTATTGTGGGTTCAGGGGTAACGATCTTCAAATTAGTCGATCAGTTCACTTTTATGAAGATCATGTCTGCATCCACCGAGTATTCCAATGCACAGTTACTGGATCTTTTTTCGATTTTTAGTGCCAATCCAGATAAGTTGACGATGGTAGTTATCGCATTGGCAACATCGATCGCGTCTACTGGGTTACCGTTGATTACAGAAGCTGTTACGTTGAAAGATCGAGTAGGTCTGGCAAAATTGACAAGCGGAAATTTACAGTTGTTTTCATTTTTTATGTTTCCGGCGACATTTGGTGTTATGTTACTTGCCTATCCGCTAAATACATTATTTTATACACCGGATTCTCTAGGAAGTAATGTACTGATCCAAGCAAGTTTTGTAGGACTCTTCCTAGGACTATATATGCTAGTTTCCAACATGCTGCAAGGAATGTTTGAAAACAAGGCGGCAATTAATTATTTGGTTATTGGGTTTCTAGTGAAACTCCTTCTTCAATACCCAGCCATTCGTTTATTTGAAGTATACGGCCCTTTATTGGCGACAATGATCGGATTTGCTGTGTCTTGTACCTTGATCTTAAAGAGAATCCATGAAGTAGCCCGCTTTAAACCAAGTTTTGTCTGGCGCAGGACATTGCTGATCTTTATTCTTACCTTGATTATGCTTTTGGCTTCGTGGATCACAAAGATGATTTTTGGTGCTTTTTTAAACGAAGATAGCAAATTCCAGTCTCTATTGTTGATTCTTGTAGTAGCAGGTATAGGGGCTTTAGTGTATGGTTATTTAGCTTTGAAAATCCGCTTGGCAGAAAGACTACTAGGACCAGGAATAGCGCGTTTACGACATAAATTAAAAATAAAATAAGTGAATCAGAAGAGCTAGATTGATGCTCTTTTGAAATGGGGGAAACGCATGCGTTTAGATAAGTTTTTAGCAGATATGGGACTTGGCAGCCGCAAAGAAGTCAAAGGATTGATCAAAAAAGGAACGATCGAAGTCAATGGACAAGTGGTGAAAAGCGATAAAGCGCAAGTAAATGAATTCGAAGATGCGGTTACTTATTTAGGAGAAATCATTACGTATCAAAAAGATTTTTACTACATTTTGCATAAACCTGCAGGAGTCATTTCTGCTACTCAGGATAATCATGATCAAACCGTAATCGATTTATTGGAAGACCAGGATTATCGGGAAGATCTTTTTCCAGTCGGCCGATTAGATAAAGACACAGAGGGCCTCTTGATTTTAACGAATGACGGGGTGTTTGCCCATCAGTTACTATCACCTAAAAAACATGTGGAGAAAGAATATCTAGCTGAGGTTAGCGGTATAATGACAGAAGAAGATATCCGTTTATTTGCAGAAGGACTGATTATTGATGGCGATGAGCAGACATTGCCGGCAAAACTCCAAATTGATCAAGTAGATCAAGAGACAGAAACTTCAATTATCCGTCTGATTTTGCATGAAGGAAAGTTTCACCAAGTTAAGCGAATGGTCAAAGCAGTAGGAAAAGAAGTCTTATATTTAAAAAGAATCCGTATGGGAAAATTTTGGCTGCCTAAAGATTTGAATAAAGGGCAATATCGACCCATGACCAAAGAAGAGCTAGAACAAGTGAGAGAAAAATAATTGAATGGATAGCTAAAAGAATAAGCAGAGTAGTTGTAGCGCCATCTGAAAAGCAGACTTGTCCGTCTGACTTTCGGATGGCTTTTTTGTGAAATTTCGGCTTATTTCCGTAGAAGCTACTTCTGGAACACCGTTTGTTCGGAATAAGGGACTGTGACAAGACTTTTGTTACAGTCCCCATTGTTCCTTGTGACTCAGAGTTAGATAGTAAGGACACGATCTCCCTAATACTCAGGCCAAAACGCTGAATTCACAACCTCTGATAAACGGTGTTCAATCAGCTGACCCTCGGTATTAGCTCAAAAAACGGCAAAATATGAGGAACTTATTTTCCCGTTTTTTTCTCTAATACTCAGGCCAAAACGCTGAATTCACAACCTCTCCTATACTTTGTTTCATTTTCCCTATACTTTGTTTATTTATTCTCATTATTGAAAGCGCTATAATTGCGTTGCGAATGAATCGAAAGGGGTTTTTAGATGAAAAAACGAAAGGGGTTCAATCATTTTTTTATGAATCTATGGCGTTATAAAGCACTTGTCCTGATGGCTGTACCGGGTATGCTTTGGATGATTTTTTTCTTTTACATACCTGTAATGGCGAATGTCGTAGCATTCAAAAATTTTCATATTTCAGCAGATGGGTTCTTGGCTAGCTTGAGGGAAAGTCCTTGGGTGGGTTGGGAAAATTTCAAATTTTTATTTTCTTCGGATCAAGCATTTCTCATCACTAAAAATACAATTTTATATAATGTAGCATTTATCCTTTTGAATCTGCTGATCTCAGTCGTATTTGCAATCATTATGAGCGAGTTGAGAAATAAACGACTCGTTAAAGTTTATCAAACGATGTCCTTACTACCTTATTTTCTATCTTGGGTCATTATCAGTTACTTTGTTTACGCTTTTTTAAGTCCTGACAAAGGAATATTCAATCAGTGGATCACTGGACATGGAGGAGAAGCTGTCAATTGGTATAATGAACCGAAATATTGGCCGTTTATCTTGGTGTTCATTGGTACATGGAAAGGGATTGGTTATAACAGCATTATTTACTTTGCATCTGTTATGGGAATCGATCCGACTTATTATGAAGCTGCTATGGTTGATGGAGCTAGCAAATGGCAGCAGATCAAACATGTGACGATACCACAACTTATTCCACTAATGACGATTTTAACGATTTTAGCCGTAGGAAACATTTTCCGAGCTGATTTTGGCCTGTTTTATAACATTCCTAGGAATTCCGGTGCATTATATGATGTGACTCAAGTTTTGGATACGTATATCTACAATGGCCTGACATCCACAGGAGATTTTGGTATGACGGCTGCTGCAGGACTTTACCAATCAGTTGTCGGCTTTGTCTTGTTGATGATCACAAATACGATCGCCCGACGTTTTGATAGCGATTCTGCATTATTCTAAGGAGGAAAAAAATGAAAAAAAAGAAAGTGGAGAGAGTCCAAGTCCGCTCTTTCAATAAGACGGCTAATTTTTTCTCTAATATAATGATTGCACTCTTTGCTATTTCCTGTATTTTGCCATTTATATTTGTTATCGCCATCTCTTTTACCGATGAGTCCATATTGTCGACTCACGGGTACAGTTTTTGGCCAGAAAAGTTCAGTATATTTGGTTATACGTACTTGTTCGACCAGATGCAGGATAAAATTTTCCAAGCGCTTTTCGTCACTGTACTTGTTACTGTTTTAGGTACACTGATCAATAGCACGGCTACTTCTTTATATGCTTATGCGATTTCACGGTCAAACTTTCCATTCCGTCGTTTTTTTACCGTTTTTTGTTTGATTACGATGTTGTTCTCACCAGGGATGGTGGCCAATTATCTTGTTATGACAAATCTTCTTCAGTTAAAAGATACGATTTGGGCATTGATCTTGCCAATGGCTGTCAGTCCCTTCAATATTATTGTGATGCGCACATTCTTTAAACGTTCGGTCTCTGATTCGATTATTGAATCGGCACGGATCGATGGAGCTAGCGAACTGCGAATATTTGTTCAGATCGTTTTACCGTTAGCTGTTCCAGGTATTGCGACAATCAGTTTATTTGCCGCATTGGGTTACTGGAATGACTGGTTTAATGCTTTACTATACATCCAAGATGATAAGCTAGTTCCACTACAGTATCTTTTGATGAAAATCCAAAGTAATATTCAATATCTGACACAAAATTCAGGAGCAGGAAGCCAATTGACAGGCGGATTAGCCTCAGTTCCAGGAGAATCTGCCAGAATGGCGATCGTAGTCATCTCGACGTTGCCTATTGCGATCAGCTATCCATTTTTCCAGAAGCATTTTGTCAAAGGTCTAACAATCGGCGGAGTAAAAGAATAAAGAAACAAAAATATAAATCATAAAATTAGGAGGAAGAAAAATGAAGTTATGGAAGAAACTAGCCTTTACAGGTGTTTCAGCGTTGTTGTTGGGAACATTAGCAGCATGCGGAGGTTCTGGTTCTAAAGACCAGGCAGAAGCTAGCAATTCGGACACTTTGCAGATGTATCAAATCGGAGATAAACCAGATAATTTCGATCAATTGATGGAAGTAGCAAACAAACGAATCGAAAAAGAGATCGGTGTAAAAGTCAATATCAATTACATTGGCTGGGGCGATTACGAAAAGAAAATGAACGTCATCATTTCTTCCGGGGAAAATTATGATATCGCCTTTGCGAACAACTATGTTTCCAATGCCCAAAAAGGAGCCTTTGCTGATTTGACTGAATTAGCGCCTAAGTACGCTGAAAAAGCTTATAATGATTTAGATGAAGCATATATTAAAGGAAATCTGGTCAATGGAAAATTATATGCTTTCCCAGTCAATGGAAATGTCTTTGCTCAACAAGTACTTACTTTTAACAAAGCTTTACTAGATAAATACGATCTTTCAATTGATGGAATCCAATCTTACGCTGATGCAGAAAAAGTCTTGAAGGAATTCCATGAAAAAGAACCAAACACGGCAGCTTTTGCCATTGGACAAGGCTTCAAAGTCCAAGGGAACTTTGATTATCCTTTAGGGAATACGTTACCATTTGCTATTGATCTGGATGGAGATGATTCGAAAATCATCAACCAATACGATAATGAAACGTATATCGGACTGTTACGTACAATGCATAGCTGGTACAAACAAGGACTCATTCCAAGTGACGCTGCAACGAGCAATAAGGATTATCCACTAGAAGGAAATACTTGGCTAATGCGTGGAGAAACACAAGGACCGTATGATTATGGCGATACAATTTTGACAAATGCAGCAAAACAAGAACTTGTCTCAAAAGCAATTACTGTTCCACTAAAATCTACAGCTCAAGCACAAATGGCAAATTTTGTCGTATCAAATACTTCAAAAAATAAAGAAAAATCAGTAGAACTTCTAGGGCTGCTTAACAGTGATCCAGAATTATTGAATGGGCTTGTTTGGGGGATCGAGGGAGAAGCATGGGAAAAAGTCGATGGTTCAGATGATAAAATCAAATTGCTAGATGGTTATCAGCCAAATACACATATGTCTGCTTGGAATACAGGAAACAACAAGATTCTATATACACAAGAGTCTATTACGGATGACATGATTGCCAAACGTGATCAATCGATTGCTGATGCAGAAACTTCACCGATTTTAGGATTCAGCTTCAACACTGACAGTGTCAAAACAGAATTAAGTAATATTTCTAATGTCATGAATCAATATTTAGATGGATTGAATACAGGGACTGTTAATCCAGATGAAACATTACCGAAATTGAAAGACGCTTTGGACAAGGCTGGCTATGATAAGGTATTGAAAGAAATGCAAAAACAATATGATGAGTTCCGACAAGAATAATAATGAATAAAGACAAAGGGGTTGTGACAAAAGACGTGTCACAACCTCTTGTTCCGAATAAACGGTGTTCAAAAGCCAGTTTCTCGGTATTAAGCTAAATATATGTAAAAATGTGGAAAGCCATATTCACAAAATTTTTCTTACTACTCGAAACTAAGCGGCTATTTCACAAACTCTTGGTAAACGGTGTTCAATCAGCTGACCCTCGGTATTCGCTCACAAAACGACAAAATATGAGGAACTATTTTTCCGTTTGTTTCTCTAATAATCAGGTCAAGGTGCTGATTGCCCAACCTTTTTTTGTATAATGAGAAAGTATAAACTTAATGTTTGGAGGAGAAGATATGTTAGGGAAGGTTTTGGAAGAGTTATTTATCCGGATCTGGGTCGTTATAAAACTAACCTTGTATTTCTGGATATATACATTTGCCGGCGGGATCATCTTTGGATTAGGTGCGGCATGGAAAACAGTCAATGAACTATTTTATTTGTACGGATTCGAGTATAAAGAAATCACAATAAAAAGAGGCTGGAATATATATAAAAGAAATTTTTTAAGAGGCAATCTGCTATTTAGTTTATTTTTATCTGGTACTGCTTTATTGAGTTACAATTTATATTTATCTGTTCAAATCAAAGGGCTCATTTTTTTAGCTATTGATTTTATTTTACTTTTTGCCTTGCTCTGCCTATTTGCTACTTATCAATACAGTATGATTTTAGATAGTGAATATACGATCTCTGTTCCTAATCTGCTAAAGCTAAGTTTTATTTCGGTTTTTTCCAGCTTTTCGTCTTTTCTAAAAATAATTATTGGTAGCGGTATAATTTTAGGCGTGACTTGGCAATTCAAAGGATTGATCCTGTTTGGTGTCATTGGTCTTTTGACGGTTTGGAATGGTACGATGACAACACATTGGCGTGAAGAATTAGATAAACAGTTGGAAAGTTATGAATAAGTTTCGGATTCTATTTTCAAAAGGAACCTTACTAAATCGTCTGTTGCGGAAATACGCGGTTATCATGATCGGTGTAACGATGACTGCTACCGTTATTTTTAGTATCCATACTTGGGAACAAAATCAAAAACAGGCAGAAAACATGACAAGTGATGCCGTTCAAAGCACAAGCAGAATGCTGAATGATAAAACAACCTTGAGTAGGATCATCAAAAACCAGCTTGTAGGGAATTCCGAAAAGATCGAAAATGTGACGACCTACTTAACAAAACCCATAGATCAGTATCTGATGTATGTATACGAACAGCAAAACAGTACCGATGAATTAGTTTCTTTCCCAAATCAAATCAAAGATCTCTACGCAAATTATGAAGAACTAAGTGCGATATATATCGTGTTGAATCAACTACCGGAGTATTATGAATCTTCTAGAGAAAACAAAGGTGGGGAAATAAAAAAGGGGACACCAAAATTACTAGACGCCTTTTATATCAAGTTGCCTATCACACAAGGAGGAGCTGAGTCAGGAAGTATTTTTATTGGTTTTCAAAAGAAAGAACTAGATATGATTTTAGAAAATCTAACGTCATTTAATGGACTCTCTTTATACATGATTTCTGGAACGACAAATCGACTATACACATTCCATGATAATAAAATAGCTAAAGAAACGTTTGAAAGACAAGAAATGATCATCACAGAGAGTCTGAAGAAAAATTCACAATTGCCGATTGACGATCTGGAAAAAAACAATTTTGTTCAACACCAAGAACTGTCTGATGATTATCGTATATTAGCTGTACTAGATAAAAAAAGTGTAAAAATCGAAACGGGAAAAAATCTTGCCCCGCTGATCATTGGTATCATTATTTTAGACAATATACTGCTTATCTTTCTTTATAAAACATTCAAACGATATTCACAGCAAGTATCTATCGTCATGCAGGCCATGGATCAAACAGCAGCAGGGAATTTAGAGACGCGGATCGACATAACAAACACGGAATATGAACTGAAGGAACTTTCAATCGGTATCAACGAAATGTTGGATAGCATCAATCAGTTTGTAGAAGACATCTACAAATTAGAAATCAAACAGCAAGACGCACATATGCGGGCGCTTCAAGCACAGATCAATCCACACTTTTTATATAATACATTAGAATATATCCGAATGTATGCAATCAGCGAAGGAAGTGAAGAATTAGCAGATGTTGTGTATGCGTTTTCCGCTTTGCTTCGAAACAATACGAATCAAGAGAAAACGATCACTTTAAAAGAAGAACTGGACTTTTGCGAAAAATATGTCTATTTGTATCAAATGCGTTATCCTAATCGAGTAGCCTATCATTTTATGATCGATCCTGATTTGGAAAAGATCGAAGTACCTAAATTTGTGATCCAGCCATTAGTTGAAAATTATTTTAAACACGGTATTGATTTTACTCGATTCGATAATGCGCTAAGTGTCAAAGTCTTGCAGGAAGGCAAACGGGTAAGGATCATCATCAAAGATAATGGAAAAGGGATGACTGAAAAACGGCTAAAACAGATTGAAGAAAAACTGTCTCATCCTAAAGTGGAACTTCACGGTTCTATCGGTCTGCAAAACGTGAATGAACGTTTACGTGCCAGCTTCGGCAGCAGTTATTATATGTCGCTTGAGAATAATGAGACAGGTGGACTGACCGTTTCTATTACATTCAAGGAGGGATGAGCGTGTATCAAGTGTTATTGGTAGATGATGAATACATGATTTTGAATGGGTTAAAAAAGATAATTGATTGGCAAAGTTTAGGCTTTCAAATAGTAGCAACAGCAGAGAATGCCAAAGAAGGACTAGCTGTACTTGAACAGCGACAGATTGATTTAGTAGTAACGGATGTGACAATGCCAGAAATAAATGGACTGGAATTTATTGAAGCGGCTCAAAAAGAACGTCATAATTTTGAATTTATGATTTTATCAGGATACCAAGAATTCGATTATTTGAAAGGAGGTATGCAATTAGGCGCCGTGAATTATTTGATGAAACCCGTGAATAAGTTCGAATTGGTTGAAAGCCTCAAGAAAATCAAAACACGGTTAGATCAGCAAAATGAACAAAAAAATCAACAAGAAATCTATCAAGAACTGTTATTCAGTCAATGGTTGAATGAAGAATTGGATGAAATAAGTGAAGAAGAAATAATAGGACAAATAAGTGAGAAGCAGCATAGGATAGTATTGATTCAACTGGCAAGAACTCATGATACTCTTATCAATAGATGGTTGCAAGAACGGCAACAAATCTTTTACTATCAACGAAATTACGGAGACCGTGTATTGATCACGTTGTTGTTGGAGGCAGATGAAGTTGATGGCTTCTGTTGTTTTGTTCAAGAAAACTTTCCTGATCAGGAATGGCTGATCAGTATCGGGGAAGAGACAGATTCTTTGGACAAAATCCCTGAAACATTCCAACAAGCGAAAGACAATCTACAGTTGCATCAATTTTATGGAGATAAAGACGAGCATGTTTTTTACGCAGTACAAGCAGAAACAAAAGATCAAACCATCGATTTTTCAAGTTTCAGACGCGTGCTGCAAAATAAACAATTGGAAGTCGCTCAAAAAATGATCACTGATTTTTTTGAACAGTTTCAGTTAGCAGCCATGATGCCGGAAGATATACGATATTCCAGTTTTTTACTGTTTATGGAGATTCAACGGGAATTGATTGATCTGGAAGATGAGGAATATTTACAAGGAATCGAAAAAATCCATCAGGCAAAAACGGTGCAAGAACTTCAGCAGCTACTTCTGTCATTCATCAAAAAGCATCAGAGACAGAAAAAGTACAGTGACAATGTGGAAAAAGTAATCGTAATCCTGCACCAGCATTATCAAGAACCACTTACACTCAAAGAAGTGTCAGAAAACCTGCATTTAAATGTCATGTATCTAGGACAGCTGTTCAAAAAAGAAACGAAAAAAAGTTTTTCAGCTTATTTGAACCATTTACGTATGGAAAAAGCGAAACAACTGCTTTTGCACAGTAATCAAAACATCAATGAGATAGCAAGTGAGATTGGCTACAACAACACCACGTATTTCTCTAAATTATTCAAGAAAATCGTCGGCAGATCCCCTAAAGAGTACCGAGAAAACAGTGGAGAATCATAAAAGAAAAAGCCAATGTAATGAAATAACTTATAAAAAATTGTCTAGAAATCTAATTTTGGGCTGTTCTTATTACTTGATGCAGGACAGCATTTTCACGACCTCTCGATAAACGGAGTTCAAAAGCCAGTTTCTCGGTATTAAGCCAAATTTATGCAAAAATGTGGAAAGCCATTTTCACAAAATTTTTCTTAATACTCGAAACTAAACAGCTTTTTCACGACCTCTCCACTAAACGGTGTTCAATCAGCTGACCCTCGGTATTAGCTCAAAAAATGGCAAAATATGAGGAACTATTTTGCCATTTGTCTCTCTAATACTCAGGTCAGAACGCTGATTTCACAACCTCTCAATAAACGGAGTTCAAAAGCTTGCATCTGCGGCAATAAGCCCAACCAAACGAAAAATATGAGGAGCTATTTTTGCTTGGCTGTTCTTATTACTTGATGCAGGACAGTTTTTTCACATCCTCTTGTTAATTATAGTTTGATAAGGAAAAAGGCAAATCTTTTGCTTGATATTTCTTAGGGTGAGGGACGATCCCTAATTGGTAAGAGATCGTGCCGCCTTTCAGCAAATCTTGATGGGTAAAATATAATTTCGTATATTCTTTGTCCATCCGTTTGATTTTATGGATAAATTGTTGCTGCGGCCGATTAGGCGTTGCTTCAATCGTCAATTCCTTTCCATTTGACAAAAGCAAAACAGCCTTGTCAATTAATGGCATACCGATAACATATTCACCGGTTCCAGGCGTGACAGGATAAAATCCCAGACTATTGAAGATATACCAAGCGGCCATACTTCCATTGTCCTCATCTCCAGGGTAACCCATTGGAGAATCGTCGAAGGTCTGAGTCATCAACTGTTTAAGCAGTGGCTGTGCCATTTCAGGTTGTCCTATATAACTGAACAAGTAAGGATAGTGAAAACTTGGCTGGTTTGAAATAGCTAATTGTCCAAATTCTATCGCGGCCATCTCACTCATTTCGTGGATCTCAAAACCATATCCTCCTGGGTCAAACGTTGGGGGCTGATTGCACAGCTCAATGAGTTTTTCTTTATATCTCTCACTGCCACCATATTTTCCGATCAGTCCTGAAAAATCGTGATAAACAGCAAAGCTGCTTTGCCAAGCACTTCCTTCTGCATAATCTTGTCCCCAACGATTAGCTGAAAATGGTTCTCTGAACTTGCCATCTTTATCTTTTGAACGCATAAATCCTGACTCATAGTCAAAGATATTTTGATAGTTCAATGATTGCTGCTGATATTTCTTCGTCATTTCCTCCTCTTCTAGTACCTTGGCAACTTGGCTAATACAAAAATCGCTATAAGCATAGTCTAATGTGTGATTGACTGATTCGTGGTAGTGATTAGGAACATAGCCATATGTCAAGTAATCTTCTGTTCCTTGGCGTCCATAATTTGGATGTTTGCTTTGAACCGTAGCACCTTTTTCCATTGCCGTTAGAAATTCAGGCATCAAGTCTCGTCGGATATCTTTTACAGCAGCATCTGCAATGACCGCATCGATCAATGTCCCAGGCATAAGTCCACGTTCATCAGGAGACAGCCATTTTGGCAAATAGCCACTTTCTCTATAGCTGTTCAAAAAACCTTCCAGCATTTCTTCGTATTTTTCTACAGCAATCAAAGAATAAAGAGGATAAACCGTTTTATACGTATCCCAAAACCCATTATTTGTATAGAGAACACCAGGTTTTATAGATCGACTAGTCGTATCATAGTGGATTTTTTGCCCACTAGGATCAATTTCATAAAATGTTTGTGGAAATAAAAACACCCGATATAAATTATGATAAAACGTCCGCAATTGTTGTTGATCATGGTGTGTGAGCTGTATACGATCAAAATAGGACTGCCATTGTTCTTGACTGTGAGCAAGGTAAGTCTCTTTGCTTTGGTTTTGTTCTAGTTCCAGGTTATAAGCTGCTTGTTCCGAGCTGATAAAAGATGTCCCAAATCGGATAGTTTGTTTTTTTGTCTGTTCAAAATACAACGGGATCGAGTCGCTATTTTTGTTGGAAACAGCTAACTCATCAATTGTTAAAGGATATTCAAATCTCAATATAAAATAAAAAGAAAAATCAGGATCTTCTGAACCAGCAAAATGTGTGATTTTTCCTTCCACTGTGTAAGGATCTATAACAAAGAGCTGATGGCGTCCCGGAAAGGATAAAAGTAAACCGCTATCATTTTTGCTGTAATCAATAGATAAGATTCCGCCATACATGCTAGGTATCAATGTAGAACAGATGCCATAACGTAATTGACAGATCGACAGATGAGTCGGGCAAAATATACTTTCTTCTGGGCGGTAAGAACTTTGAGCATGGAAAAGGGTGTTCTCCTGTAGTTTTCCATTGATCGGCGTAAACAGCATATGACTGAAATCACCCATCCAAGGACTTGGTTGATGGGTAAGACGGTAGCCTTGAAAAACGCGGTCATCAGGATGAAACCACCAGCTGCCGTTTTGATCCGTAGTTTGCGGTGCAAAATAATTCATCCCAAAAGGAACGCCAGTATAAGGCTGGCAGTTCCCATTAGAGAAATTTGGCTGATTCGCTGTTGCATGTCTAGTATCTATTTGACCGATATTCATTTTATTTCTCCTTTGTTGATTGTCTTTTGATGAATGAAACTGGAAATTTACTATCGGATGGTCGATCTTTTGTCTCTAACCAAGTGACCAAAGCATCTCCCGCAAGCTTACCTAACTGTTCAAAATCTTGTGCGATGGTTGTCAGTGGCGGGTCAACAAGAGCTGCTGCTTGGATATCATCAAATCCGATAATTGAAAAATCTTCAGGGATATGATAACCATGCTGTCTCAAGAGATTCATGGTCTGGATAGCGACAACATCGTTTTCACAAACAAAAGCAGTTACTTCATACTTAGTGATATAAGAAAGCAATTCATCTAATGTCGCGCTTTTGTCATCCAGTGAAGTGTGGAAAGTCAAACCAGCTTTGTCCAATGCTTCAAGGTAACCAAGGTAACGCTGTCGAACGGATTGTGGATGAGTCTGCGTACCAAACAAATAAGCGATTTTTGAATGACCCTGTTCGATCAAATAAGAGGCAGCAAGCGCACCGCCTTGGAAATTATCGGAAAGAACGGTAGGAAAAGGTAACTCATAGATTTTTTTATCTAATATGACGACAGGGAATTCTTTCAATGAAAGCTCAAAAAGTAAGTCAAGATGTTGTTCTGTATCAAGAGCATAATAAATCAATCCGTCAAATTCATTGATTAGCTCTTTTGCTGTTTTATTTTGTAGAAAGTCAAGCGTCGTCATCATGACATCAATCTGTTTATCTTGCATCACAGGGTTCAATCCCTTGCTAAAATCACCAACAGACAAATCAGCGACATATGGAAGAAGAAACAGAATCCGTCGTGTTTTTGTAGGAGAAGCAAGCATCTGTTCCGGAGAAGCGGATTTAACGAAACTGCCTTTCCCGCGAACGCGATAAATAAGTCCTAATTGCTCTAATTCAGTCAATGCACGTTTGGAAGTGATTCTGCTTACTTTATAGGTACGTGAAAGTTCTTTTTCAGTTGGTAGTTGGCTGTCTACAGGTAATTCACCAGTTAAAATAGCCGTTTGCAAATCATTAAATATTGTCTGGTACAATGGTTGATTCATATAAACACCTCTTAATGATATATCATATTTAAATAATACCATAATGGATGAAAAAGTAAATAAAAAGATATTTTTTGAAAGCGTAGACATAATTGGCTGTATGAAGTATAATCTTTAAAGATATATCAAATAGAAAGAAGGTTTTATTAGTGGTTTATAAAGATATACCAAAATCGGTGCAGAAATTTATGGAAGATATCACACAAAAATGTGGAGATATCCATGCGGACTGGGCAAAGAATTTTACAGCAGCATTTGCCAATACTCTGTTGACAACAGTCAAAAAGCAAAATGACGGAACCACCTTTTTATTGACGGGAGACATTCCAGCGATGTGGTTAAGAGACTCTACTGCACAAGTTCGTCCTTATTTAGTGATTGCAAAAGAAGATGAGGAATTAGCTGACATGATCAGCGGGTTAGTCAAAAAGCAATTTTTTTATATCAATATCGATCCATATGCGAATGCCTTCAACGAAGAAGCTAACGGTGCTGGCCACCAAACAGATCATACAAAAATGAACGATTGGATCTGGGAAAGAAAATATGAAATTGATTCTTTATGCTACCCAATACAGTTGGCCTATCTTCTTTACAAAAATACAGGAAAAACTGATCAATTCAATCAATCTTTTATTGAAGGTATCAAAAAAATCTTGGACGTGTTCAAAACAGAGCAAGATCATGAACACTCTCCTTATACATTTGTACGAGACACGACAAGAAAAGAAGATACGCTGATCAATGACGGGCGAGGTGCAAAAACAGCTTTTACAGGAATGACATGGTCTGGTTTCCGTCCTAGCGATGATGCTTGCCGTTATGGATATCTGGTACCATCCAATATGTTTGCGGTGGTCGTGTTAGGTTATGTGGAAGAAATTTTTCAAACGATACTCGATGATAAAGAAATTGTACAGCAAACACAGAAATTGAAGAAAGAGATCCAAGAGGGGATTCAGAATCACGGACGAACGGTTAATCAAAAAGGGCAAACGATTTATGCATATGAAGTAGATGGAATGGGAAACGCCACAGTCATGGATGACAGTAATGTGCCCAATCTGATCGCCGCACCTTACTTGGGATATTGTTCTGAACAAGAGGAAGATTATCTGCAAACAAGAAGAACATTGTTGAGTAAAGAAAATCCATATTTCTATGAAGGAAAGTACGCAAAAGGAATTGGATCCTCCCATACGCCAGAAAAATACGTTTGGCCGATTGCATTAGCTATGGAAGGAATGACAACGTCAGACAAATCTGAAAAAGAGCGGATATTGAATTTACTTGTAGCAACTGACGCAGGAACACACCTTATGCACGAAGGATTCGATGTGAACAATCCTGAAAATTATACGAGAGAATGGTTTTCTTGGGCAAATATGATGTTTTGCGAATTAGTCATGGATTACTTTGATATTAGAGTAGAAAAGTAGGAGGTATCGTAAATGAAAAAGAAAGTATATATCATTTCTCATAGCCACTGGGATCGTGAATGGTACATGGCTTACGAACAGCATCACATGCGACTGATTGAATTGATAGACGATCTACTAGAGCTATTTGAAGTTGATCCGTCCTTCAACAGTTTTCATTTGGATGGGCAAACGATTATTTTAGATGACTATCTTCAAGTAAGGCCAGAAAAAAGACAGGCAATCCAACAAGCAATCAATGAAGGAAAATTGAGAATTGGACCATTTTATATCTTGCAAGATGATTTTCTTATCAGCTCGGAATCGAACGTGAGAAATATGCTGATTGGCATGGAAGAAAGCCGTAAATGGGGAACCCCTGTCATGTTAGGCTATTTTCCCGATACATTTGGAAATATGGGACAGACGCCTCAATTAATGAAACAAGCTGGTATTTCAGCAGCAGCGTTTGGCCGTGGTGTAAAACCAATTGGCTTTGATAATCAAGTTTTGGAAGCAGAAAACTATTCTTCCCAATACTCAGAGATGTGGTGGAAAGGACCTGATCAAACAGCAATCTTTGGTCTGCTATTTGCCAATTGGTATAGCAACGGGAATGAGATTCCAGTAGAAAAAGAAGCAGCTCTTGCCTTTTGGAAGCAAAAATTAGCGGATGCAGAACAATATGCCTCTACGAACCACTTATTGATGATGAATGGTGTTGATCATCAACCGGTACAAAAAGATATATCAAAAGCAATCCATCTCGCAAATGAACTGTTTCCAGATTACGAGTTTATTCATTCTAATTTTACTGACTATCTGGAAGCAGTTCAAAAAGATGTGCCAGAAGACTTAGGCTCAGTAGAAGGAGAATTGACAAGTCAAGAAACGGATGGCTGGTATACTTTAGCCAATACAGCATCTGCTCGGGTTTACTTAAAACAATGGAATACCAAGGTCCAGCGACAGCTAGAAAATATTACAGAACCACTTGCGACGATGGCTTATGAAGTTAGTGGAAACTATCCCCATGATCAATTAGATTATGCTTGGAAGACATTAATGCAAAATCATCCTCACGACAGTATTTGCGGTTGTTCAGTCGATTCTGTCCATCGGGAAATGATACCTCGTTTTGAAAAAGCAGATGAAGTTGGAAAGTATCTTGCACAAGATTCCTTAGAACAGCTGACCGCAGCAATCGATACGACCGGATTCCCAAAAGACAGCTTTCCATTTGTCATTGTAAATACTGCAGGAATGGATAAAACTGGTGAAGCAGAAATAACCATCGAATTAGAAAGAAAAAGATTCGCTGAAGGAATACCTGAACAACTATATCAAGAGTTAGAAAATTTGCCTAAACGTAAGTATCATGTAGAAACAAAAAGTGGGGCCACTATACCAGCTATTTTATCTGAAGAAACTGTCCAATTTGGTTATGATTTGCCGAAAGACCGTTTCCGTGTGCCATATATGGCAAGAATGATCAAAGTGACTTTACCATTAGAAAACATGCCAGCATTTTCTTGGGAAACATTCGCGCTTGTAGAAGGGGAAGCGAAAGCAGAAGAAAAGGAAACAATGATTCATCAGAGTGGACGAATCATCGAAAACGGCCCTCTACATTTGACGATTGAAAAAAATGGTACCATTACAATGGAAGATCGCAAAAACAAACGAAAGTTGAATAATCTGCATATTTTTGAAGATATCGGCGATATAGGAAATGAGTATATCTTTAAACAACCTTTCTGTGATCAGCCAATCCTATCCAGTAACAAAGAAAACTCTGAAGTAAAAGTATTAGTAGATACACCGGAAATAGCAAAAATAAGTATTCTACAGGAAATGGAAATCCCTGTTTCTGCAGACGAGCGTTTAGAAAAAGAACAGCAGATGGTTGTGGAATTTCGTTATCGAAAAGCAGAACGATCCAAAGAAAAACGAATCCTTCAAATAAAAACAATCATGACAATCAGAAAAGATAGTAAAAAAATCGACTTTGAAACGACTCTCGACAATCAGATGAAAGATCATCGCTTACGTGTCTTGTTTCCTACAAAGTTACATGTGGAACATCACGAAGCAGATAGTATTTTTGAAGTGGTGAAGCGCCCAAACCATGTGTCTAAAAGTTGGGAAAACCCCACGAATCCGCAACATCAGCAAGCATTTGTCAATATTCATGATGAAGAGTACGGTGTAACAGTCGGAAACTTTGGTTTGAATGAATATGAAGTAACAGAAGACGGACAAATCGCAGTGACGCTACTTCGCAGTGTGGGAGAACTAGGCGATTGGGGATATTTTCCAACACCAGAAGCACAGTGTCTAGGTGAGCATCGGTTCAATTACAGCATTGAACTACATGGACCAGAAGAAAAATTCTCTACTTATTTGCATGCATACGCAGCACAGATTCCTTTTTCCACTCAACAAATCAAACATCATGAAGGAACATTGATTTCAAAACAACAATATTTAACGATAAAAAGTGAAACGTTTGCAATTACAGCTTTGAAACGCAGCAAGTTTAGTGATAAAGTAGTAGTAAGAGGTTTCAATATGTCTAGTCATTTAGAAAAATTGGAAATAACTAAAGACAATGGAAAAACTGTCATATTGAATCTGCTTGAAGAACCAACGAAGCAAGCGGTTGTCCCAATAATCCAACCTTATGAGATTCGGACAATCGGATTCGAGGAGGAAAACGAATGTATGGCGGAATAGAAGCAGGCGGAACAAAATTTGTGTGTGCGGTTTCAGATGGTGGAGAAATTTTAGAAAAATTAAGTATCCCTACCACAACACCAGAAGAAACATTGGATCAGGTATTTGAATTTTTTGATCGTTATGAATTGAAGGGAATCGGGATTGGCTCATTCGGCCCGATTGGTATCGACAAAACAAAAGATAATTACGGATACGTTTTGGCAACTCCCAAAAAAGGGTGGGCACAATTCGATTTTCTTGGCACAATCAAGGAACGCTACAATATTCCTGCTGCTTGGACAACGGATGTCAATGCTGCTGCATATGGGGAATTGAAGCAAGGAGCAGCACAAGGAAAAAATAGTTGTATTTACCTTACCGTGGGAACAGGAATCGGTGCAGGTGTCGTGATCAATGAAGAAATTTTTTCAGGGATCGCACATCCTGAAATGGGACATATTTGGGTGAAACGCCATCCAGATGACCATTATGAAGGTACTTGTCCTTATCATAAAGATTGTTTAGAAGGATTAGCAGCAGGACCGTCTATTGAGGCACGCACAGGGATCAAAGGGCAAGATCTGCCGCAAGATCATCCTGTTTGGGCTATTCAGGCTTATTATATTGCTCAAGCACTGATCAACTATACGTTGACGTTAGCACCTGAAAAGATTATTTTAGGCGGTGGGGTAATGAATCAGGATCATCTCCTTCAAAAAATCCGTCAGCAATTTGTTGAATTGATGGGTGGTTATATGGAAACACCTCAAGTAAGTGAATATATCGTTCGTTGGGGACTGCCGAATGAAAGTGGGATTATCGGTAGTTTGCTGTTAGCAGAACACGAACATCAAAAGTAAGCAGACAAATTACACAAAAAGAACAGAGTCTTATCATTATCTGCTGATAAGACTCTGTTCTTTTTTATTTCTATTCCCATAATCCAGGTAAAGCTTTACCGACTATTTTTTCTTGAGTAAATGGATGGATCATGTGCAGTTCTAATGCATGGAGCATCAGTCGTTCAGCTGTTCTATTTTGGTAGAGAGGGTCTCCAACGATCGGATGTCCCTTATGAGCTAAATGAACTCTGATCTGGTGTGTACGTCCGGTTTCCAAAACACAATAGACTTGTGTTTGTTCAGAAAGTACTTTGTTGACAGTGACATGTGTCAAGGCGCTCTGACCATTTTTATCATCTACGACCCTTTTTCTCCGATCATGGCGATCTCGTCCAATTTTATTGGTGATGGTCATATCTTTGGCAATTTCTCCCCATACGATGGCTTGATATCTCCGATAGATCATTTTTTGTTCCAACATTCTTCCAAGTATCGGCAAGACAAATGGATTTTTTGCAAATAAAACGGCACCACTTGTTTCTTTGTCCAAGCGGTGGACAACGTAAGGTCGTTGCTGTTTAGTGTCGAGATAAGCAGCTAAATGATTGAGTAAGGTACTGTTTTCTGTCGGTTCATTTGGATGAGTCTTCATTCCTGCAGGCTTATCCACTATAATCAAATGCTCATCTTCATATAAAACACGGATGTGCTTCGCATCTCCTAATTGAACTTCTTGATAATTATAATCTGTTTCTTCGAATAACAATGTGATCTGGTCATTGCCCTTTACTTCATGATGGAACAAAGCAGGTTGTTGATTGATCCAAACGTTTTTACGTATACGCAAAAAGTGTCGAACCTTTCTAGGAACTAACCATTCCTTTTCAAGCAAGTCGCGAATTGTTGTTTCAGGATGGTTCATAGGTAAAGTGATCGTGATTTTCACAAGTGTACTCCTTTCAGTGCAATTGCAGACTAATTGTACCATTTTTAAAACATATTTAAGAAAAAACTTACATTTTTCTGTTCATTCTTATGTTACTCTACTTGCACTAACGTAAAAAAACATATTGAACTACAACTTAAGCAGGAAGAAAACACTCTTTCACTATGGTAAAATAAGACGATTGAATCAAATAGACAGGAGAAGAAGCAAATGGATTTTCAAAGCATTTTAGAAAAGATAAAAGCTGCTTTGATCAGTTTTTGGCGTTGGATCAGACCATATCTCGGACAATTCCATCGATGGCGAAAGCGCATCTGGAAAAAATATCATGTGAACAAATTGATTTTGCTGATTGGTTTGATCTGTGTCTTAGTGACAAGTATCTACCTCTTTATTTTAGCAAAACAAGCAAATGTCGAAACGTTAAAATCAGGATTAAGCCAATCGACAGTCATTTATGATAAGAAAAACGAAGAAGCTGGCACACTGTACGCCCAAAAAGGAACATATGTAGAATTAAACGCGATTTCTCCCTATATCCAAGATGCAGTAATCTCGACAGAAGATAGGAATTTTTACGAGCATCACGGGTTTGATATCAAAGGGATTGCCCGTGCAGCAGTCCGAATGGTCTTGTCTGGCGGAACATCAGGGGGCGGAGGAAGTACGATCACTCAGCAGCTTGCCAAAAATGCGTATCTGACATTAGACCAAACGTTTGATCGAAAAGCGAAGGAATTATTTTTGGCAATCGAGATCGAAAAGAAGTACAGCAAAGAAGAAATCTTGACCATGTATCTTAACAATGCCTATTTTGGCAACGGGGTATGGGGTGTCCAAGACGCTTCCAGAAAGTATTTTGGAGTAGATGCAACGAATGTTACGCTGTCTGAGGCTGCTACTTTGGCAGGAATGCTGAAAGGTCCTGGTATTTATAATCCGATCGATCACCCAAAAAATGCGAATGATCGGAAAAACACAGTACTAAGTGTAATGGAAGAAAACGGAAAAATCACAAAAGAACAAGAACAAGCAGAAAGCCAGACAGATATCAGCGCGTATCTTAATGACACATACGATAATTCAGATTCTGGTTATCGTTATCCTTATTATTTTGATGCAGTGATCGATGAAGCAGTTAACGAGTATGGTCTTGATGAAGAAGATGTCATGAATAAAGGCTATAAAATCTATACAGCTTTAGATCAGGATTATCAAAAGCAATTAGAAGCTACTTATCAAAACAGTGCATTATTCCCAGCAAATGCTTCAGATGGTGCCATGGTCCAATCTGCTTCAGTAGCTTTAGATCCGAATACAGGTGGTGTACAAGCACTAGTAGGACGAAGAGGAGATCATGTCTTTAGAGGATTCAGCTTTGCTACACAGATGCGTCGTTCACCAGGATCAACGATCAAACCATTAAGCGTATATACACCAGCACTGGAAGCTGGATACAAGCCTTCCAGTATCTTGAAAGACGAACCGCAAAGTTATTACGATGCGCATAATTTTGACGGGACATACCAAGGAGAAGTACCGATGTATCAAGCTGTTGCACAAAGTTTGAATTTGCCTGCTGTATGGCTTTTGCATGAGATCGGTTTACAAAAAGGATATGATAAAGCAGAAGAATTCGGCCTGCCTTTAGCAAAATCTGATAAGTATTATGGCTTAGCCCTTGGTGGACTGGAAAAAGGAGTATCTCCATTGATCATGGCGGGTGCTTACAGTGCATTTGCCAATGATGGTCAGATGTATACGCCGCATCTTATCACGAAAATCGTTGATTCGACTGGAGCGGTGATCGTCGATAACACAAACAAAAAACCAAAACAGGTCATATCAAAGGAAACAGCCGATGAAATGACCAGCATGCTTCTTGGTACATTTTCAAATGGAACAGCGGCTGCTGCGAATCCTGCAGGTTATACGATAGCAGGGAAAACAGGAACCACAGAAACTAATTTCGATGCCACAAAAGCAAATGACCAATGGATGATCGGTTACACGCCAGACGTAGTGATTTCGACATGGATGGGTTACGAAGAATCCAGCAAGCTGCACTATTTGGAAGGGACAAGTGGAAATGTTGTCGGGAAAGTCTTCAAATCAGCGGCAGAAGGCATCCTTCCGTATACTTCAAAAACAGGATTTAGTGTAGCAGATGCCTATGCCACAGGAGGACAAGTGGTAGCTGCAGATCAAGTTGGAAACACAGGAAATTCTAATGGAGAGTCTGGAAATTGGCAAGATAACTTGAATCAATATGGTGAACAAGCAAAAGAAGGGCTGAAAAACTTCGGCGATATGGTGAAAGAAGGCGTTCAGGGAATTGGTGAAGCGGCTAAAGACCTCTGGCGGAAATATCAAGGAGAGTAGACCCTTTGAAAACGAATAACCCCATGTTACAATAGAGAGTAACTACTAAAAGAAAAGAGGGCATAACATGTCAAACATCTACGATAGCGCGAATCAAATCGAACGTGAGATCCGTGAATTACCAGAATTCAAAGCGTTGAAAGAAGCGTACGAGAAAGTACAAGCAAACGAAGAAGCACACAAACTGTTCAAAGACTTCCAAGCGATGCAAATCGAATTACAAGAAAAACAAATGAGTGGACAAGAGTTCAGCGACGAAGATGCAATGAAAGCACAAGAAATGGCTGTGAAAATCCAATCAGAAGAAGTAATCAATGACTTGATGCAAAAAGAGCAAGGCTTCAGTACAATCATCAATGACTTGAACCGTATCATCATGACACCAGTTCGCGACCTTTACAGCGAATAAAACTATTTTATGAAACAACAGAGGGTGTGAAAGAGACGTTCGGCCTTGAGCGATGACAAAATTGCTTCTTATTGCCGATAGGCTGTCTCTTGAACACCATTTACCAAGAGGTCGTGAGCCTACCGTTTAACTCTGAGTTACAAGGAACAATTTCAAAAAACAGCTTCTCATGTTTGATGACTATTGTGACTTGTGACCGAGGAGTTGGCAGGAGAACACCGTTTATTCAGAAATAGGAGCTACGACAAAAGTCTTGTCATAGCTCCTATTTTTTGTCATTCATTTTTCAAGCGGTAGAAATAGCCTTTTTGAGCTAACAGTTTTTCGTAAGTACCTATTTCAACGATTTTTCCTTCATCGATCACAACGATTTTATCTGCCTCTTTGATCGTTGAAAGCCGATGAGCCACAATAAAAGTAGTGGGTGTTTCTGTCAGGTAATTCAGGGCCTGCTGGATTTTTTTCTCTGACTGGTTATCTAAAGCTGAGGTTGCTTCATCTAGCAAAATGATTTTTGGCTGACGTATCAACGCTCGTGCAATGGAGATACGTTGCTTTTGGCCACCAGACAGCTTGTTGCCATGTTCGCCTACTAAGGTATCCAGACCATCAGGGAGCTGGTCAATCAGTGAAGAAAGTTGCGCAGCTTCGATGACTTCATCTAAACGTTCTTTTGATACGTTTTTCAAGCCATAAGTGATGTTCTCTTTGATCGAAGCGGAGAACAACAAAGTGGTTTGAGGAACAACGGCTAAATAATTACGCACACTTCGCATATCCAATTCATCCAAAGGCTGATTATCTAGGAAAATCCTCCCTGAAGACGGCTGGATAAATCCAATCAATAAGTTAAGGAGTGTAGATTTTCCAGAACCAGATGGCCCAACAAAAGCAATTGTTTCTCCAGCTTTCACCTCTAGAGAAAAATGATCGATAATCGGCTTGAGTGAGTCCGGGTAATGAAAAGAAACATCCTCAAAACGAAAATTTCCATCCAAATGTTGGATTTTTTTCTTACCGTGATAAGTTTCTACATCGCCAGCAATCAACAGTTCGCCAATAGAAGTGATAGATTCCATGCCTTTTGAAATCGTAGGAATCAGCGTGATCATTCCAGAAACGGAATTGACGATCGTCGTGAAATACGTCTGATACATCACGACATCGCCGGGTTGGATGCGCCCTTGTAAAGCTAATATCCCAGTGAAAATCAAACAAATCAGCTGAAATATCTGAAAACTAGCCCAGCTGACTGATCCGAAAACAGATTGCAGGATATCTAAGTGGAATCCTTTTTCATAGATTTGAGTAAAATGCTTATTTAAGCGAGTTGTTTCGTGCTTTTCTAACCCATGAGCTCGAGCAATCGGTGCTAATTCGATCACTTCGATCACTTTTGCAGAGGTTTCTTCCATTTCTTGTCGGAAGTCTGAGTTGGACTGTCTGATCCTTTTACGGAAAAAGAGAGTAACGAATGCGGCGAGAGGAACAGTCAATAAGAAAAACATGAAAACAACAGGACTTCTATAAAGCGTGATACCTAAAGCTACGAATAAATTGACAGCGATATTTAATCCGCTGACAAATACTTGAGAGGACAACGTTTGGATAGCTTCTACATCACGGATGATCTTTGACTGGATTCGTCCAGATTGCAATTCTTTTTGATAAGGAATAGATAGTTCTTGGATTTTCTTGATAAGGGTCGCTCTTAGTCCAGCTTCTACTTGACGGATCGAAGTGCTATGGTATTTTACATGAAAATAATTCGTCAATATATTTTGACCAATCAGACAAGCCATCAAAAAAGCGTTGAAATAAATGGCCTGCAACTGAGAAGAATCTTTCGATGAAGCTGCATTGATTACATTGGCAATAGCGATCGGCATTAACCAAGATGGAAGATGTTTGATAATAAAAAAGAGTCCTGACATGGCAAAACGCCAATAATTTCCCTGATAAAGATGCAGCAATGTCTGAAAAGCATTTGCATGATATTTTTGATAACTTTTCTGTATTCGTTCCTCCATAATCTTCTCCTTAACAATCTTGGTAAATAAACTGCAAGTGTTCTATTGCTTCAGGAACATAAATCTCAGGAGTAGCTTCAAGAGTGGCGTACATTAGAGGACGCTCATATTTGATATAATGCAGTACCGGGCGGAAATCTAAACAGCCCTTGCCAACAGGTACCATGCGGATCTTTCCATTTTCCATGATATAGTCTTTGAGATGAAGCGCTGTAATATAACCATGTAAATTGTCCAAGGCACCTCGGATCACTTTCTCCTGATCAGCATGATTTTCTTTATGCATCAAATTCGCACAATCTAAAATGATTTTTAAATTTGGTGAAGCTACTTCATCGATTAAACGTTTAGCTAACTGATAGTTATAGATTGGATGATTGATCCCTACTTCAACAGCAACAGTTACGCCAAAATTTTCTGCATGAGCGACTAATTCAATGATAGAATTTCTGGCGATCTGATAAGCTTCTTCAGTAAAATTTTCTTTTGTGTAACCGACAGAGACACTACCGGTTTCCGTAGCAATCATCTTGGCTTGATAGGCAGAGCACAGAGCAATTTGCTGTTTGAAAGTTGCCAATGCTTGTGCACGAACTTCTTGATTTTTGTTGGATAGGTTGATATAGCATCCTAAAATGGAAAGTTCGATATTGTTTTTTTGGAAGTATTCACCAAAATAGGCAGCACTCCCAAGTGTCATGTCAGTTAATTTAAGTTGTTCAGGAAATGCTTTTTGTGGTGCAAATTGGATATGGGACAAGTGAAGCTGTGATACTTTTTGAACGATTTCTTCACGATTTCGAACATCTAAATCGTGGGCACGGATGCCTAAATTTAATGGAAACATCTCAAACTCCTTTTTGTAAATAATTAGCAAGAGGCAGACGGGATTCTTTTATCAATTCAACAATTATTCGGGCAACTTTATCAGCGCCTTCTGGACTAAAGTGGGTATTGTCTTTTAGTCCTTCTGGGTAATTTTTACAAGTATCAGGCATAAGATGCAGGTAGAATTTTTTTGTCTCTTCTTTTGAGAAGGTCTGGAATAATTCTTGTGATCTTGAGAACACATCTAAAAGAGGAATATGGTGTTTCTCAGCAAATGCACGCATCGCTTTTGGATAGTCTCCAAGTATATCTGGATTCAATGTTCCGTTTTCTAAGTAATCTCGTCGCGTCACAGATGTCAGTAAGACCATTTGGACGTTCGCTTTTTTTGCGCATTCAAAAAATATCTGCAGATTTTTTAAATAGCTACCGAAGGGAAGCGTACCTCTTTCTTCTTGGATTTTCTGGTCGTTATGTCCAAATTGTACAAATAAGAAATCATTCGGCTGAAACTGTGAAGCTAGACGGGCTAACCTTCCTTCCTGGATAAATGATTTGGTGCTGCGTCCATTCTTTGCTTGGTTATTGATCTGGATCTCGGGTGAAAAATAAGCAGAGATTTTTTCTCCCCAACCTGTCTCGGGACGCTTGTTTTCATCTTTTTCTGCCGCAGTAGAATCACCGGCAATATGGATAGTAGGCATGTTATCTCTTCTTTCATAAAGGTTTATAGGCAATGAAGCAGAACAGCAAGAGAAGAAGACGGAGCAAATTTGGTCCGTCTTCTTCTCTAAAACGTGGATAAACGGATTCCGTTATTTCGCTATCCTGTTTTTGATTCGTTACTGTTACTATTAATCAATTAGGCAAAAAAGCCAAAGTAATTTTTAGCATTTGTATAACTAATCGCTTGAACTAGACTTCCTAAAAGTTGTTCATCTTCAGGTGCTTCTCCTCGCATGACCATTTCGCCTAAAAATTCACAAAGAACACGACGGAAATATTCATGTCTAGTGTAGGACAGGAAACTTCTTGAATCTGTCAGCATGCCGACAAAATTCCCCAAAGCACTACCATCAGCAAATTGTGTCAATTGATCGCGCATACCAGCTCGAGTATCGTTGTACCACCATCCAGAACCTAACTGCAGTTTTCCATTCTGTTCTTTTTGGAAACAGCCCATCAAAGCTAAAATCGCAGGATAGTCATTCGGATTCAATGAATAAAGGATCGTCTTTGGCAACTGATCCGTTTCTTCTGCACGATTCAATAATTTTTGCAGAGGAATAGTCAAAGAAAGATCATTCATTCCATCATAGCCGGTATCGGGCCCTAATTTTTCCAACATTTGTGTATTACAGTTACGATAAGCATGGATGTGCAGCTGCATCGTCCAATTATGAGAATGATAGAAGTGGGTCAAACGTATCAGTGTTTCTGTACGATAAGCATCGATTTCATCTGAAGATAATAGTTTGTTAGCTCGTGCTTTTTGAAAAATCTCTTCTAATACTGTTTCATCCGCTTCTTTATAGCGTAAGGTGTCTAAAGCGTGGTCGGAAACACGACATCCATGTTGATGGAAGTATTCTATCCGCTGTCCTAAGACTTCAATCAGTTCTTGATAGGTGGTGATCGTTTGGTCAGCTGCTTCTTCCAGTAGTGTGACCCATGCATTAAATCCTTCTTTTTCAATATTGAGTGCTTTATCTGGACGGAATGAAGGGAGAACCTTCAAATCTGGTTCTTCATGAGCAAGCAACTGATGATAGTGCAAGTCGTCTGCGGGATCATCTGTTGTACAAATCACTTCTACATTCGATTTTTTTGCGATTTCCCGACGGCGAAAATCAGGAGCTGCCAAAATTTCATTTGCTTGTGTCCAAATTTTCTCTGCATTTTCTTCATTTATCAACAAGTCAATACCGAAGAAACGCTTCAATTCAAGATGTGACCAACTGTAAAGCGGATTTCCGATAATTTTTGGCACGGTTTGACACCAAGCCAAAAACTTTTCAAAATCAGAAGCATTTCCTGTGATTTTTTCTTCAGGTACGCCACAAGCTCGCATCAAGCGCCATTTGTAATGATCGCCTCCCAGCCAAGCTTCCGTCAGATTACTGAAATTATTGTTTTCGTAAATTTCTTTTGGATCTAAGTGACAGTGATAATCAATAATGGGCATGTTTTTTGCGTAGGAATGGTAAAGCTTTTTCGCCCAATCGTCTTTTAATAAAAAATCATCAGATAAAAACATAAATCTTCCTTCTTTCTTTTTATACTGTTTTATGAAAATCAAAGTGTTACTCCATTTTTAAAAATGGCAATTTCTCGAACGTCATTTTGTTCATTTTTCGTTTCTTCTCCACTAGCTACAGCGATGATTTTTTGAACAAACGATTCTAAGATTACTTCCATTGGTTGTTCTAATAAGACGCCTGCATTAAAATCCATCCAATGACCTTTACGTTCAAAAAGAGTCGTATTTGTAGATACCTTGACCGTTGGGACATATGAGCCAAACGGAGTTCCTCTTCCTGTGGTAAACAAGACCAACTGGCAATCGGATGAAGCAAGAGCAGAAGTAGCTACAAGATCATTTCCGGGAGCTTGCAACAAGCTAAGCCCTGGTTTTCTGATTTTCTCGCCATATTGCAGCACATCAACGACAGGAGAGCTTCCTGATTTTTGTGTGCAGCCTAATGATTTGTCTTCTAATGTAGTGATTCCACCTGTTTTATTGCCAGGAGATGGGTTTTCGTAAACTGGTTCCCCGTAAGACAAGAAATACTGTTTGAAGTCATTGATCAAGTCAACGATTGAGTCAAAAACTTCTTCATTTTCCGCTCGTGCCATCAATACTTGTTCTGCGCCAAACATTTCTGGCACTTCTGTTAAGATCGTGCTGCCTCCTTGAGCAATCAAGTAGTCAGAAAATGCACCAAGTAAAGGATTAGCAGTTATTCCCGATAGACCATCAGAACCGCCGCATTTCAAACCGACATTCAACTTAGAGAGCGGGACTGATATGCGCTGGTCATTTTCCGCCGCTGTTAAAAGCTCTTCTAATAGAGCCACACCTTGTTCGATCTCATCGTAAACATCTTGAGCCACTAGAAATTTCACTCGTTCTTCATCATATTCGCCTAAAATTTTTTTGAATTCAGGAACTGTATTGTTCTCACAACCTAATCCAAATACTAAAACTCCGCCGGCATTGGGATGGTTTACTGCGTCCGCTAAAATTTCTCGAGTATTTTGATGATCTTTTCCAAGCTGCGAACAGCCATAAGGATGCTTTAAAATCGTAATATGGTCAAACTGTCCCAGATCTGGATGTTTTTCCTTGAACTGTTTGACGATCAGTTCAGCAATGCCATTCACACACCCAACGGTAGGTACTAAAAACAAATCATTACGAATCCCTACTTTTCCATTTTTTCGCAAGTAACCTTGAAATGTTCGGTTCTCAAAAAGGTAATGACTTGGATGGACATCTTTTTCATATCGATAATCCAATTCACCAGAAAGATTGGTTTTTACATTATGAGTGTGCAGCCATTGACCGGCAGTTACGTCTGTCGTCACATGACCGATTGGATAGCCATATTTGATCACGTTGTCTCCAGCTTTCAAATCACCCAATGCAATCTTATGACCTTGCGGGATATCTTCAAGAGTGGTGATCGTTTGCTGATCAATCGTCAGTTGTGTTTGTTTTGGAATAGGTGTTAATGCGACGACCACACTGTCTCGTCGATTTAATTTCATTGTTGGTTGAAGGGTTTCAAGCATGGACCATCGTTCCTTTCATTTCTTGTAATACTGACCGGACACCTTTTTGATCGATCTTTGCAGCTATTTCTTGAACTGTATCTGTCACATTCGGTATTTGAGACAAATCTTCTCCCCAAAGCGCAGCGTTTTGCAATAATCGAGGAATAGCTGTTCCATTATCAGACCAAGCATCAGTAAATTCACTTATCGTCTTTTCATCATCATGTGGCTTTACTTGATCGCCTCGATACATAAGAAGTAGCGCAGCTAGTGAAACAGTGATTAACGGTGGTACCTGATTTTGTTCTTCGATATACTTCTTGAACACTGGAAGCAGACGGGTGCTGAACTTTGAAACACTATTTAATGAAATCGCTTCTAATTTGTGATGGGCAAAAGGATTCAAGAAACGTTCTTTGATTTGGTCAGCATAAATGCCTAATTCATCTTTAGGTAAAGAAAGCATAGGAATCAATTCTAGATTGAATAACTGATCAACATATGCGGAGAATAAAGGATCTTTCATTACTTCTTCTACAGTTTCCAATTCCGCCAACAAAGCAAGAGGGACCATCGCTGTATGCGGTCCATTAAGCAAATGCACCTTACGTTCACGATAAGGAGTCATATCATCTGTGATGATGACATTCAAGCCAGCCTGTTTGAATGGTAGTTGATTCTCCAATTCTTTAGGCCCTTCGATCACCCAAAGCATGAATGGTTCTGCTTTGACCATCAATTGATCTTCATAGTTATGCCGTTGATTGAAAACACCTGCATCTTCGCGAGGATAACCTGGGACGATGCGATCAACTAAACTACAACAGAAAACATTTTCTTTTTCTAACCACTCAACAAAAGCAGGTTCTAAATCCCATTTTTCTGCGTAGCGTAAAATGATTTCTTTTAGACGTTCGCCGTTTCTGTCAATCAGTTCGCAAGGAATGATGGTAAAGCCAGCTTTGTTTAATTTGAAACGTCGGTATAAAAAGGCTGTCAGTTTGCCCGGGAAGCTCTGTGGGGGAGTATCTGTTAAATTATCCGTCTCCACGAATTGGATTCCTGCCTCTGTCGTATTGGAGACGATATAGGCCAAGTCGTCATTTTCTGCTAGAGATAGATAAGCATCCCATTCATCATAAGGATTGATCATTTGTTCTACTACGGTGATAATCTCGGAAGTATCAACGATTTCGCCATTGCTGAGTCCTTGTAAAATGACCGTATATAAATTATCTTGCTGGTTCATCATATTTCCAAGACCTTGTTCTAAAGGTTGAATGATTGCAACATTACCTTTAAACAATTGTTGGTTATTCAGCTGCTGAATCTGCCAATCAATAAATCCACGCATAAAATTGCCTTCACCAAACTGAAGAACTTTTACAGGTGCTTCGTTTTTTTTCACTAATTCTTTTGTCATTTTTTTCATATAAACTTCCTTTCTGTGTTATGCACACGTTAACATTTTTATATAAAATTACTTGTAGTTTACAAGTAATTGATCGACTCACGAAGGATCAACAAGGTGGAGAGCTCAATTTTAGATTGTTCGATCGTCCTGCCTTCGATCAAATCTAGTAAAAGCTTTGTTCCTTCTTGACACATTTCTTTCAAAGGCTTACGTACGGTGGTAAGCGGCGGATTGAGATAGGAGACGACTGGAGAATCATCGAACCCGATCAGAGAAATGTTCTGGGGAACACGGAGGCCAGCTAAATGTACAGCTCTCAATGCACCAATCGCTATGTCGTCGTTGCCGCAAAAAACCAGAGTAGGCAGGTCAGAAAGTGATAATAGGTATTCCATGTTTTGGAGGCCGCTTTCTAAGCTGTAATCTCCTGTTAAAAAATAGGCTGGATTGACAGGGATGCTCGCTTTTTTTAGACTTTTCAATACCCCTTTTTCCCGTTCTTTTGTCGAACGAAAATTTTTCTTTCCGCCAATATAAGCGATCTTCGTATGTCCGCATCCAATACCGTAATCTACTGCCTGCATAACACCGGCCGCATCATCGGCAGTGACGTTGATAACCGCTGGATCATTGATGTGACGATTGACAACAACGAAAGGAAATTCTTTTTCTTTGAGATAGTCGATGAAAGGCTGATCATCATCACTTTGACTCATAACGATCAGTCCATCGTAGCGTTGCAGGTTGATTTCTGTTAAATCAACAACATCGATACTTTCAACAGATAAACTGTAATTTGTGTCTAATACTGAATGGATGCCTGCAATGGAATCTGCTAGGAAATTTGATGAAGTTCCTTTATGCAAACTTGAGAAAAATAGTCCGATTAGATATTTTTTTTGATTCACTAAACCTTTTGCACTATAGTTTGGCGAATAATTCATTTCCTTAGCTAGTTGTCGTATTTTTTGTTTTGTTTCATTTTTTATTAAACTGCTGTTATTCAAAGCACGAGAAACTGTCGTATGAGAAACGCCAGCTGCTTTAGCGATATCTTTGATCGTTACCATTCCATCATTTTCCTTACTTTTTCACTTTTTGTTAACGCATTCATCATATTACGATAACTACGATAAGTCAATAGATCTTTGATATGAAAAGATTGCACACGTTAAAAATTACTTGGATTTTTATTTTTAATTATGCTATTCTTGAAAGCGGGGAATGCTCATTTAATTAGATGAGTATCAATTTTACAGAAAAATGAAAGCCTTTTATTTTAAAAGGAGGAGAGGAAGAAAATGAAGAAAAGTACAGTATTTTATAAAATATTTTTACCGATGTTTTTATTAGGAGCCGTACTTGTCATAGGATTTAGTTTATTCATTTACCAGAATACCTATGAATCGATCGAATCGAGTTATTTAACAGACAAAAAGAATTTGCTCAGGCAAGTTAAAACTAACGTTGAATGGAAAATTAGAACGATTGAATATTCGTTTTCTACGTATGGTTCGACCAAAAATTTCTCGGACATATTCAAGCATCCGCTGACATATACAGATTACTCCACTTATTCTGAAATCAGGAAAGAACTAAATTTTATAGAAACGATTGTTATGGATGATAATAATTATGATTTAGTCAGTTTGGCTGGTAAATGGGGAGTAATCAATGGATCGTTGAGTCAACTGACCGAAGAGGAAGTTGAAAAGTATCAACAGAAGTACATAAATAACAAAAATAATTTATTTTGGCAAAAGAAAAACAAAGGAATCGAAATGGTGATTTCTTTGCCAATGTTTGAAAAAGAAAAATATGCATTGGGAATTGCTACGATAGAGAAACATACAATAGAACAAGTTGTTGGTGAAAGTGGAGAAGACATACTTTCTATTGAAAACGAAGTTGGCAACCTTTTTACTACTCAGACAGTAAAAAATAAAGAGCAACCAACTGTATTAACGGACGTGGATCTAGATTACAATCAGCTGAAAGTGATAAGAGAAAAAGATAAAACGTATATAGTACTGAAATCAGATTATAATAATTGGATTTACAGATTAGAAGTTGACTCTAGTGCAATTGGCGCAATGATCCGCAATCTGAGAATCGGGCTAGTTGCAGTGTCTTTAACACTGGTAGGACTCATTGGTCTTCTTTCCTACTTATTTTCGGACAGATTTGCCCGTCCGATTTCTCAAATACAGGAACGTCTGAATCTTAAATCAAAAGGATTCAGTGGGAAAGAACTAGATTTGGTCGCTCAATCAGTCAGTCGGATCATAGGAGAAAAAGAAGCGTTAAGTGCACACTTAGTTACCCAAAAGCCACAGCTGGAAACGCTATTTGTACTTAGTTTATTTAGAAATCGAGTAGAAAGGCGAGAACTAGATCAGCGGTTGCAGCAATTTGGTTATAGTTCTCAAAATGACTGCTATTATACAGCTTTGGTTCAAATCGATCTGTTAGAAGATAGTCACGGTGGGGAGCGTGATTTGCTACTTTTAGCGATCAACAACATGATCACGGAAATTGTGCCAAAGGAAAATCGAATGCTGCCGATCGTTTTGAATGAAGAAATGCAAGCCACTATTTATCGAATGGATAAAGATGATGCAGAAGCAAGCAAAAAAGTCATGGAGTATTGCCGACTCATTCAAAAACGTGTAAAAGAATACTTGAATTTAACTATCAGTATAGGCATCAGTAACCGGTTCGAAACGCTGAATGAAAGCAAGCAATCGGTTGATCGGGCAAAAGAAGCCCTGTATTATCGTGTAAATACTGGTCCAAGTTCAATTATTTTTTATCAGGAAATCGTTCCTGCTGCTCATGAAAAAACACTTATTAGATATCCGATAGAAGAACAAAATCGATTGTTTGAAGCCATTCGTTCTGGAAATCAGGAAGTGAAGAATTTAGTACATGAATTGATTGATGCATTGTTTGCACAAAATAAAAATCCTTTGAGTCGGGAAGTAGTTTCGGTCCGCTTGATCAATGAACTCGTTCAATTAGGACAGTTATTGGGAGTAGATTCAAAAAACTTTGATAACATGAAACAAATTTATGTAAAAGCACTGAACAATTATCATCCCAAAGAACTAGAAAAACTTGTTTTAGAACAATTAGTTCTGCCAATCACAGAATGCTCTCAAGCAATCACTGATCATGAATTTAAAAATTTGTCGGAGAATATTATGCATATCGTCTACACAGAATATGATCGTGATCTGTCTTTAGATGTGATCGCTGATAGGTTGCATTATAACCCTAACTATTTAAGTAATGTATTTAAAAAGGAAACAGGAGAAAAATTTGGTGATTTTGTTCAAAATCATCGTTTAGAGGTAGCAAAAAAATGGTTGAAAGAGACTAACCTCTCCGTAAAAGAGATTGCAGAAAGATTGCAATATCGAAATCCGCAAAATTTTATTCGTTTCTTTAAAAAGAAGGAATCGATTACGCCGGGAGAATATCGAAAAAAATATTTGTGAATCAAGAGGCTGTTTTTCTTGTGATCTGATTCAAGCAATAAAAGAGGACAGCAAAAAACAGCACTTCATGTTTTGCTGCTGGCTGATTTTATTGCCGCAGAATCAACAAGATAAACGCCGTTTAATCAAGAGGCTGTTTTTCTTGTGATCTGATTCAAGCAATAAAAGAGGACAGCAAAAAACAGCACTTCATGTTTTGCTGCTGGCTGATTTTATTGCCGCAGAATCAACAAGATAAACGCCGTTTAATCAAGAGGCTGTTTTTCTTGTGGACTGATTCAAGCAATAAAAGAAGTTAGAATAACCCTAGTATTTGTATTTATGGATAGTTAAATTTCAAGGCTAAGCACGCAAAAAGAACTGTGACAAAAGTCTTGTCACAGTTCTTTTTTACGAATAAATGGCGTTCAAGAGACAGGCTATCGACAATAAGGCATAATTTTGTGAAATATGGGAAGCTATTTTTCAAAATCGCTTCTTATTGCTCCTGTGGGTTACTCGTCGCAATGTTTGTGAGAGTTTTTATCATCGCTCAAGGCTGAACGTCTCTTTCACAACCTCTGATACACGGTGTTCCAGGAGTAGATTCTTCGAAAAATAAGCCGAAATTTCACAAAAATTTAAGAAGCAATTTTCGTAAATGCCTTCTTATTTCTTGAAGCTGACCACTTCTGACACAACTACCATTTTGCGTTCAGTACATAATCACCCTTTGACAGAACCTACGAGTGCTCCTTTGACAAAATATTTCTGAACAAAAGGATAAGCAATCAGCATAGGCACTGTTGCAATAACGATAACAGCCATTTTAACTGTTTGTGCTGGTGGAATCACATCAACGGCACTACTTTCTGCTTGCATCCCACTTGATACAATGACGATTTGGCGTAAAAGAATCTGTATCGGCCATTTAGATGAATCGTTGATATACAAAATAGCAGTCATATAAGTGTTCCAGTAAGTAACAGCATAAAAAAGCGAGATAGTAGCAATAGACGGTAACGCTAATGGCAGCATAATTTTGAAAAATACACCAAAATCTGTGCAACCATCCATTTTTGCTGATTCTTCCAAACTATCCGGCAAGGCTTGGAAAAAGTTTCTCATAATGATCATGTTCATTGCATTAACAGCCACAGGCAGGATCATGGCCCAGTAAGAATTGACCAGCCCTAGAGAACGAACAACTAAGAACGTTGGAATCATCCCCCCGCTGAACAACATAGAAAATACAACAAGAAAGTTGACGAAACCTCGACCAAACAAATACTTTCTGGAAAGACCGTAGGCCATCAGTGAAGTTGCACACATACTGACGATCGTTCCGACACCTGTAACACCAATCGAAACAGCAAGTGCTCTAAAAATGGTCGGCGTAGAAAGAATGTAGCGATACGCGTCTAAAGAAAAGGTAGTAGGAAAAAGGATAAACTTTTTCGCGACGACTTCTTGTGTAGAAGCAAAAGATGTAGCGATGATATTTAAAAAAGGAACGATACAGATCAAAGCTAGCAAAATTAGAAACGTATTGTTGAAAAGTGTAAAACTTCTTTCCCCTATAGAGACTTTCTTTTTCATATAGATAGGCTCCTCCTCAAAATAAATTAAATGTTTCTGTTTCTATATGTTCAATTTATCATCGGTGAAAGATTACGTATATAATCATTTCCTATGCTAAGTGTCAGATAGAAAAAAATAGAAGGTTTGCTATGCGTAGTTTATTTGTGAAAAAATACACTTTATCGTTTTGTATAGCACAAAAATCATTGATATGTAAGCGTTTTTACGTGCGATAAAAATGATTATATACGTAATTCAGATAGTTATCTATCATGAAGTCATAAGCAGCAAACATTCACAAAACTAAGGAGGGGCTTATGGAAAGTGTAAAGAAACAAGAACCATTTCAACTGACGCTATCGAAAAAAGAAGAAAAGCTCAGAAGACGAAAAAAAATAATTGCAGGAATCAAAACGAATAAATTTTTATATGTGATGATTCTGCCGGGAGTCCTTTATTTCTTGATTTTTAGGTATCTTCCTATGGGGGGACTCGTTATTGCTTTTCAAGATTATCAACCATTTTTAGGAATAATGGGAAGTCCTTGGGTCGGTTTCAAACATTTCATTCGTTTGTTTACAGAACCGACATTCTTTACATTATTAAGAAATACGTTGATCTTGTTCGGATTAAATATCTTCGTGTTTTTTCCGATGCCAATCATTTTGTCTTTACTATTAAATGAAGTAACGAATAAACGATTGAAAAACGGGATTCAAACGATCATTTACATCCCTCACTTCATGTCTTGGGTAATCATTGTTTCGATTACTTATGTATTTTTGAATGTTGACGGAGGGGTATTGAATGAATTCCTTGCAACAATGGGATTTGAAAAAATCAGTTTTCTAACATCCCCTGAATGGACACGCACAGTATATATCGGACAAGTGATCTGGAAAGAGTTGGGCTGGTCTACGATCATCTATCTTTCAGCGATAACTGCAGTCGATACACAGTTGTATGAAGCTGCAGAAATGGATGGAGCAGGACGCTTACGCAAAACATGGCATGTTACATTGCCGGCAATTCGTCCAGTAATCATTACCTTGCTGATTCTAAAAATCGGTCAGACATTAGACTTAGGGTTCGAGCATATGTACTTGTTATTGAATTCATTGAATCGAAGCGTTGCAGAAATTTTCGACACCTATATTTATACAGCTGGATTGAAGAATGGACAGTTAAGTTTCAGTACAGCAATGGGATTGTTTAAAGGGGTCGTAGGATTGTTTATGGTAATTTTAGCTAACAAGATTGCCAAAAAGCTAGGAGAAGACGGCGTTTACTAAGATAGAAAGAGAGGGAAAGATATGCTGCAGTCATTAGATAAAATAAACGGAAGGCTAAATCGTATTTTACAGTTGGTTTATTTGAATTTTCTGTGGGGCGGTTTAGTCATCGCAGGTTTGGGAGTTTTTACTTTCGGTCCTGCATCGTATGCGATGGTTGCAGTGATTAGAAAATGGCTGCGCTCAAAAGAAACGTTTCCTTTGACGAAAACGTACTTCTCATATTTTAAAGAAAACTATCGTGAAACCTTGCTGATGAGCTGGATATATGGCGCCATCGGGATTGTTTTACTTGTGGATCTTTCTTTCATACACAATTGGTATCTTAGGATCGCTTTGTATATTGCTGCGTTCATATATGTGCTCTCAGCACTCTATATTTTCCCAATCATGGCTCATTATGATTGGAAAGGATATTTTTTCAAAATGAAAATGGCATTTTTATTCGGATTCTCACATCTTCATTACTCATTAGTGTTGATATTAAGTATGGTAGGGATTTATCTGATGATCATCCAAACAATGCCAGGTGTTTTAACCTTTATCGGTGGTAGTCTCTTCTTTTCCGCAGTCACGTGGACAGCAAATTCTATATTTTGCCATTTGGAATGGAAGAACTCATATACAGAAAAAACAGAAGAAAACAAAAATATTATTAAAACAGTGAAGGAGAAAATTTATGAAAAAAGCAACGCTCGTAAAATTAGGTCTTAGTTTTGCAGGAATTCTAGCACTTGCCGCATGCGGCAGCAGTTCAAGTAACAGTTCTTCAGAGACAGAAGATGGAAAAGCTAAAATCACTTGGTTAAATATTTTGCATCATGCTTCACCGCCTACAGACACGATTGTGAACTTGATCGAAGAAAAAACCGATACGGAACTGACATTCAACTGGATTCCTGATGCTTCAAAAGAAGAAAGATTAACAACTGCATTGGCTTCTGATGAACTAGGAGATATCGTTACACTTCAAATTGCGATGTTGAAAAACTCTTCTGTCCGCAATGCGTTAAAATCAGGCGTATTCTGGGATGTATCAGAATATTTAAAAGACTATAAAAATTTAAGTCAAATTTCTGAAGATAGAATCGAAGCTGCGAGTATCGACGGTGCCTTGTACGGCGTACCGATACAAAAAGACTACGCTCGTGCTGGCTTAGTCATTCGAAAAGACTGGTTGGATAATCTAGGACTAGATGTTCCAACTACCATGGATGAGCTTTATGAAGTAGCTAAACAATTTACAGAAAACGATCCTGATGGAAATGGTGTGGACGACACAGTTGGTTTTGGCGATCGTGCGCCTAGTGATATTCGTTATACCAGCTTTAAACTTTTCACTTCTTATTTTGGAGCACCAAATGGCTGGGCTGTAGACGATAATGGCAAATTCACTCCAGAATTTGATACAGAAGAGTATATGAAAGCTTTGAATTTTTCAAGAGATCTATTTGAGAATGGCTATTTGGCACAAGACTTTGCAGTTACCCAAAAGACTGATCAGCAAGAACAATTTGCACAAGGAAGAACTGGAATCTACACTGGAATGGTGGATATCAAGAATCTGAAGACGATGGGTCAAGGTATTCAAGATGATATGGAATTAGTGCCTGTAAACAAGATCTCAGATGGTGAAGGCGGCGGTTATCATGTTTGGTCAGAAGGAAATGGTATTGGCGGCTTGCTAGCATTTCCCAAATCTCAAGTAAAAGACGAAGCACAATTGAAGAAATTACTTCAATTTGTTGATGATCTTTTAGAAGAAGATGTGTATAAATTGATGACTGGCGGTATCGAAGGAACGCATTATGAATTGAATGATGATGGTTCTATCGAATTTATCGATATGGATCTTTGGCAGCAAGAGGTGCAACCGTTATCAAGCTCTCGTCCTAGTGAAGTGACGTTCTCTTTCAAAGATACAGACCCTGAAAAAGAATTCTCTAATCAATTGATCAAAGAAAACGAAGAATTCGCTGTAATGGATCCTTCTGTGCCATTGGATTCACCGACGAACAATGAAGTAGGATCAGAAATCGAAAAAATCATTATTGATGCTACGGTGCAATACATCATGGGACAGCTTGACGAAGATGGATTCAAAAAAGCTGTAGAAGACTGGAAAGCACAAGGAGGCGATCGAATCACACAAGAGTACGAGGAAGCATACAAAGCAGCGGCACAGTAATATAGACGATTGGGACAAATACTTCTTGGTATTTGTCCCAAATCCTATTTTAATTTTTAAAGGAGAGCAAATAATGGAAAACTGGTCAAAGAAATTAGCAAAAAGTATCATGGAAAGAACACCTCGCTTATATGAAGAAAAGTGGTATAAAGGAAAATGGTCTTATGACTATGGCGTCGTACTTAAAGGGTTCCAATTACTTTGGGAACGAACCCAAGAAAAAATTTATTTTGATTTCATAAAAGACAATATCGACTATTTCGTGCAAGAAGATGGAACGATCCGTGGCTACAGCGTTGAAGAATACAATATCGACCATGTAAATACAGGAAAGCTTTTCTTTTTATTGTACAAAGAAACAGGCGAAGAAAAATATAAAAAAGCAGCAGAACTCCTTTCCCAGCAGTTGGCAAACCATCCACGCACATCCGAAGGAGCTTTTTGGCATAAAGAAATTTATCCTTATCAAATTTGGTTGGATGGCTTATATATGGGTTCTCCTTTTTATGCTGAATTTATCCAGAATTTTAGTGAAGAAAAAGATTACCAAGATGTTTTGAGACAGTTTGAAATCAGTTATAAACATCTATTCGATCCAAAAACAAATTTGCTGATTCATGCATGGGATGAAAAGAAGGTCCAACCATGGGCTGATCCAAAAACAGGTCTATCCCATCATTTTTGGAGCCGATCGATTGGCTGGTATTTGATGGCTGCAGCAGATACCTATGAATTACTTCATGAAGAAACAGATTGTTCTTTGCTGAAAGAAATTCTAGAAAAGACACTGGCTGCATTACTTCCATATCAAGAAGAAAACAGCGGGACATGGTATCAAGTAACAACAGAAACAAAACGGAAAGGAAATTATCTGGAAGCTTCCGGCAGTAGTATGTTTGTTTACGCAATGGCTAAAGGAATACGTTTGGGACTGCTGAACAAAGAAGAATGGCTTCCACAAGTGAAGAAATCACATCAAGGATTACTTGATGAATTTGTTCTGGAAACAAAAGAAGGCTGGCTGAACTTGAATAAAAACTGTCAAGTAGCAGGGTTAGGCGGAGCAGATCAGCGAGATGGTTCATATGCTTACTACATCAGTGAACCAATTATTTGTAATGATCAAAAAGGCGTTGGTGCATTCTTGCAAGCATTGATTGAAGTGGAGGCATTATAAATATGTATGATATTTTGACATTTGGCGCATCAATTGATGAATTGAATACTGAAGCAATACAACAAGCCATTGATGCTGCAGCAAGTGACGGAGGCGGGACCGTAGTTGTTCCAGCAGGTGAATTTCTAACAGGAGCTTTATTTTTAAAAAGCAATGTCGAACTTCATTTAAGCGCAGGAGCGGTTCTGAAATTCTCTGACGATCCAAAAGATTATCCTGTTGTTCATTCACGTTGGGAAGGAGTCCATCGAAAAGTTTATGCTTCCTGTATCTATGCTCAAAATGTAGAGAACATCTCTGTCACTGGTTTCGGTACATTAGATGGAAATGGAAAAAAATGGTGGCATACTTTTAGAAATGAACCAGATAATCTCGCTTATCCTCGTCCTAAATTGATGAGTTTCCATAACTGTCATCGAATTACTGTGAAAGATATTAAATTGATCCAGTCACCAAGTTGGACGATCAACCCGATTCTTTGCAGTAATGCAACGTTTGATAACTTGACGATCTTGAACCCAGCGGATTCACCAAATACAGACGGAATTGATCCAGAATCATGCAAAAATGTGCGTATTAGTAATTGCCATATTGACGTGGGAGATGACTGTATTGCAATCAAGGCAGGGACTGAAGATACGTACGAAAGGATCGCTTGCGAAAATATCACGATCACAAATTGCACGATGGTCCATGGACATGGCGGTGTCGTATTAGGAAGTGAAATGAGTGGTAGTATTCGTAATATTACCATTTCAAATTGTATCTTCCAAGAAACTGATCGAGGAATACGATTGAAATCTAGACGAGGTCGAGGCGGGATCGTTGAAGATATTCGAGTATCCAATATAGTCATGGATAATGTGATGTGTCCATTTATACTGAATCTTTATTATTTCTGTGGTCCGCGAGGGAAAGAACCGTATGTATGGGAAAAAAAGGCTTATCCGATAGATGAACGGACACCAGCATTCAGAAGGATCCATTTTTCGAATATCACGGCAAGGAATGTCCATGCTTCTGCAGGTTTTATTTATGGATTAGCGGAACAATTCATACAAGAAATCACATTTGACAATATCGATGTCTCGATGGCCCAAGATGCAGTTCCCGGTGTTCCTGCTATGATGACAGGAATAGAGGAAATGAGCAGACAAGGATTTTATATTGGCTTTGCGGGTAAGGTTTCCTTTAACCAGATGTCGATTGAAAATCACGAGGGACCAGCATTTCTATTAGAAAATACTAAAGAAATCAGTATTGAGAAATTCCAATCAAATCAATCAGAAAATATGGATGAACTGGTTGTTCGTAAAAACTTTGCTTATGCAGTTGAATGATTTTTTAGGTGCTCCATCTAGCAGACATACCCCTAGTGGAAAACGATTATACCGAGAAAAACAAAACGGTTTTATGCTTGAATACTATCAATTGTACTTAAATGAATTGGAAACAGTACCAGCCCTCTATGCTTATCCAGAAAAAGAAGGACCGTTTCCGACGGTCCTTTACCTGCATTCTCACGGCGGAGATTTTTCAGTCGGGAAAAGTGAATTGATCCATGGTGCTCCTTACTTAGCTTCTCCATCTTTTGCAGAAGTACTGACAGGAATGGGATATGCTGTTTGGTCGATTGATGCTTGGGGATTTGAAGAACGCGGAGGTATTTCTGAAAGCGAGTTGTTCAAACAATTTTTATTAACAGGAAAAACGTTATGGGGAATGCGTATTTATGATGTGATCAGCTTGATCGATTATTTGGAGACAAGGGAAGACACAGATACTCAACGGCTCGCAACGATTGGTCTTTCTATGGGAGGCTTATTAAGCTGGTGGGTGACAGCATTGGATTCTCGTGTCAAAGTTTGTATTGATCTAGCGGCACAGGTGGACATCGAAACACTTTTGCTACATCGCCGCCTAGATCATCATGGGTTTTATTACTATGTGCCAAATCTATTGACAGCTTATACAACGTTAGCAATCCAAGAAAAAATCGCTCCGCGCCCTCGTCTTAGCTTAGTTGGAAAAAACGATACGATGTGCTTGGACGAAGGCGTACTGAAGCTGAGAAAAGGGCTGGACAAAAAGTATCAATCAATGGGTAGTCCAGAAAACTTTTCTTCTTTTTCTTTAACAGGCGGTCATATGGAAACACAAGAAATGAGAAATATTTGGAAACAATTCATAAGGGAGCATTTATGAGGATGAAAGACAAACTGATAATTGGAAAGAATGCTATAGATACCCCGACGGATTTTGAAACTATCCAAGAAGGAATCGATTATTTGGCAGGCCTGCCGGATAGCCATCCAAAGGTCTTGATAGTAAAAGAAGGAAGATATGATGAATATATAGAAAGCAGATTATCCAATTTTAAACTTGTGGGAGCAGGAACAGTAGTTATCTCCGGTAATCGTTTTGCAAAACAGGAGTATCTTGACGGTAGCCAGTTAGGGACTTTCCGAAGTGCTACTTTTTTCTTAGAAGGATCGAATGTCGTATTAGAAAATCTTCACATCGAAAATACAGCAGGTCCAGGAGAAAAGGTAGGACAGGCTGTTGCTTTATTCAATTCAGGAGATCGCGTATCTTTAAAAAACTGTCGACTATCTGGTTATCAGGATACCTTATGCACGGGTCCGTTGCCTGATTTGCAAAAAGATGGTACTCCTTTTTGTACACCGGCTTCTGCCAATCCTGAGTATTGTCGTCAGACCTATGAATATTGCTGGATTGAAGGAACGGTGGATTTCATATTTGGTGGGGCAGATGCCGTTTTTCATCAGTGTCATATCCATAGCTTAGCCAGTAAAAATCCTGGATACATCACAGCAGCATCTACGCCGAAAAATCAAAAAACAGGGTATCGTTTTGAAAGCTGTACCTTGACTGCAGAACCTGATACTAGAAACGTCTATTTAGGAAGACCGTGGCGTCCGTATGCAAATGTCTTATTTGAAGCGTGTAAGATAGGTGGGCATGTTCACCCAACTGGTTGGGATAATTGGGATGACAAGAAAAATGAACAGACTGTCAAATTCTCTGAACGTAATAACAATTATGAAACATCGATCAAAAGACCTGAATGGATACATTTAGAAAAGTAGGGGGTTCAGAAATGAAAAGAAAATGGGAACTATTGCTAGGAATGGTCGGTGGCAGTCTATCTTTGATTTTCTTTGGCGGGTTAGCAGTTACTTTAAGTAATATGTCTGCGTCAGAGTTTAAAAAAAGTTATCAGTCGCTTGCTGTAGATCATTCAACTTTGTCTTTAGAAAATACATTTGGATTATTACAGGACATGACTGGTCTGTTTGCCGTTGTGTTGTTTATTTCACTTGCTTTTTTAGCAGTAGCATTGTTTTTGACTGCTAAAGGAAAATACTTAACAACTGCCACTGGTTTGTATTTTATAACAGGATTCATATTGTTGATTGGCACTCAGTTTATTGCGTTTCCTTTTGCATTTTTTTATTTCGCAGCTGGGGCATTCAGTTTATATCGAGTAAGAATGAGAAAAGGAGCCTGAATCATGCAGACTATCAAAGTGAAAAATCCTATTTTAAGAGGATTCAATCCAGATCCTAATATATTAAGAGTGAAAGAGCGGTATTACATTATTGTCTCCTCTTTTGAATGGCTTCCAGGAATCCGAGTATATGAGTCGAAAAATTTAGTCAACTGGTCACATACAACGGATATTTTGACCACTCAAGTATCTTTGCAAGGAAATCCTACAAATGGAAGTATATGGGCGCCACAGATCAGTTATGCTGATGGATTGTTTTATCTTGTTTACACAGATGTCAAAAGTGCAGGCCGTCCGTTTAAAGATGTCCACAATTATTTGATCACTGCATCTGAGATCACAGGTCCTTGGTCCGAACCAATTTATTTAAATAGTAACGGCTTTGATCCTTCTTTGTTCCATGATCTTGAAACGGGAAAAAAATGGCTTGTCAATGAACTATGGGATTATCGTCTGGACACACCGAATAAATCCAGCGGTATCGTATTACAAGAATATGATGCAGAGAAGAAGAAGCTTGATGGTCCCATCTATAAAATATTTGCAGGTACAGAATTAGCGAAAACGGAGGCACCACATTTGTATTTTCGTAACGGGTATTATTATTTGATGACGGCAGAAGGCGGTACAGGAAGAGGACATTCAGTTACAGTTTGCCGAGCAAAGAATATTACTGGTCCTTACGAGCTTGATCCTGGTTTTCCTATGCTGACAGCTAGTGACAAACCTGCTTCTACATTGCAATGTACAGGACATGGGAGCTTAGTACAAACCCCGTCAGGAAGATGGTACATGACATATCTTTGTACCAGACCATTAAACGGTGCGGCTATTTTGGGAAGAGAAACCGCTATTCAAGAAGTGTATTGGACGTCCGACGATTGGTTAAGACTTAAAGATAGCCAGACAACTCCGATGGAAGAAATAATGATTGAGACAAATGAAGAGGTACAACAAGAAAATGATCATCAGTTTATGGATACATTTGAAGGAGAGCTAAAGAAGAACTGGAATGCCAGACGCATTTTGCCAAATGCTGATTGGTGTGATACAAAATGTAGACCAGGTTTTTTACGTCTGATTTCCGGTGAATCTCTTCAATCTACCTTCGAACATCATTTGTTAGCTATTCGGCAAACGGATTTTACTTTTGATGCGGAGACAGCATTTGAATACATGCCTAATAATTTTAATCAGATGGCTGGACTGGTACTGTACTTAAATGAATCCAATTATATTTATTGTTATGTTACTTGGAATGAGGACAAGGGAAAATGCCTACGTATGATAGAATCAGAAAACGGAGTAGCACAAATAGAAGATTGGACGATTCCACTCACAGAAAAGAAGACTTTTTTGAAAGTCACTGTAAAGAAAGAGACAGCACAGTTTCATTTGAAAGACGTATCAACTGAAGAATGGAAGAAAGTAGGTCCGCAAAAAAACATGTGTATACTCTCAGGAGGGTTTACTGGAAATTTTATCGGGATAGCAGTGCATGATCTAAATAAAAAAAGAGGAAGTTATGCTGATTTTGAGTTTTTCAAGTATGATGGAAAAGATCATCTGTAATTTAATTCTTTAATAAATGAGGTTCACTAACTTATTTTCACTAGTTAGTGAATTTTTTTGTTTGTATATATTGTTATGTAAAAAAAGTTATCAATCTTATGCATCAATGTTTTTAGATTATTTTTTGTTTTTTATCTGTCAAGATAATGCAATAAAAAGCCAACATTGTGAATATAAAAACAAGAAAAAAAGAGTTATAATTTTGAAAACGTTTACTAGAAGAGGTAGGAGGAATTCAAATGCTTTCACAAAATGCTGTTACAGCAAATACAGTAAAAAAAGAAAAAAAGGAATTTGGGATTTCCGATAAGATAGGCTACATGTTCGGTGATCTAGGTAACTGTTTTATTTTAGGTTTAGTCAATAGTTTCTTGATGATTTATTATACGAATGTTCTTGGCGTTTCAGGGGCAATCGTAGGTACGTTATTCTTGATTTCGAGAATTTTGGATGCGTTTGCTGATGTGATGGTTGGAAGATTATGTGATGTCTCAGAGTTAACAGAAACTGGCCGATTTATTCCTTGGATCAGAAAAATGAAGTATCCATTTTGCTTAGTGACTGTCATTTTGTTTTTGCCATTCGTCCAACATCTTCCAATGACGGTGAAGATTGCTTATATTTTTGTTTCATACATTGTTTATGGGATTTTTCTCTCAACAATCAATATCCCGTATGGAGCAATGGCAGCAGCAATTAGCTCAAATCCTAATGACCGCACCTCGTTGTCCACGTTCCGAAGCATTGGTTCTGCGATTGGCGGATCAACTACAGGATTCTTCATTCCGATTTTAATGTATACCCATAACAAGAGTGGACAACAAGTCGTTTCAGGGAATCATTTCTTTTGGATTTCAATCGGATGTGCTGCAATAGCATTTGTCGCATATATGTTAACTTGTAAATTGACTACTGAAAGAGTAAGAGTTGTCAAAAACGAAAAAGTATCTGCTTCTCAGTTGGTAAAAGGTTTGTTAGCTAATCGAGCACTGATTATTTTAGTCATTGTTGACATTTTCATTGTGATCAATCAGATTTTAGCTGGGACGAATATGACTTATTTATTCAATGATTACTTCCATAATAAACAAGCAATGTCTGTTGCTCTTTTATTTACTTACGGAACAGTAGTAGTTTTAGCACCATTTGCTACAAAGCTGACAAAATTATTTGGTAAAAAGGAAGCAAGCGTATTTGCGTTACTTGCTTCTTCATGTATGTACTTGCTGATGTATTTCCTTCATATAACAAATGCATGGGTATATCTGATTCTTTTATTTATCGCTACTTTAGGATCTGGTTTATTCAATTTGATGGTCTGGGCATTCATTACTGACGTGATTGATTATCATCAATATAAGACAGGCTTAAGAGAAGATGGAACAGTATATGGAGTAAATTCTTTTGCGAGAAAAGTAGGACAAGCATGTGCAGGAGCGGTAGGCGGATTTATGCTGGCACTCATTGGTTACCAATCGTCTACAACAGGTGGAGCCATCCAATCAGTTTTAGTACAAGAAAGGATTTATACGATGGCAAACTTGTTACCAGCATTCTGCTTATTTGTATCCGCAATCATTTTGCTAGTAGGTTACCCACTGAATCGTTCAAAAACTGTATTTATTGGTGAAGAATTGAAAAAAATCAATGAAAGATAGGGAGAAACGTATTGCGGACAAAAAAAGGGATTATCAATGCTTTGAACTTTAAAACAAACGACACTCAACAAGATGATACAATAATACTGCAAAAAGCAATCGATCAAGGTGCGAAAGAACACTTACCTGTATTTATTCCAAAAGGCATTTATTTAGTCGGAGCCCTTTTTTTAAAAGATAAGAGTCATCTTATCTTTGAAGAAGGTGCAGTCCTCAAGGGGAGAACAGATATCGAAGCATTTCCAGAAATCGATACACGAGTAGCCGGCGTAGAAATGAAATGGCCAGCAGCGATTTTGAATGTTCTCTCGGCGAAAGATATTCTTATAGAAGGAAAAGGAATAATCGACGGTCAAGGAGACCATTGGTGGGAGCTGTATTGGGGAAAAGATCAAAAAAGCGGGACAAGAGCTGAATACGATCAAAAGGGACTTCGTTGGATTGCGGATTATGCTATTAAACGTCCACGCGCTTGTTTACTGTATCATGCAGAACATGTTGTTGTTCGTGATTTGATTTTTCAGAAATCAGGTTTTTGGAACTTGCAAATCACTTATTCTAACGATGTATTAGTAGAAAAAGTAATCATCCGCAACAATGATGGACCAAGTACAGATGGGATTGATATTGATTCTTCAACAAATGTGCGTGTCTATGAATGTGATTTGGCCTGTGGTGATGATTGTATTGCTATTAAGTCTGGCAGAGATGGCAATGGTGCAAGAGTCAATCGAAAATCATCAAGAATCGAGGTTGCTAGATGTAAAATCCGTTCAGGATACGGTGTAACTATTGGTAGCGAAGTTAGTGCTGGAGTTAGTGACGTATATATTCACGATATCGATTTTTTTCAGTCAGACTGTGGTATTCGAATGAAATCTTCAAAAGAAAGAGGGGGAGTGATCGAAAATATCAGGGTAGAAAATCTGAATATGATAGATGTACAATTTCCTTTTTCTTGGATAATGGACTGGCATAATGAATACAATAGAAAAAATAGCAATGACCTTGCTCAAATGCCAGAAAGTTGGCAAGCAGTGGCTGAAGAAATACCTGAATCAAAGCAAATGACGAAAGTCAAAGACATACACATCAAAAACGTACAGGCATGCCTTTCTCCAGGTTACTCACTTCCTTCCCGAGCTTTTGATTTAGTAGCATTTCCTGAAAAGCCTATAGAAGATGTCTGCTTTTCTCATTGCCAAATAACTGCAAAAGAATTCGGGCGAATCGAAGCAGTACAAAACTTATGTTTCAAAAGCTGTGATTTATCTATAGAAACTGGCAATACAGCTGCAAACAATACTTTTGACAATCGTTGAAATTACAATAAGGTCAAGCTTAAATAATATTTTAGCTTGACCTTTATTTTTTTTAATGATATATTAAACAACGTTGTCGCGCTTCATTGAAACATTTTATGAAAATTCCAAAAAAGAGTTGACACATGTTTTTAGACGTGATAGGATAACTAAGTCGTTAAAAAAGAACCACTTTCGAAGCCTGATTCTATCGAAAAAAACTTCAAAAAAGTTCTTGACAAATAACAAACGATAAGTTATGATAAATGAGTTGCTGAAAGATTTCGAAAAACGAAATCGAAAAAACTTTTAAAAAAGAGTTGACAATCGCTTGTCTCTCTGATATGATATAAAAATTGCTACGGCAGCCAAAAACGAATCGGGAAACACTCCCGATGAAGTAGACCTTTGAAAACTGAACAAAGTAAGACAAACCAAATGTGTAGGGCGTCTTGATTCAATTCAAGACAACAAACATTTTTAACAAGCAAGCAATATGCTAGCAAACAAATTGAGCTTAACAATCGCAAGATTGTTCGAACTTTTTATGAGAGTTTGATCCTGGCTCAGGACGAACGCTGGCGGCGTGCCTAATACATGCAAGTCGAACGCTTCTTTTTCCACCGGAGCTTGCTCCACCGGAAAAAGAAGAGTGGCGAACGGGTGAGTAACACGTGGGTAACCTGCCCATCAGAAGGGGATAACACTTGGAAACAGGTGCTAATACCGTATAACAATCAAAACCGCATGGTTTTGATTTGAAAGGCGCTTTCGGGTGTCGCTGATGGATGGACCCGCGGTGCATTAGCTAGTTGGTGAGGTAACGGCTCACCAAGGCCACGATGCATAGCCGACCTGAGAGGGTGATCGGCCACATTGGGACTGAGACACGGCCCAAACTCCTACGGGAGGCAGCAGTAGGGAATCTTCGGCAATGGACGAAAGTCTGACCGAGCAACGCCGCGTGAGTGAAGAAGGTTTTCGGATCGTAAAACTCTGTTGTTAGAGAAGAATAAGGATGAGAGTAACTGTTCATCCCTTGACGGTATCTAACCAGAAAGCCACGGCTAACTACGTGCCAGCAGCCGCGGTAATACGTAGGTGGCAAGCGTTGTCCGGATTTATTGGGCGTAAAGCGAGCGCAGGCGGTTTCTTAAGTCTGATGTGAAAGCCCCGGCTCAACCGGGGAGGGTCATTGGAAACTGGGAGACTTGAGTGCAGAAGAGGAGAGTGGAATTCCATGTGTAGCGGTGAAATGCGTAGATATATGGAGGAACACCAGTGGCGAAGGCGGCTCTCTGGTCTGTAACTGACGCTGAGGCTCGAAAGCGTGGGGAGCAAACAGGATTAGATACCCTGGTAGTCCACGCCGTAAACGATGAGTGCTAAGTGTTGGAGGGTTTCCGCCCTTCAGTGCTGCAGCTAACGCATTAAGCACTCCGCCTGGGGAGTACGACCGCAAGGTTGAAACTCAAAGGAATTGACGGGGGCCCGCACAAGCGGTGGAGCATGTGGTTTAATTCGAAGCAACGCGAAGAACCTTACCAGGTCTTGACATCCTTTGACCACTCTAGAGATAGAGCTTCCCCTTCGGGGGCAAAGTGACAGGTGGTGCATGGTTGTCGTCAGCTCGTGTCGTGAGATGTTGGGTTAAGTCCCGCAACGAGCGCAACCCTTAT
>NZ_JBIOMW010000001.1:1777500-2385000 GCF_051711525.1 Enterococcus sp. DIV0901a | reverse complement strand
ATTCCAAAAAAGAATTCAAAACCGTTTAGAGAAGCAGTAAAAGCGATCTTTAAGTTTACGGATATTGAACTCGCTCGAACAGCTAAGAATGCCTTAGTCGGTGAATATATCGACCAGCCTAAATATACAAAAGCCTGCGAAATATTGGATAATGGCTTCGAAGATGCCTTTCAATACACGGTTATCGGAAATAGTCATAATCGGCTAAAAAGCACCAACCTTCTTGAACGACTGAACCAGGAAGTCCGCAGAAGAGAAAAGATTATTCGGATTTTTCCCAACCGAACGTCTGCCAATCGATTAATTGGAGCTGTCCTTATGGACCTTCATGACGAATGGCTCAGTTCTACAAGAAAATATATTAAGTTTGATCAATGAGAGACCGGTAAAACATTGTATAGTATTTTACACAGGATTATGGACTTGACTATAAATGTCCTTTCCTAATCTTAAAATGATGTTTGTACTTACTTAAATTAGGTATAATTAGTATATGTTTTGTGAGAAATTTAGACTTACAATAAGCAGTGAATTTATAATCAACGTATAGGAGACATGGATGAAATGAAACTAATTGGTATAGATTTAGACGGTACTCTTTTGAATTCTGACCAGAGCATTAGTCAAAAAAATGCAAGAACAATGAAACATTTACCGGAAGACTGTTTTCCATTCATTTGTTCTGGAAGAGAAGTAGAAGACATTAATAATATTCTCAAAAAATCTGGTTTAAGGATACCAGCAGTAGGGTTAAATGGTTCTGTTGGATTTGATGGAGAAAAAAAGATATTTGAGTCTTCCTTCGATAAAAATGATGTAAAAAAAATTGATTCTGTCCTATCGAAATTTCCAACCAAAATATATACAAATCTCGGAAGTTATGAATCCCAGAATTATAAAAATAAAATGAAAAAAATTTTTCACGAGGTAGGGAGTGAATTTTCTATCAAAGAGCTAAACTATGAGCTTGAGTATGAAAAATCTATTTGTTCAATCCCTTATAATAATATTGAGGAAATTATAGAAAAGGATGCTATCAGCATTTACAAATTTTTTATTTTTATTCCTAATCGTCAATTGAAAGCTAATATATTTAACCATTTGAAAAAGATGCTAAATGTGTCTGTTACTGAATCGGCACCTGTAAATATTGAAATCGTACCTCAAAATGTATCTAAAGGCGTGGTGTTTGATCGTTTGGAATCAATCTACAATTTAAAGAAACCTTTGAGAATCGCGATCGGAGATAGTTTAAATGACTTATCTATGTTTGAAAGTGCAGATATTAGTTTTGCAATGGGAAATAGTCATCAAGAAATCATGAAAAAAGCTGATTATGTCACTGTTTCAAATGATAAAGACGGAGTATCTCAAGCATTTGAAAGAATTCTTACCATATAAACTAATTAAGGTAGTATAGAACATAGAATTCTAAATACGGAAAGATGGAGCATAAATTCCAGTATAAATAGTACTTCTTCAGTGTCAAACGAAGCGAATATAACATAGATATTTAGGATTGTGACAAAAATCATGTCACAATCTTTTTTTCGAATAAACTCATTTTTTGAAGCCAGCCATTTTGTCGTAATTTCTTTGTGTAATGCGAACAAATTTTCGGTTATTAATGAAAAAAGCTATTGAAAATGGTATGATAAAAGAAAAAAAGGAGGAAATTTTTAATGGTGAAATTTATCCATGCGGCAGATTTACATATGGATCGGTCATTTGAAGGACTGACAACTCTTGATAAAACTGTACAGGAAAAACTATTGAAGACGAATCTGACCGTTTTATCAAATATCATTGAACAGGCAATAATAAATAACGTTGATTTTGTTTTACTTGCAGGAGATAATTTTCATCAAAATCGTCCTTCATTAAAAATACAGAAACATTTTTCAGAACAGATGAAACGGTTAGAAAAGAACCATATACCTGTATTTATAATATTCGGAAATCATGATTTCTATCAAAAAGAGCGGTATTGGTTCTCCTTTCCTAAAAATGTCCATTTATTTACATCCGAAACGGTAGAGACAAAAAAAATAACGATAAAAAGTGGAGAAACTGTCTCTCTCAGTGGATTTAGTTATCGTCAACCGTGGATTCAAAAAGACAAAGTGATGGAATTTCCTTCTAGAGAACTCACAGATTACCATATTGGGTTGTACCACGGGGAACCTGGCGTCTCTCAAAAAGGAAACTATGCTCCTTTCCAACCCTCAAAGATGCAAGAAAAGGGATACGATTATTGGGCTTTAGGGCATATCCATGTGCCAACGGTCTTAAATGAAAAGCAAACAATTGTTTATCCAGGTGCGCCTCAAGGTCATACTAAAAAGGAACAAGCTTCTACATCTATTCTACTAGTTGAATTAAGTAAAGGAAGTTGCCAAATACATCCGATTAAAGTAGCAGAGGTCTATTGGAAGACAAAGGAAATATCATTGAGGAAAGCAAGAACGACAAAAGAGGTCATTGTTCACATTCGTCAGCAACTTTCAAAAGTAGAGTATGGTTTTAGTTTAATCGAAATAAAATTAAAAAATTATGACCATCTCAATACAGATGTTTTGGAACGGATACAATCAGGAGAGCTATTAGACTATTTGTTAGAGGAATTCTCAGATAGGATAAATGATTTCTTTATTTGGCGTATTTCTCTCATAGAGGATACCTTTTATACGAAGATCCCACTTGCTGCTTCTGCTAAATTGATGGAACAGTTATTTCAATACTATCAGACACCTCAAGATTTCCAACAAATTTTAAATGAAGTATATAGTCATCAAGAAGCGGCTAGAATATTGAGCGAACTGCCGGAATACCAAGAAGAAACACTTGAAAAAGCCAAGCAGCTGCTTAATCAAGATTTTTTATTTGAGGAGGATCAGGAATGAAGATTTTAAGGATCGAGATTGCTGCTTTTGGAAAATGGCGTCAAAAAAGTTTTGACTTTTATTCAGGCAATCAGCTGATCTATGGGGGAAACGAAGCAGGAAAATCAACGATTTATCAATTTATTCAAGCAATATTATTTGGTTTCCCTTCAAAAGGCCGTAAAAAAAAGGATTATACACCAAAAGACGGCTCAGCCTATGGCGGCAAAATATGGCTTAAACATCCTGTATATGGTGAATGTGCTGTCGAGCGCTACAAGCAGCAAAATCGCGGAAAATCGAAGGTGTGGCTGGGGGATCAAGTGGGAAGTGACGAGTTACTAGAAAAATTGATTGCGCCTTTAACGAAAGAGTTATTCCAGCAAGTATTTACTTTCCAGCAGGAACAGTTGATGGAACTAGATCATTTGAGAGAAAAAGAGCTACATGATGCGCTGATTTCTTTAGGCATCACGGGCAGTTCTCAAGTATTCCAAAAGCGGCAAGAATATTATCAGAAAGCACAACAATTATTCAAGAAAAAAGGCCAAAAACTACTAATCAATCAAAAATTAAATGAATGGAAAGAGCTGCAAGAAAAAATTCATCAAAAACAAGAACAGGAAGCTTATTTTGGCAAGTTGATCCAACAAGAACAGGAATACGAGTCGCAACAGCAGCAGTTATTGGCACAATTAAAAGAGGCGAACAAACAATTTTCATTAGCCAGACAGCAAGAACTTAATTTTTCTTTATATGAAGAATGGCAATCTCTCAAAAAAAACAGCACTACAGGTCTTCCTGATGAGCAACTTCTTTTAGATCTGGAGTCTTTCTCCAAACGGTATCAGCAAACAAATGAGCGTTTGGAAGAATTAGAAGCAACACTGGAAAAGCATAGCGGGATGGATCAGCAGTCAGCCAGATATTATTTTTATTTAGAGCAGGAGCAGGAACTAAAAGATCTCCAGCAACTTCAATTTACAGCGGAACAATTAAACGAAGAATGGCAAAGATTACAAATTGAGACTAGAGAAACAAATTCAGAATTGAAGATTTTGGAACAAAGGTGGCATTGGCAGAAAAATCCGTTACCGGAAGAATTTTTATATGAAGAAGAATGGAAGCATCTTCTGGCTGAAGAAAGAAGGATTGCTGATCTAGAAAGCCAGATTTCTGTGCGTCTCCAAATAGCTAAAGAACAGCAAGAGATGATTGAAGCAGAAGTGAATGAATTGGAAGAGTCCTATCCAGCATTATTACAAAATCAGTCAGAGATAGCACCAGTCTCTTCATCTAAACCGTATATGCTGATGGCTGGCGGAGCAATAATCATTGCAGGTATATTTGTACCAATGCCCTTGAAAGTGATCCTTTTACTAATTGGTGCAGGCATGATTGGCTATTTCTTCTACAAAAGGCAACCAAAAATTAAAACTAAAAATGATTTCTCTGAGATAAAAGGAATGTGGCAAGAAAAACTAGGACAACTTGATCTAGCCTTAGCTCAATTAGCTGAAGCAGAAGAAAAACAAAAGAGAACTGGGGAAGAAAAACAGATTCTTCGGCAAGAAGTATATCGTTTTGCGGATCATCGGCACTTAGGAAAGATGGATACGCTCAAACTCATGAAAGAATATGGACAGGAAGTCATAGATTATCAGAAATTATATGGCGTATTTGAGCGGAAACATAAAAGAGAGCAGGAAATACAAGAAAAACTACGACAAATCGACCAAAAATTTGAGTTTGTTAAAGAATGGTTACCGATACAAGATAAGTCAATTTTAGAAAAAATGGTATTGCTTTCCCGTTTTATACAAGAGATGGAACAGATGAAATTTGCCAGAAGCTATCAGCAAAATACTTTATTGAAGCAAGAAATCAATCAATTGAAAAAGAAACAAAAAGTATGGATACAAGAATACAGCGAACAATTGACTCAAGCAGGCTTATCTTATCCTTCGGAAGTACCTGTCTTTTTACAAAAAGCCAAACAAGCCGAACAGCAGATGAAAAGATACAATGAATTATCGGAAATGCTTACTCCACTATTTCCTGAAGAGCTGACAAAAGAGAAATTATCTGTAAGACTGCGCCAACTGAAAGAAAAGCAATCCCAACTCCAGCAAGAAGAAAAAGAAGCAAGTGAAAATCGGCAACGACTCCAACTTCAAGTAGAAGAGTTGCAAAGAGACGGCACATTGGACGAACTTTATCAACAAGCTAGCCGGCAAAAAGCAAAATTACAGGAATTACTGGAGGAATGGGGAGCACTTGAAATCGCCGGGACATTCTTAGGTGATCTTTCAACAGAGATGAGTGAAAGACAATTACCCCAGTTGTTAAGAGCAGCAGGTGATTATTTAGGTATTTTAACAAAAGGAAATTATCAGAAGATATTACTGAAAAATGATACACTGACTTTAACAGACGGATATACAGAATTTCCCATCTATGAGTTATCTACAGGTACGAAAGATCAGCTGATTATGGCGATGAGATTTGCTTACCTCTCATTAGAAGCTAACCGTTCGATATGCCCGATCATCATTGATGATGGCTGGCTTCATTATGATCATCAGCGAAAGTATCAATTAGCTGAACTTTTAGCTAAATTTGGAGAAAAGTATCAAATAATTTGTTTTTCTTCTGATAAAGAAATGGTAAGCTATTACCATGAGATGAACCAAATCGTAAAACAATTAGAAGGAGCAAATAATGAAAAAAATTCGTGATTTAGTAATCGATGAGCAGTTTGAACAATTTGTCCTGATCAAAAGTGCAGATGTAAGAATCGCTAAAAACGGAAAAAAATTTATTGCTTTTACTTTCCAAGATACTTCAGGTACTATCGATGGTAAATACTGGGATGCTTCGGAGGAGGAAATCAATAAATTTACAGCCGGCACAGTCGTTTTTCTAAACGGTAAAAGAGAGGTTTATCAAGGAAACCCTCAAGTAAAGATTCTTCATATGCGCTTAACAAGGGTAGATGAGCCAGGAGAGCCTAGTTTATACATGGAAAGAGCCCCTTTGAAGAAAGAAGAAATGGAAGAAGAAATCAATCAATTGTTGTTTGAGATCACCAATGCGCATTGGAATCGTATTGTTCGCTATCTACTTAATAAATATCAAAAACAATTTTTTGAGTTTCCGGCAGCAAAAAGAAACCATCATGCATTTGCCAGTGGATTAGCTTATCATACTTTGACAATGCTTCACTTAGGGAAATCAATCGCCGATGAATATCCTGAGCTGAATCGAGCATTGTTGTATGCTGGTATCATTTTGCATGATTTAGGAAAGGTGATTGAACTTTCCGGTCCTATGTCGACAGAATATACGCTTGCAGGAAATTTGATCGGTCATCTGGTATTGATTGACGAAGAAATAACTAAAGCCTGTCTTGCGTTGAAAATCAGCGAAGCTGACGAAGATGTTCTCGTATTACGTCATATGGTTTTAGCACACCATGGCTTATTAGAATATGGCTCACCTGTACGTCCAAGAATAATGGAAGCAGAAATATTACATCAAATCGACAATATCGATGCTTCGATGCAGATGATGTTGACTTCGATTCGTCAAACAGAACCAGGAAAATACACCGATCGGATTTTCGGTATGGACAACCGAAGTTTCTATGTACCAAAAGATTTATAGCAAAAATTTATTTTTTTCATTCAAAACAAAAAAAGCGAGACATAAGTCTTCGCTTTTTTTGTTTTCTTTTATTTTGATGAATCAGTTGTTTCTTCAGTTGAAGATTCTTTTGTTGAATCAGTTGATTTTGTGTCAGAACTCTTTGTTGAAGCTGTAGTTTCACTTGAGTCTTTCGTACTTGATGAAGTTGTTGTGAATGCACTCAACACATTTTCAAAGGCATCATCTTTGATTTTTACATTTGCATCTTTTAATTCTTCACCGATTACTTTAGTTGTGAATGCATTGTCACTTAGTTTAGTTTCAGTAGCGATATCTTTTAGTTGATCTTTGTATTTATCCATGTCATTGCCTTTATTTTGGTTTTTCACCATTTTGACAACGTAGTATTCTGTCGCATAAGAAGTAGGATTTGTTGTAGTAATAACATCGGAGATCTCACCGTCTTTCAATTTGAAAGCTGCTTCTTTTACTTCTGCAGGAATAGTTGTTGTCGTTGAGTCGAATTTAACTTTACCGCCATCTTCTTTTGTCTCTGTATCAGTTGATTTGTCTTTGGCTAATTTAGAGAAATCATCTCCATCATCCGCTGATTTTTTCACATCTTTTGCTTCATCTTCACTTGATAATTTGATGATTTGTGCTTCTACTTCTGGATGGAAAGATTTCCAAGCAGTTTTCAAATCGTCATCTGTAATATCTACGTGAGCTTTCAAGCCAGCTTCAAAAGCTAAATTGTTACGAATATATTCTTTATAAGTATCTTTCGTATATCCAGCAGCTTCTAATTGTGATTCAAAAGTATCACCTAATGATTTCGCTTGTTTGTCGTATTCTGCATCCACTTGCTTATCGGTTACTTTATCGCCATATTTGTTATTGAATACTTTATAAATGATCATCCGTTGTACTAAGGATTGGTTCGATGATTCAAGTTTTGCTTCATCATAGAAATCAGATACAGTGATCGTTCCGCCTTTCATCGTTGCGATATCTTTATTAGTATCGCCTGAACAAGCTGCTAGAGTTAAAACAGCCAACGCACTAGTAGCTGCCAAAATAATTGATTTTTTTTTCATTAAAATTTGCACTCCTGTAATTAGTTATTATTTTTATATATTAACTATACCATATCCCATTTCCTTTAAAAACGTTGTCGTGGTAGTTTCAAACAAAATTCAAAATTTCATCACATTCCTAGGAAATACGCAAACTTTTCTCACTTATATAGTTAAATCTGTTGAGAAAATAATCATTATTATATTTGTTCAGGATACTCTGGCAGATCAGCTTTTAGTTTTTCTACTTGTTCATTGATTTGTGTGATACGTGGTTCGGCTTGGAATTTAAAATCTTCGATATCTTTTTTGATTGCTTCTTGGAAAGCAGGAATCACAGATTCAGCTGTTTCTTTTGTTTCGATCAATGCGCTTTTAAAATGATTAAGGCTGTTATTTAAATCATTTGTCAGAGTTGTTGCTTCTTCCAATTCTTCGATCAGTTTCTTTCTTGTTTCATTCCCGCTCCTGGGCGCCAATAACAGACCTCCGACAGTGCCAGCAGCAGCTCCAAATAACAGTCCTTTGAAAAAGTTTTTAATCATCGCAGGACACCTGCTTTACGATTGTTTCTTGAATAGCTTTTAGTTCTTCCGATCCATAACTATCTTGATGATTGCCAAAGTGAATAGAAAAATCATCCTCTTTGCTGTAGCGAGGGACTAAATGGATATGTGAATGAAAAACAGATTGATAGGCTAGTTCACGGTTGTTATTCAAGATATTAAGACCTTTCATTTCTGGAAAAGCTTTTTCCAATGCTTGAGCAATCTTAGGCACACGCGAAAAAACCTCTCCTGCAAGTTCGGGATCATATTCAAAAATATCTGCTACATGACGTTTAGGCACAACTAATGTGTGTCCTTTCGTTGCTTGAGAGATGTCTAAAAAAGCATAGACCTTGTCGTCTTCATATATTTTATAGCTTGGGATTTCTTGATTGATGATTTTGCAAAAAATACAGTTTTCCATATAAAACATCCTTTCTATAAAGAATAAATACTTCAGCTTAACTTTACCATAAGTTAAAGCTATTGTAAGGAAAAAAACAAAATACCGTCATTTTCTTCGTGGTATAATAAATAAAAATAAATGGCGGAGGAAAAAGAATGAGTTTAATTATCGATCATGTCACAGGGGGGTACGGACATCTCCCTGTGTTAAAAGATATCAGTTTCGATGTACAGCCTGGAGAGATAGTAGGGTTGATTGGACTGAACGGAGCAGGGAAAAGTACGACCATCAAGCACATTATCGGTCTGCTGGAAGCTTCAAAAGGAACGATAGAAATCAATCATCTATCCTTAAAGAAAAATACGGAAGAATATCGCAAACAAATTGGGTATATTCCAGAGACTCCTTCTTTATATGAAGAATTGACATTGAGAGAACATATCGAAGTCACTGCGATGGCCTACGATATACCTATGGATACAGCAATGAAAAGAGCAGAAAAGTTGTTGGAGACTTTTCGGTTATCTAATCGTCTTGACTGGTTCCCAGCTAATTTTTCAAAGGGAATGAAACAGAAAGTGATGATCTTATGCGCCTTTTTGATCGAGCCTTCTTTATATATCATCGACGAACCATTTTTAGGCTTGGATCCACTAGCTATCAATGCATTGCTTGAATTGATGGTAGAAATGAAAAAAGAAGGAGCCGGTATTTTGATGTCTACGCATATTTTAGCTACTGCAGAAAAATATTGTGATCGTTTTGTGGTCTTACATAACGGAGAGATACGAGCAGACGGTTCTCTTGAGATGTTGAGAAAAGAATTTCAGCTGCCGGATTCTTCTTTGGACGAAATCTATATTGCTTTAACAAAGGAGCAGGCACATGAGTAGTTTTTTTCAAAAACGTTTAGCAAGACATCAAAAGAAAATGATGAAATATATGCGTTATGTATTGAACGATCATTTTGTTTTAGTTTGTCTTTTCTTGATTGGCGGTGTGGGATTATATTATTCTAATTGGTTGAAAACCCTGCAGCCACCGTTTGCAATTGGAGGGCTCATAATCTCTGTATTTTGGATGCTCTGTTTATTCGTGGGTAAGATGGCTACTTTTGCAGAGGCAGCAGATATTGTTTTTTTACTTCCTAAAGAAAAAGAAATGCAAACCTATTTGGAACGAGCTTTTCGCTATTCTTGCATTTTTCCGTTGATCTTTTTGATATTGGCATGCGGATTGGCCATGCCATTAGTGGTGGTTAGTACGGAGCAATCCTTTTCGATGTTTTTCGTCTATCTGATCATATTATGGAGTTTGAAATTCAGTCATCTGCAAATCAAGAGAGCAGAATTGTTTCGACTAGATCAACAAGTTATTCGTTATTGGAAATTAGGCTGGTTTTTTTCTTCTCTGATCTTTTTGTTTCTATCATTTTATTGGCTAATATGGGCAGGAATAGCAGGTGCATTAGTACAGGCAAGTCTATATTACTGGTTTTTGTGGAAGCAACAAGAAAAAGGATTGGATTGGGAGAAAATGGTGCATGTAGAAGAACATAGGTTGCATCAGATCTATCAATTTATCAATTTATTCACAGATGTTCCTGAAATTACGGCAAAGATCAAAAGAAGACGCTATTTGGATCCTATATTGACTCATATTAAAAGAGAATCAAAAAACACTTATCTTTACTTGTTTGCAAGAAGATTGGCAAGAGGTTCTGATTTTAGTGGTCTTTATTTCCGATTAGTAATTATAGGTGGGTTATTGATTGCCGGAGTAGTCGACTTTTATTTTAGTCTGATTATCGGTTTCTTATTTTTATATTTGATCGGTTTCCAACTGTTACCTTTAGCGAACCAGTTCCGCTATATGGTTCTCGTTCAGCTTTATCCAATCCATAAGAATCAGAAGAAGCAGGCGATTCAGTATCTACTCACATGGGTATTAATTATCGCGTCGGTTATTTTTGGTTTGATTGCTGCAGTCGTATTAGATGGGCAGCAGCGATGGGTTCCGCTAGCGGCTTATTTGATTGTTACTATGCTCTTTGTTAAACTATATGTACCAACTCGTTTGAAGAAGATGTCAGACTGAAAACAAAGCTGTGTAGGGTAAAAATGAGAATGAAAAATAGAGCGTTGACAGTAAGAATGCTGTTCGTTCTATTTTTTTTGAGAAAAGCTGGTTTTTTGAATGGCAATTAAATGAAAAAGAACGTATATGTGCTTGACGTGTAGTGTTCAGGCGACTAGAATAATAAGTACTGCAAAACAAAGAGTAAGAGGACGGGAGAATGCATGATGGAGTTTCAGTTAGACCAAGAGTGGCGGTTACGTCCCATCAAAGGCGACACAGGAAAAACATACATAGGCATGCGTGATGAGGACAAAGTCTTTATTAAACGAAACACGACTCCGATGTTGGCTGCTCTTTCAAGGGAAGGAATTACACCAAAACTTGTTTGGACAAAACGAACGGGGAATGGCGATACTTTGACAGCACAAGAGTGGCTGGAAGGTCGCTTGCTGACTCCTAATGAGATTGGTCAAAGAAACGACGTGATTGATGTTTTGTACCATTTACATCATTCAAATTCTCTTAAAACCATGCTGACCCGTATCGGTGGTCGTGTCATGACGCCGGAGAAGATGCTGCAAAAATATGAAAAAGAATTACCGGAAGAACTCCAGAAAAATCAATTTCTGCAAATTGTCCATCGTTTTCTTCGTGAGCAGATCCCGTCAATAGATAAGGAAAACTTATCAGTAGTACACGGAGATGTAAACCATCGTAATTGGTTAGTATGTAAAAATTATTTATATCTAGTCGATTGGGATTCAATCATGTTTGCAGACCCTGCGGTGGATATTGCAACGATTTTAGGAAATTATGTGCCACTGTCTAGCTGGAATCAGTGGCTGATCAGTTATGGCATACGCCCGACTGACGAAATGCTTGAAAAATTTCATTGGTATGCGGCCATGAATTTGCTCCAAGAAATCACCAGATATTGCAAACGTGAAGATCATCGACGGATGAACGAAGAAATTTTACAATTAAAACGAATTTTCAGTGGCTGAGGTTTGGCCCAAACTCTGCGGAGATTTGGCCAGACCTTTTTAATTAGAGGAAAGGAATGGAGATAAATAATGCGTGTCCGAAATCGTCCGGGAGCAGCGGAAATGTTAGCGGCTCACCCGAATTTTGTAATTAGTGATCCAACATTGTGGAAGGGAAAATGGAATGAATTGTTTGAAAACGATCATCCAATCCACATTGAGATTGGTATGGGGAAAGGCCAGTTCATCACTGGAATGGCAAAAGCCCATCCTGAAATCAATTATATTGGAGTAGAAATGCAGGTCAGTGTTGTTTCGATTGCACTAGACAAGTTGATCGAACAACCGCTTCCTAACCTGAAACTTCTACATGTGGATGGATCAGCGTTGACAGAGTATTTCGCTGACAGCGAAGTAGATCAAATCTATCTGAATTTTTCCGATCCATGGCCAAAAAAACGTCATGAAAAACGGCGATTGACATATAAGACTTTTCTTGCTGTAGATGAACAGATTCTTCGTCCAAATGGAGAAATCCATTTCAAAACAGATAATCAAGGATTGTTTGAGTATTCTCTGGCAAGTTTTTCTCAATATGGCATGATCCTCAAACAGGTATGGTTAGATTTACATCAAAGTCAATTTGAAGGCAATATTATGACGGAGTATGAAGAAAAATTTTCTTCAAAAGGTCAACGTATTTATCGAGTAGAAGCTCAATTTCAAGATAAGACCAAAAAGAAAAGTCTGCGAAACTAACTTTCTGCTTTCATAAAAACATTAATATCCATAAATAAATCCCAGAAAATGAACATTACAGATGTAATGTATTTTCTGGGATTTATTTGATTTAAAATGTATTTATTTCATCGGTTTTTCCACAAGGTGGAATCAATTGGAAGCGAGAAAATGAAAATAATCCTTTGTCGGTGATCTTCAATTCGGGTATGACAGATAATGTTAAGAAAGAAAGTGTCAAAAAAGGATCAAAGGTTTTAGCTGCTCCTAGTTGATGTGCTTTAGTTATTAATTCATTCAACTGTTCATAGACGATCGAAAAAGGTTCCTGTGTCATGATTCCGCCTATAGGAAGAGAAACACAAGCTATTTCCTGCTGTTTGTTGACAACGGTCATCCCGCCACCTTTTTGAATCAAAAGATTAGCAGCATACAGCATATCCTCGTCGTTTGTCCCAACGACAACTAGATTATGCGAGTCATGGGCAATCGTTGTCGCTATCGCTCCTTGTTTCAGCTGAAATCCTTTCACTATGCCTAATCCAATGTTTCCCGTTTGATGGTGACGCTCGATCACCGCAATCTTTAATTGGTCTTTTTCGATTGAAGGAATGAATCGTTCGCCTTGTCGGTCCACTTTTTCTACCAAATCTTTAGTCACTAGACTATTCGGGATAATTTCGATCACATGGACTTGTGAAGAAGAAAGAAGCAGCTCTAACGAATGTGGATTTAATGGTTGAGCGTTTAGTTTTGGCAGACAACACGTATATGAATTTGAATGATCAGCAAATAAATGGTCTTGGAGTTGCCCAGATTGAACAACTAATGTTCCCTTATAGAAAACTTCATGAACTGGCAGCTTGGTAAGATCGTCTGTTAAGAAGAAATCAGCTTGATACCCAGGGGCAATCGCACCTAGTGTTTTCAAATCAAAACATTCTGCTGCATTCAATGTTGCCATCTGAATGGCTTGTAATGGATCGATTCCAAGTGCAATAGCTTGACGGACGATATGATCGATTGATCCTTCTTTTACTAAATCATTGATCAGTTTATCATCGGTGACAAAGAAGCATCTTCTTGAATTTTCAGGTGTGATCGCCGGTAGTAGCGATGCCAGATCTTTTGCAACGGTCCCTTCTCGAACCATTAAATACATACCAAGATCCAAACGTTCTTTAGCTTCTTTTGCAGTTGTAGCTTCATGATCCGTCCGAATACCTGCTGCAGGATAAACATTTAACTCTTCCATGCCGATACCAGCTGCATGCCCGTCAATTTTTTTCTTATGCTGGTGCATCAATTGGATCTTTTCTAGGATGTCTGTTTCATTATTTGCTACTGCTTGATAGTTCATGACTTCAGCTAAGCCTAAAACTTCGGGTTTTTGTAAAAAAGGGGCTAATTTTTTTGCATTTAAATTTGCACCATTGGTCTCAAAAGGGGTTACAGGTACACAAGAAGGTAGCATAAAAAAGATATTCATGAGTGTTTGTCTTGCATCTTCTATCATAAACTCAAGACCTGTACTCCCAGCAATGTTTCCTATTTCATGGGGATCTGTCACTACAGTAGTAACTCCATGAAGCAAGGATACTTTTGAAAATTCGCTTGGTGATAAAAGTGAGCTTTCGATATGCACATGGCCATCGATGAATCCTGGCACTAGATATTGCCCATTAGCATTATGTACGCTTTTTCCTTCGTATTCACCGATTCCTACGATCATTCCTTCGCAGATTGCTACATCTTTTTCCATGATTTCTTTCGTAAAGACGTTGACGATCTTAGCATGCTTGATCACTAGGTCAGCAGGCTTTTTTTTACTTGCTACTTCGATATATTTCCTTAATGTTGTTTCCAATGGAGTGCCTCCCAAGATAAATTTTTATAAGTATAACATAAATTCGGCTTTTGCCAATATTTTTTTGTAAATTCATTTTATTTGAAACAAAAAGATCAAAAAGACGTATGTTTTTTGTGGAGGGGAGAATAATGGAAATAAAACGATTATCGGATCAAATGATAAGTGAAAGTTTTGCCAAACATGCCCAAGACGTATATATATTGCCAGCTTCAGAAGTATTTTACATCTATTTTCGCTATGGAAAAAAACGAACATTCTGGAAGAAAGTCTCTTCGGCAGATGGACAGCAACTGATCTCAAGATTTAAGTATTTGGGACAGATGGATATCGGAGAAAAAAGAAAAGCTCAGTTAGGTGCATTTACTTATTCTTTAGAAAAACAGGAAGTTCGTCTGCGGTTGTCTTCTGTAGGAGATTACCTTCAACGAGAGAGTTTAGTGATTCGGCTATTATACGGTACTTTTGAAACACCCCATCGTTGCTTTAGTTCTCGAGATTTTGCAACTATTTTACAGAAAACCGTCAGACGTGGATTATACCTTTTCAGCGGACCAGTCGGATCAGGCAAGACTTCTCTAATGTATCGGTTGGCTTTGGAAGAAAAATTGCAAGTGATTACTATCGAAGATCCTGTAGAGATAGAAGAACCGTTTTTTCTGCAGCTACAGATCAATCCGAAAATAGCACAGACTTATGATACACTTTTGAAACTCGCATTACGGCATCGTCCAGACTTGCTAATCATTGGCGAGATAAGAGATGAATCAACTGCACATGCTGCGGTAAGAGCAGCACTAACAGGGCACCGGGTTTTTGCAACCGTACATGCACGCAATCTTGAAGGTACATTGGTCAGAATCCATGAACTGACAAAGAAAAAAGAAGAGCTATCTGAATGTTTAGCTGGTGTCATTTATCAAGAACTTTTGGAAGATGCCAATCACCATCCTTCTGTCTTATGGAGTTATCAATTTATGGAGGAAAAATCAGTAAAAAAATCATGGGAGGAAAGTTATGAAGAAGCTCAGGAAAATATTTGGCAGTCAGAACTATTCTAAAGGATTAACAAGAAGCCAGCAAAACCAGTTTGCACAAACCATGGGAGAACTGCTTTTATCTGGTTTTAGTCTGCAAGAATCCCTTTATTTATTACTCACGATCCGTTCGTTTCCACCTGTTATTTTGGCAAACATCCAACATCAGCTAAAGGAAGGGCAAGCGTTTAGTGAGGTACTTTCGCAAATAGGATATGGAGCAGAGCAACTGGTACAGATCGAGTTAGCTGAACGTCATGGGAATCTGCCGACAACTTTGTTGGAAATTGCCAAACAGTTTCGGCTTGTTGAAGGATTTCGCAATGATTTGAAAAAGCTGCTTGCATATCCCATGCTATTGCTCACCTTTTTGCTAGGTATCTTGTTTAGTATGCGGTTGTTCGTTTTGCCTCAGCTTATTGGTTCAGGAATGGTCATGCAAGAGCATTGGGGGATTCAGCTGATACAAGTCTTTCATTGGTATGTTCTACTATTCATCCTAGCGGTTACTCTATTGGCTTTACTAGTAAGGTATCGTCTGATGAAGTTGTCTCCTGTTGATCAGAGTGAATGGATAAGCAGACAATTATTGATTGGACCGATATATTCCTTGTATCAATCGGCTTATTTGTCACTAGAGATTGGAAAGCTTTTTCATGAAGGTTTCGAATTAAGGCAAATCATAGTCTGCTTAAAGGAAACGAAACAAGAAAGTCTGATTCAGCATCTTGCCTCTAAGTTGATTCAAGGATTGGAGGCAGGTATGTCATTGGCTGAGCAGTTCCAGAATTATCGTTTTCTATCAGAAGAATTCAGTAAAATTGTTTTACAGGGAGAGGCAAAGGGAAGTTTAGGTAAAGAACTGATTTTTTACAGCGAATGGACAAGAAAACAGCTTTTCAAACGTCTTCATCACTGGATGCATTTTATTCAGCCAATCATTTTTTTGGGCGTAGCGGCTTTGATTTTATTAGTTTATGCCGCTGTTTTATTACCTGTTTACGGAAGCATAGAGGAGGTTTTGCCATGAAAAAGAGAAAAATATCTTATTATAGCGGTTTTACATTGATCGAAATGCTAATCGTCTTACTGATCATCAGTGTATTAGTGTTGTTGTTCGTCCCTAATTTGTCGCGTTATAGGAATCATGTAGACCAAGAAAGTCGTGAAGCGATCATCCAGTTGGTAGACACACAAAAAGAGCTCTATGCGCTTCAAAATAATGGAAGAGTTCCTACTGTGGAGGAATTGTTGAATGAAGGCTATATCAAACGAGAACATGCAGAAATCTATCAGCGGCCTTGAAGGCAAGGTTTTAGCATCAGGATATACGTTGTTTGAATCACTCTTACTGATTTTATTACTTACAACGATCCTTTCTTTTCCAGTTCTCGCATTTTCTGCATGGAAGAATGAATTGGCAGTCTATCAATTTTTCAGCCAATTTGAAAAACGAATCTATTCTACGCAAAAAATCGCTATTGTGAATCAGATCCAAACAGGCTTTTATTGGAATAGTGAAGAGAATCAAATCATTTTTCATGTTCCGAATCCAGATAAAATAAATTGGGAAGTATTAGATATTCCTGATGAGATTATCTTGAAACGCCATGCTTCTATTACTTTTGCTGCTAGAACCGGGAATGAAAGTTCACTAAAAGCTTATCAATTTTATTGGGAAGAAAAAGAGCGGACGATTACGTATCAATTCCAGATAGGGAGTGGTCGCTATACAAAAAGAATTGAATAAAACAGGATTTGTTTTGTTGGAGTCCCTTACAGCGCTTATGATCGCTTCTGTCTGTGTCTACTTAGTGAGCTTTGGCCAGCTGTTTTTGCTTCAGGCAGAAAAGAAAAGTGGGGAGGAACTGCTATTTATTCGAATGATTTATGAAGATATCAAGACGCAGCGGATGTATCACAAAAGACCAGAGCGAAGGGAAGAAATGATCCCATACGATATCCAAATTGTCGATAATAATGGAGTAATCGAAAAAGTGTTTGTCAATATGGAGAAAGAAGCGATCAGTATTGAAAAAACAAGTAATTCCAGCATTTACGCTGATTGAATGTCTAATTGGACTGATGATATTGAGCAGTCTATTGCTCACATTCAATCTTTTGATTCAGCAAACCATCCAAGTAAGTGAGTTTTTGCAACGTAAAGATCAAAAAGAGTGGCTAATATTTTTAGCACAATTAGAAGAAGAACTCAAGAGCAGTCACAATGTCTCTGTGAAAAATCAGCAACTGCACTACACGATCGAGGATAAACAGTATATCATCGAAAGATATCAGGCAATGATACGTAAAAGAAGAACTTCCGGCGGACATCAACCTATGTTAACAAGTATCACTGAGCTTCAATTATTGGAAAAAGAACACGCAATTTCTTTTTATGTACACTTTGAAAATGGAGAAGATGGATATGCCATATGGACAAAAAACGATCAGTAGAAAATGTTATAAGGGCTCTATTTTATTTTCTGTCTTGCTTTTATTTCTTTTATGTACGTTTTTATTGATGGCAACATTAGAAAGCTACCGTTTGTCAATGGATCTTAATATACGAATCAAAAATTATTATATAGCAAAAATAATGAAGCAGATGGCTTTATCGGAACAGTCTACGCTTGCCGAAAGTTCGGAAGGAGTTTTTTACTACACAACTGGATCTGTAACATATCAGTGGGTACAACAGTCCCTATTCTTAGAGGTGGAAGTCTCACCGTTTATCTTTCGGTTCACAGAAGAAGTAAAAAATGATACAGATACTAGTACAGAATGATGGAATGTTCGTGAAAACGCCCTCTTTTCTGTTATAACACTGTTTTTAATAAAAAAATGTTTGCCGTTTCACAAATAAAAAACAGTGAAAACGATTGAAATTTTGTCAATTGTTCGATAGAATTAAACAGGTGAAAAAATTGTTATAATATATCTAGAAATGAGGTGCACCATGTTACCAGAAAAAATGGAACAAGGGTTTAATCAAAACCTGGAAGCTATTCAGCTTTTACAGAATGCATTGGGAACTTCCTTTTTAGAAGCCTATGTCGAAAATGCAGAAAATTTAATAGATGATTATCAAGTACGTGTGGTGGATGGAGTGCCGACAAAAGAGACAACGCAACGGATCACAGCTCTTTATGAAGAGTTGAAGAAACTTTCTTTCGAGCCAGAAGAATGGCGCAGACTGTCTCAATTACTTTTATTGAAGGGCAGCCAGACAGAACATTTGCAGGCGAACCATCAACTCACTCCTGATAGTATCGGTTTTTTATTTGTTTTTCTTATTGAACAACTATACACAAATAAAAAAGCACCGGTTAAGATTCTGGATATTGCGGCAGGAATGGGCAACTTGTTATTAACAGTTCTTTTAAACCTATCGAATGCGGGGTACCAAACAGAAGGAATTGGTGTGGATATTGATGATACATTGTTGGCTGTCGCAGCTTCTACAAGTGATTTGACACAAGCAAATGTTCAATACTTTCATCAAGACGGGTTGCAGGATTTATTAATAGATCCTGTCGATTTTGCAATCAGCGATTTGCCAATCGGTTATTATCCGAATGACGAAAAAGCAAAAGAGTTTTTAACAAGTACCGAAGAAGGCCATAGTTATGCACATCATTTATTGCTAGAGCAATCAATGAAATATGTGAAGCCGGATGGTTTTGGTTTGTTTTTGATGCCGAGTGGATTTTTAGAAACGGATCAAAGTGAAGAAATCAAAAAATGGTTTAAAGAAGAAGGTTATCTTCAAGGAATGATTCAATTGCCAGATGAATTGTTCCGTAATAAACAATCGCAAAAAAGTATTTTGATCTTACAGAAAAAAGGACCACAAGCACAACAAGTAAAAGAAGTCTTGCTTGTGAAACTTGCTTCATTAAAAGAACCAGAGAAGGTGACGGAATTTTTCAACGAGTTTAAAAACTGGAAATCATCTGCTCTGTAATCATTCAACGAGAAGGAGAGTCATATGTCTAAAACAATTGCAATCAATGCTGGGAGTTCAAGTTTGAAATGGCAATTATATCAAATGCCAGAAGAAACCGTAGTTGCGAAAGGGATCGTCGAACGTATCGGTTTACAAGATTCTATTTTTACCATCAAGTACGGCGATAATCAAAAATTCGAACAAATCATGGATATCGAAAACCACGAAGTAGCAGTAAAAATGCTGTTAGATCAGTTGATTGAACTGCAAATTTTAAGCTCTTATGATGAAATCACCGGAGTAGGGCACCGTGTTGTTCACGGAGGAGAAACTTATGGGGATTCAGTAGTGATCGATGAGGAAGTAATGGACCGCATTGCTGAATTAGCAGAATTTGCTCCTTTGCATAATCCTGCAAACTTAATGGGGATCAAAGCGTTTAAAAAGATTTTACCTGACATTTTGAGTGTGGCTGTATTCGATACATCTTTCCACTCAACAATGCCAAAGCAAAATTATTTATATAGCTTACCGGTGTCTTATTATGAAGATTTCAAAGTAAGAAAATATGGCTTCCATGGCACAAGTCATCGTTATGTGTCGGAACGTGCGGCAAAATTATTGAACAAACCGATCGAAGAACTAAAAATCATCACTTGCCACTTAGGAAATGGTGTATCGATCACAGCAGTCGATGGAGGTAAATCCATGGATACTTCTATGGGATTCACACCATTAGCTGGGGTGACAATGGGTACACGTTCAGGTGATATCGATCCAGCTGTTCTCCCATATTTAATGGAAAAATTAGAGATTGATATTGATGAAATGATCAATGTTTTGAACAAGAAATCTGGTCTGCTAGGCCTAACAGGATTGTCTAGTGATATGCGTGATCTTGAAAAGAACTATGAAAAAGAACATATTCGTTTAGCTTATGATATTTTCGTGGACCGCATCCGAAAATACATCGGCGGTTATGTGACAACGATGAATGGTGTTGATGCAATTGTCTTTACTGCTGGTATCGGCGAGAATGACGGACATGTACGTAGTGAAATCATCAAAGGTATGTCTTGGTTTGGTTGTGAAATCGATCCAGCGTTGAATGAATTGCGTGGTGAAGAAGTAGATATCTCTACAAAAGAATCAAAAGTAAGAGTATTAGTGATCCCAACAGATGAGGAACTAATGATTGCCCGTGACGTGGAGCGTCTGCGCGGCTAAGCCAAAGCATTCGTTAGGATAAAAGATGAAACGCATGCAAGAGGGAATTCTTGCATGTGTTTTTTTGCGGAGAAGACCGCAAAATGGTAATTTAACTTCAATTTCCCTTCTTTTTTACAGGATCTTCTTAGGGAATTTTGCTTGGAAAAGTGGTCAAAAGGGAAAAGACTGGCATTTTATTTATTGATTTTCAGGAAAATCCCAATATTTTATTTTCATTCATCTTTATAAGGGTCATTACATATGTAAAAAGAAAAAACATTTTTAGATCAGCCTCGTGGGCTGTCGACTTTATTCTTCGCTTTATGTTTAGCTAGAAAATCGATCCGAAACATTTATTGATCGAATAATAAAAACTTGATTTTCCACCTGTGCTTTGACTGAATCGTGAAAGCACAGGTATGAAAATCAAGTTTTTTGTTGCGAAAAAGCGTCCTAGTCAATCAGTTGGCCGAGCGGCTGGCGGCTGATCTGCTCCTGCTCAATAACGAGTGCTTCTTGGAAGTGTTGCTGCAAAAAGTAGCGATCATGGCTGACTGCTAGGAGCGTTCCTTGATAGTCTTGCAGCATTTCTTCAATTTCTTCTCGAGCATAGCTGTCGAGGTGATTGGTTGGTTCATCCAAAATCAGGACGTTGATTTTTTCTAAAAAGAGTTTCAGCAACGCCAAACGGATTTTTTCACCACCGGATAAATCTTTGATCCGTTTACCCACATCGCTTTGATAAAAGCCACTTTTGGCTAATTGCCGTCGAGCGACTTCTTCGTTTCCAGTCAATGTGATGGCGTAAGCCAGCAAACGGCTATCGGGATCGGCAAACTGCAGCTGCTGCGGCAAATAACCGATTTGCAAGCTACTACCTAATTTGATGGTGCCACCGTAAGGCTTTTCCTCACCGAGTAATAATTTGAGTAAGGTTGATTTTCCTGCACCATTGTCGCCGATGATGGCTAAATGATCTCCACGATAGACTGCAAAACTGCTGTCTTTGAATAGTACTTGATCAGCGTACTGCTGGTGCAAGTTTTGAATGATGAAAACTTCTTTGCCAGATTTTCCACCATTAGACAAGCTTTGCAGCCGATTTTTCGGGGGAGCTGGCGGTTTGACGAGTGTCAGTTTCGCCAGGCGGCGTTCCAGTTCTTTGGCTTTTTTGAAGAAGGACTCATTGTCTCCTTCATGTGCCCACTGACGAAAACGACGAATCATGACTTTCAACCGCTGGACTTCTTTTTGCTGCAGTTCGTAATTTTTTGTCAGCTCAGCCAAGCGAGCTTCTTTCAAGACTCGAAAACGGCTGTAGTTTCCGGGATACTCAATCAATGCACCTTCTTCCAGTTCCCATGTTTTTGTGGTGACTTGATCGAGAAATTGCCGATCATGAGAAACGACCAGAACCGATTTTTTTGTATTCTGTAAATAGTTTTCCAACCAGCGAATACTGTTAAGATCTAAATGATTGGTCGGTTCATCGAGTAAAAGTAAATCGGCATCGGCTGCTAAAATTTTGGCTAAAGCGACTTTAACTCGTTCGCCTCCGCTAAGTTCTGTTAACCGTGCTTCCTGACGGTGTGGAATCCCTAAGCCTTGCAAGATCGCTGCAATCCGGTCTTCTAATACGTAACCGCCTAGTTCTTCAAAGCGATGCTGCAGCTCACCGTAACGGGTCAGACACTTCTCTAAGTTTGTATCTGGTTCTGTCATAAATGCTTCGTAGCGACTCATTTGCTGTTTGAGGTCCTGTATCTCAGCGGCAGAATGGAGCAAGTAGTGGTTGACGGTTGCTTCGGAAACTGTAAGTTCTTGTTCGACCGTCCCGATCTTTAAGCCTTTTTTGCGACTGATAACACCGCTGTCGACACCTTCTCTGCCGGTCAAGATTTGTAAAAAGGTTGATTTGCCAGTTCCGTTGATACCGACTAAGGCAATTTTTTCACCAGCTTCAATTTGACAGGATAAATCCTCAAATAATGGATTCCCGCCGATTGTTTTTTTAATAGAAATTGCTTGTATGATCATGATCTCTCTCCTTGAGACCACTCAAAAAGGCCATGGTTATCCATGGCCTGTGTTATTTAAACTCAGATTATCATGAGAAAAATACCTTGAGATGGCCATTGATTTTACGTGAATTCAACTGTTTTGGACAAACTTGTCCCGTCAACAGCAACTGTAAAACCAATTGCATGGCTAAATGCGATATGGTATCGTTGGTAATTTTCATTACTTGTTATTTTAGTCATGCGCATCATAGTATTTTCCCTCCTTCGTGTAGTTGTCTTTTTCAGTGTACCTGAAAGTGTCAGAAAGTTCAACTAGCGCTGACATTTACTTAATATTTATCGATGTGTAATTCTGTCAGAGAGCTTTTTTTATCTGACTGAGGGTAATGTCTCGTGGACCACATCATTGTATTCTGAGCTAAACCAGCGTTCAGGCGAAATCATATGGTGTTTGATAAAAAACTTTGTCTACATGACTTCCTTTTGCCATTTGCTTAATACCGTTGCATTAAACAGCTCTTCTCTTTGGAAATCACCAACATCGCGTTCAGGAGTATCGTTGTGGTTGCAATGGCAAGCGGTAGCCTTTCATCAATTCTTGAATGATTTACCGAATGTAGCACTTGCCTTCTCGCGGTACCCGAACCCGAAATAAAATTTTAGTTTGGCGATAAAATCGGTATCCGCCATCGATACTTCATATTTTTTCGTATCAGATTCATCGGAAACTTCCACATTGACGAACCAATAAGCTTTGGCATGCTTAGGTCGTTTTAAACCACACCAGGGCGACTAATCGCCCGCCGGTGTTCACTTTTTTTATTTTACTTGAACTCATTGACTGTTTTCCCTTTATTTTAAACATTATAAAGACCGATGAGTGCTTGCCGCGTCTTTTGTTTTTATCACGGTTTTTTGTGCAAAAAAACCTGCCGATAGTTGGCAGGTCGTCTACGTGTTAAGCTTTGGTGTGGTCTTTAGCTGGCAATTGGTTTTCTAAATCAGTTCGGACAACAAGCACATCGCAAGCTGCGTTTCTAATAACATATTCAGAAACAGAACCAATAAATAAACGTTCTACAGCATTCAATCCTGTGGCTCCTAACATAATCAAATCTACTTGATTATCTTCTGGGATTTCTCTGGCGATAATTTGTTTTGGTGAGCCATATTCTACGACAGAGGTTACATTATTCAAGCCAGCTTTCTTCGCATTGCTTTCATAATCTGCCAATGTTTGCTTTGCCATTTCAGTAGCTTGTTCTGCAAGCATTCCATCAAAGGATGAAACGGTTTGGAAAGAACGTGTGTCAATGACATGTGCTAATAGAAGTTCTCCGTTATTTCGGATAGCTACATTGACCGCCTTTTTAAAAGCTAATTCAGCTTCATCAGAACCATCTACGGCAACCATGATTTTTTTGTATTGTTGTAACATAAGCATTCACTCCTCAAGTCAATCGTATTGTACTCTTTTATTGTAGAACACTTTAGGGAAAAAGAGAATTATTTACTGCTTTGGTTCAGCAATTTTTTTTGCAAATCGGATACTGAAGGTGGCAGAAACAATAATTACGATCAGTAAAAAGACCAAGGCAATAAAGCGTTGATTGAAAAAAGCTGTTAAAATACCCATTACGCCTAAAACAGCATATGCAGCTCCGTAAAATTGTAGGAATCCTTGATTTTTATCATTTTTGTTGATCAATACAAAAAAGATATCCTGTTTATTAAATAAATAATAGCTAACGAATAATAATACTAAAGTGGCGATAATCATTAAAATCCTAATCATGAACAAATCCTCCAAAATAAGCAACAAATAGAAAAAGCAATTTGCCAAGAGCAAATTGCTTTATTCTTTAAAAGATGGTAATCTCCGTTAATGCCGTTATTTGTCCTGTAGTATTGATCCCGCGAATTCAAGCAGGTGGGTCCCATGGTCGTAGCTTCGAACTACCAAATGATAAGGCATGTTACCAGCAGTGACACAAGACGGGTCCCAAGATATCAATAAAAATGTTCGGTCAACACACAAAGAGGACAATTCGAACATCACAGATTTCCCACCTCTATAGTAGCATATGAATTTAAAAAGAGCAATGAGAGAGCTCGCAGAAACAGAACCGTTTTCTTGTCTAGTTTTTTGGAGGATGCTTTTTCCACTCTTTTATACGGTAATACTGTTGACCCAGAGCCTGTTCATATTTCCCTGTATCTTTTGGCTGATAATACTGAGCATTCTTCAGTTTATCTGGTAAATATTGCTGATTGACCCAAGCCTGATCAAAATGATGAGGATACTGATAACCCACGCCACGGTTGAGGGATTTCGCACCTTTGTAATGGCTATCTCTCAAATGATCAGGAACATCTCCAGCTTTGCCCTCTCGAATATCAGCAAGTGCTGCATCTAATGCCATGTAGGCAGAATTGGATTTTGGCGACAAGCAAAGATCGACGACGACGTCTGCTAGTGGGATACGTGCCTCAGGCAATCCCAATTTTTCAGCAGCTAATACAGCGTTCACTGTACGAGCCGCAGCAGCAGGATTACCTAAACCTATATCTTCATAACCGATAACCATCAGACGCCGGCAAATACTTGCCAGATCACCTGCCTCAACTAAACGGGCGAGATAATGAAGTGCAGCATCCACATCACTTCCACGAATCGATTTTTGAAAAGCCGAAATAACGTCATAATGAGCATCTCCATTTTTGTCATGGGTAAGAGCTTTTCTTTGGACACATTCTTCAATGATCGACAGTGTAAGATGAATCCTTCCTTCTTTATCTGAAGGAGTCGATAGTGTAGCCAGTTCCAGCCCATTCAATGCACTCCGCAAATCGCCGTTCGTTGCACGCGAAAGGTGAAGAAGAGCATCTTCGTCTAACTGGATTGCTTGTTGTCCAAGGCCGCGTTCTTTATCCCTTAAAGCATGTTCGACTGCCAACTGGATGTCTTGTTCTGTTAATGGTTTGACTTCAAAGATCTGTGTACGGCTGCGGATCGCTGGATTGATGGTAATATAAGGATTCTCAGTAGTCGCTCCGATCAAGATGATTCGGCCACTTTCTAAATGAGGAAGCAGAAAATCCTGTTTTGTTTTATCTAATCGGTGTACTTCATCCAATAAGAGGATCACTGTACCACTCATTTTTGCTTCTTCCGCTACAACTTGTAGATCCTTTTTTGAATCTGTAGCGGCGTTTAGCATGCGAAATGCATAATTAGTAGAGCCGGCGATCGCACTTGCGATACTCGTTTTTCCAGTACCAGGAGGTCCATATAGAATCATGGAAGAGAGCATGCGAGCATCGACCATGCGGCGTATGATTTTTCCTTCCCCGACTAGATGCTGCTGACCAACGACTTCATCGATCGTTCGAGGTCTCATGCGATAAGCCAATGGCTGTTGCATAGGATTTTCCTCCTTCTTGTTTTTACGTCCCTTAATTATATCATATTTAGCAAGATGCCTAGAAAGAACAGCCTTCTGTTGTTTTGTTTTCATAGCTTATCCAACTAATATTGTGTATGATAAAGTAGGTGAGAAAAATGACGGATAAACAAAAGATAGATGAATTTTTTTGGAATAAAACGACGCCAGAAGTGGCACGGGATTTATTGGGGATGTATTTGGAGCATGACACACCAGAAGGAAGATTAGCTGGATATATTGTAGACGCGGAAGCATACCTAGGTCCAGAAGACGAGGCCGCCCATAGCTATGGTTTAAGAAGAACACCGCGTGTGCGGGCAATGTATGAAAAACCAGGTACGATCTACCTTTACACGATGCATACTCATCGGATTTTGAACATCATTACTCAGCCAGAAGGGATTCCTCAAGGAGTAATGATACGTGCAATCGAACCCGCCGCAATGATTGATCAAATGAGTAAAAATCGTGGCGGAAAAACTGGTCCAGATATCAGCAACGGTCCGGGAAAATTAGTGGAAGCATTAGCAATTCCTCAAGAACTTTACGGTCAGTCTATAGCAGATAGTTCGTTACGCTTAGTTTTTGAGAAAAAAAAGACACCAAAAAAGATCAATGCTTTGCCTAGAATCGGTATCCCAAACAAAGGTGTATGGACAGAAAAGCCGTTGCGTTTTGTTGTGTCGGGAAATCCTTATATCTCTTTACAAAGAAAAAACCAAATCGAGAAAGATTGGGGTTGGAGGAAAGAAAATGAAAAAGAAGGATCTATTAACATACTTAGATGAAATAATTGAAAAACAAGTGACAGACTATGATGTAGCTTTAGATTGGGATACAAAAAATCATACGATCGAGATCGTTGTTCGCTTGTTTGCAGAAAATAAAGCACAATTTGAGATTGATGATGCAGAAGGGATCGTTTCGCAAGAACCAATTATCGAATTTGAAGACGGCGTACTTCTTTTTAATCCTCAGAAATCTGTTTTTGATGAACGCAATTATCTAGCAGTAATCCCTTATGAAGGAAAAAAAGGGTTGGCAAAATCAGTAGCTGATTCTTTAGTGGAATATCTAAATGAAGTATTAGCTCAAGGGCAAAGCGATTTGCTTGATTTTTTGGATGAAGACGATGACGAAGCTGTATTCGAGCTTCACTGGGATAATCAGCAACTAGCAGAATTAGTAGAAGTAAAACAGCAAAATGAAGCAGATACTTATTTACCATACCCAAGTTATTAAGGAGTGACAGATATGAAATGGAATGAAGTAAAAGTAGAAACTGAAAGTGAAGCAGTCGAAGCAGTTGCTAATATTTTGATGGAGGCAGGGGCGAGTGGTGTCGCGATTGAAGATTCTTTAGATGTTGAACATTTTCAGTCGGATCAATATGGTGAGATTTTAGATAAAAATGATTTTACATCGCTGAAAGAAGGCGCACTAGTCATGGCTTATTTTCCGGAAACGACTTTCTTACCGGAAATCTTGCCTTTTATCAAAGATCGTATCACACAATTACCTGAGTTTGGTCTAGCTATTGGAAAAAATAAAGTAACAGTTAGTGAAGTAGAGGAAAGCAACTGGGCAACAGCCTGGAAGAAATACTATCATCCGGTGCGTATTACGCGAATGCTGACGGTTGCGCCAAGCTGGGAAAACTACCAGACAGAAGATCCTCTAGAAAAAATTATCACACTAGATCCTGGTATGGCATTTGGCACAGGCACTCATCCCACGACTTCCTTGACATTGACAGCACTAGAAACAGTCTTGCGTGGTGGTGAAACATTGCTAGATGTGGGAACTGGGTCGGGCGTGCTAAGTATTGCAGCAAAATATCTTGGTGCAAAAGATGTCTATGCCTTTGATTTAGACGAAGTAGCCGTTCGTTCGGCGAAAGAAAATATGGATATGAATGAAATAGCCAAAGATGTCCATGTATCAGCTAACGATCTTTTGACAGGAATCGAGATTGAAAGTGATGTAATCGTTGCGAACATTTTAGCAGATATCATCTTATTGATGATCCCAGATGCTTGGCGTTTACTGAAGCAAACAGGCACGCTGATCGTTTCAGGAATCATTGAAGAGAAGAAGCAAATGGTTCTGGATGCCATGTTAGAACAAGGGTTTATCGTGGATCAAATTTTCCAGCAAAAAGACTGGTATGCAATTATTTTGAAAAAACCAGAGGTGGAATAGATGCAGCGGTATTTTTTAAAAGAATCATATGAATCAAAAGACTATTTTGTTTTAGAAGGGGAAAACTATCACCACATTGTACGGGTTATGAGGATGGAACCCGAGGATGAAGTTTTTTTGGCATTCAATGATCAAATAGCCATTGTTGCAGAAATCACGGAGATTACTGAAGAGGCTGTTTATCTGAAAGAAATTAAAAAAGAAGAAAATCAAAAGGAACTGCCAAGTTCGATTACCATAGCGAGTGGCTATCCTAAAGGGGAAAAGCTGGATTGGATCGTTCAGAAATCCACTGAATTAGGAGCGCAAGCTTTTCTTGGTTTCCCGGCATCAGCCTCTGTCGTTAAATGGGATGCAAAAAAACGTATGAAACGACAACAACGGCTTGAAAAGATTGCTCAAGAGGCAGCGGAACAATCCCATCGGCAGATCGTGCCATCAGTAGAGTTATTGGAAACGAAACAAGATTTATTTGAGCGGCTAGATGATTATGACGTGGTCTTGGTTGCTTATGAGGAATCAGCAAAGCAAGGCGAAAAATCAAATGCAGCCAAAATTCTTAGTGAAACAAAACCAGATAGTCGAATCTTAGCTGTCTTTGGACCAGAAGGTGGATTATCCCGCGATGAAGTCGATTATTTTGTAGAACACAAAGGGATACTTTGTGGATTAGGACCAAGAATCCTTCGTACAGAAACAGCACCTCTTTATTTATTAAGTGCTGCTAGCTATCAATGGGAATTAATGAATCCTTCTTTCAGCTAACGTTCTTCATTAATAAAAGAGTATCGACAGAAAGAATTGAAAAAATAGTCAACAATTTGTATAATAGAAACAATTATTTATACAATGGATACGAAAAATCGTTTGAAAAAGCTTTTAAAAAGCGAACATTTCCGTAAAAAAACGTATAACTGCACGGATTTTGGGACAATTATCAAACAGATATTTGTCCCGATTCCCGTTTTACCGAAAAAAGAAAGGGGGATCGATTCCTGTGACAAAAGAAGAAATTTTAACGGGACCCGGTGTCATAAAGCTCGTTAGTCAATACATGGGTCCCGAACATGTAGCATTTGTTGAGAAAGCATGCGAATACGCGACTGCTGCACATGACGGACAGTTTAGAAAATCAGGCGAACCCTACATTATTCATCCTATCCAAGTCGCAGGTATATTAGCAGATTTAAAAATGGATCCCCATACAGTGGCTACAGGCTTCTTACATGATGTTGTTGAAGATACAGAAATCACTTTAGAAGATCTGAGAGAAGAATTTGGCGATGACGTTGCTATGTTAGTGGACGGCGTAACCAAATTAGGGAAAATAAAATATAAATCCCACGAAGAGCAGCTAGCAGAAAACCACCGAAAGATGCTGCTAGCAATGGCTCAAGATTTACGAGTTATCATGGTCAAATTAGCTGATAGACTACATAACATGCGTACGTTGAAGCACCTGCGAGAAGATAAGCAAAGAAGGATCGCTCAGGAAACTTTAGAAATCTATGCGCCTCTTGCACATCGTCTAGGGATCAGCCGGATCAAATGGGAATTAGAAGATACAGCACTTCGTTATCTAAATCCAAAACAGTATTACCGTATCGTCCACTTGATGCAGACGAAGAGAGAAGAACGTGAAAAATACGTAAGTGGTACTGTTGAAGATATTCGAATAGCAACAGAAGAGCTGGGGATTTTTGCAGAAATCTATGGACGGCCAAAACACATTTATTCAATCTATCGTAAAATGAAAGATCAGAAAAAGCAGTTCAACGAAATTTATGACTTGCTAGCTATTCGAGTGATCGTAGATTCAATCAAGGATTGTTATGCTGTATTAGGAGCAATCCACACAAAATGGAAACCAATGCCCGGCAGATTTAAGGATTATATTGCCATGCCAAAAGCTAATATGTACCAATCTTTGCATACTACCGTGATCGGTCCGGCAGGAAATCCGGTAGAAATTCAAATCCGAACACAGGAAATGCATGAAATCGCTGAATTCGGGGTTGCTGCACACTGGGCCTATAAAGAAGGAAAAAATGAAAAAGTAGAACCAGATGGTATGACGAAACAATTAAGCTGGTTCCATGAGATACTCGAACTTCAAGACGAAAGCTATGATGCTTCTGAATTTATGGAAGGCGTAAAAGGAGATATCTTTAGTGATAAAGTCTACGTCTTCACACCAAAGGGAGACGTTACTGAGTTACCAAAAGGATCCGGACCATTGGACTTTGCATACAGTATCCATACAGATATCGGTAACAAAACCACTGGTGCAAAAGTAAATGGCAAAATGGTGCAGCTTGATTACAAATTGAAAAACGGCGATATAATTGAGATCATGACTTCTCCAAATTCATTTGGCCCAAGTCGCGACTGGTTGAAATTAGTTGCTACTAGCAAAGCAAGAAATAAGATCAAACGTTTCTTCAAAGCCCAAGATCGAGAAGAAAATGTGATCAAAGGCCACGAATCCGTGGTCAAATGTATTACAGATCTAGGATTTACGCCTAAAGATATTTTGACGAAGAACAAACTGCAAGAAGCACTCGATCGTTTTAATTATCAAACAGAAGATGATCTCTATGCAGCTGTAGGGTATGGAGAAGTTAGCCCCTTGACGATGGCCAATCGTCTGACTGAAAAAGAACGTAAAGAACAAAAAATCGAGCAGCAAAAGCAAGAAGCAGAAGAAATCATGAATCAGCCGAAAAAAGAACCTGACAAAATGAAAGTACGTCATGAAGGTGGCGTTGTCATTCAAGGGGTAGAAAACTTACTAATTCGTATCAGTCGCTGCTGTAATCCGATTCCTGGTGATGATATCGTTGGTTATATCACTAAAGGCAGAGGGATATCCATTCATCGTCGAGATTGTCCGAATGTTCAGCCTGACAAACCAAATGTAGCAGAACGTTTGATTGAAGTCGAATGGGAAGATACATCGAATACACGAAAAGAGTATGATGCAGATTTGGAAATTTACGGCTATAATCGTTCAGGCTTATTGAATGATGTACTTCAAACAGTCAATGCGCTAACGAAAAATCTCAACAGCGTTGAAGCACGGACGAATAAAGATAAAATGGCGACGATCCATTTGACGGTTGGTATCCAGAATTTATCCCACCTAAAGAGTATCGTGGATAAAATCAAAGCAGTACCTGATGTCTACAGTGTACGCCGGACGAATGGATAGGAGGACAGATATGAGAGCAGTTGTTCAACGGGTAAGTAAAGCTGCTGTGTCAGTCGATCAGCAAGAAATTGGAAAAATTGGCTACGGCCTACTTGTTTTATTAGGCATTCATGAAACCGATACGCAAAAAGATGTGGACTATCTGGTAAAAAAAATTGCACAAATGCGTATTTTTGAAGATGAACAAGGAAAAATGAATATTAGTGTAGAAGATGTGGGAGGACAAATTTTAAGTATCTCTCAATTCACACTGTTTGCGGATACGAAAAAAGGAAATCGACCAAGCTTTGTGGAAGCCGCACGACCAGAAACAGCTATTCCTTTATACGAATCATTCAATGAAGGAATCAGAAGTCGCGGCATCACAGTCGCTACCGGACAATTCGGAGCAGATATGTCGGTTTCTCTCGTCAATGATGGACCTGTAACGATCATTATTGATTCTAAAAACAAATAAAGTAATCTGGTTTTCACTAGTAAAAACTATGAAACACGTCGCTTAAGTTAGACTGAAAAACTCTAACTTAAGTGGCTTTTTTGTCTGCAAAAAGCGCTTCTTTTGTCAGCAGTCGGAAAAAAAGTTAAGCTTAAATTATACAAGTTATTTTTTATAGGAGGTTGCTGAAGATGAAAGAAGTACCAGTAGTAGATATCAAAATCACAGATTTAAAAAAATTGTATCAAAAAGGATACAACATGTTGGAGGAGTTACGCCATGAAGCGGACGCTCCCGTCGTCAAAGCAAAGATTTTCAATAAAGAAGCTATCACGATCTACGGATCATCAGCAGCAAAAGTATTTTATGATCCAAGGAATTTCAAACGAAAAGGTGCTATGCCAAAATTAGTATTGAAGACACTTTTTGGTCAAGGTGGAGTACAGACTTTGGATGGAGCTGCTCATCACCATCGGAAAAATATTTTTATGGATCTAATGACACCGGAAAGAATGGAAGATTATCATCGTATCTTAGATAAGAATCTGACACAAGCACTTGAAGCACAGCATGGTCAATTTGAACTATTTGATTTAAGTAAGATGGTTTTCTTTACATCTATTTGCGAGTGGGCAGGTATCAATTTATCAGCGATTTCTAAAGATGAGGTCGAAAAATTAGCAGAATATCAAATCTCTATGATCAGCGGAACGTTTACTTCTCCGATTGATCACATAAAAGGTGTCGAAAATCGCAAAAAATCAGAAAAATGGGCGCAAGGCTTGATTGAAGAAGCTCGACAAAATCCTGTGGCTGGAAAAGAAAATGTGGCATTATATGCTTTTGCCAATGCCACAGATTTAGATGGTCAGCTTTTACCTCTGGAAGTGGCAGCTGTTGAATTATTGAACATCATCCGTCCAACGGTTGCTCTAACTGTGTGGGCGGCATTGATGGGACATGCACTTTTCAGTAGACCAGATTTGTATCAGCAATTAAAAAATGACTTTTCGACGTTGCAAGATCCGTTTATTCAAGAAATGAGACGCTATTATCCTTTCTTCCCAATGCTACCTGCGATTTCGCTGAAAGAAGTAGAAGTAGATGGTTATCGTATACCAGAAGGCAGTTGGGTTATTTTAGATTTATATGGAACAGACCATGATGAACGAACAGTTGAAGCGCCAGATTCCTTTATGATCAAACGGTATGTAGGGAAAGCAAAAGATATTTCCTATAAAGAAGAATATGAGATGATTGCACAAGGCGGGGGAGATTTTCGACAAATGCATCGCTGTGCAGGAGAATGGATCACTCTTCATAGTCTACGTGTGTTTTCCGATCAGCTAGTAAATAAGTTTGAGTTCTCTGTACCTGAACAAGATTGGACGATTCCATTCAATCAGTTTCCGACTTATCCGAATAGCCGAGCGCTACTTTACAAGAATTAGATTAGCATAAACTTATCGAAAAAAAGGAAGATCAAACAGTGCTGATCTTCCTTTTTTCATATTACTATAAATTGATAAGGTCAATTGATCAAAATCCACGAAATGCTTCATCAATGGTTTGATAATCTTCATTGGATAAATGCAAATCTAAAGCTTGGACATTGTCAGATACTTGCTCTGGACGCTTAGCTCCAGGTATAACTACAGACACTCGTGGATTCTTCATGTACCAAGCTAAAACAAGTTGCGCAGGAGTGGCTTGGTATCTTTTAGCAATGGGGCGAAGTACATCGACAGCGGTTAAAATTTCTTTGAAACGTTCTCCTTGGAAATCTGGATTTCTTTTTCGAGGATCTCCTTCACCAAATTGTTTTTCCTCACCAAGTTCATATTTTCCTGTCAGCAAACCGGAAGCAAGAGGAAAATAGGGAACAAAACTGATTTTGTTTTTTTCAAGATAAGGGAATAATTCTTTTTCAGCCTGCCGATGGATCAAACTGTATTTATCTTCTACTACATCGACATATCCATCTGCATTCGCTTCTTTCAATTGTTCTAACGTGAAGTTTGACACACCGACTGCTCGGATTTTTCCTGCTTCTTTTAATTCATGCAATGTAGCAACTGATTCATTTTTTGGTGTGCTTTCATCCGGAAAGTGGATATAAAAAATGTCGATGTAATCAGTTTGCAGACGTTTTAGTGCATCTTCCACCGATTGTTTGAGAAACCCAGGAGAATTATCAAATGTTCGCCCTTTATTTGGTACATGAGCAGCTTTTGTAGCGATGACGACACGTGAGCGATCATATTCTTTTTCCTTCAGTACCTCGCCAATCAGTTCTTCGGAACGGCCGTTTCCGTAAGCATAAGCGGTATCGATCAAATTGATCCCGCTATTCAAAGCTGTACGAACTACTTGTTTTCCTGTCTCATCTTCCAAACCGTCAAAAAGATTATGTCCTCCAACGGCATTTGCTCCTAATCCAAGCTGTTCTGCGTAGACTTGTGAATGTCCGATTCTTATTTCTGCCATAGCTGATTCCTCCTTTTTGTCTAGTCTAAAACAAAATACCAAAAAGCTGAACTAAAACGTTTTTGTGAGGGGAAATAGTCAGATATCTCTTGACTTTGAGACTGGTTTTTAGTAGGTTATAAGTAATATCGAATGTCAATGAAAGAGCGAGTAAGTTTTTGAAACTTTACAAGAGAGGATCATCGAGGCTGAAAATGATCTAAAGTTTCATTAGCCTAAAGACACTCTGGAGATGGACGAGTGAAAAGCCGTCCCGCGTACGAGCGTTATTCGTAAGAGGAAAGAGAAATCTTTCAAAATTAGGTGGTACCGTGTATGAATTTCATTCACCCTTGTTCATGATGAACAAGGGTGATTTTTTTATTTACATAGCTAAGAAAGGGAGAGAAAACTATGAGTTTCCAAAGACCAAAAGGAACAAATGATATTTTGCCAGGCGAATCAGAAAAATGGCAGTTTGTCGAAGAAACAGCACGTTTATTATTCAGAGATTATCAGTATAATGAAATGCGTACACCGATTTTTGAACACTATGAAGTGATATCCCGAAGTGTAGGGGATACAACGGATATCGTTTCAAAAGAGATGTATGATTTTTATGACAAAGGGGAACGCCATGTGACGCTTCGACCAGAAGGTACAGCACCAATCGTTCGTTCTTTTGTTGAGCATAAATTGTTCGGCCCAGAGTATGCGAAACCGTTCAAAACTTTTTATATGGGACCAATGTTTCGCTACGAACGCCCTCAAAAAGGACGGTTACGTCAATTCCATCAAATCGGAGTAGAAGCATTTGGATCAGAAAACCCTGCAACTGATGTGGAGAGCATGGTGATGGCACTTGATTTCTTCAAACAGTTGGGGATCACGCAAATCCGGCTAGTCATCAATTCATTAGGTGATAAAGAAACGCGTCAAGCCTATCGTCAAGCATTGATCGACTATCTTTTACCTTTTGAATCAGAGCTGAGTGAAGACTCTAAACGCCGCCTTCATGAAAATCCATTACGCGTATTGGACAGTAAAGACAAACGAGATCAAAAATTTGTGGCAGAAGCTCCATCTATCTTAGATTATCTAAGCGAGCCTGCTCAAAAACATTTTGATACCGTTGTTTCCATGCTGGATGCATTGGCTGTTCCTTATGAAATCGACAGTAATATGGTTCGCGGACTAGATTATTACACACATACGATTTTTGAAATCATGAGTGACGCACCAAAAATGGGGGCACAAGCAACGATTTGCGCAGGCGGACGTTATGACAATCTAGTGGAAGAACTAGGTGGTCCTTCAACACCTGGCTTCGGATTTGCAATGGGTATCGAGCGATTACTCTTGACTATGGAGGCAGAGGAAGTAGTTATCCCTGCATTTAATGAGTTGGATGCTTACGTGGTCGCACTCGGAGACGAAACAAATATCGAAGCATTGAAAGTGGTCCAAGCGATTCGAAACTTTGGTTTTTCAGCTGACCGCGATTTCATGAACCGTAAAGCAAAAGCGCAATTTAAGACAGCAGATAAAGCGAATGCCAAATTAGTATTGGTGATCGGTGAAGATGAGCTTGCTAGTCAAACGATTAATGTCAAAGCAATGGCAAGCCGAAAAGAAAAAAGTTTTCCATTAGAAGAGATATATGAACATTTTGATGAAGTCTATGATGAAATGACTTTATTCGAGTAGGAGGAAAAAAATAAATGGCACAAAGAACGATCTATTGCGGATTAGTTTCCGAACAACAATTAGAACAAACAGTTACATTAAAAGGATGGGTACAAAAAAGACGAGACCTTGGGGGAGTAATCTTTATCGACCTACGTGATCGTGAAGGAATCGTTCAAATCGTCTTTAATCCTGAAATCAACAAAGAAGCATGGGAAATCGCGGATAAATGTCGCAGTGAATACGTGATCGAAGTGACTGGGGAAGTTAGAAGACGCGGAGAAAATGCAGTAAATCCTAAAATGGCCACTGGTGAATTCGAAGTGATTGCAAGTGAAATCGTGATTTTGAATCAAGCAAAAACCCCGCCATTTCAAATTGAAGATGATCAAGCAATCAGTGACGAAATACGTTTGAAATATCGTTATTTGGATCTGCGTCGTCCAAAAATGACTAAAAACATCAAATTAAGAAATGCGACAACAAAAGCGATTCGTCATTATTTAGACGATAATGACTTTCTCGATATCGAAACACCTTACCTAGGGAAATCTACACCAGAAGGCGCAAGAGACTACCTAGTTCCTTCACGTGTCCATGCTGGACATTTCTATGCGTTGCCGCAATCTCCTCAATTGTTTAAACAATTGCTGATGAATGCTGGATTCGACCGTTATTATCAAATCGTTCGTTGTTTCCGCGATGAAGATTTACGTGGAGACCGTCAGCCTGAATTTACGCAAGTAGATATTGAAACAACGTTCTTAACAGCAGAAGAAATCCAAACTTACACAGAGGGATTGATTGCGAAGGTAATGAAAGAAGTTCGCGGTATCGAAGTCACATTGCCATTTCCTCGTATGACCTATGATGAAGCAATGGCTCGCTACGGCAGCGACAAACCGGATACACGTTTTGACATGGAATTGATCGATCTAAGCGATACAGTCAAAGAAGTAGAATTCAAAGTCTTCCAAATGGCTCTTGAAAACGGCGGTGTCGTGAAAGCATTGAATGCTAAAGGCGCTGCAGATCGCTACTCACGAAAAGACATGGATCAGTTAGGTCAATATGTAGGACAATTCGGAGCTAAGGGACTTGCATGGCTGAAAGTAGAAGAAGACGGATTGAAAGGTCCAATTGCTAAATTCATGGGAGAAGCAACAGAAGCAATCATTAAAGCAACAGATGCAAAACCAGGTGACTTGCTGATGTTTGGCGCAGATAAAAGTGAAATCGTCGCTGCTGCATTAGGTGCTATCCGGACACGTTTAGGAAAAGAATTAGGACTAATTGATGAATCGAAATTCAATTTCTTATGGGTAACTGATTGGCCACAATTTGAATTTTCAGAAGAAGAAGGTCGATATGTCTCTGCTCACCATCCATTCACGATGCCAAAAGAAGAAGATATCCCGTTATTGGCTGAAGACCCTGCAAAAGTCTATGCAGAAGCTTATGATATCGTCTTGAACGGTTATGAACTAGGCGGAGGTTCTATCCGTATTCATACTCGTGAGCTTCAAGAAAAAGTACTAGAAACTCTAGGCTTTACAAAAGAACAAATGGAAGAACAATTTGGTTTCTTGTTAACAGCTTTAGATTACGGATTCCCTCCACATGGCGGTATTGCATTAGGATTGGACCGTTTTGCAATGTTATTAGCCGGAGAAGATAATATTCGTGAAGTCATTGCCTTTCCTAAAAACGGAAAAGCAGCCGATGTGATGAGTGATGCACCAAGTATGGTTTCGCCTTTACAATTGTTCGAATTGAATATTGATGTAACGAATGTAGAAGAATAGCCGATAAAAAGGCAAAAAGGATTTGTCGAATACGCTTCTTTTGACAACCTTGATTTAATTGAAAAACACTTTATAATGAAGCCATAACATATAAAGCGGGGCTTTTCCATGAAAAAAACATTCGAAAATTGGGCTTATCATGATTACACGACCAAGCTTTCGGTATCTATCGTTTATGCGTTGATCGCATCAGTTGCATTGAATTTCTTTTATCAGCCAGGACATATTTATTCAAGTGGTATTACTGGTCTAGCTCAGATTTTGACGACTTTGTCAAAATCACTGATAGGATTCGAAGTACCGGTATCAACAACTTTGTATTTACTGAATATACCTTTGTTTGTATTGGCGTGGTTAAAAATCGGGAAGAAGTTTACAATTTTCACTTTTATCACAGTCACTTTGACCTCCCTTTGTATCCATATTTTACCGGAAACAGTCCTATCTACCGATCCAATCATCTGTGCGTTGTTTGGGGGGGCTGTGATGGGACTAGGTATTGGGCTAGCGTTGAGAAACGGCCTATCATCGGGCGGTCTAGATATCGTGAGTATCACGATTCGTAAAAAAACAGGAAAGTCGATTGGTTCTATTTCGATCTACTTCAATGCATTGATCGTTTTTGTTGCCGGAATTCTATTTGGCTGGCAATATATGTTTTACAGTACGTTGTCTATTTTCGTCAGTGGAAAAGTAACTGATGTCGTTTATACTAAACAAAAGAAGATGCAGGTAATGATCGTAACGAAACATCCAGAAAAAGTAGTAAATGAAATCCAAAACTGTATGCGTAGAGGGATCACGATCATCAATGAAGCAGAAGGTGCTTATAAGCATGATAAGCAGACAGTATTGATGACGATCGTTACACGATACGAACTGCCTCTACTTAGAGAAGCAATGAAAGCTTCTGATCCACAAGCTTTTGTAAGTATTGCAGAAAACGTCCAGATACTTGGTCGTTTCTATGAGGATGGCATTTAGATCGAGTTTGACAAAAATTCATGAAATACTGCTGTAGACAGACGTTCGTTTGTCTGCAGTTTTTTTCTACCATAGTAGAATCAGCAAAGAAAAACTGCTTTTTTATTTGAAATTTTCTTAAAGTTGAAAAAAAGCATGTTTATTTTTTTAAATTTATGGGATGATAGAAAAAAATAGTAGAGAAAGGACACGATTCTACTTGCTATTTTCACTTAATACCCGTATATTACGAATGAAAAAAGTTTATGAAAAGTTGGAATATTGAATGGAAAAACAAAAAAGGTTAAAAAACAGCCGCTACATCACTGGGTTTGATGGGCTCCGTTCATTAGCTGTGGTGGGTGTTATCTTCTATCACCTTCTGCCAACTAGTATGAAAGGCGGCTATTTGGGCGTTCCGATTTTTTTCGTCGTATCTGGTTATTTGATCACGGATCTGCTGCGGCAGGAATGGGAACAAAATGGAAAAATCAATATTTGGCAATTTTATGTCAGAAGAATGAAGAGACTCTATCCGGCACTTGTTTTTATGCTTGTGACAGCTTCGGCTTATATCACTTTGTTTCAGCGAGGGCTGTTAAACAATCTTCGAGGAGTTGTGGTCAGCAGCTTACTGTATGTCAACAACTGGTGGCAAATCAATAACGGTTTATCTTATTTCGATCGATTTGCTAATGAGTCACCGTTTACGCATATCTGGTCTTTAGCAGTAGAAGGTCAAAACTATTTGGTTTGGCCGATCTTGTTTGTATTGTTGATGGTATTTGTTCGTAAAAGAAAATGGATCTTTTATACTGTGTTAGGTACATCCTTCCTCTCCGCCATCTTGATGATGATCTTGTATACACCAGGAGGCGATCCAACCCGTGTTTATTACGGTACCGACACTCGTCTGTTTTCTATATGGTTGGGAAGTGCGCTTGCGTTTGTTTGGCCAAGTACGCGTTTAAAGAAAAACATCCCGAAACAAGCGAAAAATATTCTGAATATCGCTGGAGGAATCTCGCTTTTGGCACTGATTCTTTGCTTCTTCTTTTTAGATGATCATTACAATTTCATCTATTACGGAGGAATGCTCCTAGTGAGTCTGTTATGCGTAGTGCTAGTTGCAGTGACAGCACACCCTGGAGCAAGTTTGAATCGATGGCTGACAAATCCAGTATTTACTTGGATTGGTAAACGAAGCTATGGCATTTATCTGTATCAGTTTCCAGTTATGATTTTTTATGAAGCAAAGGTGACTGATATTGCTGATCATGTTTTGTTGCATACTTTAGTGGAAATCACATTGATTCTAATCATCAGTGAACTTTCTTATCGATATGTGGAGCGTCCGCTAGCACGTTTTGATTATGGTCGTACATTCCAAGTGATGAAAGGATGGTTCAGCAAACCGATCATCAGTAAGAGCAAACCATGGGTTGTTCCAGGCACATTACTTGTAGCAATTGCACTCGTTGGTTTCGTTACGGCACCGAAAAACGCTGTAACAGCCGATCAAAAACAACTGCAGGCAAAAATCGCTGAAAGTAAAAAATTAGCAGAAGAAACCAGAAACAATTCAGAAAACACCACTAGTTCGGTTGACCAAGCGATCCTTGATAAGTACGAGTTGTCCAAGGCACAAGGGAATAAGGCACAAAAATTAGAACTAACGGCATTTGGTGATTCAGTTATGTTGGATGCTGCAACGGATCTACAAGAACTTTATCCAAAAGTAGTGGTAGATGGAGATGTCGGACGACAATTATATGCCAGTGTACCGTACATTGAAAAATTAAAGGAACAAGATTTGTTGAAAGACACTGTTCTGATTGGACTAGGAACGAATGGCTCATTCTCGGAAGCTCAGTTTGATAGTGTGATGGATGCAATCGGTGATCGAAAAGTATACTGGGTCAATGTCCGAGTACCGACGAAGCGCTGGCAAAATGACGTGAATGCGATGCTTGAACAGATGACGAAAAAATACGACAATATGACGCTGATTGATTGGTACAGCTACAGTAATGACCATAGTGACTGGTTTTATGATGATCAAGTCCATCCAAATCCTGAAGGGATGACACATTACATTCACTTAGTCAGCGAAGCCTTGCTAGGAGGAAGTTCAAGTACGAACAGCAGTGAGACAAACGTGACAGAATGATAGCTACAAAAAACTTCAGGCAAAAACATTTGTTTTTGCCTGAAGTTTTTTTATATTTATCGTGTTTTTAACATTCATATAGATTCAGGAAGCAAAACGGTTGAGTGTGTCTGTAAATAACGTTCTTTTTGTTTTCGGGTGAGTTTTTTGAATGCAGCTTCTGCTTTTGTTGCTTCGCTTCTTGAAGAAAATACTTCTGCATGGATCATCTTAACAGGTCTTCTTTTTTGAAGACGAGTATATTTAGCACCAGTACCATTGTTATGTTCCTCTAATCGTCTAGAAAGATCGGTTGTATATCCACCATAAAATGTCTGATCTTTACAGAATAACACGTAAAAATAATGTTCATTTGCCATAGAGCATCTCACGAATCTCTACAGTGTATTCTCCATCCATATTGTAAGTGATCAATGGTGGAGCGACTTTGAATCCGTCTAATTTGCCTTCTTTGATTCCTTCAACTAACAAAATATTTGCCTCTTTTCCAGGTTTTGGGTAAACAAATTGGATCCTTTTAGGTGCAATTCGATAGTCTTCCATGACCTGAATGATTTCTAAGAACCGATCAGGACGATGGACCATAGTAAAGCGTCCATTTGTTTTTAGTAGCTTACTTGAAATATCGATCACTTCTTCTAACGTCGTATGGATCTCATGACGGGCGATTGCCAGGTGTTTATTAGGGTTCGTTTTATTTGTTGGCAGCCCTTTGAAATAAGGTGGATTACAGACGACTAAGTCACAAGAATTATGTCGAACGACAGATAAGCTGTCTTTCAGATCGATGGTGTGGACGGTCATTTGTTCATTTAAATGGTTAAGCGCGATACTACGTCTTGCCATGTCTGCTAGACGAGGTTGAAGTTCGATAGCGTCGATAGCCGCCTGGGTTCGTTTACTTAAAAAAAGTCCAACTGCGCCATTTCCTGCACAAAGGTCAACAATCTTCCCTTTTTTAGGTACACGGGAAAAGTGAGCAAGCAGCACAGCATCTAAAGAAAAAGAAAACACTTTGGAACTTTGGATAATCTTGATATCTTCTGCGTATAATTGGTCGATTCGTTCGTCTTCGTGAAGCATGGATTCCCTCCAAAATGAAAAAAATAGTCGTCTGTATTATACTATTTTTATTAAAAAGAACCAAGGTGGCTTGTCAAACCTCTATTTTTTATGCATACTATGACCATAAGAAGGGAAAGGAAGAGACTATGTTTTATCGATTTATGCGCGGGGTAGTTCGAGTACTATTAGCCTTAGTTAATGGAAATGCCCGCTATGAGAATAAAGAAGTTTTACCGCAAGATGAGAATTACATACTAGTTGCTCCCCATCGTACTTGGTGGGACCCATTATATCTGGCGGTAGCTGCAGCACCCAAGGAATTCAGCTTTATGGCAAAAGAAGAACTGTTCAAAAATCCAGTTCTGCGATTTATATTAACTCGATCCAATGCTTTTCCAGTTAAAAGAGAAAATCCAGGACCAAGCGTCATTAAAACACCTGTAAAGATTTTGAAATCGACAAATTTGAGTTTGATCATGTTTCCCAGTGGGACAAGACATGCTACAGAACTTAAAGGCGGAATGGCATTGATTTCCAGAATGTCTAAAGCGAAAATCGTGCCAGCTGTATATCAAGGTCCGTTGACACTTGGGGATCTGTTCAAGCGTCAGAGAGTGACAGTGCGTTTCGGTGAACCAATCGACTTATCAGATATCAAGAAAACGGATAAAGAAGGTATGGCGGAGATCGAACGACGAACACAAGCAGCTTTTGACAAATTGGACAAAGAAGTGAACCCTGATTTCAAATATGAAGTCAAAAAAAAATAAAATGATAAGTTTATGCGTGGGCGGTCTTTTGAATCTACTGTCCTGTTCAGTTCAGACTTTTTCAATGAAAACGAGGGAGAGACGTCAAGTCTGCCCTCTTTTTGCGTTCCAATATGTAAAATAGAAGACAGGTGTCATGTAATGGATCAAAGTGTTATAATAATTAGAAGGACATTTTTTGAGGTGATTGAATGCGTTTTTTACATACAGCCGATTGGCATATCGGAAAAAAACTACAAGGTTATGACTTGATTGAAGACCAGCGTCATGTACTATCTTCTATACTAGATATCGCGAAAGAAGAAAAAGTAGAGGCAATCGTGATTGCCGGAGACTTATATGATAGGAGTGTCCCAGCTGTTGATGCCGTAGAATTATACAATGAATTGATGGTCGATTGGAATTTAAAGGAAAAGATCCCGATTTTTGCTATATCGGGAAATCACGATAGCAGTACGAGACTTTCAGCGGGTACGCCATGGTTCAGTTATTCGAACTATTTTTTGCGAACACAGCTAGCAGAAGCATTTGAACCAGTCGAGTTTAAAAACGTACAATTTTTCTTTCTTCCTTACTTTGAACCAATTGCAGCGAGATTATATTTCGAAGATGACAATATCCGAACGATCAAGCAAGCGGTAGCCAAGGTGATAGATAAAATGCAGGAGCTATTTGATTCAGAAAAAAAACAAGTATTGATTAGCCATTTTTTTGTAATGGGAAGTGTAAAATCTGATTCGGAAACGAAAATCGAAGTAGGCGGGTTGGATTCGATCCCTGGTGAACTACTTACACCGTTTGATTATGTAGCACTAGGACATTTGCATAATCAAGCTGCTTTGAGACAGGATAATGCTCGCTATAGCGGTTCCCCATTGAAATTCTCTTTATCTGAGATCAACCAAAAAAAAGGCGTATGGATCGTTGACCTGACAACAGGCCTGGAGTTGAATTTTAGGGAGATCGAACCCCTGCATGATATTGAAGAAATAACAGCGAGTTTCAAAGAATTGCTGGATCCTGCCTTTTATCAGTCCGTCAATCGGGAGAATTACATCTATATCTATCTCACTGATAGAACGATCATCCCGAATATGATGAACCAGCTTCGGCAAATATATCCTCGTATTTTGGGGATTGAACGGGCAAACGGTCGAGCAGAACAAACAAAGCGCAAACGAAAAGTACTAGAAATGAAAGATCCTCAAAAATTAGCAGAAGCATTTTTTAGTGAAATGACGGAAGAGCAGCTAACTGCAAACCAAGAAAAATGGCTCGGAGAAACGTTGCAAGAAATCATGGAAATGGAATGATCAAGAATGAAACCGAAAAAATTACAACTTAAAAATTTTGGTCCTTTTATCAATGAGACCGTAGATTTTTCACGTTTGACAGAAGCACCGCTTTTTTTGATCAGCGGGAAGACAGGAGCTGGCAAAACGACGATTTTTGATGGGATCACCTTCGCACTTTTTGGTGAAACTTCCGGAAGACTTCGCTCTGGAAAAGAGATGCGTTCTTTGTTTGCTACACCAGACGAAGAAACAAGCGTGACTTTTTCTTTTGAACATCAGCAGATGAGCTATGAAATCGAACGAAAACCAGAACAAGTTTTAGCAAAACGAAAAGGAAACGGAACAAAAAAACAGGCAGCCAAAGTAACGTTGACCATTTTTGATGGGAAAGGAAAAGAAATAAAACAAATCACAAAACGTACAGAAGCAGATCAGTTGATCAGAGAACTGATGAATCTCGATGCGAAACAGTTTTCTCAAATCGTTTTACTACCCCAAGGAGAATTCCGTAATTTTTTGGTTTCATCAAGCAGTGATAAAGAGACTGTTTTACGTCATTTATTCGGTACTCAATTTTTCCAACAGTTCAATGAGCGATTAAAAGAAAAAGCAAAACAACAGCAACAAAAATTGGATCATTTAGAGCAAGAGCTGCATCTTCTGCAAAAAAGGTTTGTTTTAGTCAAAGAAGAGGAACCAGCAGCAGGGTTTGAAGCCGTTTTAGCCCAATGGACAAACCATCAGGCAATACTCGAAAAACAAATCACGGAAGAAAAAGAAGCTCTAACGGAACTTCAGGAAAAACAAAAGCAACTAGAAAATTCCTACTATCGTTTTGAAAGCTTGAAAAAAAGTTATGAAGAAAAAACGATATTAATAAACAAGCAAAAGGAATTAGCTGCTCAAAAAGACGAAATAGAGGAAAAGAAACGATGGATTGGGTATTATGAATTTACGCAACGATTAGTCGAACCAATCCAGCGCCTACAAGAAATAAAAGCTGAAAAAATAGAACTGTCACAAAAAAGTAGTGAGCAAACAAAGAAACTAGCGATGACTACGCAGAATTATGAAGAGTGGCAAAAAAATGAAGCAAACCGCGTACGCCGACAAACAAAAATCAAAGAAGCTGCTCAAAAACTGCAAAACAAACAGATGATGGTGCCAATTGTCGAATCCTTACGTAGTAAAAAACAAGACGCAGAACAATTAACAATTTCATTGGATAAAGAAGAATTGAATGCCGAGAAGCTGTATCAAAATCTCGCTATCTATCAGGAAAGAACTCGAATTCTTCAAGAAAATTTACTGGATCAGGAAAAACTGCAAGAAGATCGTCTTGCTTTTGGACAGTTAAAATATCTAGATGAAAAGCAGCAAGAAATAGAAAAACAAAAAGCAAAAGACACTGGGTCGCTCGCACAGATAAGAGAAGAACTCAAAAAAGCAACTGAAGAAATAACAAAAAATAGTCAGCTATTGAAAGAACAGACAGAACAAGCAGAACAGCTGAAAAGCCAATGGGCAAAGCAGCAAATTGCTCGTCTTCAGCTTTTTTTGCGTCCAGGGGAGCCATGTCTTGTTTGTGGATCAACGGAACACCCCATACAACAATTAAAACACGAACAGCCAAATAAGGAAGATATCTTAAAAGTAGAACAACAACTGGCAGAAGCTGAGTCTGCTGTAGAAAGAACTCAGCAAATCATTGCCAAAAGTGAAGCACATGAAAATAATCTTCAACAACAATTATCAGATTTAGAACAAAAAATCATGGCAACGAATATACAATTGGCTGAACAAGAAGAACACTTGCAACAGGCTTTGAAAAAGGCATTTCCTGAGATAACAGAACAAAAAACAAAAACAGCTCTTGTAGTAATCGAACAATCTTTAGATAGACGAAAAAGCAAGATGGCCAATGCAAGAATAGAGCTGGAAGAAATAAGACAACAAGCAGAAAAGCTCGAACAACAATTAGCTGTCTACAAACAGCAGCAGACAGAAAAAAATAATCAGCTCCAGCAACTGCAAGGAGAAATCAAAAGTTTAGAACAACAATTGCAAGATACGGATAGTAACTGTTTAGAAGAGGAGATACGACGACTTGAAAAACAGTTAGAAGAAGACTCGAATCAACTAGCTGTTGAGCAGAAAGCAGGAGTGCAATTGTTGCAAGATCTTCATACGCTTCGGACACAGCTTGATCTTCAACATGAACAAATAGAAAAAATAGATGAAAAAATAGAAAAGGAACAAGAAAGAATAGCTAAAAAGTTAGAAAGCCAGTCGTATTTTTCAACAATTGAAGAAATCTGTGCATTTGCACAACAGCAAGCACAATATAAAGAAAACCAACGTACAGTTACTTCTTATCATGAAGAGCAATTAGTGACAGCTGACCGGCTGCGTCAATTAGAAAATATCCAGCTAACTGAGACATTCCCAGATACAGAAGAGATCAGCCAACAGTTAGAAGAAATAAGACGTATGATCGAAATAAAGCAAGAAAAGATATACGGTTTACAAGAACAAAAAATTAGTAATCAAAAAATCTACGATGAATGTCTTTCGATTTATCACACAAGCCAGACGAAATTAGATGAGCTTACGCAATTACAGCAGCTTTCGCAAACATTCAACGGAGAAAATCCTAAGAAGACTAGTTTGGAACGGTATGTGCTTCAGGTTTATCTTCAAGAAGTGTTACAAGTAGCAAATGATCATCTCCAACGTTTAACGAAAAATCGTTATCAATTTGAGCTAGCGGATACCATTGGCAGTTATCGAGGGAAAACCGGATTAGAAATCAATATCTATGATGATCAGGCAGGTATGTCTCGAAGTGCGCATACCCTGTCTGGCGGTGAGAGTTTTATTGCAGCACTTTCTTTAGCATTAGCTCTTGCCGATGTGATCCAGACACAAGCTGGTGGTGTAGCAATCGATGCATTGTTTATTGATGAAGGATTTGGGTCATTAGATGAAGAAGCTTTGGAAATGGCAATGGAAGCTTTAGAAACGATCGAAAGTGAAGGAAGAATGATCGGCATCATTAGTCATGTAAGAGAATTGAAAGAACGAGTATTACAACAAATAAGAATTGATACAGAAGGTAGCGGACAAAGCAAAATACGCTATCAACTTGGATAAAAAGGGAGATTGGTAACTATGAAATGGAGTATTCCAGAAAAAGTCATTGCACGTGGACGTCAATACTTGCAAGAAGGCCGAGTGTTATCGGTTGTCCCTGACCAAGAAGAAAACGTGTGGCATGCAGAAGTCTTGGGCAGTGAATTGTATATGGTTGATTTGGATGGTACAGCAAAAGAGATAGATTACTGCCAATGTCCTTATTGGGAGGAACATAAATATTGTAAGCATACAGTTGCTGTGGAACTTTATTTACGGTCGAAAAATCTATCTCGTATCATGAAAAAAGACCAGCCAATGCTAGAACCGGTAAAAGCAACAAGTGAGGGAGAAATCATTGCAAAAGGTTTTTCTCGTCTAAAAACACAAAACAATCCTCAAGCGGTGCAACCTTTGATTATTGAATACCAAGTAGAAACGATTGAGACTAATCAGTATCACCCAGAGCTTTCTATTTTGGCACTTTACTTGCGTATCGGTTCATTGGCATCACCGAAAAAAACATATATCGTAAAAAACATCTATGATTTTTTACAAGCTTACGCAGAAAAAGAAACTTACACTGTTAATAAACAGTACCAGTTTCGTCTAGATAAACGGGCGTTTCAAAAAGAAGATCAAAAAATACTCACGCATCTTGCAGGAAGTGCTCAGACGCATCAATTATTAGGTACGAACGGCTTACAAGTCAAAGGAAAACTAGATAAAAGATATCTGCTTCTCCCAGTAGAACAAGCCCGCTTCCTGTTAGAGCAGATGAATCAGACTACACGTTTGCATCTGCAGATAAATGAACAAAACGATCAAGGAATACAATTTTCCGATCAAAACAAACCTTTATCATTCAAAGTGGAAAAATTTGGAGAAGATTATTTGCTGCAAGCATTGAATGATTTTGATTTTTTCTTTATGCATTATCAGTGGGGAGTTATCCAAGGGACATTTTATTCTCTGACGAAATATCAACAAACGGTTTATCAAACTTGGAAACAATTGATTCGCCGATTGGAGAAACCAGAAGTAGTGTTCAAGAAAAAAGAATTACCGTCTTTGTTTAAAGAGATTATCCCTCTGCTTTCAGAGATCGGCGACGTAGCTATTGCCCCTGCAGTAGAAGAGGAAGTAGCAGATATCCCCGTCGAATTTATTTTCTTTTTCCGAAAAGCAAAAGGAAAAATCCAAGCTCGAGTCGATTTCGTCTATGGCGAAGTCATCTATTCGACTGACCCGAAGCATGAGGTCTCGACAGATCAGACTTTTCAGGTGTTACGTGACACAGTAGAAGAGAAACGAGTACTTGATCTATTCAGAATGTATCGCTACCAGAAAAATGAAACTGGTTATGAACGTCCATTGCCAAGCGGGGAAGAACTATATGCCTTTTTCCGCACAGAACTATCTGTCTTCCGTCAGTTTGGTGAAGTCAGACTTGGAAGAAAATTGCGAGAGTTGTATTTAGATGCGCATAAACATCAACCGAAAATCGAAGTAACCGAGACCGGTTCATGGCTCGATATTCGATTCGATGTGACAGGGATAGAGGAGCAAGAAATCGATCATGTCCTGCAAAGCTTGCTGAGAAATGATGCTTTTTATACATTAGAAAATGGTCAGGTTCTTTCTTTTGATTCAGAAGAATTTCAACAAACAAGCCAAGTGTTGCAACAATTACGGGAATCGATACGTACAGAAGAAGGAACGATCCATGTACCTAAAAATCAAGGATTGATCATTCAAAATCAATTGGAAAAAAGCAATGCTACTTTTAGTGAATCGTTCCAAACGATGGTACAAGATCTCATTCATCCAGAAAGATACCAGGCACAGCTTCCCAAAGGATTGAATGCAACGATGAGAGATTATCAAAAGCAAGGTTTTCGATGGTTGAAGATGTTAGGTCATTATCAGTTTGGCGGTATTTTAGCCGATGAAATGGGACTTGGGAAAACACTACAGACAATTGCCTTTTTACTTTCGGAAAAAGAAGAACGGAAAAGCTTCTCTGCTTTGATCGTAGCGCCTGCGAGCTTAATTTACAACTGGCAGGCAGAGGTGAGAAAATTCGCCCCTTCTTTAAGTATCCAAGTAATCAATGGGAATAAAAAAGAACGTGAAGAATTACTGGCTAAAGACACAGATATCCGAGTGACTTCTTATGCCAGCTTAAGACAGGATCTAGCTAATTATCAGTCGCAAAAAATTGATTATTTGATTCTTGATGAGGCACAAATGGTCAAAAATAGCAGTACGAAAACTGCACAAGCATTGAGAGAATTAGCTGTACCTCAGCGGTTTGCACTGAGTGGGACACCAATCGAGAATAATTTAGAAGAATTGTGGTCATTGTTTGCAACGATTATGCCAGGATTTTTCCCGACTAAAACAAAATTCAGGGAACTTGCCGCAGAAGAAATTGCGCAAATGATTCGACCGTTTATTTTACGGCGAGATAAACAAACTGTGTTGAAAGACTTGCCGGAAAAAACAGAGATGAATCTATATTCTGCACTTACAGAAGAACAAAAAACTGTTTATTTAGCTTACTTGCGTCAAATGCGTGAAGAAATCACATCAATGGATTCTGAAGCATTCAAGAAAAACCGGATCGGGATACTTGCTGGTCTGACAAGACTGCGACAAATTTGCTGCGATCCTCGTCTGTTTATTGAAGATTACCAAGGCGGTTCCGGCAAGCTCGAACAAGTAAAAGATCTACTGGTAGCTGCCAAAGAGAACAAACGAAGAGTTTTGCTGTTTTCTCAATTTACAGGGATGCTGACTATCTTGCAAGAAGAGTTAGCCGAGCTAGGGATCTCGACATTTTATTTAAGAGGCAGTACGAAACCACAAGATCGGTTAAGTATGGTAGACGCATTTAATGCTGGCGAAAAAGATGTTTTTCTGATTTCCTTAAAGGCTGGGGGAACTGGATTGAATCTCACGGGAGCAGATACGGTCATCTTGTATGACCTTTGGTGGAATCCTGCCATTGAAGAACAAGCTGCTGGACGTGCACATCGGATCGGACAAAAAAATGTGGTAGAAGTGTGGCGTATGATCTCTGAAGGAACGATTGAGGAACGCATGGATTCACTCCAGCAAGAAAAACGCGAACTGTTCCAAAAAGTGATCCAAGGTAATGAAGAACAGTTGACGAAACTGACTGAAGAAGACATCCGCATGATTTTAAGTGTAGGAGAAATCGAGGAGTAAGAGACTCGAAAAAGCGTTCAGTAATGGGTAAGAAAGTCTTTCTAAAGAAGCGATTGTTTATTTGATTTAAAAAATAGCAAGGAGGCTGGGATTCCATTTTATCCCAGCTTCCTTGCTATCATTTTTTTATTTCTATTTTTAAAGGTTATACAAAGATTGTCTTCATTGTCTCTAACAGCTGATCAAAAGAAGAAATCTCGATATCGCAAATTGGAGTCTGTTCAATTTTGCGTTCTCGATGGTTGAACCAAAGCGCTTGCCAGTTAGCACTTTTTGCACCTAGAACATCATTGTCGTAATTATCGCCAACGTATAAGGTCTCTTCTGGAAGCATATGAAATTCTTTCTCAGCCAGCTGAAAAATCTCTTTTTCTGGTTTTTGGAAACCTGTTGCTTGAGAAATGAGCATATTGCGGGAAGGAATCCAATTGTTCAATTGAAGTTGCTTCAGTTTTTTTGTCTGATGGTCAGTCGGCCCATTTGTGATAATTCCTAATGGGACATTCTTTTCCTTCAAGAAATCGAGGGTTTTTTTGACCTCCTCATGCAAGCAGATATTATCAAGTTCTTCCTCGTAAATTTTTTGAAATAAGAGGCCATCTTCTTCCGTAATATGAGGGTAGTCTAAATCTTTTAGTGATTGGCTGATCCGATGTGCTCGCATATATTCTAGTGTCCAATCTCCTGCCATTACTTTTGGGAAGTTTTCATCACTATGATGGCGGAACCGGATATATAGTGGATGCATATCTGCATCTGAAACAAGCGGAACGACTCTTTTGACCGCGTTTCGAAATGGCTGCTGCTGATCATACATCGTATCATCAACATCAAACACAACTGATTTAATCAAAATTTTACACGCCTTTCGGTTTTCATTGATTTTTTCACAAATCCTTGACTATTGTAACAGAAAAAATTGTCTAAAAAAGCTGATAAATAAAGGTTTTTCTTACTATATTTCTATTTCCTTGACAGAATAAGGTTTTTATATTTCAGTTTTTTTCACTAAAAATCGTGAAACACGTCAATAAGTTTGATGAACAAATTAATCATTATGGTAGAAGTCGATTGATTTATTTTAATGCAATCTCTGTGGAATTTTCGAAAGATTTATTTTTTTAATACAGTCTCAATATAACTATTCAAACATAAAATAACGTTATTTGATTTATTTGTTTATAGTAAATTTTATTTAGTAATCATTGCTTTAAAATACTACGCTTATATAACAGAGAAAATAAGCGTTATGATAAAGAACAGTATTATTTAAAATGACAGAAAACATTACTATTAAAGAAATAAAAAACATAAAAAATCTTAAGAAATCGGTTTCATTTAGCTTTTGAGATAAAATAATAGTACAGTTTTATACGCTGTTTCATATGTTTAGAAAATTTGAATTAGATTTGAAAACTCTAATTTTTAAATGATAAAAAAAGCGAGAATGCTGGTTTTACTGTATATTAACCTTAGATAACTTTCATTTTTTTAAAAAAATTATGAAAAAAAGGTAGCTATTTAAAAGTTGATTATGTATAATAGAAACAGATGGGAGATTATTATGATCTTCTGTTACAAAAAAGTGATTCTTATCACGAAAAGGAGTGGTGCACGTTGTTAACATTATATACTTCCCCAAGTTGTACTTCCTGCAGAAAGGCTCGTGCGTGGTTGCAAGAACATCAGATTCCATTTGTTGAACGTAATATTTTTTCAGAACCATTGAACAGTTCTGAATTAAAAGCGATTTTACAAATGACAGAAGACGGAACAGAAGAAATCATCTCGACACGTTCCAAAGTATTCCAAAAACTGAACATGGATTTAGATGATCTGCCGTTACAAGAATTATTGGAACTTGTGCAAAACAATCCTGGATTGCTTCGCCGTCCAATCATGATTGATGATAAACGTCTGCAAGTTGGTTTTAATGAAGATGAAATTCGTCGGTTCCTACCGCGCGATGTACGACAATTAGAATTACGTCAAGCACAATTGATGGCTGGATTATAGAAGGATAATACGAAACTTGGAAAAGACTATTACAAAGATAGTTTTTCCAAGTTTTTTTGTTTTTACAAAAAGTATTCTTGATTAGATGTATAAAAAGGTAGTAGAAGATGATGATTGCACGAAAAATAGAGAGGAAAAATTAGCTGAAAAGTCGGCTATATAGTATTCGTCTGCCAAAAATGTTATAGTTAAATAAGATAGCTTGAAAGGTTGAAAAATCCGCTGGTTTTATTAAATTCACTTAACAGCGAGATTTTTTTTCTTTACATTTAAGCTGATTTCGCTACAATGAATCTATATTAAACATTGTGGCAAAGTGAGGTGTAGCAAAATGGAAATGGAACATATTAATGAAAATACGATCCGTGTACTAATTGGTCATGAAGATTTAGAGGAACGGGGCGTTTCATTTTTGGATTTACTTGGCAATCACAAAGAAATCGAAAATTTCTTTTATAGTATTTTGGAAGAAGTTGATATCGAAGAGGAGTTCCGAGGAAGCGAAGCTGTCACTTTCCAAGTTTTGCCAAAAGGAGACGGATTAGAACTGTTTATCAGTAAAAATCTTCCGGATGAAGAAATTTCTCAATCAGAAGATTCTACTGTTGATTCAGAAGATGTGAGTGACTTTCTTCGTCAGCAGATTATTGGCAGCGATCCGGATGAAGAATTATCTGGAAGCGCCCTAGAAGAACAGGAAAGACAAGCAACTTTTGCTTTTGAAGATTTTGAACAAGTGATCCAACTTGCAACAGATGTCGAACTAGAGTCTGCTTGGACTGATTTGTATTTATTCGAAGAGCGCTATTACCTAGTCGTTCACTTCTGGATGGAAAATCTCAACCAAGCGGATGTAGAGAATCAGATTGCTCGAATTTTGGAGTTTGCTGAAAAGAGCGATCGTACACCAGAAACATTGAATGAATATGGAAAATGTCTGATGGCACGTAATGCTATCGAGCGAACGAAATTTTATTTTGTATAAATCAGCATTATAGTAAGAGACTGTGACAAAAATTGTGTCGCAGTCTTTTTTTCGTATAAATAGTGTTCAAAAGCTTGCATCTGCGGTAACAAGCCCAACCAAACGAAAAATATTGGGAACTATTTTTGTTTAGCTGTTCTTATTACTTGATGCAGAATAGCTTTTTCACGCCCTCTTTTTTCGTGTAAATAAATTCTTAGACGTAAATAAGTTCAGAGGGAGAAAAATGCTGCTTGCAATGAATGAATATAATAAGTGCTGTTTTGCTAAACATGCAGAAAAAGGAAAGAAATATTATTGTCGTGGCTGTCGAAAAAGAGTGATTTTGAAAAAGGGAAAGAAAAAATGTGCTCATTTTGCCCATCAAAAATCAGATAACTGTTCGGTCTTTAGTGAAAGAGAATCAAAAGAGCACTTACAGTTAAAGGAATGCTTCATGAATTGGCTGGGACAGTCAGTAGAACCAGTATTTTTGGAAGCCTATTTGCCGAGGTTGCGGCAAAGGCCGGATATTTTGTTGGCGAATCTAGCAATAGAAATCCAATGTTCTAGACTGTCTCACCAGAGATTTATTGAAAGAACCCAAAATTATTTGAATAACAGTTACCAAGTATGGTGGATACTTGGTAATTCTTTTCTTGGACAATCGCAATTCTCATTGATAGAAAAAAGTTGCTGCTACTATAATAGAAAAAGAGGAGTGCATTGCTGGAAAGCTGATCTCAAGAAACAAAAGCTTTATTTGTATCATCATATTACAGAGACTGTATCAGGGCATATTTCCTTTTGCAGTAGCTGTTGGACTTTTTCTAGTAGGGACCTTAAAGAAATATTCACTAGTAACGAAATTAAAATGAACCAAATGAAAAAAATAGAAAAAGTGAGTGAAGATGGGAAGAAATGGCTGACACGCCAACTTATTCACAAGCAAAAGAATACAGTATCCATACAAGAACAATGCTACTTGCGTCATAAACATCTTTTGCATCTATCATCGTGGATCTATCAAAAAAGTCGGTTTTTCTTTTATTTACAAGAACAGGTTTTTCTTTATCGAATGTTGTACGAAGAAGCCTTGGAAAACCAGAAAGTTCCTGATTTCAACTCATGGCTTTGCCAAATAAAAGAACATAAAAGGGAATGGCTTTTTCCTATGATTGATGAAGAGATGGTCTATCAGCAGTTTTTTAACGAATGCATACACTTGTCTTCTTTGAAAAAATAGTAAGTATAAAAATAGGCTAGGAATCGGTTTTCTATGTAAAACAAGATTTAGTTATGCTAAAATTGATGGAAGCAGACACATGAATGAGTAGAAAAGTTAGATGCTGTGACATGTGGATGTTAGACTATGATCTATTTTGATAGATAGAGCTAAGGGAAGAAAAGGAGTGGATTTCATGGAAGTAAAGCAGTTGCCAAAACGAGAAGAATTGCCTGAAAATTTAACTTGGGACTTGACCAAGATCTTTTCAAGCGACCAAGAGTTTGATGAGAAATATTTGGAATTATCAGAAGAGTTAAAACAATCTGAAAAACACAAAGGAACACTTGATCAAGGCGCTTCTCAATTTTTAAATGCGATTGAATTCGTATTGAGGGTTTATCGCCAAACTGAAGTCATTTATGTATATGCGCACCTTAAAAACGATCAAGACACTGGAAATACAGATTACCAAGCGCTTTATGCAAGAGCAAGCAGTCTGTTTTCGAAAGTTAGTGAAGCCGTTTCCTGGTTTGAACCAGAAATATTGCAATTGTCAGATGACCAGATTTGGCAATATTTCAAAGAAGAACCAAAATTGGAAGTCTATCGCCATTATATCCAGCAAATAGTAGATAATCGAGCCCATGTCTTATCTGCTGAGCAGGAATCTCTTCTTGCTGGAGCAGGTGAAATCTTTGATGCTTCAAGTGATACATTTGCTGTTTTGAATAATGCAGATCTAGTTTTTCCAACGATTGAAGGAGAAAATGGTGAAATAGTCCAATTATCTCATGGCGTGTATGGTCAGTTGCTAGAAAGCACGGATCGAAGGGTACGCGAAGCAGCATTTAAGGGATTGTACAGTGTTTACGAACAATTTAGAAATACATTTGCTTCTACTTTAGGCACACATATAAAAGGACATAATTTTAAAGCGAAAGTCCGTAATTACAGCTCTGCCAGAGAAGCGTCTTTGAGCAATAATCATATTCCTGAAAGTGTATACGATACTTTGGTAGACGTGGTAAACAAGCATTTGCCTTTGTTACATCGATACATGGAATTACGGAAACGTTTATTAGAAGTGGAAAAACTGCACATGTATGATCTTTATACACCGGTCTTAGGGGAAGCTCCAATTACCTTTACGTACGAAGAAGCAAAAGAAAAAGCTTTAGAAGCACTGAAACCAATGGGTGAAGAATACATGGCCATCGTAGAAAAAGCATTCTCTGAACGTTGGATCGATGTTGTCGAAAATAAAGGGAAACGAAGCGGTGCTTATTCTTCGGGAAGCTATGACACAAATCCATATATTTTATTGAATTGGCATGATACGCTGGATCAGCTATTTACGCTTGTCCACGAAATGGGACATAGTGTTCATAGTTATTTCACTCGTTCGAACCAGCCTTATGTGTACGGCGACTACTCCATCTTTTTAGCAGAAATTGCTTCGACAACGAATGAAAATATCCTAACGGAGTATTTATTGGAAACAGAAAAAGACCCTCGTGTACGGGCTTATGTACTCAACCATTACTTGGATGGGTTTAAAGGAACAGTTTTCCGCCAGACACAATTCGCTGAATTCGAGCATTTCATGCATACGGAAGATGAAAAAGGTGTGCCATTGACTAGTGAATACCTAAGTGATAGTTATGGTAAATTGAATGCAAAATATTATGGTCCAGCAGTCGAAGAAGACCCAGAAATTAAATTCGAATGGTCACGGATACCGCATTTTTATTATAATTACTATGTTTTCCAATACTCGACTGGCTTTTCTGCTGCTTCAGCACTGGCGAAGAAAATACTAAACCAGGAACCAGAGGCACTAGAGAACTACTTGGCTTACCTAAAAGCAGGTAACAGCGATTATCCTGTGGAAGTAATGAAAAAAGCAGGAGTTGATATGACACAGGCTGCATATATCGAAGATGCAATTTCGATGTTTGAACAACGTCTAAATGAATTAGAAGAATTGATCGATCGTTTATAAGGCTTTCTATTTTTGATATTCTCGAATAGAAACGAAAAAAATACGTCGGCTCTCTTGTAAGGGAGTCGACGTATTTTTTTAATTAGAAAGCAAGTGTAAATGGCTAGTTCTTGAATGGAACTGAGAATCATTTGTATGTAAATGTTCACCATTAAAAACTTGATATGAGTTATCTGTTGTTTTACACAGCTCTGTGATTCTCCAAAGGCTACTTGTACCTTTTACTTCTACTAAAACACCAAAATCACGGTCGCAGGCATAATTGTAAACGACTGCAGAAGGGTGTTTTGTGATGCCCATTTCCCGAGCAATTTTTTGATCAGAAAAGAATACTTCTTTAACGAAGTCAGACTGCCGATCTTCTTTAAACATATTCAAATCGCCGCCGATTTCTTCAAATATGGATTCAGCAAGTTCTTGAGAATATGGTATGTCATTACAGCCGACTGCTTCTTGCAATTTGATCAAAAAACGGCGGCCTTTTTTCTTTCCTTGAAACTGCGCCGCTTTGCAGTCTAATGCTGCAGAATAAGTCATTGAGAATAAGTGATTACGTTCCTCAAGATTGTTCTGAGAAATTCCTTTTTGTTGCATGACATCCCCAATTGTCTGCAAATTGACCAAAGGAAGAAAGCGAAATTGCATCTTTTCTTTTGATGGTGTCCCGTACTCTTCTTCGATAAATTGTAATAACTGTTGTTCCATTTCGAAACAGTATTCCCCTAAAGGATTAACAAATAAATAGATTTCGATCATATGAATCTCCCCCAAAATAGATTCTATACAACTAGTGACTAGATTCTTTCACATCCTATAACTTAACAGAAAAAAGTAAAAAAATGAACTCAAGTGCCTTGTGAAAATGAAAGGTTTCTAATTTTTAGCTTCAAGCATACGTTGGATCTTGTTTTTAGCAGGACGATAAGGTAAAGAAAAACGTTTTAAAAAATTTATAAAAGCAATTTTTCCCACAGATGCATCCCCTACCTCTAGTTCCAGTTCAAAATCGTGTAGATTGTCTCCCCAGCTTTCATCAATAGCTAAAAGTCCTTCTTCAATAGGGAATTCAGCCCGTTTTGTTGTAAGCTTTCCGGTTTGGATTAATGAAGCAGGATCGATATTCAAATCAGAAAGTTTTTGAAAAACTGCGCCTGAACGAGGCAGACGTTTTTCGAAGATAAATGCTTCTGCTTCTTCTGTTATAAAGGTATCCGTTGTTTCGAGACGCCCTTTTTCAGCAGGTGTTTTTAATGTATATTCAGCTTGATGACCAACGAAACGGATCCGTAGGCCACAATTTTGTTTCTTCAGCTGTTCATCAACGGTATCGAAATAAATATTAGTCTGTACACGGAAATCTTTATCTGTTAATTGATAGTGAGCGATGAATATCTCGTACTCTTGCTTTGTCAGCATAGATTTATATTCGATTTCAAGCATTTGTGTCATTTGATCGACTCCTTTTTGTCTATTTTGCCTAATTTTCTTTTTTTGGTCAATGCATAAATCAAGAGTACGAAAAAACTTTGCATATATGGTAGAATAAACAATGAATGTTAATGAAGTAGAGGTATCAGCTATGGAACGAGATTGGGAAGCATTTTTAGCACCATATGAACAAACTGTATCAGAATTGAAAGTGAAACTGCGGGGGATCCGCAAACAGTTCCGTGAACAAAATCGACATGTCCCGATTGAATTTGTCACTGGGAGAGTCAAGCCAGTCGATAGTATTGTAACAAAATCACAATTACGGCATATTCCAATGGGACGTTTAGAAGAAGAAATGTCTGATATTGCCGGGTTAAGGATCATGTGTCAGTTTGTAGAAGATATCCATCAAGTTGTTGAGATCATCCGTAAAAGAAAAGACATGAAAGTTCTCCAAGAACGAGATTACATCACAAATAAAAAAGCAAGTGGCTACCGTTCTTATCATCTGGTGATCGAGTATCCTGTACAGCTGATCAGCGGTGAGAAGAAAATTTTGGCGGAAATCCAGATTCGGACTCTTGCGATGAATTTCTGGGCAACGATTGAGCATTCGCTGAATTATAAATATCAAGGCGTTTTTCCAGAAGAAATGAGTGAACGACTTCAGCGTGCGGCAGAAGCTGCCTATCAGTTGGATGAAGAGATGTCCAGTATCCGTGAAGAAATCCAAGAAGCACAGCGGTTATTCTCCCATGGAAGAGGAAAATCAGATGATGTCTACTATCGAACGCTTTTGAAGAAAGAAAGCGAAAGAGAGGAGGCAGGGGATGAAAGTAGCGATCGTTCATAATAAAGAAGCAAAGACTATAGAAGTGACAGAACGGTTGAACGCACTTTTAGAACAAGCAGGGATTCAACGAGATGATCATGAGCCAGAATTAGTCATCTCAGTCGGCGGAGACGGCACATTATTGTCGGCGTTCCATCACTACAGTCATTGTCTGAATGATGTGCGTTTCTTGGGCGTGCATACAGGTCATTTAGGGTTTTACACGGATTGGCGGGATTACGAGCTGGAAGAACTAGTAGACAGCTTACGAACGAATCGGGAACAAAGTGTTAGTTATCCCTTGCTGGATGTTCGGATCAGTTATTTGGATGAAACACCGGACCAGCATTTTTTAGCACTGAATGAATCAACGATTAAACGGGCCAATCGTACGATGGTAGCCGATGTATACATCAAAAACGAGCTGTTTGAAAGTTTTAGAGGAGATGGATTGACGATTTCTACGCCTACTGGTTCGACAGCATATAATAAAAGTGTCGGCGGTGCTGTGATCCATCCTAGTATCAATGCCTTTCAGTTGGCAGAGATTGCTTCACTGAATAATCGAGTGTTTCGTACTTTGGGTTCTCCGATCGTGATTGCCCATGATGAATGGCTAGAAATAAAATTGGAAAATACAGAAGATTATCTTGTAACGGTTGATCAATTGAATGTCGCAAAAGCAAATATCCGCTCAATTTATTATCGAATAGCAGAAGAACGGATCCATTTTGCTTCTTATCGACATATGCATTTTTGGCATCGTGTGAAAGATGCCTTTATTAGTGAGGATTGATATGCAGTTTACATGGGATTATGAGAAAGATCATTCTCAGCAAGTAAAATATTTTTTAAAAGAAAAAGGGATCTCAAAGGGTCTGTTAGCGAAAATAAAATTTCAAGGCGGTCAAATCAAAGTTAATGATCAAGTAGAAAATGTCTTGTTTTCTCTAGCTAAGGATGATAAGGTAACCATTGTGATTCCTGCTGAAGGAGAACATGAAACCGTACTTTTGGATGAAACACCGATCGATATCGTGTATGAAGATGAACACGTTCTGGTAGTAAATAAACCAGCAGGCGTTTCGTCTATTCCTGCCCAATACCATCCAAATGGGACAATGGCTAATCGTGTAAAGGCTTATTATAAAAAAAAAGGTTACGAAAACCAAGTAATCCATGTGGTGACGCGACTAGATCGGGATACATCTGGTTTGATGCTTTTTGCAAAGCATGGATTTGCGCACGCAAAATTAGATATGCAACTTCGTGAAAAGAAGTTTGTGAAAAAATATCAGGCCTTAGTCAGTGGAAGGCTTTCAGATTTATCGGCACATGGACATATCGATTTGCCGATCGCCCGAGATTATTCTTCGCTATTGAAGCGAATGGTCTCTGATGAAGGACGTTCGGCACAGACTGAGTACTGGATAGAGAAGCGACTAACAGAAATCGCGTTAGTTGATATCCAGCTGCATACAGGAAGGACACATCAAATAAGAGTTCATTTTTCCGCAATTGGCTGTGCCCTGCTCGGTGATGATATGTATGGCGGGCGAATGGATCTGGGAATAAAAAGACAAGCCCTTCATTGTTATGATCTGCGTTTTTACCATCCATTTACAGAAGAGTTGCTGGAGTTCAAGCAGCCTTTAGCCGCAGACATGGAGGCAGTTGTGAGACGGTTTGAAGAATAAGGCGAGGTGAGATTGGTTTGGATGAAAATCAAGAATTAGAGGAAAGATTTGCCCAGTTGACTCAAGATTTAAGGGAAAATAATATTCAGGCATTCAGAAACAGTTTTTTAGAGATGCATATCTATGAGCAGGGGCAATTCTACCAATCTCTTACAGAAGAGAACAGACAGCTGATCTATTCCTATCTGTCGCCTAAAGAATTAGCGGATATGTTCGATGTGATTGAAGAAGACAACGAACATATGAAAGAATACCTAGATGAAATGCGTCCTAGCTATGCAGCTGATATGCTTTCTGAGATGTATACAGATAATGCTGTTGACTTGCTTAATACGCTGGATAAAAAGCAAATTGCTAAATATTTAAGTTTGATGTCGGCAGACGATGCCAGTGAAATCAAGGAACTTCTCCATTACGAGGATGAAACAGCTGGCGCGATCATGACAACTGAATTTGTTTCGATCGTAGCCAATCAAACTGTTCGCTCTGCGATGTACGTGCTGAAGAACGAAGCAGATGTAGCTGAAACAATCTATTACATCTATGTCGTTAATCAAGAAGGTCAGCTAGTAGGGGTTATTTCTCTGCGCGACCTAATCGTGAATGATGACGACGCAATGATTTCTGATCTGATGAGCGAACGAGTGCTTTCAGTTCATGTAGGCGACGACCAAGAAGATGTGGCACAAACATTTAGGGATTATGACTTCTTAGCTCTTCCTGTTACCGATTATGATGATCATTTGTTAGGAATCGTCACAGTCGATGATATCATCGACGTTATTGATGATGAAGCTGCTAGCGATTATTCAGGACTTGCCGGGGTCAATGTGGAAGAAATTAATGAAAATCCAGTAAAGGCAGCGTCTCGACGTTTGCCTTGGCTGATCACTCTGTTGTTTTTAGGTATGTCGACCGCTTCTTTAATCAGTCACTATGAAGACTTGGTAAGTGAAGCGAGTATTTTAGCAGTCTTCATTTCGCTGATTACAGGAACTGCCGGTAATGCTGGAACCCAGTCGCTAGCTGTGGCTGTTCGTCGACTTGCGATTTCTGATGAGAAAGATCATGGATTTGTTCGACTTGTTTTGGCTGAAGTCTTGACCGGCGTTGTCACAGGAGCTGTTACGGGGATCACGATTTTTCTAATCGTAGGTTTTTGGAAACATAATTTTATCTTGGGGTTTGTCATAGGGATGGCTATGCTATTTGCAATCACAGTGGCGAATCTTGCAGGTAGTTTAATCCCGATGCTAATGGATCGTCTAGGATTTGATCCAGCAGTAGCAAGCGGCCCCTTTATCACGACTTTGAGCGATTTGACGAGTGTACTGATTTATTTCAATATTGCTTCTTTATTTATGGGCTATTTTATGTAAAAAAACAAAAACATTTGCAATAAGCATTATGCCTGTTGCAAATGTTTTTTTGTTTATAAGATTATAACTGAAGATCCACGATTTTGGTTCCGTGTACTTCGCTTACGTTCAATTCTTTAGCTACATGTGCTGCATTCTCTGCAGTGACACCACCACCAGGCAAAATGATTAAGCGGCCATCTGTATAGGCAATCAATTCTTTAAGCCGTGGGAAATTTTCTACAATAGTTTTGTCAGCAGGACCGCCATGAGTCAAGATACGGTCAACACCATGTTCTACCAGCCAATCGATTGCTTCGAATTGCCGATCTTCAGGAATACTGTCAAAAGCCATATGGAAGGTGATCTGCAACCCTTCTGCTGTTTCGATCAATAGTTCCAAGGCCTCTTCGTCTAGCCAGCCTGAAGGAGTAAGACAACCAAATACTACGCCATCCGTCCCTAATTTCTTTGCTTCAATCAAATCAGTATGCATGATTTTCAATTCGATATCGTTATAGACGAAGTCGCCCCCTCTAGGACGAATAATCGTCATTACGGGGATATCTTTTTCCCCAGCATAACTTAACGTTTCTTCGATCACACCAGTACTCGGGGTTGTGCCACCGACCGCTAAGTTGTCACACAATTCGATCCGATCGGCTCCTCTAGCAATTGCTAGAGGAATAGATGTGTAGTTTTCAGCGCAAAATTCTTTGATCATCTAATCTTCTCCTTTATCTTTCACTTTCTTCTAGGCATTGTATCATATTTTTAGCAGTTGCCAAAGTGAGCATCTAACGGTAAGATAAAACAGAAATGAGGGGGAAGTATGTTAAAAAAAATTGACCGAGGACGCCAGTTTTTGGCAGAAAATCATCAGCTGTTCCGCTGTCCGGTTTGCCAAGAAGAAGTAAAAAAGTCTGATAATGGCTTGATATGCAAAAATAATCACCGTTTTGACCTTTCCAAAAAAGGAACACTTTATTTTTTATCCCATGCGGTTAAAACAGAATACGATCAAGGAATGTTCGTTCCAAGGCGTAGAATGATCCAATCTGGCATGTATCAGCCCGTTATTGAGACTATTGCGCAGCATTTACCTGAAGAAGTCTCGCTATTAGATGTTGGCTGCGGAGAAGGTAGCTTCTTGAATGAACTTTCAAAATTGAAAAAGATTCAAAATGCTGTTGGATTTGATATTTCAAAAGAAGGAGTCTACGCAGCTACAGAACAATCTGCCGAAGCATTTTGGTGTGTAGCTGATTTGACCAATTTGCCGTTTGCTGATCAAACATTCAACGCGGTTTTAAATATCTTTTCGCCTTCTCATTACCAAGAATTCCAACGTGTACTCTCAGAAGATGGAGAAGTGTTGAAGGTGGTGCCACAAGAAAATTATTTAAAGGAACTACGTCAGGCTTTTTATCCGAATCAACCTGAAAAACAGAGTTATTCCAATGAACGTGTAGTAGCTAAGTTTGCTGAAGCAATGAAATTAACTGAACGTCAGCGTGTAACCTATGAATTTGAGATACCAGAGGAAAATCAAAAAGATCTTTTGGCCATGTCACCTTTAGAATGGCAGGTAGAAGAGCGAATCAAAGCAGACTTATATAAGAATCCTTTGAAGAAGATTACAATTGACATAGAATTATTAAAAGGAACTAAGAGAAAGCGTTTTTCTAGCAGTTTTTAATGAGTAGAGGTTGCAAAAAAAAGTTGAGGGTGTTATATTAGCAACAAGTTGTTTTTTCATTGGTTTTTATCAGGTTCCTGTTCTGATAAAAGTTAGTGAGAAGAGCTTCACTAACGTAACGACTCGCAGTGACTGACACCGAGTTGATACGTTTTTTTTTTATGCAAAAATCAAATTGTCAGAAAATAGAAACGAACATAAATATGAGAGGAATGATCCTGATGAATCATATCGTTTTATTTGAACCATTAATCCCTGCAAACACTGGAAATATTGCCCGTACGTGTGCAGCCACGAATACTCCGCTTCATTTAATCGAGCCACTAGGTTTTTCAACTGATGACAAACATCTAAAACGGGCAGGGTTGGATTATTGGAATGATGTAAATATTACTTACCACAGTAATTTAGAAGCTTTTTTAACATTTTTAGGTAATCGTAAACTACATTTGATCTCAAAATTTGCCCATAAAGTATATAGTGACGAAAATTTTGCTGATGGAGAAGAGCACTTCTTTTTATTTGGAAAAGAAACAACCGGTTTGCCAGAAACATTTATGCGTGAAAACGAAGAAAAGTGTTTACGCATCCCTATGAATGATGAGCATGTCCGCTCATTGAATTTATCGAATACAGCTGCAATGATAGTGTATGAAGCACTTCGCCAGCAAGGATTCCCTAATTTAGAATTGACGCATCACTATGAAAATGACAAGCTGGATTAGACAGTTTATTATAGAGTAAAATAAAAGAAAGACAGGAGAGTGCTGCGTATGGAACTATATTTTACCCGACATGGGAAGACACAATGGAATCAGGAAAGACGTTTTCAAGGGAGCAATGGCGATTCTCCGCTTTTGCCACAAAGTTACGAAGAAATCAAAGCATTTGGGAAAAAGGTAAAATATGTTCCTTTTAAAGCAATTTATTCCAGTACAGCAAAGCGAGCACGTGATACAGCAGAAGGTATCAACAAAGAGCTTGCTCGTCCGGTAGAGATTTTTTATACAGATAAGCTAAGAGAACTAGGGCTGGGTACTTTAGAAGGTCAGTCGATCGATGAAATGTACCAGAAATATCCGGATAATCTGCCGAATTTGCGTAATCATTTAGATCTGTATGATCCTTCTCCTTTTCACGGAGAAACGATTGAATCGGCAATCACACGTATCGAAACTGTTGTAGCAGATGCGGTTGCCCAACATAAAGATGGCCCACTTTTATTCGTAGGACATGGAGCTTCTTTAACTGCAGCTATTCAATGGATGACAGGAAAAGAGCTAAGTGAGTTGCGTGAAATGGGTGGATTGTTCAATAGTAGTTTGACGATTTTAGAGACTGAAGAGCCTTGCAGATTATTGCCATATGAACTGAAAGTATGGAACCAAACAGATTTTTTAGGAACTGAAACAGCACCAGAACCTTTACTATAGAAGAAGGAGGCGGCTTCCGATGCAGCCAGAAGAAATGCCTTATTTCGTTGGTACAGTTGCCGCGATTTTTTTTCAAAATCCTAGTAATTTTTACAAAGTGCTTTTGGTACACATCAGTGAAACCACAGCTGATTACCGTGAAAAAGAGATTGTAGTCACCGGAAGTTTCGGCGATATTCAAGAAAATGAGACTTATCGTTTTTATGGAGAATTAGTGGATCATCCTAAATACGGAAGGCAGCTTAAACTCGAAAGATATGAGCAAGAAAAGCCAACAACTGCAAATGGGATCGTAGCGTATCTTTCCAGCGAAAAATTCCCAGGAATCGGGAAGAAAACAGCAGAAAAAATTGTAGAATTGCTGGGAGAAGATGCTATCGAAAAAATCATTGCTGATCCTTCGGTATTAAAACAAATCTCCGGTTTGACGAAGCCAAAAAGAGAAATGCTTGCTGAGACGATTCGGCTAAACCACGGGATGGATCAAGTGATCATGGGACTGAATCGTTACGGGTTCGGTAGTCAGTTAGCTTTCAGTATCTACCAGGCCTATAAGAACGAGTCTTTGGATATCATCGAAGAAAATCCGTACCAGCTAGTCGAAGACATAGAAGGAATCGGGTTCAAACGTGCAGATAATCTAGCCGAACAAATCGGTATTGCAGCAGATTCACCGAGAAGAATTCGAGCAGCTATCTTGCATCAGATTTTTCAGCATGCAGTTCAAACAGGAGATACATACGTACCGGCGGAGACATTGCTTCAGCAAACGATCCGTATTTTAGAAACAAGTCGCCCAATTGAAATCCAGCCTGATCAGGTTGCTACTGTAATTATCCAACTTGTTGAAGAAGGAAAGATACAACAAGAAGAGACTAATCTTTACGAAAACAGTTTGTACTTTTCTGAATGGGGGATCGGTAATTCGATCCAGCGCCTTCTCAGTCGTAAAAAAGAAATCCATTATCCTGAAAAAGAAGTGCAGAAGAATATTCGGCGTATCGAAAAAATATTCGGCATACAGTATGGACCTTCGCAAGAACAAGCTATCGCTGAAGCAATCCGTTCCCCTCTATTTATTTTAACAGGAGGACCAGGTACGGGGAAAACTACTGTGATCAACGGAATCGTCAATCTTTTTGCAGAGTTGAACGGACTGGAATTGGATCCTTCAAAATATACCCAAGAAATTTTTCCTATTCTACTTGCAGCACCAACTGGCCGAGCAGCTAAACGAATGAACGAAACGACAGGTCTGCCTGCCAGTACGATCCATCGTCTTCTGGGGCTGAATGGACGGGAAAAAACACCTTCAGTCAGTACGAAAGAATTAGAAGGCGGACTTTTGATTGTTGATGAGATGTCTATGGTCGATACATGGCTGGCTAACACATTATTCAAAGCGATTCCGACGAATATGCAAGTTATCTTAGTAGGAGACAAAGATCAGCTTCCCTCTGTCGGTCCTGGTCAAGTACTCCATGATCTTTTGGAAATCGAACAAATTCCCAAAATGGAACTCAATCAGATTTATCGGCAAGGTGATGGTTCTAGTATTATTCCTCTTGCCCATGAGATCAAAGAAGGACGTCTGCCAAAAGATTTCACAAAGAATCAAAAAGATCGTTCCTATTTCCGAAGTGATGCTTATCAAATTGAACCCTTGATCTCTAAAATTGTGGAAAAAGCGAAAAATAAGGGATTCCGTGCACAAGATATCCAAGTATTAGCACCAATGTATCGGGGACCTGCAGGGATCGATGCGTTAAATAAAATGATGCAGGAGATATTCAATCCAGGGAAACCTGGAAAAAAGGAAGTACATTGGAACGACACCGTTTATCGGATAGGAGACAAAGTCCTCCAATTAGTCAATACTCCCGAATTGAATGTATTCAATGGAGATATGGGAGAAATCACGGGTATCATCTTGGCAAAAGATTCTGAAGATAAAGTGGATGAATTAGTTATCCAGTTTGATGCAAATGAGGTCACTTATAAAAGAAACGAATGGAATAAAATCACTCTTTCTTATTGTTGCTCAATCCATAAATCACAAGGCAGTGAATTCAAGATGGTTATTTTGCCCATGGTCCATCAATATCAGCGAATGCTTCAGCGTAATTTGCTCTACACGGCAGTGACCCGCAGTAAGGAACTGTTGATTTTGTTAGGGGAAGAGCAAGCCTATGTCACTTGTGTAGCGAATGAATCAGCAAGCCGGATGACTACGTTGAAATCAAGGATCATAGATAATGATAAAATGAATATCACTCTCCGGACCAAACTAGCAGCTTATGAAGATTCTTTGGTCGGAAATGATCCATTTGAAGATGGGAACTATACAAAAGAGCCACGGGTTGTAAAAGAAAAGCTACCTGTAGAAGATGACAGTGGGACGAATGAATCGAAAAAACAAGTAACGGAAACAGTGGAACCAGATCTGTTTTCTTCATTTGTTGGAGAAGAAAAGAAAGAAGAGGTAGAACCTGCTGTTTCTAAAGATTTCGTTCTTACAGCAGAAGTGATCGATAACCAGTTAGTAGATCCGATGATTGGTATGGAAAACAGTTCTCCCTACGATTTTATACCGGCAAAAAATGCTTGATTTTAAAGATGAGAAATAGCTAAAAATGATCGTTGGTTAGCGTTTTCTTTTGTTTTTTCAGTGTGATATGCTAAGCTGAAATCAAAAGGGGGGCGTTACTTTATGGCTAAAGAAACCGAAGATAAATTAGCGAAATTAGCAAAAGAATCTGGCAATGACTTTAAAAAGTTAGATGAGATGGAAAAAGAATTCAAATTGAATGAAAGTCCTGATGTAGAACGAGACGATCGTGAAGAATCAAAACTAGAAAAAACGTTAGACAAGGCGCCTATTTTTCCGCCTAACACGCCGAACAATCCAACGAATCCTGGCAGCCCTGCGAATCCTTGATTCTTTCAATCGTGAGGAAATGGTTTGCGGGACAATTGAATAGAAGATGTGAAAAAAACCTGAATGATGCGAAGGAGCATCATTCAGGTTTTTTTGTGTTAGATAAGACTTATTGCAAATGCTGATAAAAATAGATAGCCAATTGCGTGCGATCCCGTAAATCTAGCTTTTCTAGTAATTGGCTGATGTAATTGCGAACAGTGCCGTCACTCAAGTACAAGGCATCTGCAATTTCTTTATTGTTTTTCCCGGCAGCTACTTCTTTGATGATTGCAAGCTCACGTTCACTAAAAGAAGCATAAGCATGACTATCAATCGTCGGTTTATTCTTCAACATTTGAGTGAAAGTCTCGATGATTTCATTACCAAATACGGCCTGTCCATTATAAGCGGATTTGACAGAAGGAATAATCGCTTGCAAGTTCTGTTTGATTAAATACCCTTTGACACCGATGGAAAATGCTTCGCGGATGTATTCTTCATCTTTGAATGTCGTCAAAAGCAAAAGGATGGCTTTGGGAAATTTAGCCAAAATTTCTTTGGCAGCATCGATGCCCGTTTGTTTAGGCATGCGGATGTCCGTCAGCAAAACATCGGGACGATGGGTTTCGTATAAGACTAGCGCATCCTTGGCACAATGACCAATGCCTAACACACGGATCTCTTTCGTGCTTTCTAAAATGGTTTGTAACGATTTCGTCACAAATGGATCATCATCAATAATGACTACTGTTATCATTGGTGTCCCTCCCTTGGTAAAATGATCGTTAACTGAAATTGCTGGTTTTCTTGGAAAATATGGACTTGTCCCTTTTGTTCTTGAACACGTTGACGCATCGTTTTCAAACCAATACCGGGAGCAGAATTTTTTTGTGGGCTGGTGCCATCATTCGTGATTTGCAAGCGATAAAAGGCCGGCAACGTTCGAAAATGTAAAACAACGGTTTTGGCATGACTATGTTTGATACTGTTGGTTAAGGCTTCTTTGATGACCATTAAGAAGCAGTTTTGCTGCGTTTCATTCAATCCTTCAAACAAGTTTCCTTCAATCGTAACAGAAGAAGGAAAATCAGCGATCAGAAACTCTAAGGAGTGTTGAAAAGAGATCGATGTCTCATGGAGGTCATGGACACTTTGACGAATCCGATCCATCCCAGTGTGAACGGTGGCACTTAAATTTTCTAATGGTTCTTTTAGTTTTGGTTCTTGATTGATCATTTCAAGCGCACCAATTTGTAAAATCGCACTTGACAGCAGATGACCGACATTGTCATGGATGTCTCGGGCAATTCGGTTCCGTTCTTCCACAATTTGCAAGGCTAATTGTGTTTCTTGTGACAGGGCCAATGCTTTATTTTGTTCCGATAACTCTTGTTGTTTTTCCCAATGAGTATCTTTGGAGACAATGTACTTTTTCTCAAGATCGGTCGTTCGTTGATCTTTTTTTCGTAAGTAAAAGGAAAAAAACAGCAAAATTACGACAAAGGCGACCTTGATGGGGGGATGATTACCAACCGTCGAAATCAACAAAAAACCTAACAAAAACAAGTAATCAAGGTGGCTTTCTTCAGGGGCGATCACTCGCATCGTCGCTGGCAGAAACAGGACAAGATCAGGTAAAAAGGCACATAAAAGAAATAGAATAACTTGGAAAATCCAATTTGGCTTTGTAGGCAGTAAATAACTGACACCAGTGAATAAAACGGCGATCAATAAATAGATAACTTGCATAGCAACGAATCCTTGACTTACCAGCAAAAGCAATGAGATAACCAGTAGAAAGCTAGTTTCGTTGAGTAGCCGAGATTTATGCATAGCAGACTCCTTCATTGTGACAAATGTCATGTGTGGTTTAGCCAATCGTCACTAGTTTCTTTTCTTGCACTTTATTATAGTCAGATCAACAAGAAATTTGGAAGGAGTTTTTCATGATGATTATCGAAATTGATAAATTAGTCAAACGCTATGGAGATTTTGTAGCATTGAATCATTTTGATCTGCAAGTACAAGAAGGAGAAGTCTTAGGTCTGTTAGGACCAAACGGCAGTGGGAAATCGACTGCCATCAACTGTATGCTTTCTTTGTTAAATTATGACAAAGGAACCATTAAATTGTTCGGGACAACAATGACTCCTGAAAATTATGCTGTCAAGGCAATGATTGGGGTCGTTCCTCAAGACGTTGCGGTCTTTGACGAACTAAGTGTGCAAGAAAATATCGATTATTTTTGCGGTTTATATGTTTCCGAAAAAGAGAAAAGGAAAGCCTTGATTGAAGAGGTGATTCAATTAGTGGGATTAGAAAAATATGTTTCGTTTCGTCCAGGAGAACTTAGTGGTGGCTTGAAACGTCGGTTGAACATCGCATGTGGGATTGCCCACAAGCCGCGGTTAATTTTTTTAGATGAGCCGACAGTAGCTGTAGACCCCCAAAGTCGGAATAAAATTTTAGAAAGTATCAAGGAGCTGAATCGACAAGGAGCAACCATTGTCTATACAACACATTACATGGAAGAAGTAGAAATTCTTTGCGACCAGATCGTGATCATGGATCAAGGACAGGTGATTGCTAAAGGAACCAAAGAATCTCTAAAAGATATGGTACGGACGGCGGATCGTTTGACGATCGACATCCCATTACTCCCAGAAAACGTGTTGTCAGCGATTCAGCGAACAATAGCTTCTGATGGAATCGCTTATAAAAAAGGTCAGCTCCAAGTAACAACTACTGAACTAAATACAGTATTGTTGCCGATTCTTACAATCTTACAAGAAGAAAAGATCAGTTACGGAAAAATAGCAACCAAAGAAGCGTCCTTGAATGATGTCTTTTTAGAGATTACTGGCAAGGATTTGAGAGACTAGAGGAGGGGAAATAATGTTTTGGCATTTTTATAAATATCGCACAAAAATACTGCTGCGAAATAAATCCATGTTGTTTTGGACATTGGCCTTTCCAATTCTTTTAGGATTGATGTTTATGGCGGCCTTTGGCGAGATTGATCAAGGTGGCAATCTCGAAACGATTAATACTGGAATTGTAATCAAAGCGGATCAAACAGCGCTTTCGGAAAATTTTACCACAGTCTTAGAACAAGTCGAAGTCAATGATAAACCATTATTTGAAGTACAGGAACTATCGGAAGTAGAAGCGAATGAAAAGCTAAATGCAGATGATTTGGCTGGTTTTTATCTCATTGATGGTTCATCTGTTTCGCTCCATGTGGGTCAAGCAGGAATGAGTCAGACGTTGATGAAAAACGTCATGGATCAATTTTTACAGCGTATTGGTATAATTTCGAGTAAAGTGGCAGAAGTGGAGAACGTTGATCTCGCGCCCATCATGACTGTTTTTGAACAAGAAGTATCTTTTCAAGAAGTTCATGCAGGTCGTAATATGAGTTTCAAAAGTTTTTATTTCTTCACTCTGATTGGAATGGCGATTCTCTACGGGACGATGTGGGGGGTCCGCAATGTACAGGATCAGCAAGCAAATCAATCGTCAAATGGTATTCGCTTGTCCTTGATTCCTAGAAAGCAATCGTTAGTTTCAATCGCTAATTTGGCAGCAAGCTTTACGATTGTTTTGACAGAGATTTATATTATGTTAGCTGTCTTTCGTTTTATCTATCAAGTAGACTTTGGTGAACGTTGGCAATGGTTGATGATTGTTACCGCTCTGGGGTCGTTGTGTGCGATTTTGTTAGGTACATTGGTTGGTAATTTGATACCAAAAATGAATCTGGTGCAAAAGGATAGCATCTTGATTTCAGTGACGATTGCGATGAGCTTTTTTGCTGGTATGATGGGGTCGGAACAAGTGAAGTATTGGATTGATCTTCATATTCCGATTGTTGGTCAATTAAATCTCGTCAACTTGATCAGCGAAAGTTTGTATAAACTTTATTTCTACACTGATTTGGCTAGTTTTTATACCAATCTTCTATGGTTGATCGGATTTATTTTCCTTTTTGCGTTAGGAAATGCTTGGATGGAAAGAGGGGTGCGTTATGACGCTTTATAAAACGATTTGGACATTGCTTAAAGCAAATAAATCGAATTTACTGATAGGTGTAATTATCACTGTTGTTGCCACATTCTTTTTTGCGCAAAATATTGATGTTGAAAATACCTCTCTGCAAGATGCGAAAATCGCCTTGATTAGTGAAGAAGAGTCGCCTGTAGTCGATGGCCTTCGTAAATATTTGAATGACAAGGAAACAGTCGTTACATTGGATGGAACCTCACAAAAAGAAATCGATGATGCTCTTTATTTTAATCGTGTAAACATTATCTTACATCTGCCTGCAGACTTTACCGAACAAGTCGAAGTAGGAAAGATGCCGACGATCAAGATACAGAGTCGCCCAGATGCCTTTTCTAAAACAGTTGTTACACAGCAAGTGAACACCTTTTTGCAAACACTGATTCTGTTTCAAGAAGAAGATAAAACAATCGATGCAGCTATGGAACAGACACAAATGGCACTCTCGGTTACTGGAGAAGTTGAGCTAAGTGCGGGATATAGTCAGCGGATGAAAAAGCTGTTGACGGGCACAACCTTTAATTTCTTGTCTTATGGGTTGTTTCTATCCATTTTTAGCGGTTTCAGCGTCATCAATCTAGCGTTTAATCGCAAAGAGATCAGTAAACGAAACCAGAGTGCGCCCATTACCAAACGAAACTTGAATCGCAAAGTAACCTTTAGTTTGATTAGTTACTCGCTGCTGTTGTTCAGTGGCTTCTTACTTCTAATGGTTCTGTTAGTGATCCACACCTCGTGGGATATAACGGTATGGTATCATATTTTAAATACTTTCTTGTTTTTATTGCCGGTCATTAGCTTTTCGGCTTGTATCACTTCATTGGTAAAAAACTCAGAAACCAGCAGTGGGATCAAAGATATTTTTATCACAGGCAGTTGCTTTATCGGTGGGGTGTTTGTACCAGCAGAATACTTGCCAGAAATGGTTAGCAAAATAGCGGCATTCACACCAACATATTGGTTTGTTCAAAATAATAACTTGATCAGTGAAACACTCAGTTACAATCAAACATTTGCAGAATCTTTTTGGTTCAATGGTTGTGTCTTAGTTGCTTTTGCTGCGGTGTTTTCAATGATCCAATTTATTTTGGGTAAAGAAAGAAACTATCGATGGCAACCCAATTGGGCAAAGAATTAACTGCATAGTAAAAAAAGGACTGTGACAAAAGTCGTGTCACAGTCCTTTTTTCCGAATAAACGGTGTTCCAGATGTAGCTTCTGACAAAACCTCTTTTATTAACACCAAAACAACTGTTTAGTTGTGGTTATTGTGATATCAAAAGGTCGTTTTTCCATTTCTTCTCCATCTTCTTGACCATGTTGCGGTGTTGTTGAAACGATACGTAATCTGTTTGTTGTGTAGTGATGGAAATATTTCGATTTCAATTGTTTTTTCTGTATAAGTAAAAGAATGAGCCACAAGATTTTAAAGAAATTGATTCGTTCGACCACGACAAAATCAATGACTGGTTTAGACGCATCAGCAGTTGGAACAATCGCGATTCCTCCGCCAAAAAAAGGATGCTTCGTTGCTGTACATAAAAATGCGTTTGAAAAACTTAATTGTTTTCCTCCTGCATCTACCAGAATTGGAAATCCTTTTTGAGTGAATAAAGCACGGAGAATAGAGAATAAATACGAAAATGATCCTAAGTTGTATTTGTTCAATCGCTTTTTTGTGGAAGAATGATTTGTCGCATGGACGATAGCTGCATCTAATCCTATACCGAAATTATTAACAGCTATTCCTTTTTTTTCACTTATTTTTTCTTCATAAGCCATTATGTGGACTTTTTCTGGTGATTGAGCTGCTAAAATCAGCTGAAGTCCTTTTTTGGGATTTTTTGGAAGGCCTGCCCCTCGAGCAAAATCATTTCCAGAACCTGCTGGAATATAAGCAACTGGGAATTCTACTTCCATCTGATAGAAAGTATCAAGTACCTGATGTAAGGTGCCGTCACCTCCTACGATGATCAAAAGGGGGAAAATATCGATTGTTTTCTGTTCTTCTTCTATCCAAGGAATCAATGTTTCTTTTGCCAAAGTTTCAGCAATCTCAGCATCGTGTCCTTTGTATTCACTATAATGAAGTGTATAGTCAATATGCTTATTTTTTAATACCGGTAAAATTCTTTCTGCTACTTTATAGCCATTTCCGCTGCCTGCCGATGGATTGATCAATATATGATAATGGAATTTCATAATTTCCTCCTGCTATTCAATAAAACAAGATATTTTAATACTCCTGTTTGCTGGTTAACCAATAATTAGCAAGCTTTTTCTATTTTTTGAATGAAAGAAACTTGTTTTTTCAAAAAAATCTGTTACAAAATTAATTCTTGGTTATTATAGCAGAAGTCTAGGAAAATGAAAAAGGTCCGAAGACCGAAAAACACAAAAAAGCCTAGCAAGCGCATGATCCATTACTTACGTAAGGAGAAGTTCCAAGGTTCGGCATGTCCACTTAGATCTTCAGCTGCTTGCTAGACCGTTCTCTAGTAAGAGGTTGCTCAAATTCCCACATCCTTTTTTATTTATTTAAGTTTCACAACAATTCTGTTCTTGCAGATCCTACTTCGTCTGCTTTACTGGGAATTCTTATGACCCCTTACACTTACTTTATACCATATCCCACGATTTTTAGCAAACGTTTACATTATTTAAGCTTTTGCTTTTTTAAAAGCAGATAAGACGGATTGAAATAAATGAAAAGTCTGTTATAATTATTGTTTGTTTCACATAACCGCGGTTCATCAACCATCCCGCGTTAAAAAAACTAGGAGAAAAGAGGAGAGAAAATGCAAAAAACGAAAAGCAGACAACGGTTATCCGTAATCGTTGTAAATGGCATCATCATGGCTCTTTATCTAGCGTTAACTATTTTAGTTGCGCCTGTATCCTCAGGGCCGATCCAGTTTCGTATTTCAGAAAGTTTGAATCATTTAGTTGTCTTTAACCGTAAATTGCTTTGGGGAGTTTTAGGCGGGGTCATCGTCTATAATGCCTTCTTTGGTTTTGGTATCATGGATGTGGTTTTTGGTGGCGGCCAAACATTGCTTTCTTTAGGCCTGACAGCTTTATTGCAAAACAAAGTGAAAAATGTAAAGATGCGTTTAGTATTGAACACGATCTTCTTTACCATCAGCATGGGACTGATTGCTTATATGTTAGTTCCAACAGGTGGCCAAGCATTTTGGACAACCTATGGCACGCTTGCATTAAGTGAGTTTATCGTCATGGCTGTTTCAGCACCATTGATGTATTATTTAGATCGCGCGCTTGATTTTGAAAAGCGTGTCTAATTATAAAAAGCGAAAAAAGAAAGCAGATTAGCTGTTTTCTTTTTTCGCTTTTTGATTATGCTTCTTGGTTTTGCAAATTTTCAATTTCTACCACTTTATAATTCTTTTTCTCTAAGTGGTTGACGATCGTTTCACATACTTTCGCTTCAGTGTTAGCCGGTAGCGTGATCAATGTACGTCGAATGTATTCGTCTTTTTCGATATCAAGAGTAATACAGCTGGCAATGCTGCTGTGTTTTGAAATGATTTTTGCAATAGCAGCCAAATCTCCTTGCTTTCCTGTGGAAGCAATTGTCAGTACATAGCTTCCTTGTTCTACGCTCCAAGATTGAGAGAGCATATTAAGCAACGTACTATGTGTCAAAATACCATAAAAATGATTTTCACTGTCAAGGACAGCAATATAAGGAAGCTCTTTGATCGTAAAGAATACTTTGAAGAAAGAAGTATCCAGGTAAATGAACTTTGTAGCGTTTTTCAAAAGATGAGTGACAGGAAGCGTCATATCACCGCCATTTGCTTTATGACGATAGATATGCATTTTGTAAATGTTTCCACGGAAAATATTACCTGAAGAATCTAAGATCGGCACACAACGGTATCCGGAAGTTTCTAAAATTTTTAATGCTTCTTCTAATGTACTAGTCTCTGTAACGGTTGTCAGATCTTTTTTCTTATATACAAGTGTTTTTAATAGCATCGCTATACCTCCAATTGTCTCATTTTAGCTTAATTTCAAATTAATCATATCATAATTTTATCCAAAACAATAGATAGTTTATTTCACAAATTGACAAGTAAAAAGTTACGTGATACTGTTATGAAGTATAAGTCTGATTCTCAGCAAGGGGGCAGAAGTAAATGGCAAAGAAAAAAGCAGCACTCGCTTGTTCCGTTTGTGGGTCTCGCAACTACACAAAATCAGTCAGTGAAGGAAAAAGCGGCGAACGTTTGGAAATCAATAAGTTTTGTAAATATTGTAATCAATATACATTACATAAAGAAACGAAATAAACAGTAGCAAGGGAGGTTGTCTCATGAAATTTCTAAAAAGCGTAAAAGATGAAATCAAACAAGTAACTTGGCCAAGCAGAAAACAACTCCGTAAAGATACGTTAGTAGTCATCGAAACTTCTATTATTTTCGGATTGATGTTTTACGTAATGGATACAGCCATCCAAAGCTTATTTGGCTGGATCTTAAAATAACTCGCTAGCCACAACGTACTTTTAGTGCTATAATGAAGCGAAAGAAAAACTTCGGGTGTACTGAGGTTTTTTTATTTTACAATGAAATGAGGAGCCTTCAATGGAATCTTTTGAAAAAAACTGGTATGTCTTGCATACATATTCAGGATATGAAAACAAAGTAAAAGCAAATATCGAATCTCGTGCGCAAAGTATGAAAATGGCCGACTTTATTTTCCGTGTCGTTGTTCCTGAAGAAAAAGAAACTGAAGTCAAAAATGGGAAAGAAAAAGAAATCGTTCATAAAACATTCCCAGGATACGTACTTGTTGAAATGATCATGACAGACGCTTCATGGTATGTTGTCCGCAACACACCTGGTGTGACAGGATTCGTTGGTTCACACGGAGCCGGAAGCAAACCAGCACCATTACTTCCAGAAGAAGTCAATCATATCTTGCGTTCTATCGGTATGAGCCTGCGACAAAATGATCTAGAAGTAGAAGTTGGCGAAGTCGTGAAAATCATCGAAGGCGCATTTGCTGGATTAGAAGGACAAGTAACAGAAGTTGACGGAGAAAAAGAAAAATTGAAAGTCAACATCGATATGTTTGGACGTGAAACCAGTACAGAACTTGATTTCGATCAAGTAGATAAAATCGATTAATAAAGAGACTTGAAATGTCGATCATATGATTGGCCTTTCAAGTCTTTCTTTTTTTCTATATGGAAAGGAAGAGGTGTATGACAGAACCAATCAAAAATTTATGCAAACGTGCAACTGCAGCAGCTTTAGTCCTTATCAGTTTGTTTGCGTTAAGTGGTTGCCAGACGACGAAGATAAATACTACTGAAGTTTCTGATAAAGAAAAAACGGCAGAATCCAGTAAAGTGATAGAAAAAACCACTATTCCAACACTTTTTTTCCACGGCTACAGCGGGACAGAAAATTCCTTTAAAGGGATGTTGCGGCGTTTGGAAAAAAATCAGCAAGCAGTAAAAGAATTGGTTTTAACAGTAGGAACAGATGGACAAATACAAGCAACAGGAGATTTGTCTGGAAAAGCAGACAATCCGATGGTCCAAGTATTGTTTGAAGATAATAAAAATAACGAGTGGAATCAAGCAGAATGGATCAAATCTTGTCTTTTGTATCTGAAAGAAAACTACGGCATAGATAAAGTCAACATAGTGGGGCATTCCATGGGAGGAGTTAGTGCACTACGCTATTTAGGAACGTATGGACAGGATACGTCATTGCCACAAGTTCAGACATTAACAGCAATTGGCGCGCCTTTTAATGATTTTGTCGATGACAGTGCGCAGTCTCTGACAGATGAGTTAGCAAAGGGGCCTGCTGTCGTTTCTAACCGCTATCAAGATTACCAGCAAATGATCGGTAATATTCCTATAACCACTCGATTTTTCTTGATTGCTGGTCAACTAGATGAAACAGACTTGAGTGATGGAACAGTACCGTTAAACAGTGCATTAGCGGTCTATGCGTTGTTGAAGCAACGCGGAAATGAAATAGAGGAAAAAGTAGTGACAGGTGAAAATGCCTCTCATAGTATGCTTCATGAAAACCAAGAAGTAGATCAGCTTGTAAGTCGATTTATTTGGAAAGAATAGCGATAAAAGTATCTGAGAGTAAATGTTTGCTTACTTTTTGTAAGTTTAGTATGATTTATATGTAATCAAGAAGATGAAAGAAGGATCTACTATGACTTATCATACAAGTAATGAAGAACATCCAATCGATATTGTAAACATTGCCTCACTAGAAGGTCGTGTAAAAGAGCGCATGGAAGCAGGAGCTTTTGGCTATATTCGCGGTGGTTCTGAAGATGAGTGGACGATGAAAGAAAATACGACTTCTTTTAATACAAAGAAAATCATGCCACGGATAATACGCGGAATCGACTCAGCCGATTTGCATACATCTGTTTTCGGAATTGAATTAGATACACCGATTATCCAAGCGCCATCAGCGGCCCAAGGATTGGCACATGAAAAAGGGGAAGCTGATACAGCTAAAGGAGTAGCTGCTGCTGGATCAATCTTTTCCATCAGCACTTATGCAAATACGACAATCAAAGACGCAGCCGATGCAGCGCCAGGCGCACCGCAGTTTTTCCAATTATATATGAGTAAAGACGACAGATTCAATGAGTTCATTTTGAACAAAGCAGTAGAAGCAGGGGCTAAAGCTATCATTTTAACGGCAGATTCAACGCTCGGTGGTTACCGTGAAGAAGACGTCATCAATCAATTCCAATTTCCATTACCAATGCCTAACTTAGCTGCGTATAGCGAACAAAGTGCAAGTGGTAATGGCGAAGGAAAAGGAATCGCAGAAATTTATGCAGCTGCAAAACAAGGCTTGACACCAGATGACATCAAAACAATCAAAGAAATCACCCATCTTCCAGTTATCGTAAAAGGAATACAATCGCCAGAAGATGCAGTAATCGCTATCTCTGCAGGGGCAGATGGTATCTGGGTATCCAATCATGGTGGACGTCAATTAGATGGAGGTCCTGCTTCCTTTGAAGTATTGCCAAAAATTGCCGAAGTAGTCAACAAACGTGTACCAGTGATTTTCGACTCTGGTGTCCGTCGAGGAGAGCATGTCTTCAAAGCTCTGGCAAGTGGTGCTGACTTAGTTGCGATTGGCCGACCAGTGATTTATGGGTTGAATCTAGGTGGGGCAGAAGGAGTAACATCTGTTTTTGAACACCTGAACAAAGAATTGTCGATCACGATGCAACTTGCAGGAACAAAAACGATCGATGAAGTAAAAAATACGAAATTGATGGATTAATAAAAAACGAAGAGAAGGGCAATTAGTCCTCTCTTCGTTTTTTGTTATGAAGATAACTAATCTCTTAATACTCGAAATTAAGGAGCTTTATCACGCCCTCTTATTTAAAATCTCTTCCGCAAGTCGTTTAGCAGTTGGCGTAACAGCTAAGCCACCTTCTGCTGTTTCTTTGAAAATCGACGGCATTTGACGTCCGACTTGGTACATTGCAGCAACGACTTCATCCGGCGGAATGACACTTTCGATACCCGCTAATGCCATATCAGCAGAGATAAAAGCTTGAGAAGAGCCTAAAGCATTACGTTTGACACACGGGACTTCAACTAAGCCTGCAACGGGATCGCAAATCAGTCCCATCATATTTTTCAATGTAATGGCTACTGCTTGTGCTGCTTGATGAGGAGTCCCATTTTTTGCACAAACCAAAGCTGCTGCTGCCATTGCACTTGCAGAACCAACTTCTGCTTGACATCCCCCTTCTGCACCACTGATAGAAGCGTTGTTTGCGATAACTAACCCGAAAGCGCCAGCGGTAAATAAGAATTCCAATTGCTGTTCATGTGTCAAATCAAGCCGATCTCGGACAGCCATCAGCACACCAGGAACAACACCCGCGCTTCCGGCAGTCGGTGTAGCACAAATCAACCCCATTTTTGCATTGACTTCATTAACAGCTACAGCATTGCGTACAGCTTTTAAGATTGTTTCTCCACTTAAAAAGTCTGCCTCATTTAAATAATCATCTAATTTTTTTGCATCACCACCGGTAATTCCTGTGACGGAGGTAACACCTTCTTTTCCCTCGTTGATTGATTGTTCCATTACTGAGAGGTTTTTTTCCATAATCTCGATGATGTGACTACGGGAACGGCCACTCATTTCCATTTCAACTGCAATCATCAATTCTGCTACACTTGGATAAGCTTTTGCTTGATCTACTAATTCTTCAATCGATAAAAACATTTTTTTAGCTCCTTAATCGAAATAATTTACGCTGTCGATATTTGGCAGCTGTTTGAGTCTTTTTACCGTTTCTTCAACTTGAGGATTATCTACTTCAATGATCATGATGGCACTTTCGCCTTTTGATTCCCGTGTCACTGTCATAGTACCGATATTTGTATTGGTCTCAGAAAGTATACTAGTCACTTTAGCAATCATACCTGGAACATCTTGGTGGACAACGATCAAGGTAGGAGTACCCATGCTTAAAGAAATTTTGAATCCATTCAATTCAGAAATCTGGATATTGCCACCGCCGATCGAAATGCCGGTGACTGAAAGCTTTCGTGTTCCTTTTTTTAGAAGCATCTTTACAGAGTTTGGATGTTCGGCTTTTTCACTCTTAGGAACAAACAAGACTTCCATACCGGCTTCATATGCCAATTTCAAAGAATCAGCTAAACGTTCATCATCGGGTTCCATCCCTAACAGACCGCCAACTAATGCAATATCTGTTCCGTGCCCCCGATAGGTTTTTGCAAATGATTCATATAGATAAATATCTACAGAATCAGGTTGTTCGCCAAATATACTACGTATGATTTTCCCGATTCTAGCAGCTCCGGCAGTGTGAGAGCTACTTGGACCAATCATCACAGGTCCAATAATATCAAAGACACTTCTATACCTTAAATCTTTCATTTTCTCCACCTCATTTTGTTATGTAGGAATCTTTGTACAAGGGTCTAAAAAACCGTGTTATTGTTTGCTTTCATCTGTTGAACCATGCTAGCGCAAGTGTAACATAAAAGAAGAAATGGGAACGAAAAATTGTTGTTTTTTTAGAATAAATTTAGCGTTTATTCAAGCAAAATGTAAAAATAGCAGAAAAAAATCTTGAAAAAACAAATAAATTTGCTATACTGTACCAGTGTGCATTGTTTTGCACATTATTTGTCTGGATTTTTTCAGATCAGATAAAACGTGGGAGGAGAAATATGCATCTCCAATTAACCACATCACGGACTTAAGGAGGTATGTCTCGTGGCAAAGAAAGTAGAAAAAATCGTTAAATTGCAAATTCCTGCAGGTAAAGCAACTCCAGCTCCACCAGTAGGTCCTGCACTAGGTCAAGCGGGTATCAATATCATGGGATTCACAAAAGAATTCAACGCTCGTACAGCTGATCAAGCAGGTTTGATCATTCCGGTTGTTATTTCTGTATACGAAGACCGTTCATTCACATTCGTTACAAAAACACCGCCAGCTGCTGTTCTATTGAAAAAAGCAGCTAAAATCGAAAAAGGTTCAGGCGAACCAAACAAAAATAAAGTTGCGAAAGTTTCTAGCGATCAAGTAAGAGAAATCGCTGAATTAAAAATGGAAGACCTAAACGCAGCTAACGTTGAAGCAGCAATGCGCATGGTTGAAGGAACTGCACGAAGCATGGGGATCACTGTAGAATAATCTATACACCCTAAGACAGCAGCTTCTCAGTTGGCTCTATATTGAAAGATATAGAACACGTGGGAGGTACAACCGTTATAACCACAATCAAGGAGGAACCAAAATGGCTAAAAAGAGCAAAAAAATGCAAGATGCATTAAAAAAAGTTGATTCAAGTAAAGTTTATCCTGTTGCCGAAGCAGTAGCTTTAGCAAAAGAAACAAACATTGCAAAATTTGATGCAACAGTTGAAGTTGCATACCGTTTGAACGTAGACCCTAAAAAAGCAGACCAACAAATCCGTGGTGCTGTTGTATTACCAAACGGAACTGGTAAAACACAAACTGTTTTAGTTTTTGCTAAAGGAGACAAAGCAAAAGAAGCTGAAGCAGCTGGTGCAGATTTCGTAGGTGACGACGACATGGTTCAAAAAATCCAAAACGGATGGTTTGACTTTGATGTAGTTGTTGCAACACCTGATATGATGGCTACTGTAGGTCGTCTAGGACGAGTATTAGGACCAAAAGGCTTAATGCCAAACCCTAAAACTGGTACAGTTACAATGGACGTAACAAAAGCAGTAAACGAAGTGAAAGCTGGTAAAGTAACTTACCGTGTGGACAAAGCTGGAAATATCCATGTACCAATCGGAAAAGTTTCATTTGACGATGAAAAATTAGTTGAAAACTTTGCAGCAATCCATGATGTATTGCTAAAAGCTAAACCATCAGCAGCTAAAGGTCAATACATGAAAAATGTAACGATCACAACAACATTTGGACCTGGTATCCATGTTGACCAAGCTTCTTTCTAATTAAATATTAGAATGTTGATTGATCCAACTGAAAAATAATTCTTGACTCAACTAGTTTAGCATGCTAAGCTAGTTGAGGTTAATAATTAACTTGTACCGAAGACAGTAGGTGGCATCAAGCCTTAATTTCCTACCGAGGACGTTTATTGAATATATTCAATAGTCCCTCTATGTCTGCGGTGGCATAGAGTTTTTTATTGTGAATCACTATGAACGAAGTGAAGAGATGATGAACAATACTGGTTGAGCAAAGCGAAAGGAGTTTCCTTTCGAGCAAAGCGAGTAGAATCACTATGAACGAAGTGAATAGGTGATGAACAATACTGGTTGAGCAAAGTAACTATAAAAGTGACTTGCCTTTTCAGTGCAAAAAACTCTTCCATCAAAATTCAGGAGGTGAAACTCAAAAATGAGTGAAGCAATTATCGCAAAAAAAGCAGCAATCGTTGATGAAGTAAGCGAAAAATTTACAGCAGCTGCATCAGTAGTAGTCGTTGACTACCGCGGATTAACAGTTGATGAAGTAACACGTTTACGTAAACAACTTCGTGATGCTAACGTAGAAATGAAAGTTATCAAAAATTCTATTCTTTCACGTGCAGCTAAAAAAGCTGGCCTTGAAGGCATGGACGAAGTATTCACTGGACCTACAGCTGTTGCATTCAGTAACGAAGATGTAGTCGCACCAGCGAAAATCATGGACGAATTTGCTAAAGAAGCAAAAGCATTAGAAATCAAAGGCGGTATCATCGAAGGTAAAGTCTCTTCATTGGAAGAAATCACAGCATTGGCAAAATTGCCAAATCGCGAAGGACTTCTATCTATGTTGCTATCTGTACTACAAGCGCCAGTCCGCAACGTGGCTTACGCTGTCAAAGCAGTGGCAGACAAAGAAGATGGAGATGCAGCTTAATTGCCGCATAAAGCATTAAATAAAAAAGAACAATTAAACGGAGGAAATTATAATGGCATTGAACATTGAAAACATCGTTGCTGAGTTAAAAGAAGCAACTATCCTAGAACTTAACGACCTAGTTAAAGCTATTGAAGAAGAATTTGGCGTATCTGCTGCTGCTCCTGTAGCTGTAGCTGCTGCTGGTGGCGCTGCTGCTGCTGAAGAACAAACAGAATTCACTGTAGAATTAACTGCAGCTGGAGACCAAAAAGTTAAAGTTATCAAAGCAGTTCGTGAAGCAACTGGTTTAGGCTTGAAAGAAGCTAAAGCTGTAGTTGATGGCGCTCCTGCACCAGTTAAAGAAGGCGTATCTAAAGAAGAAGCTGAAGAATTGAAAGCTAAACTTGAAGAAGTTGGCGCATCTGTAACTGTTAAATAATTTTTACTATTTAAAAGCACTGAGATCCTATGTTGGATTTCGGTGCTTTTTTGTTTTTATGTTAAACTATTATTTAATGAATATAGATTTTTTTCAGGAGGAAATATGAAAAAGAAAATAATCCGATTGATGTTGATCACGTTGGGAATCATTCTGATACTGGTAGTGGGCTATCGGTTGTATTTAGAATATCAGACAGACATCCAATTATTTTTAAATCCGAGAGCAAGTAAGGCAGAGCTACTCGCACATATTCGTTCGCATGGGACTTTTGCATCGATACTCTTGATCGTATTGACAGCGGTGATGTGTGCTGTTCCAGGTATTCCTACTTCAGTAGTTGGAGTCATCGCTGGTTTGAGCTTTGGTCCGTTTATTGGGGCAGGTATCAATGTTTTAGGGAATGCTTTGGGCAATATCTCCGCTGTGTTTTTGATGCACCGATTGAAATTTTTAGATAAGAAAACCGAAACGAATCATTGGGTGCAATCTATTCGGCAAATGAAACATCCAAAAATAGGCGTAATGTTAGGTTACATGATACCGGTGATCCCATCTTCTATGGTCAATTTTGCTGCAGATGCGATGAAATTGCCTCTACAGCAAATCATATTGTCGATCGTGATTGGAGTCATCCCTTCGTCTGTGTTGTATGCGTGTGGTGGAGAAGCTCTGTTTCATGGATATAATAAAACTGCAGTTATGTTGGTTGCAAGTGTTACTGTACTAGTAGGGTTAGTTGTCTTTATTTATAAAGATCGCAAGAAAAAACAAGGAAAACAAAAGCACAAATAATAAGTGTGGCGAATAGTTGTATTTTTCTATTTCCAATCTTTTCCATAAGTTGTAAACTAAGATAGGAAATGGGGGAAATCAATGAAGAGTAATGAAAAAACACCTTTAACAACTTCGCTTATTTTACTATTATCAATCACTTGTGGCGTTGTTGTTGCCAATATGTATTATATCCAGCCGATTGGAACGAAAGTAGCAGCAAGCTTATCTGTTAGCACAAGTGCAGTCGGGATATTGACGATGTTGACCCAATTAGGCTATGCGTTAGGGTTACTGTTTTTAGTTCCTTTAGGGGACGTGGTGGATCGTCCAAAATTGATCATTCGAATGGCAGCGTTATCTGCCGTCTCTCTGTTGGCCGCTTTTTTTGCGCCTTCGTTTACGTTATTTGCATGCGCTTCTTTCTTGATTGGGTTACTTTCAATCGTACCACAGATCATCATTCCTTATGGTGCGGTATTAGCGGGACCAAAAGCAAGAGGGAAGGTCATGGGTACATTGCTTAGCGGTTTACTCGTGGGGATTTTGCTTTCTCGCACGGTATCTGGCATTGTTGCAAGTCTTTTTTCTTGGCGGATGATCTATTTATTTGCTTTATGTGCAGTCGGAATTCTTACACTTCTGCTTTACTGGAAAATGCCGCGTTCTGTCCAGCAAAGTAGTACAGCTGTTTCATACCTTGATTCACTTAAAAGTTTGCCGCATTTAGTTGCTTCTCAACGTCTATTAAGAGAAGCGGCAGTCAGTGGATTTTTCATGTTTGGAACATTTTCTATCTTTTGGTCTACGTTGATTTTTTATATCAGCAGTCCCGCCTACAATTGGGGAACATTCGAAGCAGGGATATTAGCGATTTTTGGTTTGTCTGGAGCAGTTGCTGCACCTATCGTGGGACGACTGGCAGATTCTTATTCTGAAAGAAAAATCGTGTATATGGGACTTGTTATGCAAACAATAAGCTTTATTGCTTTATTGGTTGGCGGAAGCCATTTGGCCATTTTGCTTTTAGCTATTATTTTATTAGACGTCGGGAATCAATTTGGTCAAGTCGCCAATCAAACACGAGTACAAGGGCTAGGTGAAGCAGCAAGCAACCGAAATAATACTGTATTTATGTTTATGTACTTTATTGGAGGTGCGGCTGGTTCATTGCTAGGGACGACAATGTGGCAGCAGTATGGCTGGTTAGGTGTAACGGTTAGCGGGCTTGTTTTTCAAGGATGTGCGTTCTTCTTTCAAACAGTTGTTTTTAAAGGAAAGAGAAATCTCGAAAATAAAAAATAGACGAAAAGAGGTTGTGAAAAGCTGTTCTGCATCAAGTAATAAGAATAGCCAAATAAAAATAGCTCCTCATATTTTGCCGTTTTTTGAGCTAATACCGAAGGTCAGCTAATTGGCCACCATTTATTCAGAAGAAGGAGTTGTGACAAAACTTTTGTCACAGCTCCTTTTTTTCAACTATTCAATCAAACGTTTATTTTGGTTCAATCTCAATGACTCGTTGCACAAGATCTTGATAAAATTCTTGTTCATGAGAGACGATGATTACTGTTCCTGGAAATTTCTGTATCCCGTCTTGTAAGCTTTCTTTCGTTTCTTGATCGATATGGTTCGTCGGTTCATCGAGAATCAGTAAATTACCTTGGTTCATTGTCAACTGTGCAAGTTTTACCTTAGTTTGTTCCCCACCACTTAATGTAGTGAGAGGTTCACTTGCTAATTGATTAACTAACCCTGCTTTAGCTAGTTGGCGACGTAATTCTTTGATAGTCGCTTTTGGAAATTGACTGCTTAAATATTGTAGTGGTGTTTCTAATGGATTTTCCCAGTACAGATCTTGTGAAAAGTAATTGATTTTTGTGTTATCTGGGAAGTGGAAATCGCCACTTATTTTTTCAATCTCACCGATCAGTGTTTTTAATAAAGTAGATTTTCCAATCCCGTTGAAGCCTCGAATGGCAATATTTTCACCAAAGCGGATGGTCAAATTGATGGGTGCAAGTAGCGGTCGATCATATCCGATGACTAAATCAGTTGTTTCCACTGCTAATGTCGTGACAATAGGCGAGAATGGAAAATCAAAGACAGCTTTACTTGCTGAAGCTGGAGGCGTCAGCCGTTCGATTTTATCTAATTGTTTTTGTCGGCTTTTTGCCATCGTTGATCGGGAACCGGCTTTGTATTTTCGAATATAAGCTTCGGTCTTTTCGATTTGTTTTTGTTGAGCATGATATTGGCGCAAATAGCTTTCGCGATTTTGTTCCTTTTGTTTCAATGCTTGTTTTAGATGGCCAGTATACTTAGTAATCTTTCCAAACTCGATGTCTGCGATATGGGTGGTGATCTGATCAAGAAATTCTTGGTCATGGGAAATCACGATATACGCACCGTCAAAATCCTGAAGAAACTGCGTCAGCCATTGGATATGCTGATCATCTAAGTGATTGGTTGGTTCATCTAAGATCAGAACATCTGGGTTTTCTAAAAGTAGTTTTGCTAAAATCACCTTTGAACGTTGTCCACCACTTAGATTTTTCAACAGTGAATCTAAACCTAAGACATCGATCCCCAACCCGCTGCTCATCTCAGCAACTAAGGTGTCGATTTGATAAAACACTCCTTGGTCTAATTCCGTTTGGAGTTTCCCAGCTTTTTCCAGCAAAGAATCATCGAAGGTCTCGCTATATGTTTGGTAAAGAAAAGCAATTTTTTCTTCCTTTTCGTATTCTTTTGCGTACGCAGTTTTTAGAAATTCTTCGATTGTTAATGTTTCATCGACTTCCACATATTGATCGAGGTAACCTTTGTGAATATTTTTTTGCCAATGGATCTGTCCGTCATCTGGTAAGATCTCACCAGTGATGATTTTAATCAATGTACTTTTACCGGCTCCGTTTTGTCCAATCAGCCCAAGATGTTCGCCAGCATTTAATTGCAGATCGACACCTTCATAGAGGATTTTGTCGCCAAATTGCTGGGTAATGTTGTTTAATGTCAGTATACTCATAATAACTCCTTTTTCATAAAAAAACTGCAGACATAAAGCGTCCACAGTGAATCACTTGCTTGGTTTTCATGCAACATGGATTGTTTGATTGAACCATCTTATGAAACCTAACACGGATTCCTATTTATTGTCAAGAAAATGAAAAAAATGCAATTTGGTCTATACTAATTATTGTAAAAAGAAAAAAAGAATGCTATAATTGGGCTATACCAAAATACAAAGGAGCAATCACTATGGAAATCATTCGTGTAAAAAACGCTGAAGAAGGCGGAAAAAAAGCATTTGAAATCATCAAAGAAGGTATGAACAAAGGTGCAAAAGTATTAGGATTGGCAACAGGAAGCACACCAGTTACTTTATATAAAGAAATGACTTCAAGCGATTTGGATTTCAGTGAAATGACTTCTGTAAACTTAGATGAGTACGTTGGACTAGGCGGTTCAGATGAACAAAGCTACCGTCATTTCATGGATGTCCAATTATTTGATAAAAAACCATTCAAAGAAACGTTTGTACCAGATGGAAAAGCAGAAGATCTGGAAGCAGCATGCAAAAAGTATGATCAAATCATCGATGCACATCCAATCGATATCCAAATCTTAGGAATCGGGCAAAATGGACATATCGGTTTCAATGAACCTGGTGCTTCATTTGACGGAACGACTTCAGTAGTTGACTTAACAGAATCAACAATCAATGCAAACAAACGATTCTTCGATAAAGCAGAAGATGTACCAACAAAAGCTGTTTCAATGGGAATCGGTTCAATTATGAAAAGTAAAGAAATCGTCTTGATGGCATTTGGCGAAAGCAAAGCTGATGCAATCAAAGGGATGATTGAAGGACCTGTAACGAATCATTTACCAGCAAGTGTATTGCAAAACCACGACAATGTTGTTGTGATCATCGATGAAGAAGCAGCAAGTAAGTTGTAATTTTCAATAGTAGGCTAAAGAGGTTGTGAAATCAGCGTTTTGACCTGAGTATTAGAGAAAACAAAGGAAAAATAGCTCCCCATATTTTGCCGTTTGTTGAGCTAATACCGAAGGTCAGCTGATTGAACACCGTTTAGTAGAGAGGTTGTGAAATCAGCGTTTTGACCTGAGTATTAGAGAAGACAAAGGAAAAATAGCTCCCCATATTTTGCCGTTTGTTGAGCTAATACCGAGGGTCAGCTGATTGAACACCGTTTAGTAGAGAGGTTGTAAAATCAGCGTTTTGACCTGAGTATTAGAGAAGACAAAGGAAAAATAGCTCCCCATATTTTGCCGTTTGTTGAGCTAATACCGAGGGTCAGCTGATTGAACACCGTTTATTCATAAAAAGGACTATGACAAAAATTTTGTCATAGTCCTTTTTTCGTAAGAGGTAAAAATTGCACTTTTTTTGTCTGCTCCTTTCAGACATGATATATTGGACTGGAGGGTGTTTAGATGAATGATATGGTATTGACAATTCCAGAGATTATTTTACGTTTAGGGATCGCTATGCTATTTGGTGGAGCAATCGGTTTTGAACGACAATATAAAAATCGTCCAGCAGGTATGCGTACGCATATTTTAGTTTGTATGGGAGCATGTATCATTGCATTGATCCAAGTTGAGATCGCTAGTGGTGCATTAAGAGATGCTTTAGAGTATCCACAGCTTGCTGGAACGATTCGTTCAGATGAAGCAAGGCTGATTGCTCAAGTGGTGAGTGGTGTCGGTTTCTTAGGCGCGGGAACGATCATCGTCACGAAACAATCGGTGACGGGACTTACGACTGCCGCTTCTTTATGGGCTATTGCTGGATTAGGGATCGCCATCGGCATGGGTTACTATTCCATTGCGATCATCAGTTTTATCGGGATTGCTATTGCACTCACAGTAGTGAAACGCGTGATCCATGTACCTACGACTAAAAAGTTAGAAATCCAATTTATCCATAGAAAAGAAACCAAAGATTTTCTTACCGATTATTTTGAAGAGAAAAATATCGTAATCGAAGATGTGAATTTTGATGTAAAATTCGTTGATGACTACCGAGTGTACAAAAATATCTATACGATTGATCTTCCAAAAGGGCTCACTTATGCCGATGTGATCGAGGAGTTGTCCGTACACAAAAATATCACAAAGTTGCATTTAGTCAGTATTGCGCAATAAATGATCTGAGGTTGTAAAATAGATGTCCTACATCAAGTAATAAGCCCAGCCAAATAAAAATAGTTCCTTATATTTTTCGTTTGGCTGGGCTTATTACGAAGATGCAAGCTTTTGAACACCGTTTATTTGGAAAAAGGGACTGCAGTATAATTTTTGTCACTACTCCAAACCGTGTTTTTGTTTAAGTACTCGTCTACTCATTAAAATATGTTTATTTTTTTTGTTTTTTTTAAGCAAATGAAAATCTCAGCGCGTAACTCTTTGTTAAATGATAGAATAGAAGTATCAAAGGACCTTGGAGGAGATGTATGCAATCACGTTTTAAACAATCAAAACTATTTTTCTGGACAGTGGAGCTAGTACTCACGATCATCGGCGTGTACTTTATTTTACAAATGCCGAATATTTTTAGTCCAATATTGAAAATGCTTTCAGCTATTTTTTTACCATTGCTTGTTGCTGGTTTTATCTATTATATGTTCGATCCAATCGTTGTTTTTCTCGAAAAGCATCGGATCCCGAGAGTGTTCGGTTTTTTATTGACGTTTTTGGTCGTAATCATTTTAGTTGTTTTAACTGTCATGAATGTAGTGCCTCAGTTAATGGAACAGACAATTCAATTGACCCAGAGCTTGCCAACGTATGCAGATGAAACAAGCAAATGGTTAAATGAATTGGCGCAGCGGGAAGAGTTTAAAAATTTCAATTTGGAAGAACAATTAGCATCAGCAAATTTATCTCTTAGTAATTTGTTCAATATCATATTAGTCAGTTTATCTGCAAGTGTCTCAAAAATCATTTCATTTATGATGCAATTTTTTATTTTGTTATTTACCGTTCCATTTATTTTGCTATTTATGTTCAAGGATGGGCACAAATTTATTGATGCGTTGTCTCACTTCTTTCCGAAAGCGATTCGTAAAGAGTTACGCCAAACGGTAAAAGAATTAAACGAAACATTATCTGCCTATATCAGCAGTACGATCTTAGATGCTTTGATTATTGGTGTAATGAGCTTTTTGGCAATGAGAATATTCGATCAGCCTTATAGCTTGTTGCTTGCGGTCATTTGCGGAATCACGAATATTATCCCGTATGTCGGCCCTTTTATTGGAGCGGTACCAGCAATCATTGTCGGTTTGTTTATCTCTCCATTTCAAGCTTTGTATATGGCGTTGTCGATTTTAGTGATCCAACAATTAGATGGAAATTTGATCAAGCCGTTGTTATTTGGGAAATCAATGAATATCCATCCTTTGACGATCATCTTGGTATTGATTGGAGCAGGAAGTGTCGCAGGAATATTAGGCATGCTGATTTGCATACCTGTCTATGCAGTGATTAAGACGATAATATTAAATATCCGGAAAATCTATTTATTGAGAAGAATGGAACATGTTTCGGAAAAGTTAGACAGTCCAAAAGTGCTGGAAGAAACAAGTGAATAAGCATAAAAAAGAGTTCAGTGTACATTTAAAATATCTGTACGCTAAACTCTTTTTATTTTTCGAAAAATTTTTGAATTAAAATAAATCCTTATTCCAATCCAATCAAATAATCGTCGTCTTTCATCGCTTCTACATGACCTAACAAATAGCCGTTTCCGACTTGTGAGAAGAAGTCATGGTTGCTTGTGCCTGTTGAAATCCCGTTCATTACGATTGGGTTGACATCATTGGCAGTATCTGGAAAGAGTGGATCCATCCCTAAGTTCATCAATGCTTTGTTGGCATTATAGCGTAGGAATGTCTTGACTTCTTCTGTCCAGCCGATTGGATCGTATAATTCTTCTGTATAACGTTCTTCGTTTTCGTAAAGCTCATAAAGAAGATTGTACATCCAGTCTTTTAACGTTTCTTGTTCTGCTTCAGGTAACTCGTTGAATCCTAATTGGAATTTGTAACCGATGTAGGTTCCATGTACAGATTCATCTCGGATGATTAGTTTGATGATCTCTGCTACGTTAGCCAATTTGTTGTTTCCTAAATAATAAAGAGGAGTATAAAAACCTGAATAGAACAAGAATGTTTCTAAAAAGACGCTGGCAATTTTCTTTTCTAGCGGTGTACCGTGTTTGTAGATTTCATTGATACGCTCAGCTTTTTTTTGCAGATAAGGATTCGTATTTGTCCAGTCAAAAATTTCTTCGATTTCTTTTTTCGTATTCAGTGTACTAAAAATAGAAGAATAACTTTTGGCATGAACGGATTCCATGAATTGAATATTGTTCAAAACGGCTTCTTCATGGGGAGTGCGGACATCTTTACGCAACTGATCCATGCCACTTTCAGATTGGACAGTATCTAGCAGTGTCAAACCGCCAAATACATGTCCTACTGTATCTTTTTCCAATTGAGACAATGTACGCCAATCATCTAGGTCATTTGAAAGTGGGATACGTGTATCTAGCCAAAATTGCTCTGTCAGCTTCTCCCAAGTGGATTTATCAATGATATCTTCAATTTCATTCCAGTTTATTGCTTCATAATATGTTTCTGACATGAGAATGCTCCTTTAATTAAAATATGAATAAGCGAATCTATCTATGATATTAGATCACGCAGCTTTCACATTGATTGCTTCCGATTTCTTCTGCATCATCAGTAAAGGTACGTACGTAATAAATGGATTTGATTCCTTTGTGGAAAGCGTAATGTCTTAAAATATTCAAATCACGTGTCGTTTGCTTCGTTGTTGTCTTCCATTCATAAATGCCTTCTGGGATTTCAGAACGCATGAATAAAGTCAAACTCATGCCTTGATCGACGTGTTGTTGTGCCGTTGCATAAACATCGATTACTTTACGCATGTCCATATCATAAGCAGAAGTGTAATACGGAATCGTCTCATTGGATAGATAAGGCGCTGGGTAATAAATTTTACCGATTTTCTTCTCTTGGCGTTCTTCGATCATGCGAGTGATAGGATGAATACTTGCACTCGTATCGTTGATATATGAAATTGAGCCATTTGGTGCTACTGCCAAGCGATTTTGATGATACAGTCCATCTTTCATTACTGCTTGTTTCAAAGCATTCCAATCTTCAGCAGTTGGGATAAAAATGCCTTCAAACAATGCTTTGACTTTTTCTGATTTTGGCTGGAATTCTCCAGTTACGTATTTTTCGAAATAAGTGCCGTCAGCATAAGCTGATTTTTCAAAATTATGGAAAACTTGTTTTCTTTCACGAGCGATATTGTTGCTTTCAACAAGTGTCCAATAATTCAACAGCATGAAGTAAATATTTGTAAAGTCTAATGAATCCTCTGAGCCATATTCCATTTGTTCTTTTGCAAGATAAGTGTGTAAGCCCATGGCACCTAATCCAATCGTATGATTCAGCTTATTTCCGTTTTGGATCGGTGGTACGACATCGATATCAGATGCATCTGTAATAAATGTCAATGCACGAGTCATCGTACGCACAGATTGACCAAAGTTAGGGCTTTGCATCAAATTCACGATATTTGTCGAGCCTAAGTTACATGAGATATCTGTTCCTAATACTTCATATTCCTGTTTGCCGTTAATCACAGAAGGCGTTTGAACTTGTAAAATCTCTGAACATAAATTACTCATGATGATCTTGCCATCGATTGGATTCTCGCGGTTCGCTGTATCAATATTGATTACGTAAGGATAGCCAGATTCTTGTTGTAATTTTGAGATTTCATTTTCAAGGTCACGCGCTTTGATTTTTTGTTTGCGAATGTTTGGATTTGCAACTAGATGATCATACTCAGCTGTAATATCTACATAAGAGAATGGGACACCATATTCTTTTTCGACACTATATGGACTAAATAAATACATATCTTCGTTTTTACGTGTCAATTCATAAAATTTATCAGGTACGATCACGCCAAGAGAAAGAGTTTTTACGCGAATCTTTTCATCTGCATTTTCTTTTTTTGCTGAAAGGAAAGCAATAATGTCTGGATGAAACACATTCAAGTAAACCACGCCAGCTCCTTGACGCTGACCTAATTGATTAGAATAGCTGAAACTATCTTCGAATAATTTCATGACTGGAACGACACCACTCGCAGCCCCCTCATATCCTTTGATAGGAGCGCCGGCTTCACGAAGATTTGATAAAGTAATCCCTACGCCGCCACCAATACGGGACAATTGCAAAGCAGAGTTGATTGAGCGCCCGATAGAGTTCATATCGTCAGTGACTTGAGTCAAGAAACAAGACACCAATTCGCCCCGACGTTTACGTCCAGCATTCAAGAAAGAAGGTGTAGCTGGCTGATATCGTTGATGGATCATTTCGTCTGCAAGAGCAAGTGCTAATTCTTCATCCCCGTTCGCAAAGTAAAGCGCATTGAAGGCTACTCGATCTTCATAAGTTTCCAGATAAGCGGAACCGTCATTGGTTTTCAACGCATATTGAGAATAAAATTTGTAAGCAGCCATAAAAGATTTGAAAGAAAAATGTTGCTCGTCTAAAAATTGATATAGCTTTTCAATAAATGATGGTGAATACAATTGAATGAATTCTGCTTCTATATATTCTTGATCGATCAAGTAATTGATTTTTTCCATAATAGATGGAAAAGTCATCGTATTTGGTTTGACATTTTCCTCAAAAAAGGCAACTAAAGCTTCTTTATCCTTATTCAAAGGGATTTGACCATTGACTGGCCGATTGATTTCATTATTCAGCTTGAAATAACTGACATCTTGTAAATTTTTAAGACTCATACGTACGCCCAACCTTCATTTCGTATTTGATGATGCTTGATTGCAAATCATTGCATTGTTTTTAAGCTTTAAAAAAGGATTTGGAAGTTTGCGACAAAAACTGGTGCTGTCTCAAGCCCTTCAAATCCATGTATCACGTTTTGATTCTTTTAGTCATGTTAGCTGGCAAGTTTACGCAACTGATCAGGACGGAATCCGATAACTGTTTCTGCATCAGAAGTAATGACAGGAACACTTTGGAATCCTTGTGCTTTCAACCAGTCTACTGCTTCAGGCTGTTCATCGATATTGACTTCTTCAAAAGCAATTTGATTTTCTGTTAAAAACCGTTTGACCATCTTACATTGCATACAATTATTTTTAGAAAAGATTTTTACGTTCATGGTGAGTGCCTCCTCTAACACATTCTTATTATCTATAATAGATAGTATAAAACTCTTAGTAAAAAAGTCAAACAACAAACACTACATATTGTGTTGTGGAAACTGTGGAATACTAAGTTTTGTGTTTTTGAAAAAAGAGCTGAAAACAAGTATCGTGTGGGAAAATAGCAAATTTAATAGAGAAAAAATTGTGGAAAACTATGAAGAAATATTTTTTTCTCATTTTTATCTATCAATACTAAAGATTCGCTCATAATATCACAAGTATAATTGACATTCTCAATTACCGAGAGTATTCTATGTGAGAATGATTCTCATTTATTTGCGTAATACGTAAGAAAATTAGAACATATAATGAATGATTTTAATACATGATTTATTTCACAAGAGAGGAATCAATATGCAGACCTTAGCGCAGGCAAAGCAAAATTTCGTTTATCAAGTCGAACGAATCGAAACAGAAGAAAAAACAAAACGCCATTTGCAAAATATCGGGATCGTTGCCGGAAGTAAAATCGTCGTCGTCAATTTATCAGGCAACAATGCCATTTTACTGGTAAAAAGTCATCGAGTGGCAGTAAGTCGGGAAATACTAGGTCAAATCTTTGTCAATAAAAAGACTGCTTCCTCTGATAGCTGGACTTCTCTTGATCAATTAAAAGCAGGAGAGACTGGGATCGTCGTAGCAATCCACGGACAAGGCGCAGTGAAGCGACGGTTAATGGATATGGGATTGACGCGAAATGTAAAAATAGTTATCCGAAAACTAGCCCCTCTGGGAGATCCAATTGAACTGACAGTGCGAGGGTATGAACTGACGTTACGAAAGTCAGAGGCTGAACTAATCTTGATACAAAGGGAGGAAAAAGAATGAATATCGCGTTAGTCGGAAATCCAAACAGCGGGAAAACTAGCTTGTTCAATCTCTTGACTGGTTCGAATCAATATGTAGGGAATTGGCCGGGCGTAACAGTAGAAAAAAAAGAAGGATCGTTGAAAAAAAATCCGAACATTCATATTCAGGACCTACCCGGCATCTATTCTTTGTCTCCTTATACACCAGAAGAAGTGATTGCAAGAGATTATTTGGTTCAGGAACAGCCTGAACTGATCATCAACATTATTGATGCTACCAATTTAGAACGAAATCTTTATTTAACTACGCAGTTATTGGATTTAGACATTCCTATGATCATTGGTCTGAATATGATGGATGTCATCAAAAAAGAAGGAAAAAAAATCAACCTAGAAAAGCTTTCCTATGGTCTTGGTGTACCAGTTTTACCAATCAGCGTATTGAAAAAGCAAGGAATCGAAAAACTAATCGAAAAGATTCAGGAGTCTGCAAAAAAGCGGCCTTCTATTCCTGTTCCCTGTACATATGATCCACGTGTAGAAGCAGCTTTACATGAAATTGAAGATGTACTAGGAGAACAAAGCGGCAAGAAACGCTGGTATGCAATGAAATATTTTGAACGAGATCAGAAGGTAAGAGAGGATTACGAGATAGCAGTTTCTCAGCAAAAAGAAATCGAACAACTGATCCAGTTGACAGAGAAACTATTGGATGACGATAGTGAAACGATTCTAGTCAATGAACGGTATGAATTTATTACCCAACTATGTACACTCTGTGTTGTGTCAAATGATTCTTTCCAATTATCGATGAGTGACAAAATCGATCAGATTGCAACGAATCGTTGGTTAGCCTTGCCGATCTTCGCATTTGTGATGTGGCTGATCTATTATCTGGCTATTCAAACAGTAGGAACAATGGGGACAGATTGGATCAATGACACATTGTTTGGTACATGGTTACCAGAACATGTTGGCAGATTGTTAGCTGAATGGCAAGTAGCGGGATGGATGCAGGAGCTGATCTTGAACGGCATCATCGCAGGCGTGGGAGCAGTGTTAGGATTTCTACCGCAATTGATCATATTGTTTTTATGCTTGAGCTTTCTGGAAGACTGCGGATATATGGCGAGGATCGCTTTTGTCATGGATCGACTTTTCAGGAAATTCGGTCTTTCAGGAAAATCCTTCATTCCTATGCTGATTGCTACAGGATGTGGAGTGCCAGGCGTCATGGCCAGTCGCACGATTGAAAACGAGCAAGATCGTCGTTTGACGATCATGGTCACAACCTTCATGCCTTGTTCTGCAAAGTTGCCGATTATTGCCTTAGTAGCAGGGGCCTTTTTTCCTCATCAATCTTGGGTAGCTCCTTCTGCCTATTTTCTTGGTATGACTGCAATTATTTTCTCTGGAATCAGCTTGAAAAAAACGCGTTTGTTTGCTGGAGATACAGCTCCTTTTATCATGGAATTGCCCGCATATCATTTTCCTCAATGGTCAGCGGTCCTAAGACAAACCTATGACCGCAGCAAGTCTTTTGTTAAAAAAGCAGGAACGATTATCTTTGTTTCTAGTATCGTGATCTGGTTCAGCTCTTCTTATAATTTTTATGCTCAACCTGTTTCTGAAGACCAAAGTATCTTAGCCTTTTTCGGGCGAATCCTGGCAGTTGTTTTTCAGCCGCTTGGTTGGGGAAACTGGCAAGGAACAGTCGCAGCGATTACAGGATTGGTCGCTAAAGAAAATATTATTGGCACATTTGGTATTTTGTTTGGTCATGCGGAAGTATCCGAAAATGGCAGAGAAATCTGGCAAGTGCTACAACACACATATACTCCCGCAGCAGCTTATTCATTGTTAGCCTTCAATTTACTTTGTGCGCCTTGTTTTGCGGCAATTGGGGCTATCCATCGGGAAATGAATGCCAAGAAATGGACTTGGATCGCCATAGGCTATCAATGCGGTTTAGCTTATTTAGTTAGTTTTGTGATTTATCAGTTGGGACACTTATTGGAGGGTGGACAGGTAGCGTTAGGGACGTATCTTGCTATTTTACTGATGATAGGACTCGTTTATGTTTTGTTCCGTCAGCCAAAATCCAAGAACCAGTTTTATACTATATTGTCATTAGAAGGAGAGGAATAGGATGGCGACATTCTTATTAAGTGTGTTAATCTTTGGAAGTGCAGGCGCGATTGTCTATACTCGTTTAAAATCCGGTAAGAATTGTGATGACTGTCAAACAGCTTGCCCAGTAAAAAAGGAACAGATCAAGCGATGATCAGTCGTTGCAAGAGGCTATTCTCCCCTTTTTTGCTTATTTTGCTAGAGCATAGTAAGATGAGGGAAAGTAAAAAAAGAAAGAGGAAAGAAAATGTCTGGAAAGAAAAAAATCGTCCGCCCGCGCTACCAGCAGATTGCTGTTGATTTAGCCGAACGTATCGTTGAAAACCGATATAAAGTGGGTGAGAAGATCCATGCCCGCTCAACACTTGCCAGTACGTACAATGCTTCTCCTGAGACTACCCGCAAGGCTATCAATGTGCTGGTAGATCTTGGAATCATGGAAGTACGGCATGGAAGTGGGGCATTTGTTGCTTCGAAGGAAAAAGCAAAAGATTTCCTATTGCAATATCAAGATGTACAATCCATCCAAGATACAAAAGCAGAAATCATGGCAAGTGTGGAGAAGCAACAAGATGAGCTGAATCATTTTTCTCAATTATTGGATCAGCTGGTCAATCAAACGAAGCGAATACATAAGATGAATCCTTTACTTCCGTTTGAATTATCTTTATCAGAAAAAGCAATGCATCTGGACCGTTCAATTAGCGAGTTGAATATCTGGCAGGCGACTGGCGCCACAGTTATCGCAATTTCTCATAATGAAGAACTGCTTGTTTCACCTGGCCCCTATGCTAAATTTACGGCAGGGGACATCGTTCATTTTATTGGAAATGAATATACACTACAGCGTATGACAAACTTTTTTTACCCGGAGCATCAGCTTGCAGAATGATTGTGTGAAATATTAAAAAAATATTAACTTGGCTAAACCTTTTATTTACAAAGATTTAGCCAAGTTTTTTTCAGTTTGGACAAGCAAATTTCTTTCATTTTTGACAAAGTGACTACATGATGTTAACATAGTGTGGTCACTTTTTTCAGAAAGAAAAATGAATTTACATAAAAAAGGAGAATTTGTTTGGTAAAAGTAGAAGTAAAACATTTAACAAAGATATTTGGTAAAAAGACACAAGCCGCTTTAGATATGATGAATGATCACCAGCCGAAAACGGAGATTTTAAAGAAAACCGGTGCAACGGTTGGTGTGTATGACGTGAATTTTGACGTAAAAGAAGGAGAAATCTTCGTGATCATGGGGCTTTCCGGGAGTGGGAAATCCACATTGATCCGTCTATTGAATCGTCTGATTGAGCCAACTTCGGGCAGTATCTATATTGATGGAGAAGATGTATCGAAGTTAAGCAAAGAAGAATTGCGAGAAGTCCGTCGTCATAAAATCAATATGGTTTTCCAAAACTTCGGTCTGTTTCCACATCGAACGATCTTGGAAAATACAGAATACGGGTTAGAAGTCCGTGGTGTACCTAAAGAAGAACGACAAGAAAAAGCAGAAAAAGCATTAGAAAATTCTAGTTTGCTTTCATTTAAAGACCAATATCCTAGTCAGTTATCTGGTGGGATGCAACAACGGGTTGGCCTAGCCAGAGCTTTAGCAAATGATCCTGAGATCTTGCTGATGGACGAAGCGTTCTCGGCTCTTGATCCGCTGATCCGGCGAGAAATGCAAGACGAATTACTGGACCTGCAAGCCAATGTTCAAAAAACGATTATTTTCATTACCCATGATTTGAATGAAGCTTTACGGATTGGGGACAGAATCGCCTTGATGAAAGACGGCGAAATCATGCAGATCGGAACAGGTGAAGAAATATTGACCAATCCAGCAAATGATTATGTACGTGAATTTGTGGAAGAAGTCGATCGTTCCAAAGTGCTTACGGCTCAAAACATCATGGTACCTGCATTGACGACGAATATCGAATCTGATGGACCAAACGTTGCATTGACAAGGATGCGTAATGAAGAAGTCAGCATGCTGATGGCTGTTGACAGAAAGAGACACCTGAAAGGGATCATCACTGCAGATCAAGCGTTAGAAGCTAGGAAGCAAAAACGTCCATTGATCGACTTCCTAGATGAAAATGTGACGGTGATTGGGAAAGACATGGTGGTAAGTGATATTTTCAATATTATTTATGACTCACCGACTCCACTTGCAGTTGTAGAGGATGGAAAATTAAAAGGTGTCGTCATCCGAGGTAGTGTGATTGAAGCATTAGCAGAAACAAGCGAGGTGAGTGAACATGAATAATCTATTGAACTATCAATTACCAGTGGCAAACTGGGTAGAAAATATCACAGAATGGTTTACGACAACTTTTTCTGGCCTATTTTCATTTTTACAAACGATCGGACAGGCAGTGATGTCGGGGATTACAAATTTACTGTTAGTGATTCCAGCTCCTTTGTTTATCTTGTTATTGACGGTAGCAGCTTTCTTTATTTCTAAGAAACATCCAGGACTTACGTTGTTCACATTAATCGGTCTATGGTTTATTTATAACCAAGGTCTATGGAATGATTTGATGAATACTGTCACACTTGTTCTTTTATCTAGTGTGATCTCAATCATCATTGGGGTACCATTAGGGATCTTGATGGCAAAAAGCAGTAAAGCACAAAGTATTATCAAACCGATCCTTGACTTTATGCAGACAATGCCAGGATTCGTTTATTTGATTCCAGCAGTTGCATTTTTCGGTATCGGGATGGTTCCAGGGGTATTTGCCTCAGTCATCTTTGCTCTGCCACCAACCGTTCGTTTTACGAATTTAGGGATTCGACAAGTTCCTAAAGAATTAGTAGAAGCTTCTGATTCATTCGGGAGCACAAGTCGTCAAAAACTATTCAAACTAGAATTGCCTTTAGCTAAAAGTACGATCATGGCAGGGATCAATCAAACAACAATGCTGTCACTTTCAATGGTCGTTATTGCCTCTATGATCGGTGCACCCGGCTTAGGACGCGGCGTATTATCAGCATTGCAAAGAGCACAAGTCGGGAATGGATTTGTCAACGGGGTTGCATTAGTTATCTTAGCAATCATCATTGACCGTTTTACACAGCATTTGAACCAGCCAAACAATAAAAAAGCTGCAGGAGCAGCAACACAGAAAAGTAAAAAACGTCAAGGACTGATCATTGGTGCTGTAGTAGTAGTGATCTTAGGTGCGATTGGTATAGGGAGTTTTTCATCTGCCAAAGAAACAAAACGTATCAACTTATCTTATGTTGAATGGGATACAGAAGTTGCTTCAACAAATGTAGTCGGTGAAGTATTGAAACAAATGGGCTATGATGTAACGATGACGCCATTAGATAATTCAATCATGTGGAAATCTGTTTCAAATGGCGAGTCAGATGCCATGGTTTCAGCTTGGCTACCTAAAACTCATGGTTCACAATATGCACAATATAAAGATCAAGTCGAAGACCTAGGTGCCAATTTGACAGGAGCAAAAGTTGGTTTAGCAGTGCCAGCCTACATGGATGTAAATTCGATCGATGAGTTAACCGATCAGGCAGGTAAGAAAATCATAGGAATCGAGCCAGGAGCTGGTGTAGTTACGGCTGCTGAAAACACGATCCAAAAATATGACAACTTGAAAGACTGGAAAGTCGAGACATCTTCTTCAGGAGCAATGACCGTTGCACTAGGTCAAGCGATCAAAAAACACGAACCAATTGTAGTTACAGGATGGACACCTCATTGGATGTTTGCCAAATATGATCTGAAATACTTAGAAGATCCTGAAAACGGAATGGGAAGCGAAGAGCAGATCCATACGATGGTTCGAAAAGGATTGAAAGAAGACCAGCCAGAAGCTTACAAAGTATTAGACAATTTCCATTGGTCAGAAAAAGATATGGAAAAAGTTATGTTGGAAATCAACAATGGAAAAGATCCACAGCAAGCAGCAAAAGACTGGATCAAAGAGAACCAAGAATTAGTCGAAAGCTGGAAAAAATAAAAAGACAGACACGAAATAAATGGAGCTTCCAAAATTGGATCAAATATCCAAATTTGGAAGCTCCATGTTCGTCTCTATCTTTTTTGTCTATAAAAAAAGAGAATGCGTAGCTCATCTTCGAAACGTCCAAAGACGCCGACAAACTATTATGAATTTATGGGTGCGAGTCAAAGAGATCGATCGTAGGTATGAAAGACTAATGTGATTAAAGTTTATTATGTACGAAGTGCATTCTCAAAAAATATTAAAGAATATACATAGTTTATATACTTAAAAGTGATTAAATTCTTATTCAGGAATTATTTTGCTACGTTTCAAGAAGGAATTGTTTTTTGAAATTTAATGAATGTTAGAATAATAGTCTAAAAACATTAATTTAGGGGTGATTAGATTATGAAACATTTAAAAATTTTGTCTATTAAAGAGACACAACTTATCTATGGGGGTACCACTCATAGTGGAAAATATTATGGAAATGGAGTGTATTGCACTAAAAATAAATGTACGGTCGATTGGGCCAAGGCAACTACTTGTATTGCAGGAATGTCTATAGGTGGTTTTTTAGGTGGAGCAATTCCAGGGAAGTGCTAAAATGAAAAAAAATGCTAAGCAAATTGTTCATGAATTATATAATGATATATCTATAAGTAAAGATCCTAAATATTCTGATATTCTTGAGGTTTTACAAAAGGTATATTTAAAATTAGAAAAACAAAAATATGAATTAGATCCCAGTCCTTTAATAAATAGATTGGTGAATTATCTATATTTTACTGCTTATACTAATAAAATAAGATTCACTGAATATCAAGAGGAATTAATAAGAAATTTGAGTGAAATTGGAAGAACTGCTGGAATAAATGGTTTATATCGAGCAGATTATGGAGATAAATCTCAATTTTAATGATACTTATAATATTAAATATGTCTCAAAATTTTTTGATTAGAAAAATAGGTATATTGAATCAGTGCCATAAAAGTATTTATAGTTTGTAGGGGGAATCGTAATGGAAGAAAAAAATAGACTAAATGCTAAACAATGTTCAGATCAAGAGCTTAAAAAAATTAAAGGAGGTGCTGGAACAAAACCTCAAGGAAAACCGGCATCAAATTTAGTGGAATGTGTTTTTTCATTATTTAAAAAGTGTAACTAAAATTTTTTTTATGATATCCTAAAATCAGGAGGGGATCTCTTGATTACTATCGATACAAAAGCTTATCTATTAAGAATGTTCGTGGGAAACTTTTTCTTTTTTCTCTTATTTTATATGACTAATACTGATCTTAACAAAAGAAAATATCTTTTTGTATGTTTATTGATACCACTCACTTTTTTTGTTGAATTATTTACTGATGTTTCCGCAGCTATACCTATAATCGGAAGTTATTTTATATTAAAGGAAAAGAAGAAAACTAATATAGTGCTTTTAAATAAATTACTATTATGTATGCTTATTGATGATTTCAGATCTATTATTACTTCCATGGTTATGACGTATATGTTTTCATTTGAAGGGATAAAAGGGTATGGTTATGTAGTATTCCAGATAATGCTTGATTCTTTGTTTTTGCTGATGTTTATTTGGTTATATAGAAAATTAGCTATAAATAGGATTGTTGAACAGTCCAGTTCTAAACTTACTGCTATATTCATGATTTATTTACTTACAATTGGTTTATTTGTTTCTTATGTTGCTCATCAATATCAAGTATTTGATCATTTTGTGTTTGGTGTCTTAATATTTTTAATCATTCAAATGTTTGTTGTTCTATTTTTATTTATTAGAATAACTATTAGGCAACGAGAACAATATGAACAGCAATTGAAAAGAAAAGAATTGGTTTATCTAAAAAAATATACTGATTCACTGGAAAAAGATCAAGAAAAATTTGCCAGATTTAGACATGACTATAAAAATTTATTGCTGAGTTTAAAAGAAATCGCTAATCAAAACCATGATTCGATATTGGAAAAAGAAATAAAAGAATTAGAGATCTATTCTAATTCTTATCTAACCAATAAGTTTGAATATCGTTATTTAAAAAATATAAAAAATGAATATTTGAAAAGTTTGTTGATAGCGAAGCTATACCAAGCAAATAACAATAAGATTTGTTGTAAATTCGAATGTCCAAGTACTATTATTGAAGTTCCTGTTCCAATATTTGACTGTATTAGGGTGCTTGGAATTATTCTCGATAATGCAATTGAAGCATCTATAGAGAGTCAAGATAGAGAACTGTCTCTAGCTATTTACCGAGATGATAAACAGATAGAAATTTCGATATCGAATAGTTGTAGAGAGATACTACTCTCTATAGATACTCTAATGAAAAAAGGAATAACAACAAAAAAGGGACATCAAGGGTTAGGTTTATCTAGTATAGAGGAAATCAATAAAAAGAATCCCAATATGTTTGTGAACTATCAAAACGATCCGTATCAATTTACTACTCAAGTTATTTTGTTGTTTTGAGGGAAGGAGGATTTATGAGTTATCCAATAATATTATGTGAAGATCAAATTATACAATTAAATCAGTTAGAACGAATTATTGATAATTTCATTCTTTTTCACGATAAAGTATTTAAGATAGTATTGAAAACACAAAGTCCGTTAGAAGTTAAAAAATACCTCAAACAATTCCGACCAAAGCAAGGAATATATTTCTTAGATATTGATTTAAATCATGAAGTTAACGGTATAGAATTAGCAGAAGTAATCAGAAAATATGATGTTCAAGCAAAAATCATTTTTACAACTACTCATGATGAGATGTTACCCGTAACAATAAAAAGAAGAGTTGAAACGTTAGGATTTGTAACAAAAGATCAAACACTAGATGAGTATCGAAACGAGATTGTTGAGTTATTGTTATTAGCGCAAGAAAGGATAGATGCAACAAAACAGGTTACGAATCAAGCATTTGTTTTTTCCATAGGTTCTCAAACATTTACTTTTGATATAAATGACATTTATTTTGTAGAAGCTTCAAAATTACCACATAGATTATCATTGTGTACTAAAGATGGGCAGTACGAATTTTATGGAAGAATTAGTGAGCTTGAAAAGAAATATCCTATGTTAACAAGAATTAGTCGAGCGTGTTTAGTAAATATCTTTAACGTTAAAGAAATAGATTTTAAAAAACGTTCACTATATTTTGATTCAGAGTTGGCCAGAAACTTTACTTTAGGGAAAGCACAAAAAATTAAGGAGAAGTTGAAAGAAAGCACTGTTTAGTGGTTTTTTCTTTAGGGAGATTGCATTTTTCTAATAAAATAGATTCCTTCACTAGTGCAAATTTTTCTGAATCCTATTAAAGTTGTACCAATTTTTATAGCTGTTATTAGTTACGTGCATAACAGCAATATTAGTTACTGGAGGAATATTTCTATGGTCTGGAACCAAAAAAGGGCCAAATGAATAGTTCTTTTCTTGTTTTTATTAAGTACCATAAAGGGGAATTAAAATTAAATGTATGGTGGAAGATGCGAAAGATTTGGCAAATTCTACTAATTTTTAGAAAGTGTTTTTCATTTTTTAGTTAAAAAATTTATCCTGTCAAGTGCAATCCTATGATTGTACTTGATAGGATTTGAGATAATTACTTTCCTGTTTTTATAAATTTAACTTGCAGGAACAGGCTTTAATGCACATCCGACAAGTACATTACCAATACCTCCTGTAACGGCCGAAATAGGTCCTCCTGCAGCACCAACTACAGCGCTGCCAACTCCTTTTGTAAAAATATCTCTACCATTACATTTCCAAAGAATTTTTATCTGACTTTAATAAAAGATAAAAATTTAATATAATTATAAAAACTAGCACAAGAAGCTTTAGTAAAAAGTTCTGTCCATTCCAAACTTTTGAAAAGATAAAGAACATACCTATGTTCGTAATCGACACAAACCAATCTTGAGGTTTGATATTTTTTAATTGTTTACGCACCGGTCCACATGCCGAATCCAGCACCTAATAAAGCTCCACCTACACCACAAGCAGCTATTGCATAAGGTCCTCCGGCTGAACAAAGTTTTACTCCTGCTGTTGCCCCAGAAAAAGTAGTGCCTAAAACTCCCACGGCACTCCCACCTTGAATATTTTTCAACTCTTCTGAAGATAATATAAATGTTGTTTTTGTGTTTTTAATATGCATAATACTTATTCTCCTTTTTTATTTTTTTCGAGCATCCCAGCCAGCTGCAACACCTCCAGCGACAGCTCCATATAACCCTCCAACAACACCGCAAGCTGGTCCACAAATTGCTGTTCCTAAACCTGCACCACCTACTGCCCCTGTGGTAAGTCCACCTACAACTTGCCCCAATTTTCCCCAAGCATTATTGCCTCCACCAACAGTTTGTGCATTTCCACAATACTTAGTTCCTTTACATTTTGCATGTTTAAACACGCTTCTTTAAATAATATTTTTTACGGTGCTACTGTAACATACGTATTTGATTAACAGTAAAAATCTTCCTGAAACTTATCAAGTTTATTCTTGAATAGTAAAATTTCCAAAATAAATTTGATTCAGGAATGAAAAAGTTAGTGTTCAAGAACTGTTTTCAAAGTTTTTGTGGAATTATGAGACAATATTTTCACTGTATTAAAGCTATATTGAGAATTTTTCTATAAAAATTTTTTAGAAGGAGTTGTGTTAGATAAGTGATAAAATCATTTCCTTTTGTGCAGCAACAAGATGAAAAAGATTGTGGTGTTGCTTGCCTTTCGATGATTTTAAAATATTTTAAAACTGATATCCCGATTCATAAATTACGGGACCTATCTGGGACTGATTTAGAGGGTACTTCAGCATTTGGATTGAAAAAGACATTTGAAAAATTGTCTTTTGATTGTATGGCTATTCAAGCAGATAGTGAGATTTGGAAAGAAAGAGATCTTATCTTACCATTAATTGCACATATATTGGTTGATAACAGCTATATGCACTACGTTGTAATTTATAAAACGAAGGGAAACGTACTATGGATTGCAGATCCCGCTAATGGAAAAAATAGAAAAACGATTGAAGCGTTTCAAAAAGAATGGACAGGTATTCTTTTATTACCTATGCCTAGAGAAACTTATATTCCTATTAAAGAAAAAGTAGCTGGATTAAGTTCTTTTTTGCCTATAATTTGGAAACAAAAAGGATTAGTATTCCACATCGTTTTAGCATCGATTTTCATTACGTTTTTTGGCATAGGAAGCTCATATTATTTTCAAGGTATTCTTGATTTTTTCATCCCTAATCAAGCACGTTCAACTTTAAATATAATTTCCATTGGCTTGATCGCTGTCTATTTATTTCGGGTATTGTTTGAATATAGTCGTAGTTATCTTCTTATTATTTTAGGACAGCGAATGAGTATGGCAATTATGCTTCAGTATTTCAAACATGTGTTAACTTTACCAATGAATTTTTTTGCTACGAGAAAATCAGGGGAAATTATTTCTCGTTTTCTTGATGCCAGTAAGATTATTGATGCTTTAGCAAGTGCTACGTTATCAATATTTTTAGATATTGGTATGGTGTTGCTTGTTGGGGTTACGTTAGCTATTCAGAATAGTACGTTGTTTTTAATCACTCTATGCTCTTTGCCTTTTTATGTAGTTGCAATATTCGCTTTCGTGAAAAGCTATGAAAAATCGAACAGGGAAGAAATGGCAGCCGGTGCAGCTGTAAATTCTAGTATCATAGAAAGTCTTAAAGGAATAGAAACAATTAAAGCATATAGCGGTGAAGAGAAAGTATATAACCGTATAGACCATGAATTTGTTAAATTAATGAAAAAATCATTTCGTACGGTTACGCTTGATAATATTCAACAAGGAATTAAACATTTGATTCAATTAATTAGCAGTGCATTAATTTTATGGCTAGGTTCTTATTTTGTTATGGATAATAGAATTAGTCTAGGTCAACTTATCACATACAATGCTTTACTAGTATTTTTCACAGATCCTTTACAAAACATTATTAATTTACAAGTGAAAATGCAAACGGCTCAAGTTGCAAATAATCGTTTAAATGAAATTTTCGCGATTGATTCAGAAAAATCGAACCAGTCTTTTGAATATATGCTTTCTGAACAATTATTTCAACAAGATATCACTGTAAAAAACGTTTCATTCTCGTATAGCATGAAGGCCCCAACGTTGAACGAAATTTCATGTACAATTCCTTCGCACAGTAAAACGGCTATAGTTGGAGTTAGTGGTTCTGGAAAATCAACTCTTGCAAAGTTATTTGTTCGTTTTTATGAAGCATCAGAAGGATCGATCCATTATGGAAACATTAATCACTTAGACATTCCTTTTCAGATATTACGCGATCGAGTGACATATTTGCCTCAAGAGTCATTTTTCTTTAGTGGAACAATCATTGAGAATCTTATATTCGGTTTAGATAGCCCACCAAGTTTCGAACAAATAATAGAAGTTTGTGAGATAGTCCAACTAAATGAATTTATTAATCAACAGCCATTACGTTACGAGACATTGTTGGAAGAAGGTGGAAATAATCTTTCAGGAGGGCAACGACAACGATTAGCCATAGCACGGGCTTTATTAAAAAATCCGGACATATTAATTTTAGATGAAGCAACTAGTGGATTAGATACCTTGTTAGAACATGCAATTATGAATTATCTCCTCAATTTAAAAGAAAAAACGATTATTTTTATTGCGCATCATTTACCAATAGCAAAAGCATGTGATCAAATTTTAGTTCTCCATGAAGGGCATTTGGTAGAAAAAGGAACGCACGATGAACTTCGTTTTGCCGATGGTATCTATCAAAAATTATGGGAAATCTAGGAGAGGGAAACAATTTATGCAGAATAATAATTGGTTCGAACATTCTAGTATCTATACTAAACAACATCATAGCTTCTACCGTTGGGTGTTATACCCTGTAATTCTTTTTTTATGTATTATTGGATTGTTTTTAACCTTTGCTAAAAAAGAGGTTGTTATTCGGACAACGGCTCAATTGAACCCCGAAAAAATAGAGAAGTTACAAGTGCCATTAGAAGCTAAAATAATGGAAAACTTCCTAAAAGAAAATCAATTTGTTCATAAGGACGATGTGTTGGTTAGATTGGATTGTTCTTTAATAGAGAATGAAAAGGCTCAGATAGAACAAGAAAACCAACGTATTACTCAACAAATAAAGATGGCTCAGCTATTTATTGAAAGTATAAGTAAAGGAAAAAATTTGTTTTCAACGGATGACAGTTTTGGCTACAGTAATCAATTAAAGAGCATGTTGTCAGAAAAAGAATCACTCCGCTACGCTTTGAAGCAAAGTGAATTAAATGATCAAAAGCAATTAGAAGTATACGAAAAGACAAAAAGACAACTAGAAAAACAAATTGAGAGTTCAGATAGTAAATTACAAGAATGGCAACAAGTACAGGTAGCTTGGAGTAATAATCAATCATTAAAAGATTTTTCAAAAGAAATGATGGCAAACTATGAGAATTGGCAAGAACAACTAAATAATGTTTCTGATGATCAAAAAAATCAAGTGAAACTGACAATTTCAGCAAGCATAAATGAACAAATTGAGCAACTAAAAAAAGAAGTAGAACAGTATCAGTCAGAAAAAGCTAAATTAGTTAAATCAACTACTTCTGAGAATGACAGAATTAGTCAAACGGAAAAAGGAAAGCAAGAGCTAGAACAAGCAATAACAACTGTAAAACAAACAGTTACAGAGCTAAATGAAAAACAAGAGAAGAACCAGTCAGTTATCAAAAGTTTGGACGATCAACTTTCAAAAGGAATACTAAAAGCTCCTGTATCTGGAACGGTTCATTTAAATGAAGAAACAAAGGGACAAGCAGAACTAGCCAAAGGAACAGTGCTTGCAGAAATTTATCCGATCCACGAAAAATCAAAAATGAAATTTACAGCACTTTTACCTGCGAATGAAAGTACCTATATTAAAGAAGGGATGAAGGTTCATTTTAAATTGGATCAAAAAGGTGGGGCTCCGATTACGATCGACGGAACTTTAGATGAAATTTCAGAAAATTCTACTGCCACTGAGAAAGGTGTTTTTTATGCAGTGAAAGGAACGTTAAAAACAACTCAATCGTTTCCGTTTCGTTATGGATTAACTGGAGAGTTGTCTTTAATTGTAGGAGAAAAAACATATTGGCAACAAATTGTCGATGTGTTTCTAAATAAAAAATAATTATTTTTACTAAGAATATAGGAGGAGTTTATATGAATAAAAGAAGATGGATTGCTGTGGGAGTAGCGTGCGGATTATTGTTACTATCCATTATCGTCGCGCTAATTCCAGGAAAAGATAAAGAGGAAGCATCAAATACAACCCTAACAGGAATAAATAAGATTTTTTACGGATCTAACGAAATCACAGAAGAAACGTTAGAAGAAGGCGCATCAAATAAAAAGATTGTCAAACTATCCGTCAATGGAGTTATTGCAGATACAGGTGAAAGCAATCTTTTTAGTAGGGAACAATATAACCATCAGAATTTTTTAACACAGCTAAAGAAAATTCAAGAAGACAAAGCGGTTAAGGGAGTGTTATTAGAAGTAAATTCACCTGGGGGAGGAATATACGAAAGTGCTGAGATTGCTAAAGAAATGGCAAAAATTAAAAAGCTAGATATTCCTATCTATACTGCATTTAAAAATACAGCGGCGAGTGGAGGTTACTACATTTCTGCTGGTTCAGATAAAATATTTGCTACGGAAGAAACAACAACTGGATCAATTGGTGTCATTATTTCTGGTTTAAATTATTCTGGCTTATTAGAAAAACTTGGCGTAACTGATGCGACGTATAAAAGTGGTGCATTAAAAGATATGATGTCACCTCAACACAAACCTTCAGAGGAAGAGAATAAAGTTATACAGGAATTTGTGATGAGTGCTTATGATCGTTTTGTCAATGTTGTAGCAAAAGGAAGAAATATGGATACTAATGCAGTGAAAGAACTTGCGGATGGAAGAATTTATGATGGTAACCAAGCAGTAGAAAATGGGTTGGTGGATCAAATTGGTTACTCTGAAGATGCATTAGATTCCCTAAAAAAAGAGAAGAAATTAACTGATGCGACGGTTATAGAATATAAAAATGACACAACTGGCTTTGCTTCTTCTTGGTTAGGTAATAAGATTGCTGAATGGCAAGGGCTAAAGGCAACTACATCAGATCGTGTAATTTCAGTTTTTGAAAAACTTGGATTTTCTGATACTCCAAAACCAATGTATTACTATGGAGGGCTATAAAATGAATAAGAAGAGTGGCATTGAAACTTTGCCTAATTATGTATTTGCGGGATTTTGGTTACGATTTTTTGCTTTTCTTATTGATTTAATTTGTATTAGCATCATCACCCATGCTACTATAGGTCTCTTTTACAAAATCATGGGACTGGAATCTGACAAATCCATTATTACTTTTTATGGTATAGCGTCATTAGCTATTTATTTAACCTATTTTGTACTTTTGACTAAGCTGAATTCAGGACAAACAATTGGGAAAATGATTTTTGGGATAAGAGTAGTGAGCTTTGAGGAAAAAGAGCTAAGTTGGCAAACTATCTTTATTCGTGAGTGTATATGTAGGTTTATATTAAAAAATTTTGTATTTCAAATTGGGTATTTGGTGGCTGCTTTCACGCCCAAGAAACAACATATTGGGGATTATTTTTCTAACACGTCAGTGGTTATTATTCGTTCATTAGAAGCTATTAACTATGGTCAAAAAATTTCTAATTCTAAAACACCTAATCTGGAGGGAATTAAATGAATAAGAGAAAAACAGAGTTTATTTTGATTTTAATTAGTGGAATAACAGGGATTTTATGTAGTCTTTTAGCATTGATGGGTGGTATGTTTCTATCTTCTATTGATTCAACTACTTTAAATACTACAGAACTAACCAGTAAGGATATAGATATGTTAGTCAATCTAAGCGGGAATGTTGTTTTATTTGGAGGAATTGCCCTAGTTTTTTCGATAATGATTTTCATAATAGGTTTTTTAGTAAGAAAAAATCAAAAAACAGTGGTCTATGGTATTAGTTTACTCATTTTATCTATTATTCCATTTTTTCTTTTAACATTATTGTGGGTAATTCCTGGAGTTTTAGGTATTATTGCAGGATTGATGCTTCTAATAAGAAAGTCTTAATTAGGCAATGTGTAGACAACGTGAAACGAATTAATCAATTAAAAGCTAAATACGTTTTGAGAAATTATAACTTGTAGTCGATGGAAGACATGTAGATAAAAAAACTACGTGTCTTTTATTTATTCTAATTTTTTCGAAAAAAAGACACTCTCTGATTGTTGTATTAATGGAAAAGGGGAAAGCAGCAAGTAAATTTAGTTTTTCTATTAAATATTCTCCACTTTTTAACCTTTTATAGTACTTAGATTTAATCCTATATGTTTAGAGAGTTCATTGGCAGCATGATTTTGCAAAGCTTCTCGAATTATTGTTATATTAGAAACTTTACTGTTCATAATTATGCTTCTTTTTTAACTCAAAGTCCAAAGGGCTACAGTGGACTTTGAGTTAAAAATAAAAAGCCCTAGTTATTTTGAAAAATAAAAAAAGAACAGCGTAAATGTTTTCGAAATGCTTTCGCACCAACATTTACCTGTTCCGTGGGTTTGGCACCCAATGGGCCGTGAGGGGCTCGAACCCGCGACCCGCTGATTAAGAGTCAGCTGCTCTACCAACTGAGCTAACGGCCCGTACAAAAAGTACTTAATAATAGTAGCACTAAGAATTTTAAAATGCAAGACTACATTTAAAGAAAATCAGAAAAATCTTTACTTCCTTATAGGAAATCATTCATAGATTATTCACATTTGCTCGCTATTATATAAGCATACCAACAAACAAAGTTCTTGCAAGAGAACAAACCCTAACACTTTTTTCATTTTTTACTCCTTTCCCGCCGTCTCCCCGGCGGGTCTCCTGTTCTTAACGATAAAAGACAAGAAGGCTTAGCCTTCTTGTTTTTTGTTTTCATGGAATCCCGCTAATCAAATCACCTAGTTAAAGCAACTAGATTGAATGTTTATCATAAGTCTGATATCATGTTTATGAAATGAAAAAAGGAGCGGTTATGATGGAAAAAATGCGTCAGCAATTAATGGAGTGGGGGAAGGAACTAGAAACATTCCGTCTGCCTCACTGGGAAGAACTCCCTGACTTAGAACTTTATATGGACCAAGTCAGAACGTTAGTTGATCGTTATCTTTCACCTGTGATACAAGGAGAAAAGCATCCATTGCTTACCTCTTCTATGGTAAACAATTACGTTAAACTAGGTTTGATACCAGCACCAGTTAAAAAAAGATATAACAAAGAACACGTAGCATTTTTACTTGCAATCACTACGTTGAAACAAGTATTGACTATTCCTGAAATCAAAGAAGGGATATTGTTCCAAGGAAAAACAGTAGGAATTCGTGAAGCCTATAATCTATTTTGCGATGAACAAGAAGCAGCTGTGTGGATGGTCAGCCAATTAGCACAAGGTAAATCTCATCCGCAAAAATTCGACCAGGCAACCCCTGTAGAATATATTGCTGTAAGAGCGGCAACTTTATCGTTTGCAATGAAACTTCTTGCGGAAAAAACGATTGTTCTAGAAACCGAATATTTAAAAGAGGAGAAAACAAATGAAAAACAATAAAATCGCAATTTTAGTAGATTCAGGTACGGATGTGCCAGAAGAATTGATAAAAAAATACGAGATGTATATGATCCCATTGAAAATTATTTATAAAGATCAGGTATATACAGATAAAATTGACATTACCCCTGAAGAGATCTATCAACGTTTGCCAGAGGAAATCCCTGGTACATCTTTGCCGGATGGTGAGTCGATCACAGAAATCTTTGAGCAAATCAAAAAAGACGGTTATGAAAAGGTACTTGCGGTAACAATTTCCAGTGGATTGAGCGGGACATATAATGTGGTTCGTTTAATTGCACAACAGCAAGAAGAATTGGAAGCATATGTACTAGATACGAAAAATATTGGTATTGGTGCAGGTTTTTCTGCGATCCAAGCAGCAAAATGGCTGGAAGAAGGAGTAGAATGGGATCAACTGATCAGTAATCTGAATGAGTTAGTCGAAAGAACAAAAGTTTTCTTTAATGTTGCGACATTGGAATATCTTCAAAAAGGTGGACGGATCGGTTTAGTTGCTTCTATTGTAGGAACCGCTTTAAAGCTTAACCCAATCATCTCATGTAATGAAGAAGGGATTTATTACACAGTAGGAAAAGCTAGGGGACGTAAAAAAAGTTTGGATAAAACGGTTGCTTACGTCAAAGAAAAAATCGGTAATGCAAAGGTCTTCAACTTAGCTGTTGCCCATGGGGATGCGAAAGAAGAAGCAATTGAAATGGAAGCGAGACTTAAAAGAGAGTTCCCACAAGCAAACCAAATCTACTTTGGCCAGATTTCTCCGGCATTAGTAGTCCACACTGGTCCGGGATTATTGGGTGTCGGTGTACAAGTTTTAGAAGGATAAATCAAAAAAAAGGAAACACTGAGGTGAAAATCAGTGTTTTCCTTTTTTATTGAAGTTAGAACAAAAAATAATAAAGTATTTTGCACTTTCATTTTAATTTTCTCTTTTGTTTTATAGGCAAAGATGAAACAAAAGCAGAAATACGGTATAATGAGAAGGTATGACAATAATATATAAGAGGTGGCTCTTTATGAAAAAAGTTTTAGTTGTCGATGATGAGAAGCCGATTTCGGATATCGTCAAATTCAATTTAGCCAAAGAAGGCTATGATGTTTATACTGCATATGATGGGGAAGAAGCCTTGGAAAAAGTTGCTGAGGTAGAACCTGATTTGATTTTACTTGATTTGATGCTACCTAAAATGGACGGCTTAGAAGTTGCTCGTGAGGTACGCAAAACTTATGATATGCCGATCATTATGGTAACAGCCAAAGATTCTGAAATTGATAAAGTCCTAGGCTTAGAGTTAGGCGCCGATGATTACGTGACCAAGCCATTTTCCAACCGAGAATTAGTTGCACGTGTCAAAGCAAATCTTCGTCGCGGTGCCACGGCTGCGAAGGAACCAGAAGAGGCAGCACCTGCGGAATTGACGATTGGTGATTTGACGATCCATCCAGAAGCTTACATGGTGACGAAACGAGGAGAAACAATCGAGTTAACACATCGTGAATTCGAACTACTCTTTTACTTGGCGAAGCACCTTGGACAAGTGATGACAAGAGAACATTTATTACAAACGGTTTGGGGTTATGATTATTTTGGAGATGTACGAACAGTGGATGTAACTGTACGTCGTTTGCGTGAAAAGATCGAAGATAATCCAAGCCATCCAAATTATTTAGTGACACGTCGTGGTGTCGGTTACTATTTGCGTAACCCAGAACAGGAGTAATTGGATGAAAAGAAAAGTCCGCTTTTTTCGATCAGTCAATTTTAAGATCGCTATTACCTTTATTCTGATTTTATTGATCTCGATCGAAATTATTGGTGCCTACTTTATACGTGGTTTAGAACGTTCCACGATCAATACATTTATTAAAGATATGAATCAAACGGTGGAATCATTAGCAACAACAATCAGCCCGGAATTGAATCGAAAAGATAATGTAGATGATGAAGAGGTAAATGCGAATATCAAAAGATTTATTGAAAACAGTGCGACTAGCGATATCATCGAAATACGGGTCGTTGACGAAAAAGGGATCATCCGAGGAACAACCGATGTCAATGAACAAAGCGCTGTGGGAAAGAAAAATGATTATGTTGATATCAATGATTTCACGACTAAACGTTATGTTGCTTTAGATAACGACGATAAGCGGGTGAATATCAATGTTCAACCGATCCTGTCCCCGACCGGCGATGCCGTTATCGGGGCTCTTTACGTCAAAAGTAATATCGAACAAAAATATTCGGAAATCAATAACACAGCAGTCATTTTCTTTACTGCCTCACTAATTGCGGCATTTATTTCAATGATCGTATCTGTTTTAGTTGCTCGTTCGATTACACAGCCGATCGGTGAAATGAGAGAACAAGCCATTCGAATCGCTAGAGGAGACTACAGTCGGAAAGTCAAAGTGCATGGACAAGATGAACTTGGACAGCTGGCTGATACCTTCAATCAGTTAGCTGAACGTATTGAAGAAGCTCAAGATACAATGGAAGCTGAACGCAATCGTTTGGATAGCGTGCTATCCCATATGACAGACGGCGTCATTGCGACAGATCGCAGGGGTAAAGTCATTACGATCAATGATATGGCTGTTTCCTTGCTAGATATCAAAAACGAGGAAGCAATCGGACAATCGATTTTGACACTTTTAGATATCGAAGAAGAATATACGTTGCGGAAATTATTAGAAGATCCAAACGAAATGGTACTTGACCGTTCAACCAGTACATTGGAAAGTGATCAGATGATCTTGCGAGTAGACTTTTCTATGATCCGTCGCGAATCAGGTTTTATCAGCGGATTAGTAGCTGTCTTGCATGATGTGACAGAACAAGAAAAAACAGAACGGGAACGTCGTGAATTCGTCTCTAATGTTTCCCATGAACTTCGTACACCGTTGACAAGTATGCGTAGTTATATCGAAGCATTGAGCGAAGGTGCGTGGAAAGACGAGGAAGTAGCACCAAATTTTTTGAAGGTAACGCTAGATGAAACAGACCGAATGATTCGAATGATCAATGACCTCTTAAATCTATCTCGCATGGATACAGGTAATACCCAGCTTCAATTAGAATATGTCAATTTCAACGAGTTAGTGAATTTTGTTCTTGACCGGTTTGATATGATGGTGGGAAATCAGGAAAAAAATTATAAGATCCGTCGTGAATTTACGCAAAGAGATCTTTGGGTCGAAGTAGATACAGATAAAATCATCCAAGTAGTCGATAATATCATGAATAACGCGATCAAGTATTCACCAGACGGGGGAACGATTACTTGTCGCTTATTAGAAACGCATAATAACGTGATTTTAAGTATCACCGATCAAGGATTGGGGATTCCTAAAAAAGATCTGAACCGAGTGTTCGAGCGGTTCTATCGAGTAGATAAAGCACGTGCAAGAGCACAAGGTGGGACAGGACTTGGATTAGCTATTTCTAGAGAAGTGATTAAGGCGCATCGAGGCGCTATTTGGGCAGAGAGCAAGGAAGGAAAAGGGTCGACTTTTTATATCTCGCTGCCATATGAACCTTATGAGGAGGAATGGTGGGAATGAGAATCTCTGAAAAAGTCGTTCGTATAGGACTCATTTTGATGGTTGCGTTAAGCATATACTTCTCTTATGCAATCTGGCTGAGCCCAGCAGGAAAAAGTTCAATCAACGTAGATGAGACAAACACTCAAATGATCGAGTCTCAAAGCAATCGAAAAACTTCCGAAGTCTTTCTTCCGCTTCATGTTACATGGCACCATTCGGGAACGATCCAAGAAACCAACAGTGAAAATCTCGTGTACCGATTGCAATTGATCATCGATAAAGCAAGATTTGGAAAGCTTTCTGAAGTAGTTTCAGGAGACAAATCACAGTTTGAACAGGTGAAAAATCTGAACTCTGGTTTTGAGTTGGCCTATAATGCGCCTTTTTTGCTAAGAGAATACAAGGAAGCATTTGATTTAGATTTAGATGTGTCGAACTTGGCAAAAGAAAGCGAAAATATGTATTTTACTAGAATACAATTCGATCAAGGAAATAAAAAAATCCGATTTTTGAATTATTCGAACCATCTCGTATATGAAGCGAATATTTCGTTGAATTGGACAGATATCAATAAAGAATTAACAGCAAACGACACAAAATGGACAGAAATGACAACAGAACCATCGACAATCGACACGCAATATGCTACGAAACATTCGATCAAACTGAAAAAGTATAGTTATATCCTGTCACAGCAACCCTATACACTTTTTAGAAATGCTTTTTTCCAGAAACCAGATAGCGTGAAGAATAATGATGAAAGCAATGAATTGATTTTTTACGGTGGGAATGAAACAATGTCTATCCATTCGGAAACGCAAGTAGTTGATTTTCGTGGAGAGCTGCCAGAGAAAAAAGAAAATGCTAGTGTATTTTCTGAAAGTTTCCCCTATATTAGCAAATTAGGCAGTTCTTTAGGGAACCTCAGATATTTTGACCGCAGTGACAATACGATCGATTATCGGATATTCGTGGAAGGCTTCCCGGTTTTTGGGACAGACAGCAGAGGACAGATTGGTGTGGAAGTTGGCGGTGAAACGAATGGTTCTGTGCAAGTGAATATCCAAACCAGTTTGAATACGATTCAAGTGCCGATACCTTCAGACGAAGAAGTAGAACTTGCAAGTACGAATGAAATCATCCAGCAGTTAAAAGCTAAGGGAGCAGATAGTAACAAGATTGGTTCAGTGATCGTTGGATATACATGGCAAAATGTCAAAGAAACGAATCGTGTCGTTGATCTCTTACCTGAATGGTATGTGAAATATAAAGATAACTGGTATTCAGCTAACGACCTTCTGGAAAAATTACCTGGATTGGAGGCGAATTAATTGGATTTCAAAAAAATCGAATGGATATTTTTCGTCGCTTTTTTAGGGTTGAATGTGTTTTTATTCAGCAGTTATCATGACGCGGTATACCAAGAAAACAATGTCATTCGCTCTAATCAGACTGAATCAATCCAACAACGTCTGGCTAGCGACGATATCACTTACACGGGGAAGATTTCGTCTGAGAACAAGCAAGGCTATTATCTTAGCGCGGAGCAGACCAATCTTAGCACTTCATTAGCGAATTATCGCAAGGCTGGTAAAAGCGGCTTGCTGGCAAGTGGTGTGTTTTTAGACGGTGATGTTTTGACGAAATCTTTATCCAGTTCAGATGCTGAAAAGAACGTGATCGATCCAGATAAAATTAGTAGTTCCTTGGAAGATTTTTTATCTAACAAAGACAATATTTTATTCGGTAATGATTATGTGTACACGAAAAACTTTTCTCATTTAGAAGAAGAACCACTAGAAATCCAAGCAAGCCAAGAGTATGAAGGCATCCCATTCAATGATGATACAGCAAAAATCGTTCTTTCTTTAGAAAAAAACGATAATGATTATAGCATCACGAAATACATGCAGACGCATTTATCTGATATCGAGCAGCTGCGCGAAAAGACGGAACTGTATACGGAAGAGGAAGCAATCAATACATTGTACATCAATAACAAAATACCAAGAGGATCAAAAATTTTATGGCGTCAACTAGCTTATTCCTGTATTCTGAAAGTCCGGGAAAAAAATGTGTATGTTCCTGTTTGGCATGTAGCGATCGAAACAAGCGATAAAGTGGTCCAAATCGAGAGCGTCAACGCTTTCAGCAATACGATCGTGACAAACAATACTGTACCAAAAGTGGAAGATCAATAAAAAAGCGAGTATAATGAAAAAAGTTTACAAAGTAAGAAGGGAAGTAGGAGTCAAATGGCTGAAGAAAAACCAGCTTTTAAAATCAGTATCCTAGCAAGTGGAAGTTCGGGTAATTCACTTTATATCGAAAGTGAAAAAAAACGGCTTTTGGTCGATGCAGGACTTAGCGGTAAAAAAATCACTTCCTTGATGGCTCAAATTGATCGGACACCGGACCAATTAGATGGAATACTTGTGACGCATGAACATCGAGATCATATACATGGCGTGGGTGTCTTGGCTCGTAAGTATCATTTGGATGTTTTTGCCAATCAGCAGACTTGGGAAGCGATGGAACCACTGATTGGTAATGTACCAGTGGAACAAAAACATCTATTTGAGATGGGGAAAGTCAGAACATTCGGCGATATCGATATTGAGAGTTTCGGCGTCTCCCATGACGCAGCGGCTCCGCAATTTTATCGTTTCCATAAAGAAAATCGGTCATTCGTCATGTTGACGGACACCGGATATTGCAGTGATTATATGCGAGGTGTCATTGAAAATGCCGATGGTTATTTGATGGAAAGTAATCATGATCTTGAGATGTTACGCATGGGACCTTATCCGTGGAATTTAAAACAGCGTATTTTAGGAGATAGAGGACATCTTTCCAACGAAGATGGTGCACTTGTCATGACTGATGTGATCGGTAATCGGACCAAACGAATCTATCTTGGCCATCTTAGCAAGGAAAACAATATGAAAGAACTTGCTCATTTAACAATGGAAAATGTTTTGAAAGAAAAAGATTTTGGCGTTGGACATGATTTTGAAATCTATGATACAGATCCAGATGAAGCAACTGAGCTATTTTCGATTTAAACAGTTCAATCAATAAAAATATAAAAAGCAGAAGATAAAATCAATCAGGGTTGGTTTTATCGGCTCATTGTCAAATGGTGTTGTTTTAATTAAATCACCTTGAGGAAACGTTTCGGCGTTTCCTCTTTTTTTTGTTATTAAATAATCTCACAGAGATTTTGTTGGATCAAGACTCGCATACGCAGATGTCGAAACGTCCGAAAGCCAAACGCGATGCGTTTAATGACCTTGATTAAATTGTTTTTCCCTTCCAATTTGCCGTTAGAATAGGGATATTTCAAAGCATTGATGATGCCTTTTTTATATTTGTTTAACGAAAGAATCGCTTTTTTAAATCCTTTATCCAATGATACTGGTAATGTGTCGATCAACTCGAAGAAGGCAGTAAAATCTTTTGTTTCCAAAGCAGCCAACAATTCCTGATAGACTTCATAACTTTCACGTAAGTGCTTATCGATTGAGAGCAGATAGTCTAGGACCTCTGATTCGGTCACGTATTTCCGTTGGAAAAGCGGAAATTGTCGAAGAGAAGTATAGTTGATTTTTGTTTCTTTCTTCAAGATCGTTCGCCAGTATTTTTTTAATTTACGATAATCTTTCATTGCTTTAGGATTGTTTTTCTTTAACTGGTTCATGGTTTGGATTCGTTGCTTATTGAAGGCACGAGTCAATTGTTGGACTATGTGGAACCGGTCGATCGATACACAGGCATTCGGAAAAAGAGCTCGTGTCACTACGTGATAAGAAGCATTCATATCCATTACGATATGAGTCACATTTTGCCTTGCTTTTAGGGTGAAGCGTTGGAAATAGGCGGTTAATTTAAAGTTTCTCCGATCATCTAAAATATCAAAAATCATTCCAGTGTCGGCATCACTGAGAATAAAGCACATCGCGCCTTCACAATCTTTGGTTCCTTTGAATTCATCAATCATCAAATGTTTCGGTAAGTAAGCAGGTTTTAACTGTGGTTCTTCAAAGAAAGAGTCTAGTACGCGTTCGACCGTTTTGGTCGATACAAAGTATCGAGCCGCAATATCTTTCATGGAGATCTTCTTCTTTAAATCAATAGCGATCGCAAATTTCAATGGTTGCGAAAGATAGCAGTTTTCAGCGACATAATCAGTTTTGGCTGTAAATGTGTGTCGACAATGTTTACAATAAAAGCGCTGCTTGAATAAACGAAGATAAGAAGGAACTTCTTGATAAGGAATCAGCTGGATCAAGCTCTCTTTATACGAATGATAAATCACTGTTTCAAAGCCGCACAGTTCGCAGTGGTGCGGTTTATAAGTCAATATTCCCGTAAAGACATTGGCCATTCGGCCATGGACCCGTTCTTTGGTCAGCGCATCTTTGGGAAAAGCGATGTTTGAATCTTTGATATTTAACAATTCTTTGATCATTTGGTCTGTATTTTCATCTTTTATTTTGATATTCTTAGGTAAAGACATTTGGATTCTCCTTCTATAAGTGGTTCAGCGACTTAATTATAGAGGAATCAAATGTCTTTTTGTTATAAAAAAATATTTGGTGTCCTTACTCGATTTGAGTAACAACACCAAATATCATAGAACCGTTTTATCTTCTGCTTTTTATATTTTTAGCATATTAAAAAAATAACCGTATTATCGACTGACTACACTGATGTGCTGCTTTTCATGTTTCTCATCTAGTATCTCATCTACTAATGCAATCGCGTAATCTGCCATGCTGATCGTACTGTCGCCAGCAGCGTTTCTTTGTAAATAATCATCACTTAACAAATAAGTACCTGTACGTTTGCCATGTGGATCAAATAAAGAAGCTGGACTGATATAAGTCCAATGTAGATTTTTAGATTGTTTCAATTTTAACAATCCTTCGTACATATTGAAAGCTGTTGGATAGAAGGGTGCATTTTTAGGTACTTGGTCAATCATACGAGTCGTCTTTTCTGTATCTAAGAATAACGAAGAGGTACCCCCAACGACAATTAAGCGTGTATCGGTTCCTTCAAGCATCTCAATCAAATGGGACAAAGAAGTTTGATGCATTTCTTCTTTTCCTTTGGGAGCGTTGAAAGCATCAACGACAACATCAAAAGATGCAAGATCAGTAGTTGTCAACTCAAATAAATCCTTTTGTATAAACGGAACATCTGATGGCAATTTTTCTGGATGACGCACGATTGCCGTCACGTCTAAATCTCTGGACAATGCTTCGTCTAAAATAAATGAACCTGCATGACCAGTAGCTCCAATGAGTGCAATTTTCATAAAAAACCTCCTTTTTTATTCCTGTCCATTGTAAGCAGTTGCTGAATATTCGTCAAAGAATCCGATTTTTGAAAAGCTCAGTGCGCATTCCTTTCATGGTTCGTGATCATTGGGTATAGTTAAATTAAGAAAACTGATTGATAAAAATAGAAGTTGAAGGAGATAAGAAATGAAAGAGTGGTTAGATCGTGCCTTTTTACCAATGATAACATCTGTTGTGAATCTTAGACCCTTAACTGCTTTGCGTAATGGAATGACTTACACGATCCCAATAATTATTGTTGGCTCGCTGTTTTTCTTATTTGCTCATTTTCCTGTGGATTACATCGCTCAGTGGATAGACAAAACAGGATTTTCTATGTATTTTACACAAGTATACCAGGCTACATTTGATGTGATAGCCTTTTGGATCGTTTTTGCCATTGCATATGCTTATGCAAAAGAAGAAGATATCGATCGCTTACCAGTCGGCATAACAGCCTTATCTGCTTATCTACTGCTTATTCAGCCACTAAATTCTCAGATAGATACTGTCTGGACAGGTGCTGAAGGGATACTAGGAGCAGTTACAACTGGGCTCATCATCGGATGGGGCTATGCACGTTTAGTAAGACTTGCGAAAGGGTGGAAGCAAAGAGAGAAGATACCTGAAAATGTTTGGCAGTCTTTTACTTCATTGATTCCAATCATTGTTATAGTCACTTTTACGCTTATCGGTTCAGCGGTTTTTCAACAGTTGTTCAGAATGACTGTTGTTCAAGGAGTATGGACATATGTCCAGCTTCCCATTCAATCGTTCATAGACACGTTGTTTGGTGTGCTTTTATTAGGTTTTTTTGTTCCGTTTTTATGGTTATTTGGTCTTCATGGATCTGCGATGGTCAATGGGTTGGTTAGTCCCATCTTGCAAGCGAATTCATTAGCAAATGCAGAAATCTTAGCCTCAGGACAAGAGTTGACGGTGGCAAATGGCGGACATATCGTTACTCAGCAATTTCTCGATCAGTTCATGACGGTTACGGGTGCTGGTTTGACGTTAGGGGCTGTATTTTTTATGACGGTTTTTGCGAAATCGAAGAAATACAGAGAATTAGGAAATCTTGCTCTTTTACCAGCCTTTTTCAACATCAATGAATCAATTATTTTTTCCACACCGATCGTGATGAACCCGATGATGGCTGTTCCTTTTATTTTCGCACCGGTCGTTTCAGGATTGATTACCTATTCCGCTTTATATTTTGGATTCGTTCCTTTATTTACAGCAGTCCAAGTCCCTTGGACAACACCGCCGATCCTCTCGGGTTTTTTAGTAGGCGGAGTGCCTGCAGCGATTTTACAAGGTATCGTGTTGTCAATTAGTTTTTTCATTTATTTCCCATTTTTGAAAAAAATAGATTCTGCAAACTGCAAAAAGGAAAGACAGACAAAAAATGATGGAGCAGCAGAAAAGATGAACGACTAAAAAACAAAAATACTCCTGTCGCTTTAGATTGGGAAAATCACCAATCTAGGATGACAGGAGTATTTATAGTCATGTTTATACTAGCCCTTTTTGGACAGCTAATTGAACAAGAACAACTAATGTGTTCATTCCTACGTGTGTGATCATCGATGTCCAGATCCGACCAGTTGCTTTGTACTCTAGGCTGAAGAAGAAACCTAGGAAAAAGTAGATTAGCAGATGACCATCATTATGAGCAAACGCAAACAGCAAAGAGCTGATCACTGCTCCGACCCAAAAATTTGAATATCGACTGATGATCCCCAGTATACTGCGGCGGAATACGAACTCTTCCATGATGGGTCCAGCAACAGTTGTCGCCAAAATAAAAGCGGGTGCTTCCATGATCATCTGGATGATATTTTGTGTATTCTCGGAAGGGGTTGCTTCGCCAAACAATACAGATTCTAACATGACAGCGATGCTTTGCAGAATCAATGCGACAAAGATTCCAACCAATCCATAAATAACAATCTTTGGAGCAGAAGCTTTTTTTACCGCTGATTCGATCGCTAAGGGTTCACGTTGCTTAAAATAAAAAATAGCTAGGACAACGGCGCCTAGTATATACATGACTGCAGTTGCTGTGATCAATTCAGACGTAGATTTTACAAGTCCTATCGAAGCTAGGATCAAGGGTGAGATAAAAATTAAACCATAGCAAAAAATGCTGAGGAAGCTATATTTTTTTAAAGACATGTAATTCCTCCTTTTAAGGGATAACAAGCATGCAAGGTAAGCTTATATCGATTGATTTCAATTATATCATAATTTCAATAAGCAGCTGTCAGAATAAAATTTCTTTTCTTTGATTTAAAAGCTTGCAAAAAAGAGGGAGAATGAGTATTATTAAAAATGTAGGTTAGCACTCGAAGGTTAAGAGTGCTAACAGATTAAAAAAAGAGTTATCGGAGGGATTTATCGTGTTAAAACCATTAGGTGATCGCGTCATTATCGAAGTCGCAAAAGAAGAAGAAAAAACTGTCGGAGGAATCGTTTTAGCTTCTGCTGCTAAAGAGAAACCCCAAACTGGGACAGTTGTTGCAGTCGGTGAAGGCCGTTTGTTAGAAAACGGTGAAAAAGTTCCTGCCGCTGTAAAAGCAGGCGACCAAGTTATGTTCGAAAAATACGCCGGTACAGAAGTAAAATACGAAGGAAAAGAATATCTGATCGTCGCAGGAAAAGATATCATGGCGATTGTTGAGTAAATTTTGAAGATAAAAAAATAATCAAAAATAATCAATGAGGTGAATCAATCATGGCAAAAGAATTGAAATTTGCAGAAGACGCACGCACAGCTATGTTACGCGGGGTAGATAAATTAGCAGATACAGTGAAAGTAACATTAGGACCTAAAGGCCGAAATGTCGTACTAGAAAAATCTTACGGCTCTCCATTGATCACAAATGATGGTGTGACGATCGCAAAAGAAATCGAATTAGAAGATCATTTTGAAAACATGGGTGCAAAACTTGTATCAGAAGTAGCATCAAAAACAAATGATATTGCAGGAGACGGTACAACGACAGCAACTGTTCTGACACAAGCAATCGTTCGCGAAGGTTTAAAAAACGTAACTGCAGGTGCTAATCCTCTAGGCATTCGTCGCGGGATCGAATTGGCAACAAAAGCAGCAGTCGAAGAATTGCATAATATCTCAACTGTTGTTGATTCAAAAGAAGCCATTGCACAAGTAGCAGCTGTTTCTTCGGGTTCTGATAAAGTTGGACATTTGATTGCTGATGCAATGGAAAAAGTTGGAAACGACGGTGTCATCACAATCGAAGAATCAAAAGGGATCGAAACAGAACTAGATGTTGTAGAAGGTATGCAGTTTGATCGTGGTTACTTATCACAATATATGGTAACAGATAACGACAAAATGGAAGCTGTTCTAGAAAATCCATATATCTTGATCACAGACAAAAAAATCTCTAACATCCAAGATATTCTGCCATTGTTAGAACAAATCTTGCAACAATCACGTCCATTGTTAATTATTGCTGACGATGTAGATGGTGAAGCATTGCCAACTCTTGTATTGAACAAAATCCGTGGAACATTCAACGTAGTAGCTGTAAAAGCTCCTGGTTTCGGCGATCGTCGTAAAGCAATGCTTGAAGATATCGCTATTTTGACAGGTGGTACAGTAATTACTGACGATCTAGGTTTAGAATTGAAAGATGCAACAATCGAAAACTTAGGAAATGCTTCTAAAGTTGTTGTAGATAAAGACAATACAACGATCGTAGAAGGTTCTGGAGAAAAAGAAGCAATCGAAGCTCGTGTGCAATTGATCAAAAACCAAATTGCTGAAACAACTTCTGATTTTGACCGCGAAAAATTACAAGAACGCTTAGCTAAATTAGCAGGTGGTGTAGCTGTTGTTAAAGTTGGTGCAGCTACTGAAACAGAATTGAAAGAATTAAAATTACGCATTGAAGATGCATTGAATGCTACACGTGCCGCAGTAGAAGAAGGAATGGTCTCAGGTGGTGGTACAGCTCTAGTGAACGTTATCAGCAAAGTTTCTGCTGTAGAAGCAGAAGGAGACGTGGCAACAGGTATCAAGATCGTTGTTCGTGCTTTAGAAGAACCAATTCGTCAAATCGCTGAAAACGCTGGTTATGAAGGATCAGTGATTGTTGATAAATTGAAGAACGTGGAACTAGGCACTGGTTTCAATGCTGCTACTGGAGAATGGGTAAACATGGTTGAAGCAGGTATCGTAGACCCAACTAAAGTAACACGTTCTGCCTTGCAAAATGCCGCTTCCGTTTCTGCCTTGTTATTAACGACAGAAGCAGTCGTTGCAGATAAACCAGAACCAGCAGCGCCAGCAGCTCCTGCAATGGATCCATCAATGATGGGCGGTATGATGTAAGAAAAAGCAACTTGCTTATCTACAACTGATCATTAGTGAAAGACAGATAAAAAGAGGCTGGAACAGAAGCGTTTAACTCCAAGAAATAAGAAGAAATTCACGAAAATTGCTTTTCAAATTTTTGTGAATTTCAGCTTATTTCCGAAGGAGTTGCTTCTGCTTCCGCCGTTTATACGTGTTTAGAGCGTGAGACAAAAGTGTTCTTTACTTTTGTCCCACGCTCTTTTTTGTGTGTAATTATAATGTAAATAGTTATTTTTAATAGTTATAATATTTTATAGTTATTTATTTTATCTATTAAAACTAAATATCCGATAAAGTCCATATAATTGTGTAAAAGATAAAAGGCCATGTAACAGCCCTTTTACGGTACAATGTTTTTAACCACAAAAACATACCCAGGAGGACGTTACATGACCCAAGTACATTTTACACTGAACAACGAAGAGGTTCAAAGTATTATTGAACATTCGGTAAAAGATGATATTTCTAAAAATATTTTAACCACTGTTTTCAACCAATTGATGGAAAATCAACGAACAGAATATATTCAAGCCGATGACTATGAACGTTCAGAAAGTCGTCAGAGTCAAAGAAATGGCTATTATGAGCGAGACTTTACGACTCGTGTGGGTACACTCGAATTAAAAGTGCCTAGAACACGTGATGGTGAATTTTCACCGACGGTGTTTGAGCGTTATCAGCGAAATGAAAAGGCACTGCTCGCTTCAATGCTTGAGATGTATGTTTCGGGCGTTTCGACACGTAAAGTTTCAAAGATTGTTGAAGAGCTATGTGGAAAATCTGTATCGAAATCTTTTGTTTCTAGCCTGACTGAGCAGTTAGACCCGATGGTCAACGAATGGCAGAACCGTTCACTCTCAGGTACGAATTATCCTTATCTGATGACTGATGTTCTCTACATAAAAGTCCGTGAGGACCATCGAGTGCTTTCTAAAAGCTGCCATATTGCGATCGGGATAACAGAAGGTGGCGACCGTGAAATCATTGGCTTCATGATTCAAAATGAAGAAAGTGATGACACATGGTCCATCTTCTTTGAATACTTAAAAGAACGCGGCCTAAAGGGGACAGAACTCATCATTTCTGATGCCCATAAAGGCCTAGTGTCTGCGATTCGTAAGTCATTTACCAACGCAAGTTGGCAGAGATGCCAGGTCCATTTTTTAAGAAACATCTTCAGTTCCATTCCAAAAAAGAATTCAAAACCGTTTAGAGAAGCAGTAAAAGCGATCTTTAAGTTTACGGATATTGAACTCGCTCGAACAGCTAAGAATGCCTTAGTCGGTGAATATATCGACCAGCCTAAATATACAAAAGCCTGCGAAATATTGGATAATGGCTTCGAAGATGCCTTTCAATACACGGTTATCGGAAATAGTCATAATCGGCTAAAAAGCACCAACCTTCTTGAACGACTGAACCAGGAAGTCCGCAGAAGAGAAAAGATTATTCGGATTTTTCCCAACCGAACGTCTGCCAATCGATTAATTGGAGCTGTCCTTATGGACCTTCATGACGAATGGCTCAGTTCTACAAGAAAATATATTAAGTTTGATCAATGAGAGACCGGTAAAACATTGTATAGTATTTTACACAGGATTATGGACTTGACTAAATATCCATTCACTAATAATAAAGATATATTTACAGTATCATTATAATGTATTCAATTTAAAATAAGAGACTTTGGTAATAATGAAAGAGGAATAAAACTTTTCTTTGGCAAAACAAACTCCTTGCTATGAGACGCGTTTCATACACTATACTCAAAGTATCAAAAGGAGGGCTTGCAATGAATACTTATGTAGAGATAACAGATGGCACAACGAACAATTATTTTTATGCGTTTGTCGAGTTCAAGGGATCCGTATTAACGTTGTACAGTTTTCAAGGGTTGAATAGGAATATAGTAAAAGAAATACCAATGAATGAAATCGAAACTTTGACAAAAGATATATATTGGGGCGGGCAGCGGATCAGTTTTTCGCATGAAGGAAAAATGTATCAGTTTTTTGAATGCGGTCCAGCTGTGGTAGACTATTTACAAGAAAATCTTTTTGTATAGGTGGCGAAGCAGCAGTGGCAAACATTCGAGATATCGCAAAGCTCACAGGTTATTCAGTTTCTACTATTTCACGTGTAATCAATGGACATCCATATGTAGATGAGGAAAAAAGGAAAGAAATACTTGCGGTCATGAAAGAAGTCGATTATATCCCTAATGCAAATGCCAGACAGTTAAGTTATGGAAAAACGAAAAGCATTGGAGTGATTCTGCCTTATACCAATCATCCGTATTTTGATCAGTTGATCAGTGGGATCATTGAAGCAGCGTTTGATTATGATTACAAAGTGACACTTTTACCGACGGGCTATCAGAAAGAAAAAGAGCGAAGGTATCTTGAAGAATTTGCAGCTAAAGCTTTCGATGGATTGATCATTACGTCTCGTGCCAATACACTAGATGATTTATTGGCATATCAAAAATATGGACCTCTAGTTTTTTGTGAAGAAATCAAGGGAAAACAGGCAAGTTGTGTCTTTATTGATCGAGAACAATCAATTACAGAAGGCCTTACTTATTTGAAGCAGCAAGGTATAAAGCAATTGGGCATCACGTTGGGGCGAAGTGGCAGGCTAAGTTATAACTCAAAAATCACTTTGCAGCTATGTCATCAACTTTTTCCATCTTTTGATGAATCACTTGTTTTTTGGGATTGTATAGATGCAGAGAAAGGAAAACAAGCAGGCTTCTTTTTTAAAGAGCTTGGAGTTGATGGTGTCTTTACAAATTCGGATATGGTTGCAGCAGGCATCTTGCAAAGCTATCTGCAAGATAAGACACCAGTGGTGATTGGACGCGATAATTTGCTGATCAGCGAGCTTCTTGGTTTCCCAACCATCGACCACCATCTGGAAGCTTGCGGAGAAATGGCATTTCAATTGTTTCTTACAGAAAAAAAGGATAAAGTGAAAATACCTTATACGTTTATTCAACGATGAATATATTTAAAGTAGGATGAAAAAACTTGTGAAAGAATGGAGCAGACACCAAAAGTTAGCATAAAAATCTAACTTGGGTGTCTGCTGTTTTGTTATTAGGTCATTTTACGTGTACTTTTTTGTTGGATCATGTAAAAGATTACGCCTTTTTTTGGATAATTTCATTTAAAGCTTTTGCTGCACCATGACCACTTCGCTCGTCATAATATGCAGTGAACCGTTCATCGGCTTCGTACATCATTCCTAGTCCTTTATGCGCTTTTGGCTGATATTCAGGCCAGCTGTAAGATAACCACTTCTTATGAGCTTGGAAGATACGGTCTGCTAAGCTTTCATCTTCTGGTTCTTTTAAGTAAAGAGTGAGATCAAATAACATCTGCTTTTCAACAGTTTGCATTTCTTCATACGTTTCTTTATCCATATTCATCCATTTTTCATTGGATGCTGTAACCTTTTTTTTTCCGTATTTTTGTCGAATCTCTTGTCCATAGGATTCTTCATTTTCTTTCAACTTTTGTTGTTTAAACCCTTCAAATTTTTCTTTGTCACTCATTTTTCTTCCTCCTTCGTACATATCAAGTGTCTGTTGGACAGTTGTCAAGAGGGTATCGATTTGTGCCCGTTTTTCCAGCAACATTTGCTGATGCTTGATTAAAGCTTTCTGGTGGTCAAAAGATGGATTGTCTAAGACCTCTTGGATATCATCCAACTTGAATGCCATTGTTCGATAAAATAAGATGTGTTGCAGACGATCGACTTCTTTTTTGCCATAAATCCGATAACCTGAAGAATTGATCCTAGCTGGTTTTAGCGGTTCAGTATAAATTCTTGTGTAAATAGAAATTAGATAACAAAAAAAGAAGGGTTGTCCCTTACAATGTTAATAACGACAAAAACATGGGGAGCCCTTCTTACTATGAATTATACAGAACTGTCAGTTACTACTCAAGATGTTATGCCTAACAAAGGTGTCTTATCCTTTAATTCTGGTCTTACCGACTTTATTCAAGTTGGCGAGCCAATTCAAAATGAAGGTGGATTAACCTTTGTAGGAAAGCTAGATGAGCGTGGTGATACCTTCTGTCCTAATTGCTCAAGAAAACTAGTTAAAAATGGGTCTTTAGAATCTACCCTTAAGCACGTCGCTATTGGTGGAGTACACACCAATATCAGAGTGTCCTATGCACGTTTTCGTTGTCTTAACATTGATTGCCAATTCAACACTAGAAGCCAGTCTATCCCTTTTAAAGCTGATGGTTATCGCATCACCAAACCTTTAAAAGAATACACTGAGAAACTGTTAAGCTATGGCCTTACTCTAAAGGCAGTGGCTTGGCTTACTGGCTTGGACAAGATGACTGTAAAGTCAATTCACAAGTCTCTTCTACTGTCTAAATTTACAACTGATGGCAAGACACTCATAAAACCTGAAAGGCAGGCAAAATACTTAGCCATTGATGAGTTTAAGCTCCACGATGGCCATAAGTACGCCACCGCAATCATAGACTGGGAAACAGGGTATATTCTCTACTTAGCCCATGGCAAGAAGAAAGCCGTTGTTTTCGAGTTTATGGATCATGTTGGCGATGAGTGGATGTCAAAAGTTGAGGCGGTGGCTTGCGACATGAATTCAGACTTCGAAGAAGCTTTTAAAGGGCGCTATCCCAAGCTAGACATCGTCTATGATCGCTTCCACATTATCAAGAATTTCAACGATAAAGTGGTTTCAGAGATCAGAAAGGATGAACAAAGACGGCTGGCTGAAGAAGGCTCTCCAGAGGCTGCTAAGTTGCTTAAGAACTCACGTTACATCTTGATGTCTAAGAGGTCCACATTAGTTCAGAAGGACGAGGATGCCCGTCAAGGCAAGCTAGTGTCTACTGCTGGTGAAATATTCAATACACCAGAAATAAAGGCTTATGGCGGTAATGAAGCATGGTATGACGAGCTGTTGGAAGAAAACAAGCTCTTCTTCACAATAGACCTCGTCAAAGACTTGCTAGACCAGGCATACAACTCACATGACGAGGTGGAAATGTGCGTTAGACTTGAAGGGATCATAGACATCTGCAAGGCAACTGAGAATAGCCACTTTATTTGGTTTGCGCGTCTCTTAAATAACCATTTGAGAGGGATCTACACGTTCGCCAAATACGGGATATCAACTGGCAAACTTGAGGGTATCAACAATAAGATCAAGACTGAGAGACGTAAGGGTTATGGGTATCCAGATGATGAATACTTCTTTCTGCGATTAATGGAAATATCCCGAAAGGCATCCTAAATCTCACAGCCGTTTACACAAGAATTTATACTGAACCTTTTTTTACCCTTTTTTCAAATTGCTATTGAAGGGTTTATTTTCTTAAGGGGGGTGATTCCAATCTAAAATTTAATGTCAGTCGGTGGAGCGAGCCTTTGGGGGGAGCTCTTTTTTTATTGTACTTATATATATTGATTGAAGAGAGGGAGATTATAGTGAGAATAAAAAACAAGAGAAATAAGTGGAAAGTTCCCAAGTATCTATTGATGATTTTAGGGGCATTGGCAATGTTTTTAGGATTTGGACTTAGTTCGCAAAGCGTAAATGCCGATAATATTACGATGAAGCCGGGAGAAAAAGGCGATATCTATTATGATGCAAGTAATGTTTATACTATGCATGGTACGAAGCATGGGCAACCATGGAGCGACGCAACAGCTGCAATGGCAGTTTCTCCTAACAATGGGGCTACGGATAGAATTGTATTTTGTATTCAACCCGGTGTGCCTTTTATTAATACAAATAATCCAGATTATGAAGCAGTTGCTGTAACTGACATTCCTAAAGACGCACAAATTGCTTCTGTCATTTGGAATACGTTTTATGCTTTTGGGACTAACTTTACCAATGAAGATCGAATTGTCACACAAGCTGTCATTTGGGAATTATTACCACAATATGGAATCAAAGTTGACTCTATCAGTGGTATTCCTGATTTTCAGGCTAAAAAGCAAAAACTTTATGATGGAATCAAAGAATATAAACGTTTGCCAGAATTTAACAACAAGACGATTGATCTAACATTTGGCGAAACTAAAAAATTAACTTCTTCTGTAGATTTAAATTCTTTTGAAACTCAAGTTTCTAATAGTGCAAAAGTTAACTGGAATATTGCAGCTGATGGTAAATCAGTCGATGTAACTCCTACTGATCCTAATGTGACAGGTGGAAGCATTTCTTTTAAACGTTCATACATGGAAGGAACACCAATCGCATTAGAAAAAACAGGCTCACAAACAGTCTACTTACCAAGTGTAAAAGACCCTAATAACTACAGCGTGAATTTCCGTATTCAAACAGTTGGAGATATTACAATTAAAAAAGTAGATAAAGAAACTGGTGAAGTTGTTCCTAATACGCAATTTAAAGTAGAGTTTAGTGGTAAAGGAGCGCCTTCAGCACAAACTGTTACTACTGATAAAAATGGTTTAGCAACGATCAAAGGAATTAATCATGGTGTGCATGTCAAAGCAACAGAAATTGCTGTACCAGCTCCTTATGTTTTAGGATCAGCTATTGGCGATTCTGACGTAGTAGAAGGAGATGTTGTCGCAGGACAAACAGTTACTTTAACACAACGTAACCAAAAAGCTAAAGGACAAATCCTGATTGAAAAATCTGGTGTAGAAACAGGAAAAGATATGTGGAATGCTAACTATACATTAGCAGGAAATGTATTTGAAATTCATGAGGGAACTGAGACAGGGACAGTTGTTCGCACTATTACAACGGACGACAAAGGTCATGCAGAAACAGGAAAAGATTTGCCATTAGGTACTTATGTAATTACTGAAAAAACAGCTTCTAATGGGTTTGCTAACACATTCAAACCAGTAACAGTGAAAATCGAATATGCAAACCAAACAACAGCAGTAATTGTAAAAGGAACTGAAGGAACGAACCAAGAAGTCGTTGGTTCAACATTGTTAACGAAAGAAGACGCTGAAACAGGCAAAGAAACACAAGGACGTGCTACTTTTGATGGGGCACAATACGGATTATTCCACAAAGACGGTACTCCTGTGAAATGGTCTGAAAACTTCAAACCAACAACTTCTAAAGGAAACAAATTAGAAGGCGACGAAGTGAAATTTGAATTATCTGACGAAGAACAACAAGCAAGTGTTGAACACTTAGCATTAGGTGACTACTACTGGCAAGAACTTGTTGCTCCAGAAGGATACCAAATTGATAATACGAAACGTGAATTTTCTATTACTTACAAAGATCAAGATACAAAAGTAATCGAAACTCAAAGCACTTCACAAGAAAATGTAATCAAATTTAGTCTTGATGGCTTTAAATATGTTGATTCAAAATCAGGCGATACTAAGACTGGTTACAATGGAATTGACTTCACGTTAACTCCTATTGATCCAACAAAAGGCGAACAACGTAAAGTAACAACTGAAACAGATGAAAACGGCTATGATGGATACTGGGCATTCAATGAAGTTCCTTATGGCGACTACAAAATGTCAGAAGTAAAAGCTCCAGAAGGCTACAAAACAATTAAAGATTTAATCATTAACAGCAAATTTGATGCTGAAAAACGTGAATACACATTTACCATTACTGAAGACGGACAAAAAGAACCAATTAAAACATTGACTGTACCAGAAGCTAAAATCAATGAAGGTTCAAATGTGATTCATTTAAGCAAATTATTCTTAACTAATAAAGTTAAAGAAATGCCAACTATCCGCACAAAAGCTACTGTTGACGGAGAAAAAACATTTACACCTTCAAAAGAAACACCAATGCAAGACGTTGCTACAATTACTAACGTTGAAAAAGGTGTCGAATATACAAACAAAATCAAACTTTGGAGAATCGTTAACGACGACTATGACAATGCTAAAGTTGTTTGGGAAGGTTCTCATGATTTTGTAGCTGAAGGCGATAAAGCAGAAGACGTTATTAAGCAAATGGTAGATACTTCAAAAGATGACAACACTGTCTCTTACGTATTTACGGAAGAATTATTCATTAAAGATGGAGCAAAAGTTGCAGAACACAACGACTTAACGAATAAAGAACAAACGATTCGTCCAGTCGTGCCTGAATTGCCAACTATTGAAACATTATTCGTAACAAAAGATGGTGGCAAAACATTTGATCCAACGAAAGATCAAACATTAATTGATGAAGTAAAGGCAACTGTACCTAAAGAAGATATCGGTCAAACATTCTACTATGTAACACAATTCCATAAAATTGATAAAAATGGAAAAGTTACTGTTGTAGGTACGGACGAATCAGAACACAAAGCAGGCGAAATGACTTATGAGTTCAAAGCGGTTTATAACTACAAAGCGAATACTTTGAAAGACGGCGAAAAATTAGTTGCGACTCATATTGCTTATACAGACAAAGAACACAAAAACGAATATGCCAAACACTTTGATTTGAAAAATGAAAAACAAACACTAACGGCAAAAACACCAGTTACGCCAGCAACTCCAACAACACCACAAAAATCAATTCCACAAACTTCTGGATCATTGGTTAATATTGGAAGCTTAATTGTTTTAGGAATTGCTGCTGTTGCAGGTGCAGCATTGTATGTTACAACTAAGAAAAAAGTAAATAAAAACGAAAAATAAGAATGAAGGGGAAGCACTTTGAAAAAGGTGCTTTTCCTATTTTAGTTATTGTTTTTAGGGAAAGGAGAGATCAATATAGTAAAGAAAATCATTAAAGCCTTACCGTTATTGTGGCTACTAAGTAGCCTGATTTTAGCAATCTGTGGATTTTATGGTTATACCGTTCTTCTTCGTCCCGAAAATACAATCAAACAAGCACAGCAAATCACTCACCCTATACAGTCAGAGAAAGAGATCAAGGAGATACAACAAACGACAATAGGGAAAGCAACATACAATGAAAATCAAATCCAACCTGTTACACCTACAGACTATGCGGAAGCACAGCTGAGTTATGAGGCTCTTGTTAACCAATGGGGAATCGGTTCTCTCTATATTCCGTCTTCTGGTATATACTCCAAGATTCTTGCAGGAATGAGCAATGACAATTTAATGGTTGGCTTGGGAACCTATTATCCAAACCAGTTACTTGGAAAAGGAAACTATGTTTTGATGGCACATAATTTAGTTCAAGGTGGGGGAGTCCTTCGTAATTTACCACAATCTAGCGTAGGATCAACAATTTATGCGACTGATTTTAGCAAGATTTATGAATATGAGATCACTACAAATAAAATTGTTAACCAATCAGAGGGTAAGTTATTGGATATCCCACAAGAAGGTGATTCGCCTTTAATGACTATTTTTAGATGTGAGGGAGGATTACACACAGCTAATCGTGCATTAATTCAAGCTAGGTATGTTCGATCTTACTCAGCTGAAAATGGTTCACATGATATTAAACAAGCTTTAGGATTAGAAACAACGAGAAATAAGACAGTCAATAAACAACGTCTAAATGACCAACAGGCGACTTCAACTAATAGAACTGAAGCAGCAAAGGAAAGTATTACTCCCGATAAGGATACTAAAAAGGCAAAGCAAACAAATAAAATAGAATGGCGCTTCACAGAAAAGAAAGCTATTTATTCTAACTTCCAAGTGTTTTCTATCCTAGTATTTCAATTAGCTAATGCTTATCCTATTCTGATTGGGTTAGTTTTTCTTGTTGGTCTCTCAAGTTGTATTCTATTGAACAGAATATAATGAGTGACAAAACTTATATATATTTTTATAAAAAATTCATAAAATAAAGTTATCTTAGATGTAACACAGGAAAGGAAAGAGAAAAAGTGAAAAAAAAGCATATTTCAAAAGTAGCTTCCGCTGTTCTTCTTTCTCAAATGCTATTGACAACACCGTTACAGGTATTAGCAGATGAACAGCTTTCAACGCCAACCAGTCAATCCAGCACGATGAATAATCAGTCTGAAGAATCTACTTCAAGTAGTGATGAACAAACAGGAACGTCTACTACACAAACAACGACTGATTCCACAGAAAGTAGTACAGATCAAAGTACAACCGATGATACAACAACTAGCTCGACAGATACGACGTCTACAACAGAATCGTCTGAAAAGCCTACAGAAGACAGTACGACAGATTCAACAAGTACAACGGAATCCAGTAGTGAGTCTAAACCAGATGAAACTAAACCTAGCGAAATAAAGCCGAGTGAATCGAAACCAGAAAAGCCGAACACTGGCAGTTCTACGAATGAATCACAGACTCAGCCAACAACTGAACCTTCAAACAATCAGCAAGCACCGTCTGTTGCTCCAAACAATCAAGCAAAAGCAACAAGTGAGGAACAGCAAGTTAAACCAGCAGAAAGCGAGTCAAAACCGTATCACCAAACGCCAACTGCGCCTATTCAAGAATTAGTTCCTTCAAGCAAAGAAACGGCTGAAGGAAACATTCATTTTGAAAAAGATGAGTCCGTAGAAAGCTTTGTCCGAAAAATCGGCGAATCTGCTCGCAAAGTAGGACAGGAGAACGATTTATACGCTTCTGTCATGATTGCGCAAGCCATTTTGGAATCAGCTAGCGGACAAAGTCAGTTAGCACAAGCGCCAAATTATAACTTGTTCGGAATCAAAGGAACACATAACGGAAAAGGTGTTTCTTTTGCCACACAAGAGGATTTAGGTGACGGCACTCTTTACACCACACAAGCTACTTTTAGACAGTATGAAAACTATGAAGATAGCTTAAATGACTATGCACAGCTGCTTAAAGAAGGTTTGACTGGTAATAGTCAATTTTATAGTGGTGTATGGAAAACAAACGCAAAAACTTATCAAGAAGCAACTAAATTCTTAACTGGCAGATATGCAACTGATACGAAATACGATCAAAAATTAAATGGTTTGATCGAAACCTATCATTTAACGGACTTCGACAAGGAAATCGCAGGACCACAATTAAGTAAAGAAGGATATATTGTACCAGTGAAAAACTATACGATTTCTAGTCCGTTTGGTACTCGTGGGGGAGAATTTCATAGAGGATTAGATTTGGCAGCAGCACAAGGCGAGCCAATCTATGCTAGCAAAGCAGGAACGGTCGTTAAAGCAGAGTTTCACCCTTCATGGGGGAATTATGTAGCTATTGAGCATGAAGACGGTACAACGGCTTTATATGCCCACCAACAAGAATATCAAGTCAAAGTTGGCGACAAAGTAAAACAAGGTCAGATCATTGGCTATGTTGGCTCGACAGGAAATAGCACAGGTAGCCATTTACATTTTGAATTATGTTTAGATCATAGTTTAAGTCAATCACAATTGGTTGATCCAGAAACAGTCTTATTTTAAAAATAAGGCTGTTTTTTTTATTCAATTTTTAAGGAGGTATTGTCTATGTTGCTATTTATAAGTGGTTTATTTTTAGGCGGATTTATTGGTGTGGCGTTAATGTCATTAGTAGCAATCGATCGTTATGAAGATATGATTGATGAAAGAAGATAATTAAGAAAGAGGGAGTACAAATTTTATGACGAATAGAAATGAAGGAATCACTATCTACTTGACTATTGGTAAAGAAGTTAAGTTAAATTTTGATTCAGAGAATAACTTATCAAGTATTCGTCTATCCATTAATAAAGTTGCAGAACTTTTCGGAAATAAAGTAGTCAATGAAGAAAGTATATTTTATGTTTCAACAGTAGCCTTAGTGACAAAAAGTAACTATAAGACTTTTATTTCAGTAGTAGGTGGAAAGCAAGTTATTAGTGGAGACGCAGTTTATGAGGAAGTAATGATTGATCAAGAAAGAACTAGCAATAAAAGAGGAAACAAAAATGTATATGAGCAAGGATACTTTGAATTTTTCGTGTCAGAAGAAGACAAAATTCCTAAAGAGAAACTAATTTTGCCTTACAACGTAAAAAAACGTAGGTAAAAAGCTTATGTGAGGATATATCTATGAATATAACAGTAAAAGAATTAGGCGAACCTATAGAACTCGAAGATTATTTAGAAGAATATAAATTCCAAGTCATATTTTTATTAAAAAATATGACTTTTATTGATCGTAAAGATAATCGGGTAAGACAACTTTTTAATATGGAACTGATTCGAGCGGAAACTAAGTGGTATTCTTTTTACCAAAAAAATCACCGTCCACCTGATTATAACTTTCTACAAGAAGAGATTACGTCATTTGGTGTCAATCGTTTGCCGATGTTTGATAGAAGATATGAGGGACGTGTGAATGACGAATTAAGCGTAGACAACTTTGTTCACTATCATATACAACAATTAAAGCTTGAAAAAATACTGTCCCCAGTTTTTTTTGAAAAAAATGATTTACGATTCATGGAGAGATACGCAAAAAATAAAGCGAAAGCTTACTTCAATGAGCGTGATCAATATATAAAAGGCTATGAAAGTTTTAGAATATCTCGAAATAAAATCATGCAACGAGCAGGATATGAACAACTTAAATATGAATTTGTTTCTGATAATATGGTTCAAGGTTATTTTAAAGAGGAGGTTGTTAAAATGGCAGCAAATGACGAACGAGTGGCGGAATTTGTTTTTGATGAAGGTAAAAGCTTAATGCGAAACTTAACACAGAAAATGAGCAGGGGAGGGGTATCAATTGTTAATGGCTCAACAAAAGCAGTAACTAATCAAATTAAAAAGCAGAGAACTACAGGAAAACAGCGCTATAATCAACTAAAAAAGCATGGAGCGTTAGAACATATTGATGTCTCAAAGACTGATTTAAAGCCACTTGCAAATGAACTAAAGAAATACAAGGTAGATTTTGCAGTAAAAAGAAACAAAGAGACGGGTAAAATACATGTTTTCTTTAAAGCTCAAGATAGAGATACACTCAATTTAGCATTAGAAAATGTGCTACAAAAATTTACTAATGAAAAAGAACAGAATAGAGAACAACAGCAGGAGAAACCTAATAAAGATATTGAAAAATCTTCTGTCGATGACAAGGATAAAGATAAATCGTTAACTAAAAAACTTGATAAATTAGAGGATAAAGCGCAAGAAATAAATCAACAAAGAGAACAACTAAAAGAGAACACGAAAAATAAAACTAAGGGGCAAGAACGATGAATATCACCAAAAAAGATCTTATTTTTGGTGTCGCACTTGCTGCTTTTTTCTTTTATTTAGGTACTTTATTTTTTATGGTTTATTTCTCGATTCCTCAAAATACAGATTCTTCATGGATAAATGTAGTAAATGCAGCATTTGATAAGTTCTTAGAACCTAAGACATTTACCATTTCTCCATTTACTTTTTCAAAAATTGCTATGAAAGGTGGGGCGATAATTGCGGTTATTGTTTTACTGATTGATTTATATATTATAAGTGGCAAGAAAAATTTAAGAATGGGCGAAGAACATGGGAGTGCCAAATGGGGTACTTCTAAAGACATTGCTCCTTATGTAGATAAAAAATTTAAAAATAATCTTTTATTTACAAATACAGAAAGAATAACGATCGAAACTAAGTTAAAAAAGAATAAGGAATATGAACGTAATAATAACGTTGTAGTTGTAGGTGGAGCTGGTTCAGGTAAAACTAGATTTTATGTATTGCCCAATTTATTACAAATGCACTCAAGCTATGTTATTAATGACTCCAAAGGTGGAATCTTGAGTGATACAGCTGCCATTATGCAACAAAATGGGTATCGGATAAAAGTATTTAATCTGAATACCATGAAAAATTCTGATGGTTATAATCCCTTCCATTATATTAGAAGAACAGAAGGAGATTGTGAAATTGATATATTGAAAGTGGTTAACAATCTAATGAAGAATACTTCAGACCCTAACAAAAAGGGTGGAGATTCATTTTGGGACGATGCACAAAGATCTTTTTTGGCAGCTATTTTCCATTTGTTGATTTTGAAAGGAAAACCTGAAGAACAAAATTTAGGGATAGTAGCAGACTTAGTAAGACGCGCAAGAGTAAAAGAAGATGATGAAGAATATATTTCTTCGATTGATTTAGTATTTCAAGAATTAGAGCAAGAACAGCCTAGTTGTTTTGCAGCAAAACAGTATCAGAATTTTAAGATGGCAGCAGGAAAGACGGCTAAGAGTATTTTAATTAGTTTAGGTGTTCGTTTGTCTCCTTTTGACGTTCCAGATATCAGAAAATTAACGTCAACGGACACCTTAGAATTAGATACAATAGGAGATCGTAAAACTGTACTTTATATTATTTTGCCAGATACTCATACTACTATGAACTTTCTAGCAAGTATGATTTACCAACAACTTTTTGATACGTTAGTTTATAAAGCAGATAATGTTTATAATGGATCGTTACCAATTCCTGTAAGGTGTTTGTTAGACGAGTTTGCTAATACTGGGCAAATTCCAGATTTTGAAAATGTTATTGCAACAACACGTAGTAGAGGAATTTCAGTTGATGTTATCTTGCAAAATTTAACACAGATTAGTAAAAAGCTTTATAAAGACAGTTGGGAAACAATCATAGGAAACTGTGATTCTTTTTTGTATTTAGGAGGAAACGAGCAAAGTACTCATAAGTATATTTCAACTCAATTAGGAAAAGAAACAATTGATGTAGTAACTTATAACGAATCAAGGGGAACTACGGGAAGTTTTACTAAAAACTCTCAAAAGCAGGGAAGAAACCTACTTGATCCAAATGAAGTGCGTGAGATTAAAGGCGGAAAATGTATTTATATGTTACGTGGCACAAAGCCTTTTTTATCTGATCGTTTTAAGTTGGAACGCCACCCTTTATTTAAAAAGTTAAAAGAGACACCTTCAGGTTATATGTATCAATCACCGTTGGATCAAGAAGAATTTATTGCAAATAATGATCCAATTGATTTTGAATTATCAAAAAATGTCGATATGAAGGAGTTTTTGAAACATACGGAAATAGAAACCTATGATTTTGAAGACGAAGAAATTGAAACAATAAATTTAGATGAATTATAAAAGGAGAGAATAATTAATGGGAACATTTAACGCTATTATAGATATTGTATCAAAGTTTGCGGTTATTGGAGGAGGATTTTATGCAGTATGGGGTGCAATTGTTTTAGGTGGTGCTCTAAAAGATCATAATGGACCACAAATGCAATCAGGTATTTGGCAAATTGTTGGTGGAGCTGTGATTGTAGCAGCAGCAGCGTTATTTAAGTCAATTGCAGCATAGTGGATGTACAGAAATGAGGATAAATGATGGATGGATTTTTAACATGGTGTGTCGAATCTATTTTAGAAGTAATTTCCTTTAGTAGTAAGACAAGCCACTTAACTAGCAATTTAGAAAATTTCAGTCCTCAGTTATATAAGTATTCAACAACTATTCTTGATTCTGTTTCAAAGCCAATAGCTTTTAGCATATTGGCTTTGTTTTTTGCTTTGGAATTACAAAGAATATCTAATCGTGTGGAAACTAATGGAGGAGGTCAAACAGGTATTGAAATGATCTTTAAATCATTGTTACGATTAGGACTATGTAAAATAGCTATGGATCAAGTATCTTTAATTATGCGGGCGATTATGGATATAACAGGATATATGACTGACAAGATTAATAATTTAGGTATGGGAAACAAAGAAGTAAGTGATATGTTAGACGCAAAAAAAATATTAGCCCCTATTTTAAAAGAAGGATTAATGTTTAAAGTAGGTGTATCAACTGTTTTAATTATCGCATTACTAATTACTATTGGTTCAATAGTAATTGTACAGGTAGTTGTAAATATGCGTTTTATTGAACTATACGCATTCTTAGCTATGTCTCCTATTCCAATCGCAACATTTCCTAATGATGAATGGTCAAGTATAGGTAAAAATTTTCTAAAATCATTTACAGCGACAGCGTTACAAGGAACTTTAATATTTATGGTTATGCAGTTTTATCCATATCTCTTAAGCTCGGCTTTTAGTGATATAACAAATAGTGGTTCAGCAAGTGAAACATTCTTAATGACACTGATTGGGATAATTGGTAATAGCGTGTTACTAATTTTCGCAGTAATGGCGACTGGAAGATGGTCAAAATCTATTACAAATGCAATGTAGGAAGGACTTTTCAATGAAAAAATCTCGTTGTAACAGCACTCTAATTTTTGGAGTGCTATTTCTTTTGTTACAAATACTATCCATATTATTAACACAGTATAATATTTCCAATCCATTAACACTAAGTATACTTTATGTATTTTTCATTGTTTCTCTTGTTTTTACACTCATAATGATCGTAATTATTACAAAAGAGATGTTGCGAGATTTTAAGAAATTAATATCTGATATTTTTTCACAGAAGAAAGAAAAGTAGGTGTTTGAGTGGCAATTAGAGTAAAAGTACCAAAAGAAATTAAGGATTATCAAGAAAAACTAATGGGAGGAATGAGCGTTAGGCAGTTAGTATTTTTTGTATTGGCAGTATTAATCTCAGTAGGAGTAACAGCATATTGTGTATTGGTATTGCATATGTCGGTTGACGCAGCCGGTTATATAGTTATCCCACTATTGATACCTATTGTAGCATTTGGCTGGATAAGAAAAGAAGGTATGCCTTTAGAAAAATATGGCAAGATTATTCTAAATTATTACTCGAAAACTGGAATAAGAATATATCAGACTAAAGAAAGGAGCAATCTAAATGATTTTAGAAAAAAACGATTCCAAAAAGTCAAAGAAACAACCAAAAGATAAGCAAGCAAAAAAAGTATTAAAAATCTTAGCAAAGCAGAAAAAACAGCGTGGAAAAAATCAACGTAGAGACGCTCCACCTTTATCTAGCCAACGATCATTAACATATAAAGCAATGTATGAGAATGGAGTGTGTGAGCTTAAAGAAGGGCTTTATTCTCGTACATTCAAATTTTCAGATATCAATTATGCAATTGCAGATCAATCTGAGCAAGAATTAACTTTTAGCTCCTATTGTGAGTTACTAAATAGTTGTGATTCTGATACTTCTTTGCAGATTTCGATTATTAATAGAAGTAAAGACAAGAAACAATTTGAAAAAGACTTATCTTACGAATTAGTTGATGATGGACTAGATGTATATCGAAAAGAAATGAATCATATGATATCTAATAAGATTAAATATGGGAATAGTAGTTTACAAAAAGAAAAATATATTACTTTTAATCAAAGAGCAAAAACTTTAGAACAAGCTATACCAGCTTTAAATAGACTTCAAGGCGATTTAGAAGATCAATTTAGCGAAATGGGGTGTGAAGTAGAAGAACTGTCAGGAATTGAGCGCCTAAGGGTTGTCAATGATATTTTACGTCCCAATAAAAAACTTCATTTTGAATATGAGGATTTGCTTTTCAGCGGCTTAACTACACATTCAGCAATTGCGCCAGATAGTTTTGATTTTAAATATCGTAAGGATCGTTTCAAGATGGGAGATTATTACGGTCAAGTTTTGTATCTTCGTAATTATCCTGCTGAACTTTCGGATAAATTAATTACTAATATCACAGATATCCCTACTAATTTACAGATTACTTTGCATATTGAGCCTTTAGATCAACAAAAGGGATTAGATTTAGTAAAAACAAAATTATCATTTATGGAGCAACAAAAGATTGATGAACAGAAAAAAGCGGCTAGAAGTAATTATGATCCTAACTTGATACCAATGGAATTAAGAAGAAGTATGGACGAAGCACAAGAATTGTTGGATCAAATGCAAGGAGACAATGAAAAGCTCTTTTCTTTTACTTTTTTAGTGATGGCGGTTGATAAAGATGAAAGAAAGCTTGATGACACAATTGAGCAAATTTTAACTGCAGGTCGGAAAAATGACTGCGAGTTTGCAAAGTTAAATTATCTTCAAGAAGAAGGTCTAAACTCTACGCTTTTATGGGGAAACAATTTTGTCCCTATACATCGAACATTAACAACTGCTAGTACTGCTGTATTTATTCCTTTTACTGCACAAGAACTTATGCAGCCAAATGGGAAATACTACGGTTTAAACTCAGTAACAAAAAACTTAGTGACGTTAGATAGAAGAAAACTAAAAGCTCCTAATGGTTTTATTTTAGGTACTCCGGGTAGTGGAAAATCTTTTGCTACTAAAAAAGAAATGACAGCTGTTTTACTGAGTGATCCCGATGCTGAAGTAATAGTAATTGATCCTGAAAGAGAATATACACCTTTAGCAGAAGCTTTAAATGGAGAGGTTATTCAGATATCCGCAGGATCAAAAAATCATGTGAATCCGATGGAAATTAATAATGACTATGCAGATGATGATGATCCAGTCATTTTAAAGACTGACTTTGTGTTATCTCTTTGCGAAATGTTGGTAGGGGGGAATATTGGTCTTAGTCCGACTCAAAAAACTTTAATTGATCGTTCATGCCGATTTGCCTACAAGAAATATTTTGAAAATGGATCTGGAATGCCTACTTTAAAAGATTTTTCTAATATTCTTAAGGATCAGCCTGAAGATGAAGCAAGACAATTAGCAGTAGAGCTTGAACTTTATACTGAAGGATCATTATCAGTGTTTTCCCACCAAACCAATGTTGATACGAGCAAACGTTTTATCGTATTTGATGTAAAAGATTTAGGAAAACAATTGCGATCAATGGGCATGTTGATTATTCTAGATCAAATTTGGAATCGTATCACAAGTAATCGAAATGCAGGACGTCGGACATGGGTATATATTGATGAAATTCAGCTTCTTTTTTCAAATGAATACGCAGAGAATTACTTTTTTGAATTATGGTCAAGAGCAAGAAAATGGGGGGCAATTCCTACAGGTATCACCCAGAATGTGTCTACGCTTCTTTCTTCATTAAATGCAGAACGTATGCTATCAAATAGTGATTTTGTTCTAATGTTAAATCAATCCCAACGTGATCGAGAAAGACTAGGCGAATTGTTACACATTTCTAGCCGTCAGAAAAAATATATTACGAATGCCAAAGAAGGTGCAGGATTGATGTATGCGGACGATTCTATGATTCCACTTTATGATGAGTTTCCAAAAGATACTAACTTATATAAAGTGATGTCAACTAAGATTGAGGACGTGTATAAGTATCAAAATGAGCAAAGAGAACAAGGTACTACAGTATGAACACAGATTTTCGAGAACGGATTATCCGAAAACAAAGGACAGCAAAAAAATTTGTAGTAAATCGAGATAATAATCAGTTTAAGAAAAAAATTGTATCTACTGACCATACAAAACGAGCTAAGAAAGCTAATCATAGTAGAAAAATAAAAAGTAGTCGGGGCACTTCCTATTTAATAAAAAAAGATTCAGCAAAAAATGTAGTCAAAGATGTTAACTCTAAAGCACAAAAAAATGGTGTTGAACAGGGGAATGCAACTGCTGAATTAGAAACGAGTAAAACAATAGGACGTGGGATAAAAAATAGCACTAAGGCAACAAAAACAGTGGCTAAAACTACAACTAAAGTTACTAAAAAAAGTAAAGAATTGATTCAAACAAAGGCTTCAAAAAAAGAAGTTTTAACTGTTGTTAAAAAAGGAAGTAAAAAAGGTCTCGTAAACACAAGCAAAGCTGCAAAAGATACAGTAATAAATGAAATCCAAGAGTTTAGAGGTGATTCAGAATCTCAAGGGATTAATGAAGCGATTCAATTAAAAGATTTCATTGATACAGGTATCAGTGGTGCTAAAAAAACAAAAAAAGCAGCAAATACTGCTAAAAAAAGTAGTAAAGCACTAACAAAATTTGGTAAATCAAGTTACAAATATACACAAAGAATTGCTGAAATAGGCATACGTAGAGTTCAACAAGTTCTATCAAAAGAAGTAGCAAAAGCACTCATTGCTAAATTAGCGATTCCACTAACTTTAGCAGTGCTTATATTATCAATTGTTACGGCTGTAATTTCAACTGTTAACATTTTTAATTTCGGAGCAGGCGACTGTGATACTAGTGCTAACTATGACAATATAACTACCAAAGATATAGAGTCAAATGCTAAAAGTATTTACTCAATTATTCGTAAAGAAATACCTGAATCCACCCCTCAAGGGATTTCTGGAGCATTAGGAGCTATGCAATTTGAATCTCAATTGAATCCAAGTGCAGTTAATCCAAGCTCAGGTGCGACAGGAATTGCCCAGTGGTTAGGTTCTCGTTTAACCTCTTTAAAAGAATTTGCACACAAAAAAGGAAAGAAGGAAACAGATTTAGGTGTTCAAGTAGAATTTCTGTTATCTGAATTAAATAGTTCATATTATCAATCTAGCAAAAAAATATTAGCAATGACAGATGTTCATGAAGCATGCAAGGAGTGGGTCATGAAGTTTGAAGGATTATCTCAAGACTCTAGCCAATGGTATTTGGATCAAAGAAACTCTTATGCTGATCATTGGTACGCAACTTTAGGGACGAGTGATCCAATTGCTGAAGGTACCATTAGTAATGGTGCGGATAGCGAATTAAATACGCTTACTTGTGATTTAGAATCTGATGGTGGCGATATTATGGAAATTGCTAAGAGTTGGCTAGGTTGGTTTCACTATGATCAGATACACCCTGCTCCTGATTTAGGAACAGATTTAAAAAATCCTAATAAAAATGGAAGAACTGATTGCTCTGGTTTTGTTTGGCTAGTTTTAAATAAAGCTGGGTATAAAGTACCTGCAAATATGCAATGGTTTACTGGATCAATGGCAAGTGACGCTAGAGGATCACACCAATATTTGAAGCAAATTTCAGAGACAGAAGCAAAAGCAGGCGATATTGTTATTGTTAATCAAGGCGCTGGAGCAGGTAGTAATGGACACACAGGAATTTTGACTGAAAAGTGGAGAGGTAAAGATACCAAAATCATTCAAGAAGGTGGAAATGGCGATAGTGTAAATATTGAAGCTTTTGGTACGTCCTTTATGAGCTTATTAGATGGTGGCGATGTTGTATTAGCACGTCCTATAAAAAAATAATTAGAGGGGAGGAAGTACTTTGCTCAACAGAAAATCAGCTACTATAACTATATTTGTATTGATCGTATCAGTATTTTCTTTATCCATTGGATTAAATATTAAGCAAGAGTTAACTGTAAAAACTGCAAATTCTAAAATAGCTGCTTTAGAAAAGAAAAACGATATTTTAAAAAGAGAAACGAAAGACCAAAAGAGCCGAATTAGTAAACTTGAAGATGAAAATAATAAAATGATTGAAACACAAATAGTCAATAAAGATGGTGATGTCTACAAAGAATTTACAAACATTGCTACTAAATACTTTAAGTCAAGATTTAATTATGATCCCAAAACATACAAAGAAAGTAAGGAAAACGTAAGAGATTTGATTTCTGAAGAGTTGTATAAGAAATTTTCGGAGAATCAGCTAACTTATGGAGATTCTAATAATGTGAGTTCTCGATTAGATAATTTAGAGATATATAGTGGTTCATTAATTAACCAAAAAACTATTACTGGTCTTTTGATTGTTGACTATGAAAGCAAATTAGGAGAAACTGACTGGTTTAAAAATTCAGAAATCTATACTGTTCAGTATGATATTCATGCGAAGAAATTGACTAAAATACAAAGCTTGGGGTCAGTTTTAAGGGGAGATATGATTGAATAAAAAAATTTTTTCTATTTGTGTCTTAATTTTTACTGTGTCTATCATATTTTTAGCAGATCATTCTTATATCAAATATATAGAAGCACAAAATGATCCAGTCTATTTAGATGAATCAAATCAAGAGAAAATAGTTTTCTACAGAAACGATTGTAGAGACTGTGAAAAGATCATGCCTTACCTGATACGTCACAATTTTTTATACCATGACTTAACTTTTGTTAACATGAATAACAAAGAAAATAAACGTTATATTAAGGAGTATGGTTTGACTTCCGTTCCTACAATCATTTCCCTTAAGCAGCGTTATGTAGGTACAGATATAAGTAAAATAAAAACATTAGTTATGTCAAAAGGAGATGATTTCTGATGGCAAGAAAGAGCTTAACAGAACGTATTCAGCAGAAGAAAGAAGAAGCAACAAAGCTTGAAAAGAGGATTCAAGAAGATCAATATAAGCTAGAAAAACTAACAAAGCAAATTAGAGATTTAGAAGCAGAACAGGTTTTAGCGATTCTTGATAACCATAAGCTTAGTGTGAAAGATTTGAATAAAATACTAAGTAAACAGCCTGATAACAATAATTTTATCAACCATAATTAATTAAATATATATCTTTTTAATTGATATAATAAGCGATATAATAAGATAAACAAGTAATAAGAGGGTGAAAGTATGTTAATAGCTAAAAGAATATTAGCAAGTATAGTAGCAATTCCTTGCTTTCTACTTTCCATAATTGTTATTGCCGTTAACATAATTTCCATACCTATTTTGCTTGTTATACAGATTCTTAAAAAAGTTGTGATCCTTTTTATTACATTAGTATGGATTGGTTTTATAGGTCTGTTTATTTATGGATTAAGTTCTTTAGGCTTCTCTGAAACGCTTAGTATGTTTACAGTGCCTACTATAGGTATATTAATCCTTACATTAATACTATCTATTTTTACTTTTATCTCAGATAAAATTCCTGATTTTCTTGGAATTGTTAGTTCATTTTTCCTTTCTATCCCAAAATTTCTATGGGGGGCTGAAGAAACTGAAGAAGCTGAAGAATAAAACATTCAAGGGGGAAAAATATGTTTTCAAAGAAAAAATATGTTCGGTTTATAGAACAAAGAGATATTGAATTGCCAGAAACCCCTGTAGAAATTTACAGGGGTATTTATTTACTTGAACAGGAAAACGATCGGCTAACAGACAAGCATACTAAAGGTTCTACATTAATATTATTAACCGATAAAAAGGGAAATGAACTAAATAGACGACTAATCCAATTACCAATAGAACAAGGTATAGAGACTATTTTGACTAACCTTTTAATTGAACCTACCTCAAATAAAAAGAAAAGTTCTTCTAAGTCACAAATGATATTGAATGATATAGAAGAACCAAAAATAAAGAATAAAAAGAAGACCGTAAATTATCAGACGGTCTTCTTTTTATTTACTACTAATTTAGCAAAAAAAATCTACATGGCTTTGATAATAGTTCTGTTCCTATTTTTCACAAGTTTTTTTGTATTAAATAATCATTCATCAACTTCTACTGATTCTCAAAGCTATCATGAGCTGTTAAAGAAGAAAGATTATGAAAAAATAATAAAACAATATCCTGAAAAAGAAAACGAATTAGTAGAAAAACTGTATAGCGAAAAAAATTCTAAGGAATTAAAAGAATTGGCAGAGAAATCTGATTCACAGATAGCTCTTTTTTATTGGGATTTCTTGAATGAGCATTGGCAAGCAGTAACTACGATGAAAAATGTTACGCCAAACGAAACAATACAAGCTATGCGTGGTTATGCATACTTAAAACAAGGAAAACTAGACGAAGCAGAACTAATTAACAAAGAAATTGATAATCAAACATTAAAAGATCAAATTTATCAATTTAAAAAGCAAGAAGCATATAAAGCTCTGCATGAAAAAGATATCGAGAAGGCAGAGAAAATAAATAAAGAAATAAATGATTCTGAACTATCCGAAGATATTAAAGTAGCTAAAAGTATGGTTAATCTACTTCAAAAATATGAAAAGGACAGATCGGATTCAAAATTATCAGAAGATGAAAGAAAAGAAGCTGAGAACAATTACAAAATGTGGTCAGAAAACTTAAAACAACTAGGAGGAAACGATAATGCATAACAAAAAGAAATTTTTAGTAGTGGGACTATTTTCAGCTGTTTTATTAGGGGGTGCAGTTACTTATGGCATGTATTCTCAACAACCACACAATGAGACTGAAAAGACAGAACAAACAACTAAATCAGAGTCCAGCAAACACAAAAGTAAGAAATCAGCATGGGAAGAAAGTGTGAAAGGCAAAGAAGACAAAAAGGACAAAAACAAACATTCTACAAAGAAAGCTGATGATATATTGGCTGTTATTGCTGATACACCGTTGGTTAAACAACAACCTAATCAAAACAAAAATAATCTAATTGATAGATTAGCAGTAGCTTTAGATGATCAGACTAAAAAAGAGGCAGACAGACAAGAAAAATTAATTATTAAAGATAAAAAATCTGTAGATGAGCCAGTACTAGTTGATTTGAGTTATAAACCTCAATTTGAGGATACTAAACCTTCAAATAAAGAGAACGGTAAAACAGAAAATAATAAAGATGAAAATAGCGAATCAGATAAAGGAAATGATACTAAACCTGATAATTCATTACCTGATCCATTGCCTGTACCAGAGCCAAATCCATTGCCTGATCCAACACCTAGTCCAGACCCAAATCCAATACCAACACCAGATCCAGACCCTGATCCAGAGCCTGATCCAACACCAGATCCAGAACCTTCAATTGATGAACAAATTAATCAATCTAAGGAAGAACTCAATGATTCTAGGAAACAGGCTGATGAATTAAATAAACAACTAACTCAAGTAAAAGATAGCTTGGATAACTTACAAAGTATTGGAGCAAGTACTGAAAAGAACGTGGATAAAGCAGCATTACAATGGCAAAAAGTTGCTGACTTAGTCAATGAATATAATCAACTTACAAATGAGATCAAGAAATTAATTGAAGAAGACGGAACAGTATTGCCAATCAATTATGACCTTTATAAAGAAACGTATGAAAAACTAAACCAAAAAGTCACTGAAGTAAAAACTGCACAAAAAGAAGCAAATAATACGACAAACGAAATAAATAAAAATGTAGAACAAGCAATTGATACGCTAAATAATTTAGAAGAAACTAAAAAAGAATATCAAAATAAACAGAAAGATGTTTCTGAGGTGGATTCTAACGTCAATTCGGCTATTAACCATGCACAATCCAACGAACAAGTTGCTTCAGCTGTTCAAGATGAGATAAATCAAGCTGCACAATCTAATGAGCAACTAAATGAAACTAATAAGACTGTTGGAGAACAGTTGAATCAAGTTGATCCAATTGAAAGCCAAACTGATATTGCTAGCGCTAAGGAGCAAACTGTTGATATCAATAATCAAGCTGAAGAACAAAATAATAATGTTGACGATATGATGGATGATTTTAACAATTTGCCAAAACCGAGTGATAGTGAAGAACCTAGCGTTCCAGAAAATACAGATCAAAATCAAGATTCAACAAGCCAACCACAAAGCATAGATAATGCTAGTGTTTCTCAAAACAAAATAGAAAATGAACAGGTTAGCGAAAAAACATTACCAGTTACTAATCAAAATAGTAACCAATCCGAAATTGAAGATATTCAAAAATAAAAGTGAGGAATGAAATAAATGTCTTATAAAGATAGTGAAGCAAAAAAAAATAATAAAACCGCTGAATTACTTTCACAGGCAGAAGAAGGTATTAAAGAAGTATTATCTTCAGACAAATACAAAAATTTTCTTCGTGTTATGTCTAAGTTTCATAATTACAGCTTAAATAATACCCTTTTAATTCTTATGCAAAATCCTAATGCTACTCATGTTGCTGGTTACAAAACATGGAAAAACTCTTTTAATAGACAAGTAAATAAAGGAGAAAAATCCATTAAAATAATTGGCGGTCGTCCCTATAAGAGGAAAGTAGAAGAAATAAAGAATGGGCAAAAAGAAGAAAAAGAAGTTGAAGGTATTTCATTTTTCCCTGTTTCAGTTTTTGATGTTTCTCAAACTTCAGGAGAACCTTTACCGCAACTAATGAATGAATTAAGTGGAGAAGTAAAAAATTATCCAGAGCTTTATGTTGCCTTGAAGCAAAGCACCAATTTTTCTATAGAATTTGCAGATATACAAGGTGGCACAAAAGGATATTGTTCTCCATTAGAAAAGAAAATTGTGTTAAATAATGGTATGAGTCAAGCGCAAACAATAAAAACTCTGATTCATGAGATCACTCATGCTGATTTACATGCACCAGAATTTGATAAAAATTCGTCAATAAAAACTACAAAATCTACAAAAGAAGTTGAAGCTGAAAGTACGGCTTTTGTTGTTTGTGAACATTATGGAATAGATACAAAAGACTATAGCTTTCCATATTTAGCAGCTTGGTCTAGTGATAAAGAGTTAAAGGAATTGAAAAATAGCTTTGAAGTCATTTTAAAGCAAGCAGATAATTTAATTCAAAAAATAGACAAGAATTTAGCAGAATTACAAAAAGAAGTGACAAAAGAAAAAGAAGAAAAACAGAGTACTTTGTCATTATCTGATCAATTAGAAGAATTTGACGATAAAGCAAAATCTTTAAATGAACAACGTGAAAAAGAAAAATTAATTAATAAAATTCGCCAATCAAAAGAGCAAAAAGACGTTTCTACACTATAGTTTAAAGTAGCTGAAACAGTCAAGTCCATAATCCTGTGTAAAATACTATACAATGTTTTACCGGTCTCTCATTGATCAAACTTAATATATTTTCTTGTAGAACTGAGCCATTCGTCATGAAGGTCCATAAGGACAGCTCCAATTAATCGATTGGCAGACGTTCGGTTGGGAAAAATCCGAATAATCTTTTCTCTTCTGCGGACTTCCTGGTTCAGTCGTTCAAGAAGGTTGGTGCTTTTTAGCCGATTATGACTATTTCCGATAACCGTGTATTGAAAGGCATCTTCGAAGCCATTATCCAATATTTCGCAGGCTTTTGTATATTTAGGCTGGTCGATATATTCACCGACTAAGGCATTCTTAGCTGTTCGAGCGAGTTCAATATCCGTAAACTTAAAGATCGCTTTTACTGCTTCTCTAAACGGTTTTGAATTCTTTTTTGGAATGGAACTGAAGATGTTTCTTAAAAAATGGACCTGGCATCTCTGCCAACTTGCGTTGGTAAATGACTTACGAATCGCAGACACTAGGCCTTTATGGGCATCAGAAATGATGAGTTCTGTCCCCTTTAGGCCGCGTTCTTTTAAGTATTCAAAGAAGATGGACCATGTGTCATCACTTTCTTCATTTTGAATCATGAAGCCAATGATTTCACGGTCGCCACCTTCTGTTATCCCGATCGCAATATGGCAGCTTTTAGAAAGCACTCGATGGTCCTCACGGACTTTTATGTAGAGAACATCAGTCATCAGATAAGGATAATTCGTACCTGAGAGTGAACGGTTCTGCCATTCGTTGACCATCGGGTCTAACTGCTCAGTCAGGCTAGAAACAAAAGATTTCGATACAGATTTTCCACATAGCTCTTCAACAATCTTTGAAACTTTACGTGTCGAAACGCCCGAAACATACATCTCAAGCATTGAAGCGAGCAGTGCCTTTTCATTTCGCTGATAACGCTCAAACACCGTCGGTGAAAATTCACCATCACGTGTTCTAGGCACTTTTAATTCGAGTGTACCCACACGAGTCGTAAAGTCTCGCTCATAATAGCCATTTCTTTGACTCTGACGACTTTCTGAACGTTCATAGTCATCGGCTTGAATATATTCTGTTCGTTGATTTTCCATCAATTGGTTGAAAACAGTGGTTAAAATATTTTTAGAAATATCATCTTTTACCGAATGTTCAATAATACTTTGAACCTCTTCGTTGTTCAGTGTAAAATGTACTTGGGTCATGTAACGTCCTCCTGGGTATGTTTTTGTGGTTAAAAACATTGTACCGTAAAAGGGCTGTTACATGGCCTTTTATCTTTTACACAATTATATGGACTTTATCGCTGAAACGATCTATTTTGCTTTTTTAATTTATCAGAATAAGTAACTTTTATAATAAATGAGGGATATAAAAATGAAACAATATTTAGATCAATGGAATATAATTGAAGGAGCATTAACTGTAGAAAGAATTAATGAAATACCTGATTGTCTAGAAAAAGATCATTTATTTTTAATTAGAAAAATGTTAAAAGAAGAGAATTTTGAACCCAATGATTTTATTGTTGTTGAATATCCAGCTACTGGAATATACTGCTGTAATCATATTAACAACGGTCAATATTTTATTATTCAAGAAGAAAAAAATAAATTAGTTCCATACTATACTACTTGTGATATGAATGAAGAGGGAATTAATAATTTTCCTTGTACGAGTATCAAAGAATCCATGAAATTAATAGAAATGTAAAAGAGAGGGACATATAAATCATGCAAACATTTACTCAACACGAATTAGAAATTATTAGCGGACACAAACAGATTACAGGTTCAAATGCAAATAAATTAAGCGTCATAAAAAGCGAAGTTGGAGAAATGCTTTCAATGTTAAAAAGTGATCTAGGAAAAAAATATATTGAAGATGATGAACAACGACATTACACATTAAAGAATTATCAGTCTGTTTATGATAAACTCGAAAAAATGAGTGAAGATGAATTTAAACAAATTGATTTAAGCGGTATTGAAGAATTGGAATAGAAACGGGGATTGGGGCAGCGCCCCAAAATGCAAAAAGAAGAAGTCGCGTGAGCGGCTTTTTCTTTTTTTTCCGCAAGTTACCGGTAACTTGCAAATCTTGCTGTAAGACCGCCCCCCTGAAATCTTCGATTTCTAATCGGAGGGCGGTCACACAGTGGAATTTTTCATTTTTAAATAAAGCTAAAACACTAAACTAGTGAAAAAAGAGAAAAAATATTGGTAAGGAGGGGAAAACATGGAGCAAAAGCTAGCTAAAACTCCTGAAAATATTCTAAAAATAGCCAATACTTATGATGACTCTGAAAGAATGTTTCGGAAAGAAACACGTTTTTCAGAAAGAGAAATATTTCTACTAAATTATAAAATGAGTCAAGCAAATACAAGAAATTTTTCCCAATACGCTCGTATTATGTGTTTAAGTGGTTTAATGATTACAACAGATTTTTCTGATTTAAAAAATTTAACTACAGAATTAGGACGAATTGGAAATAATATCAATCAATTAGCTCACAGAGCTAATATTTCAAATAGTGTTTCAAAAGAAGACTTTCTAGAATTAAAAACTAATTATGATCAATTGACTAAATTAATTAACGAAGAATTACTTTTTAGAATGCGACGTGCTAGAGATAATCAGAGGTTTATTTAATGGCAGTGACAAAAATACACCAAATAAAAACTACTTTAAATAAAGCAATTGGCTATATTACAAATCCAGAAAAAACGAATAATGGAATGCTGGTTAGTAGCTATAATTGTCAAAGTCAATTTGCAGAAGTTGAAATGCAAATGACTAGGGAATATGCACGTGAAGTAAAAGGCGATTATCGAAAAGTCGGTGGGAGTGAGGTTTTAGCGCACCACTTAATCCAAAGTTTTTCGCCTGAAGACAAAGTGACACCAGAGCTTGCTCATGAATTAGGAAGACAATTGATTGATGAATTGACTGAAGGAAAGTTTGAATATGTAATTGCCACTCACATAGATCAAGAACATATTCATAATCACATTATTTTTAACAGTGTTTCTTTTTATGATCTGAAAAAATTCAGAAGTCAACCTTATCGAACAGCAAATAAAATTAAAGAAATCAGTAATCGTATTTGTGCTGAACATGATTTATCTTTATCACCGAAAAAAGAAAAATTAAAAGATTCCTACAAATCTTATTCTAACAGAAGAAATAACACGAGCTTTCGTTCTGAAATTCGTAAACGATTGACCATGTGCTTAAATGAATCAACTTCATGGGAGGAATTTGAAGAAAAAGCGGATCATTTAGGGGTAAATATTGATCGAAAAGGGAAACATATTTCGTATGCTTTATTATCCGAAGGACAACAAAGACGGACTAGAGGGGACAAGTTAGATGACTTAGAAACATTTACAGAAAGTAATATTTCTCAAAAACTTTCTGCTAATCAATCCTACATTAATCAGTTGAAAGAAGCGATTGAAGAGATATTCTTTTCCAGTGACAACTTGGAAGATTTTAGTTTTCTTTTGGAACAAGAGCATGGAATTACCTTTAAGTTAAATAAACAAGATCAATTTATTTTCCAGTTCAATGATGTAAATGATTTTAAGTGGAATGAAAGCTTGCTGCCAGATAGTTATCAAATTAAAAATCTAAAAGATTATTTTAGAGAATCCTATGAGTTTACGAATGACTCTTCCTTAAATTCAATTGAAGAAAGATATCGTGAAAAAGAAAAAAGTGTTATTGTTCAAGAAGATACGCCTATTCAATTACAAGAATTTCAGATAGAGAAAGCGACCAAAGAAGGATTACTAGTGTCTATCGAACATGAAGACTTAAATGGGTTAGTGTTTGTCCCAAATAATTATGTTGATGTCAATGAAGAAACTGGAGAATATACAATTTGGATCAATGACAAATTTGATTATACACTTACTGATAAGCAGACAAACGAACAAACTAGTTTTACTGTAAAAGGGGAAGGGATCATTCGTGGACTGGAAAAAATGCAAGGGATTCAACCACAAGAGATAAAACTTTCTAGCAAAAATATTTTATCTATGAGTAATCGTGGTGTATCTATTTCGATACCAGAACTGAATATCAAGCGGCTCTTTATTCCTAGTGAGTATGTTGTAATCGATGAAATTAGTAAATCTTGTTCTATCTTAATTGGGGAAAAGTGGAATTACTATGCAGAACCACTTCCTGAGAACGATAAAAATTTAAATAAAAAATTACCATATCAAAAATTTACTGGACGTTCTTTAATCAGTAGTTTAAAAGAAACTCCTGAATTACTTGATGTGTTTCTAAAACCTAAATTTGATCAGCTACATTATCAATCAAGAAAACGATATACTAATCAATTAGTCGAAGCTTTAAATACGATTCGTGAAGAAAAAATAGTTTCAGCTTCACAATTAGAACAGAGATTAAATGAAATTGTTGATCAAAAAAATCAAGCAAAAGAGAAAATAGCTGAGATTGATGGAAAAATAAAAAATTATAACAATGTTGCAAAACTTTTAGTCACTTACGAAAAATATTTACCGATCATGAATGAGATTGAGCGTGCTACGATGCTTCAAAAAATTAAATTAGAACAAAAGTACAAAGAAGAAGTACGCCAATTTAAATTTGCTGAAAAGAAATTACTAGCTTCAGATAATCTACGTCCTGATTTAACGAAAGAAAAGATAATATCTGTGGCGAAAAATCAAGAGAAACAGAGGAAACGACTTATAGAGGGCTATAAGCATTATGAAAATAAATTAAATAGATTGATCGATGTTCAGGAAATATTGCAAGAACTAGATAGGAATGGATTATTTGATCTTAGTGGGTATCATTTGATTGATAGAGAAGAAAAGTTAACGGACAAGATCGAGAAATATGAAAAAGAAGTAGAAGAAAATCAACAAAAAAAAGCAAAAGAGAAGAGGAAGGAACATGAAATATAAATAACTAAAAACACTATCTATTCCGAAAAGTGAAAATATTTCTTCATAAAATAATCAACATATTTAAAAATTTAATCAGCCTTTTTGTCGAGATAAAGTTCTTCATTCTATGATATAATGGTACTGTAGTAAGTTTATGACGGTGGCTACTCAGGGGGTGATGCCTATGTGCATTTTCCTACTTCGTAAAAGGGAGTAGCATTTTTTGTCTGTTGCTGAAGCAATTGGTTTAATGATTCAATTTGGATCATTCGTCCTTGCTTTAGTCGGCATTATGCTGACAATTAGCAAAAACAACAAAAAATAAACCCGTCATAATCTTTGGCTAGAGATGACGAGTTTATAAAACTTATATAAAATCCAAGCTACCGTCTTAAACGGGCTACGGATAAGGAGTTATGTTAGAGCATAGCTCCTTATTTATATACATTATAACTTAGATGAAGAAAAAAGTGAAGAAATAGAGGTTAGTCTTTGAACTTTATTTTTATTATATATAGGTTTCTGTGGTAGATTTAATTTAAATAATATAAAATAAATTAAAAGGGGGGAATAATTGATGAAACAATCTAAGATATTTAGAAAAATAGACAATGGAATATATTATTTTAAGATTGTTGAATATAGCCCAAATCAAGTTTATTCTGAATTAGTTCTTCAAGAAAAGCAAAAAGGATTTCGTCAAGTAATTATTAACTCTGAAATAATGATAAAAATATTATCTAAAGTTTTAACAAAAGAAGATTTCGTTGTAAGGGAAATCAAATTTAATAGTACTGTAGATAAAGATTATCAAGAAGAAATTAATGAGATATGTAAATCTATTACCAGTGATAGATCAGAATTAGGTAATTTAATTGCTAAATTAGCATGGGCTTCAGAAAGAAACTCTATTGATGTTGAAATGATTGATATGGCATATAAAAGTTCTGATAATTTCTATTCTATTAAAGTTATTTGTAATGGAGTTTTATCAGGCAGTGATCCTGCAAATTTTTTTGATGACTATCTCTTAAAAATACTTGAGGAAAATTTGATAAAGTCCATATAATTGTGTAAAAGATAAAAGGCCATGTAACAGCCCTTTTACGGTACAATGTTTTTAACCACAAAAACATACCCAGGAGGACGTTACATGACCCAAGTACATTTTACACTGAACAACGAAGAGGTTCAAAGTATTATTGAACATTCGGTAAAAGATGATATTTCTAAAAATATTTTAACCACTGTTTTCAACCAATTGATGGAAAATCAACGAACAGAATATATTCAAGCCGATGACTATGAACGTTCAGAAAGTCGTCAGAGTCAAAGAAATGGCTATTATGAGCGAGACTTTACGACTCGTGTGGGTACACTCGAATTAAAAGTGCCTAGAACACGTGATGGTGAATTTTCACCGACGGTGTTTGAGCGTTATCAGCGAAATGAAAAGGCACTGCTCGCTTCAATGCTTGAGATGTATGTTTCGGGCGTTTCGACACGTAAAGTTTCAAAGATTGTTGAAGAGCTATGTGGAAAATCTGTATCGAAATCTTTTGTTTCTAGCCTGACTGAGCAGTTAGACCCGATGGTCAACGAATGGCAGAACCGTTCACTCTCAGGTACGAATTATCCTTATCTGATGACTGATGTTCTCTACATAAAAGTCCGTGAGGACCATCGAGTGCTTTCTAAAAGCTGCCATATTGCGATCGGGATAACAGAAGGTGGCGACCGTGAAATCATTGGCTTCATGATTCAAAATGAAGAAAGTGATGACACATGGTCCATCTTCTTTGAATACTTAAAAGAACGCGGCCTAAAGGGGACAGAACTCATCATTTCTGATGCCCATAAAGGCCTAGTGTCTGCGATTCGTAAGTCATTTACCAACGCAAGTTGGCAGAGATGCCAGGTCCATTTTTTAAGAAACATCTTCAGTTCCATTCCAAAAAAGAATTCAAAACCGTTTAGAGAAGCAGTAAAAGCGATCTTTAAGTTTACGGATATTGAACTCGCTCGAACAGCTAAGAATGCCTTAGTCGGTGAATATATCGACCAGCCTAAATATACAAAAGCCTGCGAAATATTGGATAATGGCTTCGAAGATGCCTTTCAATACACGGTTATCGGAAATAGTCATAATCGGCTAAAAAGCACCAACCTTCTTGAACGACTGAACCAGGAAGTCCGCAGAAGAGAAAAGATTATTCGGATTTTTCCCAACCGAACGTCTGCCAATCGATTAATTGGAGCTGTCCTTATGGACCTTCATGACGAATGGCTCAGTTCTACAAGAAAATATATTAAGTTTGATCAATGAGAGACCGGTAAAACATTGTATAGTATTTTACACAGGATTATGGACTTGACTAGATTTATAGATATGAATTTTAGAACAATTACATACAATCGCATTCTATTATTATTCCGCCTAACATAAAATTTGATGAAAAAATAAACAGCCTTTTATCTTTTTTCTAATATATAGTTATATAGTGGATAAGGAAATAATTATTTAACTTGATTTAGAGGGAGGATTTTCACTAGTGAAAAAGACTAAAAAATTTTTGCTGTGTATGTCGGCAGGTATATTGCTGGCACCATGTGCTCTTGATTTTCAAAGTAGAGATCAAGTTTTAGCTAATACGCAAGATAGTGTACAAATTATTGATACTAATGAAGAAATACAAAAAATTGAAAATGATTATGCTATCTTGTCATTTAAAAAACAAATAAAAGAAAATAAAATAGCTTGGTATCTAAATATCAGTGGTAAACAGGAATGTTCTAATGTGAAGATTCATATATCACAAACAAAAGATGGTGAATCAAAGATTGTAACGGAATTAGAAAGTGAAGTTACCAAAGAAATTATTTCTGCGGATGAAAGTGGAGATCTGACTATTCCGGTAGATAGCAAGAATACTTATGTTTTCTTCACCGATCTAGATAAAAAAGTGTCAGTTAGCGCTAGTTATAGCAAAGATGGTAATTATTTGCCAATGATAGATGAAGAAAAAATCATATATGAAGGAAATTCTTCAGTGACAGAAGAATCAACAGGAGTACAAGAATCTACTGAAGTAGCTGACACTGATGTTTCAGAAGAAACAGTCTCTTCAGAGTCTAACACTGAGACATCATCAACAGACACAAGTGAGTCTGATACAAGTATGACTAAAGAGTCCACAAATAGTTCAAATTCAACGAACGAAAGTGAAGATAAAAGCGAAGAGAAGAGTCAAGACAGCATGTCTGAAAAAGTTGTAGCAGACGAACATCCTGAGATCAGAGGATCGGGCAAGTATGGATCAGTTAATGTACCTTCTGGTGCAATAACTATTTGGGACTTATTTTCTGTTCCTATTGGTCCTGCAAAAGTAGAGTACATGCAAAATCCATACGATAATGAAGGTAGACCATATTCTGAAGTTTCTCTATCTGGAACGAGAAATTGGACAGCGCTATGGTCTAAAAGATCTAATCGATTGGATTTTTCACATTCATTCAGGGGTAGAACTTATGTAAACTTTGGTACAAAAGAAGCAGATGGTTTTGCTTTTGTTATGCAAAATGATCCTAGAAAAGAAACAGCCATAACTAATGCACAATCTTCGAGTGATGGACAAAACCTAGGAGTTTATGGTGCAAAAGAAGCTTATACAAAAGGAATTTCAACTAAAGTGACTCCAGAAAAAGATGCTGTTCAAAAATCAGTAGCAATAGAGTTTGACTTATACACTAATAAAAGATCTTTAGGAGAAACGCTTTATGACTTAGACCCTTCTGAACCTGATAAGGTATTTAAGGCTCCTCATATGGCTTATTCTTTCCCTGGAAATTTGAATAAGACTTATGTTCCACTACATGAAAATGAATCAGATGCAAATCAATGGTTTGGAACTTTGGGTTCTTTGCAGGCAAGAGAAGCTAGAATTATTCATAGAGGAAAACAGAAATTAAATGAGACAGTTTCTCAAAATGTTCAAGATGGAACATGGTATGAATTCAGATTTGGCTTTAATGCAGATACAAAAGTTTTTAGTTACTATTTGAAAAATCCAGTAACTGATCAACAAACAGAAGTAATTACAATTCCATGGTCAGATCTTAATGAAGAGTTGGATTTAGCTAACAATGATAACAAAGCTTATTGGGGATTCACCGCAGCTAATGGAGGGGAATCTGGTCAAACAAAGATTGTATTTACTGAAGTTCCTGTTAACTTAGACGCTACTCTAAAAAACGATGTTCTTAATGAGAAAAATGAGTCAATCACAGTGTCTGAAGAAGATACAACAAAAGAAAAAAGTGTTTCTCCAGGAAGTGAAGTCACTTTAACGAGTAAGCTATATATTGATAAGGGAGAAAATAGCTTTACTGTTGACTCATGGAACGTCTTTTCAGAAGAGGAAGTAGAAGTATATGATTTATCAACTGTAAAAGATGTAGTTATTAAAGCTCCTTCAGGTGATATCCTTGCTAAAGGAACACCAAAAGTAGAAGATGGTAAATTAAATATTACGTTTGATCAGGATGTGACTATTAATCCAGAAGAAACTCTTGATTTTTCTCTTACTATACAAACCAAACAAGATATTCAACAAGATACACATGTACAGTTTTACGGTGTTGTAAATGGAACAGAGAATTCTGTTCCAGCAGAGGAAAAATCATTCTCAAGTAATCCTGTGTATTTTTGGATTACTAAAAAAGATTCTATGACAGAGTTATCGTGGAATGAAAGTAGTATAGAAAAAACAAAAAATCAACAAGTCGACATAGCAGATATCTCAGATGAAGGAATGGACACAGAATTCTTTTGGAAAGATATTGATACAAATGACCTTTTAGAATTTACTTTATTCAAAGATAATGAGCAATTAATCAGAAAAGAAGTTACAACAAGTGGAGAAAATAAATTCAATATAGAAAAACTAATAATTCCAAAAAACAAATTAAGCTATGGGGGAAATAATTTTACAATACAAGTAAAAAAACTTAATCCTAATGGAAGTAATGAGATTTTAGATAAATTGATTCTAAATGTAGAAGTTGCAGGAAGTTTATACTTTGAAACAGCACCTGCAGATGTTAGCTGGACTAACAGAGTTCCTAGTCAGACAAAAGGAATTCTGTCCAGGGATAAAGACAATAGCATCCAATTGTCAGTACGAGATAGTAGAAATATTCCAGATCAAGATAAGAATTGGTTTTTAATCCTTTCTTTATGTAAAGAAAAAGAAGATTCTTTTGAATATGTATGGAAACCTTCGACAAATAGTGATCTTGTTGATTTAGGAACTACTAGTTTGAAAGTTATGGATACAAATTCTGCATTAAAAGATAATTACAATTATTATAATGAATGGAATTCTCAAGAAGGTATCCTTCTTAAAAGCAAAGAATATATTTCAATAGGGGATTATAGTCATAACACAAAATTTGTGTGGAATTTGTGTGATACAGCTATACCAAAATAAAGTGATAAATTCTGGAGGAAGGGAATGTAAATAAATGTCATGGAGACCATATAGTATAGTTGTTTGTTTAGCTAGTTTATTCGCATTAGCTGTAACTGAAACATCTGTTGCAGCTGATGTAAGAAAAGAAACAGACTCTAATATTATTATATCGGATGCTAGTGATGTAGGAGATTCTTCTCAAGATAATTTAATTTTAGAGGAAGTACCAATGGAATACGCGTTTCGTTCATTACTTGAGAATAGAAATTATGAGCTAGAAGCCCAACTTTCAAATCAATTTGTTAAAGTAGTGAATGATCGTGGTAGTAGAAATTGGGTAGTTAAAGCTAGCGTTTCTGATTCTTTGGTGCTAGAAAGGAATAAAGAAATAAAGTTTCCTGTAACATCATTTAATATCGATGGGATTGATCTTAAAGAAATAGGAAATTCAGGAATCATATTTCAATCTAGTTCGAATGGAAAAGAAAACACTGGATTGTTAAGTAAACCAATCAAAAATGTTTCGATGAGATTTGTTGATGAGAAGAATATTCTAAATGATGATGATACTGTTAAAGGTTCAATTCAATATTTCTTGTATGATACATTATTAGTTAAATAATTATGTAACTCGAAGTCTTAAAATATGACTTCGAGTTTACTGTGTATAGGAGGATTAAAGTGAAAAAAAATGTATTTTTATATTTAATTTCAATATTTCTTTTATTGCTAATGGGAAATAGTAACTCTGTGTATTCAGAAGAAATGAAATCAAATGATTCTGTTGGATTTAACGTAAAAGCAATTCTACCTGAAAATCAGTTGAATAAAGAAAATAGTTTTTTTGATTTAAGAGTAGCACCTAATCAAAAGCAAGAAATAGAGCTTCTTATTACAAATACATCGAGTAAAGAAGAAGTTTATGAAATTGCTATTAATCAAGCTTATACAAATAAACAAGGTTTTATTGACTATGCATTAAAATCTGAATCAGAAAAAAATCAATATAAATTTCCTATAGAGGATATTGTAGATGTACCAGATAAAGTAACTGTCCTAGCAAATCAATCAAAAAAAGTTTCTATTAGTTTAAAAATTCCTGACAAACCATTTGTAGGAGAAATTTTATCAGCTTTTCAAATAAAAAAAGAAGATAACGATCAAAACGGTATTAATAATTCTTATGGATATATCATCGGCTTAAGGTTAACGCAAAATGATCAACAAGTGAAACGAAAATTAACTTTGGAAAAAATAGAAGCAAAAGAAATTTCCCAACAAGATAAATTATTAATTACATTTCATAATCCGGAAATGGAATCTTACGGGAGTTTAAAGTATAAAATCACTCTAATAAATACAAAAGATAATAAAACTGTATACAATAAAGAATTTAAGGACTTACAAATTTCACCTGAATCATTGTATGAAATGGAACTTAATTTGGAAGAGGTAGAAATTCCAAATGGTATTTATCAAGTTAAAATTGAAGTTTCAGATGCAAAGAATAATAAATGGAATTTCGAAGAAAATGTAGACGTAGACAAAAATGATCAATCTAAGCAAGTAAATCTTAAAAATGAAGAGAAAGATAATAAATTCTTTGTACTTTTCATTTTAGGCCCGATTTTACTAATTATTTTGTTGATTATTATATGCCTAAAATTATTAAAAAAATCTCGATGAAATAAATTTTTGGTAATTAGTGTGGAAGATAAAAAGGAGTAGATATGTTAATTTTTATTCGTGAAGTGTTAATCCAATTAACATTTCGAAATATAACTATTTTTTGAAAGAGAGGACTAATACATTATGAAAAAACTAGCATTATTAAGTGCGGTTGCTGTATCTTCTGCAGCACTATTAGGAGGAGCTAGCGCATTTGCAGCAACAGATTCAAATGCTGCAACACAATCAGAAACACCAGTAACAGCAACTTTTAACTTACCTGATGGTGGCGGTACTAACCCTACGCCTCCAGGAGGTGGAGATGGAGATAACACCGATAATGAACTTCCAACTGAATGGGGAATTGCTTATCAACCAACAACTTTTGATTTTGGAACTACTAAATTAAAAGAAAGTGGAGAACAAATTATCCCAGCTACTAAAAATTCAAGTTTTAACGTAGGTGTAAAAGATAAAACAAGAGGCACTAAAGGCTGGACTTTGAAAGCTTCTTTACAATGGCAAGGTGATGCAATTGAAGGAGCAAAAATTACTACTACTGGTGATGGTACTGTAAATATCAATAAGGGTGGTGATGTGTTAGAACCAGTTACTGATGAAGTTACTGGACAATCTAATGTGGAAATTACTTCTGGATCAGAAGCACTTATTATGACAGGATCAAAAGGTGTACGTCACAATAGTGTATATGATTATGATTTAGGTGATGTTTCATTACACATTGCTGATGCAGGTAAAGTAGAAGGGAAATCTTATAGCGGAAAAGTTGTTTGGAATTTAACAGCTACTCCATAAAAGTTTAGTTTTATATATGGGAGGGATGCGTTTAGCACTCTCCTTTTAGTTTCATTTTAGCGGAGGACGATGATATCAATGAGAAAAATAATTTTGTGTTTTTCAATTATCATTAGCTATTTATGTTTTATAAATCTAGATGTTAGAGCAGAAGAAAATGATTCAGATATAAGTTTTACAATAGAAGGATTGCCTAATGATAAGCAAGTAGATGAAAATGTTCCTTACTATCATTTAAAAGAGGAACCAGGAGAGAAAGATCAGATAACTATTAAGTTGATAAATAATTCTGATAGAGAGATTTCACTTGAAACTTCTATAACAAATGCAAATACCAATTCAAATGGGCTTACGGATTATACAGGTGCTAGAGCAGATCACGACTCTTTAAAAATGCCGTTAACTTCTATACTTACGTGTAAAGAAAAAATAGTAAAAGTACCTGCTAAGAGTTCTGTTGATCAACAATTCGACATTAGCATGCCTTCTGAAAAATTTGATGGAGTGATCATTGGAGGTATTGTTGTAGCAGAAAAGAATGAATCAAAAACAGACAAGCAGAGCCTGTCATTAAATAATGAATATAAATATACTATGGGTGTAGTGTTAACTAATCAGGATGATAATGTAATTAAAAAAAATATATCGTTAATGCTAGAAGAAGTTTCCCCAAAGTTATTTGATGGTAAAAAGACGGTTGAAGCAGATATTTTAAATGATAATTCATATATTTTCACCGGAAAGAGTATAGAAGCAAAAATCTATAGTCAAGAAAATAAAACTTTGGTAAATGAAATTTCTTTAAAAGATATCAGTATAGCGCCCCATTCTTCACTCCCTTTACAATTTGATTGGGGGAAAGTTGATCTGAAATCAGGAAATTACCTTTTTCAAGGGACTTTGATTGATACAGATGGAAAAGAATGGAAATTTGAAAAAGATTTTGTAATTAAAGCTGATGAAGCAAAAAGTATTAATGAAAAATCAGTTTTCAAAATAGAAATACCTTCATACTTAACGACATTAAGCTTTTGTGTAATAGCAGTTACTTTAATATTAACAATCTTTATTATCTATAAATATAGAGAGGAATCAAAATTATGAAGAAAATATTGTTTTTAGTTGTTTGTTTAATCGGAGTAGGATCATTTTCTACAGATTCTTATGCAACTGACAATACAAATGAACAAACAACTACTGTTAGCATCGATTTGTATAGAACTAGAGAACCTAACGAATTACCAGGAAATGTAGGCAATATTAATTCTTTGAATCCAAATTCAAATGTAAGCTTAAATGCAGGTAAAGCAAATATCAGTAGTAATAAGTTTAAGTTTCTTCCTAAAACTGGAGATATATTAAATCAAACAATTGCTATGATTGGATTATCCTTAATAGTATTGGTTTACTCGACTGTTTTGCTAATTAAAAGAAAGGAAATTTAATATGTATATCTATCCAATTTGTACGCTTATAGTGGGAATATTGGCTTTGACAATCAATGGCTATTTATTTTTTAATCGTACAAAATTTTATGTACAACAAAAAATTACAAAGAAAAGTCTTCTAATTTCAATAATGGCCATATTATTTTCTTTTGCAATTCTTATATTAGCTGCGATGCTGTATGTAAATATCCAAAATCAGTTATAAAAAGATACTTATTGGTAACTAGGAGCGAATTCACAAGTGTTAGAAAAATATATTGAAAAAGATATTTTAAGGCAAGTGAAGATACTAGAGTATTTTTATGAAAGACGCCAATTAACTATGCAGGAATTAATTGATGATCTTAATGTAAATAAAAAAACTATTATTAAAGATTTCAGTAAAATTGAACAAAGTATTGAAAATGTGGCTTGTTTTAAAGTAACTGATAAAGGCAGAATAAATTTTTACTTAATGGGAGAAACAAAGTACATTACTTACGTAGAAGAAGAGTATATTTCGGTTAGTAAAGCTTTTAAACTGCGAAAAGAAGTACAAAAATTTTTAAAGGTGAGTGGCTATTTAAATGAGGAAGAAAGAGAAACGAAAAATGAATTAAAAAAAAGATTTTTTCTTCTTTCGATATGGATGCGTTCTAATTTATTAGATAAATATATTTTAAATGAAAAATATTTAATAGCTACAGAAATAGCCACTAAAATTTTGAAATATTTTAATAAGATCACTAATTTAAGAGAGAAAGATTTATTCATAAAAGGTATTTATTTGATGCTTAATAGTTCGGGTCTAGATACAATCTCGAGGCAAGTACTCGAGATTGATGAAGATGATCCTATACTAGAAGATTTAAGTTTGTTACTTGAAGATATCGTTTTCATAGAAAAAGTAGAAATAAAATATTTAATGATTTTATTCTATTTATTACCTAGTAATTTTAGTAATTACTCAGTAATAACAATGGATCTAAAAATGCAAGAAAACTATCTATTAAAACACAAAGAAATATTTGAGTATATTCAGTTATTTGAGAAATATTTCAGAGTCAGATTATCTGATAAAAGTGTTTTCATAAAGGTTATGCTATACTTTGTATTATGTTCTTATTATGATATGCAGAGTTATTTACTAGAACCACATATAATAATTACTCACGAACAGACAAAAACATTTAATAAGATAAAAGATTTAACATTAGAATGGAAAAAGATCTATCCTATTGAGACAAGCAAATACAACATAACAGAAAGTTTATTAAAAAGAATGACTTTAGATATGGATTTCTTTTTGACAGAACATCAAAAGAAACCTATATTGCTCACGATCGTGGCAAAAAATGATATCTCACATATTTTATTTCGTGAATATATTATTGAATGTATGAATTGTACAAAAATTACTATTGATGATGTTTTGTATTATTCATTATCAGATGTTAAGTGTTATCCAAGAAAGTGGAGGCATGTAATAGTATGTGAAGAATCGTTAATATCGGAAAAAGGTATCCAAAATATAGGTAGTGAGATCATTTCTATTTCAAGGTATAACATGAAAGAAAGTAGAAGTAATCTTTTAGCTGTTTTGAGTAGTGGGAAAAATAGTATTAGTGAGGTACAAGAGGTTGGATGTTAATATTAATTCTTTAATAACTGCAAATAATGTTTTAGGAGAAGAAGTAACTGGAGAAATAGAGAAAATTTTGTGTAATGTGGTTATTATTAGAACTTTTTATACTAGAGAAGTAGTAAAAAAAGAAGAATTAAAAAAAAAGGTTATTTTTTAATCGATTAGGCTGAAGATATAAATAGTAGAATTATTATTTAGAGAGGTGATATAATAATGGCATATACAACTTATTTTTTAAACGAAGAAGATTATTTCTTATATTTTGAACAAAAATGTAATGATAAACTTTTTTATAACAAGTATCCATTAATTGTAGCAGAGATAAAATCAATTTGTGATCAAATGAAGAAAAAAATTGAACTAGTAAATTCACAAAATTTCTTTATCATTCATTCAGAATTGATGGGCCTAGATTCTCGATTACAAATTATAATTGCATTATTACCATCTGACAATGATGATATTTTGTCATCTCTTACAGAAGAAGAGGTAGTAGAATTTTCAAGAAAAGATTATAGAAAATTCCTCAGAGAATCATTTGATGTTGAGGATAATATAATTCCGCATTCTTTATATTTTTCAATTATATAAATTTTAATAGGCTTCCATAGCCGAATTTACATATCGATTAGTTCTAGTGTCACCGATTTTTGTTGATTCTAAAAAAACGTATTAGGGGACGAGTATATGATAGAAAAATATATAGAAAAGGATATTCTAAGGCAAGTTAAAATTTTAGAGTATTTCTATGAAAGCAGGGAATTAACAACACGTGAGCTCTCACATGATTTAAACGTAAGTGAAAAAACTATTTTAAAAGATTTTTCTAAAATTGAGCAGGTTCTTGGTGATACGATTTCTTTTGAAAATAGAAGTAAAGGAAAATACTACTTCTATTTATTAGAAGAAAAAAATAGTATTCAACTCGCTAGAGAAATATATGATAGTTCGTTATTTCTTAAAATCTGTTGTCGATATTTGATGGGTGAAAAAGATTATTCGGTGTATGTTGAAGAGGAGTTTATTTCAGTTAGTAAAGCTTTTAACGTTCGAAATGATGTCGAGTCATTTTTAAAAGATATGAATTTAATTGATTCTAACGGAAATAAGGTAGAAAATGAATTAAAAAAAAGATTGGTTATGTTGTCTGTATGGATGAGAAATTCGCTAATGGGAAAATATATAAATAAGGAATATTGTATTTTAGCGGAAAGTGTAGCGACAGATATTTTAGATTACTCTGATAAAAAAGCTAATTCTAGAGAAAAAGATATGTTAACTAAAGGAATTGCTTTAATATTATTTGGTTCTAAATTAGATGAATTGTCCAAAAAGAAATTGAAAGAAACTTCTTTTGGTTCACTGTTAAAAGAAGTGTTTGATCTTATTTCTAATAAAATAGCGATAGATGAAGATGAATTTAGATATATTTCAGTACTGTTTTATCTTATTCCAACAAACTATACAAGCTATTCCGTTATGAACATGGATTTAGAAATACAAAAAAGAATTTTTCTTCAATTTCCAGAAATTGAGTATTACATTTATTCTTGTGAGAGTTATTTTGGCATCAGATTAGCAGATAATAATGTTTTTTTACAAACAATCTTATACTTTATATTATTTTCTTACTACAATGTGCAAAGTTATTTAGTTGAACCGCATGTTATTCTCAATAACAAACAAAAAGTCTTGTGTAATAGTTTAAAACAGATTACGTTAGGATGGAAAAAAAATTTCCCTTTAGAAACCAATAAATACCGAGTAACAAATGAATTATTAAAACGAATGAGTTTTGATTTATATTTTGTGTTACAAGAAGAAGCAAGAAAACCTATTTTTATCACAGTGGTTGGTAGAAATGCTATTTCTCATATGATCTTCAAGAAGTACATATTAGATTATATGCCAAGTGATAAAGTTAAAATAGATGAATGCCTCTATTACTCTTTAGCTGACGTGAAAATATATAAAAGAGATTGGAAGCAAATTATTTTATGTGAAGAATCATTAATCATAAAATCTATTTTAGATAATTTTACAGCGGAGATTATATCTGTTTCAAGATATAATCTAGAAGAAGCGAGGAATTTACTTTTTAATAAATTAACAAACGAATGATTTTGATAATACTAGTCAAGTCCAGACTCCTGTGTAAAATGCTATACAATGTTTTTACCATTTCTACTTATCAAAATTGATGTATTTTCTTGAAGAATAAATCCATTCATCATGCAGGTCCATAAGAACGGCTCCAATTAAGCGATTGGCTGATGTTTGATTGGGGAAGATGCGAATAATCTTTTCTCTTCTGCGTACTTCTTGATTCAGTCGTTCAATTAGATTGGTACTCTTTAGTCGATTGTGGGAATTTCCTTGTACGGTATATTGAAAGGCGTCTTCGAATCCATCATCCAATGATGCGCAAGCTTTTGAATATTTTGGTTGATCGATATAATCATGAATCAATCGATTTTTAGCCTCACGCGCTAAGTTAATATCTGTGAACTTAAAAATTCCTTTAACAGCTTCTCTGAAAGATCTTGAATTTTTTTGGTTCAGTATAAATTCTTGTGTAAACGGCTGTGAGATTTAGGATGCCTTTCGGGATATTTCCATTAATCGCAGAAAGAAGTATTCATCATCTGGATACCCATAACCCTTACGTCTCTCAGTCTTGATCTTATTGTTGATACCCTCAAGTTTGCCAGTTGATATCCCGTATTTGGCGAACGTGTAGATCCCTCTCAAATGGTTATTTAAGAGACGCGCAAACCAAATAAAGTGGCTATTCTCAGTTGCCTTGCAGATGTCTATGATCCCTTCAAGTCTAACGCACATTTCCACCTCGTCATGTGAGTTGTATGCCTGGTCTAGCAAGTCTTTGACGAGGTCTATTGTGAAGAAGAGCTTGTTTTCTTCCAACAGCTCGTCATACCATGCTTCATTACCGCCATAAGCCTTTATTTCTGGTGTATTGAATATTTCACCAGCAGTAGACACTAGCTTGCCTTGACGGGCATCCTCGTCCTTCTGAACTAATGTGGACCTCTTAGACATCAAGATGTAACGTGAGTTCTTAAGCAACTTAGCAGCCTCTGGAGAGCCTTCTTCAGCCAGCCGTCTTTGTTCATCCTTTCTGATCTCTGAAACCACTTTATCGTTGAAATTCTTGATAATGTGGAAGCGATCATAGACGATGTCTAGCTTGGGATAGCGCCCTTTAAAAGCTTCTTCGAAGTCTGAATTCATGTCGCAAGCCACCGCCTCAACTTTTGACATCCACTCATCGCCAACATGATCCATAAACTCGAAAACAACGGCTTTCTTCTTGCCATGGGCTAAGTAGAGAATATACCCTGTTTCCCAGTCTATGATTGCGGTGGCGTACTTATGGCCATCGTGGAGCTTAAACTCATCAATGGCTAAGTATTTTGCCTGCCTTTCAGGTTTTATGAGTGTCTTGCCATCAGTTGTAAATTTAGACAGTAGAAGAGACTTGTGAATTGACTTTACAGTCATCTTGTCCAAGCCAGTAAGCCAAGCCACTGCCTTTAGAGTAAGGCCATAGCTTAACAGTTTCTCAGTGTATTCTTTTAAAGGTTTGGTGATGCGATAACCATCAGCTTTAAAAGGGATAGACTGGCTTCTAGTGTTGAATTGGCAATCAATGTTAAGACAACGAAAACGTGCATAGGACACTCTGATATTGGTGTGTACTCCACCAATAGCGACGTGCTTAAGGGTAGATTCTAAAGACCCATTTTTAACTAGTTTTCTTGAGCAATTAGGACAGAAGGTATCACCACGCTCATCTAGCTTTCCTACAAAGGTTAATCCACCTTCATTTTGAATTGGCTCGCCAACTTGAATAAAGTCGGTAAGACCAGAATTAAAGGATAAGACACCTTTGTTAGGCATAACATCTTGAGTAGTAACTGACAGTTCTGTATAATTCATAGTAAGAAGGGCTCCCCATGTTTTTGTCGTTATTAACATTGTAAGGGACAACCCTTCTTTTTTTGTTATCTAATTTCTATTTACACAAGAATTTATACTGAACCGTTTTAGCAGTCCAATCTCATCATAAAAGCGCAAGGTTCTCGGACTGACTCCTGATATCTCTGACATTTTCTTTATTGTGTACTCCATTATTTTTCCTCCTGACAAATGTAAGCATAATCCTTTACGTAACGAGAAGGTCAAGAAAAAATTGTATTTTTTTCTCATGAAATTATGTTATACTATTAAGTGATAAAAGGTAAATCCTTTTGTCTTTAAAGGTTCAATTGTAACCGATTCCTTAATGCTAGGAAAGATGGTAACATAACTTAGATTGGATCTAAATCGACTATATAGAAAAGAGGAATGAGATGAAGCTAATCGAAACACCTGTGAATAGTAATTTAAATATTAAGACATTTTATCCTAAAGTAGTGGAATTCTTTTTTGGGAATACGGCTATTAATTATTACAAATTATTTTCGTTAGATCGAACACAACTGCTATTGGTAGACACATATGATAAAAAGCAAGTCGTGATGATCAATACGAAGAAAAAAATCACAAGGCAAGAAATCGACTATGCGATTCATCACGTTTTAAAAATGACACGAGAAGATGTCAAAGTCCATGTAGGAGTGAAACAGGAGCTAGAACGTGCCGGAATACAATTCAAACGTCCAAATAAAGATATTGTAGTGATAGAACAAAAAAATACGAAGATTTCTATTTAATAACGACTAATAATCATCTTTATGGTAACCTGCTCCATATCTAACGTATACAATAAAAAACAAGGCGAGACTGATTGATGTCTCGCCATTTTTGTTTCCATTCTATTGACAGCTGCTTTCTTACTTTTGTTTTTTTAAAAAAACGTGTGATATTTTTTCCGCGAGTTTTTTCAACGCAAGGTATATCTTGTCATAATTCGCCTTTCCAAAAAAATTCAATACATAATAAGTTATATCCGTTTCTTTGGGGATAAGAAGCAAAAAAGGAAAGATGTATTATTTGCTTCAAAAACTTTTGCCATTGATTATGTTGTAGAGACATTTGGTTATATTCGTTCAATCATCGGTATCTTAACGGCTACGATTGTAGTAGGAAAAGCTACTTATTTTATCAAGTAAGAAAAATAGAAAACGCTAATTTCTTCGTGTCTCGGATACATTGAATAAAATAAGTATTCTTTCTCGTTTAGGTTAAATACCAATAAGAAAGGATAGTTTTAGCAGATGGAGTTCATTTTTAGCAAGAAATATCCGTAAAACATGTGCTTTTTCAGAAAAAATGGAAGATTTCTTTTCCTATTAATTTTTTTTGTTATAATGGGTAGGAAATGAAAACTTGCCAAGAGGAGTAATACAAGATGAATAATACTTACCCAGACGACAGTTTGACGCTGCATACGGATCTATATCAAATCAATATGATGCAGACATACTGGGAATTAGGTCGAGCTGATTTACATGCTGTTTTTGAATGTTACTTTCGAGAAATGCCTTTTAACCACGGATACGCGGTTTTTGCAGGATTGGAACGGTTAGTCAATTATTTAGAGAATCTGACGTTCAATGATTCCGATATTGCTTACTTGCGTGGTTTAGAAGTCTATCCTGAAGGTTTTTTGGAGTATTTACAAAATTTTGAATTTAAAGCAACAGTTCGTTCTGCTCGTGAAGGAGAACTAGTTTTTGCAAATGAACCATTGATCCAAGTGGAAGGGCCTTTAGCGCACTGCCAATTAGTAGAAACAGCACTGTTGAATATGGTCAATTTCCAAACGTTGATCGCGACAAAAGCAGCTCGTATCAAATCTGTCATCGGAGAAGATCCACTATTGGAATTTGGAACTAGACGGGCACAAGAACTGGATGCAGCAGTCTGGGGAACTAGAGCGGCATATATCGGCGGAGCAGATGCAACAAGCAATGTACGTGCTGGGAAGATATTTGGGATACCAGCTAGCGGGACCCATGCTCATTCGTTAGTCCAATCTTATGGAAATGATTATGAAGCATTTATGGCCTACGCTAAAACCCATAAAGACTGCGTGTTCTTAGTCGACACTTATGATACGTTGAAATCAGGTGTGCCAAGTGCGATTCGCGTGGCGAAAGAATTAGGTGACAAAATCAACTTCCAAGGCGTACGCATCGACAGTGGAGATATGGCCTATATATCTAAGCGTGTTCGGGAACAATTAGATGCAGCCGGATTTACGGAAGCAAAAATCTATGCTTCGAATGACTTGGATGAAGCAACGATTTTGAATTTAAAGATGCAAAAAGCTAAAATTGATGTATGGGGTGTTGGGACAAAATTGATCACAGCCTATGATCAGCCAGCCCTTGGTGCAGTATTCAAGCTAGTATCGATCGAAGATGATGAAGGAAACATGATGGATACGATCAAGTTATCAAGCAATGCAGAAAAAGTAACTACTCCAGGGAAAAAACAAGTGTGGCGCATCACTCGAAATTTTGATGGGAAATCTGAAGGAGACTACGTTACATTATGGGATGAAGACCCTCGAGAAGAAGAAGCTATCTTCATGTTCCATCCAGTGCATACGTTTATCAATAAAACTGTTCGAGACTTTACAGCTCGCCCAGTTTTACAAGATATCTTTATCGAAGGAAAAAGAGTTTACGAATTACCTGCACTAAACGAAATCAAAGAATATACAAAAGAAAATCTAGATTCACTATGGGAAGAGTATAAACGAGACTTGAATCCGCAAAAATACCCAGTCGATCTGTCTACTGAATGCTGGAACCATAAAATGGCTATCATGGAACGAATGAAAAAAAGCGTAGCAGAACTTCATACAGAAGCATAGGAGGAGAATAAATGAGCCTGCAGACAGAAATTATCAATGAATTAGGTGTCAAACCAACAATTGATCCAAAAGAAGAAATACGCAAAAGTATTGACTTTATGAAAGCATATTTGAAAAAATATCCGTTTCTTAAAACTTTTGTACTAGGTATCAGCGGCGGCCAAGATTCTACTTTAGCAGGCCGTTTGGCGCAACTAACGATGGAAGAAATGCGTGAAGAAACAAAAGATGAAAACTATCAATTTATCGCTGTTCGTCTTCCTTATGGTGAACAAGCAGATGAAGAAGATGCAAAAGCTGCTCTTGACTTTATCCAGCCCGATGTTAGTCTGCGAGTAAATATCAAACCAGCTGTTGATGCACAAGTACAAGTATTAAGCGAAGCAGGTGTGGAAATCAGCGATTTTAACAAAGGAAATATCAAAGCACGTCAACGTATGATTACGCAATATGCCGTAGCTGGAGAAAGAGCAGGAGCCGTATTAGGGACAGATCATGCTGCAGAAAACATTACTGGATTCTTCACGAAATTTGGTGATGGCGGAGCCGACATTTTGCCATTATTCCGTTTGGACAAACGACAAGGGAAACAATTGCTTCAAGCATTGAATGCACCGGAAAAATTATACACAAAAATTCCGACTGCAGATCTTGAAGATGGGAAACCAATGATTGCAGATGAAGTCGCACTAGGTGTCACATATAATGAAATTGATGATTATCTAGAAGGAAAAGAAGTTCCCGCTCAAGCACAAGAAAAAATCGAAGCATGGTGGAACAAGACACAACATAAACGACATTTGCCAATTTCCGTTTTGGATGATTTCTGGAAATAACAATAAAGCAAAAACAGCCGTCCCTTCATAGGGATTGGCTGTTTTTGTTTTATAAAATAGAAAAGAAAAATATCAGCTGTAGTAAACTTTTAATTTGATATCCTGATCGTAATTACCGAATCCTTTACCAAATAAAGTACAGCCCCCCACATGTTTGGCATCGTCTTTCACTTCGATTCGCAAATGCCAAGTGTCTTGCTCTTTAGGGATGTCGTTGATCGTGATGTTTGACAAGGGTTCTCCATTCATATTCGTCAAGTGTTTGGTAATTCGGATCGTCTTCAGCAAGCCGTATTGATTAAGATTATCTGGATACCAATCAGGCGTATATTTACCGCGGATATCAGCAAAATCTCCAGGGCTCGTCCATGTTCCTAGCTCCACACCATTTAGGCTGAAAGTGATATCTGAAGGCCAATTGTCATTTGAAAAAGGAAATTCAGAAGAAATTTCCACAGAAACTTCCAACATCTCCAATGTATCCTCTGTATTTAAAAAATTAGGTGCCTGATACTCGACAAATCCGCTGGTAAACCAGAGAATGCGGGCATCCATCCTTCGAGGATCCATAAAATAGCGTGGTTCATCCACTTTCCCGATAAAATCATGGATCGTAGCTAAACCGCATGTTGGTTCAATTGCATAATTTGTATAGTGACCAATAGGTATCGATGTTTCTTTCGTATCAAAAGCATTGAATATTTTTTCTGGAAAACTGATATCGATTTTATCGACACGAAGGCTCGAAATTTTTTGTTGTCCTACTTTTTCTGTTTTGATGATGTTTGCTTCCTCTAGCTTTTTCACGTGCATTGTTGTGATAGCACTGCTTACCCCAAGTTCTTTTGCCAAATCTTTGACATTCATCTTCTTTTTGGAAAGTAGCTGGATGATCCTGATCCTTGTTTTACTAGCTAATGCTTCATATACCGGTAAGGATTCTTCGTTTATTTGTAGTTGCATATATATCACCTCTTAAAAGGTTTTTCTTATATATTAACATATTTGTTAATAAAAGTTATATTAAATTATTTGTTTTAATCATTATTAATATTTCGGTTAATTAAAATCGATAAAAAATAAGTAAGTTTAACATTTATATTATTGACAACGCTTTCAACAAGGTGTATTATTCATGTATAAATTAAAGGAGGTCAGTTATGGAAGCCACAATGTTGATTAGTAGTGTCAAGCGTGTAGGCAAAGTTGATCCGCGGTTGTACAGTTCATTTATTGAACATATGGGACGAGCAGTATATGAAGGGATTTATCAGCCAGATCATCCATCAGCTAATAAAAGTGGATTTCGCCAAGACGTCATTCACTTGGTAAAAGAATTGAACATTCCCATGATTAGATATCCTGGTGGAAATTTTGTGTCAGGATTTCGTTGGGAAGACAGTATTGGGCCCATAGCAAATAGACCTAGAAGGTTGGATTTAGCTTGGCGGACAATTGAAACGAATGAAGTTGGGATTCATGAATTTTATAACTGGTGTCAGCATGTGGGGGCCGAAATCAATATGGCTGTCAATCTGGGTACTCGTGGAGTAGATGCAGCTCGTAATTTAGTCGAATATTGTAATTTTCCTAAAGGAACTTATTGGAGTGATTTAAGGCGTTCGAATGGTCAAGAGAGCCCTTTTGGAATTAAGACATGGTGTTTAGGGAATGAAATGGACGGTCCTTGGCAGATTGGACATAAAACAGCGGAAGAATATGGACGGTTAGCAGAGGAAACGGCTAAGGCGATGAAACTCGTAGATGATTCAATTGAGGTGGTTTTATGCGGAAGTTCGAATCGGCAAATGCCTACATTTGGTGATTGGGAGTTAACAGTTCTTGATCAAGCGTACGATCAAATAGATTATTTGTCTCTTCATCAATATTATGGCAACCAAAAAAATGATCTTTCTCATTATCTTGCACGTTCCTTAGACATGGATCGGTTCATTTCTGAAGTGACAGCGATGTGCGATACAGTCAAGGCGAAGAAACATAGTAAGAAGCAGATCAACCTGTCCTTTGATGAATGGAATATTTGGTATCATTCAGCGGAACAAGATGAGCAAGCAGCGCCTTGGCAGATTGCTCCTCCTTTACTAGAAGATAACTATAATTTTGAAGATGCATTACTATTAGGCTGTCTATTAATCACTTTATTGAAACATGCAGATAGAGTAAAGATTGCTTGTCTTGCTCAATTGGTAAACGTTATTGCACCAATCAGGACAGAAACAAACGGAGAAGCTTGGAGACAGACGATCTATTATCCATTTATGCAAGCTGCTGTGTATGGACAAGGAGAGGTGTTAAGCCCACAAATTCGTTCAGCAAACTATGCGACGGAAGATTTTGAAGAAGTGCCGTATTTAGAAAGTATAGCCGTAATAAATGACAAAGAACTTGTCATATTTGCAGTTAACCGTGGAGAAGAAGAAATGAATCTAACTGTTCACTTGTCTGAATTATCAGTAGAGGGAGTGATTGATTTTTCTGAAATGAGTGGATTTGATACAAAAGCAACTAATCTTCCTAAAAGTGAACAAGTAAAACCAAGTCATTCAACAAATGTAAAAGCTGAAGATGGGAAAATCAATTGTTTGTTGAAACCGCTATCTTGGAATGTGGTCAGATGTCGTTTATCAGATGAAGGAGGAACAAAAAATGAAAGGTAAAAAATGGTTAATTGGCTCTTTGTTGGTAGCTGCAACAGGTATTTTAGGAGCTTGCGGTGGCGGAAGTTCAGCAGAATCTGATTCTGATAAAGAAGTGACTTTGACTTTTTGGAATGGGTTTACTGCATCTGATGGTGAAATATTGCAAGAAATCGTTAATGAATTTAATAAAACAAATGATAAAAACATCAAAATTGAAATGGATATCATGACTTGGGCCAATTTGAATGAAAAACTTCCTACAGCGATTTCTTCTAAAAAAGCACCTGACTTTATTGCATTAAATTATCCAGATTTTGCACAGTATGTAGAAAACGGAGCGGTACAACCATTAGACGATTTCTGGGAATATGATGGAGTAGATAAATCTGATTTTAAAGAAACGGCTATTGAATTAGGTGAAGTAGAAGGTAAACAGTATTTTGTCCCCATGCAGGTACAAGGAATGTATATGTATTGGAATAATGATTTGTTTAAACAAGCTGGATTAGATACTGAACAACCACCTACTACTTGGGAAGAATTGACAGAAATGGCACCAAAATTAACTGATAGTAGTAAAAATGTATCAGGTTTTGTCTTCAATAAGGATGGAACTGCACCGTTATATAACTGGATGTTAGCAAATGGCGGTAAATTAGTGAACGATGATTATACTAAGTCTGAATTTGCGTCTCCTGAGAACCTTAAAACGTTAAAAGCGATCCAAAAAATGATCCATGTAGACAAGACTGGTCCAGAATCGATTTCTGGCGCCGAAATGGACAATTTAATGAATGCTGGTCAACTAGCCATTGAAATCAATGGGCCATGGTTAAATAACGGATTGAAAGCAAACGAGATTGATTATAATGTGACTACCTTACCACAAGGGAGTGATTCAGACAAAAAAACAGCTATTTTAGATGGCGTAGGATATGCCATTCCGGCAAGTACAGATAATAATAAAAAAGAAGCTGTCTATGAGTTTTTGAAATATTGGAATACAACTGAAATTGGTAAAAAATGGAGTATCGAAAATGGTTTTCCTGCCTACTTGGATTCAGTAGCAAAAGATGAAGAAGTAAAAAATGATCCTATTGTATCTGAATTATCGAAACAAATGGACTATGCAGAGCCATATTTACCAGGTTTTACCCAAATCTCTGCGATCAATAACGATATCATCAATCCACTGATTGAAAAATTATTAGCAGGAGAAGATCCTGAGACACTCATGAACGATGCAGATGATGCCATCAATCAATTACTGCAAAAATAGTACAGAACTTTATACAGGATAGACTGTTGGCAAGATACAGATATCTGAATGATCGACCTAGTATTTGCAGATAGGTGTTATTGCAAAAATCACAGCGATTGTTCGGATATCTTATTCAGATTCGTTTAAACCAAGATTGTATATTTTATCAAAATGAAAGATGAGGTGGACTATATGAACGGATTCACCAAATATTGGAATCGTCCTGATCGTGCTGCGTATTTGTTTTTAACTCCATCTTTTTTAGTTTTATTATTATTTACTGTCATACCGCTTTTAGGAACATTTGCTATTAGTTTTACAGATTTGAATATTTTCTTTACATTTCGTTTGTCAAATTAAGTTAGACAAATCATCTTTTGTGACGTAACTCAAAAATACTTCCATTGGTGTCCGATAGTGTAATGATTTTCTAGGAATATGATTTCGTTTCGATGCCACCGATTGGATAAAGGTTTCAGATACACCATTAAAATCCATAGCTTTATACAAACCATCTTTACGTAATAAGCCATTTGAATGTTCATTCAATCCTCGTTGAGAAGGTGTTCCTGGATCCGCAAAATAAATTGAAATATCGTTGGTATTACTAATCTTTTTCCAATTTGAGAATTCTTTTCCACAATCAAATGTGATGGATTTAAATAAGTTTTTTGGGACACAACGAAACCATTGATTCAGCCTATTTTCAATGTCTTTAGCCTGTCTGCCTTCGGGTTTCAAGGTAATGATGACTTTAGATAGCCGTTCAACTAATGTGATGACCGCGCTTTTATGTTTTCCACCCACGATAGTGTCACCTTCCAGGTGACCAAATTCATGATCAAACTGGGTATAGTCTGTCTTTCTGTCTCGGATTGACCGGCGAAACCCTTGTTTTCCTCTTTTTTCTTTATGACCGTTTGGTTTTCTTTTTCCCTTCATTGGTAAATCGTGAGTGTCAAAGGTTTTATCTTTAAACATTCGATACAGTGTGCGTACCGAACAAGCAATAGGAAACTCTGCTCGACCAATAAGGACATCAGGAGCCCACCCTTGAACAACCTTTTTTTGAATGTATTCCTGTTGCTCATCAGGTAAAACAATCGGATGTCTTCCGCAGTTACGTTTGTTTTTCTTATATTGTTTATAGTAGCTCATTGCGCTTCCACCAGATTTAAGAAAACGATAGACCTTATAAATAGTTTGTCGAGAACGTTGTAACAGATTGGCTACTTTTGAAACAGGTTGTGATTGATTGAAATAAGCTTCTATCATTACGAGTTCAGTTGGTGTAAGATGGTTATAGGTCATTTGTACTCACTCCTTATAATTCTTTCGTCGGAACTATTTTGAGTGTAGCACAAATGACTTTTTTTAGTTGTCTAGCTTAATTTTACAATCGGCGACATCAAGAAATTTTGTAAGTTTTGAAAATTTCACACGTATATTTAGTGATGAACGAGCAGTTAATTCGTTGATTCATTCTTTATATTTCACCGTACTCGAAACGCCAACACAAATTATCGTTGGTTTATTAGCAGCAGTAGCATTATCTAAAAATACCAGATTCAATCGTTTTTGTCGTTCGACATTTTACATTCCAGTTATTTGTTCATTGACGTCAATTGCGATTATTTTTTCTATGTTGCTTGATCCGAATGTAGGGGCGATTCCTTACTTGTTTTCACAAGTCGGCTTGCCGATCCCTCAATTTTTTCGCGATCCAACCCTTGCTATGCCGACGGTAGCCATCATGACTGTTTGGAAGAATTTTGGTGTTACTATGACGATTCTCTTGACTGCTATTCAGGGAATCTCTCCCTCTTTGTATGAATCTGCTCAAATGGATGGTGCAACAAATCGACAGCAGTTTTTTAACATTACACTACCTCAGATCGTTCCCTCCTTAGGTTTTTGTATTTTAACGAATCTGATTGGTTCGATGCAAGTGTTTGACCAAGTATATGTTGCAACCGCTGGTGGCCCACAATTTAAGACAGAAACAGCTGTTCAATATATTTACAGTCGAGGATTTACAGCACCTTATGAATTGGGCTATGCATCAGCACTGTCTTCGGTTTTGTTTATCATTGTTGCAACTATAGCTATCTCCACTAATGTGTACATGTCACGGAAAGAAAAACAAATGAAATAGGAGGGAAACCTGTATGGCACCAGAAAGCTCGATTACAGTTACTGTGAATAGTCGAAAAGCAGTTAGTGGTAAAAAAATCATTCGAACGATTAGTATGCTAGTTATATTGTTGGTTATTGCGTTTCCTTTTTTGTGGCTGATTATTTCTTCTTTTAAACACGAAAAAGACATTATCTCATTTCCGCCTAGAATATTTGCAGATAGCTATACCCTAGATAACTATATTAAGGTTTGGACAACGATCCCTTTATTAGATTACATCAAAAATACAGTGATTTTTGCTGGAGGGACAGTGATCACTTCTGTATTCTTTGATTCTCTTGCGGGGTATGCATTTGCTCGTATGCGTTTCAAAGGAAAATCAGTTTTGTTCTATTTCGTTTTGCTGACAATGATGATCCCATTCCAAGTCTTCATGATTCCTCTATTTATTGAAGTCAATTTGCTTGGCATGCTTGATACTTATGCAGGTTTGATCATTCCTCGTATGACAACTGCATTTGGTATCTTCATGATGCGTTCCTTTTTTATTACTTTACCAGATTCTTTGGAAGAGGCAGCACGCATTGATGGATTAAGTGAGTTTAATATTTTTTTGAAAATCATGTTGCCATTGAGCAAACCTACTCTTTTATCATTAGGGATTTTCACGCTGATGAATAGTTGGAATGACTTGCTTTATCCATTGATATTGACAAGTAGTTCAAAAATGAGAACTTTACCAGCAGGGTTAGCTTTATTTACGGGGCAGAACATTTCTTTTTATGGACCTGTAATGGCTGGAACGGTTATTTCAATGCTGCCATTACTAGTGGTTTATATTTTTGCACAGAAATATTTTGTTCAAGGAACAGCTATGTCTGGAATGAAAGAGTGAGGAAGATGAAAATAGTTGAGACTAAATTTTATGGACAGTTGATTGTGGTTTCTGATTACATCTTATTAGGTATTCTCTGGGTAATCGTGTGTTTGCCTGTTATTACTATCGTGCCTGCTACATGTGCTGTTTTTTATGTAATGGCGCAATGGAAAGGTGAGGGATCAGGAAATATCATTTATTTTTTCTTTCAAGGAATAAAGCAACATTTTGGTAAGAACTTGTTCCTTAGTCTGTTAACGATCATTATTTATTTTCTTGTTAATCAATTATTAGAAGAACAGACAATCGTACTTTCAATTAGTGGATATGTAGTTTCACTTATTTATTCCATGTTTCTTTTATCCTGGATATATGTGATTTCTGAAAACAAAGATATCACATTTTTACAAATTTTTGAACAAAGTGCATGGAAAGTATTTTTTGATTTTTTGAGAAATATTCTTTGTTGCGTATTGTTATTAGGATTTGTACTGCTCATATTTCTTTTCCCTCCTTTTATTTTTATCTTTGCTGGTGGCGTATGGAAACTTGTATCTATTATCTTGACTATAGGAAATGAAAGGTAGGGAAAGCTGTTGGACGAAGAAGTGAAAGTAAAAATCAGAGAGGATTTTACGGTAGGAGAGATCAGTTCTCGGCTGTTTGGCTCATTTGTTGAGCATATGGGAAGTGTCGTCTATACAGGGATTTATGAACCGGGCCATGAAACAGCTGATGGTGACGGGTTTAGACAAGATGTCCTCTCTTATGTAAAGGAATTAGAATTAGGTGTCATTCGCTATCCTGGAGGAAACTTTACATCTGGTTATGATTGGGTGGATACTGTAGGTAGGAAAGAACAACGACCAAAAAAAATTGATTTAGCATGGCGAGGTATAGAACCAAATTCTTTTGGACTCCACGAATTTTTTAAATGGATCAGTCATGTACAAGCGAAACCGATATTCACGGTGAATTTAGGAACAAAAGGAATTGATGAAGCAAAAAATTTAGTAGAATATTGTAATTTTCCAAAAGGAACCTTCTGGAGTGATTTAAGAATAAAAAATGGGCAAAAAAAGCCTTTTGGCGTTAAATTATGGTGTTTAGGGAATGAGCTAGACGGTCCATGGCAAGTGGGGGCTAAGAGTGCTTATGAATATGGTAGGTTAGCAAATGAAGCCTCAAAAGTCATGAAGTTAGTGGATGATTCAATTGAAACAATCTTAGTTGGAAGCTCTACGCCACGTTTACCATCGTACCCTGAATGGGATCGTATCGCATTAGAAGAAGCTTATGAGAATGTAGATTATTTAGCTTTGCATAACTATATTGATAAGTATGATGAAGAAGACTTGACTAAACCTCCTAAAAATGAGCGTGATGATACAGCGACATACCTTGCAAAAGCTTATCGATTCGATCGTCAAATTGAAGAAATCGTTGCTACTTGTGATTATGTGAAAGGATATTTGAGAAGTGAGAAAACAATGTATCTAGCGTTTGATGAATGGAATGTACATGCCCAACCGGAAAAAAGACATAGGGATTTTGAAGTCGGTAGTCCCATCGATTGGTGTTACTTTACTATGGAAGATACATTATTATTTGGTTCATTAGGGCTGGCTATTTTACGACACGCAGATCGCGTAAAGATTAGTTGTCAATCATTGTTAGTAAACACAATACCTTTAATACTGACAGATGCTAAAGGACAAGCATGGAGGAATCCAACTTATTATGTGATGCAACACTTATCGAAATATGCTAAAGGTCAAGTATTGGAACAACAAATCATTTGCCCTGTTTATGATTGTGAAAAGATAAAAAATGTTCCTTATGTGGACAGTGTGATCGTAGATAACGGCAATCAGCTGACTATTTTCTTGATCAATCGCACAAATGAACAACAAAAGATAACGATTGAACATGATTTCAATTTGCTAGATCAAGGAGAGCACTACACATTAACCAGTAGCGATCTGTTGGACAAAAATACACGTGAAGAACCAGAAAAAATAAAACCTGAAATAAACTATTTTTCAATAGAAAAACATGACGAATTAAATGTAGGGATAGAAAAATATTCTTGGAATGTAATTAGAATAAAGAAAATGTGAGGAAATTTGTTATGATGAAGACACTTTATAATAATCCTATCGTTCGGCAACGGGCAGATCCTTGGGTATATAAACATACAGATGGTTATTATTATTTTACAGGATCGGTTCCAGGCTACCAAGTGATTGAATTAAGAAGGGCAAAGTCACTGAATGAATTAGAACATGCTGAAAGCCTGATTGTATGGCAGGCTCATGAAGAAGGACCGATGAGTGAATTGATCTGGGCACCTGAAGTCCATTATATCAATGGAAAATGGTATATTTACTTTGCTGCAAGCAATCATAAAACTATACGTGATGAATCTCATCATCACCGCATGTTCGTACTTGAAAATCAGCATATAGATCCAATGAATACAGATTGGATAGAAAAGGGACAAATAAAAACGAAAAGGGAAACTTTCAGTTTAGACGGAACAACTTTCTCTTCTCAAGGAAAGCTATATTATGTGTGGGCCCAACAAGATCCTGAAATTACTGGGAATTCTAATCTTTATCTATCCGAAATGGATAATCCTTGGACGTTAAAGGGGAAGCAGATCCTCCTTTCTATACCTGAGTATGAATGGGAAAAACGGGGTTTTTCAGTAAATGAAGGTCCAGCAGTCCTTACTCGCAATGGGAAAATATTCATTACGTATTCTGGTAGTGCAACAGATGAAAACTATGCCATGGGCCTGCTGTGGGCTGATGAGCACAAGAATCTTTTATTAAAAGAATCATGGCATAAATTATCGGAGCCAGTATTCGTTTCTTCTGAAAAAAATAAGCAATTTGGTCCTGGTCACAACTCGTTTACGGTTTCAGAAGATGGGTGCTTTGATATTTTGATCTATCATGCTCGACCAGAGAAGAACCAAAAAGGGGATCCGTTAGACAATCCCAATCGGCACGCGAACGCGCAATGCTTTACGTGGAATGAGCAAGGATTTCCAGAATTTGGTGAACCTGTTCCGTATGCCTTATGAGCACAAGAAACCTTGATTTTTGCTTGAATAAACCTTGCAGACTCGTTATGATATATGTACGTACAAATAAAAAGGGGCAAGGCAAATGGCAAAATATCAAGACATTGCAGAAGAGATAAAACAAAAGATCCTTCGTGAGGAATACGAAGTAAATACAACCATTCCCTCAGAATTCAAGCTGCAAGAAATATATGACGTCAGCAGACATACGATTCGGCAAGCAATCGCTGTGTTGGTAAATGAGGGCTATCTGCGTAAAGAAAAAGGATCGGGCACATATGTAGATGACAGCTATAAGATAGAAAAAACACCATTGAACAGAACAAAAACGATCGGTGTCATCACCACATATCTCTCTGATTATATTTTTCCGTCGATTATCCGAGGAATCGAAAATGAATTACGAGAGTCTGGGTATTCATTGCTTTTAGCCAGTACGAATAACGATCACGAATTGGAAAAAGAGTGTTTGAAGAAAATGATTGCTTATGGGGTAGATGGTTTGATCGTTGAGCCTACGAAAAGTAATCAGTATAACCCAAACTTAGCACTTTATGTTGCTTTGAGAGAACAAGGCATTCCGATGGTGATGATCAATGCTGCTTATGAAGAGTTAAATGCCTCTTATATTTGTTTAGATGATGTGAAAGTCGGTTTTATGGCAGCAGAATATTTGATAAAAAAAGGACATCAGCGTCTGTTGTTCATCACAAAAATCGACGATCTTCAAGGAAAATACAGGATGAAAGGTTTTATCAGCGCGTGTGAACAGTATAATGTGCGTTTTTTGACGGAAGATATCATTACTTTCACCACGGAAACACGAGAAACAATCGCTGAAAAAACAGTACAACGGTTGAAAGAAGAACAAGCTTTAGATGGCATCATTTGCTATAACGACCAAATAGCTAGTTTATTGCTAGATAAGCTGACAGAAAATGGCTATCAAATTCCAGATGATCTATCCATCGTAGGAACAGACGATTCTTCTTTAAGCCATTTAGGAAATAAAAAATTGACAACATTGACACATCCAAAAGAAAAGTTGGGACAAGATGCCGCACGGTGGATCGTCACAACGATTGAAAAAGGACAGGCACAGCCGAATATTCTTTATGAACCTGTACTAGTTGAACGGGAAACAGTGAAAGAAAACGAAAAATAAGAGACGGGTTTTTACCGCCTCTTATTGCTCCTACGGTTACTCGTCGCAATGTTTGTGAGAGCTTTTGATCGCTCAAGGCTGAACGTTTCTTTCACCACCTCTCCACTAAACGGTGTTCTCCTACCAACTGGTCACAAGTCACAATATTCATCAAACATGAGAAGCTGTTTTTTGAAATTGTTCCTTGTGACTCGAAACTAAGCGGTTCCTTCTTATTTCTTGAAGCTGACCACTTCTGTCACAACCTCTTTAAGAATGATGGATAGAAATACGTTTAGGATAAGTTTTTTTAGATGCACTTTGTTCGATTTCCTCTAAAGATTTCCCACGAGTTTCTGGTACGATCTCTTGAATAAATAAAACCCCTAAAAAGCAGATGATCCCAAAAATGCCGAAAACGATTTCTTGAGACATAGAAGCAGTCATCACAGGAAAAAGCAAGCCAACTAGGAAAGAACCAATCCAATTAAAAGAAGAGGCTAGGCCAGATGCTCGCCCGCGGACAGCTAGTGGGAATATTTCGCCTACGATTACCCATGTCAGTGGAGCCCATGTGCAAGAATAAAATGCGACATAAATACATAAAAACAAGAGAATCAACAACGAATTTGTATGAGCATCCAGTACAGTTCCTAAAACAGCTGGTAGGATGAAAGAAAGTCCCATCACGCTACCGCCTATTTTCAATAAAGTTCGCCGATTGAACTTGTCTGCAATAACCAAAAAGAGCAAAGAACCAGCAACTAAAATGATTCCTTGGATGATCGGCCACATCAATGCATCGCTCGCTGCATGCCCAGTCGCTTTTTCTACGATCAGCGGAATATAGTAAAAAATAGCATTAGCTCCTTGAAATTGCTGGAATACTGCTACACCAATACCGGCAATGACTAAGGAACGATATTTTTCTAAAAACAAAGTATGCCAAGAAGTTCCGGTTGTCTTTTCTTGTTTGACATTCAGCTGGATTTGTTCGAATTCCTGTTCAGCTTCTTTTGGTGTCCGAATATAGTTCAATACTCTTTTTGCCTCTTCCAAGCGGCCAGATTGCATAAGAAAACGCGGTGACTCTGGTAGAGCTAAAACACCGAAAAATAAAATCAGCGCGGGGACAGCAGCGAGCCCTAACATCACGCGCCAAGCCATCGTTTCAGGCAACCCTTTTAGCAAATAATCTGCAACATAGGAAAGGAGCATGCCAGAAGCAATCATCACTTGATTGATCCCTGACAATCTTCCCCTTAGTCTAGCAGGAGCCATTTCAGACATATAAGCAGGAACTAGGGCAGATGCAGCGCCAACAGCTAAACCTAGAAGAATCCTTGCTGCAATCAGAAAATAAGAACCATTGTGAGGGGCAGATGCAGAAAGGACAGAACCAGCCATAAAAATAAGTGCAGAAAGAAGAATCATTTTTCGTCGTCCAAGCTTATCAGAAAGAAGACCAGATAAAGAGCCGCCAAGGATCGCACCTAACATGACCGAAGACGTGATCCATCCTATCAAAGAAGCTTTACCTGCCAAACCCCAATCATGCTGTAAAAAAGGTAAGGCGCCGGTCATAACACCAATATCATATCCAAATAGAATGCCGCCAAATGCGCCAAAAAAATAAATAAACGATGAGGAAACTTTTTTTTCTTTTTTCATAAGTATTCTCTCCTTCTAGAATTTCGAGAAGGCGGTTGATCAGATTTTGTAAGCAATTTCATTTTATAACTTATGTACGTACAAAACAAGTGTTTTTTATTGTATTCTTGTAAATAACCGCTTGACATGTACGTACAAAAGTATACAATAATCATTGTAAGCGCTACTAAAAAGACGGTTTGATCAGGTTTGACGAGAAGGAGGGAGTTAAATCATTATGAAGGAAGTAAATGCGCAAAGTATGTTAGATGTCATAGATGGTCGTACATCTTTAGGGATTGAGTTTGGATCAACTAGGATCAAAGCTGTATTGATTGATTCATCTTTTACTCCTATTGCCGCTGGTAGTTATGAGTGGGAAAACAAACTAGAAAATGGTATCTGGACCTATTCATTAGAAGATATTTGGAAAGGACTGCGCGTCAGTTACCGAAAAATGGCAGCAGAAGTATTCGAAATCTATGGCGAGAATCTTACGACAATCGGGTCGATTGGGTTCAGTGCAATGATGCACGGTTATCTAGCATTTGATAGCAAGGAACAGTTACTAGTACCATTTCGTACTTGGCGAAATACAATCACTGAAGAAGCAGAACGAATATTAACGGAAAAATTTCAATACAATATTCCGCAGAGATGGAGTATCGCTCATTTGTATCAATCTATTTTGAATAAAGAAGAACATGTGAAAGAAATTAATTTTTTGACAACGCTTGCAGGTTATGTCCATTGGCAGCTTACTGGTGAGAAAGTACTAGGCGTAGGAGATGCATCAGGCATGTTTCCTATCGATCCTTCAACGAAAACCTACCATCAAGAAATGAAAAATATTTTTGGTCAGTTAATCGAAAAAGCGCACGTAGCGATTGACTTGGATCACATTTTGCCTAAAGTTCTAGTAGCAGGAGAAGAAGCTGGCAAGTTAAGCGAATCAGGGGCTTATCTGATCGACCCTACGGGAAATTTGAGACCAGGAATCCCGGTTTGTCCGCCAGAAGGGGATGCAGGAACCGGTATGGTCGCTACGAACAGTGTAGCCAAACGGACAGGGAACATTTCGGCTGGTACTTCCGCCTTCGCTATGATCGTATTAGAAAAAGAACTAGAAAATGTCCATCCGGAAATCGACATGGTCACTACACCTTCAGGAGAACTAGTAGGCATGGTTCATACGAATAACTGCTCTTCGGATATCAATGCTTGGGTCAGTATTTTTGAAGAATTTACCAATTCTTTGGGTATGGAGATAAGCAGAGATAAATTATTCACGGTATTATTCAACAAAGCGCTAGAAGGCGATACGGATTGCGGGGGATTACTTTCTTATGGTTATTTTTCCGGTGAAAACATTACAGGAGTAAATGAAGGAAGGCCATTATTTGTACGTACACCAGGTAGCCGTTTTGATTTAGCGAATTTCATGCGGATCCATTTAGCCAGTGCTTTTGGTGCAATGAGAATCGGAATGGATATATTGAAATCTGAGAATGTCCAAATTGATCGTTTAGTGGGGCATGGGGGGATTTTTAAAACACCAGAAGTTGGACAGCGGATTCTAGCATCTGCTATGGAGGCACCAGTTACAGTGATGGACACAGCCGGAGAAGGTGGAGCGTGGGGAATCGCGTTATTAGCAGCCTATATGATGGATCGACATGGGAAGTCTTTAGAAAACTTCTTGGCAGAAGACGTGTTTGGACAAGACCAAGGAATCACCATCACACCTTCAGCAGAAGAAATAGCAGGCTATCAGATATTTATGAGACGTTACCGTGAGGGGATCGACATTGAAAAAACAGCGATTCATCAATTGCAAGAAAAAGGAGTGATAGAAAATGCTGGAACAACTGAAAGAAGAAGTATACCAAGCAAATCTTGACTTGCCTAAACACGGACTCGTCAAATATACATGGGGAAATGTGAGCGCTTTTGATCCTGAAACACGATATTTCGTTATCAAACCTAGCGGAGTCAGTTATGAAGAGATGACAGCAGACGACATGGTCGTTGTGGACTTGGACAATCATATCATTGAAGGTAAACTCAATCCCTCTTCGGATACGCCTACTCATGCTGTTTTATATCGTTCATTTCCTCAAATCGGAGGAATCGTCCATACTCACTCGACATGGGCGACGATCTGGGCACAAGCAGGATTGGATGTTCCTGCGATGGGGACGACGCATGCAGATACTTTTTATGGATCGGTACCTTGTGCTCGATTTTTGACACAACAGGAAATCGACAGCGGGTACGAATATGAAACAGGAAAAGTTATCATAGAAACATTCAAAGAACGCAAAATTGATCCCTTAGCAATTCCAGGGGTACTTTTACACGGACACGGTCCATTTACTTGGGGGAAAGATGCGCAAAGTGCGGTAATGAACGCAGTCGTACTAGATGAAGTATGCAAGATGAATTTATTTACCAGACAGCTCAATTCATTTTCAGAAGAGCTGCCTCAACGGATTTTAGATAAACATTATTTACGAAAACACGGAAAAAATGCGTATTACGGACAAAACAAATAAAAGGAGTGGCTAATTATGTTGAATATTGGAGAAAAAGAATTTTGGTTTGTTGTAGGATCACAGCATTTATATGGGGAAGAAGCACTGCGAGAAGTAAAGAAACATGCACAAGAAATGGTCGATGAACTGAATGAAAATGGCCAATTGCCTTATCCAATCCGCCTTCAAGAATTAGCAGTTACTGCTGATACGATCACAAAAATCATGAAAGAGGTCAATTATCGAGAAGAAGTAGCAGGTGTGATCACTTGGATGCATACTTTCTCACCAGCAAAAATGTGGATCCGCGGGACAAAGCTTCTACAAAAACCATTGCTTCATTTAGCTACGCAATATAACGAAAGCATTCCTTGGAAAACGATCGATATGGATTTCATGAATTTAAATCAATCCGCTCATGGTGACCGCGAATATGGGTTCATCAATGCTCGATTAAATAAACAAAATAAAATCGTCGTTGGCTACTGGAAACGACCTGAGATCCAAAAAGAGATTGCTGATTGGATGGATGTTGCAGTAGCCTATAATGAAAGTTTTGGAATAAAAGTGGCTCGTTTTGGTGACAACATGAGAAACGTGGGTGTCACAGAAGGAGACAAAGTGGAAGCACAGATTCAATTTGGTTGGACTGTTGATTATTTTGGTATCGGAGATCTTGTACAAGTAATCGATCGCGTATCAGACGAAGAAGTCGATCAATTATTTGAAGAATACAAGGAATTGTATACCTTCGACTATGGTGATTATGAAGAAAAGACATGGGAGGAACATGTAAAAGTACAAGCTCAGCAGGAAATCGGTATTCGCCGTTTCTTAGAAGAAGGAGGCTATAACGCTTTTACGACTAATTTTGAAGACCTGTATGGAATGAAACAACTACCTGGACTAGCTGTACAACGTTTGATGGCAGAAGGATACGGTTTTGCCGGGGAAGGCGACTGGAAAACTGCAGCGATTGATCGGTTGCTGAAAATCATGGCTCGAGGGAAAGATACAGGATTCATGGAAGATTATACTTACGAGCTAGCTAGTGGCCAAGAAGCAATCTTGGAATCCCATATGATGGAAGTAGATCCGACGCTTGCTGCGACGAAACCAAGAATCGTTGTTTCTCCTTTATCAATGGGAGATAGAGAAGATCCGGCGCGTCTTGTATTTGATGGGAAAGCAGGAGAAGGGGTAGTCGTATCGATGGCAGATTTCGGTACGCATTATAAACTGCTGATCAATGAAGTAGAAGCCTTTGAACCAACGACTGAAGCACCTAATTTACCTGTTGCACGTGTGTTATGGAAAACTAAACCGAATTTCCATGAAGGTGTCCATTCATGGATTCAGGCAGGTGGCGGTCATCATACCGTTGTCTCGCTAAATCTAAAAACAGATCAAATTGAAACGTGGGCAAAATTAGTTGAGTTGGAAACAGTGGTTATTAGATAAAAAGAGGTTGTGAAAAAGCCGCTTAGTTTTAAGAAATAAGAAGAGATTGACGAAATTTGCTTTTCAACTTTTTTGAAATTTAGTCTTATTATCAATGTCAGCTAACGGAACACCATTTATCAAGATATCTCACCCTCAATATTTTGCTCTCGAAAATAAGGCTTATGGCAGTAACTTGTCATAGCCTTATTTTTATCACTAAGCCTACTCTGCTCTAACTGCTCTTTTTGATTCTAGGAAGTCAAATGGTAAACAGTTGTCTAATTGCAGAAATTTCGAGATACTTGTTAGTAAGGAGGGGGTTTTATGTATCACGTTCATTTGATTGATGCTATTCCAGAACAAGAGATAGAAAAGTTACAAGGGGAATATTTCAAAATAATAGATGATTTGCCAGCCGAAGGAATAGTTATTCGTAGTACGAAAGTGAAAGATGAATGGCTTACACCAGATTTGCTAGCAATTTCAAGAGCTGGTGTTGGGGTGAACACGATCAACGTTGAAAAAGCTTCTGAAAACGGGACGATCGTCATGAATACACCAGGTGTAAATGCTAATGCAGTAAAAGAGCTTGTTTTGTGCTGTTTGCTCTTATCTTCCCGTCCGATAATCGAAGCAAGTCGTATGGTACAAACACTAACAGGTCCTAATATTTTAGAACAGGCAGAAAACAAAAGAAGTGCTTATGTGGGACGAGAATTGCAAGGCAAAACCATCGGTCTTCTTGGTCTTGGAGCGATAGGCACAAAAGTAGCGCTAAGTTGCTATAGCTTAGGGATGGATGTCTTGGGTTATTCTATCCGCGATGCCCAGTTGGATTATGTTCGGCAAGCAGATTTAGAAACAGTTCTTTCTACCTCGGATTACATCGTAGTCATGCTGCCGTTGACAGAAGATACAAAAGGATTGATCGATCAGGCGAATATAGAAAAAATGAAAAAAGATGCTGTACTTATCAATGTAGGAAGAAGTGAAATTGTTGATAAATATGCTGTTATGCAAGCATTGGAAAAACAACATCTGGCTAAATACTTGACTGATTTTCCAGAAGAAGAGTTCTTAGAAAATGACCGTATACTTATGTTGCCTCATCTAGGGGGATCGACTCAGGAAGCTTTGGCAGACAGCGGACGTTTGGCAGTTGAAGCCTTAAAAGATTATCTTTTGTTCGGTACGGTTAGAGAAGCGGTCAATTATCCATCCGCACGAATGTTTTTCCAAGCGCCGTTTCGATTCACTATATTTTATCAAAAGAAAACCAATATATTAGCAGAGATATTTTCTCTGCTGAATGAGAACGAGCTAGCGATCGCAGATATATCGCGTAACCATAAGAATGAGCATGTCTACATATTGATTGACATAGACAGTACTGATTTTGAACAGCTCAATCAAGTGAAACAACAGCTAGAAAAAATTTCTGGAGTACGAAAGGTCCGCTTATTAAAGAAACCAGAAAGGCCATAAAGAAAGAGAATATTTGGATTTCATTAATTCTTCTTTCCGTTCTTTACTTTCGAATTTCGTACAACTAAAATAAGAGAAGCAACATTCTTTTATTGATAGAAATGAAGGAGCAAGCATTTGAAAAGATATATAAGCAGACTTTCGACCAAACAGAAAAAGATTTTAAAAGGAACAGCAGCAATCATCAGTATCTTTTTTCTTGTTGTTTTTAGTAATTTATTTTTGCAGTGGTGTCAAAATGATCTATCCGTAGACCTTGCGTTGAAATTTGCTTTTTCTTGGCATACGGAAAAATTCTTCTTAGCCTGTCTCGTCTTGCTGATTATTCTTATTTTTCTGATTGCACTAGCAGGATCTGTCCCTTTAGGTTCCCTTACGTATGTCGTAGCCATCGGTGTATTAGGTTTTGCAAATTATATGAAAATGAGTTATCGGCAAGAACCGATTTATCCAGACGATTTGAAGATGATCACTGAAATCGGATTGCTGAAAGATATGACCGGCACTATGCTGTTTACAGTGATCTTAGCTGCCGCAGGAACCGTGATAGGATTGTTTTGCTGGTACATGTTTCGAAGCCTGAAAAAAGGAAGGCGATTCCAATTGATCCGATTAACGACACTGCTTGTGGCAATTGGACTGCTAGGGTATATCAGTAATTTCAACAATCCCGATAATTTGTTGCGAAAAGCATATAATAAAACGGCACTATGGATACCTTACAGCCAGAAAATGAACTACTATAACACTGGTTTTATCGGTGGGTTTTTGTACAATCTGAAGGTAGAACCAATGGATGAACCTGAAGGATATTCGAAAGAAAAGATCAAAGAAATCACTGAAAAATACCAGAAGCTAGCCGATGAAAAAAATAAAACTGTAGAGGAAGAGTCGCCGAACATCGTGTTCGTGATGAGTGAAAGTTTCTCAGATCCTAGTCGATTAAACGGCGTAGAAGTATCTGGTGAGCCATTGGCAGATTATTATGAAGTAGCTGATCAAACATATAGTGGCAATATGCTTTCTCAAAACTATGGCGGTGGAACAGCAAATATCGAATTTGAAGCATTGACTGGTTTTTCTATGGCGTTATTTAATGCGCAACTCACCACCCCTTACACGATGCTTGTACCAAAAATGGATCAGCTTCCTTCTATCGTTTCAGCGTTAAACGCACAATCATACCAGACGACAGCGATCCATCCATACAATACTTCGATGTATAAAAGAGAGGATGTTTATCAGACATTAGGATTTGACCAGTTCATCAGCGAGCGTACGATGACCTATACGGATACGATAGAGAATAATCCATATATTTCTGATGAGTCAGCTTACAAAGAAATAATGACACTTCTCAAGGAAGAAAAAACACCTCAGTTCATTCATTTAGTCACGATGCAGACACATATGCCCTACGATGGAAAGTATGATAATCTAGACTATCCTGCAAAAACTTCAGATGGAAGTGGGACACTTGACTTAGAGAATTATCTGCAAGATATTTCCTATAGCAGCACGGCACTGAAGCAGTTCACGGAAGAATTGAAGAATCTTTCTAGAAGGACTTTAGTTGTTTTTTGGGGGGATCATCTTCCAGGGATCTATTCAGATACGATCCAAGCAAAAAATGACAAACAAACATTGCATGAAACACAATTTCTTATGTTCGACAGTAAAGGAGAATTAGAAAAGCAAACGACTCACGATGCAATCACCAGTCCGTTTTATTTTGCAGCGAATCTAATGGAACAGACGAATCAGACAACAAATGGCTTTTATCAGCTGCTTTTATCATTAGAACAGGAACTTCCGGCGTTTGAACGAGAACTGTACTATCAAAACGGACAGTGGTATAAAGAAGCGCAATTCAATCGCTCGCAACAAGAGATTTACGACGAATATCAATTGATCCAATATGACATTGTCGCAGGGAAACAATATAGTTTAGCAGATGGTTTCTTTGAGCACGAATAAGAATGGCGAGCTGTATAGAAACCATTAAATTTTTTCAAGTACTTGTCATTTGAGGATAAAAACAAGTAGAATAAATAATAACAACAATGGAGAAAGTAGGAAAACGAACATGTTACCGAATATTGGCTATTATGTGCAGTCCATCGATCAAATCGTCAAGGAAACAGAAGCAATCGGAGAAGGAATGCATCCGAAATATGAAGTGATCAGAAACGCAATTGATGAAGGAAAAACAAGTGAACTGGACAAATCGACTCTTGAAGAGATCATCCTGTTATTTGAAGAAGGAACAAAAAAATATCGGGCAATGCTTAAGAAAGTCAGTACTTTGCGTCCACCAGCAAAAGCAATGGGCATTCATAAAAATTTTGAAAAAGCTTATCTTTCATATGTAGCAGGCTGTGAAGAAATGATCCAAAGTATCGATCTTGAATCAGGGGTAGATGAAGATCTATTCAATACATCTGAAGCAAAACAAGACCAAGCGACAGACCAATTGACAGCTGCCATCCAAAAAATGACTAATTTGTTGTTGAAAAAATAAAAGAAATCTTTGATAACAATAAAAACTAGAGTTATCTAATATAAATGTAATATTACCTTTATGATAGAGTGATCAAAATCCTTTATGATAATGACATACCTATAACCAACAACAACCTTGTACTTACTCAAAATCGAGTAAATACTCCTTTTCCGTCGAGTCTAACCATCTCGGCGGTTTTTTATTTGTAGAAAAGAACATCAGGATAGACGGAAAAGTCTTGTCCTGATGTTCTTTTCAGATAGTATGGAAAGCTGATTAGTTTTCTACATTCTGTACATATTGTTCAAAGTAGTTCTGTAAATCGGCTTTGAGTTTCTGATATTCCTCTTCGCTATACTCTTTATCTTCGATTTTCCCATCAAAGAAAGGAATATTTAGTTCTTCCCGTAGTCTGTCTAATACGTCTTGCTGATTCATTTCATTCTCCTTTTCTTACTAACGATCAAAATAAACACAGACACATTCTGGTGCATAGACATCTTTTTTCAGTAATTCCAGTAATCCTGTTTCAGGATGACGGCGATATAATGTCAGATTATCGGTGTTCTGATTGGCACACACGACAAAATTATTGCTTGGATCTAGTGCGAAATCGCGGGGAAAATCCCCTTCTGTTGAGATGATTTGCTTGTTTTGAATGTGGGAACCATCTTCAAAAACTGCGAATACAGCAATCGAGTTATGTCCTCGGTTAGAAGCATAAAGGAACTTGCCATCATTTGAAATGCGGATAGCTGCCCCTCCATTTTCACCGTCGAATTCTTCTGGCAAGGTCGATATTTTCTGTAATTCTTCAAAAGCACCTGTTTCTTTATTATAAGAAAGCACGCGGACTGTGCTGTCTAATTCACCAAATAAATAAGCGAATTGTCCATTTGGATGAAAGACAAGATGGCGAGGGCCTGTTCCTGGCTCTGCAGTGAAGGTAGTTACAAGATTCAATTTGCCGTTTTCGGACACATCATAAGTATACACACGATCTGTACCAAGATCACATACGACTAATCGTTGGTCAGGAGTCAGATCCGTATAGTGGACATGCGCATGATCTTGGTTTTTATGAGGACCTGTCGCTTCTTGATGGAATATTGAATCTGCTGCTTTCAGTTCGCCATCTCCTAATATATGGTAGACATTTACTTCACCTTTATGATAGTTCGCCCCGTATAGTAATTGACGTGCTTCATCAACCGCTACATAACACAAAGGAGCGCCAGACTCTGTTACCGCATTCAAAAAATGAAAATCCTTATCGTACGCACCGGCACCACCTAATCCATCCACACTAGTAACTGTGTAAAGATTGCCAGCTTTACTTTTTGCTACATAGGTAGGGCTATTTTCTTCAACAGCTAATGAAAGGTTGGCTAATTCTTCTTTTTCTGTATCAAGGTCGATCGTATAGATTCCTTTACTTTCGCGACGCGTATAGGTTCCTAAAATTATCTTTTCGATCATATGAGCTGATTCCTCCTAATTGTAATGAAATAGTTTTCGTTTTTATTCTATCACATAATTATTCCACACGGCTAAAGAATGAGAATGTGTTATACTGTTTTTGAAAGCAATTAAAGGAGAGAGTGCAATGATTCAGGCAAAGATTACAGAAATTGGGACAGAAGCAATAAACAAGGAAGAACCCATGCTGATTTTGTTCGATAAAACAGCAACAGCTGCCTTACGAAAATATTCGGTGATTCAAGAAGTATCAAAAGACGAACCTTTTTCTTTGAAAGCAGGCGGAACAATTGCTTTTGATGATCAGGTATATACGATCGATTATGTCGGTCCTATGGCCAATGGGAATTTAGAGACAGTAGCTCACGTATCATTGATTTTTGATGCTTGTCCAGAAGAAGGACAAATTGCAAATGGAATCTATCTTCATCCGCATAGACTGCCTGCTATTGGTTTGGGAAGCCAAATTTTTTATAACTAACAGGAGGAATTATGGAAGGAAAAAATAAGAAGAACAGACCGGTATCGTGGTTTTGGCGCTGGTTTTTAAATAATCAAGTAGTCACAGCCTTACTTGTTGTATTGTTAATATTGCTGATCGTCTTTTTATTTACAAAAGTTTCATATTTGTTTGCACCAATCTGGCAATTTTTAGCAATCGTAGGTCTGCCTATCATTTTAGCAGGAATCTTGTATTACTTGATGAATCCGGTAGTTGATTACTTTGAAAAGCGAAAAGTACCAAGGCTTTACAGTATCATTGGGCTGTTTGTTTTGGTTGTTGCACTAATCGCATGGGGGAGCGTAGTGATCATCCCTAAGATTCAGGAACAAACAGTGAGCTTCATCAGTAACTTCCCTCAATATGTAGATACGATTGATAATAAATTAACCGAGATTTTGCGGGACCCGCTGTTCAACCAATTTCGCGAACAGTTGGAAACAGCAGGTGATAAGTTCATGAATTCGGCAGGCGATATGATCCAAGATATATCTAAGAGTACAGTTCAGAGTCTTGGAAGTTTTGTCGGCGCGGTAGCGACTATTTTAGTGGCTCTGCTGACGATGCCGTTTATCTTATTTTATCTATTGAAAGACGGTAAACAATTAGCACCTTATTTTGTCAAATTTTTACCGACACGCATGCAAAAACCGACGTTGAATGTGCTGAGTGAAATGAATAGTCAAGTTTCTTCTTATATAAGAGGACAACTAACTGTGGCTTTTGCTGTGGCAATCATGTTTATGATTGGTTTTGCGGTCATTGGTTTAGAGTATGCTGTCACGTTGGGGATTATTGCGGGTTTTTTGAACCTGATCCCTTACTTAGGATCATTTTTAGCGATGATTCCGGCTATCTTTTTAGCCATTGTAGCAGGTCCATTCATGATCATCAAAGTACTGATCGTTTTTGCAGTAGAGCAGACAATAGAAGGACGCTTGATCTCTCCATTAGTACTAGGGAATCAGTTAGCAATCCATCCAGTAACGATTTTATTAGTTCTGCTGACTTCTGGGAAATTGTTCGGAATCATCGGTGTGATCTTGGGGATTCCTGTTTATGCAGCAGCTAAAGTAGTGATTACTCATGTTTTTGAATGGTACACAACAATCTCCTCTCTTTATGAAGAAAATCCGTTGAAAAAGCAGAAAGAATAACAAAAAGAGACAGATGGGAAAATATCCAAGGCACAAATGCTGCTTTGAAGATTTTTTCCTCTGTCTCTTTTGTATGCATTTATCTCAATTTTTAAAATGATTTACCTAAAGCAGCAGCTTTATCTAATGCATTTTGCATCAACTCATCTGCACGGTCAGGGTCATAATCGATTCCTTCGATGAATAGCTGATCTACTTGATCGATGCCTACAAAGTTTAAAATACCTTTTACATATTGAGAGGCAAAGTCTTGTCCGTTGTATACACCGCCATTAGATTGGATGTGCAGTGCTTTTTTACCTGTCACTAATCCTTCTGGCCCGTTTTCTGTATAGCGGAACGTTTTTCCAGCTACATTGACGGTATCGAACCAAGCTTTTAATTTTGTTGGGATATTTAGATTCCATAAGGCGTTTGCGATAACGATTTTATCAGCAGCAAGGAACTGATCAGTCAATTCATTGAAACGAGCAATTTTTTGTTGTTGACTTTCTGATAAGGAAGTGAATTCTGCACCAGCACGTAATGCTTCCCAACCTGATAATAATTCTTCATCGATTTCCGGAATATCATCGCGATAAAGTTCCAAAACAGTCACTTCATCATCTGGATGATTTTCTTTATAACTTGTTAAAAAAGACGTCAATGCCTTAACTGTGCGCGATTCTTCTGCAGTTAGGGGATGACCTTTGACTACTAAAACAGATGCCATATGCTTACCTTCTCCTTTTATTGCTATGATTGTTATAACTATGACTAACAAAATCAGTTTACTCGAAAAAGAAAAGGCTATCAAGTCATATTGATAAGGTTGAAGAATAAATAACTAAAAAAAGACAGGGTATAAAAGAGGCTGTGACACGATTTTTTGTCACAGCCTCTTTTGAATCTAACAAGCAATATTCAAGCAACACTCGACTGAAGAGCTTCCATCCCACCAATGATATAAACAGCACGAAAACCATTAGCAGTAAGTTGATCGGCTAATGCTTCTGATCGCCTGCCTGTATAGCTTAGAATATAATAAAGTTTCTTTGGATCTAGATTTTTTAATTGTCTTGGCAAGATAGCAGCGGGGATAGAAAGCGAGTGGCTTAAGTGGTTTTTTGTGTAATCTAAGGTATTTCTTGTATCTAAAACGATGCTGTCAGCATCGAGAGGCAATTTATTGAAGTCTTGGACACTAATTGATTGGGCCATTTATCTCATCCTTTGTTTAGTATGTGGCTATTTTAATGGGCAACTCTCATTAATTCAAATGGAAGGATTCCTCTTATCACTTTTTTAATGTATCGGATGATAATGAAAAAAAACTATGCAAATGTCTTGCAAAACAGGTAGGAGGTGTTATAATGACATAGCGTCATATGACAATGTGTCATCTTGAAAGAAAGGAGGATCCATATGCCGACACAGACATTTTTCCATTTGCCTAAAGAAAAACAAAAAAGACTAATCGAGGCTGCGAGAATCGAGTTTTCTAGAGTACCCTTAAAAGAAGCTTCGATTGCTAATATCGTCAAATTAGCGGATATCCCTAGAGGCAGTTTCTATCAGTATTTTGAAGATAAAGAGGATCTTTATTTTTATTACTTTGAGACAATGAGACGTGACAGCTCTAAAGATATGTTACAACTAATGAAAGAATCCGATGGTGATCTATTCAAAGGATTCGAATCCTATTTTTCTAAAATGATTTATGAGATTTTGGAAGGCGAGAATGCTTCTTTTTATCGTAACTTGTTTATGAATATGGATTACCGTGCCTCAAGAAAAGTCGCTCCTCATACGAGTCGCCAAAAAACGCCTCACGATCCACATAAAGAACACAAACAAGATGCAAAAGAGTTGCTTGAATTGATCGATCGGACGAAGCTGAAAGTAAAAAATGATCATGAATTGGAATTACTGATCCAATTAGTGATGAATACTGTATTTACAACAATTGCGCATTCGTATCGCTTATTTTCAACATCTGAAGATTACTCAGTAGAGCAAGCAATCAGTGAATTCAATTTGAAACTTTCTTGGCTGAAAAACGGAGTATATAAATAGAAAGAAGGGAACTAGATGCTAAAAATCGTAAAACGGATCTCCTTGACTTCAGCAATTGCAGCTGCAGTTTTCATGGTGATCCAAGTACTGGCAGATTTATATTTGCCGACACTTACCTCCAATATTATTGATAAAGGGGTAGCGCAAGGAGATGTCGATTATATTTGGCATACAGGTTTTGTGATGATCGGCTTTTCTTTGATCAGTATCTTAGCTGCTATCGCAAATACATTTTTTGCTACTCGTGAATCACAGAAACTGGGTAAGCAATTGCGTACGGATGTCTATAAAAAATCAGAGAGTCTGACAAAAGATGCGTTTGATAAATATGGAACGGCCTCTTTGATCACAAGAACGACCAATGATGTGACTCAAATCCAAATGGTTACACAAATGTTTTTACGTATGATGATCAATGCACCAATCACGTTGATTGGCGCGAGCATACTTGCTTATCAAAAAGATCATCAGTTGACAAAAATCTTCTTAGTTGTCATCCCAGTAATGATTATTTTGATCGGCGGAATCATGTACTTTGCTGTTCCATTATTCAAAAGTATGCAAAAGAAAACTGACCGTTTAAACCTGGTATTTCGAGAAGGATTGACAGGGGTCAGAGTGATTCGAGCATTCGATAAGACACGCTTTGAAGAAAATCGTTTTGATTTAGCGAATAAAGATTATACAAATACGGCAATCAAAGTTAATACGATCGTCGCATTGATGATGCCAATGATGACATTGATCATGAGCGGTACAAACGTAGCAATCACTTGGTTTGGTGGACACTACATAGCAGATATGACTTTGGAAGTCGGTAATCTGATTGCATTTATGACTTATGCGATGCAGATCTTGATCAGCTTTATGATGCTTTCCGCTATTTTTATCATGGTGCCTCGTGCACAAGCTTCAGCTGACCGTATTAATGAAGTGTTGGATGAAAAAATCGGTATCCATGACCCTGAAAATCCTAAAACAGTTTCTTTTGCTGGAAAAAACGCAACATTGGCCTTCAATCATGTCAATTATCGATATCATGGAGCAGAAAAACTTGCATTGGAAGATATTGATTTCCAAGCCAAGTCGGGCGAGATCGTCGCAATCATAGGGGGGACTGGTTCAGGTAAAACGACCTTAGTCAATTTGATCCCTCGATTATATGACATCGAATCTGGTTCGATCCAAATAAATGGAACGGACATTAGTGACATGACTCAATATAATTTGCGAGAATTAATGGGCTTTGTTCCTCAAAAAGCAGTTCTGTTCTCTGGAACGATCCGAGACAATATGCAGTATGGTAAGCCGGATGCAACAGATGAAATGATTTGGAAAGCATTAGAAATCGCACAAGCTAAAGATTTTGTTTCAGAGATGGAAGATGGCTTAGATAGCCATGTGGAACAAGGAGGAGGAAACTTCTCTGGTGGACAAAGACAGCGTCTGGCAATTGCACGGGCATTAGTCAAAACAGCAGATATCTATGTGTTTGATGATTCCTTCTCAGCGTTGGATTTCAAAACGGATGCCAATCTTCGCCAAGCATTGAAAACGAATATGAAAGAAAGTATCACCGTTTTAGTTGCTCAACGAGTAAGTACAGTAATGGATGCAGATATGATCCTTGTGCTAGATGAAGGAAAACTGGTTGGCAAAGGAACACATGAAGAACTATTAGCAACAAACGAAACTTATCAAGAAATCGTTCATTCACAACTAAGAGAGGAGGACTTAGCATGAGTAAAACAAACACACGTCCCTCTCATGGACCAGCAGGCGGTCCAGGACATGGTGGACCTGGCAGAAATCTCGGTGTAAAAGGTGAAAAGCCTAAAAATTTCTGGGGAACGGTACGCCGATTGTTTGGCTATATGTCTAAACGTATGGTTGCGATCATCGCTGTATTTGTACTAGCAATAGCAGCCGTGATCTTCCAAATCCAAACACCAAAGGTCTTGGGGAAAGCAACCACAGAAATATTCAAAGGTGTAATGGCTGGCGCTCAACAGATGCAACAAGGCCAACAAGTAACAAAATTTCCGATAGACTTTGATAAAATCGCGCAGATCATTGCGACAGTAATCGTGATGTATTTGATTTCTGCTGTATTCAACTTTTTACAGCAATTTATTATGACACGTGTTTCCCAACGAACAGTTTATGAATTACGTCATGATTTGGAAGCCAAAATGAATCGTGTACCGATTTCCTATTATGATACACATACAAATGGGGATATCATGTCTCGAGCAATCAATGATATGGATAACATCGCAAGCACGCTGCAGCAAAATTTGACTCAATTTGTAACTAGTGCAGTCACATTGATTGGGGTCATCGTGATGATGCTTTCAATCAGCTGGCAATTGACGTTAGTCGCGTTATTGATGATCCCTTTAAGCTTGATCATCGTGATGATCGTAGCGCCGAAATCACAAGTGTTTTTCGCAGATCAGCAAAAAAGTTTAGGTTTATTGAATAACCAAGTAGAAGAAACATATGGTGGTCATACCATTGTTAAAACATTCAATCATACTGAAAAAGACCAGGAAGTATTTGAAAAAGAAAATCAGAATCTGTATGCCGCTGGTTGGAAAGCTCAATTTATTTCGGCAATCATCATGCCGTTGATGAATTTCGTTAAAAATCTAGGCTATGTGTTCGTCGCTGTACTAGGCGGAGTAAAAGTTGCAAATGGGAACATGACATTAGGGGATGTTCAAGCGTTCTTGCAATATACAACACAGTTCTCTCAACCAATCACTCAACTTGCAAGTTTGATGAACACTATCCAATCAACAGTTGCTTCAGCCGAACGGGTATTTGAAGTGTTGGATGAAGAAGAGATGTCCAATGAAAAATCTGGCCTTCCAGAAGAAAAAGATACACCATACAAAGTTCGTTTTGAAAATGTTCAATTCGGCTACACACCAGATAACTTGCTAATGACTGATTTTAACTTGGATGTCAAACCTGGTGAGATGGTCGCTATTGTAGGTCCGACTGGTGCAGGGAAGACGACACTGATCAACCTTCTTGAACGGTTCTACGATGTTTCTGGAGGTAGTATTCGTTACGATGGTGTAGATACCCGTGATCTTTCACGTGATGAATTGCGCGCACAGTTTTCAATGGTACTGCAAGATACTTGGCTGTTTACAGGAAGTATCTATGACAATATCAAATATGGGAACGACGATGCAACAGACGAACAAATCATTGAGGCTGCTAAAGCTGCTCACGTAGACGATTTTGTTCGTAAATTGCCAGAAGGATATAACACTGTATTAAACGAGGATGCAAGCAATATTTCGCAAGGGCAGCGTCAGCTAATCACAATTGCGCGGGCATTCTTAGCAAATCCGGATGTCCTGATCCTTGATGAAGCAACATCTAGTGTAGATACACGAACAGAAATACTGATTCAAAAAGCGATGAACCGCCTATTGGAAAACCGGACAAGTTTCGTTGTTGCTCACCGCTTGTCTACAATACGCGATGCAGACAACATTATTGTGATGAATCATGGTTCGATCGTAGAAACAGGAAACCACGATACATTGATGGAAAAAGACGGATTCTATGCAGATCTTTATAACAGTCAGTTTTCTGAAGAAGAAGCTTCATAGAATAGTACAAATTTATTATTTTTTTTAGGGGCTGTGACAAAAGTCGTGTCACAGTCCCTTTTTCCGAATAAACGGTGTTCAATCAGCTGTCCTTCGGTATTAGCTCAAAAAACGGCAAAATATTAGAAGTTATTTTTCCGTTTTGTTTCTCTAATACTCAGGTCAAGCCGCTGATTTTACAACCTCTTCCTTAAACGGTGTTCAATCAGCTGTCCCTCGGTATTAGCTCAAAAAACGACAAAATATGAGAAGCTATTTTTCCGTTTTGTTTCTCTAGTACTCAGGTCAAACCGCTGATTTCACAACCTCTTCCTTAAACGGTGTTCAAAAGCTTGCATCTGCGGTAATAAGCCCAACCAAACGAAAAATAGGAGGAGCTATTTTTGTTTGGCTGTTCTTATTACTTGATGCAGAACAGCTTTTTCACAACCTCTTTTTATAAGAGTTTTTACTCATTAATTTACAAAAAACAAGCAAAATGCGAATTTTCTCACATTTTTTTTAACAAAATCAAAGTTATTGCTTGAAAGAAGAAGAATCCATCGTTAAAATAAAGCTTGACGTAGAGGGGAGCAAGAAATATGAAAGATTTTCAATTGGGGGCTGCCACCTATTTAAAAAGTGTAGCCATTCGGGTGAAAGACCGAGATAAAATGATTGATTTTTACAAGAACGTTGTTGGCTTTGATTTGAAAAGAGAAGAAAACGAATTAGCCATTTTAGGAACAGAAGAAGCTGGAAGTGAAATGTTGCTGCTGGAAGAAAGTCCTAGAGCGAATGATCACATGGGGGAGATCAAAAAGCTGAACCGTTTTTCATTGATTATCCCTAGCACAGAAGAAATGGCAGATATCCTTTGTCGTATCCGTAAAATGAATTATCCAATCAAAGAAGCTTTAGAAGATCATGGACGTATGGGGATTTTGCTCGTAGACCCAGAAGAGAATGAATTGGAAATTTACCATGAAGAGAATAAGAACGACCAAAGAGAAATTCCGGAAACAATGGATCAAGAAGCATTATTAAGAAAATCTGAAGAAAAATTCAGTAAACTATCAACAGGTTCTTATTTTGAAAAAATCCATTTAAATGTTACTAACTTAACAAAAGAACGCCAATTTCTTAATCATGTACTTGGTTTGAAGGTACATAATGAAGAAGAGGGCATCCATGTATTGAATGAAGGAGATTTCCATGTTGGTTTGACAGAAGCTAGCGGAGGCGCAATTGATTTGCCTACAGATGAAGTGATTGGACTTGATTTTCTGAAATTCATGATCGATACTGAAAGCATGGAAGGACTGATTGCTCACTTGCAGCAACTATCAGTTGATTTCTTCTTAGACAAAAAGCACACAGTACTCACAATCTATGATGCTATAGGAATCGAATGGTGGTTCGTCAGTGAGCCAAAAGAAAAGAATAAAACTGACATTCGATGCGACGCTTAACTTTTTCTTTCTTAACGATTGTCGCATGTCTCGTCATTTTATGAACGGTCATACTATCGCTTATTCTAGAGATAGAAAGAGAAAATAGTATACCGGAGGAAACTGCGCGGTTTTTCGCGCAGTTTTTTTGTGTAAAAAAGGTTGATTCCTCATAGATTAAGCTTTAAGCTTGGACTGTAAGAATCTGATAGAAAAGCAGGAGAAAAAGATGTATCCACACACGAAACAGCTTATTTTGAAAAAAATGGAAGAAGGATTTTATCCGGGTGTAGCAGTCGCCTTCATAAAAGAAAATCAAGTAGAAACATTTACAGCCGGCTTTGCCCAAGTCGTTCCTGAAAAGCAGCTGATGACAGAAGATCTGTTGTTTGATGCAGCCTCACTGACGAAAGTCGTTGCAACCACTTCATTAGTTTTACGTCTATTAGAAGATGGAAAGATAGAACTCGATCAACCGCTTCATAAATATCTTCCTGAATTTGAAAATCAGACAATCACTTTGCGTCATTTACTGACACATACTTCTGATATCAAAACATGGATACCAAACAGAGATAAGCTATCTCAGGAAGAATTGATCGCCGCTTATTTGAAGCTAGAACCAGGTGAGCAACTAGGAAAAGAAGTAAAATATACAGATGTCGGAACGATTCTTCTTGGATTGATGCTGGAAAAAATTTACCAAGAAACTGCAGTAGAGATTTTCCAAGAACAAGTATTGGAACCATTAGGAATGATGAACAGCTTATTTCTTCCTTTTCCTTCCAAAAAAATCGTTCCCACAGAACAACTGCCTTCGGGTGAGGTTTTGCGTGGACAAACGCATGATCCGAAAGCAAGAGTTTTAGCTGAACATGCAGGGAATGCTGGGCTCTTTATCGATTTGAACGACAGCATTACTTTTGTCCAAATGTATTTGAACAAGGGAAAAATCCGTAATGGTCGGTTTTTAGAAGAAGAAACGATTGATTCTTTGCTACAAGACCACACTCCAGAAAAAAATGGCTATCGTTCTCTAGGGTGGGATTTAAAAAAAGATGTAGAAGACGGTCATGCGATTCTTTTTCATACTGGTTATACAGGTACGTTTTTCTTGATTGATATAAAAACACAAGAAGCGTTGATATTTTTGTCAAATCGCGTACATCCTGTCGATCATCGTGCGGAGTATCTCATATGTCGAGATGAAATTGTTGAAAACTTTTTGAAAGAGAAAGCGGTATTACCGAAATAATGCTATAATAGCTATGAAAAATGAGAGGAGTTTGAATTATGCAGGAACCTATGTTTTTAAAACCAGTTTTTCAAGAAAAAATTTGGGGAGGAAGCCGTTTACGTTCAGTCTTCGGTTTTGATATCCCTAACGATAAAATCGGAGAAGATTGGGCGATCAGTGCGCATCCTCATGGTGTCAGTGTAGTAGAAAATGGCAAATTCAAAGGGAAAAGATTAGATGAACTATGGTCAGAACACAAGGAATTGTTTGGCCATCCTTCAGAACCAGTGTTTCCATTATTGATCAAGATCTTAGACGCAGAAGATGATCTATCTGTACAAGTACATCCAGATGATGCCTATGGGATGAAACATGAAGGTGAATTAGGAAAAACTGAATGCTGGTATATCATCGATGCTGAACCTGGTGCAGAAATCATCTATGGTCATCATGCAAAGACAAGAGAAGAACTAGCTGAGATGATCAAAGATGGGCGCTGGGATGACCTTTTGAAGAAAGTACCAGTTAAAAAAGGTGATTTCTTTTATGTACCAAGCGGAACGATCCATGCTATTGGTAAAGGAATCATGATTTTAGAAACACAGCAAAGTTCTGACACGACTTACCGCGTGTATGACTACGACAGAAAAGATGCGCAAGGACAAACAAGAGAGCTGCATATCCAACAATCGATCGATGTAACAACTGTCCCTGCGAAAACACCAGAATTACAAATCAAAGAAGTCCGAAAAGGGAATTCATCGATCGTCACTTATTTAGAAACTGAGTTTTTCAATGTATATGAGTGGGATATTAAAGGAATCACATCTTTCAAAAAACAAGCCCCTTATACATTGATGACGGTAATCGAAGGAGCAGGAGACCTTGTCGTTGACGGAAAAACATATCCATTAGAAAAAGGAACAAGCTGTATTATTCCAAATGGCGTTTCTGAGTGGGCGGTCCAAGGTGAACTAGCAATCATTGCGTCTGAACCAGGCAAATAGTTCCCAGATAGCTGAAAGCAGCAGACGGTTTTTCGTTTGCTGCTTTTTCTACATAAAATCCGTCCATCAATAAATAGAAGTATGGTGAAAAAGATGGAATACAAATGGAAAGCAAACAACAGCAGTCGCGTGTCTATGAAACAACTGAGAAAAGCTGGACATCACTTAAATGAAATGATCATGCCAAATCTAAGTCTGTTTATCGCTTGGGGAATCTTGTCATTAGCAACAAAAGGTGTGTCTGGCGATTTGCACACCACATTAGAAGAGGTATGCCATTGGATGATCCAGCTGCTTTTACCCATCTTGATCAGTTATTCAGGCGGGAAATCGGTAGGGGGACAAAAAGGGGCAGTCGCCGGTGCAATTGCTTCTTTAGGGTTGATCGCTCGTTCCAATGCTCCACAAATCGTAGGAGCGATGATTATCGGGCCGCTTGCCGGCATCGTATATGAACAATTTGTTTCTAGATTCCATGTGAAATTCAAGGCTGGATATGAAATGCTTGTCAGCAACCTACTAGTAGGACTGACTGGTAGCGTTATTTGTATAATTGGAATCGTTTTTATTGAACCAGTTTTAACAGAATTAGGCAGAAGTCGCCCATCCTCTATAGGTGGGTGATGAATGCCGTTCGGTATGAGGGTTACCGTTGGTAACTCGAAGACCGACAACTAAGGCGTATTGCCTTTTTATTTTGTCCCATGTTACAATCAGTCTATACAAGAAATGAGTTGATATAACATGGAATTAGATACAAATAATCATTCAGTATTTCTTCTTTATTACCACCTTGTTTTAGTAACGAAATATCGTAGACAAGTGATTGATGATGAAATATCTGATTATGCCAAAACTACTTTTGAAAGAATTTCAGAATCGTATCACATTACTTTAGTGGAGTGGAATCATGATAAAGACCACGTTCATATTATGTTCAAAGCTCAACCTAAAACAGAATTGACAAAATTCATCAATGCCTATAAAAGTGCCAGCTCAAGATTGATAAAACGTGACTTTCCAAGAGTCAAACAATTTCTTTGGAAAGAAATGTTCTGGTCTAAAAGCTTTTGTCTTCTGACAACTGGTGGCGCACCAATTGATGTGATTAAGAAGTATATCCAAAATCAAGGAAACAATCATAAATAGAAAGTAGGTGAACTTTATGGAACAACTAAAAGCATACAAATTCAGAATCTATCCAACAGAGGAACAAGAAATCTTCTTTGCCAAATCTTTTGGTTGTGTCCGTAAGGTCTACAATCTAATGCTTGATGACCGAAAAAAGGCGTATGAAGAAGTTAAAAATGATTCTTCTAAAAAAATGACTTTTCCGACACCAGCTAAATACAAGAAAGAATTTCCGTTTTTGAAAGAAATTGATAGCCTTGCTTTAGCCAATGCCCAACTTAATTTAGATAAAGCATACAAGAATTTTTTTCGGGATAAATCCGTTGGATTTCCACGTTTCAAAAGTAAGAAAAATCCTGTTCAGAGTTATACAACGAATAATCAAAATGGTACAATTGCTTTGATTGATAGTAAATTCATCAAAGTTCCTAAATTGAAGTCATTAGTAAGAATTAAGCTTCATAGACAACCAAAAGGGATTATCAAATCTGCTACAATATCACGTCATTCTAGCGGTAAATACTATATTTCTTTGTTGTGTAAAGAAGAAATTATCGAATTACCTAAAACTAATTCCACAATTGGTATTGACTTAGGCATTATGGACTTTGCGATTCTTTCTGATGGACAAAAAATTGATAATAATAAATTCACGTCCAAAATGGAAAAGAAACTAAAGCGTGAACAACGCAAATTGTCTAGGCGTGCTTTATTGGCTAAAAATAAAGGTACCAATCTATTTGAAGCTAAAAATTATCAAAAACAAAAACGCAAAGTAGCTAGATTGCATGAAAAAGTAATGAATCAACGTACTGATTTTCTGAATAAGTTGAGTACAGAAATGATCAAAAATCACGATATTATCTGTATTGAAGACTTAAACACAAAAGGTATGTTGCGAAATCATAAATTAGCTAAAAGTATTTCTGATGTTTCTTGGTCAAAGTTTGTGACTAAATTACAATACAAGGCTGACTGGTATGGACGAAAAATCATCAAAGTAGATAAATGGTTTCCGTCTAGTCAGATTTGTTCAGAGTGCGGACATAAAGATGGCAAGAAATCTCTTGAAATTCGAGAATGGACTTGTCCTGTTTGTCATACTCATCATGATCGTGATATCAATGCTAGTATCAATATTCTGACCGAAGGTCTAAGACTACATTCTATGGGATTGGCTTAGATCCAATCATCAAGAACCGTAGGAACTACGGGGATAGCTTGGTAAATAAGAGACACCGCTGTTAGTAAAGAAATACGCTATCAAGTATGCTCTATTCCCAAGAAGCTCCCACTTCAAGCGTTAAGAACCGTCAGGTTTAGCTAAGTGGTGAGTAGTTCACATAGTGTTCACTTGTTGCTCGCCTCCGTTGTGTCTTGGCTAGTCACAATGAATCTGTTACCACTTGTCAGTCTGATCTTAGAACCTCTAAAAGTACTATTTTTCAATAATGCAATCAATCATGGTGTATTGACACCTTTAGGAATCGAATTCTCACAAACAGTCGGGTACTCTTCCTTATTTTTGATGGAGGCAAATCCTGGACCTGGTTTAGGGATCTTACTTTCTATCCTTTGTTTTGCAGAAAAACAGGAAAAAGTAAATGCGAGTGGAGCATTGATGATCCATGCGATTGGCGGGATTCACGAAATCTATTTTCCATTTGTCTTGCTGCGACCGTATCTATTTTTAGCTGTAATGGCTGGTGGGGCAAGCGGCACGTTGATATTTCAATGGTTAGATACGGGATTAGCTGCACCTGTATCGCCTGGGTCACTACTCGTGATTTTTGCCAATGCGCCTTATCCACAACTAGCTGGGGTAAGTATAGGGATAGCAATCAGTACATTTGTGACCTTCATTTGTGCAGCGATACTATTGAAATTACCAAATAAAGAAAAAGAGAACAAAACGGTCAAAGAAAGGGGAGAAATCTTGGAACCATCTATCATTCATTCCGTCATTTTTGCTTGCGACTCAGGTATGGGATCAAGTGCTATGGGAGCCGCCCTGCTGAAAAAGAAATTAGCAGCAGAAAAAATCGATCTTTCTGTCGGATACAGCTCTATCTATGAATTGAATAACCAAGTAAATCAGCTGGTTATCGTGCAACATGAACTAGCGGATCTTGCAAGAGAAAAAGTACCTCAAAGTCAAATCTATGTACTGGATCACTTTTTGGAAACAGATATCTTGCTGTCACGAATAAAAGAAGCGATCCATTTTCCAAAGCGGGAAGAAAAAAAAGAGATAGCAGATATCACAGAACAAAAAATGTCGCCTGCTAATATTGTATTTTTGTATAAAAACAACAGACGCGGCTCACAAACTATGGGCATGACGATTTTAAGTCAATTAGCAAAAAAAGCGAAAAAACAGTTTGTTATCTCAAAAGAATCAATAGAAAAAATCAAAATCCAAGAAGAAACGATTTATATCGCACAAAGAGAACTAGCTGTAACTGAACAGCTAGAAGAAAAGATCCCTCGGCTAGTTCTAGTTGAACATTGGGTAGCTACGAATGAATACGAAAAACTCGTGAAGGGAGAAATATAAGATGTATTTATCGCCCAGAGAAAAACAATTATTAGCAGAATTTCTCAGTAGCCCGTCACCTGTATCTATCCAAAAAATGATGAATTTATTGAAGGTCAGTAAACGGACTATTTACCGCGAATTAGATAATCTTGAAGTCTCATTGAAATCGGTAAATGCTTTTTTGAAAAAAGCAGCTAGAGGCTCATTTGTCATTGAGGCATCAGAAGAAGTATTAGAGCAATTAAAAGAAAATACAGATGGGAAAAGTAATGACTTATCCACTGCTAAACGACAACACGCGATTTTAGCCGAGTTGTTACTGACGACAGAGCCGTTGAGTCTTGCTCATTTCATGGAATCATATCGCATCAGTAATACCACTTTTTATGCAGATATCAAACAGTTGGAAGAAAGTATTCGCCAACTGCCTTTGGAAATCATTCGGAACCAGGGATACGAGATCGAAGGACCGGAAAAATACCGCCGGCTTCTGACCGCGAATGTATTAGAATTAGAAATCAATGAATATGAACTTTTTCATAGTATTTCTTTCGATGCATCACTGAATTATTTTTTTCGATTCGTTGATCCGCAATATCTATCTCTTGCACGCAAAGTAATCGGGGAAGAATTGATCCAAAAAAAGACCAATCTAAGTGATAGAAAGCTTGAACATTTGGTTTTGATGCTGACATTGACGATGGAGCGTGTGACGAAAAATCATTTACTGACAAATGAGACATATAATGGTCTGGCAAACAAAGAATTACTACAGACAGCTAAACGATTGTTTTCACGGATCGCTTCTGAGACAAAACAACTTTATCCAGTAAATGAGATCGTCTTTTTTGCAGGATTATTAAATGACTTCACGAACTCATTTGATCAGAATTTCTTTGAAGAGACGTTCGATACACAGCTTGCTTATTTAGTAAAACAACTGATTCAAGAAGTAAGTGAAGAGACGAATGTCCATTTTTATGAAGATGAAACTTTGTACAAAATGCTGTTGACTCATTTATCTGGTGTGTTTTCAAGAGCCGTTTTACAAGAAGAGACACTGACCAATCCGATTTTAGAAAAAATCATGGTTCAATACGAGGAAGTTGCGAATGCAATCCGTAAAGCAGTAGAGCGGATTTTTCAAGAAAAAAAATTATCCGAAGAAGAGATCGCTTATATGGTCCTTCATTTTGCGAATTCATTGGAACGAAGTCCGAAAGAAAGCAATATCAGTATTGCAGGATTTTCGCCAAGTGGATTAGCTTCTACTAGCATGTTGGAACTACGATTGAAAAGGTATTTTCCCTTCATCCAACAAATTCATTTCTATCGGATTGCTGATTTGAAAAAAATTGATTTACAAGAAGAATATGATGTTGTTATTTCTACATCTATTCTACCAGGATATAATGGAACATATATTTTAGTCTCCCCGCTACTGCTGGAAGAGGAAGTCAAGCAGCTAAAAGAAGCTTTTTCGCATATTGAGAAGAAAAAAAGGCAAAAAAATACGTATAACAGCAATAACGAGTGGATGCTAGAAGATACTTATGAGGAAACGATGCATTTCATGGAGCAAATCAATCAATTACTTGATCGTTTTTTTATCCAAGAACTGGATAATCCTGAGACGATTTCCGAAACGATTCGCAGCTTATTTCCTTATTTTCCTGAAGGACTAGTAACGGATGAAGAGGTGGTTCATCGCCGGCTGCTTAAGCGATATGAACAAGCACCTATCGGTATTCCTCATACAAATATGGGGTTATTCCATACATCCAGCTCATTGATTTCTAAACCGATCTTTTGTATTTTCAATTTGAAACATCCGTTGACCATTGAAGGGATGGATAGACAGCCAGTCGATTTGTCCCGTATGTTAGTTATGCTGGCGCCTTCGCCAATCCAAGAAAAAGACGGGATTCTTTTAGGAAAGATCAGTGGAGCAATCATCATGAATGACTTGAACACCGAGATCTTCCGCTCAGGAAATAAAGAAATCGTTTATCAGTTGCTAGCGAAAATCCTGATTGAAGAAATAAAGAAATGAAGGTGAAAAGATGATCCAGCTACCAGCAGAAAAAATATTGCTCGATCAATCCTATCAAAATTGGAAAGAAGCGTTGACCGAGATCGGCCAGTGGATGACCCAACAAGGGGGAATCAAACCGGCATATATCCAATCAATGATCGAAAGACAAGAAAAAGCGAGTGTCTATATCGGGAATTTCGTAGCCTTGCCACATGGGACTGACAAAGATGAAGAAGTAGTAGAAGAAGGAATCTATTTAGTCCAAGTGCCTGATGGTGTGGACTTTGGAACAAAAGAGGAACCAAAAATCGCGACACTCTTATTTGTAGTGGCTTTAAAAAAAGAACATCAGTTAGCGGTGCTCCAAGATTTAGCCTTTTTCTGTTCAGACATCGACCAAGTAATGGCGCTCAGTGATGCGGAAACCATTGAAGAAGTCCAAATGATTTTTGAACATGGACATATATAACCAATGTTCTCAGTAAAAAAAGCTGCCTTGCATCAAGTAATAACTTCAACCAAGATAAAAATAAGAGGAGCTATTTTTGCTGGGAGGTTCTTATTACTGCGGATGCAAGCTTTTGAAAACTATTTATTCTAGAAAACCGTTTATTTGAAATAGGGGACGGTGACAAGGTTTTTGTCACCGCCCCTATTATTTTTGTGTTTTAATAGCTCTTTTTTATATAGATAGTGCCCATACCTATGAATAATAAAACGATACTCCATATACCAAGTGTCAAGATACCATTCATGAAAGTAACCTGTTCTGAAGCTAGTGGCGAGAAAATATCTCCTCCTATGATCACATTTTGAAAATCAACATAAGAAGTTGGCAAGTAATGACTGATTGATTCTATCCATCCAATCGAAGAAAACAAGCGATACTCTGCTAAGAAAAGACAAAGAAGTGTACCTAAAAGATTGACTAGAGAATGTTCAAATAAAGCAGATAGAAGAAAACTGATTGTACTTAAAAAGAGCACCCACAACAACAGGAACAGAAAGCTCTGGAAAAGATACGCATACATCGGAAGGATTCGTATCTCCTGACCAATGATCGTTCCTACAGGATAACGGAAGTCTCCCAAACCATTTTTGATTATTACTAGTATAGAGACGATCAAAAATGGCATCACGAGACTTAGCATAGCTGCACCATAATAAACGGTAAAACGGATGCTATGTTTCTTTACCATACTATCCGGTAATAGATTGACTAGAGAGATTACCTGCTTTCTTTTTTCATAAGAGATGATGGAAGAAAGAAACAAGGCGGTTATACATAAAATCAAAAAACTAGAAATCATTCCTGAAAAAATATTTTCGTAGTAATTCGCTAAAGGGAGATGCGTTGGCAAGTCAAAAATAGAATATCTTTGGATCTGATGTTCTTTCATATAACGGAGCAACTCGACACGTTTTTGTTGTTCAATGATTGGAATTCCTTGTCTTTGACCAGAAATCAGTCGATCCAGTATATCTTTTTCATAATGATAAGTTGCTTCGACCATTTGCTGGACATTCCCTGTGTTTTTTGCATGTAAGATTGCTTCGATCAGTTTGTTGCTTTTCTCTAAACTTTCCACAAATTCTTTCTCATTCTCATCTTCTTTCAACGTTTCAATCAAACGTTGCATCTCTTCATAGTTATGATTCAGTTCATCGAATTCTGTATAAGCAAGTTTATGATCAAAAAAAAGTGGGAATGCAAAGAGCACGACCAACAATAGAGGAAATAAAAAGTTTACTTTGTTTTTTAGTAAGAGATTGCGTTCAAATGTAAGTAAAGACATAGTTACACCTCATATAATTTACGATAAATAGCTAAAATCTCTTCCATATTTGAGGATTCTGTGACGATTTCTCCATTTTTTAGAAAACATGCTTTAGAACAAATCGATTGGATATTCGCGATAGCGTGGGAAGAAAGAAGAATCGTCTTCCCCTCTTTCTGCCATTGTCTGATGAGGCTATTCAAGATATCAATACTTCCTGGGTCTAATCCGTTCAACGGTTCATCGAATAACATGACAGATGAATCACTGATCAAGTAAGCAGCAAGCAAGACATGTTGTTTCATTCCTAGAGACATTTTTCCAATCGGCAAAGTAAGGTACTCAGTCATCTTCAATCGTTGGAAAACAGTTTGGCATTCTACTTTGCTCTGCCAATAGTATTTGATCAAAGTCAAATAATCAACAGCCGATAGATAGTCGGATAACTGATTCGTTGATTCTAGAAAAAAGAAAGACCGGCGATAATCTGTATAAGCAGTAGGAGAGATGTTGTGAAGGGACAATTGATCATAAGTTGTTGGTAGCAGTTGGGCAATACCATTCAGCAAAGTTGTTTTGCCAAATCCGTTCGGGGCAATCAAAGCAGCTACTTCTCCTGATTCTACTAAAAGATCTAATTGTCGAATCACACGTTTTTTACCACGTTTCATGTTCATGTTTTTGATCAGTAATGTCATAGATAGGCCTCCAATATAAAATTTAATAACATAATAGAATGAAAAATATCTAAATGAAATGCTAACAAAAGTTATTGTTTGCATATTATAAAAAAATTAAAATAACAGTTTTATTTAAAATTGAAGTTTTCTGATACCGAAATCTTTTTATTTTGCTGACATACTCAAACCTTTGGCACAAAGTTTCGTGCCAAAGTACGACTATTTCTCTTTTTAGTAAGCGGATACAATTAGAGTATCAAAAGGAGAGAGGGAGAGACAAAATGGAACGGACGATTCCCAAAAACAACATTTCGCTAAAAGCGAGGGTACAAAAATTAGGCAGTACTTTATCAAGCATGGTCATGCCAAATATTGGAGCACTGATTGCCTGGGGTGTATTAACGGCTTTATTTATCCCAGATGGTTATTTACCAAATGAGGCTTTCGCTACCATGGTAAGCCCAATGCTAACTTATCTGATTCCTTTATTGATCGGTTATACTGGCGGAAAAGTAATTGCTGGTGACCGCGGATCAGTTGTTGGGGCAATTGCAACGATGGGTGTGATTGTCGGAACAGATATTCCAATGATGCTAGGCGCGATGATCATGGGACCTCTTGGTGGATATGCCATCAAGAAATTTGATCAGCTATTCCAAAAACGGATCAAATCCGGTTTTGAAATGCTAGTCAATAATTTTTCAGCAGGTCTTATCGGTTTTGGATTAGCGTTATTAGGTTTTTCTGCGATTGGTCCAGTTGTCGATGCATTGACTCAAGCAATGGCAAAAGGTGTAGAGATCATTTTATCTGCCCATTTGATTCCATTGACAAGTATTTTTATTGAACCAGCAAAAATCTTATTTTTGAATAATGCAATCAATCATGGGATTTTGACACCATTGGGAACTGAACAAGTAGCAGAGGCTGGAAAATCTATTCTATTCTTGCTTGAAGCAAATCCTGGTCCAGGACTTGGCGTATTACTTGCTTTTACTTTGTTTGGCAAAGGAGCAGCAAAATCTTCAGCACCAGGAGCCATGATCATTCACTTTTTAGGCGGGATCCATGAAATCTATTTTCCTTACGTTATGATGAAACCGTTATTATTCTTATCAGTTATAGGCGGAGGAATGTCAGGAAGTTTCATTTTCCAATTGATGGATGCTGGACTAAGAGCGCCAGCTTCTCCAGGGTCGATCATTGCGATTCTAGCGATGACACCGTTCAATTCTTACCTTCCTGTTATTTTGGGCGTGATTGTTGCCGCAGCTGTTTCGTTTGGTATTTCTGCAGTAATTTTGAAAGCGGATGCGAAAGATACAAATGAAGACTTCGAAAAATCTGTTCAAGAGACAAAGGCAGCTAAGCAAGCTTCCAAAGGTGCCCAAGGTATTCCTCAAGGAGCTACATTCTCTGGCGTACAAAAAATCATTTTTGCTTGTGATGCAGGGATGGGATCAAGTGCGATGGGCGCTTCGATCTTGAGAAAAAAAGTACAGGAAGCAGACTTGCCTCAAACGGTGACCAATCAAGCAATCAGCCAACTGACAGATGACTCGAATACATTGATCGTTACTCAGGTCGAACTACAAGAAAGAGCAAAACAAAAAGCACCGAGCGCGCGTTTTGTCTCAGTAGAAAACTTTTTGAATTCACCTCGATATGATGAAATCATTCAAGAATTAAGCAGCAAGCAGAAAACATCAGTTTCTGAAATTGAGAATGAGCCAGCAGAAGAGTTTCTTTCAGCAAACATCAAACAAATCAAAGAGATTCTACTTGTCCACGATGATCGTTCCGGATCAGCAACAATGGGGATGACCGTGCTCAAAGATATATTAGACAAGAACCATTTAACTATCCCGTTAAGAAAAGTCAATATCCAAGATTTAAAAGATGAACCTGATTCACTGATCGTAGCCAAAGAAAGTTTAGCGGAAAAAGTACAGATGGTTGCGCCTCAATCCATTCATTTATCAGTCAACAGCATGGTCAATCCGCAAAAATACGAATCGATTGCACAATATTTGAAACAGACAGCTTAAGGGAGGAAAACAGCATGCAAAGTTTGCCATTCGACATGATCGAGCTCAATCGATCTTTTAAAACCAAAGAAGAAGCGATCCGCTATTGCGGTCAGATGCTTGTAGAAGCAGGGTGCGTTGATGAGGAATATATCGATGCCATGGTAGATAGAGACAAAATGTTATCTGTTTATATGGGAAATTTTATCGCGATTCCTCATGGAACAGATGAAGCAAAAAAATATGTGAAAAAATCCGGCATCTGTGTCGTTCAAGTACCAGATGGTGTAGATTTTGGTACCGAAGAAGAAGAAAAGATTGCGACTGTTTTGTTCGGTATTGCAGGAGTCGGAGATGAGCATTTGCAACTTGTACAGCAAATCGCACTTTATTGCAGTGATATGGACAATGTTGTCCAGCTAGCAGACGCGCTCAGCAAAGAAGAAGTAACGGAAAATCTAGCAATTGCTTAAGGAGAGAGAAAAATGAGAGCAGTACATTTTGGTGCAGGAAATATCGGTCGAGGATTTATTGGAGAGGTTTTGGCAGCTAATGGATTTGAGATTACTTTCGTAGATGTGAATCACACGATCATTGATGCTTTAAATGAAAGAAAAGAATACGAAATCGAATTAGCAGATGAATCAAAAGAAAAAATCACTGTAAAAAATGTCAAAGGAATCAACAATCAAACAAATCCAGAAAAAGTAATCCAAGAAATCGCTGAAGCAGATTTAGTTACTACCGCCATTGGCCCGAATATCTTACCTTTTATTGCTGAGTTGATTGCAAAAGGTATCCAAGAAAGAGAAAAGGAAGGAAACACAACATCTTTAGATATCATTGCCTGTGAAAATATGATTGGCGGTTCAGCATTTCTAGAAAAAGAAGTGTATAAATATCTTCCAGAAACATCATTTACTGACAAATATATCGGCTTTCCAAATGCAGCAGTCGATCGAATCGTCCCATTACAACACCATGAAGATCCTTTATTCGTCCAAGTGGAACCTTTCAAAGAATGGGTCATTGACGATAGCCAAAGAAAAAATAAAAAAATCCAATTAAAAGGGGTTTTATATGTAGATGATCTAGAACCATATATCGAACGCAAACTATTTAGTGTCAATACTGGTCATGCGACTGTCGCTTATACAGGTGCCTTGTTAGGTTACCAGACCATTGATGAAGCAATGCAAGATGCGTTAGTTGTGGCACAATTAAAATCAGTTTTGCAGGAAACAGGAAGTTTGCTGATTGCCAAATGGGGGTTTGATGCAGAGCAGCATCATGCGTATATTGAAAAAATCATTCATCGCTTCCAAAACAAAAATATCTCTGATGCGATCACACGTGTCGCTCGGACACCATTACGTAAGTTAGGTTATCAAGAAAGATTTACACGTCCAGTGAGAGAACTACAAGAACATAACTTGACTTGCCCACATTTGACGGCAACAATGGGGATTATTTTTAATTACTATGATCCTGAAGATGAACAAAGCCGTCAATTGCATGAAATGAAGATCCATGAAAACTTGGAACAATTGATTCAAGAAGTCACAGGAATCAATGATCCGAAAACAATCGGGAATATCAAGCAAAACGTGAACCGTTATGCCAAGCAAGTCGCTTAAAATAGGATACGAAAAAGGGGAATGTGACGAAATTTTTGTCACATTCCCCTTTTTCGAATAACTAGGCTGTTTGTCCTTCAAGATAGGGCAGATCCAATTCTTTACCGTAACGTTGTTCTAAAGCTAGGCGGATCAAACGAGCTGCCAGGTTCTCATTTCTTGCAAGGATAGGTCCATGGAAATAAGAACCGAAGACATTTCGGTAAATGACACCTTCAGATTGGTCTTCACCATTATTTCCTTGACCTTGTACCACTTTCCCCAAAGGTCGTTCACCTTCACCTAAGAAAGTCCGACCATTGTGGTTTTCAAATCCATAATAAGTTTCATTGAATTCTTCGTTATGGATAACGATATCACCGATAAACCGGTTATTTTCCTGACTTAACGTGTAGTGATCCAGTGCACTGATTCCTTGGATCTTTTCTCCATTAGCTCCCATGTAGTAGTGACCTAGCAATTGGTAGCCACCACAAATGGCTAACATGACGCCATCATTTTCGATATAGTTGATCAAAGAATCTTTCTTTTTCTGGATGTCTTTTGAAATGATTAATTGCTCAAAGTCTTGACCACCGCCAAAGAAAACCAAGTCATATTTATCAGCATCAAAAGGTTCATGTATGCTAACGATCTCCGTATGGCAAGAAACCCCCATTTTTTCTGCTATATATTTCAACATCAAAAGGTTTCCGTTATCACCATATGTGTTCATCAAATTTCCATAAAGGTGGGCGATATTGAGTTCATAATTAGCCACGGTTCATTCCTCCTTTGATAAATCCTTGAGCAGCTAGTTCTTTACGAAGCTGCAATACAGCAGTGTAAGTAGCTAAAATATAGACATGCTCAGTTGGCAATTCTTTGATTTTTTCGATTACTTCTGGTAATTCTTTTGTTTCTGTCAATTTATTTTCTGGAATCCCGGCAACTTTTAGACGTAAAGTCATATCTGTATGACGGTCTCCTCCAGAAATAACAGCTGGGATATCCATATCGGCAAAGTTTTCAAAATTACCATCCCAAATCCAGCTGACATCGATTCCGTCTGCGTAATTGGCATTTAATAAAGCCACTAAAGAAAATGGATAAGGAGCTAGACCAATCATATCGATTACTTGATTGATACCTACAGGATTTTTGACAAGTACTAATGTACATTTTTTCCCATTGATATTGATGACTTCTTGTCGGCCGAACACTTTCTCGTCATATCCTAAACCTTGTTTGATTTTATCAGGATCGACATTGAAGTACTCTGCCACTGCAGTAGCTGCTAAAGCATTGTAGACATTATACATACCGCCAACTTCGATTCCGTATTCATGACCATCGATCACGAAATCTGCTGACACATTGTCCATCCGTACCATATCAGTTAATCGATAATCCAATTCAGGACGTTTGAAGTCACAATTTGGACAGTAATATTTCCCTAAGTTTGCATAAGTGATCATTTTATAATGCAAAATGTGATGACAATTTGGACATAAGACACCGTCTGTATTGTAATGAGCCATTTGTTCACGATCTTCTTCATGGTCAAAGCCATAATATTTTCTAGGATTGACTGTTTCGATAGAATTGAAGATTGGTGAATCACCGTTACTGATAATCGTTGCATTTGGTGACTTTGCGGCACCGTCTACAATCATTTTATAGGTCGTATAGATTTCTCCATACCGATCCATTTGATCACGGAAAATATTTGTAAATAAGAACAGTTCTGGTTTCATATATTCTGTGACTTTGCTCAAACTTGCTTCATCTATTTCTAGGACAGCAAACTTTTTCTGTCCTTTTTTTGGTTTTGCCTGCAAGAAAGTCGATACAATTCCCTGTACCATATTCGCACCAGTAGGGTTGGTTAGAACTTCATCGAATTGCTGGCGCAAAATATTGACTGTTAAAGCGGTAGTCAATGTTTTACCGTTTGTTCCGGTGACAACGACGACTTGGTAGTCTTTTGCCAAACTATCTAGTATATGTGGATCGACTTTCAGCGCTAGTTTACCTGGTAAACTTGATCCGCCTTTAAAAAAAGTTTTTAATGCCCATTGCGACGTTTTTCCAACTGCAATCGCAAAATGACTGCGTATTCCCATTATGTAACCTCCAAAAACGATTTGCTGACGAATAAATTCAACTAATCATACCATATGTTGAAAAAAAGGTTAAATTGCTTTTCTTATTCTTAAGAAAAGGTTACGGCTGAAAGTGCATGAAATCGGACAAAATCGCATGATTTAACAAAAAAGCAGCTTGAAACAAAATGATTGTTTCAAGCTGCTGTGATTTTATTATTCCCTCTTACCTATATTCCCATTTTAACCGATAATAATTTTCTCGCTTGGATATTCATAGCCTAGATCTCGTGTTTCTTTTGGTACGAATAACATCAATGTATATAGCATTCCGATCCGCCCAATAAACATCAGTGCAGCAATCGTGATTTTGCCCACAACAGACAAGTCTCCGGTAATCCCTAAAGATAAACCAGTTGTTCCAAACGCAGAAGTTACTTCGATGATGATCGAGATCAGCGTTTGTTCTTCTGTAGCAGATAAAAAAACGATACAAAAGAAACACATACCAAGAGAAAGCATAAAGACAACGACTGATTTTCGCACATCATCTTGATCGATTCTCCGTCCAAAAATATTGATGTTATCTTCACTTTTGAGGAAGGAATATAGATACAAACCGATGATTGCTACAGTAGTTGTTCGAATCCCGCCGCCTACAGAACTAGGACTGCATCCGATAAACATCAGTAAAGAAAAAATGATCAGTGTCGTGATTTGAAAATCACCCAAATCGTGAATCTGCAGACCAGCATTACGAGTCGTAATCGAATAAAACATCGAATTGATCCATTTGACACTCATATTGGAATCTTGGAATAAATGGTCCTTTTCCAATAGATAAATCAAGACAGTTCCCGAAACAAACAAGATAACAAAAGCTAACACAGCTAATTTGGTAAACAAGGAAAAACGAAACGGAAGCTTCGCATTGGAACGTTTGTATAATAGCCATTCCCGGCACTCCATCAATACAGGAAAACCAATTCCTCCGACAAAAATCAAAAACATGATCAGGATCAAGAAAAAATAGTCATGTGCAAAGGGCTTGATGGAATCCCCAGTGACGTCAAACCCAGAGTTCGTGACAGCCGATATCGCCTGATAAAAACCGTAAAAAACGGCATCACGCCAACGATCAAAATAGCCTCTGTAATAAAAATAAATAGAAAAGAATGTCCCAAAAAGTAATTGAAACCAGATTAAAATAGCAAAAGTGATCCGAATCAGTCGGACGATACCAGACAAACGCGGTTGATTCATATCCGTCATGATCAGCTGTCGCTGTTTCAGTGTGATCCGTCGTTTAGAAAAAATGACAAAAGCAGTAGAAATCATCATGATCCCCAAACCACCAACTTGAAATAATATTTCCAGCAGTATAATACCGTTATCATTGAACACAGAATTGATATCAAAAGTCGATAGTCCAGTCACACTCACTGTACTGATTGCCATGAACAGCATGTCCACAAAAGAAACATGGCTATCTGGTTCGCGAAAAATCGGCATATAAAATAGAACGAGTGATAAGACCGTCATCAATATATAATTTCGTTTGTCAAATTAAGTTAGACAAATCATCTTTTGTGACGTAACTCAAAAATACTTCCATTGGTGTCCGATAGTGTAATGATTTTCTAGGAATATGATTTCGTTTCGATGCCACCGATTGGATAAAGGTTTCAGATACACCATTAAAATCCATAGCTTTATACAAACCATCTTTACGTAATAAGCCATTTGAATGTTCATTCAATCCTCGTTGAGAAGGTGTTCCTGGATCCGCAAAATAAATTGAAATATCGTTGGTATTACTAATCTTTTTCCAATTTGAGAATTCTTTTCCACAATCAAATGTGATGGATTTAAATAAGTTTTTTGGGACACAACGAAACCATTGATTCAGCCTATTTTCAATGTCTTTAGCCTGTCTGCCTTCGGGTTTCAAGGTAATGATGACTTTAGATAGCCGTTCAACTAATGTGATGACCGCGCTTTTATGTTTTCCACCCACGATAGTGTCACCTTCCAGGTGACCAAATTCATGATCAAACTGGGTATAGTCTGTCTTTCTGTCTCGGATTGACCGGCGAAACCCTTGTTTTCCTCTTTTTTCTTTATGACCGTTTGGTTTTCTTTTTCCCTTCATTGGTAAATCGTGAGTGTCAAAGGTTTTATCTTTAAACATTCGATACAGTGTGCGTACCGAACAAGCAATAGGAAACTCTGCTCGACCAATAAGGACATCAGGAGCCCACCCTTGAACAACCTTTTTTTGAATGTATTCCTGTTGCTCATCAGGTAAAACAATCGGATGTCTTCCGCAGTTACGTTTGTTTTTCTTATATTGTTTATAGTAGCTCATTGCGCTTCCACCAGATTTAAGAAAACGATAGACCTTATAAATAGTTTGTCGAGAACGTTGTAACAGATTGGCTACTTTTGAAACAGGTTGTGATTGATTGAAATAAGCTTCTATCATTACGAGTTCAGTTGGTGTAAGATGGTTATAGGTCATTTGTACTCACTCCTTATAATTCTTTCGTCGGAACTATTTTGAGTGTAGCACAAATGACTTTTTTTAGTTGTCTAGCTTAATTTTACAATCGGCGTAATAAAAAACGATGATTTGGATCGATGAGAAATGATTGGCAGCAAACTTCTGTCCTCGCCGCTGCAGCCTTCGAAAGAATAAATCAACATGCACAGTACTATCCTCCTGACAATAGTCGTTTCTACCAGTATACAAGGGGAATTAGGAATACTCAAAGAAATTATTAAACAGATAACAATACAGCTTTCGATTAAAATAGAAATGGCTTATAATAAGGCAAATCCTAGAAAAAAGAAGGAGGAGGAATAACAAATTGATTAATGCTCAACAAATCGTAGAGAAAATGAAAAATCAAAAAATAAATTATGATACAGTTCTGAAAAAAATGATCATGCAATGGGAGAAAGAAGAAGTAAAGCCTAAGATATTAATACATACATGCTGTGCTCCTTGCAGTACGCACACATTGGAATTCATGTCTCAATATGCAGAGATCACGTTATTTTTTTCAAATTCGAATATTCATCCTAAAAGTGAGTATTTGCGAAGATTACATGAACAAAAACGATTTGTAGACCAATTTAATGAGAAAACTGACCATCATGTTGCGCTAATCGTTGATGAATACCGTCCAAATGAATTCACCAAAATGGTTTTAACAAACCATCTTGAAAACGAAAAAGAAGGTGGTGCTCGCTGCAGTGCATGCTTCAATATGCGATTAGATCTTGTTGCGCAAAAAGCGCAAGAACTAGGATACGATTACTTTGGAAGTGCCCTGACCATCTCGCCAAAGAAAAATGCAGCTTTGATCAATCAGATCGGAATGGATATCCAAAAGATTTACGGGACACAATACTTGCCAAGTGATTTCAAGAAAAACAAAGGCTATGAACGCTCTTTGCAAATGTGCAAAGAGTATGATATTTATCGCCAATGTTATTGTGGTTGCGTGTTCGCTGCCAAGCAGCAAGGATGCGATCTGAAAGAAATCAATCGGGAAGCAAAAGCTTACTTAAAAACATCAACCGTAGTTTTTGAGGAAAATTAAAGAAATCTTTCGGAAAAACGTAAGAAAAAAATAAAGAATTTATGGTAGAAATAAGGTAGACTGTATAATTTGTCCGTAGTAAAGTAAGGAAACAAGAATAAATTTCAATGAAGGAAGAGATAAGATGCGAAAAGTAGCACCTATTTTGAAGCCAATCGCTGTATTAACAATCTCGACGATTGTCGCGACTACTACAGGTATTGTGAATAGTTCCAGCTACCGTGCACCAAGTTCAAGTTCTAGTACTGTAGAAGAAACAACACCAACTACTTCAGTCTCGACATCTGAACCAACAACAACGGAAAGTTTGAATGAAACCACTACGACAAGTACATGGGACGATACAACAACTAGTTCGTCGTATGATGAGACATATACAACTGACAGCTCAAGCGAAACAAGTAATACGGTACCAGATGGCACTCCATCGGATTCAACCAATCCAAGTACAAGTCCGGATACAAGTGCTAGCTCCGAAACGATACCAAGCAGTACGACTGTAGATGATAACACGCAAAATGATGATGCAGCACGTACAGCACAGCAAAACCAAGATTCAGGAAATACCCAAACGTATAACCAGCAAGCAGGTGATTCTCAATGACATTTTTACTAGACCTTATCAACGGGGTGCATAAATTCCTTGGCTATTTAGACATCAGTCCTAAATATCTTAACCGTGGATATACGATTTTAAGTGTGATTCCCACGCTTTATTTATTGAGAATTGTTTATGGACTTTGGCAAAACCAAAACTATCTTCAATTTTTCTTATATGGACTTGCATTTCTAGTGCTTGTTTATTTTACTGTTTTAAATGTATTTTATTACTTTTTAGATAAAAACACGAAAGCCGATGTCACTCAGCTTTTTGTGAAGTATTTACCTGATGAAGCGTTCAACATCCAGACAGAAGAATCGATAGATAATGGAAATTCGATCGATAAAGTGAATACACAAGAGGTCATGGTTTCTTATGACGAAGATTATCAATTAAAATTAGCCGAGAATATGCGGTATTTGATTGGAAATGGTGAGATCAAAACAAATGAACTCGGTCGCATGGATGGATTTCTGGTCGATAGAAATACATTGTATCCTTATTACTATGTCAAGAAAACAGGAGAGAAAGAGTATGTTCTAAATATTGGACGAAGCTACTCGGACATGGAAAAAGTAGGGACCATTCGACTTGACTCAACAGAAGACACATTGGAACCTGTCGGATTGTTCATCGTCGGCGGTGATTTTGTCAAAGACGGGTTACGCTATCATGAGCCTTATCGTCTGAAATTGATTGCAAAAAAGGCACAGTCGCAGGAAGAACCAGTGGTTTATAGTCGTAGCCAAAGAAGAAGACATTCATAATGTGATGAAACGCCGTGTATCAGTGGTTGCGATAAAAACGTTTATTCGGAATAAGGGGGATGTGACACGTCTTTTGTCACGTTCCTTTTTTATATAACGAGAAAGATAAGACGAACACATCACTTATTCTTTCCTTTCATTTATAAACATTGTAGAATAAAGAAAGTACAACGAAGTATTGTGAAAAAACGTAATAAATAACGAGGAAAATACAAGTAGGAGGTAAGCTGTGAAAGAATTTTTGAAAAATTGGGGGATTTTGATCCTTGTATTAGCGGCTATTTTATTAGCTAGAGTGTACGTGTTTACACCAGTTACTGTAAACGGGCATTCGATGGACCCTACATTAAGTGATGGACAACGATTGATTTCATCTAAGATCTCAAACTATGAACGAATGGATATTATTACTACAAAGGAACCGGGGGATGAAGAACGGATGATTGTTAAACGGATCATCGGTATGCCTGGAGATACAGTCAAGATGGAAAATGACCAGTTGACCATTAATGGCAAAAAGTATGATGAACCTTATCTGGATGAGTTCAAAAAAGAATTTTCAGAAGATAAGTTACAAGGAGAATATGCTTATAGCTCAGGATTCCAAGCACAAGCAGAAAGTTCATCCACCTTTACGAGTGACTTTGAATATACTGTGCCAAAAGGAAAGTATCTTGTTCTAGGCGATAACCGCTTGATTTCAAAAGACAGCCGAATGTTTGGGTTAGTCGACAAAGATATGATCCAAGGAAAAGTTGTTTTCCGTTATTGGCCTCTTTCAGAAATTAAAATCATGTGATGAAAAAATAAAAAGAAGCTGTGACATGTTTTTTGTCACAGCTTCTTTTTCCGAAAATTCCTTCTTATTTCTTGGAGTTGCTCACTTTTTTTGCAATCTCATTTTAAGCTTTTTGGCTGATGGATAAGAAAAGCGAAGCGTTTTTGTTCATAAATAGCTTTTCCCCACGATGGAAGGTATGACTAGTAGCAGAGACAAAGCCCGTTTTTTCCAATCGATTATTCAATTCTTCTTGGCTAAAGCCATTATGGACTTTCGGATGACTAATTTGTTCATTCTTGTCAAAGTCTACGATGATCAATTGACCGCCAGGAGCTAAAATTTCATAAAGTTTTGTAAGAATATTCTCCGTATCAGGAATGTGTAAAAGTACAAGTGATAGAAGGATGAGATTAGCTTGGACAGCAGGAAATTCGACAGAAGCATCAGCGTGGATCGTTCGGACATTTTTCAGATCTGCTGCTTGGATCTTTTCTTCTGCCATTTTCAGCATAGTTTCTGAAGCATCGGCAATGATCAGTTCTTTGAATCTTTCCGCAAGCGGTAAACTAACAAGCCCAGTTCCGCCTCCGTAATCCAGCAGGACTTTTTGGTGGCTGTCGCGCGGTAGATAAGTAGTTAGTTCTTCGCGAATAATCTTGGCTAATGCTTGACGGTCAGGGGAATCATAATGGTTAGCGATGGAATCAAAAATATTTTTTGTCATCAAATAGCTCCTTACGTAAAACTTTGAAATTTTAACTTATTATAGCACGTGAAAAGAAAGAAAGCATGCTATACTCAATTCAAAAAGGGAGAATCTAGAAAGAATATGCCGATATCGTTTGTAAAAGATAGAGAGGAAAAAGGAAAGTGTGTCCGAGAAATATTACTAGACTTGCCTGAGTGGTTTGGGCTTCCTGAATCAACGGAAAAATATATCGAGGAATCAAGTAAACTACCTTTATGGTGTGAAAAAAGAAAAGAAGAATATTTAGGCTTTATCGCTCTTTCACAGACAAGTGAAGATACTGCCGAAATCTATTGTATGGGAATAAAAAAAGACTATCATCACCAAGGATTAGGAACAAAACTTTTTAAAGAAGCAGAAGGTTACGCAGCAAAACATTACAAATATTTGCAAGTGAAGACTGTAGACGAGGGGCACTACTCTATATATGATCAAACTATTTGTTTCTACGAATCATTAGGATTTTCAAGGTTGGAAGTTTTTCCAAATTTATGGGATGAATGGAACCCATGTTTAGTTCTTGTCAAAAAATTGGAACAAAAGTGAGCAATAGATTTAATACTAATCTGTGCTTGATGAAAATTCTCACTGTAAAAAATGCTGAAAATCAAGTATAATACCATAGGAACAAACTGGAAGGTGAAAAAGAGCATGGCACAACTATTTTTTAAGTATGGCGCAATGAATAGCGGCAAGACGATCGAGATCCTAAAAGTCGCACATAATTATGAAGAACAAAATAAGCCAGTTGTCTTAATGACAAGCGGTATTGATACAAGAGATGGTTTAGGCGTTGTTTCAAGCCGAATCGGACTGAAACGTAATGCGATGCCGATATTTGAAGAAACAGACGTATTTGACGTAATTCAGAAAATGGAAAGCAAACCCTATTGTGTGCTGATCGATGAAGCGCAATTCTTAAAAAAGAAACATGTCATTGCTTTTACGAGAATTGTGGACGAATTGGATATTCCGGTTATGGCATTTGGTTTGAAAAATGATTTTCGAAACGAGTTATTTGAAGGATCAAAATATTTATTGCTTTATGCAGACAAAATCGAAGAAATGAAAACAATCTGTTGGTTCTGCCACAAAAAAGCAATCATGAATTTACATTATATTGATGGAAACCCTGTTTATGAAGGCGATCAAGTGCAAATTGGCGGAAATGAAGCTTATTACCCCGTTTGTCGAAAACATTACTTTCACCCATCAATGATTACAGAAGGAGAATAAGCATGTACGATCAATTACAAGCAATTGAAGACCGTTATGAAGAGCTTGGAGAACTTTTAAGTGACCCAGAAGTGATTTCTGATACAAAGCGTTTTATGCAGCTTTCAAAAGAAGAAGCAAACACGCGCGAAACAGTCGAAGTTTATCGTCGTTATAAAGAAGTAGTACAAGGAATCACCGATACAGAAGAACTGCTTGGTGAAAAACTGGATGATGAAATGGCTGAACTAGCAAAAGAAGAATTATCTGAATTAAAAAAAGAAAAAGAAGTCTTAGAAGAAAAAATCAAGATCTTGCTTTTACCAAAAGATCCAAATGACGATAAAAATATCATCATGGAAATCCGTGGAGCAGCAGGCGGAGACGAAGCAGCATTATTCGCTGGCGATCTTTTCAATATGTACCAAAAGTATGCTGAAGCACAAGGCTGGAAAACAGAAGTGATGGAAGCTAACGTTACCGGAATCGGTGGATATAAAGAAGTGATCATGATGATCACCGGAGACAACGTATATTCGAAATTAAAATATGAAAGTGGTGCGCACCGCGTCCAGCGTGTTCCTTCAACTGAATCGCAAGGGCGTATCCATACTTCCACCGCAACAGTTGTCGTGATGCCAGAAGCTGAAGAAGTAGAGATCGATATTGAAGACAAAGATATCCGTACAGATATCTATCATGCTTCAGGTGCTGGCGGACAGCACGTCAATAAAACAGCATCTGCTGTACGTTTGACTCACTTACCAACAGGGATCGTTGTTGCTATGCAAGATGAACGTTCTCAAATCAAGAACCGTGAAAAAGCAATGAAAATCTTGCGTGCTCGTGTGTACGATAAGATCCAGCAAGAAGCACAAAGCGAGTATGATGCCAATCGAAAATCAGCAGTCGGAACTGGGGATCGTTCAGAACGGATCCGGACGTATAATTTCCCGCAAAATCGTGTGACTGATCATCGTATCGGATTAACTATCCAAAAATTAGATCAGATTTTAGCAGGGAAATTAGATGAGATCGTTGATGCATTGATCATGTATGATCAAACATCAAAACTGGAAGCTATGCAAAATGGGTAAAATGACCTATCGAGAAGTCCTGTCACGGGCTTCTTCTTTTTTAGAGGATCATGGGAAAGAAGCATATAGTATCCAATTTTTATTTTTGGAACGAAAACAATGGAAAAAACTTGATTGGCTCCTTCATATGAACGAAGAGATTTCAGAAGAAGAACAGCGGTTGATCGAAACCGATCTGCGACTTCTGCTTGCAGATCATCCACCTCAGTATTTGCTAGGATATGCAGATTTTTATGATCATCGGTTAAAGGTAACTGAAGCAACACTGATCCCTCGACCAGAAACAGAGGAGTTAGTCGAATGGTGTTTAGACGAGACGCCTGGTGTACCGTTAGAAGTGATAGATATTGGGACAGGGACTGGAGCAATTGCTATTAGTTTGAAAGCAGCAAGAAAAAATTGGCATGTATCTGCTGTGGATCTTTCAGAAGAAGCATTAGAAGTAGCGAAAGAAAATGCTCAGAAAGAAGGAACGAAAATCAGTTTTTATCATGGAGATACATTAGGACCAGTAATGGATCAGCAATTTGATGTGATTATTTCTAATCCGCCGTACATCAGTCGGAATGAATGGGAACTGATGGATGAAAGTGTCCGGTCATTCGAACCTAAAATGGCCCTTTTTGCTGAGAACGATGGATTAGCTATTTATGAAAAAATAGCAGTTGAAGCACCAAGCGTACTAAAATCAAATGGAAAGATTTTTTTAGAAATCGGATTTCGCCAAGGTGAAGCAGTAAAAAAAATATTTCAGCAAGCATTTCCAGATAAAAAAGTGGCGATAAAAAAGGATCTTTTTGGCAATGAACGAATGATCCAAGTTTATGGTTGAAGTTGTGGATGAAAAATTTTTTATTTGTTTTTTTATTATAAAAAAACACTTATTTGACAAGGATGTAAACGACTTTTTGGTTTATCAACAAGTTTATCCACTATTGACAAATAGATTATCCACAAACAGTGGAAAACTTGAGGATAAACTCAGACAAAATAAGAATGTATGAAAAAGGGGTTGTGGATAAACTGTGGAAACGAAACGATATGATGAAACAGAATTGCAAGAGGCAGCCGAAGCACTGAAAGAAGGAGAACTTGTTGCTTTTCCTACCGAAACAGTATACGGATTGGGCGCCAACGCTCTTTTACCAAACGCTGTCAAGAAAGTGTTTTCTGTAAAAGGGAGACCGCAAGATAATCCATTAATCGTCCATGTCGCCTCTTTTGAACAAGTAAAAGAGTATGTGGACAACTTTCATCCGGCAGCAGAGAAGATTGTGAAGAACTTCTGGCCTGGACCATTAACTTTGATATTTAAGATCAAAAAAGACACTTTGCCCTCAGTTGTGACGGGAGGATTATCCACAGCTGCATTTCGTATGCCGGATAACAAAAAAACACTAGAAGTAATCGAACTTTCCGGTGTTCCGCTTGTCGGTCCAAGTGCAAATACGTCGGGAAAACCAAGTCCAACGACTGCAGATCATGTATATCATGATCTACAAGGAAAAATTACCGGGATTATTGATGATGGAGCTACGCGAATTGGTGTAGAATCCACTGTTCTTGATTTAAGTGATCCAACAGCCATGCCTATGATTTTACGACCAGGTGCAGTAACGAAAGAACAAATCGAAGCAGTCATCGAATCTCCTGTTGCTATTGATCAGCATCTTGTAAAAGAAAATGAAACACCAAAAGCCCCTGGGATGAAATACAAACACTACTCACCCGATACACGTGTTCTGATGGTCAGAGATGGCGATTGGTCAACTGCAGTTCAATGGGCAAAAAATAAGAAGATCCGTGCAGGTGTCATAGCAAGCCCCGAAATTGCGGATCAAGTGCGGACAGATACTGCAGCTGTTTATATGTATAACGACAACTCAGTAGAAGCGGCGGCTAAAGGATTGTTTGCAGGTCTAAGAGGATTAGATGAACCAACACTTGGATTAGATTTGATTTTTGTACAAGTGTATCCAGAAACTGGATTGGGGAATGCTTATATGAATCGCTTGAAAAAAGCAGCAGGACAAAATTATTTTGAAAAATGATCAATTGGTTATTGTCGCATTCTTTTAGTATGATACAATGCTATCAAGTAAATCTTCTATCAGTGAACGAAAAACTAAGCGTAACTAATCGTAATAGAAGAGATACGAATATTTGGCAATTTGTTTTTGATGGGAAAAATAAAATTGTAGGAAAATAAAAAGGAGCTGTTGTTTGTGGTAGATTACAAAACGTTTGACCCTGATCTTTGGGCTGCGATCGCCAAAGAAGAAGAAAGACAAGAACATAATTTGGAGCTGATTGCCTCTGAAAACTTTGTCTCCGAAGCAGTGATGGCTGCACAAGGAAGTATCTTGACAAATAAATACGCAGAAGGTTATCCAGGGCATCGCTATTATGGTGGGTGTGAATTTGTCGATATCGTTGAAAATTTAGCGATTGACCGTGCAAAAGAATTATTCGGAGCGAAATTTGCGAACGTCCAGCCTCACTCCGGCTCTCAAGCCAACACGGCTGCTTATCTCGCTTTGGTAGAACCAGGGGACACGATCTTAGGAATGGATCTTTCCGCAGGCGGACATCTAACACATGGATCACCAGTCAACTTCAGTGGCAAAACCTATCACTTTGTTGCTTACGGTGTTGATCCGACAACAGAAGTTATTGATTATAATGTGGTACGTATTTTAGCTAGAAAACATCAACCAAAATTGATCGTAGCAGGTGCCAGTGCTTACGGACGAACGATCGACTTTGCGAAATTCAGAGAAATCGCAGATGAAGTAGGCGCAAAACTGATGGTAGATATGGCACATATCGCAGGATTAGTAGCAGCAGGACTTCATCCTAATCCAGTTCCTTATGCAGATATCACAACGACTACCACTCATAAAACATTGCGTGGCCCTCGAGGCGGCATGATTTTGACAAACGATGAAGCATTAGCAAAAAAAATAAATAGTGCGGTATTTCCTGGTATTCAAGGCGGCCCTCTAGAGCATGTGATTGCGGGTAAAGCAGTAGCATTCAAAGAAGCATTAGATCCTGCATTTAAAGAATATAGTGAACAAATCATCGCCAATGCAAAAGCAATGGTCAAAGTTTTCAATCAAGCAATTGGAACCAGAGTCATTTCAGGGGCGACAGATAATCATCTGATGTTGATCGATGTTCGCGAGTTAGGTATAAATGGAAAAGAAGCAGAGAGCATTTTGGACAGTGTGAATATCACTGTAAATAAAAACTCGATTCCTTTTGAAACACTAAGTCCATTCAAAACAAGCGGTATTCGAATCGGCACGCCAGCAATCACTACTCGCGGGTTCAAAGAAGAAGATGCTGTAAAAGTGGCTGAACTAGTTGTCAAAGCATTACAAGCAAAAGATGATAACGCTCAACTAGACGAAGTCAAAACAGGTGTACGCGAATTAACTGAAAAATTTCCGTTGCATAAAAAATAAAAATTTAAATTCCATTAGTAAACAGAAAAGTTCAATGTTGGGCTTTTCTGTTTATTTTTTGGGAAAACGGATTCTTTGACAATATCGGTGATGCTCTCTAGTATATGAGGTGTAATTTTAGTCTTCACACTAAATCTCAGGGAGGAAAAGTCATGACTGATCGTATCTCGTTAGAAAAGGAAGCAGTAGCATTCAGTGATGCAAATGCGCCTCATCCGCGTATCTATGAACTAGCACCGGAAGAAGGAAGAGCTTTACTAGAAGAAGTACAAGAATCACCTGTGAACAAATATTCCGTCGATATTGAAGACTTGATGGTGGATACTGGCGAATGGGGAAAACTCAATATTCGTCTCGTACGACCAGAAGGGAATATGGATAAATTACCAGTTATTTTTTATATTCATGGAGCAGGCTGGGTTTTTGGCAGTGCTCAAACCCATGATAAATTGATCAGAGAACTTGCGGTTCGTACGAATTCCGTCGTTGTCTTTCCAGAATATAGTCGATCACCAGAAGCAAAATATCCAACAGCAATTGAACAAAATTATGCTGTGTTGCAACAGCTGAATAAATTAGCCAAGTCAAAAAATCTGGATCTCGAGAATCTAATCGTTGCAGGAGATTCAGTAGGTGGTAACATGGCTACAGTCATGACGATCTTAACAAAAGAACGAAAGGGCCTCCCAATATCCAAGCAATTGCTGTATTATCCAGTCACAAACGCTGATTTTGATACAGATTCCTATCATGAATTCGGAGAAAACTATTTTTTGACAAGAGAAGGAATGATGTGGTTTTGGGACCAATATACGACGAATGAAGAAGAGCGTGCTGAAATCACAGCTTCGCCTTTGAGAGCAAATATAAATGAACTAAATGATCTTCCTTCAGCAATGATTTTAACGGGAGAAGCGGATGTATTAAGAGATGAAGGTGAGGCTTATGCGCGCAAACTTCGTGATGCAGGGGTTCCTGTTACACAAGTACGCTTCCAAGGAATCATCCATGATTTTGTCATGGTAAATGCTATGGATCAAACAAAGGCAACGCGTGCAGCAATGGTATTATCTACTTCTTGGATCAAGAAAAAAGAATAAGCTTTGCTTGTCCGCAGGAAAACTTCTTTTCAAAAACGGATTTTCTTAGGAAAAATGGCGAGTTTGACTAGTCAATCACTTGATTTTGTTTTACAATTAAAAAGAAACGACAGAACAAAGGAGAGCTTAAAAAATGGGCAAATTTCAAGTGATCGATCATCCATTGATTCAACACAAACTAACTATTATTCGGGACAAAAACTGCGGAACAAAGGTTTTTCGTGAAGTAGTCGATGAAATCGCTATGTTGATGGCATATGAAGTATCACGGGATATGCCATTGGAAGACATCGTGATCGAAACACCGATCACTGAAACAACACAAAAAACGTTGTCTGGTAAAAAAGTAGCGATTATTCCAATCTTGCGCGCAGGTATTGGAATGGTTGACGGTATCTTGGAATTGATTCCAGCTGCTAAAGTGGGACATATCGGTCTTTATCGAGATGAAGAAACATTGGAACCACATGAATATTTCGTCAAACTTCCAGAAGACATTGATGCACGTCAGTTGTTTGTAGTAGATCCAATGTTGGCAACAGGCGGATCAGCAATCATGGCAATCGATGCATTGAAAGAACGTGGCGCGTCGAACATTAAATTTGTTTGTTTGGTAGCAGCACCTGAGGGAGTAAAAGCTTTGCAAGAAGCGCATCCTGATATTGACATCTATACAGCTTCTCTAGATGAAAAATTGAATGAACATGGTTATATCGTTCCTGGACTAGGGGATGCGGGTGACCGTTTGTTTGGTACAAAATAAGTAAATACGAAAAAGGGTGTGACACAACTTTTGTCACATCCTTTTTTGGTCATTTTTAACGTTTGATGCAGAACAGCTTTTTCACAGCTTTCGTTTGCATATAAAAAAACCATCCCAAAAATGCAGAGATGGTCAAATTCAAATCTTTTTTAGTTCTTTGTAGTTAACGATTACTACACCCTTACTTTGCGTCATCAAGTTCGCATTTTCTGCAGTTTCATCAATCTCAACAACAGCGGAATTTTTCAATTGCTTTGAAATCGTTCCAGTTTGCGACTTGCCGTGAATTGTGAACATTACGTGAGTATTGATCTTGAATTTTTCACCAATTTCCGATGGTACGATAGTTGTATCAAATTTTCCAAAAGTTGCCATTTTCATAAAACCTGCCTTTCACATCAATTATACCACGTTTTATGAAAAATATCATGAAATTAAACTAATTTTCCATCGGACTCTTTACAATCAGCCAAATAGAGTATATAATTTCTCTTGGATAAGGCCAGCTTAGCTCAGTTGGTAGAGCAACGCACTCGTAACGCGTAGGTCGTAGGTTCGATCCCTATAGCTGGCATAAAGCAAAAGACAGATACCCTGGTCGGGTATCTGTCTTTTTTATTTATGTCTGTGTGATTTAAAAATCATTAAAAATAGCGTATACTTTGTTTATAGAATGTAGTGGGGAGAAATATATTTCTGGGAGGAAATTGTGATGTCTAAAAGTGAAGAAATAGAAAACATGGTACTAAAATTATATGATCTCGTTTTAAATCCAGAGATCAATGAAAAGGAACGTATACTTCTGATAGAAGCAAAAACAGGCTTAGAAAAAGGTCAGTATTATCCTAAAGTCATGAATAATTTGGAACATAGTTTACGTCCGTTAGCAATCAAGGGGGAATTGTCTAAACCAGTCTCACCGTTTTATATGGAGATATCAACAATAGGAAAATTTGAAAAAGAATTAGGTCGAGGAATGGCTTCGGCACCGATTACTTTTGGGCATTTATAAAAAGATTTGTATCAATCAAAAGTTTTCTACTAATTCAATTGTAGTTTTTTCAAATAACGCTAGGTTCAAATGATTCTATTCATTCCCAAAGTTAAATGGATTTATCTTAACTTTGGGGAATTTTTTGCTACAAATTTTCATAAACTGGCAGATGTTCTAAGTAAGCAAGTATCTTTTCAAAGTCGGAAAAATCTATGATCAACGTAGTGGTATTGATATTTGGATGAAAGCCTACGGTATCTTGACGATCAATAGCAGCATCGATCACGACTTGGATTTGTTTCTCTTTGTCGTGCATCAATGCTAATGGAGTCACTGTACCTGCTGGAACGCCTAGGAGGTCAGGAAGCTGTTCTTCAGAAACAAAAGATAAGCGCTTTTCTTTTAATTGTTCAGCTAGTTCTTTTAAATCGGCATGCTTTTCATCAGGCAAGATGACAAGATAGATTTGTTTTCCTTTTCTTGATTTCAATAATAGATTTTTTACTTGCGGACCAGGTAGGGAAAAAGGGACATTTTTGACTGACGTAATCGCAGGATGATCGACTTTTTGAAAAGAGATACCCAGTTTTTTTAGTAGTTCATAAGCTTCTTGTTCGGTTGCACGACTCATCGCGCATCACCCTCCTTTTTTTATTAGTGTATCATAAAAAAGAGTTGACAAATGAAAAATAATCATGTAAATTACACGTAAAGTTAAAACAAATGACATCGAAAAGAAGAGTAGCCGTTAGGTGTTTTTAGAGAGTCTCTGGTTGGTGGAAAGAGGCAGCAGTTAACCGTGAAACACATCTTGGAGTCGATTTTCTGAAGCGTATAGTAGGAAAATCCGGGGAGCCCGTTACAGCTGCGGTCGTTGCTAGATGACCAGATAAGGCTGGCTTTTCCGTGAGGAGCCGGTAAAAAAAGGTGGAACCACGTGATTAACGTCCTTTGATCTTCGGATCAAAGGACTTTTTGTTTTCATCTGAACGGCAACGACTGTGTGAGGTTTTTTCTGCAAGGAAAAAATAAACAGAGGTGGAACCACGTATAATACGTCCTCTTGGCATTTGCCAAGAGGATTTTTTTATTTTAAAGGAGGAAAAGAAGATGGAGTATTTGATTGAAGTTATGCCGCAATTATTAGTAGGAGCACTCACAACATTGAAATTATTTTTATTTACCTTGATTGGCTCATTACCATTAGGGATTGTTTTAGCATTAGGATTGTCTTTGCATTTTAAGCCGCTACGCTACTTGCTTCAAACATATGTGTGGGTTATGCGGGGAACACCGCTGTTGTTGCAACTGATTTTTATTTTTTATGGGTTGCCGACGATTGGGATCGTTTTTGATCGTTTCGAAGCAGCACTCATTGCCTTTATCTTAAACTATGCAGCTTATTTTGCAGAGATCTTTCGTGGAGGGATACAATCGATTCCTCAAGGTCAATATGAAGCAGCGCAAGTTTTGCAATTAAGTCCCTTTCAAACGGTGACGAAAATCGTCATCCCACAAGTGACAAAGATTGTTTTACCTTCTGTAGGGAATGAAGTTATCAACTTGGTCAAAGATTCTTCCTTGATCTATATATTAGGTTTAGGTGACGTAATGCGTGCTGGGAAAATCGCGATGGAACGCGACGCGACTTTACTGCCTTTGCTAGGCGTGGCAATCATCTATCTTACATTGACTGGTATTCTAACAATCGTAATGAAACAAGTTGAAGGAAAATTAAATTATTACCGCTAACTGATAGGAGGAAGAAATATGATTGAATTGAAGAAAGTGAACAAAGCATTTGGTGAAAAAAAAATAATCAAAGATTTGAATCTAATCATTCCAGATGGGAAAACATTAGCTATCGTAGGGCCTTCCGGTGGCGGTAAAACCACGCTTTTACGTATCTTGGCTGGCTTAGAAAGTTCTGACAGCGGAGAATTTTATTTAGATGGTGTACCGTTCAACCCATTCGAGCTTAAAATGAAAGAACAAGTTGTAGGAGTCGTATTCCAAGACTTCCAGCTATTTCCACATCTGAATATTTTTGAAAACATTACCTTAGCACCAAAAATGGTATTGAAACAGACAAAAGAAGAATACACCAAAAAAGCAGAAGAATTAGCGGCTTTATTAGGGATTAGTGATTTATTGAATAACTATCCTTATCAGCTTTCTGGCGGACAAAAACAGCGGGTAGCGATTGCCAGAGCATTGGCTATGAATCCACGGGTATTGGCTTATGATGAACCAACAAGTGCTTTAGATCCTGAATTACGCCAGCAAGTCGAGCGTTTGATCCTATCATTGAAAGAAGATGGGGTAACCCAAATTATTGTCACCCATGATTTAGTATTTGCAGAAAATGTCGGTGATCAATTACTAAAAGTTTCCCCAATTCATTAAGAAAGGAGAAGATAGAGATGAAAAAAACCAGTTTTCTATTCGCTTTGATCGCAGGTCTTCTTCTTTTTGCAGGCTGTTCGAACAAAAAAACTTCAGCAGATAATTGGGCGACTATCAACGAAGAGAAAAAAATCGTTATAGGTTTAGACGATACATTTGTTCCTATGGGATTTAGAGATAAAGACGGGAAGCTCACAGGATTTGATATTGATTTAGCCAAAGCAGTCTTTGAACAATATGGGATTACGGTAGACTTTCAGCCCATTGACTGGTCAATGAAGGAATTTGAACTGAACAATGGAACGATCGATTTGATATGGAACGGCTATTCCAAAACGCCGGCAAGAGAAAAGAAAGTGCAATTTACAAAACCTTATATGGAAAACGATCAAGTGCTGATCACACCTAAAGAATCAGGAATCACAAACTTTGGACAAATGAATAATAAGAGATTAGGTGCGCAAAATGGGTCATCTGGTTATGATGTATTTACGAAACAACCAGAAGTATTAAAAGAGATAGTCAAAAACCAAGATGCTGTTTTGTATGATAGTTTTAATGAAGCATTGATCGATCTGAAAAGCAGACGGGTCGATGGTCTGCTGATGGATAAAGTATACGCAGACTATTATTTGAAACAAAGAAACGAACTAGAAGACTTCAACATAACAAAAGGTTCTTATGAAAGTGAGGATTTTGCAGTTGGTGCACGAAAGTCAGATAGTACATTAGTGAAAAAAATCAATGAAGCCCTAGATCAACTAGAGAAAACAGGTGAATTCCAAAAAATATCCGATAAATGGTTTGGCGAAGATGTTACGCCGAGAAATTAACGGCTCATTGTCAAATGGTGTTGTTTTAATTAAATCACCTTGAGGAAACGTTTCGGCGTTTCCTCTTTTTTTTGTTATTAAATAATCTCACAGAGATTTTGTTGGATCAAGACTCGCATACGCAGATGTCGAAACGTCCGAAAGCCAAACGCGATGCGTTTAATGACCTTGATTAAATTGTTTTTCCCTTCCAATTTGCCGTTAGAATAGGGATATTTCAAAGCATTGATGATGCCTTTTTTATATTTGTTTAACGAAAGAATCGCTTTTTTAAATCCTTTATCCAATGATACTGGTAATGTGTCGATCAACTCGAAGAAGGCAGTAAAATCTTTTGTTTCCAAAGCAGCCAACAATTCCTGATAGACTTCATAACTTTCACGTAAGTGCTTATCGATTGAGAGCAGATAGTCTAGGACCTCTGATTCGGTCACGTATTTCCGTTGGAAAAGCGGAAATTGTCGAAGAGAAGTATAGTTGATTTTTGTTTCTTTCTTCAAGATCGTTCGCCAGTATTTTTTTAATTTACGATAATCTTTCATTGCTTTAGGATTGTTTTTCTTTAACTGGTTCATGGTTTGGATTCGTTGCTTATTGAAGGCACGAGTCAATTGTTGGACTATGTGGAACCGGTCGATCGATACACAGGCATTCGGAAAAAGAGCTCGTGTCACTACGTGATAAGAAGCATTCATATCCATTACGATATGAGTCACATTTTGCCTTGCTTTTAGGGTGAAGCGTTGGAAATAGGCGGTTAATTTAAAGTTTCTCCGATCATCTAAAATATCAAAAATCATTCCAGTGTCGGCATCACTGAGAATAAAGCACATCGCGCCTTCACAATCTTTGGTTCCTTTGAATTCATCAATCATCAAATGTTTCGGTAAGTAAGCAGGTTTTAACTGTGGTTCTTCAAAGAAAGAGTCTAGTACGCGTTCGACCGTTTTGGTCGATACAAAGTATCGAGCCGCAATATCTTTCATGGAGATCTTCTTCTTTAAATCAATAGCGATCGCAAATTTCAATGGTTGCGAAAGATAGCAGTTTTCAGCGACATAATCAGTTTTGGCTGTAAATGTGTGTCGACAATGTTTACAATAAAAGCGCTGCTTGAATAAACGAAGATAAGAAGGAACTTCTTGATAAGGAATCAGCTGGATCAAGCTCTCTTTATACGAATGATAAATCACTGTTTCAAAGCCGCACAGTTCGCAGTGGTGCGGTTTATAAGTCAATATTCCCGTAAAGACATTGGCCATTCGGCCATGGACCCGTTCTTTGGTCAGCGCATCTTTGGGAAAAGCGATGTTTGAATCTTTGATATTTAACAATTCTTTGATCATTTGGTCTGTATTTTCATCTTTTATTTTGATATTCTTAGGTAAAGACATTTGGATTCTCCTTCTATAAGTGGTTCAGCGACTTAATTATAGAGGAATCAAATGTCTTTTTGTTATAAAAAAATATTTGGTGTCCTTACTCGATTTGAGTAACAACACCAAATATCATAGAACCAAATTAACAAATAGGGGACTGTGACAAAAGACGTGTCACAGTCCCTTTTTCCGAATAAACAGTGTTCTCCTGCCAACTCCTTGTGACTCGGAGCTGAATGGCAGGCTCACAACCTCTTGGTAAACGGTGTTCAAAAGCCAGTTTCTCGGTATTAAGCCAAATTTATGCAAAAATGTAGAAAGCCATTTTCACAAAATTTTTCTTACTACTCGAAACTAAGCGACTTTTTCACAACCTCTTTCTTAAACGGTGTTCAATCAGCTGACTCTCGGTATTAGCTCAAAAAACGGCAAAATATGAGGAACTATTTTGCCGTTTGTTTCTCTAATACTCAGGTCAAAGTGCTGATTTCACAACCTCTTGGTAAACGGTGTTCAAAAGCTTGCATCTGCGGTAATAAATCCAGCCAAGTAAAAACATAAGAAGCTGTTTTTATTTGGCTGTTCTTATTACTTGATGCAGGGCAGCTTTTTCACAACCTCTTATACACGGTGTTCCAGAAGTAGCTTCTTCGAAAAATAAGCCGAAATTTTACAAAACTTTGAGAAGCAATTTTCGTACATTACTTCTTGTTTCTTGAAGCTGACCACTTCTGTCACAACCTCCTTTACATAATTTTATTTTGTTGTGGAAGGGGTTTCGTGTTATTCTAAAAGAGGAACGATTGAAGGTTATAGGAAAGGAAGAGATGAATGGAACACAAAGAACTTACCTCATTTCCAAAAGATTTTCTGTGGGGCTCTGCTTCTGCAGCGTATCAAGTAGAAGGAGCTTGGCAAGAAGATGGGAAAGGAGAATCAGTCTGGGATCGATTTGTACGGATACCTGGAAAGACATTTAAAGGAACGAACGGTGATTTGGCAGTAGACCACTATCATCGTTATAAAGAAGATATTGCTTTAATGAAAGAACAAGGTCTGAAAGCTTACCGATTCTCTGTAGCTTGGACACGGATTTTTCCTAATGGACGAGGAGAAGTCAATCAAGCTGGGCTCGCTTTTTATGAGAGATTGATCGACGAATTGATTGAAAACGATATCGAACCTATGTTGACTTTATATCATTGGGATCTTCCACAAGCATTGCAAGATGAATATAATGGTTGGGAATCACGTCAGATCATTGAAGATTTCACTCATTATGCAGAAACATTATTTGAGGCATTCCGCGGGAAAGTCCATTACTGGATTAGTTTGAATGAACAAAATATCTTCACTTCATTAGGTTATTTGTTAGCAGCACATCCGCCAGGTGTGACAGACCCGAAACGAATGTATGAAGTTAACCATATTGCTAATTTAGCAAATGCATCTGTCATCAATAAATTTCACGAGTTAGAAATGCCTGGAAAAATCGGACCAAGCTTTGCGTATACGCCAAATTATCCAATTGACAGTAATCCTGAAAATGTTCTGGCTGCTGAAAATGCAGAAGACCTGATGGCCAATTATTGGATGGATGTCTATATGTGGGGAAAATATCCGATTGCTGCCATGAGGTTCTTAGAAGAAAAAGGATGGGCACCAACGATTGAAGCTGGCGATGCAGAATTGCTAGAATCTGCTAAACCAGATTTTCTTGGGATCAATTACTATCAAACGGCGACGAATGCATTCAATCCATTAAACGGAGTTGGTGCAGGAAAAATGAATACGACAGGAAAAAAAGGTTCATCAGAAGAAACTGGAGTTCCTGGAATGTATAAAAAAGTTGAGAATCCATTTGTCGAACGAACAAATTGGGACTGGGAGATTGACCCAGAAGGATTAAGGATCGGACTGCGTCGTATCACAAGCCGTTACCGCATGCCGGTACTGATTACGGAAAATGGCTTAGGAGAGTATGACAAGTTGACAGAAGATAAACAAATCCATGACGACTATCGAATCAATTACTTACAAAGCCACGTCAAAGCCATCAAAGAAGCAATTTCGGATGGAGCAGAAGTCCTAGGCTATTGCACCTGGTCTTATACAGATTTGCTTAGCTGGCTGAACGGTTATCAAAAGCGATATGGATTTGTATATGTTGATCAAGATGAAACACAAGAAGGATCTTTGGAACGATATAAGAAAGACAGTTATTACTGGTACCAAAAACTGATTGAAGAAAATGGAGAGAACCTTTAGTTCACATACTTAAAACAAGAAGGTACGGCTGGATATGGCCGTGCCTTTTCTTGATAAAATCATTTAGAAATTAAGAAAAACTGTAAAATAAGCTGAAAAATGAAAGAAAGCGTCAGTTCTTTCAAACAAAACTTTAGTTCCCTTACTTTTTTTTGTATAATGAAACTTGATGAAATGAGGGATAATAAATGGCACAAAAGAAACGGCCTACTAAAAAAAGGAAAAAGACGAAAAAAACGAAAAAGCAAAAACAGCAGCAGGAACAAATGCTGACGATTGGTGTTGGGTTTGCCTTGATTTTATTTGCTGTCTTCGGCTTTTTAAAATTAGGTTTTTTAGGAATATTGATTGCAAACGGCTTTCGGATCATTGCAGGAAATACTTACCAAATCCTCTGTCTTTTATTAGCCGTATTAGGATTTTGGATTGTCATTAAGAATACAGAGTTTTCAATTGGTAAAAACCGACGCTGGTTTGGCGGCATACTCTTTTATTTCGGTATCTTATTATTGTTACATGCCCATTTATTTGGCAAACTCCATACTGGGGAACCAAATATCATGGGGACGACATGGGATTTGTTAGCCAGTGATATAAAACAAAGTCAAGTAGACAATAACGTTGGTGGTGGGATGATTGGAGCAATCCTTTATCATTTTACTTACTTCTTGATTGCACAGCCTGGAAGTTATTTAGCAGCAGTGCTATTACTGGCAGGAGGAGCATTCCTGTTCAGTAATCTGGAAGGCTATCAGCTGTTAAATGGTATCCAATCAATTGGAGAACGAGTACAGGAATTATTGGAAGGTGATCCTGCCAAGCAAGCTCGAAAGCAAGCGGCAAAGGAAGAGAGAATGAAACAGCGCGCAGAAGCGAAAGAAGCAAGGCGCTTAGCTGCAAAAGAAGCTGCAGAAAAAGAAGCTGCAGAATATGAGAAGAAAAAAGCGGTGAGCCAGCAAAGGGAAAATACTGCTGATGAATGGCAGGAACCAGAAAATACAGAGCCGGAGCAGCTAAGTTTTGTTCCAATCGACAGTTTTCAAGAAAATATCCATCCTGCGAATCTAGAGAAACCAGTACCAGATACACCAAAACAGACCAATACAGCAGAAGGTTTTTCAGATGAGTTGCCAGAGGATGACGGTACCTCATTAGAATTTGAGATTGAAGCAGAACAGGAAAATCAAGACTATGAATTACCGACAGTTGATTTGCTTGATTCTATACCAACTGTGGATCAAAGTGATGAGTATAAAAAAATTGAAAAAAATATCGGCGTATTAGAACAAACTTTCCAAAGTTTCGGTGTCGATGCCAAGGTCGTCAAAGCCAGCTTAGGACCATCCGTCACAAAATTCGAAGTCCAGCCGGCTGTAGGGGTAAAAGTAAGTAAAATTGTGAACTTAACAGATGATATCGCGCTTGCTTTAGCGGCGAAAGATGTCCGGATGGAAGCACCGATTCCAGGTAAATCACTGATTGGTATTGAAGTACCAAATGGAAAGATCAGTATGGTTTCCTTTAGAGAAATCATCGAAGCACAACCAAACCACCCAGATAAATTACTAGAAGTACCTTTAGGACGTGATGTTTCTGGACGGGTACAAACGGCTGATCTTTCGAAGATGCCTCACTTACTCGTGGCTGGTTCGACTGGTAGTGGGAAGTCAGTAGCAATTAATGGGATTATCACAAGTATATTAATGCGTGCTAAGCCCCATGAAGTAAAACTGATGATGATCGATCCGAAAATGGTTGAATTGAATATGTACAACGGCATACCTCATCTGTTGACGCCGGTCGTGACGAACCCTAGAAAAGCAGCGCAAGCCTTACAAAAAGTAGTACAAGAAATGGAAGAACGATATGAAAAATTCGCGGCAACCGGAGTAAGAAATATTTCTGGTTACAATGAATTTGTTCAACAGAAAAACTTGGAAAACGGAACGAAACATCCAACCTTACCATTCATCGTAGTGATCGTAGATGAATTAGCTGATTTGATGATGGTAGCCAGCAATGAAGTTGAAGATGCGATTATTCGTTTAGCGCAAATGGCTCGGGCAGCGGGGATTCATATGATCCTAGCTACTCAACGTCCAAGTGTGGATGTTATCACAGGAATCATCAAAGCAAATGTACCTTCCAGAATGGCATTTGCGGTATCAAGCGGTACAGATTCTCGGACGATCATTGATTCTAATGGGGCAGAAAAGCTCTTAGGGCGAGGAGATATGCTATTCTTGCCAATGGGTGAGAATAAACCGATCCGTGTGCAAGGAGCATTCATTTCTGACCACGAAGTAGAACGGGTCGTTCAATTTGTTACAGATCAGCAAGAAGCTCATTATGAAGAGAAAATGATGCCGACAGATGAAGTTGAAACGACAGGTGCTCCAGAACAGCCACAAGATGAGCTGTTTGAAGAAGCAAAAGCACTTGTCGTTGAAATGCAAACGGCAAGTATTTCCCTTCTCCAAAGAAGATTTCGGATCGGTTACAACCGAGCAGCACGTTTAGTAGATGAACTGGAAGCTCATGGAGTTGTTGGCCCGTCAGAAGGAAGCAAGCCTCGGAAAGTATTCATTGAGCAGGAAGAAACATCAGAAACGTTGCCGGACGATAATGACATGTAAAACTTGTGTGATGAAGGGTTGAAAAACGAATAACCAATAAAAAGACAAGGCATGATGATACCAAAAGAAAAAATGGTTTTTTTCCATCTTTTCTGGCTCATTGTCAAATGGTGTTGTTTTAATTAAATCACCTTGAGGAAACGTTTCGGCGTTTCCTCTTTTTTTTGTTATTAAATAATCTCACAGAGATTTTGTTGGATCAAGACTCGCATACGCAGATGTCGAAACGTCCGAAAGCCAAACGCGATGCGTTTAATGACCTTGATTAAATTGTTTTTCCCTTCCAATTTGCCGTTAGAATAGGGATATTTCAAAGCATTGATGATGCCTTTTTTATATTTGTTTAACGAAAGAATCGCTTTTTTAAATCCTTTATCCAATGATACTGGTAATGTGTCGATCAACTCGAAGAAGGCAGTAAAATCTTTTGTTTCCAAAGCAGCCAACAATTCCTGATAGACTTCATAACTTTCACGTAAGTGCTTATCGATTGAGAGCAGATAGTCTAGGACCTCTGATTCGGTCACGTATTTCCGTTGGAAAAGCGGAAATTGTCGAAGAGAAGTATAGTTGATTTTTGTTTCTTTCTTCAAGATCGTTCGCCAGTATTTTTTTAATTTACGATAATCTTTCATTGCTTTAGGATTGTTTTTCTTTAACTGGTTCATGGTTTGGATTCGTTGCTTATTGAAGGCACGAGTCAATTGTTGGACTATGTGGAACCGGTCGATCGATACACAGGCATTCGGAAAAAGAGCTCGTGTCACTACGTGATAAGAAGCATTCATATCCATTACGATATGAGTCACATTTTGCCTTGCTTTTAGGGTGAAGCGTTGGAAATAGGCGGTTAATTTAAAGTTTCTCCGATCATCTAAAATATCAAAAATCATTCCAGTGTCGGCATCACTGAGAATAAAGCACATCGCGCCTTCACAATCTTTGGTTCCTTTGAATTCATCAATCATCAAATGTTTCGGTAAGTAAGCAGGTTTTAACTGTGGTTCTTCAAAGAAAGAGTCTAGTACGCGTTCGACCGTTTTGGTCGATACAAAGTATCGAGCCGCAATATCTTTCATGGAGATCTTCTTCTTTAAATCAATAGCGATCGCAAATTTCAATGGTTGCGAAAGATAGCAGTTTTCAGCGACATAATCAGTTTTGGCTGTAAATGTGTGTCGACAATGTTTACAATAAAAGCGCTGCTTGAATAAACGAAGATAAGAAGGAACTTCTTGATAAGGAATCAGCTGGATCAAGCTCTCTTTATACGAATGATAAATCACTGTTTCAAAGCCGCACAGTTCGCAGTGGTGCGGTTTATAAGTCAATATTCCCGTAAAGACATTGGCCATTCGGCCATGGACCCGTTCTTTGGTCAGCGCATCTTTGGGAAAAGCGATGTTTGAATCTTTGATATTTAACAATTCTTTGATCATTTGGTCTGTATTTTCATCTTTTATTTTGATATTCTTAGGTAAAGACATTTGGATTCTCCTTCTATAAGTGGTTCAGCGACTTAATTATAGAGGAATCAAATGTCTTTTTGTTATAAAAAAATATTTGGTGTCCTTACTCGATTTGAGTAACAACACCAAATATCATAGAACCTCTTTTCTAATACGGTATGATGTCTTGTCTTTTTAGTTTTTGTGAGATTAAAGTTCTATTCGATTTATTTGTGAAGTATTGCATTAAGGAAATGAATCATGTATAGTATGTAGCGAAACTTTGAGAAAAAGAGGGAAAATACTTTGGAAAAACAGTCCATTTATGGCTTGACGAATGAAGAATTAATCAATTGGTTTATAGAAAACGGCGAGAAAAAATTCCGAGCTGCCCAAGTTTGGGAATGGTTGTATCAAAAACGTGTAAGTAATTTCACAGAAATGACGAATCTATCGAAACAGTTGATCGAAAAATTATCGGAGCATTTTATCATCAATCCTCTAAAACAGATGGTCGTCCAAGAAGCTTCGGATGGTACAGTAAAATATTTGTTTGAACTCCCTGATAAAAACATGATTGAGACTGTACTGATGAGACAAGAATATGGCTTGTCAGTTTGTGTGACGACACAAGTAGGATGTAATATCGGCTGTACATTTTGTGCAAGCGGGCTGCTCAAAAAGAACCGTGATCTGACTGCTGGAGAAATTGTTGCGCAGATCATGATGGTCCAACATTATTTTGATGAGCGCAATCTTGGCGAACGCGTTTCACATGTCGTTGTAATGGGGATCGGTGAGCCATTTGATAATTACGACAATGTAATGGACTTTTTGCATATCATCAATGATGCCAAAGGATTGGCAATTGGTGCTCGGCACATTACAGTTTCCACTAGTGGATTAGCACACAAAATCAAGGAATTCGCTAATAACGGCTTGCAAGTCAATCTGGCTATTTCCTTGCACGCGCCGAATAATGAGGTGCGAACATCGATCATGCGGATCAACCGAAGTTTCCCAATTGAGAAATTGATGGAAGCTGTGGATGAGTATTTAGAGAAAACAAACCGTCGAATCACGTTTGAATATATCATGTTGAATCAAGTAAATGATAGACCAGAGCATGCGCAACAATTAGCAGATCTATTAAAAGATAAGAAAAAATTAGCATATGTCAACTTGATTCCATATAATCCAGTCAGTGAACATGATCAATATTCTCGCAGTCCAAAAGCTGATGTATTGAGATTTTATGATGTATTGAAGAAAAACGGCGTAAACTGTGTGATACGTAAAGAACATGGTACAGATATTGATGCAGCTTGCGGACAATTGCGAAGCAAGCAAATGAAAAAAACAGTTGCCAAATAATCGTATCCTACTCGTTTTTTCAATTACCATAAAAGGAGCAGTTTTCTTAATTAAGGAACTGTTCAACTTAAATAAGAGAAAAGATTCTATAGCGAAAGCTATAAAGCTTTTTTTGACAAGAAAAACCCTCATCAAGCAAAGAAATGTCCTCAATTTGATGACAGCCTGCTTGATGGGGGTTTTAGCAATTATTTAACTGATTTTCTTATATCCTTGCTGGCTTTCTTGTGTAGCATGATAAGTTTCTACGTCAAGAATGGCCTGTTTAAATTTTTCTCGGGTGATTTCATAAGGCACATGTTTAATATCATTTGTTGCCATGGCTTTATCTAAGATTGCTTCTAAATCGGTCGTGACATTGAGATTCATGTCGGTTAACGATACTGGAAGTTGGTTCTTTTTCATAAACACATAGATTTTATCAAACAAATCGAACTGCTGATCCATCATCAATAAGGTCAGTACACCATAACTGACAGATGCTCCGTGAAGGTATCCCTCCATTTTTTCTAGAACAGTCGTACCGTAATAGAATGAGTGTGCCATAGCAGAATTATAGTTATTGTTAACTAAAACAGAAACCAATCCGGTAGTAACAATGATATCCGAAACGACTTGTTCAATTGCATATGAGGGACGATCGTCGGCACTATCTTTCAATGCTTGCGTACCATAAGTCAAGAGACGATCAATGCACATTTTTCCGATTTGGATTCCTAATCTATCCGTGTAGCCTAGATCATCGCCACGAGCAGAAAAAGTAGATTCGACTTCTTTGGATAAAGCATCGCCAATACCTGCCCATAAGTATTTATCAGGTGCTTCGGCAATAATTGCTGTATCAATGAAGGTGTGTACAGGTGGTTTTGAAGGAAAGAAGAGTCCGTCCATTACGCCTTCTTCGTTATAGATGACACATACCGCAGTGACGGGCGAACAGTTCGAACCAATAGTGGGAAAGGTGAAGACTGGTTTAGCTAGTTTTTCACCAATGACTTTTACAGTATCGCAAGCACGGCCACCACCGACTGCAAACAGGACGTCTGCTTTTTGGACACTTTCATGCTGGATCAACTGTTCAATATTTCCATAAGTTGAATTACCCCCGTACCAGAGACTGGCGACAACCTCTATTTCCTGTGTCAAAGCTGCTTTTATTTTGTTTTCTGCCTTTGAAAGTGCAGTCTTCCCTCCAATCAGCACTACTTTTGTCCCATATTCTTTGACGATTCCATTTGCTTTTTCATACGCATCTGTTCCAATGGTATAATTTGGTAAGAAAACACTTTGACTCATATTCATTTCCTTCTTTCTTCGTTGAAACGGGTTAAAATTTTAAAGAGTGATCGATCTGACTGCGGCTGTAGATGGAGTAGAGGTGAACCTAAGACAGGATAAGTGATGAATAAGGTGGCATGAACACCTTGAAATCATCAATAAGTATCCTAAAAACGAACAAGTACAAAAACATTGAAAACGACAATAATGAATTTTTGTTCCTCTTAGTATTTCTACCGATTCCCTTTGCTTTTTTGTAATTATATAAAAATTCTAAAAATTAAGATTATTATATGAAAACAGGTTTTATTTGTCAATTCATAATTGGTTTTTTTTAAAGCAAAAGATAATCTATATCATGATGAACAAACAGAGTTTTTCCTCCAATTGATGGCTTTCCTGATCTTTCCTATTTTGAATAAAGTGTTTCTGTATAATTTTTTTATTTTATAAGTAAGATAAATAATGAAAGAATAGAGATACTGATTGGTAGCTAAAGATTTTTGAGCGAGAACATTTCGTTTTTTCAAAAGGACTGTTAGAATAAGCAAGAACAAGGGGGAAGACGTATGATAATCAGTGAATTTGACCGTAATAATCCAGTATTGAAAGATCAGCTTTCTGATTTACTGAGACTGACTTGGCCGGAAGAATATGGAGACAGCTCGGCAGAAGAAGTAGAAGAAATGATGAATCCAGAACGAATCGCGGTAGCAGCGGTAGACCAAGATGAGTTAGTAGGATTTATTGGTGCAATCCCTCAATACGGTATCACAGGTTGGGAATTGCATCCATTAGTTGTAGAAAGCTCCCGACGAAAGAACCAAATAGGTACTCGATTAGTCAATTACTTAGAAAAAGAAGTAGCTTCCAGAGGAGGAATCACGATTTATTTAGGTACGGATGATTTAGACCATGGAACAACGTTAAGTCAAACGGACCTGTATGAGCATACATTTGATAAAGTGGCTTCCATCCAGAACCTTCGTGAACATCCGTATGAATTCTATGAAAAATTAGGTTATAAAATCGTAGGTGTCTTACCAAATGCAAATGGCTGGGACAAACCGGATATTTGGATGGCAAAAACGATTATTCCTCGACCAGATTCTCAATAATAAAAAGAGGTTGTGACAGAAGTAATCAGCTTCAAGAAATAAGAAGGAATTTACGAAAATTACTTCTTGAATTTTTGTGAAATTCCAACTTATTTCCGAAGAAGCTACTTTTGGAACACCGTGTACCAGAGGTTGTGAAAAAGCTGTCCTGCATCAAGTAATAAGAACAGCCAAACAAAAATAGCTCCTCCTATTTTTCGTTTGGTTGGGCTTATTACCGCAGATGCAAGCTTTGGAACACCGTTTAGTGGAGAGGTTGTGAAATCAGCGTCCTGACCTGAGTATTAGAGAAACAAACGGAAAAATAGTTCTTCATATTTTGCCGTTTGTTGAACTAATATCGAGGGTCAGCTGATTGAACACCGTTTAAGGAAGAGGTTGTGAAAAAGTCGCTTAGTTTCGAGTATTAAGAAAAATTTTGTGAAAATGGCTTTCTACATTTTTGCATAAATTTGGCTTAATACCGAGAAACTGGCTTTTGAACACCGTTTATTCAGATATGGGACTGTGACAAGACTTTTGTCACAGTTTCTTTTTGTTTATTCTTTTTTATCTTTGTATGGCAATAATAGACAATATAACGAAAATTATTTAATGGCTTTTGGAAGACCATGGAAAACCTTGTACAAAGCTATTTTTTCTGAAAAATTCCTTGAAACCTCACGAAAAAATCATTATTTTATGAAAAAGACAAAAAAAAGTGTTGATTTTTTAATAATTATTCATTAAACTCTTAAACAACTTCAGAAAATATTAATTATTCTGAAAATTCCAATAAAGGGGTACGTAAAATGAAAAAGAAATTTACATTTGGTTTGGTTGCGGTATGCGGCCTTGTACTTGCTGGATGTTATGGCGGCAGTTCAGCCACAAGCAACAGTAGTTCAGCAAAAAGCGGTTCAGCAGATGGAGGAGGCGTATTTAACTTAGTCGTGCCTCAAGAAATGCCTACAGCTGACTTATCAGTTGCAACAGATACAATCAGTTTTACAGCATTGAATAACGTTTATGAAGGAATTTACCGTCTTGATGAAGACAGCAAACCACAGCCGGCAGGAGCTAGCGAGTTGGCAGAAGTCAGTGAAGACGGATTAACTTACAAAATCAAATTACGAGAAGACGCAAAATGGTCAAATGGTGATCCTGTTACAGCAGCGGATTACGTTTATGGCTGGCAACGAACAGTAGACCCAGCTACAGCTTCTGAATATGCTTACCTGTATGCGCCAGTTGAAAATGCAGAAGACATTACAGCTGGAAAGAAAGATAAATCAGAACTAGGGATCAAAGCAGTTGGTGACTATGAATTAGAAATCAAATTGACGAAACAAACACCATATTTCCAATATCTGCTTGCTTTCCCATCATTTTTCCCACAAAAACAATCCGTAGTGGAAGAAAATGGGGATGCCTATGCATCTGCAAGTGATAAAGCTGTTTATAATGGACCATTCACATTAGAAGATTTTGATGGACCAGGAACAGATACAGAATGGACTTATAAGAAAAATGACCATTACTGGGACAAAGATACAGTAAAACTTTCTGAAATCAAAGTCAGTGTAGTAAAAGAATCTTCTACTGCATTGAACTTATTCAAAGATGGCCAAGCAGATGACGTGATCTTGTCTGGTGAGTTAGCACAGCAAAACGCAAACGATCCAGCTTATACTTCTGTTAAAGAAGCGCGGACAAGCTATATCGAATTCAATCAACGTGAAAAGAATTCACCATTCAACAATGTGAACCTAAGAAAAGCTATTTCTTATTCTATCGATCGTGAAGCTTTAGTAAAACAAGTACTAGGTGACGGATCAGTTGTCTCTACAGGATTGATCCCATCAGATATGGTAAAAAGTCCAACAACGAACGAAGACTTTGCAAAAGAAGCTGGAAAATTAGTTTCTTATGACAAAGATAAAGCAAAAGAATATTGGGAAAAAGCGAAAAAAGAATTGGGCGTTGATTCTTTAGAATTTGATTTGATGGCTTCTGATGATGATTCATCGAAAAAAGTAATCGAATATGTTCAAAACTCAATCCAAGAAAACTTGGATGGCGTAACAGTCAAACCAACACCTGTTCCATTCTCTGTACGTCTTGACCGCTCAACTTCGGGTGATTTTGACGCAGTACTAGGCGGATGGGCTGCTGACTATGCAGACCCAAGCAGCTTTACTGATTTGTTTGTCACAGGTAATTCATACAACCGTGGTCGCTGGAGCAATGCAGAATATGACGAAGCAGTTAAAGCAGCTTCATCAACAGACGCTGGCGATGAACAAGCCCGTTGGGATGATTTCCAAAAAGCAATCAAGATCATCTCTGATGATATGGGTGTCGTTCCGGTGTACCAAAAAGCAGAAGGTCACCTAGTGAATGAAAAAATCAAAGGTATCGTTCACCATGCGGCAGGCGCTTCATGGGATTACAAATGGACATACGTTGAAGAATAATCGTTAATACCGTGAGCATGAGAAAAAACGAGGCTGCGGCAAATGTCGCAACCTCGTTCTCATATTCACTTATCCTAACAAAGAAAAAAGCATGAAAATAGCAGAAAGAGCAATTAGTATTCCGGCAATGATCAGCCAAAAGCTGTACATACCGTAGCTGGCAGACGAGAGCGAGGAAAATTCTGGTTTTTTCTTTCGGTTCCTTGTTCGTGCAAGATGGACCGATCGCTGAAAATGATCGAAGAAACCCGAAGAAAAGACCCATAAAAAACCGCCGATAATCAGAAACGGCAATGACCATAAGAATAGATCATTAGATAATTGAATGAGTGTAAAGGAATGGTTGATGAGATTTTTTATTAAAATAACCAGAATCAGTAGAAAAGCTACTGCGTAGGGGATAGATTTTTTTTTCATTTGATTGCTCCTTTATTTTTGGTTCATTATCTAATAATGTAGCGAAACATCTGTCAGAAGTCAAAAGCTAGGGGGAAACATTAGTGAATAGTTATATCAAATATGTATTAAAACGTGTCTTTTTCATGATCATCACGCTTTGGTTAATTGCAACAATCACCTTTTTCTTGATGCAATTGCTGCCGGGCACGCCATATACGAATCAGGAACGTTTGAGTCCTGAAACAATCGAGATGCTAAATAAACAAGTCGGTTTGGATAAACCAGTTATCGTACAATATGGGATTTATCTTTCTAATTTGCTTCAAGGAGATTTTGGAATTTCCTTCCAATTTAAAAACCAGCCAGTCGCACATTTGTTAGCTGGAAGAATCGGACCATCCTTGCAGTTAGGGTTACAGGCAATTATCTTTGGAACAGTCCTAGGAACGATTTTAGGAACGATCTCTGCCATGAAGCAAAATACATGGGCAGATACATCTTCTACACTCGTAGCGATATTAGGTCGTTCCATTCCAAACTTTGTATTTGCTGTTTTATTACAATATATCTTTGCAATCAAATTACAAGTTTTGCCAATCGCAAAATGGGATGGCTTTGTGTACACAATCTTACCAACAATTGCGTTGGCCATGTCGCCGCTTGCTGACTCTGCTCGGTTTATCCGTACGGAAATGGTGGAAGTACTGCATAGTGATTATGTGGAATTAGCAAAAGCAAAAGGATTGAGCCGTTGGGAAATCGCCTTTAAACATGGTCTTCGAAATAGTTTGATTCCATTGATGACTTTATTAGGACCGTTAGCTGTAGCATTGATGACCGGATCACTGGTGGTAGAAAATATCTTTGCTATTCCTGGTATCGGGGAACAATTCGTTAAGTCAATCACAACAAATGATTATCCTACGATCATGGCTGTAACGATCCTTTACTCATTTATGCTGATTTTTGTTATTTTGATCGTGGATCTATTGTACGGTCTAGTTGATCCAAGAATTCGTGTTTCAGAAGGGAGCCGAGGATAAATGGAAATGATACCAAAGCGTTATGAAACAGTCGCAGATATCCCTGCGGATGAATTTCTTCCATTACAAAAAAATACCGAAGAAGAACGTGAACAGATTACTGCACCTTCTTTGAATTTTATCCAAGATTCATGGCGCCGTTTAAAGAAAAACAAAGCTGCCGTTATTTCAATGGTTTTACTATTGGTCATCATTTTGATCTCTGTGATCACAATCTTTGTTTCTCCTCATGATCCAACTGCCCAAAACGTGGCTTATATCAATTTGCCTCCTCGTATTCCGGGAATCAATATCGATGGATTGAATGGAAAAGCAATGGTTGGTGGTGAACTTGTTGATAAATATGCTCAAGCAAACGTCCCTTCAAACGTAAATTTCTTTTTAGGAACAGACGGTTTGGGACGTGATGTATTAAGCCGCTTATTTATGGGAACGAGAATCTCGTTGCTGATCGCATTTATTGCTGCATTACTAGATGTAACGATTGGTGTAGCTTACGGGTTGGTTTCTGGTTTGTTAGGCGGACGTGTCGATAACGTGATGCAACGTTTTTTGGAAATCTTATCAGGAATTCCAAACCTCGTTGTCATGATTTTGATGTTGGTCGTTTTTGAACCAGGAATTTTTTCAATCGTGGCTGCTATGGCCATCACAAACTGGATACCAATGGCACGTATCGTTCGTGCACAAACAATGAAATTAAAAGATCAAGAATATGTTTTAGCTGGATTGACATTAGGTGAATCAAGAATGAAAATTGCATTCAAACATATTTTGCCGAATATCTCTAGTGTCATTATTATTCAAATGATGTTTAGTATTCCATCTGCTATTTTCTTCGAAGCCTTTTTAAGCTTTATCGGTTTAGGTCTTACCCCTCCGTCAGCTTCATTAGGAACGATGTTGAGCGAAGGGTACAAGACATTCCTGTATCTGCCTTATCTGTTATGGATTCCGGCAGTAACTTTATCGGTTATCATGATTGGCTTTAACTTACTTGCTGATGGATTGCGTGATGCCTTTGATCCTAAAATGAAAGAGTGAAGACGATGACGAAAATTTTAGAAGTGAAAGACTTAGAAATCTCTTTTGATACGTATGCTGGAAAGGTACGAGCGATTCGCGGTGTCAATTTTCATTTGAATAAAGGAGAAACATTGGCGATCGTTGGGGAATCTGGAAGTGGAAAATCAGTGACGACCAGAAGCATCATGCGCTTGCTGTCAAGCAACGCCAATATAGATGCTGGTCAAATCCTCTTTAAAGGTAACGATATCGTTGGAAAATCAGAAAGAGAGATGCAAAAAATCCGTGGTAAAGAAATAGCGATGATTTTCCAAGATCCAATGACCTCTTTAGATCCGACGATGCCCATTGGGAAGCAAGTCGCTGAGTCCCTTAGAAAGCATAATAAAGTTTCAAAAAAAGAGGGACAAAAAGCTGCATTAGAATTGCTTAAATTAGTTGGAATACCCGAAGCTGAGAAACGTATCAACAGTTATCCGCATCAGTTCTCAGGAGGTCAGCGTCAACGGATCGTGATCGCGATTGCACTGGTATGTTATCCGGAAATCCTGATTGCTGATGAACCTACAACAGCGCTTGATGTGACTATTCAAGCACAGATTTTGGAGCTGCTGAAAGAAATTCAGACAAAAATCGATACATCAATTATCTTTATCACTCATGATCTTGGTGTAGTAGCGAATGTCGCTGATCGTGTCGCTGTCATGTATGGAGGAAGAATCGTTGAAGTTGGAACATCGGAAGAAATTTTCTACAACCCGCAACATCCCTATACTTGGGGACTGCTTGGTTCAATGCCGACATTAGATAGTGCGAACGATCGATTGTATGCTATTCCTGGTTCTCCACCGGATTTATTGAACCCGCCAAAAGGAGACGCATTCTATCCAAGAAATGAATTCGCGATGAAAATCGATGCAGAACAAGAACCACCATTTTTTGAACTATCAAAAACACACAAGGCAGCAACTTGGCTACTTGCTCCGCAGGCACCCAAAGTGACACCGCCAGAAGAAATCCAACGTCGCTGGGCTATCTTTAAAGAGAAACAAAAACATACTTACGGTCAAGGAGGAATTGCTGATGCCAAATAAACTACTTGAAGTTAAAGGACTGAAACAGTATTTCAATGTAGGAAAAAAGAATGAAGTACATGCTGTAAATGACATCAGCTTTCACATCTATGAAGGAGAAACATTCGGTTTAGTTGGAGAATCTGGAAGCGGAAAATCCACTACTGGCCGTACGATCATTCGTTTGAATGAACCTACTGATGGTGAGATATTATTCGACGGTCAAGATATAACGAAGATCAAAGATAAAAAAGGTTTGACGAAATTCCGGCATGATGTTCAGATGATTTTCCAAGATCCATATGCTTCGTTGAATCCTCGGATGAAAGTCAGAGATATTATCGCCGAAGGAATTGATGTTAATGGACTAGCTAAATCATCTGAAGAGCGTGCAAAAAAAGTCGATGATCTATTGAGAACTGTTGGATTGAATCCAAGCCACGGTACTCGTTATCCTCATGAATTTTCAGGTGGGCAACGCCAGCGTATTGGTATTGCACGAGCATTGGCAGTAAAACCGCGTTTTATCATTTGTGATGAACCAATTTCTGCACTAGATGTGTCGATCCAAGCCCAAGTGGTCAATTTGTTGCAAGATCTCCAAAAAGAACATCAATTGACCTATCTATTTATTGCACATGATTTGTCGATGGTTAAACATATTAGTGACCGAATCGGTGTAATGCATAACGGCTTGTTATTAGAGATGGGAACAAGTGATGAAATCTATAATCACGGTGTTCATCCTTATACAGAAAGTTTGTTATCTGCTATTCCTCTACCAGATCCAGACCATGAGAGAAAACGCAGAAGAATCAAATATCAACCTGAACCAGATGACGGACAAGTACGTCAACTTCGTGAAATCGCACCAGAACATTTTGTCTATGCAACTGAGCAGGAAGTCCCATATTACGCAAAAAAACTAAAACGACAAAAGGAATCTCTTCTGGTTGCTAACTAGGAGGGACATAGATGCTAAAAGCTTTTAAATTCCGTATGTATCCGACAGAAGAACAAAAACAGCAATTGATTCGTACTTTTGGATGTGCTCGATTTACCTATAACCATTTGCTGAAAAAGCGGCAGAAAAGTTGGCAACAAACAGGAGTAGCCAATTTTTCGCTCACACCCGCTACATTAAAAAAAGAATACCCATTCTTAAAAGAAGTAGACAGTCTTGCTTTAGCAAATGCACAGCTTAATTTGGATCGGGCTTTTCGCAATTATTTCAAGGGACGTGCCAGCTTCCCAAAGCTTAAAACGAAAAAAAGTATGTGGCAATCTTATACGACCAACAACCAAACCCGTACGATCTATCTGGAAAATGGCTACTTAAAGTTACCAAAACAAAAAGAACTAATCAAGATAAATCAGCATCGGCCAGTTGAAGGATCGATTCGCTCCGCTACGATTTCTGCTCGATATAATGAAGAATTTTATGTCGCACTACTTTGTGATGTTTCGTCAGTAAAAAAAGAATCTTTAGCTAAATGGATCGGGATCGCCTATCATCCGAAGACATTGATCCAAACATCTCGACCTCTAGAAGTAACTTTACCAAAATTTCACCAAACAGAAGAAAAGCTGCAACATGCACAGCGGAAATTGAATGTGAAAGTCCGCTCCGCTCACCATAGAAAGATCAGGTTAGATCAGGCAAGCAATTATCAGAAACAAAAGAGAAAAGTAATGGATCTTTATCTGAAACAAAAGAACCAGCGAGAAGATTATCTTGAACAATTATCTGGGAAATTGGTCAAAGAATATGACTACTTATTTGTAGAATCTTTTCCAAAAGAAGAAGCACATGCTGATTTTTCTATTCATGACTGGCATAAATTAATAACAAAATTGCGTTATAAGTCCCAATGGTATAATAAAAAATTTCTTTTGATCAATACCGACGGAGCAGAAGAAAGCAATTCCGTAAGAAAGAGCCAGGTAGTAGAAGAAATGGGCAGACATTCGGTTATCAAGGGATAAAAAATGAATGAAACTGATAGGAGCGTTAGGGTTCGCCTTGTTAATAAAAAGTCTTAATGACTTTTGTTTCTAGGAATTTTTCTTTTGAAGAAAAGCTCACTAATTATGACAAACCAATAAAACAATAGCAGAAAAGTTCGTACGAGCTTTTTCTGCTATTGTTAATTTTTTATTCAGAAAGTTTACGAATACATCAAAATTCTGAAACAAAAAACGTAACTCACAAAGAGTTGTTTTTGCGTTCTTTCTTGAATGATTAGGTCTGAATCTTTTGCTCACAATCTTATTCATGGTGCCCCGGCTTGAGCTGATAGATTTTTGAAGGACGGCCGATTCCTACAGGACGTTCACCGATCTCATCGAAATATTGGAGCATAGCTTTCTTAAAATTGGAATGATCGATCGTTTTATAATCGATCCCTAAGAATTTAGCAAATACTTTTCGAGCTTCCGTAATCGTGAAATCTTTACCTAAAACTTGTAGAACTTGCGGCTCGTGTTCCATTTTATTGACTACACGGTTGAATGCTTTCAAGATGATTTGACTATGGTCAAAAGCCAAAGTATCTTTGCCAGAAGACTCTCCAGTGACTAAATCAAGCGAGATAGCCACTTCTCCGCTAGATAAATGGATCTTGTTACTATGACGTTCTAGTGTGAACCAGCGTACTTCCTTGGCATCATCTCCGGCGATTAGCGGTTCTTCTCCAATAAAGGCTAAGTAGCTGACTGTGACGACCCAGCCTCGCGGATCTCGATTAGGCGTACTGAATGTATGCAGTTGCTCAATATTTTCTTTTGAAATAACAACACCAGTTTCTTCTTTTGTTTCTCTTAAGACGCTTTCTCCAGTTGACTCATCCTTTTGGACAAAGCCACCAGGCAATGCCCATGAATTTCGATAAGGATGCCCTTTTCTTTGGATCAACAAAACTTTCAGCTGATCTTCTTCTTTGTTATAGCACATCAGTACGATATCGACAGTCAAAGAGGGCTTGTCATATTCTGGACGTTCCTGTTTTTGATACCAGTTAAGAAATTCTTCTTCACTTGCTTCATGTTCATAATATAATTTTTCTTCTTCTTTAGAAGCAAAACGGTTCATCTGACCACCTCCATTGACAGTAAAAGTACTTTTTACCTTATTGTAGCAGACTCTGAAAAAAAACCAAGGATTTACTTGAAAAATCTAGGTTATCATTTAAATATGAAAAATAAATGGAAGTATGAGATTGAATAAAAAGAAAAGCAGATAAAACGGCAATACTTTATACCGCTCTTCACGAATGGCAAAGAAGCCACAAATAACGATATATACGTCAATGATAAAACGCAAAATCCAAGCTGCTGTCATAAAACTGTTCAAATGCCCATGGAGGTTAAAATAACCATACATACGAATATAAAAATAGCTGAATATTAAATGTGCTAATGAAAGAAAAGCAATACTAAGTGTAAAAAAAAGATGTTTCTTCTGCATGATTGTTCCAGTCCCTTACTAAGATAGATAGTCTTTATTATACCACGTGTGAGGGGAGAAATAAAAAGCCGTTTTTTAGTAGATATGAAACAAAACAAAAACCCGCATTTATTCAACCTATTCATCCTTTTAAAGGATAGATTGAACGTAGATAGAAGTCGTTTATCCAGTCTTTTTCATTTTGAAAAAAAGCTAACAGCATGCTTTTTTTATGGTATACTAGCAAGGAAACGAATTCGCATCATGCGATAAAGGAGGAAGAGCCCCGTGGCAGAAAAGGAAACTTTTTATATCACTACGCCAATCTATTATCCAAGCGGCAAACTTCATATCGGCAACTCGTATACTACGATTGCATGTGACGCAATTGCTCGTTATAAACGGTTGATGGGCTTTGATGTGTTTTATCTCACTGGAGTGGATGAACATGGTCAAAAAATCGAAACAAAAGCAGAAGAACTAGGTGTAAAACCGCAAGAATATGTAGATAAAATGGCGGCTGATGTCAAGAAATTATGGAAAACGCTTGATATCAGTTATGATAAATTCATTCGAACGACAGATGATTACCATAAAGCAGCTGTTCAAAAAATATTTGATCGTTTATTAGAACAGGGAGATATTTACTTAGGTGAATATGAAGGCTGGTACTCTGTTTCTGACGAAGAATTCTTTACAGAAACACAACTTGCAGAAGTGTACAAAGATGACGAAGGTAATGTGATCGGTGGTAAAGCGCCAAGTGGACACGAAGTAGAATTGGTAAAAGAAGAATCATACTTCTTCCGCATGAGCAAATACGCAGACCGTCTGTTGGAATACTATGAAGAACATCCCGAATTCATCCAGCCAGAATCTCGTAAAAACGAAATGATCAACAACTTTATCAAACCAGGATTAGAAGATCTTGCAGTTTCAAGAACAACCTTTACTTGGGGGGTACCAGTCAAGAGTGATCCGAAACATGTGGTGTATGTATGGATCGATGCATTATCCAATTATATTACTGCACTAGGATATGGCTCCGAAGATGAAAGTCTATTCGAAAAATACTGGCCTGCAGATGTTCAGATGGTCGGTAAAGAAATCGTTCGCTTCCATACGATCTATTGGCCAATCATGTTGATGGCTCTTGATTTGCCTCTACCTAAAAAAGTATTTGGGCATGGCTGGCTATTGATGAAAGACGGAAAAATGTCTAAATCAAAAGGAAATGTCGTTTATCCTGAAATGCTTGTGGAACGTTATGGTTTAGATGCACTTCGTTATTATTTGCTTCGTGCTGTTCCGTTTGGGTCAGATGGTGTCTTTACGCCAGAAGATTTTGTTTCCCGTGTCAATTATGATCTGGCAAATGATCTAGGGAACTTATTGAATCGAACGATTGCTATGATCAACAAATATTGTGATGGACTCGTTCCTGACTATGCTTCACTTGTCACTCCATTTGACAGTGAACTGTCTACGACGGCTGCTAACGTTGTCGGACGTTACCATGATGCAATGGAAAAAATGGAATTCAATACAGCGTTGGCTGAAATCTGGGTGCTGATTTCTCGTGCAAATAAATACATTGATGAAACAGAACCATGGGTATTAGCAAAAGACGAAGAAAAGAAAGCTGAATTGAATAGTGTCATGATCCATTTAGCTGAATCTTTGCGTATCGCAGCGATATTACTTCAGCCAATCATGACAGAAACGCCAGAGAAGATCTTCAATCAACTAGGATTGGACTCTGAAACAATGAATCTTGAAGGATTACACTTTGGCGAATTTCCTTCAGGAACAAAAGTAGTTGCAAAAGGTACACCAATCTTCCCACGTTTAGATATGGAAGAAGAAGTTGCTTTTATTCAAGAAAAAATGTCTGAAGGTACTCAAACAAACGAAGATACAGTCAAATGGGATCCAGAAGAAACAGAACTTGTTTCAACGAAAGAAAAACAAATCAAATTTGATGTATTTGAAAAAGTAGAACTAAAAGTAGCAGAAGTCATCAACTGTCAAAAAGTAGAAGGGGCAGATAAGTTGCTGCAATTCCGACTAGATGCTGGAGACAGCCAAGACCGTCAAATCTTGTCAGGAATCGCTGAATTTTATCCTGATCCAAGCGAATTGATCGGGAAAAAAGTCGTCATTGTAGCAAATCTGAAACCACGAAAGATGCGTGGACAAATCAGTCAAGGAATGATCCTTTCTGCAGAAGCACCAGATGGCTCTTTACAAGTGATCGAAGCACCAAAATCCATGCCAAATGGCTCAGAAATCGCATAGAAATTCAAAGGGGGTATGACACTAGTTGTGTCATACCCCCTTTTTCCGAAATTTGAGAAGCAATTTTCGTAAATTCCTTCTTATTACTCGAAGCCAATCATATAATACAGAAACAGAGAACTATCCAAAATAAATCCTAGAAAAAGAAGTAGGAGCTTCGCTGATTTTTGTTAATTTAGAATAATACTAATAGGATAGGAATCGTAAAAACAGAAAAAAAGCATAATGATAAAGGGTCGGGCAGATTTTAATTGATTCATCTGGTACTCTTTTTTATTATCCTTACATTCATAAAGTTTGAATGCAATGACTTTGTTACATCTATATTTATATCTAACAGTAGCGTTGATGTGTTAATTCTAAGTTCTATCACTTTATGTTCAATTAGTTTGTGTTCTTATATGTGTGATTGAAAATATAGATAAAAAAACAATCATCGGCTTTGACTTCGATGATTGTTTTCTTTATTTTGTAAAAATCCTATCACTTGATTTTATGGTAACCTTTTATTTTTGTCTTCAAACGGCTTGGTAAGAGAGCAGTAAGCAGTGCAAATGGGATCGAAAAGACATACCAGAAAATCGTACGTCCGATACCATAATGTTGATAGAGCTTTGTCAACATCACGTGTAATAAGATCAACCCTAAAAGCAAGGAGCCAGCTATAAACCAATGATTATCCCAATGCATGACTTCACTAAGTGCCATCACTCCAAAAGGATAGAAATAAAAATAGATCCCGACTAAGGTCATCCGCCAGTTCTTTGTAAATGTTCCGATATTCAATAAAAAGAAAATCGCTGAAAGCAAAATACCGATAGGCGGAAAAAGCCCAACCAAAAAGGAATACAACATCCCCCACAAGATCATCACAGGACCTTTGATCAATGCAACGATTGCGATGAACACAGTCAGCAATATTAGTTTTTGTGATAACGTTGCAACAGTCATTAATCCAAATAAAATTAATGTGAACCAATGCCAACGGGACTGCTGTTGTTCTTTACGGGAAAAATCGACCCGGTTGGATAAATAATCTGCTAATTTCGGATAAGAACGCTTAAAATCCATAAACTGTTCCTCCTTCGTGGAAAAGGTAGGTTTAGTATACGAAAAATAAAAAAGAAATACATCCGTCTTAAGAGGGAGTTTTTCACTGAAAGTGGAGAAAAAAGAATGGTAAATTAAAATATTCTCAGTTATACTGAAAATTATACCAAATTTCAAAGAAGAAAGAGGATGGGAATGAAAGGCAAACTAAAACGAGAAATCAATCTGTTTGGCGCATTAGCTACCGTTATGGGAACCGTGATCGGTGCAGGCGTCTTCTTCAAAACTGCTGCTGTTACTGCTAGTACTCAGTCTACAAGTTTGACATTGCTAGCTTGGCTTTTGGGTGGTTTCTTAACGATCTGTGCTGGATTGACAGTGGCTGAATTAGCTACAGCAATCCCGGAAACTGGTGGAGCTGTAAAATATATTGAAGCTGCGTATGGAAAATTGCCCAGCTTTTTATTAGGATGGGCGCAAAGCTTGATTTACTTTCCTGCTAATATTGCTGCATTATCGATTATCTTTGCGACACAATTGACGAACTTATTACAATTATCTACCGATTATCTTTTGTTGATTGCAGTGATCACCGCTGTTTCTGTGACAGGGTTGAATTTGTTAGGGACAAAAGTCGGTGCTTCTGTACAATCAGTGACGTTGATTGTTAAATTAATACCAATTGCTGTGATTGTCATATGGGGATTATTGACCCCAGGACAAGGAACTGTCCAGTTATTTCCAATCGAAGCTGGAAAAGATGTTACTTTTGTCGAAGGATTGAGCAGTGCGTTGTTAGCAACGTTATTTGCTTATGACGGCTGGTTAGGTGTCGGTGCAATGGCAGGGGAAATGAAACGGCCGGAAAAAGATTTGCCTAAAGCAATTATTCTTGGTTTGAGTTTTGTAACAGTCGTTTATCTATTGATCAATTTTGTTTTTTTGAAAACTTTGCCGATTGATCATCTTGCCGGTAATTTGAATGCAGCTTCTGAAGCATCAGACGTCATTTTTGGGGGAATCGGTGGAAAGCTGGTCACTATTGGGATCTTGATCTCGGTATACGGTGCATTGAACGGTTATACACTAACTGGGATCCGCGTGCCTTATGCGATGGCTTTAGAAGACGAGCTACCTTTCAGTAAACAGCTGACAAAGCTTTCAAAGAAGTTTACGGTTCCTTATGTTCCTGCGATTTTCCAGTTAGCAGTAGCTTGTATTATGATGAGCCTTGGTTCTTTCGACTTTTTAACAGACATGTTGATTTTTGTGATGTGGCTATTCAGTTTACTGATTTTTATCGGTGTCTTTATTTTAAGAAAAAAAGCGCCAGAATTGCCACGTCCATATAAAGTACCACTTTATCCAATCGTTCCGATTATTGCGATTCTCGGCGCTATTTTCATTTTAGGTATGACGATGATGACGCAAACGAAATTAGCATTGATCGGTATAGGTGTTACCTTGATAGGTATCCCAGTCTATTATCAAAAAAAGAAAAAACGCTCAGAAGAGTAAAATATTTCAACAACAGACAGAAAAAGTACGAACTAGGTCCTCTAGATCTTCGTGCTTTTTCTATTTCAATAAAACAAGTTCTTCTATTTTGATTTTTGCTACTTCTGCAAGTAGTGCTTATGTGCTAAAGTAAGAATGAAAAGGAGAGATAAACATGATATTTGATTCTCATACCCATTTAAATGCTGAACAGTTCAATGAAGATATTCCAGAAACGATTCAGCGAGCACAAGAAATGGGGGTAACGAAAATGGCGGTCGTGGGCTTCGATACGCCAACGATTGAAAAGTCTTTGCAATTAAGCCATGACTATCCAAATATATACAGTATTATCGGCTGGCATCCGACAGAGGCTGGCAGTTATACGAAAGAAATCGAAAATAAATTACAAGAACAATTGACTTTACCAAAGGTTGTAGCATTAGGGGAAATTGGCTTGGATTATCATTGGATGGAAGACCCGAAAGAAGTCCAAGATAAAGTATTTCGCAGACAGATTGCTATCGCAAAAGAAATGAACCTACCAATCAGTATTCATACTAGAGAAGCACTTGAAGACACGTATCAAATCCTAAAAGAAGAAGATGTTCGAGATATCGGTGGAATCATGCATAGTTTCAGTGGTGATTATGAATGGGCAAAACGATTTCTTGACTTAGGGATGCATATTTCATTTAGCGGTGTCGTCACTTTCAAAAAAGCATTAGACGTCCAAGAGGCTGCAGCAAATGTACCAATCGAACGATTACTTGTGGAAACAGATGCCCCTTATCTGGCACCAGTTCCTTTTAGAGGAAAGCGGAATGAACCAGGCTATACTCGTTATACAGTAGAAAAGATTGCTGAACTTCGGAATCTTCCGACAGAAGAAGTGGCTGCCCAAACATGGACAAATACGCACCGATTATTTGGTCTAAGCGAACATGGATAAGATGAAGATCCAAGAGATTATAGTCGTTGAAGGAAAAGACGATACAAGAAGGCTGCGGGAAGTAGTTGATGCAGATACGATAGAAACAATAGGGTCTGCAATCAATGAAGAGATTCTGATGCAAATTGAACATGCCCAAGAGACTCGTGGAGTGATCGTTTTTACCGATCCTGATTTTTCAGGAGAAAAAATAAGAAAAATCATTATGGAAGCTGTTCCTCAGGCAAAACATGCTTTTTTGCCGCGCACACAAGCTAAACCAAAGAAAAAGGGAAGCCTTGGTGTCGAGCATGCAAGTGATGCTGCTATTTTAGAAGCATTGAAAAAGGTCGTGACGCCAGACATTTCCCAAACGGCTGTTTCTGAAATCACTAGACAAGACCTTTTAGACTATGGTTTAATAGCTGGGGCACAAGCAAAAGAAAAACGAGAAAAACTAGGTGACGAGTTGCGCATCGGTTACACGAACGGCAAACAATTGGAAAAACGTTTGAAGATGTTTCGTATTACGCCGAAAGAACTCGCCCAAGCAATGAAAATAGTGGAGGAACAACATGAGTGAATATCGTGAAATTGCGACACCCTCTAGAACAAAAGAGATTTTATTGAAACATGGTTTTTCATTTAAAAAAAGTTTAGGACAAAATTTTCTGACTGAACCAAATATTTTAAGGAAAATCGTAGAAACTGCGCAAATAGATGAACATACGAACGTGATCGAAGTTGGACCAGGAATCGGTGCATTGACGGAACAATTAGCCAAGCATGCAAAACAAGTCGTAGCATTTGAGATCGATGATCGTTTGATCCCTGTATTGGCTGATACGATGCAACCCTATGACAATGTGACTATTGTACATCAAGATATTTTAAAGACCGATTTGTCAACAGCTGTTAGAGAAACATTTCATGAGGAGCTTCCGTTAAAAGTCGTAGCGAATTTACCTTACTATATTACGACACCGATCATGATGCATTTTCTTGAATCAGATTTGGTTGTGGATGAACTAGTCGTCATGATGCAAAAAGAAGTAGCTGATCGTATCTCTGCTGAACCAGGAACGAAAGCTTATGGTTCATTATCGATTGCTGTTCAATATTATATGGAAGCCAGTTTAGCATTCATCGTACCAAAAACAGTATTTGTCCCTCAGCCAAATGTAGATTCAGCGATTTTGAAACTGACAAGAAGAGATATACCGGCAGTCGAAGTGACAGACGAAAAAGCATTTTTCCGATTGACAAAAGCGGCATTTCAGCAAAGAAGAAAAACGCTTTGGAATAACTTGCAGCATTCTTATGGCAAAGATGACCAGACAAAAGCATGGTTAGCAAAAAGCTTGGAAACAGCTGGAATCGATCCAAAACGTCGTGGGGAGACTTTGTCATTACAAGAATTCGCCGCATTAAGCAATGCGATGTCAGAAAATAAGCAGTAAAAAAAGAGGTTGTGACAGAAGTTGTGAAAAAGCTGTCCTGCATCAAGTAATAAGAACAGCCAAACAAAAATAGTTCCTCATGTTTTTCGTTTGTTTGGGCTTATTACCGCAGATGCAAGCTTTTGAACACCGTTTAAGAAAGAGGTTGTGGGCCTGCCGTTTAACTCTAAGTCACAAGGAACAATTTCAAAAAACAGCTTCTCATGTTTTTGAGTTAGTTGGTCTTATTACTTGATGCAAGCTTTTGACCACTATTATGCCGAACAAGGAGATGTGACACAAATTTTGTCACATCTCCTATTTTTGTTTCTTGATCAAAAAATTCTTATACTTGATACTCACACTCATTTTGTATGGATTTAGAAAAGAATATGTGTCTTGACAGTTATTAGTAAGTGAGTTATACTAAGTCGACATTTATGTGTCAAGACATATTAGGAGAGAGAAAAAATGAGAAAAAATTCAGTTCGAAAACTAACGATTTCTGCTTTATTGATTGGGATGGGGGTCATTATCCCAATGGTCATGCCTAAAATCATGATTCCACCAGCTTCCTTTACTTTGGCGTCTCATGTGCCATTATTTATTGCGATGTTTTTTACACCAGGAGTTGCAGTGGCTGTTGCGCTAGGTACGACATTTGGTTTCTTTTTAACAACGCCGGTTATCATCGCATTGCGAGCATTATCACATCTTGTGTTTGCGTTGATTGGGGCTTGGTACTTGCAAAAGCATCCGAGTATCGTTTTAAAAAATGGACAGTTTACTTTTGCTAATTGGCGTTTCCAAGGGTTCAATTTTGTGATCGGTGTGATTCATTCTTTAGCAGAAATGCTAGTAGTCAGCATCTTTTACTTTATTGGTAATATGCCTGAAACATATTATTCTCAAGGATATTTTTATACAGTATTCATCTTGATGGGGATTGGTGGGCTCATCCACAGTTTAGTTGATTATAATATTGCTTATTTTATAGCAGGAACACTCAGCAAATATTTTGATATCCCCGTATTTACGGCAGCAAAAAAAGAAAATCGGAAAGAGTCGATTCAAGGGTACGCGAAGAAAACGACATATTAGACATGATCTCTCAAAAAAAACTCTCATCTAGTAATGGATAATAAATCCTCTAAGATGAGAGTTTTTTGTCCTAAAAAGAGCTGCACCAACATCTTCTGGCACAGCTCTAACAGGGGGCAATTTATGGAAGTTTGATGACTTGTTCTGTTTCTTTATCAAAGAAGTGGCCTTTGCTGATGTTGAAGGCAAGATCGACTATTTCGCCTGGTTTATGGAAATCTCTTGCATCTACTTTTGAGATGAACTCAGTAGAACCAGTTTTTGTGTAAAGCATCGTTTCAGCTCCAAGTAATTCGGAAACGACAACTTCTGATTTGACTACGGCTTCAGGTGAAGCTTCAAGGGCTACTTGTTCACTGTGGATGTCTTCTGGACGAATACCGAAGATAACTTCTTTTCCTTCATAACCTTTTTCAACTAATACTTTGTTTTTCCCTTCAGGAATACGAAGCTTAAGCCCATGTCCATCTGTGATAACACCATTTTTCAATGTCACATTAAAGAAATTCATGGCAGGAGATCCAATAAAGCCGGCAACGAACATATTGACGGGTGTATCATAAACTTCTTTCGGTGTACCGATTTGTTGGATAAATCCGTCTTTCATGATAACGATTCGGTCAGCCATAGTCATCGCTTCTGTCTGATCGTGAGTAACATAGATGGTCGTTGTTTCAAGACGCTGGTGAAGTTTGGCAATCTCAGCACGCATGGCTACACGTAATTTAGCATCTAAATTTGATAATGGCTCATCCATTAAGAAGACTTTTGCATCCCGAACGATTGCCCGTCCCAATGCCACACGTTGGCGTTGTCCACCAGATAAAGCAGCTGGTTTTCGTTTCAAGTATTCTGTCAGACCTAAGATCTCTGCTGCATTGTCCACACGTTTTTTGATGTCTGCTTTATCATATTTACGTAATTTCAAGCCAAAAGCCATATTATCAAAAACAGTCATATGAGGATACAATGCGTAGTTTTGGAAAACCATGGCAATATCACGGTCTTTAGGTGCCACGTCATTCATGACTTTTCCGCCGATATTTAGTTCTCCTTCAGAGATATCTTCCAGTCCCGCGATCATTCGCAAAGTAGTTGACTTTCCACAACCGGAAGGACCAACAAAAACGATAAATTCACGGTCTTTGATTGATAGATTAAAATCAGTTACAGAATAATTTTCTGCATTGTCATATTTTTTATATACGTTTTTCAGAGCCATTTCTACCATAATACGTTCCACACTTTCTTTTTTAGTTTTATTAACTATTTAAAGTATAAATGAAAGCGTTAACTAACTTCAATGTCATGTTGAACAAGAATTTTTTCTTTTTTTTGTCAATGTGCTAGTTTTAAGCTTTAATAAATATCCATAAGAAATAAAAACTGATACACTGGAGTAAATAAGTATGTTAACAATATCAAAAGGAGTGTCTCTTATGAAAATCGCTTTGATCGCTCATGACCGAAAAAAACCTATGATGGTGAAATTAGCAACAGCGTATAAAACAATATTGGAAAAACATGAACTTTTTGCTACCGGGACGACTGGGCAGAGGATCACGGAAGCAACCGGCTTGCCGATCCATCGGTTTAAATCCGGACCGTTAGGCGGGGATCAGCAAATTGGAGCCATGATTTCGGAGGATCAGTTAGATTTGGTGATTTTTCTTCGAGACCCGCTGGCTGCACAGCCCCATGAACCAGATGTAACAGCACTTATCCGTTTATCTGATGTCTATGAGATTCCGTTAGCTACGAATATCGGAACAGCTGAGGTGCTACTAAGAGGACTGGAAGCCGGCTTCCTAGATTTTCGAAGAATCGTCCATGAAATAGACAAGCGTCCACTTTCATTTTGATGGATAAGCGTATGGAAAAATAACGTTTAATGTTCGCCTATATGTAGCTATAAAAGCTAAACAAACTGATAATATGCGATATAATACGAACGTATTGGATAATATAAACAATAATATTAGTTTTTCGTATTTGCAGTAAATGTGAAAATATGCTATAGTTTCTGTGGGAAAAGATCCCAAAAATAATACAGAGTAGAAAATAAAGCGTTAAGTGCTAAGAGGATGGGATGTTGCCTCTTGGACGAAGGACGTAATGTTCGCGGTTTTATTTTCGCATTCGCTGCATGATACGATGTAGCAGCTCTTAAAGGAGATGCTAAAAATGAAGAAACACCGGTTAGACGCACGTATGATTGCTATTATGGGCTTATTGATTGCATTGATGGTCACTTTGTCCCGACTGGTAGCAATCGAGACCCCATTTATTAAAATCAGTGTCACATTTATTCCACAAGTGATCATGGGCATTCTTTTTGGTCCTTTTTGGTCAGGGATAGGCGCAGTTTTAGCTGATTTAGTAGGAATGGCCCTCTTCTCGAAATCTGCATTCTTTATTGGATTTACATTGAATGCATTTATTGAAGGAGCAATCTACGGATTCTTTTTCTATCGAAAAGAGATCACTTGGAAAAATGCCATTCTGGCTACGCTTAGTGTCACGCTGATCATCAACTTATTTTTGACACCATTATGGCTTGCGTTGATGTACCATGTGCCATTGTTCAGCTGGGTCGTTTGGGCGCCCCGCCTGTTAAAAACAGTAATATGGTTACCGATTCAATCAATTGCCATTTATTACGTAGGACGTAGTATTCCTTACAAAAAAATTTTAAGAAGTTTAGCGATCCACGCTAAATAAAAAACAAGCAGTCTTCCCATCCCAGAAGACTGCTTGTTTTTATTGTGCTGTGAATTGTGCTTGATAGAGCCGTCGGTAATAACCATCTTTTTGAAGCAGCTCATCATGGGTGCCCATTTCGACAATAGCTCCCTGATCCATCACTAATATCTGGTCCGCATTTTTGATTGTGGACAGGCGATGGGCAATCACAAAACTGGTTTTTCCTTCCATCATTGCTAAGAAGGCTTGTTGGATTTTTTTCTCTGTCAATGTATCGACTGAGCTGGTAGCTTCATCTAAGATCAACATAGGGGGATTACTGATCATCGTTCGAGCAATCGTCAACAGTTGGCGTTGTCCATCTGATATCTTTAACCCTTGACCGCCAATCTTAGTATCTAATTTTTCCGGCAAACGTTCTACAAATTCATACATGTAAGAGGCTTTTAGGGCATCATTGATTTCTGCGTCACTTGCTTCCGGATTCCCAAAACGAAGATTTTCTCGCAATGTACTGTCAAATAGCCAAGTATCTTGTAACACCATTCCAAAACTTTTACGTAATGTATCACGTTGGATAGAGCGGATGTCATGGTCATCGACTGTAATTGTTCCTTTTGTTGTGTCATAAAAACGCATCAGCAAATTAACAAGTGTGGATTTTCCGGCCCCTGTTTTTCCTACTATAGCAATGGTTTGACCTGGATAAGCAGTAAAATTGAAATCTTCGATCAAACGCTGTTTGGGGTCATAAGAAAAAGAAACATGATCAAAAGAGACTTTTCCTTTGATATGTTTGGGTTCCAAGGCATAGGCATCTGGCAAATCAGGCTTTTCTTCTGGCTGATCGATCAAATCAAATGCTCGTTCTAGACCAGAAAAAGCGGTTTGCAGTTGTGTCGTGATTCCAGAAAGTTCGATAAATGGTTTAGAAAACTGACTTGAGTAGATCGTAAAGCTGGAAATCACACCAACAGTGATTGACGAACCACTCTTCAATGCCAATAGGCCGCCAACTAAACCAATCGATAAATAAGCAAGGTGATCTACAAAACGAGAAGACGGGTTTGTCAAGGAAGAAGAAAATTGTGCCCGTTGTCCTTTTTCATATAGATCAGCATTTAGCAGTTCAAATTGCTGTTGACTAGCTTCTTCTTGCTGAAAAGCTTTCACGATTTTCTGGTTACCGATTCGTTCGGTCACAAAGCCCGAGATATCCCCAATAATCCTTTGCTGTCTATCGAAATTTGTTTGTGAAGCACGAGCAACGATCCAACTCACAAGGAAAATAATTGGTGTAGAACAAAGAACGACCAATGTCAGAAGTGGACTTAGACGCATCATAAAAATAAACGAAAGAATGATGATTGCCACTCCAGAAAATAATTGATTGAAGGCCGCAGAAATTGCAATGGAAATATTGTCCATATCATTTGTAAATCGACTGACGATATTTCCGTGGGAGTTTTGATCATAATAACGAAGTGGCAATCGATTCAGATGAGCAAATGCATCTTTTCTTAATTTTGCAACGGATAAGTAAGCTAACCGATTGCTTAACACTTGGATGAGCCATTGACTGACTACGTTGATTAAAACGATACCACCGAATAGAATAAGTAAATGGAACAGTCGATTGAAGCGGACCTGTCCTTCTCCAATCATTTGATCGATACTTTGACCAATTTGTAACGTCATCACAACTGTTGCAATCCCATTGATGATTCCTAGTAGCACAGCTAGCCAAATGTCTTTTGCATAGGCAGTAAGGTAAGGAATGAATCGGCGGAGCGTCTGCAAGGATAATTTTTTTACTTTCATAACTATTCTTCCTCCTGTGATGCGACGATTTCCTGATATTCTGCTGATTGAGCAAGTAATTCTTCATGGGTACCCTGAGCAGCAATCTTACCTTGATCCATCACTAAGATATGATGTGCTTCTTGAATAGAGCGGACACGTTGGGAGATAATAATCACTGTACTGCCAAGATAAGTCTGTAGCGCCTTACGCAAATCCAAGTCTGTTTGATAATCCAACGCACTTAAAGAGTCATCTAAAATCAGTAATGCTGGCTTGGCAATCAAAGCTCTTGCAATCGTCAGTCGCTGTTTTTGTCCGCCAGAGAAATTTTTCCCATTTTCCATGACTTTTGTATCTAAACCATTTGGAAGCTGACGGACAAATTCTTCTGCCTGAGCGATTTTCAGAGCTTCCCAACATTCTTTTTCTGTGGCGTCTTTCTTACCCCATTGAAGGTTTTCACGAATAGTCCCGGTAAATAGTACAGAAGTTTGGGGAACAAGAGCAATTTGCTGACGGAGATGATCCAGCTGCCAAGAACGAACATCCATTCCGTCCATTATAACTGTACCGGAACTGACATCATAGAAACGCGGAATCAATTGTGTCAAAGTCGTTTTCCCGCTTCCGGTTGGACCAATGATTCCAAGGACTGTATTTCGCTTCAGCTGAAAGGTAATATTTTGGAGAGAAAGACCAGAATCAGGAGTATAACGGAAGTCAACATGGTCAAAAGCGATAATTGCTTCAGAAGAAAAATCGGGAGTAGTACTGACCTCAGCTTCAAGAATCGAATTTTCTGTGTCTAGCACCTCTTTCACCCGATTTCCTGAAGCTTCGGCACGTGTGAAGATCACGACGAGGTTTGAAACAACGATCAGTGCCAAAAGCATTTGATTCATATAATTGATCAAAGCAAGAACTTGTCCTTGTTGCAAGCTACCAATATTTACTTTGATCCCGCCAACTGTCAGCAAACAGATGATCCCGATATTCATGATCAAGGTTGTAGCAGGTGATAATAGGGCAGAGATATTGGAAACACGTAAATAATTGTTCGCTAGATCATTTGTGCTTTTATCGAACTTCTCTGTTTCTTTTTTTGTCTGCGCAAATGCGCGGATGACACGAACACCGCTAAGATTCTGACTAACGTGTTCATTGAGCTGATCTAGTTTTTCTTGCACTTTTTGGTAGAGAGGAACGGTTTTTTTGATGATAAAAAATAAAATGATTGAGAAAATAGGCAATAATGCTAAGAAAAACAGACCTACTTCCCAGTCGATCACAAAAGCCATGACCACTGACCCGATACTTAAAAACGGTGCTCTGATCAATAAACGAATGACCATTGCTAAAGCTAGCTGAAGCTGATTGATGTCGTTTGTCATTCGGGTGATCAAGGTATCTGTTCCAAAATGATTCAACTCGTTGTGAGAGAAAGTATTGATTTTTTTGATTAGCTGATTACGTAACTCTGTACCAAATCCTTGTGAAGCTACTGAAGCATAGTATTGGCAAATGATAGCACAAATCAGACCAATCACAGACATAGCGACCATCCATAAGCCCATTTCAATGATTTTTCCTCGGTCATTCATTTTTAGTCCATTATCGATCAAGGAAGCCATCATTAAAGGCAGGACAAGTTCGAAGACAGCTTCAAGAAATTTGAAGAACGGGCCCAAAATGATTTGCTTACGATAGTCTTTTGCATAACGTAATAACTGAATCATATGATTCCTCCTATTATTTATTTGTCCACAATTGAAAAAACAAGTACTACCACATTGTAGCTTAGGAAATTTAGAATGAAAAGAGAACAAGCCTTTTCATAAATGAAAGTTTTATTATGAAGAAGCTTTAGAAATTGAATAGACTATTTTTTTTAAAAAAAAGAAAATGAGAAAACATGCCAGTCTCTTCATTCATAGGAACGTCTATTTTACTTAATTTTTCTATAAATGAATTCTGCATAAAAAATATATCAAGTAAATGTTTATAGATGAAACTCTATTTACTTCTTTTTTAATTTGTTCTTGCAATCTTTTTTGCTACGTAATTTTTGTAAAAAAGTGGGTTGAGAGAAATCTAATTGATTTTCAAAGAAGGAGTATGAAAATGAGAAAAATATTTATTCGTTTATTGTGGGTACTATCTTAGAGGAATAAATAATAGTGGAGAAAACTATGGTTTGGCGCAGATTCTATCAGGTTTGATGGAACGAAGACAACCTCCCGACATCAAGTCAAAAGCTACTTGAGATTTTGATCTGAAAATAAAAAAAGAAAACAAGGTAGGAACATCAATGTTTCTACCTTGTTTTCGTAATCAATGGGAAAAAACTAAGAGTGGTGTACGTAATCAATAAAAAGGATGGTGACAACAGTACCTCTTTACTCTCTGAAAGCATCATAACTCGTTTTTCCTCATTATGCCAATAAATTGTTGTTATACCACATATAAGGATTTGTAATAGCTAAAAACAGACAGGAAAGTTGAAATCTGTGAATCTTATTTTGTATGGAAGGATTTATAGAACGCAAAAATCAAGATAAAGATGAATAAAAATCCTGTTTCGGCTATATATTGCGTATCTACGCCAATAAAACGAGTTTGTTCTGTCATAGCCATATAAAGCAAAGGCAAAAATACAACTACAGCGAGATAAGATCCGATGATTTCTCGAAAAGTTTTCCAGGAAGTATGTTTCCTGTTTTTATATTTATCCGATTTCATTGAATAGTCATAGCCTCCTTATTCTTTCATATGTTGAAATTCCAGTATAAAAACTGGAAGGAACTGTACGTTTTTTAGAATAAAAATTATAAGGGATAAGTAGGCTGCTGTCTATGATAAGATATATTTTTCAATTCTTTATTAAAGATTTTATTGACAAAATGAATCCGTTTTCTATGATGGAGGAGGGGTGAATAAGTTGTTGAAGAAGGAAATTTTATGTTACTTAGAGAACCAGACAGCCTTTTTCGATTTAGAACATATGAACGAGGTCTTTACAGCACAAAGGTTAGCTGATCATTTTGGGGTAAAAAGAAACACAGTCAGTCATTATTTGAACCAGTTAAATGATGAGCAACTACTAGTCAAAATCAATTCTCGACCAGTGATTTATTTCCACAAAGAAGCTTTTGAAAAACAATTTTTTAAGTTACGCACGAATTTTTATTTTTCTATCGATGATCTCAAAGAGGAACAGCCTTTTTTCGCGCAACCAAAAGACTTATTCTCTTTTATGATCGGATACGACGCCAGTTTGAAAGAAAGTATCGAACAAATCAAAACAGCTCTTTACTATCCAGATGGCGGATTACCACTTTTGATTACAGGCGAAAGTGGCACAGGTAAAAGTTATTTAGTTAATTTGGTCTATCAGTATTGTCTGCTTCATGATCTGCTAGAAGATTCTGCACCATTCATCACTTTTAATTGTGCACAATATGCAGATAATCCTGAACTTTTGACTAGCAATTTGTTTGGACATGTTAAGGGAGCGTACACTGGTGCAGAAGAAAATAAAAAAGGGGCTTTTGAAGCAGCAGATGGTGGGATCTTGTTTTTAGACGAGGTACATCGCTTAACACCAGAAGGTCAGGAAAAACTGTTCACCTATCTTGATCAAGGTGTGATTTATCGTATGGGAGAACCTAATTTGTCACGCCGGATCAAAACACGTCTCTTTTTTGCTACGACTGAAGAGATTACTAGTCATTTCTTAACAACTTTCATTCGAAGAATACCTATCCGAATCGAACTACCTGCACTTAATCAGCGTAGTCGTAATGAACGGCTAGAACTGATTTACTCTTTTTTTCTCGAAGAACAAAGAAAAATGGGGAGCCCTTTGTCAGTCAGTGGACCAGCTTTGTCACTTTTAACAAGTCAGAAATTATCCGGAAACATAGGAGAGCTGAAAAATATCGTCAAAGTTTCAGCAGCAAAAGCATATGCTGAACAGCGTGAACAGCCTGAAATCCATGTCACGATCCATCATTTGCAAAAAGAACTACTTGCGCAGCCTATTACTAAAAATACAGCACAGCAAGGAATCTATATTACGCAAGACCAGACCTTAGAGCAATTAATGGAGAAGCAACAGCCCGAACAGCAGCGAATCGTTAAAAGTTTTGAGCAAATCCTAATTGATTTCAAGAAAAATAACTGTCTGCTATATTCTTGCGAAGGAAAATTAAAGCAAGAAATGATTCAATTATTTGATTTTTTGCTGTTTGAGACCAGTAGACAAGAAAAACACGAGCTGCTGGTTTATTGGACACAATCTATCCGAGAGACCTTTCGACAAATGGAAACTGCCTATCAAATCAAATTCGATGGAAACAGTGTCTATGCCTTGAGTTACTATCTCTATCAGCGAAGCACTATCAAATGGTTACCGGAAGAACATGATATTATCCAACTAATCAAAGAATTAGAACAACAAGTTTCTCAGTCTTATCCATCTAGTTATCACTATGTCCAACGAATTCTGGAATTAAGTAAGATCAAATTAGATATTGAAGACACAAGTATGGATCGGATTTTACTGACGATCTATCTAAAAAAAGCGAAATGGTCAAAAGAAAAACGACTGCCAAAAGCGATGATTGCTGCTCACGGTTATGCAACTGCTAGCAGTATGGCAAATGTAGTAAATCGTTTATTACAAGAGGATCTATTTGAATCATTTGATATGCCACTAGATGTCACACCACAGCAGATTGCTTCAGAAATCCTTGATTATTGCGAAAACAGCGATGTTTCAAATGGATTGATCATATTAGTAGACATGGGATCTCTGAAAGAAATCCATCAGTTTTTTAAAAAACAGTTATCCGTACCGCTTTTGATTTTGAATAATGTGACGACACCTTTAGCAATCACAGTAGGGGAATGCCTGCAAAAAAATGTATCATTAGAAGAGATAGCAGAAGAGACTGTTCGACAGATCCAGCCAGAATGGCGACTGCTCTATCCAGAGGAAAACAAACCCAAAGCACTCATTACTACTTGCTTCACTGGAATCGGTACGGCGGTCCACTTAAGTGAACTGCTAGAAAAAAGCTTACCTACGGCTTGTCAGTTGAAAATCATCCCATATGAATATCAGCAATTAAAAGATAAGAAAAACAGTGACCCATTATTTTCCATATACGAAGTCGTAGGAATGATTGGCACCACAGATCCTGATATCACCAATATCGAATATCTTTCATTAGAAGACCTCATCTCGGGGGAAAAGATGTCTGTACTAGCTGAATGGTTGGACACTACTATGAATGCTTCAGAGAAGGAAATATTCAATCAGCGCATCATTCGTAATTTTTCATTGGAAAAAGTACTGGATTCCGTGACTATTCTAGATACAGAGAAGGTGATGGGAGAAATCGATCATTTTATGAGAGAATTAGAGGTGCAGTTGAATCGAAGCATCAGCAATCCCAAAAAATTAGCGTTGTATGTCCATGTGAGCTGTCTCATTGAACGATTGATCCGACAAATGCCAATCGAAACCTATCAAGGATTAGAGAAATGGAAGCAGTGTCAAAAAGAAGGGTTATCTGCTATTAAATCTGCGTTTAGTGTCATTGAAGAGCATTATAGTGTCATGATCCCCAATTCTGAGATTGCCTATATCTATGATATTTTGAGTGAAGATACAGAGTTTCTCTCGATAGAAGAAGAATTTTGAACATAAGCAAGTTGTTGCCACTAATTTTGGCATGCAACTTGCTTTTTTAGTATGTGTAAGTGAAAAGAGGAGATGAAAAAGTGGATAGAGAAATTATCTTAGCTTCCCATGGAAAATTTGCTTCAGGGATATTAGATTCATTAGAGCTGATCTATGGGAAAAATCATTCTATTACTGTATTGGATTGCTATACTGATGAGAATTTTGATTTAGCGGAAACAGTAAGGCAGCTTTTTATGAGGTACAAAGATAAAGAAATCATTGTTCTGACGGATCTTTTTGGCGGAAGTGTCAACAACGAATTCTTACAATATATCAATCGGGATCATGTCTATCTCGTTGCCGGATTGAATTTGCCACTATTGATTGAGCTAGTATCTCGGTTGGACGCTGAAGTAGAGACAACTGTTTTGATCCAGCAGGTGCTAACTGATTCAAAAAAAATGATCCAGTTTTGTAACGAGCGGCTCAATCAGAAAATAGAAGAAGACGAATTTTAGGAGGAAGAAAAATGATTGTATTGACAAGAGTCGACCATCGGTTATTACACGGACAAGTAGCTTTTTCATGGACACAAACAATAGGCGCAGACTGTATTTTGATTGCTAATGATGATGTACCTACGAATGAGATACGAAAGACAACGATCAAATTAGCCAAGCCACAAGGAGTCAAACTAGTGATCAAATCAATTGATGACTCGATTGCCGCGTTGAAAAGCGGGGTGACAGATAAATATAAGTTATTCATCGTAGTGGAATCGATCGAGGATGCATATAAGCTGGCAGAAGCGTATCCAGAAATCAAAACCATCAACTTAGGAGGGATCAAGGCAAAACCTGGTACTCGCAGCATCGGAAAAGCGGTAAATATTTTACCAGAAGAGGAGGAACGCTTGAAACGATTAATTGACAAACAAATAGAAGTAGAGATCCGTCAAGTACCAGCAGATAAAAAAGTGGATGTAAGAGAAGTTTTGTAAGAAAGGAAGAACCTCAATGATTGTACAAGCAGTCTTATTAGGAATTGTTGCATTTGTCGCACAATCAGAATATGCACTAGGGACATCGTTGCTTTCTCGTCCGATTGTGACGGGGCTGTTTACAGGAATCGTGTTAGGTGATGTAAAAACTGGGATCATTATGGGCGCAACTTTAGAGTTAGCATTTATCGGATCGTTCTCAGTAGGTGCTTCGATTCCACCTGATGTTGTGACCGGTGGGATTTTAGGGACGGCTTTTGCTATTACAGCTGGAGCCGGTACAGAAACCGCGCTTTTACTAGGTTTGCCGATTGCTACGTTGACATTGATATTGAAAAATATTTACTTAGGGCTTTTGATTCCAATTATGAACCATAAAGCAGACAGTTATGCAGAAGAAGGAAATTATAAAGGAGTCGAGCATATGCACTTGCTTGCCGGTATCGGTCTTTCCTTGATGCTTGGTGTTGTGGTAATGGTTTCTTATATGGTGGGAAGCAATACGATCGGAAATCTATTAAATATGATTCCTGACTTCGTTCAAAAGGGGTTGTCAGTAGCTACAGGGTTGATTCCAGCTCTTGGTTTTGCGATGCTTGCTCGTTTGCTGATCAACAAACAAGTTGCACCATATTTTTTCTTAGGTTTTGCTATAGCTTCTTACTTAGAGATTCCTGTGACCGGAGTAGCTATTTTTGGTGCGATTTTAGCAGTTGTGGTAGTCAATATTATGAATGTCCGTCAACTACCACTTCAAACAACTGCAGGGGAGGTAGAAGAAGATGAAGAATTCTGAGATCAAAAACAGCAAAATAACGAAAAAAGAGCTAAATCACGTATTTTGGCGTTCTTTTCAAATGGAGTTTTCTTGGAATTATGAACGTCAGATGAATATGGCTTATGTTTATGCAATGATTCCGATTTTGAAAAAGTTATATCAGTCGAAAGAAGAAATGGCAGCAGCTTTGAAACGGCATCTAGAGTTTTTTAACACGACCCCACATATCGTTACACTGATTTTAGGAATCACGGCTGCAATGGAGGAAGAAAATAAGGATGATCCTGAATTTGATGTGACTGCGATCGATAGTATCAAAACATCTTTGATGGGGCCTCTTGCAGGGTTAGGAGATTCTTTCTTTTGGGGAACTTTGCGATTGATTGCCACAGGTGTGGGTACCTCTTTAGCCATGCAAGGAAATATTTTAGGCCCTATCTTGTTCATTTTGATTTTCAATATTCCGCATATTCTGTTTCGCTATCTAGCAACAGGTTGGGGATATCGCTTAGGAACGGGTTTTTTGAAAAAGATCCAGGCAAACGGTATGATGGAAAGTTTGACATTAGGCGCGTCTATTATTGGACTGATGGTCGTTGGAGCAATGACTGCCACGATGATCACCATCAATATTCCTTTAAAAATCGGTTCAGGAGAAAATGCTGTGACTGTTCAAAGTATTTTTGATGATATCGTTCCAAATATCTTATGTCTTGGAGCATTTGGCATAGTGTTTTATCTATTGAAGAAAGAAGTGAAACCATTAACGATCTTGATCGGACTAGCTTTCTTTGGAATTTTTGGTTCGTGGATAGGGATTTTTTAAAAAAGGAGCAGAGAAAATGTTTACGATGCAAGATTATATCTATGAAGAAAAGGAAGTACTAAGTACGATCTTGAAAAAGAATGATTTTTCGACAAGAGAACATATGAAAAAAACAGTGAATTTACTGATCTTAGCAACGGGTTCATCTTATAACGCTTGTTTAGCAGCGAAGCCAGCATTGGAATCTTATGGTGATCTTACTGTCGATATTCAAGAACCTTTTTATTTTTCCCATTATGGAAAACTTTCTCCTTCAATCGATACTGTGATTGCTGTGTCACAAAGCGGGAAAAGTGCTTCTACTGTTGAAGCAGTAAAAATGATACAAAAACAAGGGTTACCTGTTGTTGCTATCACAAATGACGTGCAAAGTCCACTTGCTTTAGAAGCTGCACAAATTATTGATTTAGGTGCCGGGGTAGAATCAGTAGGCTTCGTTACAAAAGGCTATTCTGCGACTGTTTTACAGTTACTACTCTTAGGGATAGGAATTGGAATAAGTAAAAATAAAATCAGCAAAAAAATAGAACAAGACTACATGCAACAGTTGCGCAAAATAATCAACCATTTACCAGCGATTATTCAAAAAACGGAAGAATTTTTTGATGGATATCAAAGTTTATTTCGTTTAGCACAGCGTTTCGTCACCATTGGATATGGTCCAAACTGGGGAACAGCTAAAGAAGCAGAGACGAAATTGACTGAAACAATCCGCGTTCCGTCACAAGGATTTGAGTTAGAAGCTTATATGCACGGCCCATACCTGGAGGCAGATGCTTCGCATTTGCTATTCTTTATTGAAGGGGAAAGTGTAAATAAGGAACGTTCGCAAAAGTTGCAAAGATATATGAGTCGGTACGTTGGAGAGACTCTCACCATTACCACAAAAAAAGCAAGAAACGAGAAAACACTTGGATTAGCAATAGAATGTGATGAATATCTGTCTGTATTAGCGCTTGTCGTTCCGTTTCAACTATTCGCTTATAAAACCGCAGTAGCTAAAGGTATTGACTTGAACAAAAAGATTTTTGAAGACTTTGATACAGTCTTGAAAAGTAAATTATAAGAGGTGGAAATCATGCTGAAATTCAATGAAGAAGAACAAATCAAAGCAATAAAAGGCGCACTAGCTTTACGTCCGCAAGTAGAAGAAATCATCGATAAACTTTATGCGGAAAAATTTGACGCTGTCTATTATCTAGGAATCGGTGGAACGTATGCTTCCTCGATGCAAGCTGTCACTTATATGAATGGGAAAAGCAACTTGCCTGTCTTTGTACAGCATGCTGCAGAATATTACACTACTGGAAACAAAAGATTAACAAAAGATTCTATCGTTATTTTGTCCTCTGTTACCGGTACAACTCAAGAAGTAGTGAAAGCAGTAGAACAAATCAAGAAAGTAGGAGCGACACTGATTGGATTTATCGATAAAGCGAACAGTAAGTTGTCTCAGCTATGCGATTTTGTGGTCACTTATCCAGCTCCTGGAACAGAACAAATCAAATTTTTTATGGCAGCAGATCGATTGATGTATTTGAATGGAGAATTCGAAGCTTATTCAGAATACTATGAACAGCTCGAACGTTATTTACCAACAGGGCTAGTGGAAGCAGAGAAAAAAGCAGATGCATTTGGCTTATCATTTGCAGAAAAACATCGACGTGATAGTATGCATTATTTTATTGGAGCAGGGAATCAATGGGGAGCTGTTTATTCATATGCCATGTGTTACTGGGAAGAACAAAGCTGGCTTCCATCGAAATCTATCCATGCTGCCGAGTTTCTTCACGGGACGTTAGAGATCGTAGAAGAAACAACCCCAGTCACATTATTTTTAGGCGAAGATGAACAGAGAGTGTTATCTGAACGTGTGGCTAAACTTTTGCCAAAAATTTGCAGCAATTATACATTGATAGACACAAAAGACTATCCAGTAGAAGGTATCAGTGAAAAATATCGCGGACGTGTTTTGTCTTTCTTATTGATGCATGTAGTGACACAACGCATCGATGCTCATGTGGAGCAGTTGAACTGCCATCCATTAGAGATACGCCGCTACTATCGTCAGTTTGATTATTAGGATAGACTGGATAAAAAGAATATAAAAAATAAAGAGAGCAGCGATAACTGCTCCCTTTATTTTTTTAAAATATTGGCATCAATTACGTTATAAAACACATTTTTTGCATTATCTACAGTTCAACTTATAATCTGTTTAATGGGACATGTGGGTGTCAACCATTTTTTGTTATGCAATAGTACTATTTAGTTGTTGCATGGATCCGTAGTAAAAGTCCAAGTACAACGAGTTGCGCCAGTTTACATAGCGTTTTGTATCCAGAATGTTGACTAAAACAAAAGTTCCTATGTCAACCGTCAACAGAGACAATCTGTCCGTTGCAGGACCTGACAGATTTAGAAATGTTCAATCTGTCTCTTATGTATTTTAAATCAATACTCACTAGGAGAAGTTTCCTAACCTCCTAATAGTAATGCTGGTAGTAACATTGTCAAAACTGCTTCCTCTTAGGAACAAGCAAAGCATAACGAGTGTAAAAATAAAATGTAGACTATTGTAACATATCATTGATTATTTCAAGTAAAAACGATAAAAGAAGTAAACAAACACTTAAAAACAATGGAAATTAGTCCCAACTTTAAGAAATGTATACTATAATGGAAATTATCAATTATTTATTTGGAGGAATATCCATGAAACAAAAAATCGCAGTTCTTGGTCCTGGATCTTGGGGCACTGCTTTAGCACAAACATTGGCAGAAAACGGGCATGATGTCCGTATTTGGGGAAATGTACCTGAACAGATTGATGAAATCAATAAGTATCATACAAATCAGCATTTTTTACCTGATTTGACGATCCCAGAATCGATTATCGGATATAAAGAATTGGCAGAAGCAGTGGATAACGCAGATGCTATTTTATTTGTTGTTCCAACAAAAGCGATTCGTTCAGTCGCACAGGAACTTATTGGTAAAATGAATACTAAGCCAATCATTATACATGCAAGTAAAGGACTAGAACAAGATACGCATAAACGAATCTCAGAAGTTTTGGCTGAAGAAATTCCAGAAGAAAAAAGACAGGCAATTGTTGTATTATCTGGTCCTAGCCATGCTGAGGAAGTGGCAGTACATGATATCACAACAATTACAGCTGCAAGTATTGATCAAAAAGCAGCAGCCTATGTACAAAAACTGTTCATGAATGATTATTTCAGGATTTATACAAATAATGATGTGATTGGCGTAGAAACTGGTGCAGCACTGAAAAATATCATTGCAATTGGTGCCGGCGCTATCCATGGATTAGGATTCGGAGATGATGCAAAAGCAGCAATCATGACTCGAGGATTGGCAGAAATCAGCCGTCTTGGTGTCGCGATGGGTGCCAATCCTCTGACATTTATCGGTTTGAGTGGTGTGGGGGACTTGATCGTTACTTGTACAAGTGTTCATTCTCGCAATTGGCGTGCCGGTAACTTGTTAGGACAGGGACATAAGCTGGAAGAAGTTCTAGAAAACATGGGAATGGTCGTTGAGGGTGTGGCAACGACAAAAGCAGCAGTAGAGCTAGCTCAACAGCTAGGTGTTGAGATGCCAATTACTCAAACAATCTATAATGTTTTGTATAATGGAGAAGATATCAAAAAAGCAGCAAAAGAAATCATGTTACGTGACGGAAAAATGGAGAATGAATTTTCTCTTCGTTAAATAGATGATCAATAGTTAATCGTCGTTTAGGAGGAACAGCAAGTGAAGGTCAAAAAAGCAGTCATTCCTGCCGCTGGGCTAGGAACACGTTTTTTGCCGGCAACAAAAGCCATGGCAAAAGAAATGCTTCCAATCGTGGATAAACCAACGATCCAGTTTATTGTGGAAGAAGCATTGGATTCGGGAATCGAAGACATCTTGATCGTAACGGGAAAAGAAAAAAGACCCATTGAAGATCACTTTGATGCAAATATCGAATTGGAAAACAATTTGCGGGAAAAGGAAAAAACAGAATTACTCGCTTTAGTTGAAGAAACGACTCAAGTCAATCTTCACTTCATCCGTCAATCTCATCCAAGAGGACTGGGGGATGCCGTGCTTCAAGCAAAAGCATTTATAGGAAATGAACCGTTTGTCGTCATGCTGGGGGATGATTTGATGAAAGATGATATCCCATTGACTCAACAATTGATGATGGATTATGAAGAAACACAAGCTTCCGCTGTTGCCGTCATGCGTGTACCAGAAAATGAAACATCTAAATACGGAATTATTGATCCTAAAACAGATAGCGAAAAGGGTCGTTGCAGAGTAAAAGGGTTTGTAGAAAAACCTGAAATGGGAAAAGCACCAAGTAATTTAGCCATTATCGGACGTTATCTACTGACTCCTAAAATATTTGAGATATTAGAAACTCAAGAACCAGGAGCAGGAAACGAGATACAGCTAACGGATGCACTTCAGACTCTTAACCAGACAGAGGCGGTCTATGCGAGAGAGTTTAAAGGAAAAAGATACGACGTAGGCGATAAGTTAGGATATATGAAGACAAATATTGAATATGGACTTCAACATTCGGAAATTGGGACTTCATTAAGTGCATATATTATCCAGTTGAGTAAAAAGCTAAGAACAGAAAGTTAACTGGAAATAAGTGGCCTGCTGAGAATGAAAGGCTATTTGTTATTAAAGCGGCAGCTTGTGCGTCATTTGCGCAACTGTCGTTTTAGTTTTTTGACTCTAGATCAGTTGAGTCGTGGAAAACGAAAGATAGAAAAAGACTTTCGTGAATAGATTCAGAAAATATTCTGCTAATGGTTTAATTTTTTTTTAAGTTGTATAAAAGAAAATGATTACATAAGAGAAATGAAAGCCAAGCCAGAAGATTCATAGTAGAATAAAAAGGCGAATTTTTTAATTATAAAAAAAGGTGTGTGTTCACTATGGGAAAATTAGTCGCTGTTGCACAGTCGCTGCTTGATATACTCAAGTGGCTGATGGAAGGAAGCAATTGGATATTTGTGTTGCCACTATTGCTTATTAGTCTATTTATCATGTTTCGCATGGTCAGAAAAAAAGAAACGTTTCTGATTTTTATCTGGTATGCAGCATCCGTTGCGGTTGCTACCTTGATGGTTGAATTGGCGTTAGGTAGTTGGGAAGCTTGCGTATTTGCTTTATTTTTTGCTGTACTGTATCTAATCATTTATATCCCATATATGAAAAGAAAGTCTCGGATAGGCAGAAAAGGTAGACATACAACTACTTTTTCTAGTACAGATTCTCTCGAACAAAGTAGAAGAACGAGAAGAAGACGGTAATATTTAGTAGGTATACGCAAAAAAAGATAAAATAATGGATAAACTATTGAGATGAGAGATTTATTTAATTGGTGGAAAAAAGCTTTTTTCACTTATATAAAAGAATCTTTTTTAAAGGAATGCTTGTTGTATCGGGATAAGCCATTCCTTTTTTTATGTTATTTATATATATATAAATCATACCAATGTTTTTTTGTATTTTCGTGCTTGCACTTGGATAAGAGATTACTTACAATAAATTCAGATAGAAACAGCTGAATAAAAAAAGGCTCCCTGACCCTTAGTTGGCGCTAAGAATCAGGGAATGACCAGTCACACACATACACCCTGACCGATCATTTTGCCATAGTCAATGCAGTGCATCGACCTAATTTATTGTACCTAATCTAGGGTGAAAATTCTACCCCTATGTAGATATTTTCCATGGTCTGCACGTTGTTTTATTTGCTATGTCAAGGTATTGGGCGTATTCGTTCAATGCCTTTTTTGTGTTTGAAACAGCAAAGACCACATGTGTTACTGTCTAACTACTGTTTTTTTATGTACTTCCTTAGATTAGGCAGCTGTTTCTATTCATGTCAAGTATAGCTAGGCGGGAGAGATAAATGAGTTTATGTTATTTTGACTATTATCACCAATTGGAAGAGAAATTAAGGATAGAAGAGCCGCTGATGCTTCAAGCTGGCACTTGGATCGCGAAACAAATTAATCAAGGTGGTAGATTGCAGATATATGCTAGCCGCACACTAAGTGGTGTAGCATTTGAATTTTGGGATCAAACCCCGGATCTTGTACCAAGTATATTGATTGAAAATCCAGCCGGAGGTGTCTATGAAACGCTAGAAGGTGCAGGACAGGCAATTATTGATCAGCTTTCTGTCAAATCAGAAGACATTTTTCTTCTTCTTTCGAATGAAGGAAGAAACCCGGCAATCATCGAACTAGCTCAGTGGATCAAAGAAAATGGTCATCCATTAATCATTGTTACTGGATTTGATTTGTCACGAAGTATCAAATCGCAACATAGCAGTGGTTTGCGATTATTTGAATTTGCTGATTTGGTTTTGGACAACCACGCCAATTTACATGATGCAGTCTTGACTTTGCCAAATCTAGATCCAGCGATCTGCGGAACAGCCTCTCTTGCAACGATCTTTTTGCTGCAGCAAGTTTTGTATTTTACAGCAAAACAGCTAGTCCAGGACACAAGTGGAAAATAGTTATCCACATGTTGACAAAGTTCCTTAAAAAAATAATGTTCCACATAAAAATGGAGCGTTTGAAAAAAAGAAAACGATTATTAATGAGGATTAACAACGACTACTTTTTTTGTTTTAGTTATTTTAAGATGGATCATCTTTGATTTTAAGCTTGTTTTGTTTAAAGTTTGTTATTTTTATAAGTTGTTTCACAGTTATGAGAAATGAGTTATAAGAATATGTAGTGTCAGAAAAATAAAAAGTAGTGGAAAAAGAGACAAGAAAGAATCCATATGGATTCTTTCTTGTCTCTTAATACACGTTGATGAAAGAGTCTTCCCCAAAACTCTTTACAAAGTAATTATAGTACATTTGTTATCATTATTGCAATGAAGTTTACCTGATATAACAAAATTGTCCAACAGGATACCTTTTTCTAATAGAAATAAAATACACAAAAATTGAAGGATAGATAATGGATATTTATAAGTGTTTATTATTTTTTTTGCAATGAAATTCAATTTTTCAATGATTGTAAAATGAAAAAAACAGGACGAGATTTTCTCTAATCTAAAAATAAAAAAAGAATTTTAAGGAAAAACAGAGAAATAAAATACTTAATATAAATGGAAAGAGAAAAAAATAATCATACATAGGAGAAAAAAAGCAAAATAGAAAAAAGTGATTTTCTAATAAATTATTCATGTGGAAATGTCATTTTTACTGTATAATTCATTTGATTATCCATTTTTTATTCATCAAAATTACTGAAAAAAGAAAGGAAGAAATAAATTTGAAGAAAACAAATTCTTCAGGAAAACCGAAACGCGACTTCACTAAATTATCGACACCCCATACGTATGTCATTATTTTTGGTGTAGTCATCTTTGCATGGATACTGACTTTTGTCGTTCCAGCAGGAAAGTTCAGCACGCAAGATATTGAATACAAAGATGCAAATGGCGAAACAAGTACTCGTACTGTTTTACGTCAAGATTCCTTCCGTTATGCTTACGAGCTGGATAAGTCGTATGTGTTTGATCAATTAGAAGAACTGCAAGATCATCCAGCAGAACGTGAAAAACTGGATGTTCCGGAAAAAGGATTGGAAAAAGTCATTGCTGACGGAGAAAAAAATCTTACGCAGGAAAAACTAGATGAAATTTCCTTGACAGATGATGTGCTTTACGATCAGTACGGCGAAAATATCTATGATACTTCTAAAAAATTGCATAAAACAGCCAAAATATGGGGAACAGATGATTTTGGCGGCTTTGGTTTCTTAAATTTTGTTTTTGAAGGACTAGTATCTGGAGATAAGTATGGATCTGCTGTAGGGATCGCTGCATTGATCCTTGTTGTTGGAGGTGCTTTTGGTATTATTATGCGTACCGGAGCGATCGACGCAGGTATCTATGCGTTTATCAGTAAAACTAAGGGACTGGAGCGTTTAGCTTTACCGCTATTATTCTTTGCTTTTTCATTCGGTGGCGCTACATTCGGGATGGCAGAAGAGGTAATTCCATTCTCAATGGTGATGGTTCCATTTGTCATTGCGTTAGGATATGACTCGATCGTAGCAGTAACCGTGACTTATGTCGCATCTCAAGTCGGAAATGCGACCTCTTGGATGAGCCCGTTTAGCGTAGCGGTGGCTCAAGGGATTGCTGGAATCCCCGTGTTGTCTGGTGCGACATTCCGATTGATTATGTGGGTAGTTGTTACTGCATTAGCCGCTGGTTATATGATGATATATGCAGAAAAAATCCGTAAAAAACCAGAAAGTTCGTTGACTTACAAATCAGATGATTATTTCCGTTCTCATATCAAAAAGACATCTGATGAAAATAAAAAATTCATGCTTGGGCATAAATTGATCTTATTAGAGATGTTAGTTGTCCTTGTCTGGATCGTTTGGGGCGTGACTCAAAAAGGCTATTACATTCCAGAAATCGCTTCTCAATTCTTTGTGATGGGATTAGTTGCTGGAATCATTGCTGTTCTTTTCAAATTAGATGGAATGAAAGTCAATGACATCGCTTCTTCTTTCCAATCTGGTGCAGCTGATTTAGCTGGTACAGCAATCGTAGTAGGTATGGCCAAAGGGATTCTTCTTGTCTTGGGAGGATCTGATGCATCTGTTCCTTCAGCTTTGAATACGATTTTGCATGGGATCGGGACGGCGTTGACCGGTGTTCCAGCTGTCATTGGTGCTTGGGCGATGTACATCTTCCAAAGTTTGTTCAACTTGGTTGTTACATCAAATTCAGGACAAGCAGCTTTGACTATGCCAATCATGGCTCCACTGGCAGATTTAGTAGGTGTATCCAGACAAGTAGCAGTTCTTGCTTATCAGCTTGGTTCAGGTTTTATGGACGCTTTTACACCCGTATCAGCCAGCTTGATTGGTGTGCTAGGTGTTGCACGGATCGAATGGGCAAAATGGGCAAGATTCCAAATCAAGATGCAAGGATTCCTGTTTGTTTTAGGAACTATTTTCATCATGATTGCCATTGCAATAGGTCTGCAGTAGTACTGGAGACCTGTAAATAAAAAAGTAATCCAAACAGTAGATAAGGACTCCAAGAACCGTCATTTTACGGTAAAATCAAAGGAGTAAAGATTCTATCGTTTGGATTATTTTTTAAGATCCTATCATCAGTTATACTTAAAGAAAGAGGAAAAATGTATGAAAATCATTCGACAAATTGAAGTGTTTGCACCAGATTACTTAGGAAAAATGGATGTACTGATTGCCGGTGGGAAGATTTTGGCTGTAGAAGAACAGCTAGAAGGCGGCTACGAAGGAGTGGAAGTAGAAGAACTTTCAGGTGAGGGAAAAGTACTAACCCCGGGTTTCATTGACTGTCATTTCCATATTTTAGGTGGAGGAGGAGAAGGCGGTTATCAAAATCGAACGCCAGAAGTCACATTGAGCCAATTGACTACAGCTGGTGTAACGACAGTTGTCGGTTGTTTGGGAACAGACGGAGAAGGTAGAGATATGACTGCGTTGATCAGCAAAGCGAAAGGTCTGGAAGCAGAAGGAATCTCCACTTATGTATACGAAGGTTCGTACCGATTGCCGGTAAAAACAGTAACAGATTCTATCATCAAAGACTTTTTGACAATTGATAAAATTATCGGAATCGGAGAAATCGCAGTATCCGATCACCGTTCTTCTCAGCCAAGTTTTGAAGAGTTCGCTCGTGCAGTAGCAGATGCTCGTGTAGGAGGCATGTTATCCGGAAAAGCTGGGATCATCAATGTCCACTTAGGCGGAGGAAAAAGAAAGCTAGAGCTATTGACACGAATCGTAGAAGAAACAGAAATTCCGATCACACAATTTTTGCCTACTCATGCAAATCGCACACCAGAATTATTTGAAGCTTGCGTGGCATTTGCCAAACGTGGTGGCACGATTGACTTCACTGCTAGCGAAGATCCTGATTTTTGGGAGAAGACAGATGGTGAAGTTCGCTTCAGCAAAGCACTGAAACGATTGATCGAGGAAGATGTTTCTTTAGATAATTTCACGATGACCTCAGATGGACAAGGAAGCTTGCCTTATTTTGATGAAAACAATCATTTCCTAGGGTTAGGAGTAGGAAGTGCCAAGGCATTGCTAGTAGGGATCAAAGAAGCTGTGCAAAAAGAAAGTATCCCTTTGGAAATCGCCTTACGAGCTATAACCAGTAATCCAGCACGTATATTGAAATTGGATAAAAAAGGAAAAATCGAAATTGGTGCTGATGCAGATCTGTGTATCTTGGATAAAGAAACGCTTGATATTGATACAGTTATCGCTAAAGGAGAAATAATGGTCCAAGAAAAAGAAGTCAAAGTATGGGGGACTTTCGAAAAAAGTTTTTAATCAACAGCTCTAACTATCTTTTTTAGAAAACGAGCGTTCTGTTTGTCTGTATCTGTTGTTGATGTTACCCTGAAGGTAGATCAATAAACAAACTAAGAGGAGGAAGCACAATGGCAGATTTAAAAGGACGTTCTAAAGATATGAAAGATAAAGTAGTCGGTGAAGGAAAAGAAGCATACGGCAAAGCAACAGACGACAAGAGCAAAGAAACAGAAGGGAAAGCACAATCACTAGGTGCTGACATCAAAGAAAAAGCTCGAAATTTAGGCGACGAAGTCAAAGACAAGTTTTCTCGAAAAGACGAAAAAAAATAAAAACCACTTATTACTAATTGAATCAAGCAAATAAAAAATCCGAACCATATCTGTCTCGCAGATATGGTTCGGATTTTTTATTTGATCATTATCCTGTTTTTTAAACTTCGATTTTTTGAAATTTTTTATTTTTTAGTTCAAAGACTTCATCACAGCTTTTTGCTACTTCAATCTCATGAGTCACGATGATAATACAGCGATTTTGTTCATGGGCGATTTCTTGGAAAAGTTTGACGATATCTTGTGAAGTTGTTTCATCTAGATTTCCAGTAGGCTCATCCGCTACGATTAGTTGATGTTCACGGCAGATAGCACGAACGATAGCGACTCGCTGCTGCTGACCTCCCGAAAGTTTGGTCACCTGTTTTTTTGCTAATATTTCATCAATTCCTACACGAGCCAGTCGATCTAAAGCAACTTGTCGATAATTCTCTTGCTTGGTCTTAGTGATTTCCATTGCTGCTATGACGTTGTCTAGAGCCGATAAATAAGGAAGCAAGTTGTAAGCTTGGAAAATAATCGAGACATCATTTTTACGATAACTTCTTAACCCGATTTTGTTCAGTGAACGATCTTGATAGTATACCTTTCCTTCTTTTGGTGCATCTAGTCCAGAAATAAGCGAAAGAAAAGTCGTTTTTCCAGAACCACTTGCTCCTAAAATAGCGTACATTTTTCCAGCTTCGAAATTCAGTTCTACATCTTTATAAAGCGCATCTTGCGGATCTTGATACCAAAATCCCAATTGTTCTGTCCGTAACATCAAATTCCTCCTTTAGTTTAATAGGATTTTTCTTGGGTTTAATCTTAATATCCCTATAGAAGCTAAAAAGACAGAAAACAGACTGATTCCAAATGCTACTCCGGCTAATAGTCCCAATTGTGCAGGTTTGACATTGATTTCCAATTCGCTGACTTGATCAGAAACAGCAAATGGATTATTCGTGGTTCCTTGTTGACCATCGCGTTGACCGCCTTGTTCTTGTCTGTTACCTGGCATTTGTCCACCGCCAGGAGCTTGCTGGTTTTGTGTCGTGGTTTCTGTCTGTTGGTCAAGTAGCTGCTGTCCCACGGCATTCGCGACGACGTTTCCGCTAAGCGAAGCAACTCCTAATGCAAGAATCATACAAATAGCCACTTCGGTAAACAATTGGAGAATGATTTTACTTCTGGATTCTCCTAAAGATAGCAAGACGCCTAACTCAAGCCGACGCTCCCGAATGGTAATCATAATGATCAGAGTAAGTATGATAATACCGGCTACAGCCACTAGTAAAACAACATTTTTAGAAAAACTTGCCACGTTGTTTAAAGGTTCCAACATTGACTGATACATGGAATCATTTGATTGTAAGCTAAATGTATCTGTGTCGATCAGCTTCTCAGCTTCTTTGAGAAACTCATCCATTTTATCTGGATCAGATAGAGTGTAAATAGCAGAATCTATCGTGTTATCGTCAGATGTCCCATTTAGTTCATTTGCAAAAGTGTAAGAAGTGTAAAGTGTATTCGACGGATTCATGAAGTTGAATTTCATACCCATACTGCCGCTTGTTTCGCTGGATTCATAAATTCCTTTGATCGTCATTTCATAAGTGGTATCTTCATCTTCAGTACTCGTGATTGTGAAAGTATCTCCGACTGCCAGGTCATTTGTTTCTGCTAGAGTAGAATCAATGACTACATTGTTTGTGCCTTTGTCGCTGTCATCTATTCCTTCACCATCCGTGATTTTTGCTGTTCCATCAGAAAAATTACTATTTTGTGCAGTTGCTGACACACCACTGATTTGAAAGTCTGCTTGAGTCATTTGCGGATTCCCGCCCATTCCTCCAGCAGGTTCACCGCCTGCATCAGTAGTTTCTGAACTGTCTTCACTTGAATCAGAACTAGTGATGGCAGTTATTCCATCTTTTGCCATAGCTGAGGCGGAACTTTCAAAGGAATAACTCTTTACATTATCTAATTCAGCTATTTTTTCCGCGTCCGTTAAGGAAACTGGTGTAAGAGAAAAACTGCCTGGATCTGGACGTTCTTCAGTGGTAGAACCGCTTGAAGAAGTTTGTTCCTGTTTTTTAAATGAAGCTTCTCGATTGGCACTTAAAGTCACTGTTGCTCCAACTTCTTTTTGTGCTTGATTCGCTGCTTCTTCTGCAGCGCTTCGAATCGTGAGGCCAGCTAGCACAAAAATAAGAATGGCTGTGAACACGGCAAATAATAACAATGAACGTCCCCATTTTACTTTTGTACTTTTCCATGCACGTTTCATAAAATTCATATTTTGCATCCCTCCTAGTAGATGCATTTGATAATAGACAACCTATCTTAAAGCTAGCTTAAATCTTATGCTGTTTGCACACCATCAACATGAGGTTCTGTATATATAAAAAGTCACTATAGTTATTGCAAAAAATGTGGTAAAATGAAAAAAGTATGTTTCAAACCGACGAAGAAGAAATGAAAGAGGAATAGCAAAAGAAATCCTAGATGCTACAGAGGGATTTTTACGTGCATAGTTGTTCTAACAATTGCTGATACTAGCGATTTAGTTTATTTGTTGTATAATAATGGGGAACAGCTGAATACTTATATAAGTATTCTGGCTATAGCGTTTCGCAAAAGATCCATTTTGTTAATGAAGTATATCCAAAATAAAATGCCCATCCAACTGTCAGAACGCGGATGTGCTGGTAATTTTCCTGCTGATTCTCCATAAGTTGAGAAATAGTGATTTTGCATATGCTTCATTGGAATGGCTCATATATTTAGATAAAGAAGAAAATCGACATCTTTAAACTTGGATGTCATAAGAAGAGGTGAAGTTTGTGAGTACCATTAAAATTATCCCATTAGGCGGCGTTCGTGAAAATGGAAAAAACATGTATGTCGCAGAAGTGGGCGAGGATATTTTTATTTTAGATTGTGGGCTAAAATATCCTGAAAATGAGTTGTTGGGGATCGACGTCGTAATCCCTGATTTTACGTATTTAGAAGAAAACATTGATCGTGTAGCTGGTGTCTTTTTAACACATGGACATGCAGATGCGATCGGGGCACTTCCTTACTTGTTGTCAAAAATTTCTGTACCAGTATTCGGGACAGAGTTGACGATCGAGTTAGCAAAATTGAATGTCAGTCGTAATGAAGCAGCCAAAGGATTTAAGGATTTCCATGTGGTAGATGAGCATACAGAAATAGACTTTGGTGAAACAGTAGTGAGCTTTTTCCGTACCACTCATACGATACCAGATTCAGTGGGGATCAATCTGAAAACAAAAGAAGGTAGTATCGTTTATACGGGAGATTTTAAATTTGACCAAACGGCTATCCCAATGTATCAAACAGATTATGCACGATTGGCGGAAATCGGCAAAGAAGGAGTCTTAGCCTTACTAAGTGAATCGGCAAATGCAGAAAATCCTCAGCCTGTAGCTTCTGAAGCCCAAATAGCAGATGAAGTATTTGATACGATCAAATATTGGGAAGGGCGTATCATCGTCGCTTGTGTAGCAAGTAATTTGCAACGAGTGCAACAAGTATTGGATGCAGCAGAAAAAGCACAACGAAAAGTTGTCTTGACTGGTCAAGATTTCGAACGAATTATTCGCACAGCGATGCGTTTAGAAAAACTTCAATTACCAAGTGAAGATCTGCTTGTTACGTTGAAAGACATGAAAAACTATGATCCAGAAGAACTGATCATTTTAGAAACTGGCCGAATGGGTGAACCCATCAAGTCTCTGCAAAAAATGGCAAACGGTACACACCGTAATGTCAAGATTGAAGAAGGAGATTTGGTTTATATCACTACTACGCCAAGCATCGCGATGGAAACCATCGTGGCGAAAACGGAAGATATCATTTATCGAGCTGGTGGAACAGTGAAGTTGATCTCTGAGAATATGCGCGTTTCTGGCCATGCCAATCCTAATGACTTGCAATTAATGATCAATTTGATGAAACCAACATATTTTGTGCCAGTTCAAGGAGAGTATCGTGAATTAGCTGCTCATGCAGATTTGGCTCATGCAGTAGGGATGCCATACAAAAATATCTATATTACTGGACGCGGAGACGTGCTGGAATATAAGAACAAGCGTATGAGTGTTGCAGGAACTACAAGTGCAGAAAATGTAATGATTGATGGATTAGGCATAGGTGATATCGGAAACATTGTTTTACGTGATCGAAAAATCTTGTCAGAAGACGGGATTTTCGTAGCGGTTGTCACTATCAGTCGGCGAGAAAAGAAAATCATTTCAAAACCTCAAATTACTTCACGGGGATTCGTTTACGTAAAAGCTAGCCGTGATCTGATGAAAGAAAGCAGCAATATGATTGAAACAATCGTTGAGAAACATTTAGAAAGCAATGATTTTGAGTGGAGCAAATTAAAGCAAGACATCCGAGATCAATTAGGCCGTTACTTATTTGAACAAACAAAACGCCGCCCAGTGATCTTGCCAGTCATTATGGAAGCTACTCAACGTCGAAATAAAAAATAAACAAAAAGAGTAAGATGAACCTCTCTATAGAGTGCTCGTCTTGCTCTTTTTTTGCGAAAAACAAATAATTTTTGAATACAGCATCCCTCGCTTTATAATAAACGATAGAATAAAGGGAGTGAATCAATGATGAGTCAAACAAAAGTCGAACGTTATTTAGAAGAACAAAAGATCAGCTATCAACCACTTGATTTTAGTCATGTGGTAGAAGAATCTTTCACAGAAGAACTACAAAAAAGAGGGATTGATCCAGCTTTGATATGTAAAACTCTCGTAGTGAAAGGAAACAAAACTGGGGTGATCATCGCATTGATTCCTTTGAACGATCACTTAGATTACAAAAAAACGAGACAAGTGACGAAAGATCGTAAAGTTGGTTTTCCTGGAATGGATTTTGTATTAATGCATACAGGATATCCCCACGGAGCAAACACCCCTATTGGAATAAAACTCGCACATCCTGATTATTGTTTTTTAGCAGACAGTTCTTTAAAAGAAAAAGAAGAAGTAATTGTGTCAAGCGGTGAAATCGGGAGAAGCCTTCGGATAAAAGTAGCCGATTTAGAAAAGATCGTCCATCCTATTTACGCTGATTTAATTAGTTAAGGGACGAGAAGAGAAGCTAAGCAGAGCAGAGACCTCAAACTTGAGATTATATCTGCTTGGTACTTGGTGCATCCTGTATTATCTGTTACAATTGCTTTGTACATACTGTACTATCAATCCAATGAAAATATATTTAGCAGCTATATTTTTTCATTGATGTGCAAGTGATGAAATCGTTTTTAATAAAAAAGATACAGAGAAAACGCGAGGTGTAAAATATGAAAATTACGTATCATGGACATTCCTGTTTAACAATTGAAATGGAAAATGGCCAACGCGTGATGATTGACCCGTTTATTACAGGAAATCCATTGACAGACTTAACTGCAGAAGAAGTAAAGACAGATTGGTTGCTGATTACTCATGGTCATAGTGACCACATAGGAGATATGATTCCTATTGCAAAAGAAAATCAAGCCACAATTATCAGTATTGTTGAGATTGCTGATTATGCGAACAGCAGAGGAGTAGATTCATTCGGTATGAATATCGGTGGAAAACATGCGTTTCCATTCGGCGTGGTAAAATTCGTACATGCACAGCATAGTTCAAGCTATGAAGTAGACGGTATCGTTCAGTATATGGGCGAGCCTAGCGGAATTATTATTCAAGCAGAAGGAAAAACGATTTATCATGCAGGGGATACTGCTTATTTCAGTGATCTAGGATTGCTTGCAGAAGAATTCGATATTGATGTCGCTTTCTTGCCGATTGGCGATAACTATACGATGGGGCCAGAAGATGCAGCAAAGGCTGCGCAAACAATTCGTGCCAAGAAAGTAGTTCCAATCCATTACAATACTTTCCCTGTCATTGAACAAGATCCCGAATCTTTTGTAGAGTTACTGGAAGATAGTGAAGGAAAAATAATGAGCGTCTCGGAAACGCTGGAAGTGTAGGCAGAAAATGGCGACAAAACATGATTTGATTTTAGAATATATTGAAAGTTTACCTGTTGGCAATCGAATTTCTGTAAGAAGCATCGCAAAAGAATTGAATGTCAGTGAAGGAACAGCGTACCGTGCAATCAAAGATGCGGAAAATGTCGGACTAGTTTCAACAATTCAACGAGTAGGGACCATCCGTATCGAACGCAAATTAAAAAAACATATTGAACGTTTGACATTTGGCGAGGTCGTCAGGATCATTGAAGGGGACGTTTTAGGCGGGGCGGCAGGATTAGACAAGGTCTTGAATAAATTCGTCATCGGCGCGATGACTAAACATGCCATGGAACGCTATATTACGCCAGGATCACTAATGATCGTCGGCAACCGGGCGGAAGTCCAAAAATTAGCATTGGAAGATGGCGCCGCAGTATTGATCACAGGAGGATTCAATACGACTGCTGAGATTGCAAAGCTAGCTGATGATCTTGAAATGCCGATCTTACGCACCTCTTATGATACATTTACAGTCGCAACCATGATCAACCGAGCGTTAAGCGACCAATTGATCAAAAAAGATATCATGCTTGTCAGTGATATCTATATGCCAGCTGAAAAGACTCATTATTTGCAGCAGACAGATACGATTTCTGATTATCAGCGTTTGTCAGAAGAAACGCAGCATTCGCGTTTTCCAGTCGTCAACCGCCATCATCGTTTGATGGGGATTGTTACGGCAAAAGATGTTTTAGGGAAATCGCCAAACCAGATCATCGATCGGGTGATGACGAAAGAACCAATCAGTGTAAAGAAAACAATGAGTATTGCCTCTGTTAGCCATCAAATGATCTGGGATGGGCTAGAAGTCATGCCGGTCGTTTCCGATGACTTGACATTGGAAGGCTTGATTACCCGGCAAGATGTAATGAAAGCGATGCAGCTTGTCCAGCGACAACCGCAGATTGCAGATACGATTTCGGATCAGATATCTGGAAATATCCATACGATTGATACTGACCGTGAAGGAAATCGTTTGGAAAACCCTAAGTTCAAATTCGTAGTAGCACCACAAATGGTCAATGGCGTTGGAACCATTTCTTTTGGCGTACTTAGCGAAATCATTTCTGATGTCGCACAAAAAACAATGGTGATGAACCAAAAACGAAATATCTTGATTGAACAAGTGAACCTACATTATTTGCGGCTGATCCAATTGGAAAGCGAATTAGACATTCGTCCACGTGTATTGGAAATCGGCAGACGTTCCGCTAAACTGGATATCGAAGTGTTTATTGAAAACACCATCGTTTCCAAAGCAATCGTTGTTTGTCAAGTAATGGAACGTTCTTAGAAAGCAGGAGTGAAATGACAGTACAGCAAGAAATAGTAGATACAATAAAAAAATACGATAAAATCATTATCCACAGGCATTTGCGCCCTGATCCTGATGCATTAGGATCACAAGTAGGATTAGCCGAACTATTACGGGAAAGTTTCCCAGAAAAAGAAATACGTCAAGTAGGTGAAACGATTGAAGGGCTTCGCTTTTTAGCAGAAATGCAAGAAGTTGAAGATGTCTTCTACCAAGGAGCGCTAGTCATCGTGACTGATACAGCTAATTCACCCAGAATCAGTGATCAAAGATATCAGTTGGCAGAAAAACTGATCAAAATCGACCATCATCCCAATGATGACCCTTATGGAGATCTTGTGTGGGTAAATACAAAAGCAAGTAGCTGTAGTGAGATGATTGCAGAATTTGCTTTGATGTTTCCTGAATCTTTAAAGATGAACGTTAAGGCTGCACGGTTACTTTATGCAGGAATCGTCGGAGATACAGGGCGCTTTTTGTATCCCTCCACGACGTCCCGTACATTAGAGATTGCTTCGATATTGAGAAATTATCCATTTGATGCAAGTGCTTTGAACAGAGAGATTGAACAAATGCCGATGAAAGTCGCTAAACTTTCCGGTTATCTTTATCAAAATATCCAGGTGGATGAAAATGGTGCAGGAAGAATAATCCTTCCGCAAGAAATTCTTGATAAATATGGAATCGATGATTCAGAGACAGCTTCGATCGTTTCACTTCCTGGAGTGATTGACGAAGTGCTGGCTTGGGGGATTTTTGTTCAGCAGCCTTCAGGGTATTACCGCGTACGTTTACGTTCTAAGGGGCCGATCATCAATGAATTGGCTAAACGCCATCATGGAGGAGGCCATCCATTAGCAAGTGGTGCGAATGCAAAAGATTTAGCAGAAGTAGAGGAAATCTATAAAGAGATCCAAGATATATGCCAATCGTATAAGAGCAGAAAAACAGAATGATACTTCGTTCGAAAACGTGCCTTTTGTAGTAAAAATCACAAATGTATCTTTTCAAGATCTTCTTTTTCCGTTACAATAGTGCTCACTAAAGATTTTAAAGGAGAAAGAAGATGACATTACCAAATTGCCCAGAATGTGGCTCAGAGTACACATATGAAGATCGAGGCTTGTTGATTTGCCCAGAATGCGGGAACGAATGGAACAAAGAAGAACAAGAAACTGACATAGAAGACGGATTAGTGGTATTAGATGCAAATGGAAACCGTCTGTTAGAGGGCGATAGCGTGACAGTGATTAAAGACTTGAAAGTAAAAGGTGCGTCAGGTGCCATTAAACAAGGAACAAAAGTCAAGAACATCCGTTTAGTAGAAGGCGATCATAATATCGATTGCAAGGTAGAAGGATTTGGACCGATGAAACTGAAATCGGAATTTGTGAAAAAGAATTAAAGAATATTCAAGGTCTTTTCACATTCTTTTCCTACTACTAATGATAAAATAAAGTAAACGAAAAGGAGTGAAACGAAAATGTATGGTTATGGAATGTATGGTTTTTTAGATCCGACATTTCTTTTGGTCATTCTTGGATTAGTTATTTCCGGAATTGCGTCAGCGTACGTCAATAGTACTTTCCGAAAATACGATCAAGTGAGAAGCAAAAACAATGTGACTGGTACACAAGCAGCACAATATATATTACAAAGTCAACAGATAAATAATGTCGGTGTTCAACAAATTGCCGGAGATCTCACAGATAACTACAATTCAGGTAATAAGATGTTGAGTTTGTCTCAAGCAACTGCACAGTCTACTTCAGTTGCTGCGATAGGTGTAGCAGCTCATGAATGCGGACATGCGGTACAAGATGCTTCGGGTTATGTCCCATTGAAGATTCGTGCAGCACTTGTTCCAGCAGCTAACTTTGGTTCGATGATTTCGTTCCCATTGATTATGGTAGGTGTATTGCTTAGCTGGAACTCTACGTTAATCAATATCGGGATTTTCGCTTTTTCTTTAGCGTTACTGTTCCAATTGGTGACATTACCAGTCGAATTTAACGCGTCTCGGCGAGCAATCCAAATTTTGAGTGAAGGCGGACTACTGACGGAAGAAGAAGTACCGATGGCAAGACACGTATTATTTGCAGCAGCACTGACTTATGTTGCAGCAGCACTTTCGACATTCCTGCAGCTGTTGCGCTTGATCTTATTGTTCGGCGGCAACCGAAGAGATTAAAATAAAGAAGTTGTGAAATCAGTGCTTTGATCTGAGCTAATACCGAGAGTTAGCTGATTGAATACCGTTTATTTGGAATAAGAGGATGTGACAAGAATTTTGTCACATCCTCTTTGTTTTGTTCTCATAACCTTTTTTCATATACAGTTCATGAACAGCTTTTATTAACTCGCCAAATAACACTGTATTGTGCGTTGTATCCAGATAGAAAGTCTCCGTTTCATCTGAAATTTTCTCATGCTGATCTGTAATGATCAAATCAGCATGTTCTGAATATGCGGTAATTTTAACAGCATCTTTGCGAAATAACTCCTGCAAATGGCTTTGAAGATGATAATTTCCTGTAAACTGTTTGGTTATCTGTAAATGGATGAGTAACTGCTCTTTCGTTTCTGTTAGTAGTAAGTGTTGGATCAATTGACTAAGGTATTGACTGATTTGGTTTCTTTCCCCATTTTTTGAAAAAATTGTATCGATTTTTTCTCTTAATTTCTTTTCCTGTATAAAAGAACTAGAATGATTGGACGTGGCTTCTGGAAAGCAAAGTGTAGAAAAACTACTGCTGGATTCACCCAACAGTTCGAAAAAAACAACTGCCAACACAAGAAAATAAAAATAAATTGGTATTTTATTTTCTAAATGGTTGAGAGGAAACTGTTGAGTTAAGTAAGTCATCAATTGACCGACTTGTCGACAAATAAGGTTTTTGCTTGTGGAAAATAAGAAACCAATCTCCTGTTTTTGTCGAAAAGAGATTTGATTTGGAAAAAAACAATAGAAAAAATAATTAAAGTAGGCTCTCTCTGTTTCTGTCTCTTCACAAGGACAACTCACTGAAAAAGAAGTAAAGTATTCTGAATAATCATGTGTATGCTGCAATAAGTCCATCAATTCAGTGATTTCAGAAGAAGTTTTTGGAAAATATGCCTGTTGTTTGTTTCGTAATATGAATAAAGTTAACAGCAAGTAGATATTTTTTTCTTGTTTTGAAATTTTTTCTATTTGCTCATCTGTACTGTTCATTTTTAGTGCATTTAATTCAAGTGAGGAAAATGGCCAATCGTTACCTCCAAATGTATCTGAAAGAAAAAAGTAAAGATAGAGACGGATAGATAACTCATTTCCTTCAAGAGTACAGCAATTTTTTACAGATAGGATCCGTAAATGGAATTTTTTTAAGGAATGATTGAGCTGTTTTGTCAGTTTTTCGAGATAGGAGGGCGATATATAAAGTTGTTCAAGTAAATATTTTTTTGGTACAGCAGTTTGTGGATAATTGATTAGTAACATCAAATAGTTAAAACGATTGGATTCTTTTAGGTAGCATAATTTTAACTTAGAAAAAACAGCTAACTTTTTAGTTTGATCGGTTTCTTTGGTTTGGATCTCTCCTTTATGATTAGAATAAATAAATTCATCAATCAATAAAAATTGCTTGAGTGATACATTTATTTTTCGGATCAGTTCTTTGATTGTCCGTTTTGGAATATGTAAGTCATTGGATAATTCTTGTAAAGAACAATTATTTTTTTGAATGACCATTTGTAGAACAAGTAACTCTTTTTTTCTTGCTTCAATTAGCATAAATACCTCCTTTTTATTCTGTTTTTGTATATAGTTAGACAAAAACTGTGAGTGGAAAGTCATTTCAGTCTGTGTTATTCTCACAGAGTGTCGCCTTCTTTTTTATATAACGTTATTTAATTTTTTTGTTACCTTGTTTATTCTATTGTTTATTTCCTAGGGTATTTTGTCAAGATATTCTTGTTTTTAAGGCGGAAAAATTGATTTTTAATGGATATAACTAAATATGTTTTGATAATTATCAATAATATTTTTAGAATTATTTATGTTATTTATTTATGGGTAGATGAAAAGAGACGGAGGTAAGAATGATGGGGAGAGTAACAAATTATAGTAAAGAATATTTGCTGTTCAAAAGTATGGTATACGTGGAAGAATATGGAATGAAGTCAATTACTGCAAGAGAGTTAGCAGAGTTCTGCGGTTGTTCTACATACCCGATTTATACACATTTCAAATCAATCAGCGGGTTAAAAGAGAAGATATTAGAAGAAATCACTGTTTATTTTGAAAACTACTTAGCTGAATGCAGTTCCGATGATGTTTTAAGCATTGTCTACTTATTGAAAGATTTTTTTTCTATCCATGAAAGTATTCGTGAAATCATTGCAAAATCTGATTTAGACATGGATTCGCTATTTAAGCGGCCATTTTTCTCATATGTCAAAGGTCACACGAAGATCAAAGAAGAAAAGTCGCTTGAATTGGTATGGCTTAATGCATTGGGAAGTTTGCGCTCAGATGATTCTTCTCAAGATTTTCTTGAAATGATGAACGCTGTTTGGGATAAAAACGAGGTGACGGATGAATACTTGGAAAATATCTTAAAGGAACAGTCACCTTAGGCAGCAACATGAAAAAGTAGATCAGCCACCTTTATTTTTCGTAAAAAAGATTGTAAAATGTCTAACGAAACATTGGAATGAAGGAGGAAGCGACAACGTTACCACAGCAATTTATCAAAAAATATCGTCTTCTTTTAGGCGAAGAAGCATCCGATTTTTTTTCTGCGCTTGAACAAGGAAGCGTGAAAAAAGGATTTCGGTGGAATCCACTAAAACCGGCAGGATTGGACATGGTCCAAACTTACCATAGCGAAGAATTACAACCCGCTCCCTACAGCAATGAGGGATTTCTTGGCACTGTCAATGGAAAGTCTTTCCTCCATCAAGCTGGGTATGAATATAGCCAAGAACCAAGTGCAATGATCGTTGGAACAGCTGCTGCAGCAAAACCCGGTGAAAAAGTTTTGGATTTGTGTGCGGCTCCCGGTGGTAAATCAACCCAATTAGCTGCTCAAATGAAGGGGAAAGGGTTATTAGTGACGAATGAGATCTTTCCGAAACGTGCGAAGATTTTATCAGAAAATATAGAACGATGGGGAGTTTCGAACGCAATAGTGACAAATCATGCACCCGCAGAACTTGTCCCTCATTTTTCGGGCTTTTTTGATCGGATCGTGGTTGATGCTCCTTGTTCAGGAGAAGGAATGTTCCGAAAAGATCCAAATGCAATAAAAGAGTGGACAGAAGAATCTCCGCTATACTGTCAAAAACGTCAGCAAGAGATTTTGTCTTCAGCAATAAAAATGCTAAAAAATAAAGGACAACTGATTTATTCGACTTGTACGTTTGCACCAGAAGAAAATGAAGAGATCATTAGCTGGCTTGTAGAAAATTATCCAGTAACGATTGAGGAGATTCCTTTGACTCAATCCGTTAGTTCAGGACGTTCTGAATGGGGAAGCGTAGCTGGTTTGGAAAAAACAATACGTATATGGCCTCATAAAGATCAGGGTGAAGGACATTTTGTTGCAAAGCTGACTTTTCATGGACAAAATCAGATGCATAAAGAAAAGAAGACACGAAAAAAAAGTAAAGTGCAAATGACAAAAGAGCAGGAAAAACTCTGGACGGAGTTTTCAAATGATTTTCATTATGAAGCTACTGGAAGACTTTTAGTGTTCAACGACCATCTTTGGGAAGTTCCTGAGTTAGCCCCTTCTCTCGATGGTTTAAAAGTCGTACGTACAGGTTTGCATTTAGGAGATTTCAAAAAGAATCGATTTGAACCTAGCTATGCATTAGCGCTTGCTACAAAAAAGATAGAGAATATACCTTGCTTGCCGATCACTCAAAAGGAATGGCAATCTTACACAGCAGGAGAAACATTTCAACGTGATGGGAATCAAGGATGGGTTTTGCTAGTATTAGATAAGATACCTGTCGGATTTGGGAAACAAGTAAAAGGAACAGTAAAGAACTTTTTCCCTAAAGGATTGAGATTTCACTGAGTGGATTAGTTCGTTTATTTTTTTGTCTATGCTATGATGGAGATAGATAAAAAGGAGCTGATACTTATGAAAACATCAACAAAAGTAACAATCGGATTAAGCGTAGCAGCCGCTGCCAGTGTAGCGACAGCAGTCGTTGTATCGGGAAAAGTAATGGAAAAGATCCATCATATGACTACTCGGACGAAAGTAAAAAAATTCGTCTATGACAAATTTGATGGAAATGAAAAATTACTAGAAATCGTAGATGGTCTTTCAGATAGTGACTTGGATTCTTTGATGGGAATGTTAGCAAAAATCAAATCAGGAAAAAAGAAAATCTCTGTTTATGGTGATTCAATCAAAGATTCAACCGAAGATGTAAAAGACCGGCTAATGCATTTTGTTGAAAAAATGATGTAAGAGAAACTAGCTTTTGAACACTATTCATTCGAAATAAGGGGTTGTGACAAAATTATTGTCACAACCCCTTTAATCTATCTTTAATTATGTTCATGAAGCAATAAAAGATAGCAAAACAGTAAATCGTTGGCTTTTTTTAGATTGAAACCAGACTGTTCTTGAAATTTTTCGATTCGATATTTTAGAGTATTACGATGAAGAAACAGTGTTTTTGCAGCAGAGCTGACATTGCCTAATTCATTCCATAATTCTTGAATGATCACTTCCATTTCATTTTGTTTGATCAGTTCTATGTAACTTTTGATCAACTTACTATCTTTTACAGTATCTTTTGTATAGTAATGTAAAGCCACATCTTGCATAGAAAAAGTACGGCTGTGAGTATAAAGATTGTTTTGCTCTGTTAAAAAAATTTTTCTTTCTTCAGCAAACAAAGGGACGAGGTCGGTGCCAGGTGAATGGAAAGAACCAACGAATACAGACGTTGTCGTATCAAAATCAGCATCTAAAGATAGAAAAATACCGTTGATTTCAGTAGCATCAAGATAATCACGGTTTATTTGTTCGACTAAGAGCGCATCTGTGTCTGTATAAAAAAAGAAATCAGCAGAATAGCGAAATAATTCCAAAATAGTATCTTGCCATTCTTTTTTTAAGAATTCTCCTTTTGATTCGACGTGAAGCTGGATCAAACGAAAGCTTTTTTCTTGAACACAAGAAGCATCTTTAAAAAGATAGTGATACCATGGGTGTTTTTTTTGATCGTTGATTACAGGGAATAACGCTTTCAAAAGGCTGGTTTCTTGTTGAGATAATGAATCTTGTTTGATCCAGATAAAAGCATCATCAATTGCAAAAGAAAGGATATCCGCTTCTGATGCTGGAGAGTTTTTTTTCTGTGCTTGTGGGTAAAGAGCAAGTAATTTATCCATTTTCATCTTGTTCACCTCTTGTATTTATTTTACCATAGAAAAAAAAGTTAGTTACAGCCTTTTTATCATATGCTAAAGTAAAACAAGAAAAAACAAAGGCAGGGAAGGGTAATTGGTAAATACAAATCTTGATGCAGTAGAAAAAGAAAAATGGATGCGCCTTGCATTGGCAGAAGCAAAGAAAGCAGAAATGCTTCATGAAGTTCCGATTGGAGCAGTGGTTGTATTGGATGGAAAAGTGATTGGAAGAGGATATAACCTTAGAGAAACCACGCAAGATGCTACTACACATGCAGAAATGCTTGCAATCAAGGAAGCCTGTGAAAAAGTGGGAAGCTGGCGCTTGGAAGATGCTGCACTTTTTGTTACCTTAGAGCCTTGTCCTATGTGCAGCGGCGCGATGATTTTGTCTCGTGTAGCAGAAGTTTATTTCGGCGCGTATGATCCAAAAGGCGGAACAGCCGGTACCTTGATGAATCTTTTGGAGGACGAGCGGTTTAACCACCAAGCATATGTAGAAGGTGGCATTTTAGAAGACGAATGTGGGATGATTTTGACTGACTTTTTCCGAAAGCTCCGCCAGCGAAAAAAGAAATTAAAAAAAGACTGGTCAACGAATGAAAAATAAGGTATACTATTCTTTGCCGAAAGGCTAGGACAATGGTGGGCTTGTGAAGCGTGTCAGGTCTGGAAGGAAGCAGCACTAAGCAGGTTCCGCCATGTGTCTGATTATAATGAAACGACAACAGACTTTCGGGTCTGTTTTTTTTATTTTTATAGTACTGTAAAAATGAATGTTCCTGATTTTTTAGCCAGACTGATTTATCGAATATTGTACTTATACAATTTGCTTCAAGGCAGGAAAAACTCTGAAATAGAGCTTGTTTCAATGGAAGAAAAAGCTGCCTATGGTATGATAAAGATAAAGAGAGGCGAGAGGGTACATGGAAAAAATAGTGATTTTACATACGAATGATCTGCATTCTCATTTAGAAAATTGGCCAAGGATCAGAAGGTTTTTGGATCAACGTAAACGAGAAAACGAAAAGAAAGAAAAAACGACAACGATTGCAGTAGATCTAGGTGATTTTGTGGATCGTTGGCATCCATTGTCAGAAGCAACGAATGGACAGGAAAATATCTTGCTGATGAATGAAGTTGGTTATGATGCAGCGACGATAGGAAACAATGAAGGCGTAGGAAATTCCAAAGAAGAGTTGAATCATTTATACGATCATGCTGAGTTTGATATCATCCTGGATAACTTATTCGATAAAAATACGCTCCAGCCACCGGCATGGACGAAACCATATAAAATCATTACAACGAAACACCAGACGAAAATCGGACTAATTGCATTTACTGCTCCATTTCCGCTTACTTATAATCCGAATGGCTGGGACATACGGAATCCTTATGATATTTTGCCAGAATTAGTCGAAGATTTACGTTCACAAGTGGATGTTTTAGTTTTGATGAGTCATCTCGGGATTCAGGATGATTTCCAAATTGCAAAAGAAATACCAGCAATTGATGTTATTTTAGGATCGCACACCCATCATTTATTCAGAGAAGGTCACGTAATCAATGATGTCCAAATAGCAGCCGCTGGAAAGTACGGGCAGTATGTCGGTGAAGTCCATTTAACCATCGATGAAGAGAAAAAAATCCTTAAGCATTCAGCCAAAGCCATCCCTACCGAAACAATGACAGCTTTTACAGAAGATGAACAAGAAATAAATAGTTATCTAGAACGTGGGCATGAATTATTAAAAGAAAAAGAAGTAGCAGATTTGCCATTTTCTCTGAGTCTAGATATCTTCAATGAGCATTCGTTTATCCAAGTCGCCCTTGAGGCGGTGAAAGAACGAGGAAAGACGGAAGCAGCAATATTAAACAGTGGTCTGTTTTTAACTGAAATTCCAAAAGGGCGGGTCAATCAGGATCAGCTTCACACTGCGTTGCCACATCCGATGCACTTGTTAAATGTCACATTGGGTGGAAATGATCTGATTCGCTTAGTTTTAGAAATAGAAAAAAATCGTAACTTTTTACGTAACTATCCTATGAAGGGAATGGGATTTCGCGGTAAGATTTTTGGGCAGATGGTCTATAATGGAATCACATATGATTCTATTAACCATCAAGTCTTTTGGAAGAACAAGCCAATCGATCTGAATAAAAATTATACTTTTACTACCGTAGATCATTTGATGTTTGTTCCATTTTTTCCAACGATTGAGATTGCTGGAAAAAATGAATTTTTGTTCCCTGAATTTATCCGAAGTGTGGTAGGAGATTACTTGAAAGCTCACTACCCAATCAAATAAAAACAAGGTATAATAAAAAAGATAGGTGGTGAACGCATGTCTGCAAAACAAAATGAACAGCAGAACGTTGAGCATAAAACAGAAATTGCTAAGAAAAAATCATCAGCTGAACAGGAAACAACAGTCACCGAAGAACTGACAGCTGCTTTGGAAGAAATCGTTGAGGAGCCTAAAGCAGAAAAAGTCAAAGGCGAGCTAGTGACACTGTTAGATGACAGTAATTTTTTGATAGGTGAAAGACATTATCGGCTTGTGTCCGATTATCGTGAAGGATTTAATGCAGAAAAGCTTGGAGAACGTTACAGTGATGTACTAGCCCGATATGATTATATCGTAGGAGATTGGGGTTATGAACAACTACGCCTAAAAGGATTTTTCCAAGCGGATAATCGACGGGCGCATCCAGATCAGCGAATCGATTCCTTGGAAGACTATCTTTACGAATATTGCAATTTTGGTTGTGCGTATTTTGTCATCGAGAGAATCGGCGGTAAAAAAGAAAAGACAACTCAGCGCCGAAAAAAGAAAAAAAACCATAATCGTGCGTATATCGATGAGAAAAAAGGACCAGTCGCATCTAATCGCAAAAAACCGGTTATTAAAAATCGAAAAACAGAGTCAGCAAAAACCTCTGAAAAAGTAAAAAAACAAGAACAACCTAAACAAGTAGAAAAAACAAAAACAGCATTTACGATAAGAAAAAGGGAAGAGTAGTGGATGAATGGACTATAAAGGATATTTAATTGATTTAGACGGAACGATTTATCGTGGGACACAACCCATACCGGCCGGTAAACGATTTGTGGAAGAATTGCAAAAAAGAAAATTACCTTTCTTGTTTGTTACCAATAACACGACTAAGTCACCAGAAACAGTAGCTAATCGTCTAGCAGATGAGTTTGACATTCATGTAGCTCCAGAGACAGTCTACACAGCTACTTTGGCAACAATCGATTTTATGAAAGCAGATGGAAAAGGGAAAAAAGTCTATGTTATCGGAGAAGCAGGATTGATTGACTTAATTTTAGCTGCCGGATTTACATGGGAAGAAGAGGCTCCTGACTATGTAGTGGTAGGCTTAGATAATTATCTGACCTATGAAAAAGTAGTTAAAGCAACACTTGCTATTCAAAAAGGTGCTACTTTCATTGGAACGAACCCAGATAAGAATATACCTACTGAACGCGGCCTTCTTCCTGGAGCAGGGTCAGTCATCTCTTTTGTAGAGACAGCAACCCAAACGCCGCCGATCTACATCGGAAAACCAGAAGCCATCATTATGGATAAAGCCGTTGAAGTATTAGGGCTGCAAAAAGAAGAAGTAATCATGGTTGGAGATAACTATGAAACAGATATCCAAGCTGGGATACGCAATAATATAGATACTTTGCTCGTTTTATCAGGTTTTACAAAAGAAGAAGATGTACCTGGGTTGCCTATCCCAGCTACCTATGTGAAACAATCACTGGATGAATGGAGCTTCTAATATGAAAAATTCGAGATGGCAGTGGATGGAATATGCTGGATTGTTCAGCCTATTTCTGACACTGATCAGTCTGGCAGTTGGTGTGACGATCAACTTTCGACCACTATACGTATTTGATATCGGACATTTGCAAATTTTGGATTATACTTCTTTAGATCAAGAGACATTACTGAAAAATTTTGATCACCTAATGAATTATCTCAATAATCCCTTCAAAACCATCCTCAGCTTGCCAGATTTCCCAGTTTCTGCTAGCGGAGCCCATCACTTTTATGAAGTGAAAATTTTGTTTTTAGTGGATTATGCTGTGTTTTTCATCACTTTGATCCCGAGTATTTTGTTTATCAAATATTTGCAAAAGAATGATCGGCTTTGGCGGTTGATTCGTCCGTTTCAAATCGGCATGTTACTGCCAGTTGTTTTCGGTTTTTTCATGATGGTAGGATTTGATCGCTTTTTTATCCTTTTTCATGAAACGTTTTTCAACAACGATGACTGGTTATTCGATCCTGTTACTGATCCAATCATCAATGTACTTCCAGAAGAATTTTTCATGCATAGCTTTATCTTATTTTTTGTATTATTAGAATTATTTTTTGCTGTTTTTCTTTTCTTAGGAAAAAATAGCTTGAAACAAACAAAAAAGAAAGAACTCGTCTAAATAGACGTTTTCTTTCTTTTTTTGTTGAATTATTGAGTAAGGCGACTTCTTTTTTCTGGTTCTTTGTGTGCTAATCGACTGGCAGCAGCAGCGGCGATCGCTCCGACGATATCATCTAAGAAGGTATGGACATGAACGCCATCGTGGCTGTTTAGTTCTTTTAAAATACCAGGTTTCACCTTGTCGATATAACCATAATTCGTAAAGCCGATCGTACCGTAAACATTCACGATTGACAAGGCTAGGATCTCATCGATACCGTAAAGGCCTTCGTCATCTTCGATAATATGTTGCAACGGACTCATCAATTTTTTCTTTTCTGCTAATATATCTAATTGGATTCCAGTGATAATGGCGTTATGTACTTCACGCTTTGTTAGCACGCTGTTGACACTTTCAGTACAATCCGCCAAAGTCAAATCAGAAATATAGTCTTTTTGTAAAAACATGACAAGTTGTGCGATATCTTCTACAGTTACGCCACGTTCCTTCAATAGTTCTCTTGCCTTTTCTTCTAAAGTCTCAGTTTTGACGACCATATTATTGCTCCCCCTTTATTTTTTCTTTCTCTATTTCATGTTAACGGAACATGAAAAAAATGCAAGAAACTGCTTTCGGGTTTAACTTGAAATGCAAAGAGATATAAAAAATCAACTAGGACGAAGATTTTTATCGTATAAGCTTGTGCTGTGACCAGGCTGAGTTCGTTCCTTTGGATTAATATAGTGTAAAGCATTGTTCACTGCAGTAGGTGCTTCACCTAGCCCAGTAGCAATCAGTTTCACTTTTCCTTCATAGGTACAGATGTCACCAGCTGCATAAACGCCTGGAATAGAAGTAGACATATCTGATTTTACAGTAATGGCATTTCTGGTACTATCAAGTCCCCAAGAAGAAAGATGTTCTAAATTAGAAGAGAATCCATAATTGACGATCAGAGAATCAATCATCAAATCAATCGTCTCGTCACTTTTCACTTTTTTTAACCGGATATCTGTCAGTTCCCCATTATTGCCTGATAATCCATCGATGAGATAGGGAGTAAGCAAGTTGACAGATGAAGATTTCAAGCGTGATACACTATGTTCGTGCGCACGAAATTCCGGGCGACGATGAATCAAGTAAACTTCGCTTGCAATAGGCTCTAACATCAACGCCCAATCGATAGCAGAATCACCACCTCCAGCAATAGCGACTTTTTTTCCAGCATACTTCATCAAATCATTCACGAAATAATCCAATCCGCGGTTTTCAAATGATTCAGCATTATCTAAATTCAATTTTCTTGGCTGGAATGAACCATTTCCTAAAGCTAAAATGACTGCTTTGGAATAATGGATGCCTTTATTTGTAGTAATCTCGATAACTTCGTCTTCACGAGTAAGCGAGAGAACTTCTTCTTTTAAATGGAATGTATGGTTAAAAGTAGTTAATTGTTTTTCTAATTGATCGATTAATTCACTTGCTTTTATTGCTGGATACCCAGGAATATCGTAAATATATTTTTCGGGATACAAAGTTGCTAATTGACCACCAAGTTGAGGTAGACTGTCAATGATTTTTGTTTTAGCTTGGCGCATTCCTGCGTAAAAAGCGGCAAACATCCCTACAGGACCTGCACCGATGATTGTAATGTCATAGATTTCCATAAAAATTCCTCCCTTTTCACACTATAGCAGAATTTAATTGAGAATGCTTCTCAAAAATGTTTGAATTCGAAATCGAAACGGTAAGTTATAGAATGTATCTAGTGATGAAAAATAAAAGAAAACAAATCTAGTATTTTTACGAGAGGTTAGGTATTATGTTATTATTATTATGAAGTATGCAAATATTAGGAGGAAACAATATGGCATTCCCACAACTAGATTTAAAAAGTGAAAAAGGACCAAAAGCTGTTATCAAAACAAACCGTGGTGACATTACTGTTCAATTATTCCCTGAACTAGCACCGAAGACGGTTCAAAATTTCATTGAACTTTCCAAAAAAGGTTATTATGATGGCGTGATTTTTCACCGCGTTATTCCTGATTTCATGATCCAAGGCGGCGATCCAACTGGAACAGGAATGGGTGGCGAAAGTATTTATGGCGAAAGTTTTGAAGATGAATTCAGTCGTGAACTGTTCAACCTTCGCGGAGCTTTATCTATGGCAAATTCAGGTCCAAACACAAACGGAAGCCAATTCTTTATTGTAAATAACACAAATGTGCCAGCTAATATGCTTGGACAACTAGAAGGTGCTGGATTCCCATCAGAAATCATTGAAGCGTATAAAGGTGGCGGAACTCCTTGGCTAGATTTCCGACATACAGTCTTTGGACATGTACTAGAAGGGATGGACACAGTAGATGAAATCGCAAATGTACAACGTGGTCCACAAGACCGACCTGTACATGATGTAGTGATTGAAACAATTGAAATTTCAGAATAGTTTGGTATGGTACGGAGTAATTATGAAAAAGGACGAAACCTAGTAAGGTCTCGTCCTTTTATTTTGAATAAATGATTTAATCGATTGTCTCTAAAGCATACTTGATTCGATTAAGTCCTTCCAGTAAAGTTTCTTCTGGACAAGCAATATTCAAGCGCATATGCCCATGACCGGAAGGACCAAACGTGATGCCAGGATTTAATACGACTTTTCCTTTCCGAACAAGAGTGTTCTCCAATTCTTGGTCGTCTGAAATATAGGCGGTAAAATCTAACCACATTAAGTAAGTTCCTTCAGGGTTCATTATTCTCACTTTCGGAAGATACTGTTCAAAAAACTGATTAACTGTTTGAACATTTTTTTCTAGATAAGGAATCAGTTGGCCTAACCATTCTCCACCCGTCTCATAAGCCGCTTGGGTTCCAATCAGTCCAAAAGTGTTGATTTCGTGCTGTTGGTTCATCACTAAATGTTTTTCAAAATCAGCTTTCATCTCTGGATTTTTGATAAATACCATTGAATTTTTGATTGCAGCTAGATTGAAAGTCTTGGTTGCGGAAGTAAAAGCAACTAGTAGATCATCTAAATTAGGATCAATCGTTAGCATGGAAGTAAATGTATGATCGAATAAAGTTAAATCTTGATGGATCTCGTCACTAAACAGAATCACTTGATGTTTTAAACACAATTCGCTTAACTGTTTCAATTCTTCTTTGCTCCAAACACGCCCTCCAGGATTGTGAGGATTGCATAAAATCATTGCTTTTACATTGTTTTCTTCGATTTTTTTCTCCATGTCAGACAAGTCCATGATGAAATGATTATTTTTTTCTAGCAAAGAGCTTCGAACGATGTGACGTTGATTTGTTTCTATAATAGAGGAAAATGGAGGATAAACTGGGTCATGAATCAAAATAGAATCGCCTGGTTTTGTAAAAGTTTGTACTGCTGCAGCTAAACTAGTTAACACACCACTTGTAAAAACGATATTTTCTTTCGTCAACTCCACAGCATGGTGTTGGCGTTCCCAATGAATGATAGCCTGATATAGTTTATCAGACAGAGTGGCATAACCAAAGATTCCATGTTTGATGTATTCACTAAACGCTTTAGCTACCCCACCGGGAGACAAGAAGTCCATATCTGCTACCCACAAAGGAAGTAAGTCATCCATTTGATATGTCTCAGCAATTGCGTCCCATTTTACACTTTCTGTATCTTTTCTTGAAATCTGTTTATCAAATTCGATCATCTTAAGACCTCCAGTCATTTTCGTCGCTTCTTTTTTTGAGCTATTTACAGTATAATGATAAATGCGAAGAGAGGGAAGTAGATGACTTATAAAATTGGACAAATAATTGAAGGAAAAGTGACAGGAATACAGCCTTATGGCGCATTCGTTTCTCTTGATAACGAGACGCAAGGACTTATTCATGTTTCGGAAGTACAATCCGGTTATACGAAAAATATCCATTCATTGTTAAAAGTCGGACAGCCAGTAACAGTTCAGATCATCGACATTGATGAATATTCCAAAAAAATCAGTTTATCTTTAAGAACGTTAGAAAAAACAAATCCAGCTGTTCCATATCGCAGAAAAAGGTATTTCACGAATAAAAATCGTAAGATCGGATTTACCACTATTGCGGAGCAGTTACCTATTTGGATAGAAGAAGCATTATCTGAACTAGAACGGAAAGAAAATAAGAAATAAAAAGTGTATTTTTTCTGAAAATGTGCTAGAATTTTTATGTAAGCCATAGAACAAGTTGATCGAGGTGGAAATTTTGGCAAGCAAAAGAGTTGCTGGTACAATTATGTTGCATTTGGAGGATGGTACTAAAAAATTTTTGGTCCATTCAATTGATGACAAGTTGGAATTTGCGTTAGCGGAACTTTCTGAAGGAAAGACTGGTTTAGCGAATATACTTAATTTCTTAAAAGAAATAGTTCATATCGATGTTAGCAAGATTAGTTTGATGGAATTGACAAATACACATATTAAAGAGGAAAATGTTCCGTTGTTTGTCTTTGAAACTGAACAAAAGAATCAAAGAGAAGAATTAGGCGAAGGATATATTTGGGAAGAACCAGGTCAAATGCGCTCTGTTCTTGGAACTTACGAAGTAGAGGGAGTGCCTTTCTTCTAAAATACAGATTAAGCGAACAAAGAAGTTTGAATTTTTTTCAAACTTCTTTTTTTATTGTTTGGTCCAAAAAATACAATGAAATGTTCTGCTAAAGATAGTTTTTTAGTGCATTTTATTTTCAAAATTATGTAGAAAACGGTTGTATAACGAATAATAATAATTGATCGAAAAATCATTTCACAAAGTAATGCTTAATTTATAGTTGACCAAGGAAGAAATACATGATAAATTTAACAGCGTTGATTCTGAAGTGGATGTTATATCACATTTCTAAAAAAATTTAAAAAATAGTTATTGACATGTTACTAACGACATGATAAGATAACTGAGTCGTTAAAAAAGAACCACTTGCGAAGCTTGATTCTATCGAAAAAAACTTCAAAAAAGTTCTTGACAAATAACAAACGATAAGTTATGATAAATGAGTTGCTGAAAGATTTCGAAAAACGGAATCGAAAAAAACTTTTAAAAAAGAGTTGACAATCGCTTGTCTCTCTGATATGATATAAAAGTTGCTACGGCAGCCAAAAACGAATCGGGAAACACTCCTGATGAAGTAGACCTTTGAAAACTGAACAAAGTAAGACAAACCAAATGTGTAGGGCGTCTTGATTCAATTCAAGACAACAAACATTTTTAACAAGCAAGCAATATGCTAGCAAACAAATTGAGCTTAACAATCGTAAGATTGTTCGAACTTTTTATGAGAGTTTGATCCTGGCTCAGGACGAACGCTGGCGGCGTGCCTAATACATGCAAGTCGAACGCTTCTTTTTCCACCGGAGCTTGCTCCACCGGAAAAAGAGGAGTGGCGAACGGGTGAGTAACACGTGGGTAACCTGCCCATCAGAAGGGGATAACACTTGGAAACAGGTGCTAATACCGTATAACAATCAAAACCGCATGGTTTTGATTTGAAAGGCGCTTTCGGGTGTCGCTGATGGATGGACCCGCGGTGCATTAGCTAGTTGGTGAGGTAACGGCTCACCAAGGCCACGATGCATAGCCGACCTGAGAGGGTGATCGGCCACATTGGGACTGAGACACGGCCCAAACTCCTACGGGAGGCAGCAGTAGGGAATCTTCGGCAATGGACGAAAGTCTGACCGAGCAACGCCGCGTGAGTGAAGAAGGTTTTCGGATCGTAAAACTCTGTTGTTAGAGAAGAACAAGGATGAGAGTAACTGTTCATCCCTTGACGGTATCTAACCAGAAAGCCACGGCTAACTACGTGCCAGCAGCCGCGGTAATACGTAGGTGGCAAGCGTTGTCCGGATTTATTGGGCGTAAAGCGAGCGCAGGCGGTTTCTTAAGTCTGATGTGAAAGCCCCCGGCTCAACCGGGGAGGGTCATTGGAAACTGGGAGACTTGAGTGCAGAAGAGGAGAGTGGAATTCCATGTGTAGCGGTGAAATGCGTAGATATATGGAGGAACACCAGTGGCGAAGGCGGCTCTCTGGTCTGTAACTGACGCTGAGGCTCGAAAGCGTGGGGAGCAAACAGGATTAGATACCCTGGTAGTCCACGCCGTAAACGATGAGTGCTAAGTGTTGGAGGGTTTCCGCCCTTCAGTGCTGCAGCTAACGCATTAAGCACTCCGCCTGGGGAGTACGACCGCAAGGTTGAAACTCAAAGGAATTGACGGGGGCCCGCACAAGCGGTGGAGCATGTGGTTTAATTCGAAGCAACGCGAAGAACCTTACCAGGTCTTGACATCCTTTGACCACTCTAGAGATAGAGCTTCCCCTTCGGGGGCAAAGTGACAGGTGGTGCATGGTTGTCGTCAGCTCGTGTCGTGAGATGTTGGGTTAAGTCCCGCAACGAGCGCAACCCTTATTGTTAGTTGCCATCATTCAGTTGGGCACTCTAGCAAGACTGCCGGTGACAAACCGGAGGAAGGTGGGGATGACGTCAAATCATCATGCCCCTTATGACCTGGGCTACACACGTGCTACAATGGGAAGTACAACGAGTTGCGAAGTCGCGAGGCTAAGCTAATCTCTTAAAGCTTCTCTCAGTTCGGATTGCAGGCTGCAACTCGCCTGCATGAAGCCGGAATCGCTAGTAATCGCGGATCAGCACGCCGCGGTGAATACGTTCCCGGGCCTTGTACACACCGCCCGTCACACCACGAGAGTTTGTAACACCCGAAGTCGGTGAGGTAACCTTTTTGGAGCCAGCCGCCTAAGGTGGGATAGATGATTGGGGTGAAGTCGTAACAAGGTAGCCGTATCGGAAGGTGCGGCTGGATCACCTCCTTTCTAAGGAATATTACGGAGACTACACAATTTGTTTTTACTTTGTTCAGTTTTGAGAGGTTTACTCTCAAACACTTTTGTTCATTGAAAACTGGATATTTGAAGTAAATGTAAGTAATACAAACCGAGAACACCGCGTTGAATTTGAAAGCTGAACAAATTGTTTAGCCTGAAGCAAAATAGGCGGACGGCCATAAAATCTTTGGTTTTATGAGACGATCGATCTTTTTGCCGCACAGGCTGATTTGTGAGCTGGATAGAGTTTTTTAATAAGTTCAATTGCTTATTTTCTTGATCTAACTTCTATCGCTAGAAGAAGGATCAAAACCCAACCGCAAGGTTGATAAGGTTAAGTGAATAAGGGCGCACGGTGGATGCCTTGGCACTAGGAGCCGATGAAGGACGGGACTAACACCGATATGCTTTGGGGAGCTGTACGTAAGCTATGATCCAGAGATTTCCGAATGGGGGAACCCAGCATCTTTAATAGGATGTTACGATTGTGTGAATACATAGCACATTCGAGGTAGACGCAGAGAACTGAAACATCTAAGTACCTGCAGGAAGAGAAAGAAAATTCGATTCCCTGAGTAGCGGCGAGCGAAACGGGAAAAGCCCAAACCAGCAAGCTTGCTTGTTGGGGTTGTAGGACTCCGATATGGTAGTTCTTTCAGATAGTCGAATGACTTGGAAAAGTCAGTCAAAGAGGGTAAAAACCCCGTAGGCGAAATGTGGAAGACACCTAGGAGGATCCTGAGTACGGCGGAACACGAGAAATTCCGTCGGAATCCGGGAGGACCATCTCCCAAGGCTAAATACTCCCTAGTGACCGATAGTGAACCAGTACCGTGAGGGAAAGGTGAAAAGCACCCCGGAAGGGGAGTGAAATAGAACCTGAAACCGTGTGCCTACAACAAGTCAAAGCCCGTTAATGGGTGATGGCGTGCCTTTTGTAGAATGAACCGGCGAGTTACGATTGCATGCGAGGTTAAGTTGAAGAGACGGAGCCGCAGCGAAAGCGAGTCTGAATAGGGCGTTTGAGTATGTAGTCGTAGACCCGAAACCATGTGATCTACCCATGTCCAGGTTGAAGGTGCGGTAAAACGCACTGGAGGACCGAACCCACGTACGTTGAAAAGTGCGGGGATGAGGTGTGGGTAGCGGAGAAATTCCAAACGAACTTGGAGATAGCTGGTTCTCTCCGAAATAGCTTTAGGGCTAGCCTCGGAATTGAGAATGATGGAGGTAGAGCACTGTTTGGACTAGGGGCCCATCTCGGGTTACCGAATTCAGATAAACTCCGAATGCCATTCATTCATATCCGGGAGTCAGACTGTGAGTGATAAGATCCATAGTCGAAAGGGAAACAGCCCAGACCACCAGCTAAGGTCCCAAAATATATGTTAAGTGGAAAAGGATGTGGGGTTGCACAGACAACTAGGATGTTGGCTTAGAAGCAGCCATCATTTAAAGAGTGCGTAATAGCTCACTAGTCGAGTGACCCTGCGCCGAAAATGTACCGGGGCTAAACATATTACCGAAGCTGTGGAGTACACCTTTAGGTGTATTGGTAGGAGAGCGTTCTAAGGGCGTTGAAGGCAGATCGTGAGGACTGCTGGAGCGCTTAGAAGTGAGAATGCCGGTATGAGTAGCGAAAGACAGGTGAGAATCCTGTCCACCGAATGACTAAGGTTTCCTGGGGAAGGCTCGTCCGCCCAGGGTTAGTCGGGACCTAAGCCGAGGCCGACAGGCGTAGGCGATGGATAACAGGTTGATATTCCTGTACCCGTTGTTTTTGTTTGAGCAATGGAGGGACGCAGGAGGCTAAGGAATGCAGACGATCGGAAATGTCTGTCCAAGCAGTAAGTCTGAAGAGGAGTCAAATGCTTCTTTTCTTAAGGACAAGCTGTGATGGGGAGGGAAATAATAGTACCGAAGTTCCTGATGTCACACTGCCGAGAAAAGCTTCTAGTGAGAAAACAGCGGCCCGTACCGCAAACCGACACAGGTAGTCGAGGAGAGAATCCTAAGGTGAGCGAGAGAACTCTCGTTAAGGAACTCGGCAAAATGACCCCGTAACTTCGGGAGAAGGGGTGCTGATCATACGATCAGCCGCAGTGAATAGGCCCAAGCGACTGTTTATCAAAAACACAGGTCTCTGCAAAATCGTAAGATGAAGTATAGGGGCTGACGCCTGCCCGGTGCTGGAAGGTTAAGAGGAGTGCTTAGCGCAAGCGAAGGTACGAATTGAAGCCCCAGTAAACGGCGGCCGTAACTATAACGGTCCTAAGGTAGCGAAATTCCTTGTCGGGTAAGTTCCGACCCGCACGAAAGGCGTAACGATTTGGGCACTGTCTCAACGAGAGACTCGGTGAAATTTTAGTACCTGTGAAGATGCAGGTTACCCGCGACAGGACGGAAAGACCCCATGGAGCTTTACTGTAGTTTGATATTGAGTGTCTGTACCGCATGTACAGGATAGGTAGGAGCCGTAGAAATCGGAACGCTAGTTTCGATGGAGGCGCTGGTGGGATACTACCCCTGCGTTATGGCCACTCTAACCCGCACCACTAATCGTGGTGGGAGACAGTGTCAGATGGGCAGTTTGACTGGGGCGGTCGCCTCCTAAAAGGTAACGGAGGCGCCCAAAGGTTCCCTCAGAATGGTTGGAAATCATTCGAAGAGTGTAAAGGCAGAAGGGAGCTTGACTGCGAGACCAACAAGTCGAGCAGGGACGAAAGTCGGGCTTAGTGATCCGGTGGTTCCGCATGGAAGGGCCATCGCTCAACGGATAAAAGCTACCCTGGGGATAACAGGCTTATCTCCCCCAAGAGTCCACATCGACGGGGAGGTTTGGCACCTCGATGTCGGCTCGTCGCATCCTGGGGCTGTAGTCGGTCCCAAGGGTTGGGCTGTTCGCCCATTAAAGCGGCACGCGAGCTGGGTTCAGAACGTCGTGAGACAGTTCGGTCCCTATCCGTCGCGGGCGTTGGAAATTTGAGAGGAGCTGTCCTTAGTACGAGAGGACCGGGATGGACTTACCGCTGGTGTACCAGTTGTTCTGCCAAGGGCATTGCTGGGTAGCTATGTAGGGAAGGGATAAACGCTGAAAGCATCTAAGTGTGAAGCCCACCTCAAGATGAGATTTCCCATTTCTTTAAGAAAGTAAGATCCCTGAGAGATGATCAGGTAGATAGGTCAGGAGTGGAAGTACAGTGATGTATGGAGCGGACTGATACTAATCGATCGAGGACTTAACCAATAGGTTAAAAGAAAAGTACTCGGAAAAAAACTTATGTGACTTCAAATCCAGTTTTGAGTGAACAAAATTTACTCAATAAAAGATAACACCACAGTGTGGTGGCGATAGCGAGAAGGATACACCTGTAACCATGCCGAACACAGAAGTTAAGCTTCTTAGCGCCGATTGTAGTGAGGGGTTGCCCCTTGTGAGAGTAGGACGTCGCCACGCTGATGTTATTCCGGCATAGCTCAGTTGGTAGTAGCGCATGACTGTTAATCATGATGTCGTAGGTTCGAGTCCTACTGCCGGAGTAAAAGTAGATGTAAGAAATATCATACTGTAGACAAAAGTATCAGTTTCCTCTTTACTAAGAGTGTAGACTGATACTTTTGTCTATTTTTGTATAATAAAAAATATGAAGACATATGCTCCCACTGCTAAGTGACCAATTTTTTCAGACTCATTTCGGCAAAAACAAGCATCGTATGCACCTGATTTTTTTCTAAGCCTCGATACCTGATGCAGCGCATTCCATGCTTTTTCTCATAAAGCGAAAAAAGAGGAGCAGGAAGTCAAGACAGAAGTCAGTTTTGAAATCTATTTCAAACAAGTTTCTGGTGGACCTGTGACTTATCCTGTAGAAGATTACAATTATCTTTTTAATGGGGTAAAACTGTAGAAGTTTTTGCAGGTGTTGCTATTACATGTTGTGATCATTTTCTTTTTATCATTACTAAAGAAATCAGAACAGACCTCATTGAAAAAGTTGAACAATTTCACCTTGTCCCAGTTAAGTTTTCGTATTCGTGAATATACACAAATGCTTTCAATGGTCGCTATACGGATTGCTTAAACAATCGATCCGTAGAGAAGTAGGTGTGTTATTCTTAGCACCAGGAATCTTAGGTGTAGTCCATGTCTTGTTCGGATTACAAATGTTTGGTCTATTCATGCAAAATTCATACAAAAATATTTGGGCACCATTTACGATCTTCTTCGTATTGTATTTCATCTACTATGTACTGACGACATGGTTATATACAAGGATTGTATTACAAGACAAAAATAAGTAGGTATCATTTTGCTAATATGAACAAATATCAAGACCAATCAGAATTTGGCTTAAGAATTTTTTGCCCTAAATACTGTCAATTAAAAATTTTTACATTTGCCAGTGTGACTTAAATTTATTTTCTACTTGCCAATGCCTCTTATCTAAAAATTAGCAACGTGTTTGTTAACTAGAAATTTGTTCAACTTTTAAAATGAAGCTTCAATTTAACCAATGAAATTAGAATAAAGGAAAGGTTATACTAATATCTTATTGTCATTTGAAAAATTGGCATATACGGTCATAGTAAGGCAATAACGGAATATTACAATTGAACTAGACTAAAATAAAAAGGGTCTTTGTAACATTAACTAAGTGTTACAAAAGATCCTTTTTTGTTTTAGAAAAATTACGGAATGCTTTCACACACGAAACGACAAACTATTAGGTGAGAAAAATGATATTTACTATAAAAGAAACATAGTATAACGAAAATTTGGTTTATTTTAACAGTAATGAGGTTAAAAAGGTTGGCTACCAAATGGCAACATTTGAAGAAGTTTTTTAAAACAATGGTATCGGTTAAATTGCATCCTTAAGTCTTTAAGCAATTTAAGATTGTTAGTGTAACTTGTTACATAAAATGTAACAAATTTTCTTTAAATGACTTTGATTTCTAAAGTGTTAAATCCGCTTTCATAAATCTCGAAAGACGCTTATTCTAAATATGTCAGATATATTACTCGAGTAAAAGACATATCAATTAAAAATTTCGAAGGAGCGTTAATTATGCAGAAAAGAGATTTTATCGATACAAATGATTTTACAAAAGAAGAAATCGATTACTTAATCAAACTAGGATTAAAAATCAAAAAAAGTATTAAGTATGGTCATTACCCATTACTACTTAAAAATAAAACACTAGGTATGATTTTTGAACAGTCTTCCACTCGAACCCGTGTTTCATTTGAAACCGCAATGGAACAATTAGGAGGACACGCTCAATATTTAGCACCTGGTCAAATACAACTAGGAGGACATGAAAGTCTTGGTGATACTGCACGAGTATTATCACGTTTAGTAGATATATTAATGGCTCGAGTTGAACGTCATGAATCAGTGGTTTCGTTGGCAAAGAACGCAACAATTCCAGTTATTAATGGCATGAGTGATTACAACCATCCTACGCAAGAACTAGGCGATATTATTACGATGACTGAACATTTACCGAAAGGAAAAAAATTATCTGATTGTAAAATTGTTTTTGTTGGAGATGCAACGCAAGTTTGTGTATCTACCATGTTTATGGCAACAAAAATGGGAATGGATTTTGTTCAATACGGACCAGAGGGATTCCAAATTAAAGAAGAAGCATTAGAAATAGGGAAGGAAAATGCCAAAAAATCAGGAGGAAGTGTGCAGATCACAGAAGATGTTAATGTGGCTCTTAAAGATGCGGACTTTGTCTATACGGATGTGTGGTATGGCTTATATGAAGCGGAATTATCTGAAGAAGAACGGATGAATATTTTCTATCCAACCTACCAAGTAAATAATGAATTGATGAAAAAAGCTTCACCACATGCAAAATTTTTGCACTGCTTACCAGCAACACGCGGTGAAGAAGTTACAGATGAAGTGCTAGATGGTGAACAATCTATCGTATTAGATGAAGCAGAAAATCGATTAACAGCTATGCGTGCTTTATTAGTTTATTTTTTGAATCCATATTTGGATTATGCCGATCAAGCTTTAGCAGAAAAATTTGATGGGGAACTGCAGTGTATGCTGAAACCTAAACGTCAATTAGAACGAAGAGATTAGCAAGAACTTGCTTAAGCAGTAGAAGAGACGTGTGAATTTTTTGCTAATTCATAGAGAATAAAAAAATTTACACGTACTTTTCATAAAAGGCTCATCGAAAGGAGCACAATAATGAAAGAAAAAAAGAAATTCCGTTTATTTGATGCAGTATTGATGGCCGTTGTAGTTATCTTAGTGGTAGAGTCGGCAGCACCAGCTGCTGCAATCGGCTCTTCGCAATTTTTTTGGTGGGGTTTATTGTTGATATTATTTTTCTTACCTTACGGATTAATATCAGCTGAACTTGGTACGACATATGACGGCGAAGGAGGGATCTATGACTGGGTTAAAAAAGCTTATGGAAGAAAGTGGGGTGCTAGAGTCGCTTGGTTTTACTGGATTAATTTTCCTATTTGGATGGCGAGTCTCGCCGTTTTATTTCAAGAAGTATTAACTCAAATTTTTCAGTTAAACTTTAGTACGCCTCTACTAATTATGTTGCAGTTGGTATTTGTCTGGATTGTTACGATAATTAGCTGTTACCCTGTTAGTGATAGTAAGTGGATCTTAAATATCGCTGCATTTGCGAAAGTGGCAATCATGATATGTCTTGGTGTTTTGGGTATCTATCATGCATTAACAAAAGGAATGGCTAATAACTTTTCTGGAACAGCTTTGTTACCTAAACTAGATATTCAAAATTTTAGTTTTTTATCTGTTATCTTGTTTAATTTTTTAGGATTTGAAGTGGTCACTACTCTAGCAAATGAAATGGATAACCCTAAAAAACAAATTCCACAAGCTATTATTTATGGTGGTGTTTTGATCGCCTTTTTCTATTTGTTTGCTGCATTTGGAATGGGAGCGGCGGTACCAGCAGATCAATTATCTGCTTCTGGAGGATTAATTGACAGCTTTATTTTGCTTGTTGGGGGATTGAATCCTTTTGTTGTATTAATCGGTATTTTCTTCATGTATACGCTGGCAGCAAACTTGATTTCTTGGTCCTTAGGAGTAAATTATGTCGCTTTGTATGCTGCAAAAAATCATGATATGCCTCTAATTTTCGCTAAAAAAAGTCAAAAAAATGATATGCCAGTAGGAGCTTCTGTCACTAATGGTATTATTGCTTCACTTCTAATTATTATTGCACCCTTTATCCCAAATGAGAATATTTTTTGGGCGTTTTTCTCACTAAATGTAGTAGCATTGTTACTTTCTTATATTATGATGTTTCCAGCGTTCTTGAAGTTAAGAAAAATCGATTCTCATGTTGTTCGTCCATTTAAAGTTCCTGGACCAAATTGGTTGTTAAAATTAATGACGATTATCCCAATGTTGTTGCTAATCGCGACACTACTTTTTTCTGTAGTTCCTCTAGATTCAAGTTCTTCAGAGATAAATACTAAAGTACCCGTGTTGCTCGGAACAATTTTTGCCTTTGTTATTGGTGAAATCGTGATTCACTATTCGTCAAAAGAAAAAAAAGATAAAGGAGTGCTTACTGATGAAAACAATTGATAGTTCACCTAAAAAAGATCATTTTAGAATGCTCGGAGAATTTTCGGCGCATGAAGGAGTATATATGTTGTGGCCACAACGTCCTGATAATTGGCGAGATGGAGGAAAACCAGCCCAGCGAGCTTTCGCAGAGGTTGCTAGGGCGATTGCCAATTTTGAGCCTGTTACAATGGGTGTGAATTCTGATCAGTATGATAATGCTCGCCACATGCTTCCCGAACATATACGGGTGGTAGAAATTGCTAATAATGATTCATGGGTTCGAGATTGTGGTCCTACTTTTGTTACAAATAGTCAAGGAAAAGTTCGAGGTGTGGATTGGACATTCAACGCTTGGGGCGGGCTGGAAGATGGACTTTATTTCCCTTGGGATCAAGACGATCAAGTTGCACAAAAAATTTGTGAAATTGAATGGAAGGACCGTTATCGTTTAGATAATTTTGTTTTGGAAGGGGGATCTATCCATGTTGATGGAGAAGGTACATTAATTACCACAGAAGAGTGCTTATTATCAAAAGGACGTAATCCACAGCTATCAAAAGAACAAATTGAAAATATTTTAGGAGAGTATCTAAATATTGATAAGGTAATTTGGTTAAAGCGCGGAATTTATTTAGATGAAACGAATGGCCATGTAGATAATATTGTTAATTTTGTAGCGCCTGGTGAAGTTGTTTTAGCTTGGACAGATGATAAGCAGGATCCACAATATGAAATTTCTAAAGAATGCCTAGAAATTCTGGAAAACTCCGTAGATGCAAAAGGTCGAAATATTCATGTAACAAAATTGCATGTGCCTAAGCCTATACTTATTAACGAAAAAGAAAGTCATGGAGTAGATACCATAAATGGTACACTTCCACGTCAAAAAGGAGATCGTTTGGCAGCAAGTTATGTAAATTACTATACAGCAAATGGAGGAGTTATTTATCCATTATTTGATGATCCAATGGACGAAAAGGCAAAGGAAACATTGCAATCCTTATATCCTGATCGTAAAATTGTGGGTGTTTATACTCGAGAAATCTTATTAGGTGGAGGAAACATTCATTGTATTACGCAACAAATCCCTAAAGGAGAAAACGTGTTATGACAAAGAAAATAGTTGTGGCATTAGGAGGGAATGCAATATTAACAAATGATCCTACGGCAACAGGACAACAAAAGACTTTAGTTGAAACAGCTCAGTCATTAGCTGCTCTAGTTGAAAAAGGCTATAAGCTACTTATTACTCATGGTAACGGGCCTCAAGTAGGTAACTTATTATTACAACAAAAAGCTGGAGCAACCCAAACGAATCCAGCAATGCCACTTGATACCAATGTTGCAATGACTCAAGGCAGCATAGGATATTGGCTAGCACAGGCGTTAACGAATGAATTGAAGAAACGTGGTATAGAAAAATCCATAGTAGGATTGTTCACTCAAGTTATTGTTTCTGAAGAAGACCCAGGATTTAAACAGCCTACTAAACCAATTGGGCCATTTATGACGAAAGAACAGGCTGAAAAAGAAACGAGAATGACCGATTCTATCTTCAAAGAAGATGCAGGAAGAGGATGGCGTAAAGTAGTGGCTTCTCCTAAACCTATAGATATAGTTGAATCAAAAGTTATAAAAACGCTAGTTGATTCAGATGTAATTGTAATTGCAGGAGGAGGTGGTGGTATTCCGGTAATTCAAACTGGTGAAGGCCTAAGAGGTAAAGAAGCTGTGATAGATAAAGACTTTGCTTCTGAAAAACTTGCTGAAATCATTGATGCAAATGAACTGATTATCTTAACTGGTGTTGCAAATGTTGCTGTCCATTTTAACACACCGCAACAAAAAGAACTGAAAAAAATTGATATTGAGACATTAGAAAAATACAAAGATAATGGTGAGTTTGCACCAGGAAGTATGTTGCCAAAAGTGGAAGCTGCCTTAGAATTTGTTAAGAAAAAACCTAATGCGCGAGCTGTAATTACTTCTTTAGAAAATTTAGATAAATTACTAAAAGAAAATGCTGGCACGATTATTTATAGCTCACAAAATTTAGAACAAAAAAGTCACTTAGTAGATATATTAACATATGAGTAAAAGAAAAAGTAACTGTGCGAAATAGAACATCTAGTTGTTTCTATTTCGCTTTTTTAATCCTATTATAGATATACTTAGAATGTTATAGTATGTTTAAGACAATACCCTAAAATTTAGTTGGTTACTAAGAATGTTGGTTTATTTAAAGGAGGAACATTTATGCTAGAATCGTCACCAAAAAAAGATGGTTTTCAATTGGCGCCAGAGTGGTCTTTTCATAAAGAATGCTATTTGATTTGGCCAGAACGTCCAGATAACTGGCGTTTAGGGGGAAAACCTGCACAAAAAGCATACGCTGAAGTCGCTGAAGTAATTGCACGATTTGAAAATGTAACTATGCTCGTTTCGCATCAACAATTCTTGAATGCACGTTATCAATTACCTGAAAAAATACGTGTACTAGAAGTAAGTAATAACGACGCATGGATAAAAGACACGGGACCATTATATGTTATGAATTCTTTGGGGGAAGTACGTGGTGTCGATTTTCGATTTAATGCTTGGGGCGGTTTGTTAGATGGGTTATTTTTTCCGTGGGATCAAGATGATTTGTTAGCTCAAAAAATTTGTGAACAGGAGAGAATTGAATATTACCAATTACAAGAGTTTGTTCTAGAAGGTTGCTCAATACATACAGATGGGGAAGGAACGCTTTTTGCAACAGAAGAATGCTTGTTATCAGAAGGACGTAACCCTCAATTAGATAAAGAATCAATTGAAAAAATTCTAAAAGAGTATTGTGGCATAGAAAAAATCGTTTGGTTTCCTCGAGGCTTTTTTTTGGATGAAACAAACGGTGATATCGATAATTTAATCAATGTTGTACGGCCTGGTGAAATTATTTTGAGTTGGTGTGAACAAACAAGTGATCCAATGTACGAAATCGTCAGAGAAGCAGAAGAAGTATTGATGAAAGAAAAAGACGCAAAAGGAAGAAGCTTCATTATACACAAGATAGAATTACCGAAACCTTTATACATTACAGAGGAAGAAGCTGCTGGTGTTGATCCGGTAAATGGCATGCTTCCTCGATTTTCCGGTGATCGGTTGATTGCTTCTTATGTAAGCTATTATACAGCAAATGGCGGCATTATTTTTCCACTTTTTGAGGACCCAAATGATAAAAAAGCAGAAGCACTATTAAAAAAAATATACCCAGAATATGAAATTATTGGTGTAATGGCTCGTGAAATTTTACTTGGTGGTGGAAATATTCACTGTGTTGCTCAAGGAGTACCTCAATAAGAAAGGGGTGATCGGTAATGGATTTTTTTGAAATAGCCAATAGTCATATTTCAGAGCTGACTAAGAATGAACAAATTCTTTTTGATTACGTCATCAATAACCTAGAAAACATTAAAAGTAAAAGTATCCGCGAAGTTGCTGATGACTGTTTTGTTTCAACAACTACTTTTCTGCGTTTTGTCAGAAAGCTTGGATTTTCTGGATTTAGTGAGTTTACCACTGTTATTAAATATACGTTACTTTATAAAACTCCTCTTCCCGAGAGTTCACCTTTTGTCGTTAGCCAGAAAGATTATCGCGAAGAGTATTTAAAGAATTTAGTTGAATCTGTTCGCGTAATAGGATAAAGTCCATATAATTGTGTAAAAGATAAAAGGCCATGTAACAGCCCTTTTACGGTACAATGTTTTTAACCACAAAAACATACCCAGGAGGACGTTACATGACCCAAGTACATTTTACACTGAACAACGAAGAGGTTCAAAGTATTATTGAACATTCGGTAAAAGATGATATTTCTAAAAATATTTTAACCACTGTTTTCAACCAATTGATGGAAAATCAACGAACAGAATATATTCAAGCCGATGACTATGAACGTTCAGAAAGTCGTCAGAGTCAAAGAAATGGCTATTATGAGCGAGACTTTACGACTCGTGTGGGTACACTCGAATTAAAAGTGCCTAGAACACGTGATGGTGAATTTTCACCGACGGTGTTTGAGCGTTATCAGCGAAATGAAAAGGCACTGCTCGCTTCAATGCTTGAGATGTATGTTTCGGGCGTTTCGACACGTAAAGTTTCAAAGATTGTTGAAGAGCTATGTGGAAAATCTGTATCGAAATCTTTTGTTTCTAGCCTGACTGAGCAGTTAGACCCGATGGTCAACGAATGGCAGAACCGTTCACTCTCAGGTACGAATTATCCTTATCTGATGACTGATGTTCTCTACATAAAAGTCCGTGAGGACCATCGAGTGCTTTCTAAAAGCTGCCATATTGCGATCGGGATAACAGAAGGTGGCGACCGTGAAATCATTGGCTTCATGATTCAAAATGAAGAAAGTGATGACACATGGTCCATCTTCTTTGAATACTTAAAAGAACGCGGCCTAAAGGGGACAGAACTCATCATTTCTGATGCCCATAAAGGCCTAGTGTCTGCGATTCGTAAGTCATTTACCAACGCAAGTTGGCAGAGATGCCAGGTCCATTTTTTAAGAAACATCTTCAGTTCCATTCCAAAAAAGAATTCAAAACCGTTTAGAGAAGCAGTAAAAGCGATCTTTAAGTTTACGGATATTGAACTCGCTCGAACAGCTAAGAATGCCTTAGTCGGTGAATATATCGACCAGCCTAAATATACAAAAGCCTGCGAAATATTGGATAATGGCTTCGAAGATGCCTTTCAATACACGGTTATCGGAAATAGTCATAATCGGCTAAAAAGCACCAACCTTCTTGAACGACTGAACCAGGAAGTCCGCAGAAGAGAAAAGATTATTCGGATTTTTCCCAACCGAACGTCTGCCAATCGATTAATTGGAGCTGTCCTTATGGACCTTCATGACGAATGGCTCAGTTCTACAAGAAAATATATTAAGTTTGATCAATGAGAGACCGGTAAAACATTGTATAGTATTTTACACAGGATTATGGACTTGACTCGTAATAGATACAGATAAAGTGAAACTAATTGTAGAACAACTACAAAAACAGCCTAAAATTTTTTTATTTGCTAAAGGATTGAGTAAAGAAATTATGCGTTATATACGATATTTGTATAATACAGCCGGTTTTTTTGTAATTTTTCCTGAAGATCATCAAACTCGTTCTATTGCACAAAAGCAAGTTAAAAAAAATGATATAGCCTTTATCTTCAGTTACAAAGGAGAAGATTTAGAGTTGATCGAAACAATTCGAAAAATAAAGGAACAAGATCATCCTTTAATCGTTTCAATTACTGGAGCAGATAATAACTTAATACAAAATTTTAGTGATATTAATCTTTATTTGTTTACAGATGAAATCAGCTTGAATCATCTAGATATTACGTCACATATCTCAATGATTGCATTAATGGAATTAATTTTGTACCAATTTATCGAAAGCAGTGGAACAGACACTTACCATCTTGTTTTTCGTTGAATGATCGACAAGAGAATATTTTGTTCATCGGCAGCAGCATCTTAGAAATGATGAACAGTACTAGTATGGAAGCTTGTCGTCAACTAATCAAAATTACTGGAAGATCTTATTGTACGAAAGTTTATTTGCTTTATAAGGATGTTCTTCAGACAACCACAGAGGAGGAAAGCAAGAAAGCGGTCAAAAAATGTATTTGTACGTTGGGGTTGCCAATTGGTTATGAAACGCTATTATAAGTGTGGGCCAAATATTATATACAGCATTTATTTGATTCAAAAAGTTATTATCAAAACGGTGTAAGTAACAAACGTTCACGATTCGGGAATTACTACCGTAAATGAAATTTAAATTGTAGATAACGTAAAGGTAGACGTATATCTACAATTTAAATTTGTTAAAAAACAGCAAAATGAGAATAGTGGCTTAACAAATATCATGCGAGAAATATTATGGGCAGTTGCAAGAATTGAAAAATGAATTCGATTCTTGGTTGAACGGGTTAGATATATCTAATGAACAGATTTAATCTGGAATTTTTTATTTTTTGAACAACAATACACACCGATTTAGAGGTTTTACTCTAAGGAACATAAGAGATATAGTATATCCGCGTATGGCTATACTATGCAGTGCAAGGTTCATTAGTCATACCAAATTTATTGGTATGTTTATACCTTTCTCGTGTGAAGCACTATTAAAATTGACACTAAAATGTTAAGAGGACAGATAAAAATACAAAATGAATTATGTCAGTTGAAGATTCTTTCCAATAGAAACTAAAAAAGAATCCAAAAATTGACGAAAAAGATGGGCTAAATCCCGGTGAAAATGTCGCAGATTTTAAATGTCTATCTCTATGACATTGACATTGAAGGAAATAAAAAATACTTCGATAGACGCTAGCAATAAGCCATTATTAGTTATGACATTAGTGTTAAACATTCAAAACATTTTGGATAATAGATACAATGAAAATCCAAAATCCTTTGAAAAATCATTTTCATCCTTGACAAAAAGAAGAAATCCCGAGCGTACTAAGCAACAAAGACAAAGGACTTCAGGTTAAGGATATTCATACTCTAGTAATGGGGATTAACCAAATGTTGAAAAATCAGCCTAGTCCATTTATCAAAAATATCATATTTTGTAGCGAAGGAGCGGTCTTTTTGCTTTGTAAGAGTTATAAAGAAATTTCGATCTGGTAATTATCAGCTATGTTATGACCATGCTTAACGAGGTTGAAAGCCTTTTTATCAAGTGTCGGTAGTGTAACAATTGATTAACATGCGTAAGTACGAATTAGGATTATATGAGTCTCATTAGGAAATATAACCTGGTGAATAAACTAGATTGAAAGGAATATTAAGTATGATATAATTTTCAATCTAGATACTGAAAATTGAAGAAAGGGTAATGTTTTGAATCGGTACAGTCTGAAGATGAGTAGTAATAATGAACTGCATATAAAATTTTTCCCGTGAATCGACCAAATAACTAATTGGAAGAGTATGGATTGTCCCATCACTGGACAGAGAATAATGTATTCCATAATTGATATAGCAACGTTTTCGAGTTCATCTAATCGAAACCTATCCCCGACAATAGGGGACGAGAATGTTAATAGATAACTATAAAACTTCAAGCAACGTATTAAATAGAGTGAAGAAAATTTTCTATCTATTTTTTAGTCAGCAATCTTTAGGTACAAATTAAGAATGTTTCTGCAAAAGAATATCAATCATTTACGCTTAGAATGTCGTACCATAAATGATTGGTATTCTTATTTTGTCAGAAAATAAGATCATACTGTTACAGTATGATCTGTGACTAAGAGCATTAATTTATGCTATTTTTTGTTTAGTTAGGAATTTTGTGGTGAACACTTTTTTGCCAAGAGATTAGCCAATAACATTCGCTCGCGATACGGAGAACCATATTATAAATGATGCTATTTTTTGAAAGAAAATGGATTGTAACAAAGCACATAGAAATAATATTCTGAGAAAAAAAGAGATACCGGAACTGCTGTCCGTTCGACAAGCTGTCCTCGGTTTTTTTGTACGTAAAATTTAAAAACAGATGCTCATCGATCCATCGGCTGAATTGCCATAAGCGAGTGATTAAATCTTTTTCATAGAATATAGAGGCATTATAGTATAAAAGCTCATTGGTAATTTTCTCTTTTATCTTTTTGTGTTTCTCCGGGGAAAACTCATTTAATAAGTGATGGGATAATAGTCATTATCTATACTTTATTCAATGCACGACTTTCCAATAATAATTCTGTCACGATCAGTATCTCTTTGGCGTCTAATTTATCCAATTTTTTTTATGTGTATTATCGATTTTTTCTTAGTAAATAAGTTCTAAATTGACAGGAGACTGTAAAAGTTGCTGTTTGATAAAAGCTAAATCATTCGTAAATTGACACTATATTTTTCTATAAGATGTATGAGCACAAGATAATTGTAAAAATCAACAGATTTTAGAAAAGTATATCGAGATTGAAGAAAAAATTAGAAATAGCCATATTATTTATGGGAGACCCGATAGAGTAAATAGTTTGGAGGAAAATATAAATAACAGGAATATTAAAATAAGTACATCGGAATAGGCGAGTGCAAACGGCAGCATGTACAAATCAAGCTATCCTTACTCTTAAAGAAGGTAGTCAACCTACAAATTTTTCAAGAGTAGCTAATCAAGCAAAAATTTGAAAATCAACTCTTTATTCAATTCCAGAGGTGAGAGAACAGATCGCTTTTTATAGGAAGGGATGGTTCTATAAGCAAAAGCAGGACGACACTAAATCAGATTGTATGATCCACTCATTAGTAAGAAAAATTAAGTCTTTAGAGCCAAAAAATAAAGGAAAAGAACTTAAGCTTCAAATAAAAAAGATATACGGGATCCTATTCGAAGGTACAACACAAGAATAAATAGAGTTCTGGTCAAAGAAATTTTAAAGTTTCATTTTTCGAAAATTGACTAAAAATTCGTGTTCAGGATATGAAACACCCTATTTCAGGAAGTTTTTGACCACGATTAAATTATCCATGTTATAGTCGTGAGGTTCTAAAAAAACTTTAAAAGGAGCATGTAGAGACATGCAAAATGTAAAAAAATTAAGTATGAAAGAGATAAAACAAACATGTGGTGGTGGTGCTGGTAAAAATCTTATCTATGGTAAGGGCTATGGCTGTTTGCGAAGTTGTAATAGGTTATAATGTTCCGTAAAATAATAAAATACGTAAGTTCTGTATTTATATTGATAGCTACATGTATGGTGCCTTTATTTATTTTTGAATATTCTATGCCACTAAAAATATTAAGTTTACTAGTTATTTTGTTATTAAATATAGTTGGTATATTAGTAAAAAAAGAGCTGGGGATGAAATATTTCGGAATGGTACACTAATTAAAGAGAGGATGTTTATATTATGAATTTAAAAAAAAATAATTTAGAGTATAATTTATGCATTTTTTTAGCAGTAATTATAAATTTAGGATTATTTATTTTTTCCGAAACTATATTAAGTAAGATTTTACTATTGATTGCTATTGTTTCATTAGTTATTCCTAATTTCATGCAAAAAAAGAAGAGAAAAAACTCGTAATGAGTTTTTTCTCTTCTTTTTTAGTTGCATTTAGAGTATACATTTGCTAACCCAGCAGCCCATGCTAGTGGTCCTTTTGGGATTCCAAATAATCCCCCAGCAATTGCAGCACCACATTTTGCTCCACCTTTAGATAAGTTGTTAGGTCTATTTAACTCATTAGGCATTCTGTGATCATTTTCTCCACCGATAATTTGTTTCATCTCTTTCGTACTTAATTCTTTTACATTTTGCATATTTAAACACGTTCCTTTTAGAGTATTTTTATTACGATACTAGTGTGACATATATCTATAGCAAACAGTTAAAAACTTCCTGAAATAAGGTAATAACATTCCTGAAACCTATAAAATTCATCTGTTTTCATTTTAGATGAAGCGACAAATGGACTTGATAAACTACTAGAACATGAAATGATGGATCGCCTTTTAAATTTAGCAAATAAAACTCTTATATTTATTGTGCATCATTTATCGATTGCAAAATCTGGCGATAAAATTTTAGAATCCTATACATATATTTGCTAATGTACCTAAACTTTCCTGAAAGTCGGCACACGAAATGACAAATCTTCAGCAACTTGCTTCAGTTTTGTCATTACTTACTAAAAAGGTTTGGCAATCTCTATATTTGCTGCAAATAATCGCTTGTCAAAGGGGAGCAATCTCCCCCTTGAATTCCCCTCAAAACCCAAGCTCAATAATACAAAAGGCGGCTGGCATTTGCCAGCCGCCTTTTGTATTATTGAGCTTGTTTCCTTTTCGGTTAAATTGTTGATTTGCAACAATCAATAATAAACAACTAACTACCAATACGGAATTCACTTTCTGTTATTTTTTTTAAAATAAATTAATGAATATAAGAACCAACATATATATATAGACATAGTTCCTAATAAAAAGCTCAAATAAAAACTGTCTATATATTTGACTAAAATTTTATTTAATAATTCTCCGAGTATTAATCCAATTAGAGTAATAATCCCTATAATTGAAGCTTTTTCTAATTGAAGCCATTTCTTTACAGATAATTTTTTATTCATTTAATTTTTCCTCTTAATCATTAACCATACAAATAATCCTTATAACGAGAACAAGCTTTTGATAGTTACTATGCTATTAATTTTAATTAGAGATATAAGTCTTTTACCACATTTTTATTTTCTACGTCCACCATTCCAACCTTTTTTAAATCCTGAGATTATTTGGTCTGAATGATCCCATGCATCTTTTACTAAATAGCCAAGGCCAGCAACTATAATAGGTGCTATTCCTCCTTGAATCTGTAGAAGTTCTTTTTTAGATAACTCATTATATTTTTTCATTAATATTCACTCCTACGCTTACCCTAAACTTTTCGATAAACAATATCCAGGAATTATCATGTGTTTAACAGGATGGTTTGTTATACAGTTTGCTTGTTTACCCATAAATTGTCCTACACCATACCAAAGACTATCATTAGAACCACCGATAATTTGTTTCATCTCTTTTACAGAAACTTCTTTTACATTTTGCATATTGGAACTCGCTCCTTTTATATTATTTTTATTACGATACTATCATGACATACATCTATAGCAAACAGTTAAAAACTTCCTGAAATAAGGCTTTTTCATTCCTAAAACCTATAAAATTACAATTTAATTTTATTGAATATGTTATTTTAATAACTAGTTAACATAATATGTAGTTTCTTATACGGAATAAGCATGAGTTGTCTTGTTTGTTTAGTGCTATTTAGTTTTTTTCTTTATATTTCCTAACTTACGTTTGTATAATGTAAAAAAGAATGGGTGTTATTCATGCTGGATTATTCGAAAGAATCAGTAAATGATTATTTTCTAATCGACATGAAGCCTTTTTATGCGAGTATCGAGTGTATAGAAAGAAATTTTGATCCATTAACAACAGAACTTGTTGTTATGAGTCGCGCTGACAATACTGGTTTAGGATTGATATTAGAGCTTCTTCTCCTGAAGCAAAAAAGCGGTATGATATTACAAATGTGAGTAGACCACGTGATTTATCACAACTATTTCCTAAAACATCATACGTTGTTCCACCACGTATGAACCTATATATCAAGCGAAATATGCGGGTAAATAATATTTTCAAAAGATATGTGGCTGACGAAGATCTACTGATGTATCCAATCGATGAACCCATTTTAAAAGTGACCAGATCACTGAATATTTTTACGACTGAAGGAACAAGAAGTCAGAGAAGGAAAAAATTCGTTCAAATGATCCAAGAACGTATTAAAGAAGAATTAGGATTGATTGCTACGGTAGGTGTCGCGGAGATAATCCCCTTTGGCCAAACTCGCCTTAGACAATGAAGCGAAGCACAATGAAGGGTTTATTGCTGAATGGACGTATCAAAATGTTCCTGAGAAAGTATGGAATATTCCTAAAATGACGGTCTTTTGGGGCATAGGGTCTCGAATGAAAAAAACTCAACCAGATGGGGATCATGAGTATTAAAGACCTTGCTAACTGGAATCATTATACGATTAAGAGTAGGTTAGGTGTGATTGGCTTATAGCTGTACTTTCATGCAAATGGTATTGATCGAACTGACATAGCAAATTATTACTGAGATGATTAAAAAAACTAATTTATAAGCAATGAAAACGTTGACTTATAAAATGAAATAAAGTATATTTATTTTGTAAGAAAAGAAAAAAGAACTTGAGATAGCGACGCAGTTATCTCTAGAGTTATGTTACTGATAAATCAGGCAGAACTCAGAACTAATATCAAGTAAAGCTTTATGATCAAAAGCTTATTTGATATTGGATCTGAGTTCTTTTTTCTGGAAAGGAGAAACTAATGAAAGTTAAAAAGATTATCAATAACAATGTAGCTTTAATTGATCGGGGAGGAAATGAAGCAATTATCTATATGACAGGGATTGCTTTCAAAAAAAAAGTTGGCCAACGCATTAATGATTCCGAAATTGAAAAAACATATGTTTTAGATTCGAAAGACCGTTTAGAACATTTTAGCTATTTGTTATCGCATTCTGATGATAGACTGATCTCTATGATCAACGAGCTCGTTAGTTATGGAGAAAAGGAAATCGGTAAAAAAGCAAATGATTATCTTTATTTAGCTTTATTAGATCATCTCTCCTTTGCATTGAAACGCTCAGAAAAAGGACAATATCTTAGAAGTCCGCTCTTTTGGGAAGTTAAAAAGTTTTATCCAGTTTATTACAAAATCGGTTTGGAAGCTTTAAAAATGATGAAGAAATATTTTAATCATTCCTTTCCCACAGATGAAGCTGTTTCAATTGCCTTACACTTTGTTAATCTTCAAGAAAATCAGGTCAATTTTGATGAACAGATAGAAGATATGGAGACACTAAGAGACATGTTGAATATCATCAAATATCATTTTAGTTTATCTATTGACGAAGAGAGCATCAACTACATGAGGCTAGTGACACATTTACAGTATTTTATTGAACGATTAAGAAAAAAACAAGCATACGTTGAAAATGAATCTCAGTTATTTGAACAAGTAAAAAAACTATACCCTAAAGCATATACAGCTGTAGAAAAAATAGAAATATATGTAAAAGGAAAGTTCAACACCTATTTATCTCAAGATGAATACACTTATTTGATGATTCATGTTAATCGCGTAGCGGAAAGAGGCGACAATAATGGATAAGTATCATGATTTTAACAAACATATTATTGAACTTGTTGGAGGAAAAGAAAATATAGAGGCAGTAGTTCACTGTATGACACGGTTGCGTTTTACTCTTATCGATAAAACGAAAGCGCAAACAAATAAGCTTAAAAACTTAGACGGTGTGATTGATGTAGTTAGCAATAACGTTGCTTATCAAATCATCATAGGTACACATGTTAACGATGTATATAAAGAATTGATGACTCAATTAGAACTATCTCCCAAAACTACTTTAGAAGAGCAAAGTGGAAAAAAAAATCCAATAAAAGCAGCACTTGATGTCATATCTGAATCTATGACACCGATACTTGAACCTATTATTTGTGCTGGATTACTTGCTGCTGTTTTATCCATTGCTTCTTTAACTGGAATAATATCACCAGACAGTTCAACCTATCATATTTTTGATGCTTTGCGGTCTGCTGTATTTTATTTTCTACCTATTTTAATGGCTATGAGCTGCGCAAAACGATTAGGAGCAAGTCCTTATTTAGCAGTAGCACTTGCTGCTACTATACTTTCAAGTTCTATCAATGATGTGAAAGGACTGGAGTTATTTGGTATTGGATTACCTCAAATTACGTATTCTAATAGTTTTATCCCTATTTTACTAGCTATCTGGTTTATGGGGTACGTAACTAAAGTAGTTAAAAGAGTTATACCTAACACACTCCAATACTTTTTAACCCCTTTGTTAGTAATGTTAATTACTTTACCAGCAACGTTATTGATTTTTGGACCTTTAGGATTTTATATGGGAGAAGGAATCATTGGATTTTTTAATCTACTGATGAAATATGTAGGTAGTTGGTTTGTCATGATGTTATACTCTGCTCTTCAACCATTTATTATAATGTTGGGCGCAGGAAACTTTATCATGCCGGTTGTAGCTTCTCTAATTGCAGCAAATGGGTATGACCCTGCATTTATATCTTCATGTACAATCTCAGATATTGCTGTTGGGGGAGCAATGCTTGGGTATTTCTTAAGAACACGGAATTTAAAACAAAAACAATTATTTGGGACAGTAACACTTTCTGCAGTACTTGGTGTGACTGAACCTGCTATCTATGGTGTCTTTGTTAAATATCGTCGACCATTTGTTGCAGTAATGATTGGAGGAGGACTTGGTGGATTATTTGCTGGTTTGACTAGTGTTAAAGCTTATTCTGTTGCTTGGGGTTTATTTGGCCTCCCAGCGTATATAGGTGAAGGAGATTTCATGAACTTCTGGTTTATGTTAGCGGCAGTCGTGATTAGTTTTGCTGGATCAGCTGTAGCTGCTTATCTCTTAGGCGTCCCTGCACAAGAAGAGGATCAGGAGACAATCAACCATATAATAGCTGAAAAAGGGAAAGATAAAAATCTGCGCACTTCTTCATTGGGTAATGTAGTAGAAGGAGAAGTGATTTCTTTAAATGAAGTTAAAGATCAAGCTTTTTCAACAGGAGCTTTAGGAAAAGGGATTGCAATCAAACCAATAGATACACATCTTTATTCTCCAGTGGATGGGGAAATCACGGTAGTTTTTCCAACGAATCATGCAATAGGTATCCAATCACAAGATGGAATTGAAATACTAATCCATATTGGGATCGATACAGTAGAGTTAGAGGGGAAATATTTTAATTTAAATATAAAACAAGGAGATAAAATTCAAAGAGGACAACTCCTTGGAACAGTAGACTTTGATAAAATACAAGAAGCTGGTTATGATACGTCTACTATTGTAGTTGTCACGAATACCGATAGCTATTTAGACGTCATTCCTTCAAATTCAGAACAAGTAATAAAGACAGATAATCTACTAAACGTCATTTTATAGAAGGTGAAAAAATGAAATTGAAAAAGAATTTTTTATGGGGTGGAAGTATTGCTGCACATCAATGTGAAGGAGCCTGGCAGGAGGGAGGAAAAGGACCAGCTATCATGGATTATGTCAGACAAGGAAGCTATCAGGTCCCACGCCAAATCGATACAATAATTTCTTCTGAAGCTACGTATCCCTCACATATGGGTATTGATTTATATCATCAATACAAGTCAGATATTCGTCTGTTTAGTGAAATGGGATTTACAGCATTAAGAATATCAATAGATTGGTCTCGTATCTTTCCTAATGGAGATGATGAGCAGCCGAATCAAGAAGGAATTATGTATTATATAGATGTGGTGGATACGTTGTTGTCTTATGACATTGAGCCAATTGTAACATTATATCACTTCGAGATGCCAAAAAATTTAGTCCAAAAGTATGGTTCATGGACTAATCGAAAAGTAATTGAACTTTATTTGAAATTTTGTCAAACTATGTTTGAATCTTTAAAAGGAAAAGTCCACTATTGGGTTACATTTAATGAAATGAATCATATTGATCCTCAAACAGAAGCTACAGATATTTTTACGTATATTATCGCAGGTTTGAAGTATTCTGAACTCGAAAATAAATCGCAGACATTGGCTGAGATCGGATACAATATGACAGTGGCTAGTTGTTCGGCAATAGTTTTAGGAAAAAAAATAGATCCAGAAAACAAGATTGGTTGCGTATTTGGAATCGAACCTGTTTATCCAGTAGATTGCAATCCAACAAATGTGATGAATGCTTTTAAACAAATGGATCGAGATTTCTATCAAATAGATGCTATGTGCACAGGAAAGTTTCCAGACTATAAAATCAATGAATATGCAGACCAAGGAATAAAGTTGACCATAACAGAGAATGATAAATATATGTTCTCTAAAGGAACACTTGATTTTATTGGTATGAACTATTATGCATCATCTGTTGCGAAGTACGAAGGAGCAGCTGAAGAAAAGAGTGCCTTATTTGGCGGTCTTCAAAACCCGTATCTTGTGACTAGTAAATGGGGATGGACCATTGATCCGACGGGTTTACGGTATCTGCTGAATTACACTTATAGAAAATATGGACTCCCTATCATAATTACAGAAAATGGATTAGGTGCCATAGATGTTTTGACAGATGATAAAAACATACATGATGAATATCGCATCGAATACTTAAAACAGCATATTCAACAAATGAAGATTGCAATTGAAGAAGATCAGGTAGATTGCTTTGGGTATCTCACGTGGGCACCCATAGATTTAGTAAGTGCTACAACAGGCGAAATGAAAAAAAGATATGGGTTTATCTATGTAGACAAAGACGATGAAGGAAATGGAACCTTAGAAAGGTACAAAAAGGACTCTTTTTATTGGTACAAAGAAGTGATTGGTTCCAATGGAGATATTTTGTAATACCTGTTTAACATAGAAGGAGTTATAGTAGTTATATTCATATAACAAGTAGTTAGCTTAGAGTAATATTACTAAAGGACCAAAGTTCTATCTTAAAAAAATAACTATCTTTAATATATAAAATCAGCAAATCATAACCACCCTTTAAAAAAGAGGGGCAGGGTGTAGACAAAAGTATCAGTCTACACTCTGAGATGTAAGAAATATCATAAGATATTTCTTACATCTTTTTGTTTTGAGCAGGACTTTAGATAATTTTATTAATATATGCTAGCATGCTTTTGTAAGAAAAAGAAAGAGGGCGTATTAGTTATGTATCTTAAAATTACGGAACAAGCACAAGAAAGATTACAAAAATATATTGATGAAGGCGCAACAGTTATATTGGATTTAGATGATGGCGTTGGGGAATATTCTAAAATGGGTGTTTGCTCTTTAGATACTAGTTTTCGTTTACTTCTTCTTGATAAAGAACAGAGAAAAAATGATTATAAACTCCAATTAGATAGTGATATTGGGGATGTTTATATAAAAGATTATTCAAAAATGTACATGGATGAACATATGACCCTTTCTTTAGATCCACGTCTAGGTGTATTTACTCTTGAAAGCCCAAGTGGTTCTTTAGACAGTCATGTTCAATTAGTAGATCTACGACCAGAAAAATTCTCTGGAATAAAACAATAACTTTCTCTCTATTGTCCATAAAACTAGTCTCAATCAAGCTGTATTGAAAAAACAAGACAACATTCTTACCATGGTAAATAAAAAGACGACACATTTTGTCGTCTTTTTTTAAATTAACTATTTTCGATAAAAGATCGCATAGCTTGTGCCATTATTTCTGGCTTTTCTCTATTCAATTCATGTTTTCCGTTTTTAATAAAGAGTAGCCGGCCATTCGTTGAAAGTTTATATAAACGTTTTGCTGCTGGTTTATTCGCATGATCTTTGGTACCGCATAAAATCAATTTAGGAAGTCGTGATGTACGAAGCTGTTTTTTGCAGTCTAATGTTTCAAGTGAACGAAGTAGGGTAAGGGTTTGTTTTTTAGATAGACCTAATTTTTCAAATATCTTAGAAGGTACGCAGTAAAAATAAATATTCTGGAAAGTAAGCAATAAGCGATTAGGAGACTCAAATTGTGGAGCGACTAAAACAACCTTTTTTAAATATGGAGAAGGAGTTGCAAGATAGTTTAAAGCAATAACAGCGCCTAAAGATAATCCACATAAAATAAAAGGTTCCTTTATCTGATTCAATTGTACTTCGATGTATTTGGTTAAGTCGTCTAAAGTAGCAGTGTCTGTGCTGTTTAAATGATTGAACAATGAAAGACTTTTGCAAGAATAACTATTGGGTAGATAAGAGATTACATCTTTCCATGATTGTTCGTCTTGGCCTAGACCATGCAAAAAAACAATTTTCATATTGCTCTCCTTTTTATAGTTATCATATAGACTTTCTTTGTACTATTAAAATATAAACATTCATTTCTTACGTCATAAAATAAAAAAACAGCGCAGACACATTGTTAAACCAACATGTTGCACTGTTTAAGGAAGCCACTTGCCGGGCTTGAACCGGCGACCTCTTCCTTACCATGGAAGCGCTCTACCAGCTGAGCTAAAGCGGCATTATCATTAATACAAATAATAGGATAACGAATATTAATGTATTTGTCAACAGAATTTTTTCGAAAAAATGTGTTTCTCTAATAGGAAAACAGATTTTAGAAAAAATAAAAATAACAAAAAATGCGAACGGTTTCTTTGATAATATAATAAAAAAATTCAAAAAAAGTATTGCGTTATTTAGAAGAAATTGATATTATATTCATGTACTTGATTCCGGCATAGCTCAGTTGGTAGTAGCGCATGACTGTTAATCATGATGTCGTAGGTTCGAGTCCTACTGCCGGAGTAAATAAAGCTTATGCAAAGAAAAAGAAATCCAATCACTTGGGTTTCTTTTTCTTTTATTATTATGATGAATCAAGCTTTCTGTTTTTGTCACGTATGTTGTAATCTTTACGAAAGAGTAGAGTTGGCTACTCATAATCAACCATACTTCCCATCATCGCTAAATACGAAATAAATCAGCATTCCTACACCAATCAAAGCACAAGCTGCACCAAGAAAAGGGATGACATTCCCAAAGTTATCTGTATTCATAAGTATGCCACCACCCACAAACAAAAAGCCGCCAGCAATCAGGTTTTTCATTTTATTCATCTCCTTTCTTACGTTATAGTATTTCCTTCTTTCAATGAGTATTTTGAAAGCTATCTTATTGTATGATGTTCTTCTAGGCCTCTTCTTTATTATACAGGCCATTTTCGTTATCTCATAGAAATATTCCTTTTTATCTGAAAACTATTGTATACCGTATGACATTTTTCTTCATGAAGTTGTAAGTATATTCTCATTCAAATGAAAATTTCATCATAGAAGAGATTGTATTTCTAAATTCTTAAGAGTAAAATACGAAGTATAACTTGGATTTGGAAGGATGATTGGATGAAAGCTATTACGCCTGATATGACAACAAAATTTAACAAACAGTTTCAAGCAAATATCAAACAGCAGGCATTGCAGCGGGCAGTTGTGAAGAACGGAATTACTGCTTCTGCTGAAAATGTTTCAGCACATGTGGAGAATACACCGGTATTTTCTATAGATTTGGCTACGGGGAAAGTGGCTAATCAAATGCAATCGGGGCGTTGCTGGATGTTTGCTGCACTGAACACATTCCGTCATAAGATGCTGAATCAATTCCATTTAAAAGAGTTTGAATTATCACAAAATTACACTTTTTTCTGGGATAAATATGAAAAGGCAAATTATTTCTATGAAAACATCATTGCAACAGGAAAAGAGGCAATCGATAGCCGGAAAGTAGCTTTCTTACTCGCTACTCCTCAACAAGATGGCGGCCAATGGGATATGATCGTTTCATTATTCCAAAAATATGGCGTTGTGCCTAAATCGGTGATGCCGGAAAGTGCGAATAGTTCAAATTCTCGAGATTTGAATAACTACTTGAACAAATTACTGCGTAAAGATGCAGTAGTGTTACGGAAAATGGTTGCTCAAGGAGAAACATTAGACGCTATTGAAGAAAAGAAAGAAGAAATGCTAGAAAGCATTTATAACTTCTTAGCTATCTCATTAGGAACACCTCCAAAAGAATTCGATTTTGAGTACCGCGATGAAGAAAAGAACTATCATCTTGACCGAGGACTGACACCGCAAATTTTTTATGATAAATACATCGGTGTAAAATTAGATGATTATGTTAGCGTGATCAATGCACCAACAAAAGACAAACCATTCAATCGTTCTTATACAGTAGAGATGCTAGGAAATGTCGTTGGCGGGAAAGAAGTCAAATATCTGAATGTTGATATGGAAACTTTCAAAAAATTAGCGATTGCTCAGCTTGAAGAAGGAGAATCTGTTTGGTTTGGTTGTGATGTAGGTCAATCTTCTACTAGAACTAGTGGCATCATGGCCTTAGATGCTTATTCAATGGATGATCTATTTGATACGGATTTTACAATGACTAAAGCTGAACGTTTAGATTTTGGAGAAAGTCTGATGACCCATGCGATGGTATTGACCGGTGTTGACTTAGTAGACGGGCAATCAACAAAATGGAAAGTCGAAAATAGCTGGGGCGAAAAAGTTGGAAAGAATGGCTTCTTCGTTATGAGTGATGCCTGGATGGACGAATATACGTACCAAATCGTTGTAAGAAAAGATTTATTGACGAAAGAGCAATTAAATGCGTTCAATGAAGAACCAATTGTTCTATCTCCGTGGGATCCAATGGGTGCTTTAGCATAGACGAGTATTTCAATGAAGAGTATGTAGTAAAGATAAAAAGAGCTGGCTTAAGCCAGCTCTTTTTATCTTTAAAGTCCATTCCCTGTTTTTTATGGTCCCTGTGCTATAATTCTAAATAAAGGATAAGGATTGGAAATAATCCTTTTATCATCTTAATTGTCAAATTAAGTTAGACAAATCATCAATACTTACGTAACTCAAAAATACTTCCAAAGGTGTTCGATAATTCAGTGATTTTCTAGGAATATTATTTCGTTTCGATGCGACAGATTGAATAAAAGATTCATCTACTGAATTGAAATCCATAGATTTCAATAAACCATCTCTACGTAACAATCCGTTAGAATTCTCGTTTAGGCCTCTTTGAGACGGCGTTCCTGGATCAGCGAAATAAATGGCAATATCATTGGCATTACTGATCTGTTTCCAATTTGAAAATTCCTTTCCACAATCAAAAGTGATGGATTTGAATAGATTTTTCGGTACAGATTCAAACCAATGATTTAATTTGTTTTCAATATCAATCGCTTGTCTACCACACGGTTTCAATGTGATGATAACTTTTGATAATCGTTCAACTAAGGTAATTACAGCACTTTTATGTTTCAAACCTACGATAGTGTCACCTTCAAGGTGACCAAACTCATTTGAGAATTGGCTATAATCTTTTTCACGTTCATGAATAGAGCGACGGAAAGCTTGTTTTCCACGTCTTTCTTGATGTCCATTTGGTTTACGCTTGCCTTTCATCGGTAAGTCAGAAGGATTAAATAGCCCCTTTTTGAACATACGATAAATGGTACGAGCAGAACAACGAATAGGAAACGCTGCACGACCAACAATCACATCGGGTGTCCATCCTTGAACAACCTTTCTTTGAATATATTCTGATTGTTCCTCAGGTAAAACAAGCGGGCGTCTACCACAGTTTGATTTGTTTTTCTTATACTGTTGATAGTACTCTAAGGCTGATCTTCCTTGCTTGAAGAACAGGTATACTTTATGGATCGTTTGTCTTGAACGATTCAAGCAATGCGCAGTTTTCGCAACAGATTGATTTATTTTGAAATAAGACTCTATCATTACAAGTTCATCCGTTGTAAGATGGGTATAGGTCATTTGTACTCACTCCTTATAATTCTTTGGACGGAACTATTTTGAGTGTAGCACAAATGACTTTTTTAGTTGTCTAGCTTAATTTTACAATCGGCGTCATTAAAAATATGATGACGAAGTAGAATAAAATTGGGAGTAGGGGGGAAAGTCATGGATATCCAAACTGTTTTATCTGATCTGAAATTAAATGGTAAAGTGATTCCAGTTGTTGGTGGCGATGTTAATCAGACCTATCGTATAAAAACCGAACATCGTGCTTATTTTTTAAAAATCCATCCGAATGTAAAAAAAGGATTTTTTGAAGCAGAAGTAGACGGATTAAAAGAACTGTCAGCATTCGTACGTGTACCAGATACGTATATGCTAGGTGAAACAAGTGAAGGCGCTTATTTGTTAATGGAATGGATCGAGCCGGGAAAAGGGGATCAACGAGATCTTGCTGCAGCTTTAGCTAATCTCCATCAGCAAACAGCGCCACAATTTGGTTTTCGTAAAGATAACTATTTGGGTACACTTGTTCAGAAAAATTCTTTTGAAGAAGATTGGTGGACTTTTTTCTTTAAAGATCGGCTTGAATCCCAGATTTCTTTGGCAGAAGAAACGAATCGATGGAATGTACAGCGTCAAGAAAAGTATCTGCGATTTAAAGAACGTGTATTGAAATCGGTTGAACCAAAAAAGATCACTCCACGCCTCTTGCACGGAGACCTGTGGAGTGGTAATGTGTTCTTTGACCAGCAAGGGCATCCAGTTTTTGTCGACCCAGCTGTTTCTTATGGGAATCGGGAACAAGATATCGCAATGAGCCAGTTATTCGGTGGTTTCCGACCGGAATTTTTAGATGCTTATCAAACTATATTTCCATTAGAAAAGGGATGGAAAGAACGACTGCCGATTTACCAGTTATATTATCTTTTGGCACATTTGAATATGTTTGGAGAAAGTTACGGTTCCCAAGTAGATCAATTACTAGAAAATTTTTAAGAGGAGGGCGTGTTTTTGGCAAAAAAATATACCAAAAAGCATGAAGTTTCATATTATGAGTGTGACATCAACCAAACGATGACATTTCCTTCGATGTTAGGAGTAGTTATCAAAACGTCTGAAGATCAAAGCGACCAGTTGGGAAGAGGCAGTGAATTCGTCAATAGCTTTGGACTTACTTGGGTCATCACGAATTATTCCATGGAGATTAATCGTCTCCCTAGAGTCGGTGAAGTAATCTCAGTAACGACTCAAGCCATGGAGTACAATAAGTTTTTCTGTTATCGGAACTTCTGGATCCATGATGAAGATGGGAAAGAATTAGTCAAAATAGAATCTGTTTTCGTATTGATGGATTTTGTGAATCGAAAAATGAGCAGTGTTAATGAAGAGATCATTGCTCCTTTTGAGAGTGAGAAGATCAAGAAAATCAAGCGTCAGGAAAAAATTGAAAAGATTGATTCGGGCTTCATGTTGCCATATCGTGTTCGTTTTTATGATATCGATAGTAATCAGCATGTTAATAATGCGATGTATTTTAATTGGATCATTGACGTATTAGGATATGACTTTTTGACTACGCATGTTCCAGAAAAAGTAATTATTCGATTTGATAAAGAAGTAGAGTACGGGAATGAGATTGAAAGCCATTTTGAACAAGTCCCAACCGAAAATGGTATCAAAACAAAACATGAAATCCGAATGCAAGAACAGCTGTATTGTGAAGCCAATATTCTATGGAAAAATAAATAAAAAAGAGGTTGTGACAGAAGTGGTCAGCTTCAAGAAAGAAGAAGAAATTTACGAAAATTGTTTCTCAAATTTTTGTAAAATTTCGGCTTAGTTTTCGAAGAAGCTACTTTTGTCACAGCCTCTCTTTTTAAGTTTAGCTATCAGATATTGATGTTTAGTTTTGGATAAACGAAATCAATTCTTCGCCCGTCAAACCATAGTTTACGGCAATCAATAGTTTTAAACGTGCTTTCTGACTATTGATGCTGTTGCAGAAAATAATCCCCATTTCTTCTAGTTCTTTTCCTCCGCCTTCATAATCATAAACAGGCTCTGCGATTCCATTGAAACAACGAGAAACAAGTACTACAGGGATTTTTTGGACAAGAAGCTTTTCCAAAGCAGCTAAGGCTTGTGGAGGGAGATTCCCCGCACCTAAAGCTTCGATTACCAAACCGTCTACTTTCGTATGGGCGATGGCTTCCAATAAGTCCCCTTGCATCCCAGCATATGCTTTAACGATCGGGATAGTCCCATCTACAGCGGAAATGTCCAGTCGCTTTGTTTCTAAAAGTTCCTGCAAGAATAAAATTCGATTCTTAGTTACTAAGCCGATGGGACCCAATGTAGGTGTTCGGAAAGTAGCAACATTTGTGGTATGGGTCTTTGTCACGTAGCGTGCAGAATGGATCTCATCGTTCATGACCACCAAAACCCCCTTATCTAGCGCTTCTTCACAACTTGCGACACGAATCGCACTTTCAAAATTATAAAGGCCGTCACTTCCAAGTTCATTACTTGAACGCATTGCCCCAGTCAAAACAATTGGTAATTTGTTGCCAATCGTTGTATCAAGAAAAAAAGCAGTTTCTTCTAATGTATCTGTACCGTGTGTGATCACCACTCCGGATATACCTGATGCATAAGCGGACAAGATACGTTCTTTTAATACCAACATGTGAGAAGGCATGATGTGTGGTGAGGGAAGATTGAAGATATCTTCAACTAATAATTCTACATGCTTGGGGATTGTGATTTCTGCATCTAATAATGGGTTTGCCACATCAGGACTAACACCGCCCGTGAGCATGTTTTCTTTCATGGCGATCGTTCCGCCGGTGTGTAGTACAAGTATTTTTTTCATTTTACAGACTTCCTTACGAATAATTTTGCATAGCCGTTAAATCTTATTGTATACTATATAAAAGAGTTTTGCTATCAGTGAAGAATAACGAATAGCCTAACTTATCATAAAAAAGCTGACCTTATTAAAATGGAAAAGACTCAACCTTGACCTCCTAATACAATGGAGTATCTGGTTGAGTTTCTTTTACAAGAAAGCAGCCAAGGAAATCAATCACGAAGGTGGCCGGAAATGATCAGAATCGGATTAACATCGTTTAAAGAACATGACAAATTAACTGGTAAAAAGAATAACACTCTTTATGAATATGCAGGGTTTCTACCCTTAGTGGAATTAGATACTGCCTATTATGGAATTCCCCGAAAGTCCTCAGTTGAGAATTGGATAAGTGAAGTACCTGAATCATTTCGCTTTGTAGTCAAAGTCTATCAAGGAATCAGCGGTCAAGGAGACTGGAAGCCTTATTATCAGACCGAAGAAGAGATGATTGCGCATTTTTTAGATGTTATGTCGCCAATGGTAGATGCTGGAAAGATGTTTTGCTTTTTAGTCCAATTCCCCTCATCATTCAAATGTACGAAAGAAAATGTCCAGTACTTGCGCAAACTTAGAAAGTGGTTTGAGGGTTATCCTGTTTCTATAGAATTGCGGGATTATTCTTGGTACAGCGATGAATTTCTTGAACGTACAAGAAACTTTATGACTAGAGCCGCTTTTTCTTTAGCCATCATCGATGAGCCACAGTTGCTGAATACAACGATTCCTTTTGATCCATTTGTCACCAATCCGAACTTTGCTCTTTTTCGATTCCATGGTAGGAATGCGCAAGGATGGCAAGCAAATGATAAAGAGTGGCGTAAAAAAAGAACGTTATATCGTTATTCAGAAAAAGAACTGCAAGAACTAGCACATGAAGTCAAAGTAGTTGATTCTAAGACAAAAGAGGTAGGTGTGATTTTTAATAATAATTCTGGTGGTGATGCGGCTGAAAATGCATTAGCACTGCAAAAAATATTAAATATCAAGCCAGATGGACTCAATCCAACCCAAATGGATCTGTTTTAAGGGCTTATTTTATTCAAGAAAGGGGCGAAGTCTATGATCAAAGCTATTTTTTTTGATATTGACGGAACATTGGTCACCAATCGTTCAAAAGCGTTGGAATCAACAAAACAAGCAATTGAATATGCTCGGAAAAACGGCATTTTATGCGGTGTAGCAACGGGGCGCAGCCCAGTAAAGATCAAAGAAATCATTGATGAATTGGAATTAGATATGTATGTCGTGTATAATGGTCAACTGGTTTTTACTGCAGATCGCACGATTATCGACCACCCTTTTGAACAAAAAGTATTGGAACATATTGTTGAATTTGCAGATGAGAACCATCGACAAATCGTTTTTGGTGCGAGAAATCGGTTAGATGGATCAACGACGATGCTATTAGGACAATCGATTTTTATCAAGCGACTAGTCAGCTTTTTACCGCGTAAATTCCCGGTACGTCTGATGAAAAAAATCCTCCAGGTTTTTAGCCCTCACCGACAAAAGGATCGTTATGAAACGTTAGAGATATTAAAAGAACCAATTTATCAATGTATATTGCTCAGTCCGGAGTCAGAACAGAAAAAGTTAGAACATCGCTTTCCCGAGTGTACGTTTCAGCGTTCAAATACGTATACTGTAGATATCATCCCAAAAGGTGGTTCAAAATTACTAGGCATCCAAGCTTTCGCAAATGCTGTCGGAATTGAAATGGAAGAAATCATGGCATTCGGCGATCATTACAATGATATCGAGATGCTGAAAGGTGTAGGAATTGGAGTGGCCATGGGGAATGCTCAGATCGAAGTAAAACATGCTGCAGACTTTGTGACTCAATCAAATGAAGAAGATGGGATATACGAAGGACTGAAACACTTCGGTCTGATTTATTAGTCAATGAAAGAAGGAAAAAATCAGTATGGAAGCAGAGACACCTTTTCAAAAAGTAGAAACATTCCACAAAACTTTTGATCCAAGAAGACCAGAGATACCCACGGCTTTTACAGAAAATGAAGCTCATACACGTGCTGCGTTCAAAATAGAAGAACTTGTTGAATTTGTTGCAGCTACTTCACCTAATAAAGAACAACTGCATGAAGCTGTTATGCTGCTGCACGAAGCATTAGATAAAGCAGAAGAAAAAATACTTGGTAAAACACAGTGGGGAAGTGATCCGCTGGTTGAACAAGTAGATGCACTGACAGATATCCTTTACTTTACTTATGGTTCTTTTTCATTACTAGGAATAGTGCCTGATCGAATATTCGAAATCGTCCATCAGGCAAATATGGGGAAATTATTTCCAGATGGAAAACCTCATTATGACCCTGTAACAAATAAAGTGTTGAAACCTGAAAACTGGCAGATGGAATATGCTCCAGAACCTAAAATCGCGGCAGAAATCCAACGTCAGATTCAAGAAGCGATTGCTAAGAAGAAATCCGCTGATATAGGTATGTGCACAAATGAAAAAGAGTGATCAGAGTTTCACTATTTTTGTTATCTTTATCCGATGGAAAAACAAAAGATTTTCGTTTAAGTTAGTGAATGCATGAAAATAGTATGCTATAATCTAGAATAGATGTCTTTTGCACGAGAGACGTATTATTTGGATTTATGCCAAGCAGAACGCCATCTGTTGCATAAAAGATGCATACTGAAAACGGAGGAACCATAAATGGGAAATAATGTTATCATCGGAATCGTCATTGCAATCATTATAGTCGCCATTGTCGTCTTTTTGGTTAGTTACTTGATGAAGAAAAAAAACCAAGATCGATTGGATGCCTTAGAAAAACGCAAGGAAGAATTATTTGACTTGCCAGTGATTGAAGAAGTCGATGATGTTAAAAAAATGCATCTGGTTGGGCAAAGCCAAAATACCTTTCGTGAATGGAGTCAAAAATGGAATGACATATCTACTTCCTCGTTCGCTGAACTAGAAAGTCAAATTTTCGAAGTGGAAAACCTCAATGAAAGTTTTCGGTTCTTAAAAGGAAAAAAAGCAGTTGTTGAAGCAGAAGCTACAATGGACCAAATGGAGAAACAAGTGACGGAAATCCGTGAAGGTCTAAAGGAATTGCGGGAAACGGAAGAACGCAACTCACTAGCTGTTCAGCAGGCACTTGACGTCTATGAAGAACTGAAAGAAAAAGTCAGAGAAGACGAGCATGAATACGGACCAGCTCTTTTTGAATTGCAAAAACAGATCAAAGTGATCGAAAAAGAATTTACGCAGTTTGTGACTTTAAACACTTCTGGAGACCCTGTTGAAGCCCGCGAGGTTTTGGATAAAGCAGAAAAACATACGTATGAAGTGGAAGCTCTGATGAAAAAAATTCCACCGCTGTATGAGGAGCTCCATACCACTTTCCCTGAACAACTTGAAGAAATCAGTGATACTTACGAGAAATTGATGGAAGAACAATATGTATTCCCAGAAGAAGATCTTGCTGAAGATATCGCAAAAGTAAGTCGAAGAATTGAAAATTCATTAGCCAATCTTGAAAAAACAGAAGTTGAAACGGTCGAATTTGAAAACCGTGAAACAGCTGATTTGATTGATTCGTTATATGATATCTTAGAACGGGAAATGGAAGCTCAGAGATATGTAAAAACTAACCAATCAACGATTGCAGAGTATATCAAACATACAACAAAGAATAACCGTCAATTATTGATTGAGCTGGATCACACATCTCAAAGCTATACATTGAACCACAATGAAATTGGTCGTGTACGAGGTTTCCAAACCGAAGTGGAAGAAATGGAACGTCAAAATGAACAGATGATTCCACAGATCCGTCAACACGAAATTCCTTATTCAGAAGTGCGCACGTTCTATAAAACAGTCTTCAAAGTCTTAGAAGATATCGAAAAGCAACAAGTAGAGATCGACGACTCATTACATGAATTGAGAAAAGGCGAAAAAGAAGCGCAAGAAAAGATCGATACATTCGAATTCAAATTGCGCAGTTTGAAACGTTTTGTAGAAAAACAACGTTTGCCTGGCTTGCCGAATGATTACCTAGAATTCTTTTTTGTTGCTACTGACCGTATTGAAGAACTAAGTGTTGTCTTGAATAAAATTCGAGTAAACATGGAAGAGGTCAATCGTTTAGTTGCTCTATGTGAAGAAGATCTAGAATTATTAGATAAGAAGACACATGATTTAGTAGATGCAGCAGCATTAACGGAGCAAATGCTCCAATATGCAAATCGTTATCGTCATACACACGAAGAAGTGAGAGAAGCAATTGATAAAAGCTACTATTTATTCAATAAAGAATATCACTATCAAGAAGCATTAGACGAAATCGGTACAGCATTAGAGCGAGTAGAACCTGGTGCTTTCAAACGCATCGAAGATTTTTATTTTAATCATCCAGACTTAGTATAAAGCAAAAAAGTTAGTAAACCAGCAAGAGCAAGACGGATTATTGTCTTGTTCTTGTCTTTTTTTGTATATTTGAAAATTGAAACAAGTGAAAATTTCACCTGCTCTTGAAAGCACCTTGGACAACCGTTATAATAGAAAAGAATTTCAAAAAAGAGGGGTTTCTTATGATATATTTTGATAACAGTGCAACAACCCCAATCTTTCCGCAAAGCTTAGATGCATATGTAAAAACCAGTCAGCGGATTATTGGGAATCCATCAAGCTTGCATGATTTAGGCAATCAAGCTAACCGGTTGTTGCAGCAAGCAAGAAAGCAGATCGCTGATTTGATCCATGTAGAACCAGAAGAAATCTATTTTACTTCAGGCGGAACAGAAGGAGATAACTGGGTATTAAAAGGAACGATGATCGAAAAAAGAGAATATGGGAATCATATGATCATTTCAGGAGTCGAACATCCGGCCGTCAGCGAGACAGCAGAACAATTAAAAGAATTAGGAATCGAAGTAAGTATCGCCCCAGTGGATAAACGCGGATTTGTACGTGTCGACGAATTGAAAGAATTAATAAGAAAAGAGACAGTATTAGTCTCTGTTATGGCTGTGAATAATGAAGTAGGATCGATTCAGCCCATCCAGGAAATCAGTGATCTTTTGGATGATTTTCCTAAAATTCATTTCCATGTAGATGCTGTTCAGGCGATTGGAAAAGTACCATTCTCGCAATGGTTGACAGAAAGAGTTGATTTTGCAACATTTTCAGCTCATAAATTCCATGGCCCACGGGGAACTGGTTTCATTTATTGGAAAAAGGGTCGTCGTTTAGCACCATTACTGACAGGTGGAGGGCAAGAAAGAAATCAGCGAAGTGGGACAGAAAATGTTCCAGGTATTGTGGCTATGGCTAAAGCTTTACGTTTATCATTAGAGATAAAGGAACAAAAACCTGAGCAGACACAACGCTTAAAAGTAGCTCTAATCAATGCGTTGAAGACGTATGAGAAAGTGACGATTTTTTCAGAAGGAACTGACTATGCACCGCATATTTTATGTTTTGCTCTAAAAGGAATTCGCGGCGAAGTTCTCGTCCATGCCTTAGAAGAAAAACAAATATTTGTTTCTACTACTAGTGCCTGCTCCTCACGTAAACATATGGCAAGCAGTACATTGCACGCAATGCATGTACCAAATGATCTGGCTACATCTGCTGTTCGAATCAGCTTAGATGAAAACAATTCGCTTGCAGAAGTCGAGCAATTTATGATTATTTTCAAGCAGCTTTATAAGAAATTTTCTGCAATCAATTAAAAGAGGAGTGTTCTTGTGAAATACAGTGAAATTATGGTCCGTTATGGGGAACTTTCGACAAAAGGAAAGAATCGAAAAAGCTTTATCATGCAACTAGCACAAAATGTCAGACAAGCTTTGAAAGACTTTCCAGAAATCAAAATCCATGCTGATCGGGACCGGATGCATCTTTTATTGAATGGCGCAGACGGGCAGCTAGTTATTCCAAAACTAGCAAAAATATTTGGGATCCAAAATTTTTCTCCAAGTATTCGTGTAGAAAAAGATGTCGAAGTTTTGAAACAAGCTGTTCAAGACATCATGAAAGAAATTTATACTGGGAAAGAAACATTTAAAATTATCGCTAAAAGAAGCGATCACCAATTTGAATTGACAAGTAATGAATTGAATCAAACATTAGGTAATGCTGTTTTTGATATTTTCCCGCATATCCAAGTTCAAATGCGTCAACCAGATATTCCATTACGTGTAGAGATTCGGCGTGATGGCGCTTATCTATCGTATGAAACGATCAAGGGAGCTGGAGGATTGCCCGTAGGAACAAGCGGAAAAGGAATGCTTATGCTTTCTGGGGGGATTGATTCTCCTGTAGCAGGGTACTTTGCCATGAAGCGGGGAGTGGAAATTGAAGCTGTTCATTTTGCTAGTCCGCCGTATACAAGTGAACAAGCACTGCAAAAAGCAAAAGATCTAACAGCCAAACTAGCACCTTATGTGGGAACGATCCATTTTATCGAAGTGCCATTTACCGAGATTCAAGAAGAAATCAAAAAGTCAGTGCCACAAGGATATTGGATGACAATTACTCGTCGAATGATGTTGCGTTTGACCGATGAAATTCGCCGTATTCGTCATGGTTTAGTCATTTTGAATGGTGAATCATTAGGTCAAGTGGCTTCACAAACTTTGCAAAGTATGGTGGCTATCAATGAAGTAACGAATACGCCAATCATTCGGCCTGTAGCGACAATGGATAAACTTGAAATCATTGAAGTAGCAGAACAGATCGATACATTTAATCTTTCTATCCAGCCTTTTGAAGATTGCTGTACGATTTTTGCTCCTCCACAGCCAAAAACACGCCCTCAACTGGAAAAGGTCCATCAATATGAAGAGCGTTTAGCAATAGATGAAATGATCCAACGAGCACTAGCTGGCTTGAAGATGGAAGAGATACAAGCAGAATCGTCTAATGAAAAAACTGAAGAATTTTCAGAATTGCTATAAGAGGTTATGAAAATAGTGTTTTGACCAGAGTATTAGAGAAACAAAACGAAAAAATAGCTCCATGTATTTTACCGTTTTTGAACTAATGTCGAAGATTAGCTGATTGAATACCATTTATCAAGAAGTTATGGAAAAGCCGGTTCTTTTTTACTAACTGAAAAATAAAATTTTATTTAGAGATCAAGCTACAGTTGATAAATGATATAAAAAAGAGAATTTCCCATGAAATAGCGAGGTTGTGACAGAAGTGGGCAGCTTCAAGAAATAAGAAGGAATTTACGAAAATTGCTTTTCAAATTTTTGTGAAATTTCGGCTTATTTTTCGAAGAAGTTACTTCTGGAACACCGTGTATCAGAGGTTGTGAAAAAGCTGCCCTGCATCAAGTAATAAGAACAGCCAAACAAAAATAGTTCCTCATATTTTACGTTTGGTTGAGCTTATTACCGCAGATGCAAGCTTTTGAACACCGTTTTATTTGTCTCACACCCTTTTCCTTCCTACTTGTAACCTTGCTCCCGTGTTAGAAACATGTTACACTAAATATGTGAAATTATTAACAAGGAGCGTCGTTATGCGAGAAAAAACAGATACACTGCCAAAAGCAACTGCGAAAAGATTACCTTTATATTTACGCTACTTGAAGATGCTGGATGACTCAGGTATAAGTAGAATCAAATCAAATGAGTTCAGCGAAATCACCCAAATTCCTTCTGCAACGATCCGCAGAGACTTCTCGCAATTAGGCGAGCTAGGCAGAAGCGGATATGGCTATGATGTCCCTTTCCTTATCGATGTATTCAATAATATCCTTAATACTAAAGAAGAAAAACGAATCGCATTAGTAGGATATGGAAATCTTGGCAAAGCATTGAAACACAACAATTTTAGAAGAAATGAAAATCTAAATATCGTGTGCGTCTTTGATAATGATCCAGCACTGATCAATCGAGTAATTGATGGAGAAATGATCTATCCGATTGATCGTTTCGCGGAGATAGCCAAAGCAAAAAATGTGACAGTAGCAATCTCTACGGTACCAAGTAAATATTCACAATCTGCTATTGATGAAATTGTCAAAGGAAATGTAACCGCTATACTTAATTTTGCGCCTGACAGAGTAACTGTCCCAGCTTATGTCAATGTTCAATACATTGATTTGACAACCGAGTTGCAGACGCTTATTTACTTTGATGAGAATTACTCAGAAGTTTTTTCTTAGGAAAATTTGAGTAGGCTTATTGATCTTGCGAGAACTCGTCGTAATTCTTTCAAAAATTTTTTAGTACTAAATGAAGTGGTTTTTTCACGACCACTTGTTGACTAAAAAAAAAAACCATTGTAGAATGAAGCATAACGCTGAACAAGAGGAGTAACTGGCACATTCATTCTTAGAGAGAGAACTATCTGCTGAAAGGTTCTCAATGACAACCAGTGAAGGTAGCTTGGGAGTTTCTGTCTTGAATGGAGTAGAGATAGACGAGTCGTGATCGTTAACTCACTTGAGAGGCAATAATGATTGATTATTGCAATTTAGGTGGTACCGCGTAAATCATACGTCCTAGAATACGAAAGTATTTTAGGACGTTTTTTAGTTTAAAGGAGGAAAACAGCATGACGGAAGAAAATAACCTATCAACAAAATATAATCCGCAAGAAGTTGAAGCTGGACGTTATCAGCATTGGTTAGAACAAGATTTGTTTAAACCGAGCGGAGATAAAAAAGCAAAACCTTATTCAATCGTAATCCCGCCCCCAAATGTTACTGGAAAACTTCATTTAGGGCATGCTTGGGATACGACCTTGCAAGATATGCTGATTCGTCAAAAGAGAATGCAAGGATATGATACTTTATGGCTGCCTGGTATGGACCATGCAGGAATCGCGACACAAGCAAAAGTAGAAGCGAAGCTTAGAGAGCAAGGGATTTCTCGTTATGATCTAGGTCGTGAAAAGTTCATCGATCAAGTGTGGGAATGGAAAGAAGAGTATGCGAGCCACATCCGCGAACAGTGGGCTAAAATGGGCTTATCTTTAGATTACAGTAGGGAACGTTTTACATTAGATGATGGATTATCTGAAGCAGTACGTAAAGTTTTTGTTACCTTATACGAAAAAGGTTTGATTTATCGTGGTGAATATATCATCAACTGGGATCCTCAAGCACGAACAGCTCTATCTGATATCGAAGTTATTCATAAAGATATCGAAGGCGCCTTTTATCATATGAGCTATGAACTAGCAGATGGATCAGGCGTAGTAGAAATTGCGACAACCCGTCCAGAAACGATGTTGGGAGATACGGCGATTGCTGTTCATCCAGAAGACGAGCGTTATCAAGCGCTCATCGGCAAAAAAGTGATTCTACCTTTAGTCAATAAACAAATCCCAATCATTGCAGATGAATATGTAGATATGGAATTCGGGACAGGTGTAGTAAAAATCACTCCAGCACATGATCCAAACGACTTTGAGGTAGGTAATCGTCATGATCTTCCACGCGTAAATGTTATGGATGATGATGGTACGATGAATGAACTAGCAGGAAAATATGCTGGAATGGATCGTTTTGCTGCTCGTAAAGCAATCGTGCAAGATCTGAAAGAAATCGGTCGATTGATTAAAATCGATACGATGATCCACAGTGTGGGTCATTCCGAGCGGACAGGTGTCGTTGTTGAACCTCGGCTGTCTACTCAATGGTTTGTAAAAATGGCGCCGTTAGCGAAAAAAGCCATTGATAACCAAGAAACAGATCAAGCAGTGGAATTCTTCCCTCCAAGATTCAATCAAACGTTTTTACGTTGGATGGAAAATGTCCATGATTGGGTAATCTCACGACAATTATGGTGGGGACATCAAATTCCTGCATGGTATCACAAAGAAACAGGTGAAATGTATGTAGGGATGGAAGCACCAGCGGATAGTGAAAACTGGGTACAAGATCCTGATGTTTTAGACACTTGGTTTAGTTCAGCTTTGTGGCCTTTCTCAACAATGGGCTGGCCAGATACGGAAAGCGAAGATTATAAGCGATACTTCCCTACTAGCACTTTAGTAACCGGTTATGACATCATTTTCTTCTGGGTAAGCAGAATGATTTTCCAAAGCTTGGAATTTACTGGCGAACGTCCATTTGAGAATGTCTTGATTCATGGATTGATCCGTGACGAACAAGGGCGGAAGATGAGTAAATCATTAGGTAATGGAATCGATCCGATGGAAGTAATCGAAAAGTATGGAGCAGATGCTCTCCGCTGGTTCTTATCGAATGGTTCTGCACCAGGACAAGATGTCCGCTTCAGCTATGAAAAAATGGATGCTTCTTGGAACTTTATCAACAAAATCTGGAATGCTTCACGTTTCGTTATCATGAATATCGAAGGAATGACCGTAGAAGAGATCGATTTATCTGGAGAAAAATCAGTGGCTGACCGGTGGATCCTTACTCGTTTGAATGAAACGATCGAACGAGTAACTGAGCTATTTGATCGTTTTGAATTTGGTGAAGCAGGTCGACAACTGTATAACTTTATCTGGGATGATTTTTGTGACTGGTACATCGAAATGAGTAAAGAAGTACTTTATGGAGATGATGCTGTTTCAAAACAAACCACCCGTAGCATCTTAGTCCATACACTTGATCAGATCCTACGTTTATTGCATCCAATCATGCCATTCGTTACAGAAGAAATATGGGAACATATTCCTCATCAGGGAAATTCTCTAGTAGTGGCAGAATATCCTGTTGTACGTCCAGAGTTTGATGATGAAACAGCTTCTAAAGGGATGGAAGTATTGAAAGAATTGATTCGAGCCGTTCGAAATATTCGTTCAGAAGTGAATACACCATTGTCTAAACCAATTACGTTGCTAATTAAAACAAACGATGCTAAAATCGATCAATTTTTAGTTGAAAATACAAGCTATATCGAACGCTTCTGTAATCCCGAAGAGTTGACGATATCAAGTGAGATCACTGCGCCAGATCTAGCGATGTCAGCTGTTCTGACAGGTGCAGAAATCTTCTTGCCGTTAGCAGGATTGATCAATATTGAAGAAGAAATCAAACGATTAGAAAAAGAACTGGAAAAGTGGACAAGCGAAGTAAAACGTGTCCAAGGAAAACTTTCTAATGAACGTTTTGTTTCTAACGCGCCGGAAGAAGTAGTAGAGGCAGAGCGTGCAAAAGAAAAAGATTATTTAGAGAAGCAAACGGCTGTCAAAGAACGAATCGAAAGTTTGCGTACTATTCAATAAGAATAGAAAAAGAGAGTGTGAAATCAGCTAGCTATTACTAAAAGCTAGCTGATTGAACATCGTTACAGGAAAGAGTTTGAGCCTCACTCTTAGCTTCGATTCATAAAGAGATGTGACATAAATTTTGTCACATCTCTTTTTTAGTCTACTCTTATTATGTAGGAGAAGGAGGGAGATGGATCATGTATCAAGAGTCAATAAAGTAGTTGATAAAATCGTTCCTCTCTCTGTTTCTTTTCTCTTTGTCATACTTTTATTTTTCTTATGTGTTCTATTTGTTATAATAAAAGAGAAATGGGGGAATTGTTGATGACGATTGAAGAAGCAATAGAATGGATCCATAGTCGATTACCATTTGGTTCACGTCCTGGCCTTGATCGAGTCGAAGCTTTATTAGAAGTGGTAGGGCATCCAGAGAGAAAAGTAAAAACGATCCATATCGCTGGAACAAACGGAAAAGGTTCTACTGTAGCTTATTTGAGAAGCCTATTAGAAGAGGCTGGGCTGACAGTAGGTACATTTACTTCACCTTATATCGAAACGTTCAATGAACGGATCGCAATCAATGGCAAAAGCATCCCAGACAATGATTTGATCCAGCTTGTAAAAAAATATCAGCCACTGATCAAACAACTTGATCAATTTGAAGCAGTAGCTGGTATTACTGAATTCGAGACATTAACAGCAATGGCATTTGATTATTTTTTGATGAAGAAAGTGGACGTAGCGATTATCGAAGTTGGCTTAGGCGGCTTATTGGATTCTACCAATGTAGCTGTACCAATGCTGACGGGAATAACAACGATTGGACTTGATCATACCGAAATACTTGGAGATACAATTGAAGAAATCGCTGCACAAAAAGCTGGAATCATCAAACAAGGCGTTCCAGTAGTAACAGGAAATATTGCCCCAGAAGCTTTTACTGTCATCCAACAAACAGCTAAAGCAAAAAATGCACCGCTTTATGTATACGGGGAAAATTATAAAATAAACTATCTGCATCCTGATGAGATGTGGGGAGAAGTATTTGAATTTTTTAATGAAATAGGAAAGATCCCTCAATTAACCACTCCGCTTTTAGGGCAACATCAAGCTGAAAATGCAGGAGTAGCCATCGAATTGTATTTTGTTTACTGTCAATTGGAAAAGCTGCCTTTCCGAGAAAAAGATGTTTTGAAGGGATTGAAGAAATCTCGATGGCCAGGAAGAATGGAGCGTTTGAGTAACGAGCCATTAGTTGTTTTAGATGGTGCCCATAATACGCATGCAATGAACCGGCTTGTTGAGAATTTGAAAAAAGAATTCAAAGAATATCAAATCAACATTTTGTTTTCCGCCTTACGAACTAAAAATGTTAGAGAAATGCTAGAACGATTGCAGCAAGTACCAAATGTCCATATTTATTTGACGACCTTTGAACATCCAAAAGCCATCGAATTAAGTGAAGTATCAGATTTAGCAAGTGAGAGAGTATCAATCGTTTCATTGTGGCAATTCGGATTAGCAGATATATTGGAAAAGATGACAAATGAAGACGTATTAGTTGTGACCGGTTCACTTTATTTCATTTCAGAAGTTCGCCATTTATTAATACAATTAGGAGGAGATCATGAAGTATAATGCAGTGATTTTTGACATGGATGGTTTGCTGTTCGACACAGAGTTAGTGTATTACGAAGCCACACAAGTAGTAGCAGACAAGATGGGTTTTCCTTATGATAAAGACCTGTATTTAAAATTCTTAGGTGTTTCAGATGAAGAAGTATGGGCGAATTATCATATGATTTTCTCGGAATTTGGCAAAACAAGTGTACAAAGATTCATAGATGATTCATACCAGGAAACGCTTGAACGTTTTTCGCAAGGAGCGGTACAAATGAAGCCCGGTGTGTTGGAACTCCTCTCTTTTTTAGAAGAACATCAGATTCCCAAAGTTGTCGCTTCCAGTAACCAACGAGCAGTCATTGAACTTTTATTGAAGAAGAACAATCTGTTTGAACGATTTGAGACGATTGTTTCTGCAGAAAATGTTCAACGAGCAAAACCAGACCCAGAAATTTTCTTGTTAGCTAATCAGAAGCTAGGTACAGCGAAGAAAGAAACATTGATTTTAGAAGATTCACAAAATGGTATTTTAGCAGCTTCTGCGGCTGAGATCCCGGTAGTCATGGTACCAGATCTGCTTCCACCATCCCAAGAATTGATCAAAAAAACAGCTGGGGTTGTTTCTTCTTTACATGAAATCCCTGCATTGTTAAAATAAAAATCCATCTCTTTTCGTATCTTATTTTAGATAAGATAGAAAGGAGATGTTTTTTTGGGAAAACGATTGATCAAAGAAGTACCTACTAGCTCTTTACCAAGGGAACGTATGGAAATTTATGGCGCTGAAGCTTTATCGGATCAGGAGCTTTTGGCAATCTTACTGCGTACCGGTCAACACCCTTATAGTGTGATGTCGATTGCTGGAAATCTGTTAAAAACGTTTGGAGGACTGGCCTCTTTACGACAGGCTACTTTGCATGAGTTAGAAGAGATTCGAGGGATAGGACGCGTGAAAGCAATCGAAATCAAAGCCTTGATCGAATTAGGTCGACGAATTCAGACGGATCATGAAAGAGCGGCTCCACCGGTTCGTACCAGCTACGAATTGGCCCAGCAATTGATTCTGGAAATGAAAGATCACAAACAAGAACATTTGGTTTGTATTTATTTGGACACGAAGAATCAAGTGATCTTAAAAAAAACAGTGTTCATCGGTTCGCTGAATCAGTCAGTCGCTCATCCTAGAGAAATTTTCCATTATGCTGTACGTTATTGTGCAGCAAGGATCGTTTTAGCGCATAATCATCCTTCTGGTAATGTTATTCCATCGCAGCAGGATATGAATTTTACCAAAAGGATACAAAAGTGTGGAGAAATGATGGGGATCACTGTACTGGACCACTTGATCATCGGACGCAAACGATATTTTAGTTTGAGAGAAGAAGGAATGATGGAAGAGAAGTAAGTTGCTTTCTTGCAAAAAAAATGAAGCAAGTGTACAATTATATTGTAATTTTGTTTGGGAATAGAAGTTGAAACATCTGTTGCACCTCTATCGTACACGAGCAATGTTACAATTTAAATTAGTGCTTTTGGCACGAGGAGGATATTATTATGGAAAACGGAACAGTAAAATGGTTCAACGCTGAAAAAGGATTTGGATTTATCTCACGTGAAGATGGAAGCGACGTATTCGTTCACTTCTCAGCTATCCAAGGTGACGGATTCAAAACATTAGAAGAAGGTCAAGCAGTGACTTTCGACGTTGAAGAATCAGACCGCGGCCCACAAGCTGCAAACGTTGTAAAAGCTTAATTTTATCTGTAAATCAAATTGATGGTAGACATCAATTTTTACGAGAGAACAAAGCGAGTAACAAAAATACCTGCCACAAGAGACAATTTCTCTTGTGGCAGGTATTTTTTTGTATGAAAAAGTAAATAAATTTAAGAGGCTATGAAAGAGCCACCTTGTATCAAGGAATAAGAACAAACAAAAATGGCTTCTCATGTTTTTCATTTGTTTTCTCTCATATTCAGGACAAGGTGCTGATTTCATAACCTCTTATTTATTCTTCATCTGGCGTCATTACCATTGGCAAAATCATTGGATGTCTTTCTGTACGTTCGAATAAGAAAGGCTGAAGCGCGCCAGTCATCGCTTCTTTCAATTTATATTCTGAACAGTCAGGTCCATTCAAACATTCTCTTAAAGCGTGGAATAAGATTCGCTGAGCTTCATTGATCATTTCTCCTGATTCTCGCATGTAGACAAATCCACGAGAGAGAATATCTGGACCAGCCAAGATTTCTTTTTTCTTGATATCCACTGTCGCGACAGCTAATACAAGACCTTCTTCTGAAAGCAGGTGACGGTCACGTAAAACGACATTACCAATATCACCGATCCCGCTACCATCGATATACACATCTCCAGCCACAAAATGCCCAGCAGGACGCGCAGAATCGCTAGTTAACGCTAAAACATCGCCATTTTCCATGATGAAGCAGTTTTCTGCAGGAACACCTACATCTTGTGCTAGAGAAGCATGTACTTTCAACATGCGGAATTCTCCGTGGACAGGAATAAAATATTTTGGCTTCATCAAACGAAGCATTAATTTTTGTTCTTCTTGTCCACCGTGACCGGAAGTATGGATGTTATTGATTTTTCCGTGAATCACTTCTGCACCAGCTTCAGACAGCAAATTGATCAAATGATTGACACTTGTTGTATTACCAGGAATAGGTGAACTTGAAAAGATCACTGTATCGTCTGGCTGGATTTGGATTTGACGGTGAGTACCATTCGCGATGCGGCTCAACGCGGCCATCGCTTCTCCTTGAGAACCTGTACATAGGATCATCGTTTCATTGGCAGGCAAGCGATTGATTTCGTGTGCATCTACAAATGTGCCGTCTGGAACTTTGATATATCCTAAACGTTGACCGTTGACGATGGCATTTTCCATGCTTCGTCCGAAAACAGCGATTTTACGACCAGTTGCCACAGCGGCATCTGCTGCTTGCTGCAAACGGAAGATGTTAGAAGCAAAGCTGGCAAAAATGATACGTCCTTCGATTTTTGAAAAGATCTTCAAAATAGAATGCCCAATCGTTTTTTCTGATTTAGTGAATGTTGGAATCTCAGCATTTGTACTATCAGATAAAAGGCACAAGACTCCTTCTTCCCCGATACGAGCCATTTTATGCAAGTTTGCTGGTTCGCCAACAGGAGTGAAATCGAATTTGAAGTCTCCGGTCGCTACGATATTTCCAGAAGGTGTTTTCACCACGATCCCTAATGCATCTGGGATACTATGGGTCGTTCTGAAAAAGCTGACAGAAGTCTTTCTAAAACGGATGATCGTATCTTCATTGATCTCATGGAGCTCTGCATCTCGAAGCAAGCCATGCTCATCTAATTTGTTTGTGATCAACGCTAATGCGAGAGGACCAGCATAGATAGGAATATTTGCTTGTTTCAGCAAGTAGGGTATTCCGCCGATGTGGTCTTCGTGCCCGTGAGTAATCACCAAGGCTTTTACTTTGTGTAAGTTTTGTATGATGTAGCTGTAGTCGGGAATGACATAGTCAATTCCAAGTAAATCGTCTTCCGGGAATTTGATCCCGGCATCAATCAAAATGATTTCATCTTGGAATTGTACCCCATACGTATTTTTCCCGATTTCACCTAATCCACCAATAGCAAAGACGCCTGTCTCGTTATTTTTGATGGAAAGTTTCATATTAAAACTCCACTAATGAGAAATCAGCATTTTCTTTTTCGTACTCTAGATGACTTCCTTCTAGAAGTTGAACGAATTCAATATTGTATGGGGTATTTTCTTCCACACGTTGGCGAGCGTCTACATCGCTTTTTGCCTCAATGTAAAGAGATTTTGTTTCTTCCCGTTTAGGGTTGCGTACTTTTGTTTCTTGATAATAAACTTTATAGATCATTGTTTTGTCTCCTTTATCTGCGTAAAGCAGTGATTTAGCTAGTTGATTTTTTTAGACAACACAAAACGAGGGGACAAGCCACCTGGTTTTTCATATGCTTTGACTAGAATACTGGATTCGAGTCAAAGAGACAAGCCTCGTTTTTGCTTATCTGTTCGGATATTTTTTCAACCGTACCTTCTGTATAAAAAATATACAACAATTAATTGTTATTCTAGCATAAAACAGCAAATAAGTATAGAAATCAACTAGATTGAAAGAAAAAATCAATGTTTATCATCCCGCTATAATCATAATGACTTTTTTATGAGAGAAGTGTTCTATTAATAGGCTCGTTGTGCTATCATTTTTAGTAATGAAAATGTAACAAAAGATTAAAAGGAGATGAGAAAGTGAAACTAATGTGGCATTATACCATGCGTTATAAGAAATTCTTGTTTTTCAATTTCATATGCGTATTTGGTTTTATTTTGATTGAATTAGGACTTCCTACGATTTTAGCACGTATGATCGATGTAGGAATCCGCAATGATGATTTTGATTATGTGAAGCAACAAGGGATATTTATGATCGTTATTACTGTAATCGGTATTATTTTGAATATCTTGTTAGGTTATTTTGGTTCGAGGATTACGACTAATATCGTAGCAGATATTCGAGATGATTTGTTCGAAAAGATCCAAAGTTATTCGCATCAGGAATACGAAAATCTAGGCGTATCTTCATTGATCACTCGTACAACAAACGATGCTTATCAGATCATGTTGTTCCTGCAAAATATTTTACGTATCGGTTTTATGGCACCAATGATGTTCATTGTCAGTTTGTACATGGTCATGCGTACAAGTGTGACACTCAGTTTGTATGTAGTAGGTGCATTACCTTTACTATTATTGGCAGTCGTAGCGATTGCTAAGGTGTCTGAACCGTTATCTAAAAAGCAACAAAAAAACTTAGATAAAATCAACAGTATCTTGCGGGAAAATCTTTCAGGATTGCGTGTGATTCGTGCATTCGTCAATGAAAAGTTTGAAGAAAAACGTTTTGCTGTAGTCAATGAGAATTATGCTTCTAGTTCAAAAAGCTTATTCCGTTTGATGGCTGTTGCACAACCGGGTTTTTATTTCTTATTTAATATCGTAATGGTATTGATCATCTGGAGCGGGGCAGTGCAAATCGATGCAGGCGAGCTTCGTGTAGGAGATTTGATTGCGTTTATCGAGTATATATTCCATGCCTTGTTCTCATTCATGTTATTTGCCAGTGTGTTCATGATGTATCCAAGAGCAGCTGTTTCAGCTGGACGTATCCAAGAAGCCCTAGATGCCAAACCTTCGATTGTAGAAGATCCAAAGGGTATATCTGATACAAAAACTAAAGGGTATATCGAATTTCAAAATGTAACATTTGCTTATCCAGGCCATTCGCAAGAACCAGTGATTCGAAATGTCAGTTTTACAGCCTCTCCAGGAGAAACCGTTGCTTTTATTGGAAGTACCGGTAGCGGAAAATCTACGTTGATCCAATTGATTCCTCGCTTTTATGATGTGAGTGAAGGAAAGATCTTGATCGATGGAGTAGACGTGAGAGATTATCGGCTAAGCAAGTTGCGAGATAAGATTGGGTTTATTCCGCAAAAAGCGTTGCTATTTACTGGAACGATTGCAGATAATTTGCGATACGGGAAAGAAGATGCTACGCAAGAAGAAATGGAACGTGCAGCTGAGATTGCTCAAGCTTCAGAATTCATTTCTCGAAAACCAGATGGATTTAATGAACATTTATCAGAAGGTGGTTCCAATTTTTCAGGTGGGCAAAAACAACGATTGGCAATAGCCAGAGCCATCATACGCCGTCCGGAAATCTATATTTTTGATGACAGCTTTTCTGCATTAGATTATCAAACGGATGCGAAGTTACGTGCTCGCCTGAAAAAAGAAACGACAGAATCTACTGTATTGATCGTAGCACAACGTGTGGGAACGATCATGCATGCAGATAAGATCATCGTATTAAATGAAGGAGAAGTCGTCGGTATGGGGACGCATCGGGAGTTGTTGGAAAAATGCCCGATTTATTATGATATTGCCGCTTCTCAATTATCAAAGGAGGAATTAGCATGAAAAAAACCTTTTCTTCCTTAAAACGTTTAGCTCGATATATCAGACCGTATCGTGGGACTTTTCTTTTAGTGATCCTATTTACAGTTCTGACAGTGGCTTTCAACGTGGCTTTGCCATATGTTACAGGACTTCCTACTACAGAAATCAGCCATAATATTGCCAATGGCGAATCAATCAATTTTTCTTATATATTCAAATGTCTCATTTGGATCACAGTTGTTGGAATAGGGTATTGTATTTCGCAATTACTTTCTGGTGTTTTGATGACAAATGTCGTTCAAAGTGCCATGCATGATTTGAGAAGAGACATAGAAGAAAAAATCAATCGTCTTCCGGTTTCATATTTCGATAAAAACCAGCAAGGAAATATTTTGTCTCGTGTGACGAATGATGTAGATGCAGTCAGCGGTGCTTTACAACAAGCTTTTATTGGTATCGTAAATGCGATATTGGGAATTACGTTGGCTGCAGCAATGATGTTTTATATCCAGCCGATGATGGCGCTGATCTCTATGATCATGATTCCAACATCGATCTGGATCTCAAAACGAGTGATCAATGCTTCGCAGAAATATTTTCAAAGCATGCAGAATTCTCTTGGTGAGCTAAACGGCTACGTCCAAGAAAATATGACAGGTTTTAGTGTATTGAAAGTATATGGACGCGAAAAAGAAACATTGGAAGGATTCAAAAAAGTTAATCACAGCTTGAAATACTTTGGGTTTCGTGCAGCATTCATTTCTGGCTTGATGATGCCTCTAGTTCAATTAACTGCCTATGCTACTTATATTGGTATGGCTGTTCTAGGAAGCTTTTATGTTATTACTGGGGCGATCGTTGTCGGTCAACTACAAGCATTCATCCAATATATTTGGCAAATCAGTCAGCCAATGGGGAACGTGACACAATTGTCTTCAGTTTTGCAAAGTGCATCAGCGGCAACGAAACGTGTATTCGAGATTTTAGATGAGCCAGAAGAAAAAGAAAACAAAGTAGATGCTTCACTGCCAGAAACGATTTTAGGAGATGTGACATTCGATCATGTCGATTTTGCATATGATCCGAAGAAACCATTAATCCAAGATTTGAATTTTGAAGTGAAAGCTGGTCAAACCGTAGCTGTGGTCGGTCCGACCGGTGCCGGCAAGACGACATTGATCAATCTATTGATGCGTTTTTATGACGTAGACAAAGGAGCAATAAGGATTGATGGAATCGACACCAAATCAATGAGTCGCAGTGATGTGCGTTCGCTATTTGGTATGGTCTTGCAAGATGCATGGCTTTATCAAGGAACGATTGCAGATAATATCCGCTTCGGAAAGCTTGATGCGACAGATTATGAAGTAGTTGATGCTGCGAAAACAGCAAACGTAGATCATTTTATCCGAACGATGCCAGATGGATATGATATGGCCATCAATTCTGAGGGAGACAATGTGTCTTTAGGACAAAAACAGTTGCTGACGATTGCCCGAGCAGTGGTCTCCGATCCTAAAATCTTGATTTTAGATGAAGCAACAAGTTCAGTAGACACCCGTTTAGAAGCGTTGATTCAAAAAGCAATGGATCGCGTGATGGAGGGACGGACAAGTTTCGTCATCGCTCACCGTTTATCGACAATCCGTGATGCAGATCTGATTCTAGTGATGGATCAAGGTCAGATCATTGAAAAAGGAACGCATGAGAGTTTATTGGCACAAGGTGGATTTTATGAAAAACTGTATAACAGCCAATTTGCTGAGGAAGCAGAATAAGTCATATAAGAATAAAACAGTTTAAAACTTATTTTTTGTTCTCTATTCTTGATAATGGTAAAGTAAAGTTATCAAGAAAAGTGAGGACACGGAGATGGAACAGTTTTTAAATGAAAAAATTACTGAAGCCAAAAGAGAAGTTGATCGTTTAACGCACGTCTGTCAGACGAAGCCTTTTGATTCAGCTGATTTTTTTGAAAATGAGTTTCAAATCGAACGCTTGGCAGCACAAATAGAAGTGTACGAATTAATTTTAAAAAAAGTAATAGAAGAAAATATAGATGTACAATAAAAACAGGTAAAACGTCAGTTACCAGATACTGTAAATAGACATCTGGCCTGAGCAGGTTTTACCTGTTTTTTTTCTTATGAAATAAATATATGCTATGATACCTTTATTCAATAGGATTAGTTTCTACAAAAAATGAAAGGAGAAAAATAAATATGGAACGGTTTATAGCATCAAATGCCACAGTGATTGGTGATGTGACATTGTCAGAAGATGTGACGATCTGGTATCAAGCTGTTTTACGCGGGGACAGTAATTGGATAAAAATAGGACAAAGAACGAATATCCAAGATGGTACAATCATCCATGTCGATCATGATGCACCTGTAGATATTGCGGAGAATGTGACGGTAGGACATCAGTGCATGCTACATGGCTGTACAATCGAAAAAGGGGCGCTGATCGGGATGGGGACCACGATATTGAATCATGCGGTTATTGGTGAGAATAGTTTGATTGGTGCTGGATCATTAGTAACAGAAGGAAAAGTTATTCCTCCTAATGTCTTGGCTTTTGGTCGCCCAGCTAAAGTGATCCGTCCTTTGACAAAAGAAGAAATACAAAAAAACAAAGAAAACATCCAGCATTATGTCGAGATAGGTCGGATGCATGCGCAAGGAAAATTCAAGGAGCAAAGATAGGCAGTAGCATCCATAAAATAAAAAAGGATGGTCAGTTTGAGTTGACCATCCTTTTTTATTTGGTTTAGATAAGAGAGCTTAAAAAAGCTTCCTTTGAAACAGATTAATTTAATGAAGAACTGTTTTCCATGACTTCATCGATCAATCCATATGCTTTTGCTTGTTCAGCTGTCATATAGTTGTCACGATCTGTATCTTTTTCAATCACTTCAAGCGGTTGTCCAGTGCGTTCAGCTAAAATTTTGTTTAAGCGTTCGCGTGTTTGCAAAATATGGCGTGCCGCAATTTCGATTTCAGTTGCTTGCCCTTGAGCGCCGCCAAGAGGTTGATGGATCATGATCTCAGCATTTGGTAAAGCAAATCGTTTACCTTTTGTACCAGCTGTCAGCAAGAAGCTTCCCATTGAAGCAGCCATACCCATAACAATTGTTTGGACATCTGCTTTGACAAAGTTCATTGTGTCGTAAATAGCCATACCTGCTGTAACTGAACCACCAGGAGAATTGATATAAAGATAGATATCTTTTTCAGAATCTTGAGCGTCTAAGAAAAGCAATTGGGCGATGATCGAATTAGCAAGATCATCTGTTACTTGGCCGCTTAACATGATGATACGGTCTTTCAATAAACGTGAGTAGATATCGTAAGCTCTTTCACCTCGTGAAGATTGTTCAATGACTGTAGGAATTAAATTCATAATAGAGTTCCTCCTTGATTTCGTTTAGAAATAGTGTACCATAATTTAGTTTCTAATACCTAAAATGTAGTATACATTTTTGGTCAAAAAAGGTCAAATAAAAAACTTAGGCAAATTAGTCGCATAAACCCGCTTTATGGTATGATAAGCAGAGAAACAAAACAAGGAGGAACAACAGATTGATAGTTGGTATTACTGGCCTTATCGGAGTGCTGACAGGTGCTGTAGTTGTCTATATCGGCATGATACTGCAAATGCGTCACTTGGAAAATAAAGAACAGCGTAGACGTGAATTGGAATTGAAAGTCAAAGAAATCGAGACGCTGAATCAATTAAATAAAAAGATCAACGAGATCTTGCAAAAACGGACAACGCTGATGGAAGAATATGTCAGCTTTGATGCATTTGATGATTGTTATATCACGATTGACGATTTTGCGTATCTCCAATCATTTTCAGCGCAAAATAGTTTTTATCTGCCAAATTATATTTTAGACGAGCTATTTAAGAATATCTCCCATCGAAAAGTGATTTTATCTCCAGATGAAACAATGAAGATTGGTGGATATGCTTATAAAGGCGGACGCGTGATTTTAGAGAATTTTACGGATAGTCTGACTGAAATGATCAATGAAAAAAAAGCTCAGTTGAAGACTATGACGCGCCAGCCGATTGGTTTCTTCTCGAAAGATGATGTTTGGAGCTGATATTTTGAAGCATTGCCGTTGCACATGAGAGCGTGGTAATGCTTTCTTTTTTTCTTAATGATACAATAGAACTGAACGGAGTGAAGAAAGATGTTACAAATCTATGCCCATCGCGGAAGCAGCGGCACCCACCCAGAAAATACGCTTCCTGCATTTGCAGAAGCTGTACGAGTAGGTGCAGATGGTATCGAACTAGATGTCCATCTAAGCAAAGATGGTTATTTGATCGTTATGCACGACGAAGAAGTGGACCGGACGACTAACGGTAAAGGGCTGATTCGAGAAAAAACATTGGAAGAACTCAAAAAATTGAATGCAGGGGGCAAATTCAGCAAAGAATTTCCAGCAGCTAAAGTTCCTGAATTGAGAGAAGTGTTAGGACTGCTCCTCCAAAAAAATTACCGAGGGATGCTAATGATTGAAATTAAAACTGATCAGTATGAATATCCCGGTATCGAAGAAAAATTAGCCGAAACATTAAAAAGTAGAGATTGGCCTTTTCAACATGCATATTGCAGCTTTCATTTGGATTCTTTGGAAAAAATCGCATTACTGGAACCGGAGATACAGCTGGACTTATTGATGAGTACTTCTGATAAAAAGATCCAACTAGCAGCAGAAACCCCTTATATAGAAGGAGTACATCCAAAAAATACTTGGTTGTTCGAACATCCAGTCCAGGCAGCTGATTTTCCAAAAGCAATTCGTGCATGGACGATTAACGATGAAGAAGAAATGGCCAAATGTCAAGAACTCAAAATAGATGGAATAATAACTGATTTTCCGGAGAAAGCTCTTCGGTGGAAACAATCAACGAAAAGTAGGTAAAATATGGAAAAAGTATTAGTGATCGTCGGTCCGACAGCAGTCGGTAAAACAGCGCTAAGTGTGGAACTCGCACAACTATTTGGAGGAGAGATCATCAGTGGTGATTCATTGCAAATCTATAAAAATCTGGATATCGGTACAGCAAAAATCAAAGAAGAAGAGATGAATAATGTTCCGCATCATTTGATTGATGTGATCGAACCTACTCAACGTTACTCAGCCGCTGATTTTCAGCATTCAGGTCGACAATTGATTACCGAGATTGCGAACCGAGGGCACCTACCTATCATAGCTGGTGGTACGGGTCTCTATATCCAATCCCTTCTATATGATTATCAGTTAGGAGCGACAGAAGAAGCGAATCCTGAGATTAGAAAAAAGTATGAAACGTTAGCTGAAACAATTGGTTCCCAAGCATTATGGAATCAGTTGAAAGAAAAAGACCCGGCAGCTGCTGAGAAAATCCACTGGAACAATCAACGCAAAGTGATAAGAGCTCTGGAAGTTTTAGAGACGACAGGACATAGTATCACGGCACCTAAAGAAGAGCCAAAGCAATTGTATGATTACCTCATGATTGGATTAGATACGAAGCGTAGTATTCTTTATGAACGAATCAATCAAAGAGTCGATTTGATGCTAGCAGAAGGTTTAGTAGCAGAAGCGCGTAAGGTGTATGAGCTTGGAGAAGTCCAGGCCAGTCAAGGTATTGGATATAAAGAATTTTTCCCTTATTTTGAAGGGAAAGAAACATTGGAAGAAGCAACAGAACAAGTCAAACTACATTCGAGAAGATACGCGAAACGTCAGTTGACGTGGTTTCGTAACCGTTTGGATGCACAGTGGTTTGATCTTATAAGTGAGCCAAATCAAAAAAGTCAGATTGAGCAAACAATCAAAAAATGGCTGGAGGCGGAATAAAATGGAAGAAAAAGTGATCATCGTAGGGGTAGAAACCGAAGCAAACCAGCGTTACTTTTCAGAGTCAATGGAAGAGCTAGTTCAGCTGACGAATACCGCATCAGGAGAAGTCGTATTCACAATTACACAAAAGAGACCACAAGTGGATCGGCAAACGATTATCGGTAAAGGGAAATTACAAGAATTAGTTCAACAAGCGGATGCGCATGAAGCAGATTTGATCATCTTTAATCATGAGCTAACTCCGAGACAGAGCCAACTGATTACCGATGCTGTTGGTCTTCCGGTAATTGATCGCGTGCAGCTGATCTTAGATATTTTTGCGATGCGTGCTCGTTCGAAAGAAGGGAAGCTGCAGGTTGAACTTGCTCAGTTAGAATACCTGCTGCCTCGTTTAGTAGGGCAAGGGAAAACATTATCTCGTCTTGGCGGTGGGATCGGAACAAGAGGGCCAGGTGAAACAAAGTTAGAAACAGACCGCCGACATATACGGAATAAAATTTTTGCTGTTAAGAAAGAATTGAAAGAAGTAGAAGCTCATCGAGAGCGCAATCGCCAAAAAAGAAAAAATAGCGAGATTTTTCAGATTGGACTTATTGGCTACACGAATGCCGGGAAGTCAACTATCTTGAATCTATTGACACAAGCGGATACTTATTCGAAAGATCAATTGTTTGCAACGTTAGATCCATTGACTAAGAGATGGCGTTTTGCTGAAGGATTTGAGATTACTGTAACGGATACCGTCGGGTTCATCCAAGACCTGCCTACGCAACTGATCGATGCTTTCCATTCTACATTAGAAGAAAGTCAAAATATGGATCTTTTGCTACATGTAGTCGATGCTAGTTCTCCAGATCGTATTTTACAGGAACAGACTGTCCTAAAATTGATGGATGAACTGAATATGAAAGAAATGCCGATACTGACTGTTTACAATAAGGCAGACCAGATCGACCCAGCGATGTTCACGCCTACGCTATTCCCAAATGTATTGATTTCTACTCAGACGAAAGAAGGTAAGATGGCGTTGATCGAAGCAATCAAACGTCAGCTGATGGAACTAATGACCCCTTATACACTTTCTGTGCCAAGCAACGAAGGACAGAAATTAAGCGAGTTGAGAAGACAAACAATGGTTTTGGACGAAGCGTACATGGAAGAAACAAACGAATATGAAGTTAAAGGGTTTGCAAAAACCAATTCAAAATGGTTAAGAAAAAACCAATAAAATTTTGTTTTTTTAACAATAAAAACACTAATAAAGGATAGTACAGTATAATAAAAAATAAAAGGTATCTGGTACGAAAATCAACTAGATACCTTTTTTGTTTTCTTATTTTTTTGTTATTTTATAAAAAATAGAGATCTCATGTTAGAAAACCTAACATATGCAGTTGACAATATTTTTTTTAATTGGTACACTTTAGCCAACTTATAAAACGAAAGGGGACGTCTGATGGGAGAAAAGGAATTGCGCCGATCTATGTCCGTATTTCCAATTGGTACAGTTATGAAGCTGACTGATTTGTCTGCTCGGCAAATTCGCTATTATGAAGAACAAGATTTAGTTCATCCGGAACGAAGCGAAGGAAACCGACGTATGTATTCGCTGAATGATATTGATATGCTGCTTGAGATTAAAGACTATCTTTCAGATGGATTGAATATGGCTGGGATCAAACGTGTATACGAAATGGCACAGGCGAAAAAACAAGAAGCAAAAAACAAGAAGCCGTTGACAGATCATGACGTTCGACAAATTTTTCGTGATGAGATTTTGGCGCAAGGTGGGTTAAGCAAAACAGGTCATTATCAGTCGCAAGGATTGCAAAGACAATTCTTTGACTGAATAAATTAAAAAAGGAAGAGGGATACCATGGTAAAGAAACAGATAACAGGTGAAGAAATCAAACGAATCATTGAGGAAGAAAACGTACGATTTTTACGATTGATGTTCACAGACATCTTAGGTACGATCAAAAATGTAGAAGTTCCAGTGAGCCAGATCGACAAAGTATTAGAAAATAAAATGATGTTTGACGGTTCTTCGATTGAAGGATTTGTTCGAATTGAAGAAAGCGATATGTATTTGTATCCAGATCTCTCCACTTGGATGATCTTCCCGTGGGAAAGTGCTCATGGAAAAGTTGCTCGTTTAATTTGTGATATCTATAATCCGGATGGGACACCATTTGCCGGCGATCCTCGCGGGAATTTGAAACGAGCATTGAAAGATATGCGCGACCTTGGTTTTACCTCTTTCAATTTAGGACCTGAACCAGAATTCTTCTTATTTAAATTAGACGAAGACGGTGGGATCACAACGACCTTGAATGATAAAGGTGGTTATTTTGATTTTGCACCAACAGATTTAGGTGAAAATTGCCGCCGTGACATCGTGTTGGAATTAGAAAGTCTAGGCTTTGAAGTGGAAGCTTCACATCATGAAGTAGCGCCAGGACAGCATGAAATTGACTTTAAATATGCAGATGTGGTAGATGCTTGTGATAATATCCAAACCTTCAAGCTCGTTGTCAAAACGATTGCACGCAAGCATGGACTTCACGCGACTTTCATGCCGAAACCGTTATTTGGGATCAATGGTTCTGGTATGCATTGCAATATGTCTTTGTTCAATGATGAAGGAAATGTTTTCTATGATAAAGACGGTGAATTGGAACTAAGTGAAACAGCTTATCATTTCTTAGGTGGTTTGCTGAAACATGCTCGTGCCTACACAGCCGTTTGCAATCCAACAGTCAATTCTTATAAACGTCTCGTTCCAGGTTATGAAGCGCCTGTTTATGTCGCATGGAGCGGTCGTAATCGTTCGCCATTAGTACGTGTACCAGAATCTCGCGGTTTATCCACACGTTTGGAATTGCGGTCAGTTGATCCATCTGCAAACCCATACTTGGCAATGGCAGTATTGTTGCAAGCAGGACTAGACGGTATCCGTAATCAGATCACACCGCCAGCAGCTGTTGACCGTAACATTTATGTAATGGATGAGGAAGAAAGAGAAGCTGCACATATCCAGGACTTACCTTCAACTATCCATAATGCTATCAAAGAATTGCGTAAGGATAATGTAATGATTGACGCATTAGGACAACATATCTTCTCAAATTTTGTTGAAGCAAAACGTCTCGAATGGGCGGCATTCAGACAAACTGTTTCCGAGTGGGAAAGAGAACAATATCTAGAACTTTATTAAAACAGGAATAACGTGAATTAGAGGCTGTGAAATCAGCGTTTTGACCTGAGTATTAGAGAAACAAACGGCAAAATAGTTCCTCATATTTTGCCGTTTTTTGAGCTAATACCGAGGGTCAGCTGATTGAACACCGTTTAGTGGAGAGGTTGTGAAAAAGCTGCCCTGCAACAAGTAATAAGAATAGCCAAGCAAAAACAGCTTTTCTTGTTTTTGAATTGGCTGAACTTATTACCGCAGATGCAAGCTTTTGAACACCGTTTACCAAGAGGTTTTGAAAAAGACGTTTAGTTTCGAGTATTAAGAAAAATTTTGTGAAAATGGCTTTCTACATTTTTGCATAAATTTGGCTTAATACCGAGAAACTGGCTTTTGAATACCGTTTATCCAGAGGTCGTAAGCCTGCCGTTTAACTCTGAGTCACAAGGAGCAATTTCAAAAACAGCTTCTCATGTTTGATGGATATTGTGACTTGTGACCGAGGAGTTGGCAGGAGAACACCGTTTATTTAGAAATAAGGAGGCACGACTTTTGTCGCATCTCCTTATTTTTTACTTATGTGATTCGTTACCTTCAATGAATCCCTACAAGGCACTTTTGTTGAAAAAAAGGTCATCTTTGAAAAAATTAGTGGAACTGTTTTGTTTTTGATATTATTTAATAGAAAAGATATGCCAAAAATCCGAGAACTGTGGACTACGTTTTTTACGTAAAGGAGGTAAATAAGGGTGAAAGAAAAAGATTGTTTCTACGATAAGCTATATAAACTGTTGCTGCAAGTAGGAAAAAGTAGTTCTTTGTTAGGTGGGATATTATCTATCATAATGTTTGTTTTATTTTTTTATCTATTATTTCACTTAAAATTTTTCAGTAACGATTTTCTGATTTGCTTAGGTTTAACGTTAGCTATGTTTATATCAAGCTTATTATGTGGGTTAAATTTTTTTTGCACTCATAAAGGACTTAAGAAATAATTTCTCAAAGGATATCGAAAAAGAAAAAATTGTAAGCGGATAGTATTCATTTGAGTACTTGACTTTCCCTTAGTCAGCTTGTATTATACACCTTGGGCACCCTTTTAGAGGGTCAGAAGTTTACAGAAATTTCGGCTCCCTATTCTTATTGAAGAATAGGGAGCTTTGTTTATTTTCTGAGACTTTTCCTGCACATAAATTAAAAAGGAGTTTTTGAACTTATGACAAAATATATTTTTGTGACCGGCGGTGTCGTTTCATCAATCGGAAAAGGGATTGTTGCAGCTTCTTTAGGACGCTTATTGAAAAACCGCGGCTTAAAAGTAACTATCCAAAAATTTGATCCATACATCAACGTGGATCCGGGGACGATGAGCCCATATCAGCACGGAGAAGTATTCGTAACAGATGATGGTGCTGAAACAGATTTGGATCTGGGCCACTACGAACGTTTTATTGACATCAATTTGAACAAATACTCCAACGTGACGACAGGAAAAATCTATTCTGAAGTTTTGCGTAAAGAACGTAAGGGCGAATACTTGGGAGCAACTGTTCAAGTTATTCCTCATATTACAAATGAGATCAAAGAAAAAATCATGCGAGCAGCTAAAATGACTGATTCAGATGTGATCATTACAGAAGTAGGGGGAACAGTAGGGGATATAGAATCTTTGCCATTCCTTGAAGCACTTCGTCAAATGAAAGCAGATGTCGGTACAGATAATGTTATGTATATCCATACAACATTGATTCCTTACTTGAAAGCTGCTGGAGAAATGAAAACTAAACCAACGCAGCACAGTGTAAAAGAGCTACGTGGTTTAGGTATCCAACCGAATATTTTGGTGGTACGTACAGAGCAACCTGTTTCTCAAAGCGTGAAAAATAAATTGGCACAATTTTGTGATGTCGAACCAGAAGCAGTTATCGAGTCGCCAGATGTAGATACACTTTACTCCATCCCATTAGTTTTACAAGCACAAGGAATGGATCAAATTGTTTGCGACCATTTAAAACTAGATACACCAGAAGCAGACATGACAGAATGGAAAGAATTAGAAGAACGTGTCTTGAACTTGAAGAAAAAAGTACGGATTGCGCTTGTCGGTAAATATGTCGAGTTACCAGATGCATATATCTCAGTAGTTGAAGCATTGAAACATTCTGGTTTCGCCTATAATTCAGACATCGAGATCGATTGGATCAAAGCACAAGAATTAACGAGAGAAAATGTAGAAGAACGTTTGAAAGACGCAGATGGAATCTTGGTTCCTGGTGGATTTGGTGATCGCGGAGTAGAAGGGAAAATCGAAGCGATTCGTTATGCTCGCGAAAATGACGTTCCGTTTTTAGGTATTTGTCTTGGTATGCAGATGGCTTGTGTCGAATTTGCACGTAACGTCGTTGGATTAGAAGATGCGTCATCAGCTGAAACGAATCCAGATACAGCAAACAATATTATTGATTTAATGGCTGATCAGGAAAACATCGAGAATTTGGGTGGAACTTTACGCCTTGGATTATACCCATGTAAAATCAAAAAAGGAACGAAGACGGCTGAAGCATATGATGGAGCCGATGTTGTGCAAGAACGTCACCGTCACCGCTATGAGTTCAACAACAAATATCGTCAATTGTTTGAAGAACAAGGGCTAGTCTTTTCAGGTGTCTCACCAGATAACCGTTTAGTAGAAATCGTAGAGCTGCCAGAGAAAAAATTCTTTGTGGGATGCCAATTCCACCCAGAATTGATTTCTCGTCCAAATCGCCCGCAAAAATTAATCAAAGCATTTGTCGGAGCATCATTAGCAGATCACGAAACAAAATAATTTTTGAACTTGATAGAAAGAGAAAAGTAGCAAGAGAAGGGGATAAGCAATTTTCTTGTCACTTTTCTCTTTTTCTGATTTGTTATTATTTGTAGGAAAAAAGATAGAAAGCAAAAGACTTTTTTCGATTAAAGCGCTATTGGATATTTTATTTTTTGCAAAAAACTTCTTGAAAATTTTCATTTTCATTGATTTTAGTAGAAAACTACCGAAATGTTTGGTAAAATAGGGTCGTTGGTTAAGAATTGTCTTAACAAATTTAGTTTTACAAAACTTAGGAGGAATTTTATTATGCCAGTAGTATCAGGAGCTGAATTTTTAAAAGCTGCTCGTAAAGGCGGTTACGCTGTCGGCGGATTCAACACAAACAACTTGGAATGGACTCAAGCAATCCTTGAAGCGGCTGAAGCAAAACAAGCACCAGTACTTATCCAAACATCAATGGGTGCAGCTAAATACATGGGTGGTTACAAAATCTGTAAAGATTTAATCACTGATTTAGTTGAAGCAATGAACATCACTGTTCCAGTTGCTATCCACTTAGACCATGGTGACTACGAAGCTGCTTTGGAATGTATCGAATTAGGCTATACTTCAGTAATGTTCGATGGTTCACATCTACCATTTGAAGAAAACTTGAAATTAGCTAAAGACGTTGTTGAAAAAGCACATGCAAAAGGTATCTCAGTTGAATGTGAAGTTGGTTCAATCGGCGGAGAAGAAGACGGAATCATCGGTAACGGCGAATTAGCTGATATTGAAGAATGCAAACAAATGGTTGCTACAGGTATCGACTACTTAGCTTGCGGTATCGGTAACATCCATGGTCAATATCCAGAAAACTGGAAAGGATTAGCTTTTGACCACTTACAAGCAATTGCTGATGCTGTAGGTCCAGACATGCCTTTAGTATTACATGGCGGATCAGGTATTCCTCAAGATCAAATCGAAAAAGCTATCTCAATGGGTATCTCAAAAGTAAATGTTAACACTGAATTCCAATTATCATTTGCTGCAGCTACTCGTAAATATATCGAAGCTGGTAAAGATAAAGAAGGTAAAGGATTCGACCCTCGTAAATTATTAGCTCCAGGTAAAGCAGCAATCGTTGAAGATGCTAAATCTCATATCGACTGGTTCGGTTCAGCTAACAAAGCGTAATTCGTTTTAGTTGCATCAATAGCCCTCAAATACTGTTTATTCGGTTGTGAGAAAAAGAACGGGACATTTTTGTCCCGTTCTTTTTATGTTTTTAAATAACATATTTATTTGGTTTTTTTTTAGTAGATGGTATTCGCCTTAGAAAGGCAAAGTTATAATTATCAATAAGAGAGTTATTATTCCAAGGTTATAGAAACCTTTTATAAAAGGAATCTTTGTTAAAAAACATCTGTAGGAAAATCATCAGAAAATTTTGAGGGAAAAATGAAGATTACTTATAGTTTATGAGTTAAAATAAATATTGATAACTGAATTCGTATGAGTAGATAGATACATAATGAAAGAATATTGACAATTACATAACGAAAATACGAAGACAAGTACATTAAATAGCACAATGTTTTTAATAATAGTCGACATGGATATGATATAATTTAGAAAATTTGTTAGTGGTGGTGAAACAATACGATGCCAGATAAAATATTATTGGTAGACGATGAACAGGAAATTGCTGATTTGATCGAAGTCTACCTGAAAAATGACGGATATGAAGTACAGAAATTTTATCTTGGACAAGAAGCGTTGGACTGCATAGAAAGAGAATCATTTGATTTAGCTGTATTAGATGTGATGCTTCCAGACATTGATGGATTTAAAATCGTCCAAAAAATCAGAGAAAATCATTTTTTTCCTGTGATTATGCTGACAGCAAAAATAGAAGACATAGATAAAATAACTGGTCTGACTTTAGGTGCAGATGATTATATCACAAAGCCTTTCAATCCTTTAGAAGTCGTTGCGCGAATCAAAACACAGTTAAGACGTTTTCAGAAATATAACATTCAAGTTGATTATTCGACAGAAGAATCGATAAAAGAAATTGATATACACGGACTAATCATTAACCAAACGCTACATACGTGTACACTTTATGGGGAAACAATCTCTCTAACACCCTTGGAGTTTGCTATCCTATGGTATTTGGCCGAACGAAAGGGCGAGGTCGTTCCAGCAGAACAGCTGTTTGAAGCCGTTTGGGGAGAAAAATTTCTCGACAACAATAATACAGTCATGGCACATATCGGACGCTTGCGTGAAAAACTCAAAGAACCAACACGCAAACCAAAATTTATAAAAACTGTTTGGGGAGTGGGCTATAAAGTTGAATAAAACAGGTGATGCCAAAAATTCTTCACGTTTAAAAAAACGCTTGCTGAAACGATTAGCTACACAATTAAGTATTTTTACTGTAGCAACAATCAGTGCTTTTATGATGTTTTTTTTTGTTAGTCGCTTTTTATTCGGGCTCTATACGTGGGAATGGTCGGATAGATTCTATCAATTTGCGAAAAACCTAGAAAGAAATTATATTTTTGTCGTTTTGATTGCGTTACTAGCTGGAGGATTGGTTATTTTACTTAGAACATGGTCAAGAAGTATGGCACAGTTGGATGAAGTACTTGAAGCTTCAAGGAAACTTTATCAAAATCAAATAGAACCTCTCAAACTTTCTGAAGATCTACAGGAGTTTGAATGGGAATTGAATCAAATTCGTCAGGAAGTAGTTTTGAGTCAGCATCAAGCCAAAGAAGCGGAGCAACGAAAAAACGACTTAATCGTTTATTTAGCTCATGACTTGAAGACGCCTTTGACTTCAGTGATAGGCTATCTTACACTGTTACGAGATGAACAGGAAATTTCTTCTGAACTAAGAAAACATTATCTATCAATTTCCTTAGATAAGGCAGAAAGACTAGAAGAACTGATCAACGAGTTCTTTGAAATTGCTCGGTTCAATTTATCAAATATCGAATTGATGCCGACAAAAGTCCATCTGAAGATGATGTTAGAACAGCTAAGTTATGAATTTTTGCCTCTTTTGTCTTCCAAGCAGCTGACTCTAGAAAGTGAGTTAGAAGCTGATCTTTCGATTCGTTTTGATGTCGATAAAATGCAGCGCGTTTTTGATAATCTCTTACAAAACGCAATCAACTACAGCTATGAAGGAGCAGTGATCAAACTCTCGGCAAAAACAGATCAAGACAAGAAACGGGTTAAGATTATTTTCTCTAATCAAGGTCCAACTATTCCACCTGAAAAACTATCTAGGATTTTTGAACAATTTTTCCGATTAGACACCGCACGACAAACAAATCGAGGAGGAGCTGGACTGGGATTAGCAATTGCCAAACAAATCATTGAACTTCATGCTGGCCAATTGACTGCACAAAGTAAAGATGAAGAGACAAGCTTCACAATTGATTTGCCGCTTTCGTAGGAAAATCGTAAGAGATTCTTGTTAAATAACAGACAATTGTCTTTGTTTTACTTGGTAAACTTACTAAGAAAAGCAAAGATTTTTTAGTTGGAGGACAAGAATAATGAAAAGATCGTATAAGACAGTAGCTGTAATCCTATTAATCGTCTTATTAGCAAGTATAGGTCTATTTTTTAGAAAGACACCACAAAAAATCCAAGTATGTGGAGAAGAACGGGATTCATGGAATCTACTACTAGTCAATGCAAAACATAAAATACCTCAAGGATACACAGTGGAGTTACAAAAGCTATCCAACGATCAAGCAGTAGACAAGCGTATATATCCTGACTTACAGCTGATGCTTGATGCAGCAAGAGCAGAAGGAATCTATCCGAAAATCGTTTCAAGTTTTCGAACGACAGAAGATCAAGAAAAAATCATGGAAGATAAAATTGCCGCCTTTCAAGAAAAAGGCTATTCCAATCAAAAAGCAAAAGAAGAAGCAGCAAAATGGGTAGCTGCACCAGGCACAAGTGAACATGAATTAGGATTAGCAGTAGATATCAACGCTGAGTCAAGTATTTCTACAGACAAAGAAGTGTATGAATGGTTAGCAGATAACGCGTATCAATATGGTTTTATCTTACGCTATCCATCAAACAAAGTGCATATTACGGGTGTTGGTTACGAACCATGGCATTATCGATACGTTGGTAAAAAAGCAGCAAAAAAAATAACCGAGGCAGGGATAACATTGGAAGAATATTTAGGGAAAACAGAATAAGTACCTCGCTTTGAAAAGATCTCGGATCCATCTGCTTCAGTCGAGGATCTTTTTTTTTACTTAAACGGCAGACCATGCTCGTTTCTTTTTTTTATCTATGATAAAATACAAGCATATCCATGAAAAAAGATTAATAAACAAGGTGGAAACAGATGAAAAAAATCGTAATCAAAGGAAACCGACCTTTAGCTGGTGAAGTAACGATCAGCGGTGCAAAAAATAGTGCAGTCGCATTGATTCCAGCTGCAATCTTAGCTGATTCCCCAGTGATCTTGGAAGGTGTGCCGGACATACAAGATGTTCATTCATTAATTGAAATTTTAGAGATCATGGGCGCAACTGTCCATTTTTCCAACAACATACTAGAAATCGATCCTCGAGAAATCGTATCGATTCCGATGCCGCACGGAAAAATCAATAGTTTGCGTGCTTCTTATTATTTTATGGGAACACTGCTTGGTAAATTTGGCGAAGCGGTAGTAGGCCTGCCAGGTGGCTGTTATTTAGGCCCTAGACCGATTGATCTACACGTCAAAGGATTTGAAGCTCTAGGTGCTGAAGTGACAAATGAACATGGTGCCATGTATTTACGGACAGAAAATAAAGGATTGCGTGGCAATCGGATTTTCATGGACGTGGTTTCAGTCGGAGCAACGATCAATGTGATGTTAGCTGCTGTAAAAGCAAAAGGACAGACAGTAATTGAAAACGCTGCACGAGAACCGGAAATCATAGATGTGGCAACTTTACTGAATAATATGGGGGCAAAAGTTCGAGGAGCGGGTACAGATGTGATCCGTATCGAAGGAGTCGAAACATTACATGGCTGTCGGCATTTCATGATTCCTGACCGCATCGAAGCAGGAACCTATCTAGCATTAGCAGCTGCAGTAGGAAATGGTATCAAAGTGAAAAATGTGATCTTTGAACATTTGGAAAGCTTTATAGCAAAATTGCAGGAAATTGGTGTCCATATGAAAATCAGCGAAGATGAAATCGAAGTTTACCCCTCGAAAGAATTAAAACCCGCAAACATCATGACCTATCCTTATCCAGGATTTGCCACAGATCTGCAGCAGCCACTTACTGCGTTACTATTGATGACTACAGGCACTTCAGAAATCATCGATACGATCTATGCGAAACGTGTGAATCATGTGCCGGAACTAGCACGAATGGGCGCTGATATTACCGTGGAAGGAAATATGATCATCGTGAATGGTCCAAATAAACTTCACGGCACAGAAGTCGTGGCTTCTGATCTTCGGGCAGGTGCTTGTTTAGTGATTGCTGGACTATTGGCAGAAGGGACAACGACGATTTACAATGTAGATTATATCTTACGCGGTTATGATCATATTATCGAGAAACTAACAGCCTTAGGGGCATCAATTGAAATGATAGAGGAAGTGGGAGCTGAATGAGCGATTATTTGACAATGGCAGAACTAGAGAACAAAACGTTAAAAGAAGTTTATAGTTATGCCAAAGAATTTAAAATTCCTTATTACAGTAAGATGAACAAAAAGGAATTATCTCTAGCTGTGATTCGTGCACAAGCAGAGAAACAAGGATTTTATTATATGGAAGGAATATTGGATATCGTTGGTCAAGATGGTTACGGTTTTTTACGGCCAATCAATTATGGACCAAGTGCAGAAGATATCTATATTTCTGCCTCACAAATCAGACGATTCAGTTTGAGAAATGGGGACAAAGTGGCAGGAAAAGCCCGTCCACCTAAAGAATCGGAACGTTATTATGGTTTGATGCACGTGGAAAGCGTTAATGGAAAAGATCCGGAAGAAGCAAAAGAACGTCCGCATTTTCCAGCCTTAACACCTCTTTATCCGCAAAGACAGCTTCAACTAGAAACAACACCGCAAAGACTATCTACCCGAATGATCGATATCTTTTCTCCAATCGGTTTTGGTCAGCGTGGATTGATCGTCGCACCGCCAAAAGCAGGGAAAACTTCTGTATTAAAAGAAATCGCGAATGGTATCACCGAAAACTATCCGGAAGTAGAATTAATCGTTCTACTGATTGATGAACGACCGGAAGAAGTAACTGACTTAGAACGAAGCGTGAAAGGCGACGTGGTATCTTCAACATTTGATCTGCAGCCGCAAAACCATACTCGAGTTTCTGAATTAGTATTGGAGCGTGCTATGCGTTTAGTCGAAGATAAACGAGATGTCGTTATCTTGATGGATAGCATTACTAGACTTGCTCGAGCTTATAACTTAGTTGTTCCACCAAGCGGACGTACATTGAGTGGCGGGATTGACCCAGCCGCATTGTATAAACCTAAGAAATTTTTCGGGGCAGCAAGAAACATCGAAGAAGGTGGCAGTTTGACGATTTTAGCGACCGCTTTAGTCGATACAGGAAGCCGTATGGATGACGTGATCTATGAAGAATTCAAAGGAACTGGAAATCTAGAATTACAACTTTCACGTGAATTATCTGAACGTCGGATCTTCCCAGCCATCGATATCAAAAAATCAGGTACCCGAAAAGAAGAATTATTGATGCCAAGTGAAGAATTAGAAGAAATCTGGAAACTTCGAAAAAATATGACTGGAGATTCATTAGAATATACGGAACAACTGATCCGCTTTTTGCGTAAAACAAAAAACAATCAGCAATTTTTCAAAGAATTTCAAGATGTCTCCTTTGGTAAAAAAAATCCGACCAGAAATCTGAAAAGATAATTGCAACCTTGACTGAAACATGTTAAGATGTTAATGTTGTAAATCGACAAATCAACTCTGGTTCAGCAAATGGAGCAGGGCAAAGGAGCGAAAAAATCATGAAAGAAAACATCCATCCAGATTACCACCCAGTAGTATTCATGGATTCAACAACTGGTTTCAAATTCTTGTCAGGTTCAACAAAAACTTCACAAGAAACAGTTGAATGGGAAGACGGTAATACATACCCAGTCATCCGTGTCGAAGTAACTTCTGACTCACATCCATTCTACACTGGACGTCAAAAATTCACACAAGCAGACGGACGTGTGGACCGTTTCAACAAAAAATACGGTCTCAAAGACGCAAACGCTGCGGAATAATAAAAACGCTGATAACTCAACGTTTAGCAGACTATCTGATAGGGATAGTCTGTTTTTTTATGTTTTTTGCCAATTTAAAACTTCGTTTGATGCTGAAAAAGTCGTAGGATCATAATGCACAAAACAATGAAAAAAATAGTATATAGCTTTGACTATCAACATGATAAAGACACCTTTTATTAACGAAATGAAAGAAGGTTATTTCGAAGTAAAAAACCATTTACCTAAAATTAGAAGCTAAGCTTTCCTTTCAAGGAAGGCTTTTTGTTTTGTTATAGACTTGCGATTGTTTGTGAGCTAGATCGTTCATTTTAATGACTTATACACGCGGATGATGGGTCTTTTTCCTCTGTTCATTCATAATATTGAACGGTACAGCTAGCGATGCTATACTGACCTCAGTTCCAAGAAAACGTTAACATTTTTTTTGTGGGGGAGAGGTTTTTTATGAGGTTTGATCAATTGATCGCAGAAGAACTGATTGTTTTCGATCCATCGATAGATTCAAAAGGATCATTATTTGAGCGAATAGGGGATGTGTTGAAAAAAACAAATAAGGTAAGAAATGTTCAAAAAGTCGTTAAGGCACTATTCAAACGAGAGGAGGAGATCTCCACAGGAATAGAAGATGGATTTGGGATTCCCCATGCAAAAAGCAAATATGTGACAAAACCAGCACTGTGTTTTTTTCATACAGCCAAATTAACGGACTATAGCGGAATAGATGAAATGCCAATTGAATATATTTTTGCCATCGTAGTTCCTGAAAAATCAGCAGATATGCATCTAGAGATTCTCAGCACACTCTCCAGACGATTGATGAATGCAGATTTTAGAAAGGGAATAAAAGAAGCCACTACGCCAGCAGATATCATCAGACAGATTAGTCAAGAATGAAAATAGTAGAGTCTTTGTCCGAGTATCGATAGTGAAGAAAAAGGAGGAAAATAATCATGAAAATCGTTGGTGTAACTGCTTGCCCGACTGGAATTGCTCATACTTATATGTCGGCAGAAAAATTAGAAGTAACAGCAAGAAATCTAAACCATCAAGCAAAATTCGAAACACAAGGTGTAAAAACAGAAAATCAGTTATCTGAACAAGAAATCAAAGAGGCAGATGCAATCATTCTTGCAGTAGATAAAGAAATCGAATTGGACCGATTTGCCGGGAAAAAAGTAAAGCGTGTCTCTACAAGCCGAGCAATCAAAGAACCGCAAGTAGTAATAGACGAAGCATTGAGAGATATTGGCGTATTCGTTGTGTCTAATGAAAAAGAACCAGCTGCAAATGAGAAAAAGCCGACAATCTATAATCATTTCATGAATGGTGTGAATTACATGCTTCCATTTGTGATCGCAGGCGGAATCATCATCGCACTGAGTTTTGCCTTTGGGATTACAGCGGCTGATCCCAACTCAGCAGACTATAATGTGTTAGCAGCTGCATTTTCAAGGATCGGAGGAGATACAGCGTTTGCCATGATGGTTCCTGCGTTAGGCGCGGGGATTGCTACATCGATTGCTGGAAAAGCAGGTTTTGCCCCAGGAATTGTTGCCGGATTACTGGCCTCTACAGGTGGTTCAGGTTTTCTTGGCGGAATGATTGGTGGCGTGCTAGCAGGGTATATCTGTGATTTTCTGGCAAATAAAATTAGCGTAAAAAAAGAATTTTCTGCTATTTATCAGCTGATTGTCGTCCCCCTTTTATCGATCTTAATTATTGGGCTTTTGATGGTATTTGTGATTGAACAACCGATCACATGGGTGTTGGATGCTTTGACAAATTGGCTGAATAGCTTGGGAAATACATCCGGGCTATTGTTCGGATTACTTATCGGGATCATGATGGCAGCTGATATGGGTGGGCCGATCAATAAATCGATTTCGACTTTCTCGATCGGTTTGATGTCAGCTGGAGTAAATGCACCGATTGCTGCTTGTATGGCTGCAGGAATGACACCTCCCCTAGGTATTGCTTTAGCCACTTTATTATTCAAACATAAATTTACCAAAGAAGAACGGACTTCAGGTCAATCATGCTGGATTTTAGGCGCTTCGTATATTACAGAAGGTGCTATACCGTTTGCGGTATCTGACCCGATTCGCGTGATACCTAGTTTGATGACAGGTTCAGCAGTTGCTGCAGGGATTTCCATGGCAGCAGGAGTAACTTCAATGGCACCTCATGGAGGGATTTGGGTGATGCTAATTCCAAATGTTATGAACAATTTACCTATGTATGTCTTGGCAATTGCATCAGGTACAGTCACTACAGCTTTTATGCTTGGACTATTGAAAAAAACAGTGAAAGAGAAAAAACAAGACAAGTGGACGAAAAATGAAAATCTAACAAATGAGGTGGAAGCGTAATGTTATATACAATGAAAGAGTTATTGAAAGTGGCTAAAGAGAATCAATTTGCAGTACCAGCCTTCAATATTTGCAGCTATGATATGATGAAAGCAATCATCGAAGAAGCAGAGAGATTAGAAGCACCAGTAATCTTAGAAATTCATCCTGATGAAATCGCCTATTTAAGTGATGAGTTTGTTGCGGCAGTAAGAGCCTATGCTTATACAAGTAAACTGCCGATCGTTATCCACTTGGATCATGGCGGTACGATAGAAGATGTCTTACGGGCGATTCGAAACGGCTATTCTTCCGTGATGATCGATGCGTCTTTGAAATCATTCGACGACAATGTACAGATTACGAAAAAAGTGGTTGCGTTAGCTCATGCGGTAAATGTCTCAGTGGAGGCTGAGCTTGGAACGATTGGGAATAATGGTTCTGCTGAAGGAGGTGCTGAAACAATCATTTATACAGATCCTGATCAAGCGAAGATTTTTGTGAAAGAAACAGGAATCGATACACTTGCTGTAGCAATTGGAACAGCGCATGGCTTGTATCCGAAAAACAGAACTCCAAAATTAAATATCGACTTACTGAAAGAATTGAACCAACAAATCGATCTTCCATTTGTTTTACATGGCGGTTCAGGTAATCCGGACGCAGAAGTCAGCGAAGCAGTAAAATACGGAGTTGCCAAAGTGAATTTGAGCTCAGATCTTAAAAGCGTCTTTTTCAATGCTTTGAGAGAAATATTGAGTGAAAATCCATCGATGTACGAGCCGAATGCAATTTATCCAGCAGCTAATAAAAAGGTACAAGAAGTAGTCAAACATAAAATGGAAATTTTGAACACAGTAGGCAAGGCTAGTTTATACTAAAAATAAAAATGTGTGGTCAAGAGGGTATGACAATAGTCTTGTCATACCCTCTTAACCACACACGATGTTCAGAAGTAGTTTTTTCGAAAAATTTCTTCTTATTTCTCGAAGCCAATCACTTCTGTCACAACCTCTTTTTTCCTGTTACTATATAAAGTAAATGGGGTGATTTTATGTTGAATGAAGTGGAGAATAGACAGCAGGAGATTGTGAATTATCTAAAAAACAACCAATTTGCAAGAGTCACCGATTTGATCGAGTTAGTAAATTATAGCGAAGCCACGATTAAACGTGACCTTGTTTTTCTGGAAAAAAGTGGATTGATCCGTAGAGTTCGCGGTGGCGCCATGCTTGTTGACAATCGAAAAATTGACGTGCCTTACCTGATGAAGATCACCAAATTAGAAGAAGAAACAGAAAAACGTAAGATTGCAGATACAGCTTCTTCTTTGATTCGAGATGATATGGTCTTATTCTTGGATTCCAGTACAACCTCTTTACACTTAGTCAGAAACCTAGCAAGATTTGATGGTTTGCAGATCATTACGAATGGCATCGTCACAGCTGCTATGTTGAGTGAATATACAACGGCAAAAGTATCTGTATTGGGAGGGGCAATTGTTCCGAAACGAGCAACAATCAACGGTTCAAAAGCCTATAACGATGCATTGTCATATTATGCGGATTTAGCGATAATGAGTTGTCGCGGGCTAGATTTCAGCCAAGGAGTAACAGAAACTCATGAAGGAGAGGCAATGGTCAAAAAAGCTTTTAGAAAACAATCAGACCGGCTTGCCGTTTTAGTTACACAGCAAAAAATTGCACATAAATTCATGCATCAAGCCATTGCTTTTCATGAAATCGATTATCTGGTGACAAGTAAAGAACTGACAAAAGAACAGTATGCGAAAGTAAAGGAACACCATATCGAATGTCTGTATGGATAAATTATTACGTGAATGTTCTAAGTGGCTTCCTCATTTTTAGATAGGACCTTATCTTTGCTCGCTTCTCTTAGCCGATGGTATAATAATGAAAAGGTTATCTTGTTAGATAATCTTACTTTTTTATCCAGGAGAAAGGAGTGCAGAAAATGAAACATGTGAAGGCGTTGGTAGTGAAGGCAATCATGATCTGGGCGATTCTGTGGGTCGTGCTGACAGGTTTATACGGTGTTAGCTTTATGGATTCAACGATTGTTGGGGTAATTATTGTAGTCATGATCTATGTGCTAGGGGATCTGTTGATCTTACGTAAAGTAGGGAACATCGCAGCGACGATCGCAGATGCTGGTTCAGCTGCAGTTATCTTGTGGCTCTATCTATATTTTATGAATGATACAGTCGATATTTGGATGAAAGTATTGATTCCTGCTCTATTGATCGGTGTGGCAGAATGGTTCTTCCACAAGTGGTTGCTAAGTCAAGGCATCGTACCAGATGAACGGAAAATGGAATAAATCAACAGTTAAACTATTCTTATCGATAAATGAAAGCTTTAAAAATAAATAGATGTTTAATTAAGAATAATCATAAACTATTTTTACTCAAAAAACCGCTCAGATCATTTTCAGATCTGAACGGTTTTTTTTATCTATTCATCAAGATCAAATTTCATTTTTCAATGATTCAATCAATTCGCCCTCTGCTTCATGACTATGTTTTCGGCCATTAACAAGATAGAGTGCTGTACATATCAATGGAATGACTCCGGCAATCACATACAATCCTCTAAATGAAGTAAGAGATTTTAGCATCCCCATCAAATAAGGACCAACGCCTAAGCCTAGGTCTAAACCAATAAAGTAGGTAGATAAAGCAATACTGATTCGATGTTCGCGGACGATTTTTAAACAAACAGCCTGTCCATTTGACATAAACGTACCATAACCTAGGCCGACTAATGCTCCAGAGATAAGCAATGTCACACTATTCGTCGTTACACTCAGTAAAAATAATCCTGCTGTTAAGAATAAATAGCTAGGATACATCACGTATTGTTCTCCTTTGACATCGAAAATCCTTCCAGTCAATGGACGTGTAAATGTGATGACCAAAGCATATACGACGAAGAAAAATGACCCAGCAGCAACTAAGTGGATTACTTTTGTATAAGAAGATAAAAATGATAAAACACTTGAATAAGAAAGACCCATCAAAAAGGCAATTCCTGTAATGAAAAGTGCTTTCTTTTCAATAAAACTATTGATATTCCATGAGCGAAGAGATATTTTTTGTTCTTCAGATAATGGAATATTTTTTACAGGAAAGACAAGGCAGGCAATCGTAACAAAGAAGACCAGTACAATTGAAAACCAGATAATGAAACGAAAATCAGTCATATTCAGCAAAATCATTCCTAAAAATGGCCCAACAGCGGCAGCTAAACTAGTACTTAATCCATAATAATTGATGCCTTCCCCTTTTTTAGATGCAGGGATATATGCAGTAACGATAGCATTTGTAGCTGTAGAAACTGTACCGTAGCCGAATCCATTCAAGAATCGAACTAAATACAATGCCCCGATAGTTGGCGTATAAAGATATGCTAATGTTGAAAGGAGATAGAAGATCGCGCCGCCTCTTAAGGTAAACTTCCGACCAAATAGTTCTAACTGTTTCCCCATGAATAAGCGTGCCAGCAATGTTCCGATGATATAGATCCCAGAAGCAAAACCTGCTTGGCTCAAGCTGGCGTGTAAGGTGTCTTGCGCAATGACTGCCATGATGACCATCAACAGATAATAAATCAGGTAGACAATAAAATTGATCAATGTGATTCCAATAAAATATTTATTAAATAATTTCTTTTCCATGTATGTTATACATTCCCCTTAAGCTGAATATGCTTTTAATTTTTGTATTTGAACTTCTACATCGTGATAATTGGATGGATAGCGATCAACAAGTTGGCGAATAAATAAATCTCTTGTAGACATAAACAGATTTAAAAATTCTTCGCATTCGTTTGTTGGATTCTCATCCACTGCTTTGATCAATTCGATCGAGTTTTGATACGCATCATTTAAAAAGACTAAAGAAGCTTTCATATCAAATCTTGTTTGATATGCTGTTTCTAATCGATTAATGATTGTGTTCATCCAGTAATTCATGTTTTTTCCCTCTATTCTTAAAAAATTTTACTTCTGCAGTATAACGAATAAAAAAAAGGAAAAAAATCGCATAAGTGATGGAAAAAGGTACTTAACAAATGTTAATATCATTAGTAAAATACCTTTGGACTTTAAAAAGTTTTAAAGTACTGTATGATCTTTTTAGATGAAAGTTTGGATGGGGGAGCATCATTGGATAGTAGAGTCTTAAAGGAATATTTGGATAAAAATGATTTTCCGATTATACGCAAAGGATATCATAAATATTTGACATTCGAAGGGATGGAAGATTCCCATACGTATATCTTGAAAGAGGGAACGGTAAAAGCAAGTGTTATTTCAAATGATGGGAGAGAATTTAACCTTCGCTATATCAAAGATCTTGAAATCGTCTCTCTTTTAAAAGACGAATATTCACAATTCATCGATTCGCCGTATAATATTCGAGTTGAATCAGAATATGCAGAGTTTTATCGAATCAATCGTGTGCGCTTTTGGCAAAATATCAACCAAGACCCAAAGCTACAACACTATGTAAAAGAGTATTACCGCTATCGTCTGCTTTATTCGATGAAAAAAATGCAGCAAATGCTATTAAACGGAAAGCTGGGAGCTGTTTGTACGCAACTTTACGAATTATATGATTTATTCGGTGTGCGGACAGAAGAAGGGATGCTGATCGATTTTTCGATCACGAATGAAGAAATCGCCAAATTTTGTGGCATCTCAACTGCTAGCAGTGTGAACAGAATTTTAAAACAACTGAAAAAAGATGGTATTATCACCGTTAAAGACCATCATATCGTTATTTTGAATATGGACTTGTTAGAAGACAATATTATCTTTTGATGAACAAAGAGGTTGTGAAATCAGCGTTTTGACCTGAGTATTAGAGAAACAAACGGAAAAATAGTTCCTCATATTTTGCCGTTTTTTGAGCTAATACTGAGGGTCAGCTGATTGAACACCGTTTACCAAGAGGTTGTGAGCCTGCCGTTTAACTCTGAGTCACAAGGAACAATTTCAAAAAACAGCTTTTCATGTTTGATGAATATTGTGACTTGTGACCGAGGAGTTGGTAGGAGAACACCGTTTAAGGAAGAGGTTGTGAAAAAGCTGTTCTGCATCAAGTAATAAGAAGAGCCAAGTAAAAACAGTTTCTTATGTTTTTAACTTGGCTGGACTTATCACCGTAGATGTAAGCTTTTGAACGCCGTTTATTCGGGCTCATTGTCAAATGGTGTTGTTTTAATTAAATCACCTTGAGGAAACGTTTCGGCGTTTCCTCTTTTTTTTGTTATTAAATAATCTCACAGAGATTTTGTTGGATCAAGACTCGCATACGCAGATGTCGAAACGTCCGAAAGCCAAACGCGATGCGTTTAATGACCTTGATTAAATTGTTTTTCCCTTCCAATTTGCCGTTAGAATAGGGATATTTCAAAGCATTGATGATGCCTTTTTTATATTTGTTTAACGAAAGAATCGCTTTTTTAAATCCTTTATCCAATGATACTGGTAATGTGTCGATCAACTCGAAGAAGGCAGTAAAATCTTTTGTTTCCAAAGCAGCCAACAATTCCTGATAGACTTCATAACTTTCACGTAAGTGCTTATCGATTGAGAGCAGATAGTCTAGGACCTCTGATTCGGTCACGTATTTCCGTTGGAAAAGCGGAAATTGTCGAAGAGAAGTATAGTTGATTTTTGTTTCTTTCTTCAAGATCGTTCGCCAGTATTTTTTTAATTTACGATAATCTTTCATTGCTTTAGGATTGTTTTTCTTTAACTGGTTCATGGTTTGGATTCGTTGCTTATTGAAGGCACGAGTCAATTGTTGGACTATGTGGAACCGGTCGATCGATACACAGGCATTCGGAAAAAGAGCTCGTGTCACTACGTGATAAGAAGCATTCATATCCATTACGATATGAGTCACATTTTGCCTTGCTTTTAGGGTGAAGCGTTGGAAATAGGCGGTTAATTTAAAGTTTCTCCGATCATCTAAAATATCAAAAATCATTCCAGTGTCGGCATCACTGAGAATAAAGCACATCGCGCCTTCACAATCTTTGGTTCCTTTGAATTCATCAATCATCAAATGTTTCGGTAAGTAAGCAGGTTTTAACTGTGGTTCTTCAAAGAAAGAGTCTAGTACGCGTTCGACCGTTTTGGTCGATACAAAGTATCGAGCCGCAATATCTTTCATGGAGATCTTCTTCTTTAAATCAATAGCGATCGCAAATTTCAATGGTTGCGAAAGATAGCAGTTTTCAGCGACATAATCAGTTTTGGCTGTAAATGTGTGTCGACAATGTTTACAATAAAAGCGCTGCTTGAATAAACGAAGATAAGAAGGAACTTCTTGATAAGGAATCAGCTGGATCAAGCTCTCTTTATACGAATGATAAATCACTGTTTCAAAGCCGCACAGTTCGCAGTGGTGCGGTTTATAAGTCAATATTCCCGTAAAGACATTGGCCATTCGGCCATGGACCCGTTCTTTGGTCAGCGCATCTTTGGGAAAAGCGATGTTTGAATCTTTGATATTTAACAATTCTTTGATCATTTGGTCTGTATTTTCATCTTTTATTTTGATATTCTTAGGTAAAGACATTTGGATTCTCCTTCTATAAGTGGTTCAGCGACTTAATTATAGAGGAATCAAATGTCTTTTTGTTATAAAAAAATATTTGGTGTCCTTACTCGATTTGAGTAACAACACCAAATATCATAGAACCTTTATTCGCAACAAAAGGGGCTGTGACACGATTTTTGTCACAGCCCTTTTTTTGCGAACATTCATTTAGCAATTTTTAGAAACTTCTGCCGCCACCGCCAAAAGTCCCGCCACCGCTAGAATGGGTAGTACTTCCGCCACCGCCGCTTCCAGGAGGTGGGCTTTTGGGGATTCTTCTTGTCGTGACATAAGAATTTGTCAGACGATCGGTTTTTTCAGTTAATTTGATACTGGATTTTTCTCGGAATGGATATTTGTAGATGCCTGATTTCAATTGATAACGCGAAACAGTCACAAAATAAAAGACAAGACTAAGGATAAGAGCCAAAACAACAGCAATGATGATTTCTACTGTCGTCAAAACCTTATAGCGTGTAATTTTGCCAGTTTCTTCGTCTACACGATAATGTCCTCCTGGAACTCCGTCTTCCACATATGTTGCTGATTTAGACAGGTAAGCTTTTGCAGCATTGTAATAGGCAGCATTTGTCATCTGATCATAAACATCATCTAAGATCGAATCGATTCTGCTGTCAGTCAAATAATCGATCATATTACCAGAAGTCGAAATGTAGATTTCACGCTGTCCCATATCTAATAGCAATACTGAGCCATTTTGATCATTTCCGACTGCGTCTCTTAAGTAATTATCAGCAAAGTCTCTTGGTTCTTCTGAATTAGATGTAGTCGTTACGATCAAGACTCGTCCTTTGATTTTTTCATTCAGCTTTTCTGCCTGTTGTTCCAAAGATTGGATTTGATCTGTTGTAAATAACCCAGCCTCATCATTTACCGTAGCTGTATCTGCATGAGTAGCCACCGGCCAGCCAACACTTACTAGCAAAAGAAAGAATAAAAAAAATTTTTTCATCATATCAAGTAACCTCCGATCAGAAAGAGGATCGCTAGCCCAGCGAAAATCCCAAGAGCGGTCAGTCCCAATTTTTTCTGGCTGATCGGCAGGACACCGCTGACCTTTCCTGTTTGTCCATTCATTGCATAGTAGTAGACTTTTTTACTTGAGTCATTGCTTCGATAAGTAACCAGCCATACCGGCAGTAATACGTAATTATTTACTTCGTTTGTGATTGAAGCAGAAGTTCGCACACCGGTCAATGTTGTATATCCATTTGCGGTATCTTTTAACAGCTTCTCTGAATAGTCTTTTAATTCAGATTGAATCTGTGATTTGATTGCCTCATATTCGATATCTCTTTTTTCTGCTTGGAACCCGGCTAAATACTGGCTTTTAAAATCAATTGCTTTATCTAACGGGAAAGGTTGCACGCCTTCGACCATCTTTTGTTGCGTATTTTTTGATAAGGCATTTTTTACTAGTTCTTTAAAAGAAAGCTTGCCTGCTCTTGAAACAGCAAATTGCTTCGTTTCTGTGTATTCGATGTCACCTATCCGCCATATGCGGATAACTGTACCATTCGCCTGCATGGCACCATCTACTTCAGCATCTGTAGCCCAATAAGGGAAATACACACCTGTCAACTTATCGATTTGATCCTTATTGAAAAAAGCTTTGGGAACAAACCATTTTTTCTTGGTCCAAGCGAGAAATCTGTTGATTGCTTCTTCTTTCTCGACAGCAAAAGGAAGTACTTTATTTGGCAAGAATTCTCCGCTTAAACGTCCCGATAGTACGACGGGATTATGGCAGTAGTAACAATAAGTCGCAGCAGTTGTCGCATCAGTCACGATCTCTGCACCACAGTTGGGACAAAGAAAAAGATCCATCGCTGCGGTATTATCTGCAGATTCGTCTGCTGTATCTGAAAAACCGCCTGCCTCGTCAACCGCTTTGCGCTCGGCTTCATTCATATCGGCAAGCTGTTCTTGGGCTGTAAAAGTAAAATCTTCGGTAGGTGAAGGTTCTTCTTTGCTTTCTTCGCCAGCCATACGCGCTTCTTTTTGCTTTTGCTCATATTGGCTGACTTCTTCTTCTGTATAGATATTCAGGCAGTATTCGCAATGAAATTTTTGGTCTTTGGGATCAAAAGTCAACGGACCGCCGCAATTAGGACATTTATGTGTAAGAACATCCATCAGCTGCACACCTTTCTAAATAAATTAATCAACGGGGATTCCTTTAAACGGTTTACCACAGTTTGGACAGAATTTAGGGATGCCGTTGGAAAGATCCACGATCTCATTGCATTCACTGCATCGCATTTGTAGCTTAGGCTGAACGTTTTCTACAGGTTTGGCAGCTCCGCAGTTGGAACAGAATTTTCCGGAATTTTCTGTCCCGCAAACTGGACATGTCCAAGTATCCGCATTTCCTTGTGCAGTTTGTTGATTTTGTTTTTCTGCTTGTTGTTTGATTTGTTCTTGGTTATTTTGAGCTGCTTGAGAAAGATAAGAACCATTTGCATTCATTCCCATACCTACACCCATAAAGCCGGTCATTGCTCCTGCTTCATTTTTTCCGGCTGCTTCCATACCACGTGCAATGGAACCTTGCACGTATCCTTCACGTACGCTAGGATCACCTAGCATCGCCCCTTCGTTACGCATATTGATCAGTTTCACAGAATCATCGGTGTAAGAAATGCTGGCTACAGCCACAGAAACAATCTCCATCCCACGTAATTCACGCCAAGAATCATCCAATGCAGTATCCATGTATTTGCTTAATTCCAAACTCTTAGATGGTACATAAGAAATCCGTTGACCATCTGCAGACATCTGATTGATTGCTGATTGCAGCGCTGTTAGGAATTCAGCTAAATACTGCTCATTGATATCATTGATTTCCACTTGTGTTTTGTTTTTAGGGATTGCGTTTGTATAAAATAAAATCGGGTCAACGACATGAATAGAATAAGTGCCATGTGCCCGTAAGAATAATTCTGCGTTATAGAAATTGTCAAAGTAGTTCAACGGCGCGCTTGTACCGAATTTGATTCCCTTTATTTCTTGGAGATTGATATAAAAAACTTGTTGTTTCTGCGGTGTGACGCCGCCAAATTTAAATCGGTCAAAAGTTTCAGCAATTGCTTCTTTCAGTGTTCCGTTGAACATGGAAGGAGCTGCGTCATTTTTAATGGTGTAATAACCTTCCTCAGCGGTATAATCGATGATTTTTCCACCATCGACCAAAAGCATCATCATGTTTGGGTAGACATGGACGACTGTTCCGTCTGTCAAAACATCTTCTGTTCCTTTACGATTTGAGCCACGTTTGTCATCCTTGCGAACTTTGACACCTTTCGTCATAACCGTTGTATCACTCATATTGTCTGGTTCGATGACTTCTAGCCATTGATCTGCCAGACCGCCGCCGACCATACTTGTTGCTGCTTTGATAAGACCCATAAAAAATTCCTCCTCTGATTCAGCTAATGCCAAACAATTATTGTTTATTTATTATACCATAGGAAGAAGTGAAACTTCTCGGACTAGAGACGGAATTGAAATGGAAACTTGCGTATTGATTAAATACCTGAAAAAGCCGAGAAGGATAGTAGTTTTTTTACCCAATATCACGTATAATAAGAGATAGTGAATTTTTTAAAAAAGGGGGATCCTTATGGCATATCAAGCACTTTATCGAGTCTGGCGTTCGCAGCGTTTCGAAGACATCGTTGGACAAAAAGCTGTGACACAGACACTAAAAAATGCTATTGTTTCCCACAAAACCTCACATGCCTACTTGTTTACAGGACCCAGAGGAACCGGAAAGACGAGTGCAGCAAAGATTTTCGCAAAAGCAATCAACTGTCCGAACAGTAAAGACGGCGAGCCATGCAACGAATGCGAAATGTGTCGATCAATTACTGCTGGTACGCAAGAAGATGTGATCGAAATCGATGCTGCCAGCAACAACGGAGTCGAAGAAATCCGATTTATCCGTGATCGGGCAAATTATGCGCCTACAAAGGCAGCGTACAAAGTGTACATTATTGATGAGGTACATATGCTTTCAACAGGAGCTTTCAATGCCTTGTTGAAAACATTGGAAGAGCCAAAAGAAAGTGTCATATTCATCTTAGCAACGACCGAACCTCACAAAATACCAGCTACGATCATTTCACGGACTCAGCGATTTGATTTTAAACGGATCAATACGGCAGATATTGTCGAACATCTTGAATTTATCTTGAAAGAATCGACTATCAGCTATGAACCAGCTGCATTGAATGTGATTGCCCGTTCTGCAGAAGGCGGGATGCGGGATGCATTGAGTATTCTTGATCAGGCAATCTCGTTTAGTGAAGGAACAATTACTTTAGATGATGCCATGCAAGTGACAGGTAGCTTAACTGACGAAATGATGGACAGTTACTTGAGCGCTTGCGTGAAAAAAGAAGTACCAGAAGCATTGGAAACATTGAACCAAATTCTCGCAGCCGGCAAAGAATCACGTCGCTTTCTAGAGGATATGTTACAATACTGCCGTGACTTGCTGATGTATCAGCAAGCACCTAACCTAGTTGAGGAACAATCGAGTACGATCAGAAGTACATTTACAGAATTGGCACAAACTGTTTCAGCGGATCAGCTGTTTTCAATGATAAAGATTTTGAGCGATACTCAAAATGAAATTCGTTTTACCAATAGTGCCGCTATTTATTTGGAAGTCGCTACAGTCAAACTTGCTCAGCTACCGTCTGCTTCTGTTCCTTCAGCAGATGTAGCATTTGCAGATGATCAGATAGTAAAACAGCTACAACAAGAGATTAAGGAACTAAGAAACGAAATCAAGGAACTACGTAGTAATACAGGAATTGAGAATACAAAAGTACAGCCGGTACAGCAAACAAATCATAAAAAACAGACAAGTATCTATCGTGTACCGACGGAACGAGTATATAAAGTTCTGCGGGAAGCGACAAGACAGCATCTGAACCAAGTAAAAGAAGTATGGGAAGACTTGCTGATGAGTCTATCTGTCACTCAGCGAGCAATGCTTAAAGCAAGCGAACCAGTTGCAGCTGGACCTACAGGACTAGTGATTGCGTTTGATTATGAGATTGTTTGTCAAAGAGCAGCAAATGACGAAGAATTGCAGCTTTCGGTACACAACAACTTAAGCCGAATGATCAAAGATTATGCGCCTGATCCTGTTTATATTACGAGAGAAAGCTGGCCAGAACTTCGAAGAAATTATTTGACGCAGGCACAAGAAGAGGGAACAGAAAACTCTTTTGCTTCTGAAGACTCAGAAGGAGAAATCGAGTTGCTTCCTCAAGAACAAGAAGTACCAGAAGAAACACTTGTAGTAAAAGCAGAGGAACTGTTTGGCTCCGAAGCTGTTACAGTGGTAGATGATTAATAAAAAGGAGTAGATAATTATGATGCGTGGAATGGGCAATATGCAAGGCATGATGAAACAAGTACAAAAAATGCAAAAAGAAATGGCAGAAGCACAAGAGCTGCTAAATAAAACAGAGTTTACAGGTAAAGCCACCAATGAATTGGTCAAAGCGGTTTTTACAGGCGATCGTCGCATGAAAGATATCCAAATCAATGAAGAAGTCGTTGATCCTGATGATATCGAGATGCTTCAGGATCTTGTCGTAATGGCAGTCAATGATGCGATCGCACAAATTGATGTGGAAACTGAGAAAAAATTAGGGAAATACGCAAAAGGTTTGCCAGGATTTTAGTTTTAAACTGAAGGAGTAATGAATATGCAATATCCAGAACCAATTGCGAAACTGATCGACAGCTACATGAAACTTCCAGGAATCGGTCAGAAAACAGCGACAAGACTCGCCTTTTATACGATCGATATGAAAGATGAAGTAGTAAATGAATTTGCTAAATCTTTGTTAAGTGTAAAACGCGATTTGCATTTTTGTAGTATCTGCGGAAATATCACAGAAGAAGATCCCTGCGAAATATGTAGAAATCCTTCACGTGATCGAAGCGTTATCCTAGTGGTCGAAGAGCCGAAAGATGTAATGGCAATGGAAAAAATGCGAGAATATCACGGACTTTATCATGTTCTCCATGGTGTGTTATCACCGATGGAAGGGACAGGTCCAGAAGACATCAATATTTCTTCTCTGTTGCAGCGGCTGCATGATGCAGATGTAAAAGAAGTGATTATCGCAACAAATGCAACAACAGAGGGAGAAGCAACAGCTATGTATCTCTCACGTCTGATCAAACCCGCAGGTATCAAAGTGACTCGTCTAGCACATGGTCTGTCTGTAGGCTCTGATATCGAGTATGCAGATGAAGTTACTTTATTGAAAGCTGTCGAAGGAAGACGTGAGTTATAAATTTCTAATTAAGTGTTTTTTCAGATACAATATAAAAGCAGCACAAGAGATGGGGGCAACAATGTGAACGGACTATTTATTACAATCGAGGGGCCTGATGGTGCAGGAAAAACCAGCATCTTGAATGAACTTTACCCTCTTTTGAAAGAAGTAGCAAAAACAGAAATCATTCAAACAAGAGAACCAGGAGGCATTCCGATTGCTGAAGAGATCCGAGCAGTGATCCTTGATCCAAAAAATGATCGGATGGATGAACGTACGGAAGCACTGCTTTATGCAGCGGCAAGAAGACAACATCTAGTCGAAAAGGTTCTGCCTGCTCTGGCAAAAGGGAAAATCGTTTTATGCGATAGATTTGTCGACAGTTCTCTTGCTTATCAAGGTGCAGGCCGACGCATCGGCGTTACCGAGATTGCTCGGTTGAATGAGTTTGCTACAGAAGGTACTACGCCGGATTTTACCCTTTATCTTGACGTAGATTCAGACACCGGATTAAGAAGAATCAAGAAAAACAGACAAAATCAAATCGACCGTTTAGATTCGGAAGGTTTGGAATTCCACCAGCGTGTACGTCATGCTTACTTAAAGCTGGCAGAAGAGAATCCGGAAAGAATCCACAAAGTTGATGCAAGAAAAAGCTTTGAAGAAGTGCTGCAAACAAGTTATCATACAATTATTGAACAGTATCCGCAATTTTTTGAAAACTAGGAAGGTGAACGTTTATGAAAATTATTTTAGCGATTATCCAAGACAAAGACAGCAACCGTTTATCAAATGAATTGATTGATGCAAATATCCGTGCCACAAAACTATCATCGACAGGCGGCTTCCTTAAGGCTGGAAACAGCACGTTTATCGTGGGTATTGAAGATGACCGTGTAGAAGAAGCATTGGAAATCATCAAAAAAACGTGTGAATCAAGAAAGCAATTTGTATCTACACCTGTTACACTGGATATTTCGATGGATGGGGGCGTCCCTTATCCAGTAGAAGTAGAAGTAGGCGGTGCCACAGTCTTCGTCTTACCTGTTGAAGGATTCCATCAATTTTAGGAGGAGCTGAGCTATGAATCAAGAAATAAACTTGGCTCAAATGCAACCGATCGTGTATCAGCAGCTTCAACGGAGTTTTGAGCATGGGCGTATCGCTCATGCTTATCTTTTTGAAGGGGAGAAAGGAACAGGAAAACATGAAGTAGGTATATGGCTTGCACAGCACCTGTTCTGTACCCAAATGAAAGACAATCTGCCTTGTGGAAAATGCAACAATTGTCAGCGGATCGAAAAGAAAGAACATCCAGATGTTTTGGTTATTGAACCGGAAGGACAAACCATCAAAGTCGATCAGATCAGACGTTTGCAGACGGAATTCAGTCGCAGCGGTTACGAATCAAGAAAAAAAGTTTTTTTGATCAAAGAAGCTGAAAAAATGAATAGCAGTGCGGCAAACAGTTTGTTGAAATTCTTGGAAGAGCCCCCTGGAGATTTTTTAGCGGTGTTAGAAACAGATGCAGTAGGAAGAATTCTCCCTACTATTCAATCTCGTTGTCAAGTTCTGCATTTTCAAGAACTTTCGAAAGAAGCACTGATCCATCGATTGCAAGAAGAGCAGATTCCATTGGAAAAAGCAAAACTTTTGGCTTTCTTAACAAACAGTTTAGGAAAAGCAGTTGAAATCTCTCAAGATGAATGGTTTAATGATGCTAAGGACTTGATTTATCAATGGTTCGTTTACTTGCAAAAGCAAGATACTCAAGCCTTTATCTATGTCCAAAAAAAATTGGTAAAATCATTTAAAGAAAAAACACAACAGTTTACAGGATTATCTGTCTTGATGTTTTATTATCAGGAAGCACAGCGTCAAGCAGTAGCAAACGGCGAATATGGCAAAGTGAAACAGATAAACCAGATAATTGAACGGATATTGATCGCAGAGCAGAAACTACGCAGCAATGTCAGTTTTCAGGCTGTTGCGGAACAGTTCGTTTTGCATACGATTTTTTAGCTTGCCGCAAAGGATGATGATCAAGGAGGATGGAAATGGTAGAAGTAGTAGGTGTCCGATATAGAGATGCAGGTCATATCTATTATTTTGCACCAGGAGACTCTGAATATGTTTATAATGACAAGGTATTAGTCGAATCTCAGCAATCCTTACATATTGCTACTGTTGTCCTTCCTAAAAAAGAGATTGATCCCAATGACCTTCCTGAAGCTATCCGTCCGATCTTGCATAAAGCGTCACAAGCTGAATTAGAAAAAGACAAAAAAAACAAAAAAGATGCTCATGATGCATTGAAAATCGCAAAAGAAAAAGTGCAGTTGCGTGAGTTGGAAATGAAAATGGTCAAAGCTGAATACACATTTGATCGAAATAAATTGATTTTTTCTTTCACGGCGGACGGGCGAATTGACTTTAGAGAATTGGTAAAAGATCTGGCCGCTGTATTTCGTACTCGTATTGAGCTTCGACAAATTGGTGTCCGCGATGAAGCAAAGATAATAGGCGGAATTGGTCCATGTGGGCGTCCATTATGCTGTTCTTCTTTTTTAGGCGATTTCGTGCCTGTATCAATCAAAATGGCAAAAGATCAAAGTTTATCTTTGAATCCAACAAAAATTTCCGGTTTATGCGGACGCTTGATGTGCTGTCTGCAATATGAGAGCGAAGAATACGAGACAGCGAAAAAAGAACTCCCTGACTTTGGAAAAGTAATTGCTACACCTGATGGTAAAGGGAAAGTCGTAGGGTTGAATCTGCTTAGCCGTATCGTTAGTATTCGGCTGACTGGACGGGAAAATCCTGTCGAATATGAATGGGATGAATTGAAAGAATTTATCCAAGTAGGTGAGATGAATGGATAAGAGATCATTATACGACGGATTGAATCAATTAGAATCAGAGTTGAGAAATACATTAACAGAACTTGTTGAAATGAAGCATGCTTTGCATGAGATCGTAGAAAAAAATACAACTTTGGAGATGGAAAATCAACGTCTGCGGGAACACCTGCGGGAATTGAACCAAGTTGCACAAGCTCCAGCTGAAAATGTGAAGCAGGAACTTTCTAAGTCTCGTATGAATCTTGAAAAAATTTATGAAGAAGGATTCCATGTCTGCTACGATTTATATGGATCAAGAAGGGACAATGACGAGCCTTGTGCGTTTTGTCTAGAAGTGATCTATCGCGAAAGCGGTCGATGACCAATAACAAGAGGAGACTGGAGCGGAGAAATACTGCTCCAGTCTTTTTATTAAGGAGATTGTGACAGATGTATAATCAAAAAAGTTTCAAGGGAAATCCGGTATATGGGGATTTATATCTTGTACCGACGCCAATTGGAAATTTAGAAGATATGAGCTACAGAAGTGTTCGTATGCTGCAAGAATCCGATCTTATCGCAAGTGAGGATACGCGTAATACACAAAAGTTATTGAATCATTTTGAAATCCATACACCCCAAAAAAGTTTACATGAACATAATTATAAAGAACGTGTCCCTCAATTGATTGCTTTGTTAAAAGAAGGAAAAACGATTGCTCAAGTCAGTGACGCAGGAATGCCTTCCATCAGCGATCCTGGACATGAGCTAGTTTTAGCCTGCATAAAAGAAGGGATTTCTGTGATCTCTATCCCAGGACCTACAGCTGGGATGACGGCTTTGATTGCTTCAGGGCTAGTGCCTCAACCATTTTTATTTTATGGCTTCCTTCCACGTAAGAAAAAAGAACAGAAAGAAACATTGAAAAAGCTAAAAGAACAGACAGCTACGCTGATTTTTTATGAGTCACCTTATCGGATCACTGCTACATTGACAAATTTCTTAGAAATTTTTGGAAATCGCCAAGTCGTTTTGTGTCGAGAATTGACAAAAGTCCATGAAGAATACCTTAGAGGAAGTACGGAAGAGCTACTCGCTTATATCGAAGAACATCCAGTAAAGGGTGAATGTTGTCTGCTTGTAGAAGGGAATTTGTTTGAAACGCCAGTGACGGAAGTTGATGAAGAGTTGGGAACGTTAAAGGAACAAGTAGAAGCAAAGATCGCTTCAGGCGAAAAACCAAATGCTGCTATCAAAGCAGTAGCGCTGAAAAATGGGCTGAAAAAACAAGAAGTCTACCGTCAGTACCATGAATTAGACTGAGATAGTATAAGTTGTCTATAATGAAAGACTAATGGGGAAATCAGCTACTAACTTTTCAAATCTCTTGAACGCGAACGAATGTTCTTGTATAATAAATAAGAGGTGAGGATGATGGAGCTGCAATTTCCTTTACATAATGATACATCAAGAAAAATCATTCATATTGATATGGATGCTTTTTTCGCTTCGGTTGAAGAACGAGATCATCCTGAGTTTCGCGGACATCCATTAGTAATTGCCAGACACCCCAGTGACACTGGCGGGCGTGGAGTAGTGACTACAGCAAATTATGAAGCAAGAAAATTCGGAATTCATTCAGCAATGAGTGCACAAAAAGCGTATGAGCTTTGTCCGCAAGCCATCTTTAAGCCTGGCGACCATCATAAATACAGCGATATTTCCAAACAAGTACGGGAAGTATTCTATCGTTATACAGATATTGTGGAACCAGTTAGTATCGATGAAGCGTATCTTGATGTGACCGAAAATAAAATCAATTGCAAGTCAGCCATCAAAATCGCCCGAATGATCCAAGCAGATATTTGGGAGAGTGTCCAGCTAACATGTTCTGCGGGAGTAAGTTACAATAAGTTTTTGGCCAAATTAGCATCAGACTATCAAAAACCTAGAGGAATCACGGTAGTTGCCCCTCAAGACGCTGTGCCATTTTTAAAAGCTTTGCCAATTGAAAAATTTCATGGGGTAGGGAAGAAAACTGTACCTAGAATGCATGAGCTAGGGATTTATACAGGAAAAGACCTATATGAATGCACAGAAATGATGTTGATTCGAAATTTTGGAAAAATGGGCTATTCTCTTTATCGTAAAGTCAGAGGAATCCATGATTCTCCAGTAAACGTTACAAGAGAGCGAAAATCTGTGGGAAAAGAGCATACTTATGGGCAGCCGTTGCAAACGGAAGAAGCAGTGCTGACTCAGTTGCGCCAACTAGCTGAAAAAGTAGAAGAAGCACTGAGAAGAGTCCAAAAACATGGGAAAACAGTAGTTTTGAAGGTCAGGTACACGGACTATTCTACTGTGACCAAAAGAGTGACATTGCCAGAATATATCTATAAAAAAGAAGCACTCTTTTATCAAGCAAGCCTTATATGGGAGGAAATCTTGGGAGTAGAAAAAGGGATCCGATTGTTAGGGATTACTTTGACGAATCTGGACCCGATGACTTATGAAAACATCGTCCTTCCATTATGGGAAAATCAAGAAATATAAAAACAGCTTTGAGAGTTGAAACCGGAAATCCGTTTTCTCTCCCAAAGCTGTTTTTATATTAAGTCTTGCTTTTTGATTTGTTCATAGGTTTCTGTTGCATCCGTACATTTTTCCCAAATCACAACTTGATTGGATTCTAAAGATTTTTGGACGTCAATGATCCGCTGGTTGCTACTTCCGCGAAATTGTAGTTTTAGGTCACGTTTGCTTAATTCAAAGCGTCCGTCAACAAGGATATCGATTTGCGAAAGGAGTTCTAATTTATCTTCTGAATCTTGTAGCAATTCATCAAAGGTATAGCCTGTCCATGACCAGATATCTTTTGTCGTACCGAACTCTTTTCGGATACGTCGTACGACTTGCAGACAAACATCTGTATTCAAAAAAGGTTCGCCACCAAGTAAAGTTAAACCTTGCACGTAATCGTTGCGCAAGTCAGCGATGATTTGTTCTTCTAATTCAGGTGTGAATGGTTTGCCATATCGGAAATTTTGTGCAGCTTTGTTGAAGCAGCCTTCGCAGGCAAATAAGCAGCCACTAACGTAAAGACTGTTGCGGACACCTTCACCATCGACAAAATTAAACGGTTTGTAGTCAGCAATATAGTTTTGGCTGTAGTCTTTTGCTAACCATTCTTTTGGTTTTGGATTTCTCATAAAAAAACTTCTTTCATTTAAGGTTCAAAGATATAGCTATTGAAGATAAAATCTACTCGACCACATAAATAAGAACAAACTGACCTAAATCCATTGTTCAAGAAAGCTTGTTCTTATTTTGATAGAGGGCGTTCAAAGATACAAAGCCATCGAAAGAGGGTGGTGAAAAAAGACTTGTCATAGCCTCTTATTCTGAATAAACGGTGTTCAAAAGCTTGCATCTGCAGTAATAAGCCCAACTAAACGAAAAATATGAGGAGCTATTTTTGTTTAGCTGTTCTTATTACTTGATGCAGGACAGCTTTTTCACAACCTCATTTCATGTGTTTCACACGTGAGGAAATTTCTTTATGGCGGCCATGTACCATCGGACGAGCTTGCGGATTTCCTAAATAGCCACAAGTACGTTTGACTACATCACATGTTTTTGGATCATGATTTCCACATTCTGGACATTCGAATCCTCGTTCTGTCGGTTTGAAATCACCTTCGAAACCACATTGATAGCAATGATCGATTGGCGTATTCGTACCAAGATACCCGATTTTGTCATATGCAAAATCCCATACAGCTTCTAAAGCTTTCGGATTTTGTTGGAGCATAGGGTATTCACAGTAGTGGATGAATCCACCTGAACAATATTTTGGATAATCCTTCTCAAATTCCAATTTTTCAAATGGCGTTGGGTTTTTACGCACATCATAGTGGAAACTGTTTGTATAATATTCTTTATCTGTGATATTTTCGATGATGCCGAATTTTTCTGTATCCAAACGGCAGAAACGGTCAGTTAGACTTTCACTTGGAGTTGAATAGACACTGAAATGATAACCATATTCATCCCCCCATGCATCTGCATTAGCTTTTAATTCTTTGACGATATCAAGTGTGAAAGCTTTTGCTTCTGGGTTTGTTTCCCATTCGCCACCGAAGAAAGCTGAAGCAACTTCATATAATCCAATGTAGCCTAACGATACAGTAGCTCGACGGTTTTTGAATAATTCATTGACAGAATCGGTACGTGAAAGACGTTTCCCGAAAGCACCATACATATATAAAATTGGTGCATTTGCAGGAATGGCTTCTTTACAACGTTCTACACGATAGAGAAGAGCATCTTTCATGATTTCTAAGCGGTCAGACAGTAACTGCCAGAATTTATTCTGATCTCCTTTTGATTCGATCGCGATTCTTGGCAAATTCAATGTAACAACACCTAAATTCATTCGTCCGACATTTACTTCTTGACCATTTTCGTCTTTCCACCCTTGCAAGAATGAACGACAGCCCATAGGTACTTTGAAACTTCCAGTTAATTCAACGATTTTATCGTAATTCAGAATATCAGGATACATTCTTTTCGTTGCACATTCCAATGCTAGTTGTTTGATGTCGTAATTAGGATCTTCAGGGTTTAAGTTCACACCTTTTTTCAAAGTGAAGATCAGTTTAGGGAAGATAGCTGTCCGCTTTTCACTCCCTAATCCATTGATTCGAATCTGTAAAATTGCTTTTTGAATTTCTCTTTCAAACCAGTTTTCTCCTAGTCCAAATCCTAATGAAGTGAAAGGAGTTTGTCCATTTGAAGTAAATAAGGTATTGATTTCATATTCCAAACTTTGCATAGCATCGAAGATATCTTTTTTGGTCTTTGCTTTTGCATATTCTTTTTGGCGTTCTGGCGAATCGATCCATTCTTCCGCATCTTTTAGATGTTTTTTATAGTTCAATTCTGCAAAAGGAGCAAGCAATTCATCTGTTCGGTCGGCAGAACAGCCACCATATTGACTTGACGCTACATTGGCAATAATCTGTGAGATTTGTGCTGTGGCGGTCTGGATAGATTTTGGCGATTCGACTTCGGCATTGCCGATTTTGAACCCATTGTTCAGCATGCCTTTGAAATCAATCAAGCAGCAATTCGTCATCGGTGTATAAGGATGATAATCCAAATCATGGTAATGGATATCGCCTTTTTGATGCGCATTTGCTATATGTGGTGGCAACATTTTCAGTCCGATTGATTTTCCAACGATCCCGGCTGTCAGATCTCGCTGTGTATTGAAAACATTACTGTCTTTATTTGCGTTTTCGTTCACGACAGTTTGGTCCTTGTTGATTAGCTTTTCAATCGAAAAGTTGATATCTGTTGCTTTACTGCGAGCAAAATCTCGTTTGGTACGATAATTGATGTACTCTTCTGCTAATTCATATTCGTTTTTTTCTAGTAATATATGTTCCACGATGTTTTGAATCTCATAGATTTTGACATTTTCAGCAAACCGGCTTTTGATTTCTTGGACAACCAAGTCTGCAATCATTTGAATTTTTTCATAAGTAAGTGGTGATAATGAGCCGTGAATTTTCTTTTCTGCTTTGATCAGTGCTTCATTGATCTTTTGTTCATCGAAATCAACATGGCGGCCATCGCGTTTGATGACTTTCATCTGGGATGTCTCTGGCTGCTGAGTAACGACAGTTTTTTCTTCATAATTTACTTTCATTATCTTCAACTCCTGCTAAATTGTTCTTGTCTATCATAAAACAAAATCTGGGAAGGAGCAACTAAATATCGGCTATATATAGTATTCAATGTGCTGTATAATTGGATTTCTATACTATATGTAGTGTATATTTTATTGTGAAAAAAGGTGAAAACTTGTAGCTGGTGGATTTGTTTTTTGCATATTTAATTTTGCTGAATAAAATAATTGAATAAAATTTTTTATTCAGTCCAAGTAAAAGTGACAAAAACATAAGAGCAAATTATTCGTAGATATGCTACTATGCAAATAAATAGAAATGAAAAATGAAAGAGGAGGAGAAGAATTGGAAAAGATGATCGAAGTGAAACATCTAAGTAAAAGCTACGGCAGCAAACTTTCTCCCGTCAAAGCCTTAGATAATATCTCATTTACAGTAGAAGAAGGCGAGTTTGTTGGGATTATGGGCCCAAGTGGTGCAGGAAAGACAACGCTGATGAATATCTTGTCCACGATCAATTTGCCTACGATGGGCAGTGTCTCGATCCAAGGAAAAGAAATCACAAAAATGAAAAATAGTGAGCTCAGTGACTTTCGTCGAAAAAAACTAGGATTCATTTTTCAAGAGTTCAATTTGATCGATACCCTAAATGCAAAAGACAATATCCTATTGCCCCTAGCAGTTGAACGGATGACTAAAGAGGAAATGGAAAAGAGAGTAAGACATGTAGCTCAATTGTTGAATATAGAAGAACTGCTCAAACGGTATCCCGATGAACTTTCTGTCGGACAGAGACAACGAATTGCAGCTGCTAGAGCACTTGTTGTTCAGCCACAAGTGATTTTTGCAGATGAACCAACTGGCTCTTTGGACTCGAAGTCGGCTACAGAATTGTTGAACTACTTGAAGACCATGAATCAAAAAGAAAAAGCAACGATACTGTTAGTCACCCATGATCCATATACAGCAAGCTACTGCGATAGAATTTTATTTATTAAAGATGGTGTGATTTTTTCTGAAGTTGTCAGAAGAGGGACAAGAAGAGAGTTCTTTGAGAAAGTAATAGACATGCAGGCGACGATTGGCGGAGGAGGAAAAATGAATGCTGTATAAACTAGCCGTTAAAAGTTTTTTTCGGCAGTCACGAGGCTATCTTGTTTATTTTTTCAGTTTGACTTTATCCGTAATGATCTATTATTCCTTCAGCGCAATGACCTACGATCAATCTTTAGTCAGAAGAGCAAGTCAAGATACTTCGATAGATGGTGGATTGAGTTTTGGCGGATTTATCATTACTGTTGTTTTGCTTTTTTTCGTATTCAGTGCCAACCGATTTTTCTTGAATAGAAGGCAAAAGGAAATAGGCATCTATCAGCTTTTTGGTATGAATAAACTGCAGATATCAGGTATATATGTGTTAGAAATCATGATAATTGGATTGTTCGCCTGTATTTCTGGGATATTACTCGGTATTATTTTTTCCAAACTCTTTTCAATGATTTTGGTTCGAATGATGGATATGGATCTTACTAGTCCATTTTTTATCTCCATTCCATCAGTAGTAGATACTTTATTTGCTTTTTTCATCATCCTTTTAGCAGTATCTGTATATTCAATATGGAAAATATGGCGCTATCCAATGATTCGAAGTTTTGGAGAAAAAGAACAAGCAGATAGTTCAACAATGCGCTTCAGGACAAGGCACCGATTACTCGCAGTCATCGGGTTACTACTTTTAACGAGCGGATATTTTGGAGCTAGTCATTTTAGGGAAATCACTTCATGGATGATCAGTTATCATTATCTTGATACATTAGTTTTCTTTTTTCCTTTTTTAATTTTTTTCGTTTGTGTGGTCGGTACTTATTTGTTTTTCTGTTATACATTTCGGTTATTTTTGATCATATTGAGTAAATGGAAGATTTATTACTATGGTATCAATTTTTTGATAATGGGTAACACGCAAGTTCATTTGCTCAAAAGTTGGCGTACAAATTCTCTGATTACAGTCATTCTCGGAATTTCTTTAATGACAATTGGCGGCACGGCTAGTATCTCTACTATTTTATCCTACCAGGAGAAAGTTTCCTCCCCGATGGACTATCAGTTTGATGTTGAGACAGAGAAAAAAATCAAGCCGATTCTAGCAGAGGAAGGGCAGAAGATAACTAAAGAAATCACCTTGCATTATAAAGTCATTGGGAGTATCTATAGTCAAAATCTCGAAGAACCTATGTTTCAAACTGCTAATCTGATCACGGAAACACAATATCAAGCCTTCAGAAAAGTTAATCCAGATTTGCCGAACATTTCTTTGAAATCACCTGGTCATACTGTTTTGCTTGATCAAATGCAAACTCTTTTTCGGAATATTTCATTATATGGATCTAGTATTGGACTGCCAGATAATCAAGAATTGAAGATTCAACAAATGCTTCCAAGTGTATTAGGTGACGAAACAATGGTATATCTAAGTCCTGTACTGATTGTAGATGATACCGTTTTTGAAAAAGCAAAAGGTGTGGATTATCAAGTAGTCAATGTAGATGTATCAGGTGGAAATAATGAAAAAATAGATGAACGACTGAGCAATGACCTGTCGATAAAGTGGCTCAATGCTGTTTATTATTCTTATGATATCGTAAATGGAAGTCTACAAGGAGAAATTAGCACAAAGAAACTTCCGGATGACCAAATGAAGGAAGCACAATTTAGCCAAGAAAGCTCTCGTTTGAATTTCTCTTCCAGCTATTCGAAATTGCGTGCAGTTAATCGGCGAATCGGTATCAATATTTTTGTCACACTATTTGTCGGGATGATCGTGATTATTGCTACTGGTAGTATTTTGACAGTCCGGCAATTAGCAGAAGCAGAGGAAGAAAAAGAAAATTATCACCTATTGACTAAGCTGGGGATTCCACAAAGAAGGATCAGACGGATGATCTTCGAGCAAAACGCACTTACCTTCTTTCCACCCATGATATTAGGGATCACTCACGCAGTATTTGCAATCAATGTCTTCACTCAGTATATAAAAACTGCCGATTACTGGTTGGCTTATCTTGTGAGTGGCTTATTGATCCTTATCTATCTTTTGCTTTATGTCATTACGAGTCAGTTATATTGTCGGATTATCGATGAATGATATACGGAATAAGACAAGATAATAAATAGAACTAAATTTTGAATACCATTTATTTGGAATAAGAGGTTGTGACACGATTTTTGTCACAACCTCTTTATTTTTTATATTTTTTAAAAGTACGAGAAATTATAAAGAAAAAAGCAGTGATTTGATGTGCTATTTTTATAAAAGCTATGTGACAAAACTGTTAGTAAAAAAACGGTTTCTGTAAGCTAGACACATGTTTCTTTTTGTCAAAATTAGTTACACTTTGTGTGAGGTTATATGAGGAGGGAATCCAATGAACAAATGGCGTTCTAATCCAAAATTGAATTATTGGGGAAAATTCATCATTCGAACAATTTTTTATAGTGCAGTACTGCTGTTCCTGATTTATCTGTATCACTATAAAAATATTCAAGGAGGAACTTTTATCTATAACGAATTTTAGGAGGAAGAGTATGGAAATCAAAACGATTATTGAAGCAATCGATGATTGGGGAATAAATGAACCTGATCGAGTTGCTTATCAGGCGGATGAGACGCATACTTTTGGTGAATTGAAACAAGCATCAGACGCACTTGCTTATTATTTAGAAAAAAAGGTAGAAGGCGATGGACCAATTGTCGTTTTTGGCAATTTGGAGTTTGAAATGATTGTCTCATTTCTAGGGGTTGTCAAATCTGGCCATGCCTATTTGCCGATTGAAGAGCATACACCCAAGGAGCGTATCCTATCGATCTTTCGGGTGGCTAAACCATCTATGGTCATCAGTATCGGGGACTGGATAGAAGATATTCCTTCGGTTCCTGTCATAACAAAAAAAGAATTTCAAGAAATCAAGAAGATACCAGTAGGATTTTATCCCAGAAATAGCGTAAAAGGTACAGAAAATTTTTATATTATTTTTACTTCTGGTACTACTGGAGAACCAAAAGGCGTACAAATCAGTCATGATAATCTAGTCAGCTTTGTTCAATGGACGATGGAAGACTTTGGGATCAAGCCTGGTATGCATTTCTTAGCCCAAGCGCCATTTTCTTTTGATTTATCGGTATTTTCTATTTATCCTGCATTAGTTTCTGGCGGAATGCTGAAGCCGTTAAATAAAGCAGTTGTTCAAGACTTTCGTCAATTATTCGCGACATTGCCAGCCTTGAAGTTGAATGTGTGGGTTTCTACTCCATCATTTATGGATATTTGCTTGATGGAACCTACATTCAATGGAGAAAATGTGCCGGAATTGGACATGTTTTTATTTTGCGGAGAAGAATTGACGAAAAAAACTGCAGAAAGTCTACTTGATCGATTCCCAAATGCACGGATATATAATACTTACGGTCCAACAGAAGCAACTGTAGCTATTTCAAGTATTCAGATTGACCAGCATGTACTAGATAGTTATGACCGACTACCGATTGGCTACGTAAAAAAAGACACGAAAGTTTCTATTGTCCAAGAAGGTAAACCTGTTTCAAAAGGAGAAACGGGTGAAATCATTATTGCAGGACCAAGCGTATCAAAAGGTTACCTGAACAATCCCGAAAAGACAGCTGCTGCGTTCTTTTGTCAAAATGACTTAGCAAGTTACCATACAGGGGATGCAGGTAGACTAGATGAAGATGGGCTTTTATTTTATGAAGGACGTATGGATCAGCAGGTCAAATTACATGGATACCGGATTGAACTCGGGGATATCGAACATTATCTGCTCCAAGACAACCGAATCAAACAAGCTGTCGTCGTACCAAAATACCAAGGAACAAAAGTACAGCAGCTGGTTGCTTTTGTCGTATTAGAAAACAAAACGAAACAGCCGGATTTTCAGTTGACTAAATCTATCAAAGAACAATTACTAGAAGTTGTGATGGATTATATGATTCCTCAGAAGTTCCATTATGTCGATCTGCTGCCTCAGACAGTTAATGGAAAAATCGATCGAAAAAAATTAACAGCTGAGGTGAATCCTGAATGATGTTACCTCATATGATCCCTTATGCAGAGCCGTTTTATTTTTTTCTTTTAGCCATTGCGCTTGTACCGATCGTTCTATCTTTATTGATATGGGAAAAAAGATTACCAGTTTATCAATCAGCAGTGACACTTTTCTTTTTATTTGTCAGCTTTGGAGGTAATTATTGGCAACAGGGAGCGGCGCTGATTGGGTATGTTTTGTGGCAGACGATACTTGTATGGGGCTATTTTGTTTATCGGCAAAGGAAAAATCAGACAGGATGGTTTTTTGCCGCCGTTATTTTAGCGATAATTCCACTGTTTTTAACGAAAGTGACTCCTTTTTTTGAACATGGAAAAGCATCGTTACTTGGTTTTTTAGGAATCTCTTATTTAACCTTTAAATCTGTACAAATGATCATGGAAATAAGAGATGGCATGATCAAAACATATAAGCCATTTCGTTATATCCAGTTTCTGCTGTTCTTTCCAACAATCTCTTCTGGACCAATCGATCGCTATAGGAGATTTGAAAAAGATCAGCTCCATCCGCCTGTTCGTGATAAATATGTTGATCTTTTGGGAAAAGGCGTCCAAAATATTTTTGTCGGTTTTTTATATAAATTCATTATCGGTTATTATTTTGGTCAAGTACTGCTTCCTGTAGTGGGACGCATTGCCTTACAGCATGGTGGTATTTCATGGGCATTAGTAGGTTATATGTACGTGTACAGTATGTATTTGTTTTTTGATTTTGCTGGCTATAGCTTATTTGCAGTCGGTACAAGCTACATGATGGGGTATCAGACACCAATCAATTTCAATAAACCTTTTTTATCATGGAATATCAAAGAATTCTGGAATCGTTGGCATATGACGCTGTCCTTTTGGTTCCGTGATTATGTATATATGCGATTGATGTTCTTCATGATGAAGAAAAAAATTTTTAAAAGCAAGATCGTAATGTCAAATATCGGTTATTTTGCTTTGTTTCTTCTAATGGGTGTATGGCATGGATTGACGTGGTACTACATCGTATATGGACTGTATCATGCTTGTCTGATCTGTCTGACAGATGCATGGATCCGATTTAAGAAGAAGCATAAAGAGCAGTTGCCTTCTAACAAATTTACGCATGGCGTAGCCGTATTTTTGACATTTCAAGCGGTATGTTTTAGCTTCCTGATTTTTTCAGGATTTTTAGATAAACTTTTTTTTAGCTAACGAATAGTGACATATTAATTTATATAACAAAGGAGAAAAGGAAAATGGAAGAACAAATTTTATCAATCTTAGAAGAAATAACAGGAACAGATGAAGTAAGAAAAAATCGTGATATTGATCTATTTGATGAAGGGTTGCTTGATTCTTTAGCATCTGTTCAATTATTAGTCGAGCTAGACGGAGAGCTGGATATCCAAGTCCCTGTATCTGAATTCGAGCGAGAGGATTGGAGCACACCGAATAAAATCATTCAACAAGCAACTGCATTGAAGGGTTGAGTATGAAAAAGAAACTTTTTGCTATTTTCGGCCCGGTTGTTTTAGCTGTTGGCTTACTGTTTGTGTTTTTTACCTCCTCCTATCAAGTAGATATCTCTAATCCAGAAACGATTAGACGTGCCTCTTCTTCCATGTCAGTAAACGTGTTGAAAGGAGATGCGATAAAAAATTATGCATTATCTGAAAAACAATATATTCCTTTTTTTGGCTCAAGTGAATTAAGCAGAATCAGTCCATTTCATCCGTCTGTTCTGGCAGAAAAATACCAGCGAAACTATCGTCCATTTTTGCTGGGAGCACCCGGGACACAATCGTTAAGCCAATATATGATGATGCGTTCTGCAGGAGATGCTATGAAAAACAAGAAAGTCGTCTTTATTATTTCTCCTCAGTGGTTCGTTAAAAATGGTGTAAAAACTGATTACTTTAATACGTATTATTCTGAACTTCAAACATACGACTGGTTGTTTTCAATGAAGAAAGTAACGCCTGCTGATCGCTATTTAGCTAGAAGATTATTAACTTTCTCAAAAGTAAAAGAGAATGATACGTTGACGGCGATTCTGCAAACGATCAAAAAAGGGAAGCTACCTTTACCTGAATCTTTGAATCAGCTGCGCAGCCAATGGAACATGCTGAAGAGAGAGGATGAAGTATTCAGCAATATTGGGTTGAAAGATCGACAGCAAAAAATCGATCATGAGTCAAAACGATTACCAAAACAATACCAAGAAACAGAATTATCCATTTTAGCAAATCAAATTGGAGAACGAGAAACGACGAATAATCCATTCGGGTTGAAAAACGATTTTTATACGCATCGTATCCGAGCCCACGAGCCAGAGCTCAAACAGTCACAAAAAAATTGGGATTATCGTTTTTCGCCAGAATTTTCTGATTTTCAGCTGGTCTTGGATCAATTAGCAAAAAACCATAACGAAGTATTGTTCATCATCCCACCGGTTAACGAGAAATGGAGCGATTATACCGGACTATCTCAAGAAATGTTACAAGGATTTGCCAAAAAGATCAAATTTCAATTAAATAGCCAAGGATTCAATCGAATAGCTGATTTTGTCAATCAAGCGGGTACCAACTATTTTATGGAAGACACGATCCATCTAGGCTGGAAAGGCTGGTTGGCTGCAGATCAACAGATCAGACCGTTTTTAGAAGAAAATCATATTACTGCTAGTAAGTATCATCTTGACGATGCTTTTTTTAGCAAATCTTGGCAACATCAAATACCAGATAAACTACAATTAAAATAAAGAAAACAGGCGAGTGTTGCTCGCTTGTTTTCTTTATTTTTGAATATTCTGAATAAAAGATAAAAATACCAAGTTTGCCTGAACAAAAATCATAAGCAATGGTATAATCACAATATGAATATAGAAATGGGGGAAAACATTTGGATACAAAAGAAGAACAGCTACTTATTGATTTAACTTCTGCAAAAGGAGTACCTGGAAATGAAGAAGAGGTAAGAGAAGTATTCAGAGAATATGCCAAACCATTCGCTGATGATATTTTTTATGACGGTTTAGGCAGTGTGATTGCCAAACATGGTGCTGGCGGAGGCCCCAAGGTCTTTATTTCTGGACATATGGACGAAGTTGGTTTTATGGTAACAAAAATAACCGAAAAAGGATTCTTGGAATTCCAAACTCTTGGAGGTTGGTGGGGGCAAGTCATGCTTGCTCAGCAAGTTGAAATCAAAACACGTGAAGGGAAAATCGTCCACGGTGTGATTGGTTCCAAACCACCACATGTTTTAACACCTCAAGTAAGAAATAAACCTTATGAAATAAAGGATATGTTCATTGATATTGGCGCATCAAGCCAAGAAGAAGCCAAAGAGTGGGGCATACGTCCTGGAGATATGGTCACTCCATATATTGAATACAAACGAATGAATGGCAGCAAATATTTACTGGCAAAAGCATGGGATAATCGTATTGGGACAGCTGTTTCTCTGCGAGTATTAGAGAATCTATCTAAAGAAGCACACCCAAATGTTTTATTCGCAGGAAGCGATGTGCAAGAAGAAGTAGGCTTGCGAGGTGCTCGAACAAGTACACATCTTGTAAATCCCGATATTGCTTTTGCTTTAGATACTGGTACAGCAGGAGACACTCCAGGAATGACACCAAAAGAAGCAGATTCGATTTTAGGAAAAGGCCCACAGATTTTGATTTTTGATGCATCTATGATCCCGCATAAAAAATTATTGAATTTTGTTATTGATGTAGCAGAGGAAATGGATATTCCATTCCAATATACAGTGATTTCTGGCGGAGGAACTGATGCAGGACAAATGCATTTGACAAGAGATGGTGTTCCGTCTGTAGCCATTACCGTTCCTGTTCGTTATCTGCATTCCCATACATCAGTGATTCATGAAGATGATTATTTGAATACAGTGAAACTAGTCACAGAATTAGTGAAACGGCTTGATAGTGAAACAGTTGAAAAAATTCGGAGTTATGAATAATGAATAATAGAATACCTATTTCTGAATATCGGAAAAAAGCACGAGTTTCTTTGGAAAATCAATGGGGAATCAATACTTGGCTTGTTTTCTTATCTATAATATTTACGAGCGTCATCCAGAACTTTTTTGACGGTTTCAGTCCTTTTCCGGAAGAAAGCATGCAGCAGCACTTATTGAGTTTTCTAGTCGATAATTTACTTTTATTCGCATTCAACTATGCATTGTTTTACATTGCGCTAGTAGTTGTACGGGGTGGCAGACCAAAAAGTAACCTTTTATTTTCAGTTTTCCAAAGAAAGTATTTTGGTTCGATACTTGGCATCAATTTGATCAATTCAGTCATCAACTGGCTACTCAACAGTTTAATCTTTCTGCCCATGTTTTTAATCAGCGGAGTGAGTACTTATATGCAGCTGCTTTTCAGTTCAAATGCGGTACCTACGGGTGTCATGCCAGAAGATTTTCTTGATATCAGCTTTGTTTTATCGATGATAGGGATGATTTTTGTTTCAGCACTCATCATGAGTATTGTTGGCGGTTTATTCCAATTTGCTGCATGGACAAAGTTCGACTATCCTGATTTGTCGGTTATTCAATGTTTGAAATATGGCTGGTTTTTATTGAAAGATAGAATTGGTACGTATATTTTGTTGCAGCTGTCTTTTATCGGCTGGTATTTGCTAGGAGCAATCGCTTTGTTCATCGGTCTTTTGTGGGTCATTGTTTATGTGAATGTGTCAGTTGCAGAATTTTATGAACAAGCACGGATTGAAAAAGGAGGTCCAGACGCCTATTTTACTTAGCATGTAAGCAGTTTATTCATCAAAAAAATAACTTTTGTGGTAGGATAAATCTTTGAGGGGGAATGTACGATGAAATTAACTGTTTTAGGATGCTTAGGAGCGTATCCTTATAAAAATCAAGGGACAACAGGTTATTTGCTTCAATCTGACGGGTTCAATTTGTTGATCGATGCAGGTAGTGCTACGCTGATCAAATTACAAGAACACCTTGATCCACTTGATCTAGATGCTGTGATCCTTAGCCATTATCATCATGATCATATTGCTGACCTTGGTGTATTACAGTATTACTGGCAACTTCATCCTAAGAGAAATCCGGAGACATTGCTTTCAATTTATGGACACACAAAAGATTCCATTCACTTTGAAGAATTGACGATGGAAAATGTCTCAAAAGGACATCCTTATTTTGAAGCTGAAGAATTAAAAATTGGACCTTTTCTGATTACTTTTATGGAAACAATCCATCCAGTAGTATGTTACGCCATGCGTATCGTAGAAGAAGCAACGGGGAAAGTATTCGTATTTACAGGTGATTCAGGTTATTTGGAAAGTTTCGCTGATTTTGCGAAAGATGCTGATTTGTTTCTAGCAGATACCTATCTTTTTGAAGGAAATGAACATCATGCCCATTTCACTTCAAAAGAAGCTGGAGAACTTGCGAAATCAGCTAACGTAAAGAAACTTGTACTTACACATCTACCTCAGTTTGGTGATTTAGAACAATTGAAAAATGAAGCGCAAAAGGCAGCAGGCAAAGGAATTGATGTAGAACTTGCTGCAGTTGACAAAGTGTTTAACATTTAGGAGGAAGAACATGATTTTTGTACCAAATGAAAACCACGACCCAAGAATCAATTTAGCAATTGAACAATATTTGCTGCAAGAAATGCCTTTAGATGAACCTATTTTGCTCTTTTATATCAATGAACCTTCAATCATCATCGGCAGAAACCAAAATACGCTTGAAGAAATCAATCGAGATTATGTGGAAGAAAATGGCATTCATGTTGTCCGTCGCTTAAGTGGAGGCGGAGCTGTCTACCATGATTTTGGAAACCTGAACTTTAGTTTTATCATGCCTGATGATGGGGATTCATTCCGTGACTTTGCGAAAGTAACACAGCCAATCATCCAAGCACTTCATGAATTGGGTGTTGCTGGGGCGGAATTGAAAGGCCGAAATGATCTAGTCATTGATGGCATGAAATTTTCTGGCAACGCGATGTATGCTACCAACGGTCGGATGTTTGCTCATGGAACAATTATGTTCGACTCTGATATCAATGAAGTAGTCAATGCATTAAAAGTAAAAAAAGACAAAATCGAATCAAAAGGAATCAAATCGATCCGTTCTCGTGTAACGAATATCAAACCATTTCTTCCAGAAGAAAAGCAAAAAATGACAACAGAAGAATTTCGTCAAGAAATCTTGTTGAAAATTTTCGGCGTAGAGTCAGTAGAAGAAGTAAAAACGTACGAATTGACTGATGAAGATTGGAAAAAAATCAATCGAATCTCTGAGGAATATTATCGAAATTGGGATTGGAATTACGGGAAGTCTCCAGATTTCAATTTCTCTCGCCAAAAACGTTTTTCTATCGGTTCGATTGAAGTCCATTTGAATGTCTCAGAAGGAATGATCAAAGAAGCAAAAATCTTTGGCGATTTCTTCGGACTAGGAGATATCACTGACGTGGAAAAAAAATTGGTTGGACAGAAATATGATAAAGCATCTCTATCAAAAATAGTCAGCCAAATTGATGTGAAGAAATATTTTGGTGCGATAGAACCAGAAGAATTGCTTACCTTACTTTATTGAAAATAAAAAATAGCGGAATCCACATATATGGATTCCGCTATTTTTTATAGAGGATTCGGGTAATTTCGAGAGAGTTGAACAGTGATCCGATCAATGAAAGTATCTTTTTCCTGCGTTAGTGTTCCTGTGTAACGATCCGCTACGTCTTTCATCATCATTAAGTCAAAACGTTCCTGATCATCTAATTCTTCTGTGATGCCTCGACTAAATAGATTTGTATCGTAATGTGCACTATGTTCGCAACAAATGACGAAATGTTCCTCTTGTTCGTGTATCGACAAATAAATTTTTCGATACAGTGGATTTTCGATGGCATGAGTTTCTCTAAAGGAATGCTCTAAAGCGTGGATCAAAAGTTGAGCCAGATCGTCATCGTTGATAGGAAGTTCTTCGGGAAGATCTGCTTGGAAGGTTATCTGAATATTCCGTTTGGCAGCTAACTTCTGGTAACGCGCTAAGATAAGATTTGTCACCTGGTGGTTGCAAAAAGAACACAGCATTTCGAAATTTTTTGCTTCTTCTAATATCTTTTCCACATAGTTTTTAGCTTTTGTTTGGTCCGTATGCATTAAATCTTGCAGATTCTCCATCTCTTGGACAAATTCCAGGCGAAGTGTATTTACTTCTTGGATATGCTGTCGAAGCTGCTCATAATGTTGCTCCAACAAATCATTTTTGATTTTTAAGAAATCTACTTGTCTCCGATCTTTGTCGGTATTTAAGATGTGATCGATTAGATTGTAGCTGATAATAACGATTAGAATGATAATATATAAAATCGTAGACCAATTGATCGTTGTTTGATAGATACCTAATGCCGTTTGGATGTAAATCAAGCAATGGATAATGGCTACCAAGACGATCCAAGGTGTACAAGCTACATAAAAACGGTTATTCTTATATGCTTCGCCAATGCATGCAAGTGAAGTGACTAAAGTGCTTATAACACTAGCAATATTAGCAATCGGCATTAATTCAGGAAGTTCTGCAGGAGTAAAAGTTGCATAAAGCAGAACGCCGATAAAAATCAAAAGTTGGAACGTACAAAAAATTCCGTACCATTTTTTATAGTAAAACATTCGGCTCCAATAGTAGCAGATGATGAAAGCTGACGTTAAGATAATAAATAAATGAGATAAAAAAGAATGAACGAATGGTTCAAAAAGAATACCACTTAAAATATCTTCTGATACAGCTTCAAATCCTAATGCCAAAGCAAAGCAACTTAAGAGAATAAGTGAGTATTCAAGACGTTTTTGTTTATACATCAAGTAGATCGTATAGAAAAAGGTCCCTATAGCGATAAAAACAGCGATTATCATCGTCAATACTTGCGGCACTGATTGTGAATAAATAAAACTAATCAATGGTCCAGTTGTTCCTAGATAAACTTTCGGTGGCAGTCCAGCATAGTTCTGATAAGGAGATGAGACTGTAAGAGTCAATTTTTTTCCGATATAATTTGCTGGTAAATCTATCACAGCCAATGAGAGTCCGGGATTGCTTTCTTCCTGATAATCTTTCCGTTGGTATAAAATCTTTTCGCCTAGATATACAGTAATCCATTGATGGTTTCCTTTGATTAGTAAATTTGCTTCGTCCAACGGTTTTTCAAGTGTCGTTTCCATAATGAATGTTTCGTCTTTATCCACGGTAGGAATCGTACGAGTGTACTTGCTGTCAAACTTAAAATCAGGATCATCTTTTGTATAGAAAACCCACGAATCTTTTATTTCTTTCATTTGATTGCTGTCCGCAGGAGAAAAAATAAAATAAAAGAAATAAGCAATTCCTGTTAAAAATAACAATGATAATATAATGATTATGCTCCACTTTATACGTAAATAAAAAGATTCTTTTTTATTATATATGTTATTAAAAAAAGCCATAAAGGTATTCCTTTCTAAAACTTGTAATGTTAGGGTAAACGTTTTTTAAACTAACGTCAATTATTTATAATAAAAAATGAGATAAAGATGAGGAAATAGAATTAGAAACATGTAATTATTAAAGGGAAACATTTTTACAGCTATAATTTGAAAAAAATTTATCGTTATTATATGATTAAGAAGGATTGAATAAAGAAAGAAGTTGAAAACGATGCCTGATTACAAAAAAATAACTTTTATAAGTTCTATAACGTTGATTATATTTTTAATTCTTATTCTTCTCGTCGTCTTGGTTCCCCGAATTTTTGGTTTGACTCCTTATATTATTGAGGACAAAGAAATGAGTCCATATTATGCACAAGGAAATCTGATATATGTACGACCGAAAAATACAAATGAGATTTTAGTCGGAGATATTATTACATATTATGAAAATTCAGGAAAAAAAATCTCGACGCGTCGCGTAATAGCCGTTGAAAACAACCACGAAGATTTTTATACAAAAGCTGATACAAAGACTTATATTGAGCCTGGAGTAGTAAAAAAGAGAAATATTATCGGTAGTCCCATCTTTCAGATTCCATATATTGGACTAGTCCTTTCAAAAACGGCATTTGCATGGATTCAGGGGTTATTCTTTACGATTGCTTTTTGCCTAACAGGAATCACAGCATGGAATACCTTTGTAGAGTTGAAAAAGAAGCGGAGACGAACACAGAAATTTTTGTAAGAATGTTAAAAACATAAATGTATTCCAGAGATCCAACGACTCTTCTGAACATGAAACACGAGAAAACACTCATGCAGCTTGTAGATTTAGTCAGTTGTTCGTATAATGTGTGAAGAGGAGGAGTAGTATGCGCAATGAAATGATGCATCGTCCTGTAGTCAAAGAAGAACTATTGGATTTTATGCGTACCCAGCAAAAAAAATTACCGGGTGAGCTAGGCAAACTGGAAGAAGAAGCTCATGTAGCAGAAGTACCAGTTATTCCCCATGAAACAGTTGTATTTTTGAAATTTTTACTTGGACAGCTTCAGCCTGAACGAATCTTGGAGATCGGAGCAGCTATCGGTTTTTCATCAAGTGTCATGGCCACGACAATCGGAGAAAACGCTCATGTTACGACAATTGATCGTTTCGATGTCATGATCGAGAAAGCTAAAAAAAACTATGAACGTCTAGGACTGACAGATAAAGTGACTTTGCTTGAAGGTCAAGCAGCAGATATCTTGCCGGAGTTGTCTGGTCCGTATGACTTTATTTTTATGGATAGTGCAAAATCAAAATATATTGAATTTTTACCTGAATGCTTACGTTTGTTAAGAAAAGGTGGCGTTTTGATGGTAGATGACATCTTCCAAGGAGGAACGATCTTGCTCCCAGATGAAGAGATTCCCCGTGGCAAACGAGCTATCCATCGTAAATTAAATGAATTTCTTCGTGTTGTGATGGATCATCCCGATTTGACATCGACAATCTTGCCATTAGGTGATGGTGTGATCTTAATGACAAAGGAATCAGAAACAATCGAGTTGTGATACATGATTATGGCAGCCTGTAGATAATCGATTGAATCGAGGGCTCAATTCGAACTTGATGTAAAAGTTTCTATATTTGTAAGTCAATTAAAGGATACAGGAAATCTAAATAAACAGGAGTAGCATGAAGTCAATGTAGCTCCTGTTTTCCATTGATAACCTTAGAACAGCTGAAGGAGAATGTCTCGTTTTAAAAGATTGATTTAGTAGTTGGGCCAAAATAATTCATTATTTGCTAATTAAATAACTATTTCGTATTGACAGAAGCAATTTAATTATCTATAATTATTGATGTTCCGCTGATTCTTGTCATAGTAGCTCAGCTGGATAGAGCATCCGCCTTCTAAGCGGACGGTCGGGGGTTCGAATCCCTCCTGTGACGCTAAAAAACCGTTAGAAACTGAGGTTTCTAACGGTTTTTCTTTGTTTTTTGTGCCAATATTGTTTGTTTTCAAAGGCAAATAAAATAAAAAAACATCCTTATCGAGTACAATTATAAGGAGCAAAAAAATAAAATTCATCAGAAAAGAGGAAGAAGATATGACGATACTATCGAAAATTTTAGTGACTCTAGTTGCAATTGAATTTTTTTATATCATGTATATCGAAACGGTGAGAACTGATTCTGACACGACAAGTAGGGTTTTTAAAATGAGTAAAGAAGAGTTAAGCAGAAAATCTGTTCAAACATTGTTTAAGAACCAAGGAGTGTACAATGGACTATTAGGAGTGGGACTACTTTATGGAGCTTATCTTTCTTCCGCATCTAAAGAAATCACAAGTATGCTATTAATATCTATTTTTTTTGTTGCATTATATGGCAGTTTGACTAGCGATCGTTGGATTTTACTCAAACAAGGTGGGCTAGCTCTGTTGGCATTGCTTTCTATTTTCTTATAAATATAGAAAAAATAAGAATTTATCTAACAGGAAACTTTGTGAAAAATATTACTTTATCTCATGAAATATGATATTCTAATGAATGGTATTTTAGAAAATTTCATGAAAAAGGAGTTAGATAGGTGTTCAAAAATTATGTTTCCTCACTAAAAAAAGAATTTTCAGGTTATGATCTTTCAAGATTTCAGAAAGATCTTTTGGCTGGGATCACAGTAGCTGCTGTAGCATTGCCTTTAGCCTTGGCTTTTGGGGTATCAAGCGGAGCTGATGCGGCCGCAGGTTTGATTACGGCTATCATTGCCGGTATCGTTATTGGCGGTTTATCAGGCGGTTTTTATCAAATATCAGGTCCGACAGGTGCGATGGCAGCTATCTTGATGTCTATTGCGGCAACAAAGGGAATGCAAGGTGTATTGCTTGCTACTTTTTTAGCGGGTCTATTTTTACTTGCAGCAGGACTTTTCCGATTAGGAACAATGACTTCTTTTATCCCAGCACCCGTAATTACGGGGTTTACTTCAGGTATTGCTATCATTATTGCATTAGGTCAGATCGATAATTTATTTGGTGTTCACTCGGAAGGTACAAACGTTATTGAAAAACTAAGTAGTTATCAAACGATAGGATTTCCGATAAACACAGCCTCTTTGATCATGGGAGGGCTAGTCATTTTAGGGATGTTTATCTATCCAAAAAAATGGGCGAAACGAATGCCTAGTTCGCTGCTGGCTATCATTTTGGCAACAGCAGTTATGCTATTGTTCCATTTACCAGTAGCAACTGTGGGTAAGATTCCACAAACATTGATCAGTAGTAATCGTTTGAATATGGGAGATTTTAGCTTTTCTGCCTTGCAACAAGTGGCAGTTCCAGCTATTAGCATTGCTTTATTAGGAATGATTGAAAGCTTGCTATGTGGTGCTTCGGCTGGCCGAATGGCAAATAAGCCCTTAGATAGCAATCAAGAATTAATGGCGCAAGGAATTGGAAATCTGTTGCTTCCTTTCTTTGGCGGGATTCCTGCTACTGCGGCCATCGCCCGTACAAGCGTGGCCATCAAATCTGGTGCACAAACTAGATTAGCTGGTATGATACATGCAGTTGTCTTACTGCTCTCCATGCTTGTTTTTGCGCCAGTGATGTCACAGATTCCAATGCCAGCACTTGCAGGTGTTTTGATTGTGACGGCTTGGCGTATGAATGAATGGGAAACGATCAAGGAGCTATTTACTAATAAATATTGGTCAGCAGTTCTATTGTTTATCCTTACGATGATTTGTACAGTTATCTTTGATTTAAGTATTGCTATCGTGATCGGGGTGATCGGCGGCTGTGTATTTTTTGTTGTCAAAAGCGCTGCTATCACGATTTCATTAGAAACGATCGATTGGCAAAGAATGGGGCTGCCAGAAACGGAAAAGCTGAATAACTGGACAGTAGTGTATATTAGTGGTCCACTGTTTTTTATGTCTTCAGAAAAACTCAAAAATAAATTGGAAGAACTAAATCATCACGATGGTGTCATTTTCTCCATGCGAGGCGTACCAAGTATTGATTTGACGGCACGTGCAGTTTTTGATGAATTTCAAGAAAAAGCAGAGCAAAGAGGACAAACGATTATCTATACTTCCTTGCAGCCAGAAGTAGAAAAACAACTTTCTCACTTGTGGGAACATACATTCACGCATCAACATCAAACAGTTGCTCATGCGTTGACAGCTTTACATGCGAAATATACTGCAATTAGCCATTAAAACAATGAAAAAGAACAGACAAGACTGTAAACTGAAGATTTTATGGTCTTGTCTGTTCTTTTTAATATTGCTGTAAAAGTGAAGCTAGTACTTGCCAGTCTTGATGGATAACAGGTACAAGGGAGCGATTGTAGAAAATAGCTGCTGGATGAAAAAGTGGAAGAATTCGATAGTTTTTTTCTGACCATTCGTAGGCATCCTTTTGTTCTGTTAATTGTAAGACAGGCCCTGTATAGAGTTGACCATGATTTTTGGTAACCGTATATTCTTTGCCAAGTAAACGTTGAAGACCAATGTTTCCAAGTGTCGCAATTAATTTTGGCTGGACCTTCATCAGTTCGTAATCCAATATTGGTGCATGCGCAAATACTTCGGAACGAGTAGGTGTCCGATTTGGATAAACAGTTTCTGACTGTTGTGTCCGTTTATTGATCCGATGAGTCACGCGATACGGGCGGCTCCTTACAGCACTGGTGATATACACCTCTTCTCGTGTTAAGCCAGTTGAAGAAAGTGCCTGCATCAATTCTTTTCCAGCTTGACCGCTAAAAGGAACATGCGTATCAATCTCTGTTTTCCCTGGGGCTTCTCCCACGAGCATCAGTTTAGGATGAAGAGGTCCTTGCCCAGCGATAAATCCTTCTACAGGACGGCCGTTCATTCTTAAAGAAGCTTCTTGTATCAGTTCTTTTGGGTATTCCATTTATGCTCCTCCTTTTTCTTTTATTATAAGAATAAAAGAAACACAATGCGACTATTTTATTTGGTAGAACTGTGAGGATAGAAAAGCAGAAGTATTGCTTGAATTTTTGTTTTACTTTTTGATTTTAAATTTAGTTGACTAACGGTTGCTGTTCTGGTAAGCTAGTACTGTTGTAATTGTGGACTCCACAGCTACAACCGCTCAGAACAAGTAATAAGCACAGCATATGCTGTCACTTCGGATGGCGAGTCTAAGTATATCAGAAGGAGGTGCTTTATAGCATGTACGCAATTATTAAAACTGGTGGTAAACAAGTAAAAGTTGAAGTGGGACAAGCAATCTATGTTGAAAAACTTGACGTTGAAGCAGGAGAAAAAGTTGTTTTTGACGAAGTTATCTTAGTAGGCGGCGAATCTACAAAAGTAGGCGCTCCAACTGTTGCAGGTGCAACTGTTGAAGGTACTGTTGAAAAACACGGCAAACAAAAGAAAGTCGTTACTTTCAAATACAAACCTAAAAAACATTCACACCGTAAACAAGGTCATCGTCAACCATATACAAAAGTGGTTATCGACGCGATCAACGCTTAATAGCGTTTGAGAAAGAAGGCCTATATATGATCAAAGGAACATTTAAGCGAAATGACGCAGGTCAGATCGTTTCATTCACTTTGACCGGGCATGCTGATGCTGGTCCTTATGGAAGTGATATCGTTTGTGCGGGTGTTTCTGCGTTAGCGATCAGCACTGTCAACGGGATTGCCTCATTAGCCGGTTTTGAGCCGATTGTTGAAATGAATGAAGAAGAAGGCGGTTATCTTTATACCGAAGTCACTTCAGGAATGACACAAGAACAAAACAATATTGCTGAGATTCTATTAGAAAATCTTTTATTAGGATTACAATCGATAGAAGCTGAAAACTCAGAATATATCCAAATTAAAACAATTAATGATAAATAGGAGGTGCAGACCATGTTGTTATCTATGAATCTACAATTATTTGCCCACAAAAAAGGTGGCGGTTCTACATCTAACGGCCGTGACTCAGAATCAAAACGTCTAGGTGCTAAACGTGCTGATGGACAAACAGTTACAGGTGGATCAATTCTTTACCGTCAACGCGGTACAAAAATCTATCCAGGTGTAAACGTGGGTATCGGTGGAGACGACACTTTATTTGCAAAAGTTGATGGCGTAGTACGTTTCGAACGTAAAGGCCGTAACAAAAAACAAGTGTCTGTTTATCCAGTAGCTCAAGAAGCTTAATTGAATCTTATGATTAAAGAGGTTGTGACAAGACTTTTGTCACAGCCTTTTTTGTTTATAAAAATAAAAGTTGTAGTGGAGGCTACGAAGTTTACTTTGTCTTTTTACACTTAATATTTTTTTGCCAATTTGGAATCAGGATGTTTTGATAACTATCGTTTTCAATTGATGGAAGCTATATTGTTTGCTATCAGTGAAATAATTATATGGTAAACAGTGTTCTTTTTCTTGTTTCCATTATAAAAATCGTATCGGGATTTTTCGTTCTTTTAAATTGAACATTTCTATCTATCCGCGTGTTATCAACAAAACAAAATCAGGTAAATAGTTGACGAAACAGAAATAAATACATAGTATTATGTTTTGAAGCCTAAGTACAACAGTCTATAGAAAAGGAGCGATACCATTGGCAAAACGCATTGACCGAATTTATATGTATGTCAAAGAAAAAACCGCTCATTTAACAAAGGCAGAATATGATCAAGGAGTAACAACACAGGAAATTGCTGAAGTGTTAGGGATTCAGCGAACAAATAGCAGTAAAGATCTGAATCAGCTAGTGCGCGAAGGAAAACTGATAAAGACAGACGGACGACCAGTACGTTACATATATCAAACACTCGTTACGCACGTAAAGCCAGTTACAAAACATGTAGTCAGTTACAAAGAAACGCCGGTCTCTGAAGAAAAAAATACACTCCAAATAGATACTAAGGATATCTTTGCAAAAATCATTGGAGCTAACGGCAGCATGAAAAATTCAGTGGAACAGGCAAAAGCTGCGATTTTGTATCCGCCAAGAGGATTAAATTGTTTGATTACAGGACCTACCGGATCAGGAAAGACTTATTTTGCACACGCGATGTATCATTTTGCAAAAGCGCATCATGTAATAGATGAGGAAACGGAACTGATTGTTTTCAATTGTGCTGATTATGCCAATAACCCTGAGCTTTTGATGAGTCATTTATTTGGGTACGCAAAAGGTGCTTTTACAGGCGCAGATGAAGAAAAAATGGGGATTATCGATCAAGCGGATGGCGGTATGCTGTTTTTGGATGAGATTCACCGGTTGCCGCCTGAAGGTCAAGAAATGATCTTTTACTTTATGGATCATGGAACTTACAGTCGTCTTGGGGAAACAACGAAATCCCATGAAGCAAATGTACGGATCGTAGGTGCGACCACAGAAGACCCAGGTTCTTCTCTATTAGAAACTTTTGTTCGGCGTATCCCAATCAATATCAAACTTCCGGCTTTTGAAAAACGTCCTGCAAATGAGAAAGTCGATTTAGTAAAAATCATGATTGCCCACGAAGCAAACCGCACGCAGCGAAAGATTTCTTTGACAGAAGATGTAGCAAAAGCATTGATCGGCAGTGTGACCTATGGAAATATAGGACAATTGAAGTCAAATATCCAGTTAGTATGTGCACGAGGATTTCTAAATCATATGCAATCACCCGAAATCTCGATCACAATCGATGATTTGACAGAAGGGATTCGTAGCGGATTGATTCAATTAGCAAGCAACCGCAGTGCAATGGCAGAGCTTTCTAAAATATTGGAGCCAAAGATAACTGTAGCACCAAATGATACGATCATGAAAATCCAATCGGACTCCTATGAGTTACCTTATAATCTATATGATATCATCGGAGATAAAGCAGCTTTACTGAAGTCGGATGGTTTGGATCAAGAAGCAATCAATCATTTCATTTCTACAGATATCAACATCCATCTGAAGTCTTTCTATAAAGACCATGGTTTTTCTTTTAATGCAGACAGCAAATTAGCAGAATTTGTAGATCCGAAAATCATAGAAGTGACCAATCAGATTTATGTAATGGTCAAAAGATCTTTACCATATGAGTTTCAGCAAAACTTTATTTATGCTATGAGCTTGCATATCAGTTCTTTTTTGAAAAAAATCAACTTAGGAGAAGAACGGCATACGAATGATAACATCCGTGAGATGGCTTTTGATTTTCCAGATGAATATGCTGTTGCGAAAGAAGTGCGTAGTTATATCGAAACGTATTTTCAAGTGGAGATTCCAGAAAGTGAAGACTATTACTTGACCGTTCTACTCGTCTCGTTACGGGCAAATCAAGCAAGCGGCAGAATCGGTGTAGTCGTTGCAGCTCACGGAAACAGCACAGCAAGCAGTATGGTCCAAGTTGTCCAACAGTTGTTAGATGCAGAGAACGTACGAGCAGTAGACATGCCTTTGGATATGGATCCGAAAACAGCATTGGACCGAATTGAACGCAATGTACAAGAAGTAGATGAAGGAAGCGGGGTCATACTCTTAGTAGATATGGGGTCCCTTGCGTCGTTTAATTCGCAAATTCAAAGAGACACTGGAATTCCAGTACGTACTGTTGATATGGTAACAACTTCTCTAGTTTTGGAAACTGTACGAAAGGTCTCAGTATTAGGGACAGATCTAGATATGTTGCATGAATCATTGAAAAATTTTCGAGGTTACGCAGAAATATCTTCTGTAGAATCTGTTCAGGAAGCAAAACCTATTCATAAGAAAAAAGCTGTTTTGGCTATCTGCGCATCTGGCGAAGGTACAGCACAAAGAATCAAAGAATTGATTGAACGAGCGGTAAACAAGCGTCAAGAAACAGAATTAGAAGTTCTAGCTTTGTCGATTGTGGAAGTGAAAGAAGAACTGCCAGTTATCCAAAAAGAATATCAGATCATAGCTACTACTGGGATTACTGATTTGAATATCCAAGCCCCATTTATTCCTTTAGAACGTTTTATTGATCAAAATATCGAAGTCATTTTGGATCAGTTGCTGATGGAATCAGAATTGGAGGAAACTGAATTCATCTCCCTAGATGAAGAGTCAGCTAAAAATACGTGTGTTGAGTTTATCTCTGATAACTTCATCTTTATTAATGGTAGTAAGTTAATCGATCCAATGTGGCAATTTTCTACACAAATCTCTCAGACGACGGGAATCGGCGATGAAGAATATGGATTCAAAATCAACCTAGTGATGCACACAGCAGGAATGATCGAACGTATTATTCGGAATGAACCATTGACTGTGGAAGAAAACGAATTGACAAATACAACGAATGATCCTCTTTATAGCCAATTGGCAGCCTCAGTTGTTCTGTTGGAAGATCAGATAAAAGTAAAAGTGCCGATAGAAGAAATGTATTATCTGCTACGTCTAGTCCATAATCAGTTAGATAAAAAAGAATACACTGTGTCATGAATACACAAAAACGATACACTTTTATAGTGTATCGTTTTTGTGTATTGGTTAAGAATCCTTTAAATTCAATTAGTGTATCGTAAAAAAGTTGGCACGCTTTTTGCTTATAGTAGTGTGTGCTAGGAGGTGGTTGTTCACACAGAAATGATAGGGGTTTCTGTGAAGTAGTGAGGAAGAAGGAGTTTTGCAGATGGATATTCGATTGGCACGTATAGATGATCGTTTAATCCACGGGCAAGTCGCAACAGTTTGGTCGAAGCAAACAGGTGTTGAACGTATCATTGTGATCAGCGATGTAGTCGCTCAAGATAAATTGAGAAAGTTTCTACTAAAAGAAGCTGCACCGCCGGGGATCACAGCAAATGTAATAACCGTGCAGAAAATGATTCAAATCTATCATAGTGGATTATTATCACGAGCAAAAGTGATGCTTTTATTCACCAATCCCCAAGATGTTGAAGCGGTTGTCCGCTGCGGTGTACAGTTGAAGTCGTTGAATATCGGCGGTATGAGTTTTACTGAAGGCAAATCAATGATTACCAATTTTGTTTCAGTAAATCAACAAGATATTGATTCCTTTCGTTACTTGAACAGTCAAGAAGTGGAGTTAGAGATTCGAAAAGTACCTGCTGACAGGAAAATCCTTTTGATGGAACTACTAGCGAAAATCAAAAAGGTGTAGCAAGAATGGTTGTTGGAAAAGGTCAAATAATTCTGTTGTAATGGTTAGCAATTATTAATATTTTTGAATTTGTTACAACAAAAGTAAATAGGAGGTATAAATATGGTAGGGATTATCCTAGCAAGTCATGGACAATTTGCTGAAGGAATCTTACAATCCGGTTCAATGATCTTTGGCGAACAAGAAAACGTCAAAGCCGTGATTTTGAAACCAAGTGAAGGTCCAGATGACTTGAGAGCCAAATTGGAAGAAGCGGTTGCTTCTTTTGATAATCAAGACGAAGTGTTATTCTTAGTTGATTTATGGGGCGGAACACCGTTCAATCAATCAAACACATTATTCGAAGAGCACAAAGATAAATGGGCAATCGTCAGCGGTTTGAATTTACCAATGTTGATTGAAGCCTACGCATCACGCTTTTCAATGGAATCTGCTCATGAAATTGCAGCACACATCATTGAAACAGCAAAAGACGGTGTAAAAGTAAAACCGGAAGAATTAGAACCGGCAGAAGCACCGAAAGCAGCAGTTGAAGACGCACAACCTAAAGGAGCACTTCCAGAAGGAACTGTGGTCGGAGACGGAAAAATCAAATATGTATTAGCACGTGTTGACTCACGTCTGTTACATGGACAAGTTGCGACAGCTTGGACAAAAGCAGTGCAACCAAACCGTATTATCGTTGTTTCAGATGCAGTATCAAAGGATGATCTGCGTAAGAGACTAATCGAACAAGCTGCTCCTCCAGGTGTAAAAGCAAATGTTATTCCTATTAGCAAAATGATCGAAGTAGCAAAAGACCCTCGTTTTGGAAATACCAAAGCATTGCTTTTATTTGAAAATCCTGAAGACGTATTGACAGCTGTTGAAGGTGGCGTAGACATCAAAGAATTAAATGTTGGGTCAATGGCGCATTCGGTTGGTAAAGTCGTTGTAAGTAAAGTATTGTCTATGGGACAAGAAGACGTTGAAGCGTTTGAGAAGCTTGAACAAAAAGGTGTGAAATTCGATGTACGTAAAGTACCTAATGATTCACGCGATAACATGGATGATATTTTGAAAAAAGCAAAAGCTGAATTAGCAAAAGCGTAATAAATAATATTAAAATTTATAGGAGGCTTATCATGTCTATTATTTCAATAATTTTAGTCGTATTAGTTGCCTTTCTAGCTGGTATGGAAGGTATTCTTGATGAATTTCAATTTCATCAACCACTAGTGGCATGTACATTGATCGGTTTAGTTACCGGTAACCTCGAAGCTGGTATCGTACTTGGCGGTACGCTTCAGATGATCGCTTTAGGTTGGGCAAATATCGGTGCCGCTGTAGCACCAGATGCTGCATTAGCATCAGTAGCATCAGCAATTATTTTAGTTTTAGGTGGACAAGGTGTTAAAGGTGTTCCTTCTGCGATCGCGATTGCCGTTCCTTTGGCTGTTGCAGGGTTGTTCTTAACAATGATCGTACGTACAATCGCTGTTCCAATCGTTCATTTGATGGATGCGGCTGCTGAAGAAGGAAACATCCGTAAGGTTGAAATGTGGCACATCATTGCTGTATGTTTACAAGGGGTTCGTATCGCGGTCCCAGCAGCAGCGTTGCTATTTATCCCAGCACAAACTGTGCAATCATTCCTTGAATCAATGCCAGCATGGTTAACAGATGGTATGGCTATCGGTGGGGGAATGGTCGTAGCTGTAGGTTACGCTTTGGTAATCAACATGATGGCTACAAAAGAAGTATGGCCATTCTTCGTTATTGGTTTCGTTGTAGCTGCAATTTCTCAATTAACATTGATTGCTCTAGGTGCTTTAGGTGTTGCATTAGCTCTTATTTACTTGAACCTTTCTAAAATGGGTGGTTCATCAAATAATGGAGGCGGAAGCAACTCTGGTGACCCTTTAGGCGACATTTTGAATGACTATTAATCTTGAAGGAGGAAAATAAAATGGCAGAAGAAAAAATCAAATTATCAAAAAAAGATCGTTTAGCTGTTGCGTGGCGCTCTACCTTCATTCAAGGTTCATGGAACTACGAACGTATGCAAAACGGTGGCTGGGCATTTTCTATGATTCCAGCAATCAAAAAATTATACAAAACAAAAGAAGAACGTTCTGCAGCATTAAAACGTCACTTGGAATTCTTTAATACACACCCATACATTGCTTCTCCAATTTTAGGGGTTACATTGGCTCTGGAAGAAGAACGTGCGAATGGCGCGCCTGTTGATGATGTAGCGATTCAAGGGGTTAAAGTAGGTATGATGGGTCCTTTAGCTGGTGTTGGTGACCCAGTGTTCTGGTTTACAGTACGTCCAATGCTAGGTGCACTAGGTGCTTCATTAGCTATGGGAGGAAATATCCTTGGACCAATCATCTTCTTCTTAGGTTGGAACATTATTCGTTGGGCATTCATGTGGTATACACAAGAATTTGGCTACAAAGCTGGTTCTAAAATTACTGATGACCTTTCTGGCGGATTGTTACAAGACGTAACAAAAGGTGCTTCAATTTTAGGGATGTTCGTATTAGCTGCCCTTGTACAAAGATGGGTATCAATCAAATTCTTACCAGTTGTATCAACTGTAAAATTAGATAAAGGTGCTTACATCGAATGGGATAAATTGCCTTCAGGTGGTGAAGGAATCAAGAGTGCATTTGAACAAGTTAATAATGGCTTAGCCCTTTCTCCTGAAAAGGTAACAACATTACAAGACAACTTAGACCAATTGATTCCTGGTTTAGCTGCATTAGGATTAACATTGTTATGTATGTGGTTGCTTAAGAAAAAGGTTTCTCCAATCGTTATCATCCTTGGTTTATTCGTAGTCGGTGTTGTTGGACACGTCATCGGACTTTTATAATCCATAAAAATATAGCTCGGGCGTTGTCCCGAGCTTTTTTTATATAGTATACTGTTCATAAACAAATATCTGGAGGGAGAAAATGGTTCAATCAATCAATACAAAAGTAGACTTGGTAATTGATGCTACTTCGTTTACGGGTCTGACAGATTACGGGCAAATCATGATAGGTGATAATGGTTTTGAGTTTTACCATGCGCGAGATAGACGCAAATATATCCAAATTCCATGGGAAGAAGTGGATTATGTACTAGCATCAGTCATGCTAAAGGGAAAATGGATTCCTCGATATGCCATTCAAACGAAAAAAAATGGTACATACACATTTTCTTCCAAAGAACCTAAAAAAGTGCTTCGTGCGATCAGAGAATATGTAGATGAAGATAGAATGGTACAATCATTGAGTTTCTTTGATGTAGTGAAACGTGGTATTCGTAGTATGTTTAAACGCAAGTAAAAAATAAAGAAAACTTCTAAGAGGAGGTTTTCTTTATTTTTTTACTTTGCAGAAGAAAATATGAAATAGCAAAACCAATTATTTGTCCCCTTTAAATCCCATATGCTAAAATTGATTAGCAAAGAAGGAGGTTATATTATGAGTTGGTTATGGACATTGATTGTTGGAGCCGTGATCGGAGCAATTGCAGGTGCGATCACCAGTAAAGGAAATTCGATGGGCTGTGTAACGAATATCATTGCTGGACTAGTCGGTTCAAGTATTGGACAAGCGATTTTCGGCGAATGGGGACCAAAAGCTGCAGGTATGGCACTTATTCCATCTATTTTAGGCGCAGTGATTTTGGTAGCAGTTGTCTCATTTTTCTTTGGAAAACGATCATAAGTTTTTACAAAATAGTAAACTAAAAGGAGTTGCAGCGAGACTGTGACTCCTTTTTGGCTTTATTTATTTAAAATAAAAAGAAGTTTTCCGGAAATTTTTATTTAACTGTCGTGTACGAAGAAAAGTTTGCTATAATGGAAAAAAGCGTGCAAAGAAAGAGGGAGTTTCATTATGATGCTACGTGTAGAAAAATTGCGCAAAAAAATGCAAGAAGAAAATTTGGATTCATTTTTGGTTACCAGTCCGTACAATCTTCGTTACTTAACGAACTTTACAGGTACGACAGGATTAGCTGTTATTACTTTGGAAAAAGCATTTTTTATTACTGATTTTCGTTATACCGAGCAGGCGGCAGCGCAGGCTCAAGGATTTGAAATTATTAAAAATGTCGGACCTATTTTTGATGAGGTAGCAAACTTAGTACGCAAAGAAGAACTGCACTCATTAGCTTTTGAGGAAACAACAGTCTCATTTTTAGAATATTCGGTTTTAGAAGAAATCATCGATGCGGAATTAGTACCTGTTTCACAGATGATCGAAGAACTCAGAGAAGTGAAAGATGAAGAAGAAATCGCTATTATCGAAAAAGCATGTCATATTGCGGATATGGCATATGATCACATCCTGAAAATGATCCAACCGGGCATGACTGAGATTGAAGTCGCAAATCAACTAGACTTTTATATGCGTTCTCTTGGCGCTTCAGGTGTTTCTTTTGATACGATCGTTGCTAGCGGATTGCGTTCGGCTATGCCGCATGGTGTAGCAAGCAAAAAAATCATCGAACAAGGCGACTTGATCACATTGGACTTTGGTTGCTATTACGAAGGGTACGTTTCCGATATGACACGTACATTCGCTATTGGTGATCCTGGGGAAAAATTAAAAGAAATTTATCAAATAGTCTTAGATGCTCAATTAGCAGTTATTGATGCTGCAAAACCAGGAATGACTGGTGTCCAATTAGATGCAGTTGCTAGAGATTATATTTCAAAACATGGTTACGGGGAAGCATTTGGACATTCTACAGGACATGGGATCGGTTTAGAGATCCACGAAGGACCAAACGTTTCTTCTCGTGCAGAAAAGCAATTTGTACCAGGAAATGTGATCACTGATGAACCAGGGATCTACTTACCAGGAATCGGTGGAGTACGTATTGAGGATGACTTGTTGATCACAGAAGATGGAAATCGTGTGTTGACTCGTTCACCAAAAGAATTGATCATCTTATAGTTTCATCAATAGAAGAAGTAAGCGTAAAAATCAGTGTTCACAGACTTTGTTATAGAAAATCACTCGATTTAATGATACACTATAGAAGAACTTTTAAGCTGTAAGAGATAATAAAGTTGGGTGTTTTCTCCAATTCATAGCAGTTTGCAGCTGATCGGCGGCAGTTTTCTTACCACGTGATCACTATGCCGCATCATAGAGAATTCGGATGTATCTCGTGCTTAGGCAAAGGGAGGAATAAATAAATGGCAGATGAAAAAAATTTGATTTTAAACGCAAACCAAGATTTAGGAGAGATCGTGATCGCTCCTGAAGTCATCGAAGTAATTATCGGGATTGCAGCTTCTAAAGTAGAAGGCGTATACGGAATGCGCGGAACTTTTGCCAGCAATGTCACTGAATTATTAGGACGTGCAGCTCACGGAAAAGGTGTTTACTTAGCAAACGAGGAAGATGGCTTGAAAGTAGATCTTTACTGTTATCTAGAATATGGTGTTTCAGTTCCTAAAGTAGCAATGGAAATGCAGGAACGGGTCAGCCAGCAAGTCCTTTTCATGACGGATATCGATTTATCTGAAGTCAATATCCATGTAGTAGCTGTTGTTCCTGAAAAATTAGAACAACCAACAATCGAAGAACTTTTTGAAGACGAAGAGGAAGAGAATGAATAAAGAATTATCAAGACACGAGATTCGGGAAATGGCATTGCAGGCTTTATTTCCATTAGACTTCAATGCAGACCTAACAAAAGAAGATGCGATTTTCAACGCAATCGAATTAGACCACCGCGACATGATCAACGAAGATGAATCAGAGTTTGTTCCTGTTTATCTTGATACGCTAGTTGGCGGTGTCTGTGCAAAAAAAGATGAATTGGATAAAGTGATTGAAAAACATTTAAAAAACAATTGGCACATCAATCGGATCTCAAAAATGGATTTGGTGATCTTGCGTATCGCGATTTTTGAAATGACTTATGTGACAGATGTACCAGCGGCTGTTGCTTTAAATGAAGCAATCGAGTTGGCAAAAACATTTAGTGATGACCGTTCACGTAAATTCGTCAACGGTGTTTTATCCAATGTATTGAAAGAATTAGAAGCTGGGGCGTAAGTCCTAGCTTTTTTCTATGAATCATCATAAACCTGTTATAAATCGGGAAAATTCTATGGTAGAATGAAAACACAAAAAATATCTGGGAGTGGTTAGATGGCAGAATTGATTAACGGAAAAGAATTAGCTGAAAAAATGCAGGCAGAGATTGCTGAAAAAATCCAAAAATTGAAAGATAATGGTATCCATCCCGGATTAGTCGTTTTATTGGTAGGGGAAAATCCAGCCAGCCAAATCTATGTAAGAAATAAAGAACGTGTAGCAAAAGAAATCGGAATCCATTCATTGGTAGAGCGTTATCCTGAGACGATTTCTGAAGACGAACTACTTGCAGAAATTGAAAAATACAATCAAGATCCTAGTTTTCATGGTATATTGGTCCAATTACCATTGCCAAAGCATATAGATGAAGAAAAGATCCTGTTAGCTATCCGCCCTGAAAAAGACGTAGACGGTTTTCATCCGATGAATTTAGGCAGACTCCTTGCGGGTAAACCGGACAAGATTCCTTGTACTCCATACGGCATCATGAAAATGTTTGAAGCTTATTCTATCGATCCGGCGGGTAAACGAGCAGTAGTTATCGGACGAAGCAATATCGTCGGTAAACCGATGGCTCAGCTACTCTTGATGGCAGATGCAACTGTTACTGTTGCTCATTCTAAAACCGAAAATCTGGCTGAACTGGCACAAGAAGCAGATATTTTAGTCGTAGCAATAGGACGTGGACATTTTGTCACAAAAGAATTCGTAAAACCAGGTGCTGTAGTGATAGATGTAGGGATGAACCGTGATGCTAACGGTAAGCTGATCGGTGATGTGAAATTTGATGAAGTGGAGCCTATTGCAGGCTGGATCACTCCTGTGCCAAAGGGTGTAGGGCCAATGACTATCACGATGCTGATGTATCAAACCGTAAAATCTGCCGAAGCTTTTGGAGCAGGTGAATAGATGGCACAAGAATATTTAACTGTCACTACATTAACGAAGTATTTGAAAAGAAAATTTGATGCCGATCCTTATTTAGAACGCGTATATTTAACAGGCGAAATATCGAATTTCCGTTTACGTGCCAATGCCCATCAATATTTCAGCTTAAAAGATGACCATGCAAAAATATCTGCTATTATGTTCAAAGGAGCATTCCAAAAATTACGATTCCAGCCAAAAGAAGGAATGAAAGTCCTTGTCGTTGGGCGTATTTCATTATATGAAGCGGGAGGTTCTTATCAAATCTATGTAGAGCACATGGAGCCTGATGGAATAGGTGCTTTATATCAAGAATTGGAAGAACGAAAAGAAAAGCTGATGAAGGAAGGCCTTTTTCAAGGGCCTAAAAAAATGCTGCCACGTTTCCCAAAGCGAATCGCGGTCCTTACCAGTCCAAGCGGAGCGGTTATCCGCGATATCATCACGACGGTGAAAAGAAGATATCCAATTGTCCAATTGGTTTTGTTCCCAACAGTTGTACAAGGAAACCAAGCAGCGGACAATGTTGTCAGGAATATCCAGAGAGTAGAAGAGATGGGCAATTTCGATACAATGATCATCGGTCGTGGGGGTGGTTCGATTGAGGATTTATGGCCGTTTAATGAAGAGCGGGTTGCTCGGGCGATTTATCAAGCTAATACGCCGGTGATTTCATCTGTAGGACATGAAACAGATACCACGATCGCTGATTTAGTAGCAGATGTTCGGGCTGCCACTCCAACAGCAGCTGCAGAATTAGCTGTTCCTGTTTTGTCAGAAGAGTTGATGCGCATTCAAGAACGGCAAGCTAGATTGCAGCAGGCGTTTGTACGCCAGATCCAGCGCAAACAAGAACGGTTCGAGCGTGCTCGACGTTCCTATGTATTTCGGCAGCCTGAAAGATTGTATGAAGGTCAGACCATCAAATTAGACCAGTTGAAACAGCGATTATATCAAGCTACACAGCAAATTTATCATGCGAAAGAAAAACAAACGATCGCATTAAGCCACCAATTGGAACAAGTGGCTCCGCTTTATCGAGTTAAAGCAGCTCGCCAAGAAACTGCTTATCTAGAAAAACGCTTAGAAGAGAAAATCCAACAATATATGAAACAACAGCAGCAGCGTTTTGCTCAAGCTGTTCAATCTCTTGATTTGTTGAGTCCATTGAAAATCATGGGAAGAGGCTACAGCTATACGACGTTAAATGATCAAGTAGTAAAAAGTGTCTCCGAGATTCATCAAGGGGATTTGCTGACGATCCATTATCAAGATGGAATCGTTAAAGGACAAGTACAAGAGATAGACAAAGGAGAATAAAAATATGGAAAATCCAACTTTTGAAGAGTCACTGCAAGAATTAGAAAAAATTGTCATGCAGTTAGAACAAGGAGACGTTCCATTAGAATCAGCTCTAGATTCGTTTAAACGAGGAATGGAATTAAGCAAACATTGCCAAGATACATTAGCTAAAGCAGAAGAGACCTTGACGAAAATGATGACAGAATCAAATGAAGAAGTTGATTTTGACGGAAACGAGGAAAGCTGAGATGAGATTAACTGACTTTTCAGCTATTCATCTACCTGCTGTAGAAAAAGAAATCTTGTCTTTTTTAGATGAGCATACAACGGATAGTGGACTCTATGATGCGATGAGTTATTCAGTGAAAGCAGGCGGGAAAAGAATACGTCCCTTATTACTTTTAACGGCCGTTGCTTCCTTTGATGAGCCTATTGATGTTCCCGTCTATCAAGTAGCAGCTGCTTTAGAAATGGTGCATACGTATTCCTTGATCCACGATGATTTGCCTGCGATGGACAATGATGATCTTCGTAGAGGAAAACCTACCAATCATAAAGTATTCGGCGAAGCATTAGCTATATTGGCCGGAGATGGTTTGCTTACAGGAGCATTCCAGCTAATCAGTATGGCACACTTAGGTAATTCTCCTAAGCTTCTGCTGCTTCAGCAATTAGCTGTTTGTGCGGGATCACAAGGTATGGTTGCTGGGCAAGCTGCAGATATCGAGGGCGAATCGAAAAAGCTTTCTTTAGAAGAATTAGCATTTATTCATGAAAGAAAGACAGGGCATTTGATTCGTTATGCCTTGCTGGCTGGTGGCATATTAGCGAAGCAACCTGAAGAAATCTTATTGCTACTTCAACGATTAGCCGAACATTTAGGTTTAGCTTTTCAGATAAGAGATGATCTACTCGATGTGATTGGTACAACGAAAACATTAGGGAAAACAGCTGGTAAAGATGAACGTATGGAAAAAAATACTTACCCGCGTTTATTAGGCCTAGAAAAGACACGTGAGGCGTTGGAGATTGAGCTGTTATCCGCCAACAAGATCATAGACAAATTAGAAGAGGACGTTTTTTCTTTTGATGGCGGGCTGATGCGCCAGATGATCAAGCAATTTGATGTGGAGAAATGAGGGAAAGAATGGAAAAAGAACGCGTAGATGTATTAGCGGTCAAACAAGGATTATTTGAAACAAGAGAACAAGCCAAACGTTCAGTTATGGCTGGTTTGATTTACAACGAAAAAAACGAGCGGTTTGATAAACCGGGAGAAAAAATTCCAGTGAGTAGTGAATTAAGAGTCAAAGGTAAAAAACTTCCTTATGTTTCTCGGGGTGGATTAAAATTAGAAAAAGCACTCAAAGCATTTGATCTATCTGTTGAAGGAAAAACATTGTTAGATATTGGTGCTTCCACTGGCGGATTTACTGATGCAGCTTTGCAAAATGGCGCAAAAATGAGTTATGCTTTAGACGTTGGCTACAATCAGCTAGCTTGGAAAATAAGACAAGATCCTAGAGTCGTCGTAATGGAAAGAGTGAATTTTCGTTATGCAAAACCCGAAGACTTTACCTTAGGAATTCCAGAAGTTGCTGTTATCGATGTTTCTTTTATTTCACTAAAACTGATGCTGCCTCCATTACATGCTATTTTAAAAGAAGAGGGAGAAGTGATTGCCTTAATCAAACCCCAATTCGAAGCAGGCAGAGAAGCTGTAGGGAAAAACGGAATTGTTCGTGACCCTCAGACCCATCAAAAAGTTTTAGAAGACATTTTGTCATTTGCGGCACAAGGTGGATATGATGTGCTGGAATTAAGTTATTCTCCGATCACGGGGGGAGAAGGAAATATCGAGTTCTTGGCTCACTTGAGGAAAGTACCCGAAAGCGGAACAATCAATTCAGCTATTAATATGGCAGAAGTGGTTTCAAATGCACACGAACAGTTTGACCATAAATAAATTGTAACTGTGAAAATCAAGTGAGAAGTATGCGGATTCTTCTTTATTATACCAAGGAAATAAGCTATCATTGATTAAGAAGAATATGCTAAGGAGCGAAGACGTAATGAGAAAAAAAGATCGGCATCGTTTGATTACTCGATTGTTGAGTGAGCAAGATATCCGAAAGCAGGAAGAATTTGTTGAAATCCTGAAAAGCAAAGGAATATCTGTTACTCAAGCTACGATTTCCAGAGATATAAAGGAACTGAAACTGATCAAGGTACCGGCTTCAGATGGCGGCTACCGTTATAGCATACCAGCTGAAACAAACGAAGATGTAAATACTAAATTGGAAAAACTATTAAAAGACGCTTTCGTGGCAGTTGACCAAATGGAAAAATTTGTTATTTTGAAAACATTGCCGGGAAATGCTTCGGCAGCAGCAAATTTGATTGATAAACGTTACAAGAAAGAATTATTTTCGATTATCAATGATGACGATAATGTTTTGATGATTACACGAACTGAAGACCAGGCAGTTTTATTGAAGAAAGACTTCCTGCATTACCTTTAAGTTGAGGAGCGAATGTGATGCTACAAGAAATCAGTATTACTAACTTTGCGATTATTCCGGAATTGCGGCTTTCTTTTCACGAAGGAATGACCGCGCTGACCGGAGAGACTGGTGCGGGTAAATCCATTATTATCGATGCTTTAGGTCTGTTAGCAGGAGGAAGAGGTTCAAGCGATTATATACGTCAAGGAGCAGAAAAATGTGTGCTTGAAGGGTTGTTTGAACTACCAAAACAAGAAGGATTCTCTGAACTGATGGATGAATTAGGGATCGAAACAGATGAGGACAATCTGATTGTTCGACGGGATATGTCCTTAACTGGAAAAAATGTTTGTCGAGTGAATGGTCATATCATCACATTAGCTAATTTAAGAAGAATCGGCAGTTATTTAGTAGATATCCAAGGACAAAACGAACATCAGGAACTGCTCCAGCCTGAATCACATCTTGCTTTATTGGATCGTTTTGGAGATGTAGCTTTCCAACAGAAGAAAAAGAGTTATCAGCAAGAATATATCTCTTATCGTGAGCTGGAAAAAAGGGTACGAAAAGTGCAGCAAAATGAAAAATCCTATGTTCAGAGAATAGATATGCTCCATTTCCAGCAAGAAGAAATAGCTGCTGCTGATTTGCAAGTCGGAGAAGAAGAGAAATTAAAAGAAGAAAGAGAAAAACTTAGCAATTATCAAAAAATTGCTGATGGATTAGCTGCAGGTTACGGAGCACTGACGAATAATGAACAAAACAGTGTAGATGGTGTTGGCTTGGCCGTTTCAGAACTGCAAGGGATCGCCCATCTAGATGTGGAGTATGAAGCAATTTATGAAAATATCCAAAGTGCTTACTATTTGCTGCAAGATGCAATCGGCGATATGAGTCGTCAGATTGATTTATTGGAGTTAGATGAGAGTCGTTTAGAAGAAGTGACGCAACGTTTAGAATTAATCCGACAGTTGAAACGTAAATACGGCGAATCCATTGAGTCAATATTGGCTTACTATGACGAAATCACCGAAGAGCTAGCTTCTTCTGATTTTTCAGAAGGTCAATTGGACAAAATGAAAGAGGAACTAGAGCAAAAAGAGCTTCTACTTCAGCAACAAGCCGCAGATCTTCATGAAGCGCGTAAAAAAATCGCAAAAGAATTGGAAAAATCCATTCTGCATGAATTGAAAAGTCTGTATATGGAAAACACTGAGTTTGAGGTACGTTTCTTAAAAGAAGAAAATAGACAATTGAATCATGATGGATTTGACCAAATCGAATTTTACATTACGACCAATCCAGGAGAGCCACTGAAGCCTTTGGTGAAAGTCGCTTCTGGTGGCGAACTGTCTCGGATGTTGCTTGCTTTGAAAACTATTTTTTCTTCTGAGCAAGGTGTGACAAGTATTATTTTTGATGAAGTGGATACAGGTGTGAGCGGAAGAGTTGCACAAGCCATCGCAGATAAAATTTCTCAAATATCGAAATACTCTCAAGTTTTGTGCATCACTCATCTGCCTCAAGTTGCTGCAGTCGCCGACTATCAATATTATATTGTGAAAGCAGTGATTGATGGACGTACGCAAACTTCTGTTTCAGAGTTGAAAACAAAAGAAAGAGAAGAAGAAATTGCACGTATGCTGGCTGGAAGTGAGATTACAAAACTCACACTCGAACATGCAAAAGAACTATTGAAACTCGCAAAAAGGACCTGAGCCACCTCGCAGTGGTTCAGGTCCTTTTCAGCAGCTGATAGCTATATTTTATTTTTACATGACACTCATTACAGCAGTCAATACAACAGATCCAATCGTTAAAATCAGCATTGTCCAAATGACAAATTTTGTTACTTTAGCAAAAGTACTTGTTTGTTTTTTTTCACGCATTGTTTTCAACCTCGTCATTAATTAGTTGATTCAAGTGTACAATCTTTTTTCCATTTCCACAAGAGGGCTTTTTTATAAAAACTTCCCTTTTTTTAAATAATAGGTAGTTACGATACAAATAAATAATGTTAATAGAACTAGCCATATAAAGGCATCATCCCTTTCAGCAATAGGTAACTTAATGTTCATTCCATAGATACTGCCGACGATTGTCGGTATAGTTAAAATAATCGTTAAAGAAGTTAAAATTTTCATAATATTATTCAGATTATTCGATACGATTGCTGAAAAAGTCTGATTCATTTGTTCTACTAGTTTTAATTGAATGCGAGAAGTAGTCATTGCCTGCTCTGTTTCCACCAATACATCACGTAAATGATTTTTCAAAGCATGATTTTCTTGGAAAAGTTTATTTTGCGCTAGTTCTTTCAATGCATCTAAATTAGCAGAAGTCGCTTCTCTGAAATAAACGAGGCTTTTTTGGATATCCATGATTTGATAAAGTTGTTTGTTTTCAGTGGATACTTGAAGTTTGGCTTCCAAAGTATCGCATTGAGATTGAAGCGTAGCTAAATAACTGTTGTAAGAGAGTGTGACCTGCCAAATGAATTGAAAGAAGATATTGAGATTAGGCGAAATATCACTTTTTGGAAAGGTCTGGCTAAAGACTTTCTTTAAAAACAGTGGTTCATGATTCGTAATTGTGATAAGCTTCTTTTTGGGCGTCAAAATAATAGAGAGCGGGTATGTATCCACTTGAAAATAACCGCTAGGACTTGTTTTAGCAAAAGGATATTGTAACAATAATAACGCTGGCTTTGTCAACTTTGATTGATTGAATTCTTCTGTACGGGAATTTTCTGCATCGTCCAATATGGAAGTGATGTAATCTGACGGAATTTCAAATTGATGTGTCAGCTGATGAATCTCTTCTTGATTAGGACGTTCTACACAATACCAGATCGTTTGGTCAGTTTCCTTTCCGGTATTACGCAGTTTCTCATTATCTAATGTAAAATATTTGATCATGATTTTCCTCCTGTTGCCTGTTTCTTTTATTATAACGGATAGGGAATTGGAATACATGGAATGTGTTTGTAAGATATAGAATATAACTGCATAAATTTAAATAAAATGAAACAGTTGTGTAAAGTATATACAGTATACTTGAAGCAACGATAAAAAAGGAGTTTACGTTCATGGGCACATTCACACCACTTATCTTGTTTTGGTATATTTACCCGGTAATCGTTTTGTTTGGTTGCCAATTTCTTGTAAAATTATTTTCGTTAAATCGTCGTTTTAAAATAAAAGCCCCTGATTTGGCGATTCCTTTTTTGTGGGGCGGTATGCATGCATTGTCTAGAAATACAGGGACAATTTCTATCTTACCGTTTTTCTTTATTTCTGTTTTGCTAATGGGAATTTGTATTGCTGTTTTCCAAGCATATTATTATGAAGAAATTATTTATCCGCGTTATTTCAAGATGACTTGGCGTTTGGTTTTTCTGTTGACAATCGTCTTGTACGCTGTCTTGATCATTGTGAACATACTTTCTTACCTATGAAAAAAATAGAAAAGCTGTAAAAAGTCTTTTAAAAGGCTTTTTGCAGCTTGATTTTTAAAAAAATGTTTATGAATAAAAAAAGTTGTTCCCGGATTTCCCAGAAAAGGTGGTAGAAAGTGGGGGATTGTGGTAGACTAATTTTAGTTAGTGGAGGAATGGGGGGCTTTCAATGTTGATGGGTGAATTCCAACATAATATTGATGCAAAAGGACGTTTAATCGTGCCCTCAAAACTTCGTGAAGAACTTGGCGAAAAGTTTGTTCTGACACGCGGATTGGATGGCTGTCTTTTCGGCTATCCGATGAGCGAATGGGAAAATCTGGAAGCTAAACTGAACGAAATGCCGTTGGCTAAAAAAGACGCACGTACTTTTGTGCGATTCTTCTATTCGGCTGCCACTGAATGCGAACTTGATAAACAAGGACGAATCAATATACCCAGCACGTTAAGAAATTATGCAGCTTTGACAAAAGGTTGCGTAGTCATCGGTGTATCTAACCGAATTGAAATTTGGGATGAGACACGATGGCAAGATTTTTCTGCAGCAGCAGAAGATAACTTTGACGAAATTGCTGAAAGTATGATTGATTTCGGACTATAAGAATAGGAAGAGGCTGACTAATGACTGAAACATTTCAACACTATACAGTCATGTTGAAAGAAACGGTAGATGGATTGAACATCAAACCGGATGGCGTTTATGTAGACTGTACACTCGGCGGTGCCGGACATAGTGAATATTTATTAAGCCAACTAAGTTCTAAAGGGCATCTGTATGCGTTTGACCAAGATCAAAAAGCAATCGATCACGCCAAGCTGCGTTTAGCTTCTTATGTCGAACAAGGTATGGTCACATTTATCAAAGCGAATTTCAGAGAATTAGAAGAACGCTTGAGTGAACATGTAGATAAGGTAGACGGCATTTTGTATGATCTAGGGGTTTCCTCTCCTCAGCTAGATGAAGCAGAACGTGGATTTAGTTATCATCAAGATGCACCGTTGGATATGCGCATGGATCAGTCAGCTCCTTTATCCGCTTATCACGTAATTAATGAATATTCCTACCATGAATTAGTAAAGATTTTCTTCCGCTATGGCGAGGAGAAATTTTCCAAACAAATTGCTCGTGAAATCGAACGAGTACGAAAAACAAAACCAATCCAAACAACTGGTGAGCTTGTCGAAATCATTAAACAAGTCATCCCAGCTCCCGCAAGAAGAAAAGGCGGGCATCCTGCAAAAAGAATTTTTCAAGCTGTGCGGATTGCAGTAAATGACGAACTCGGTGCCGAAGAGGCCTCTTTAGAACAGGCAATCCGGTTATTGAAAGTCAATGGAAGAATCAGCGTAATCACATTCCATTCATTGGAAGACAGAATTGTCAAAAGTATGTTTAAAGAATATAGTACGGTACAAGATCTACCACCGGGACTTCCTGTCATACCTGACGAATTCCAACCAGAACTGAAAGTCATTACTCGTAAACCAATCCTTCCTTCAGAGGAAGAGCTAACAGAAAACAATCGATCACGCAGTGCAAAGTTACGTATTGCAGAAAAAATAAGAATGAAAGAGGAGTAGAATGATGGCAGAATTAAAGAAAATGCAAGATTACGAATATGATTTACCTGAATTGGTGGATCAGCCGGAACAACAAATGCCTGATTCTTCTTCGAATCAAGAAATCATTCTTCCACAATCACCGGCAAAACGATTAAAGCAGATTTCTGCTTTGGAAAAAATTGCTGTGGCAAGCGTGGCGATTGCTATTGTTGCTTTATGTGTTTTAACAGTTATGCTGCGCACAAATATCAGCGGAGCTGAAAAAGAAATCACGTCAATACAAACAGAAATCAATGATAAAAAGCAAGAAAAAACGAGTTTAGAACAAGAAAAAAACGAACTTTCTCGTACTGAACGGATTAAACAAATCGCAGAAGAAAAAGGATTGTCTATTAATGACGACAATTTAAGGAAAGTGAAGTAAATGAGTCTTAAAAATAAAATTCGGCGGTTTATGGAAAAGAAAAATCTAAATCCGATGAACAATCGCAAAAAAGTAGGTATCATTTTATTTGCTACGAGTATTGGATTGTTCTTTTTATTTGCCGTCCGTTTCTCGTATATCGTTATTGGAGGTCATGTTGCTGGTACCTCATTAGCTGAAAAAACAAAACAGTTGTACCAAGGAAGTGAAGTAGTAAAAGCAAAAAGAGGAACGATTTATGATCGTAACGGTGTGGCGCTCGCAGAAGATGCCTCCTCTTATTCAATTAAAGCGATACTCTCAAAAACATATACCTCTGGGGATAAAAAACTGTATGTTGAAGAAAAGAATTTTGATAAAATAGCAGAAATCCTGCATAAGAATCTTTCTATAGACAAAAAAGATGCACTGAATATTTTAGAAGACGGCGCAAAAAAAGAGCTGTATCAAGTTGAATTTGGTAGCTATGGGAAAAATATCTCCCAAGAAACCAAGCAAAACATCGAAGCGGACATGAAAAAAGAAGGTGTCGCTGGTCTTTACTTTGTCGACCATCAGGCTCGGATGTATCCAAATGGCGTCTTTTCTTCTCATTTTATTGGATACGCAGTTCCAGACAAAGATGAGAATGGCTTAGTTGGTAAACTAGGTTTGGAGTCTGCTTACAATGATATCTTGAGCGGTAAAGATGGTAAGATTATTTATCAAAAAGATAATTTTCAAAATCCTCTGCCAGGTACAGTGGCAGAAGAAGAAAAAGCTGTCGACGGACAAGATATCTACACGACTTTAGACAGCAGACTACAAAGTTATTTAGAAACACTGATGGATCAAGTAAATGAAGAATATCAGCCAGAAGAATTGACAGCAGTCCTGATGAAAGCAAAAACCGGAGAAATCTTGGCAATGGGACAACGACCTACTTTCAATCCTGAAACAATGGAAGGATTGACTGGAAAAGATGCTATCTGGCGTAATTTCTTGGTACAAGATAGTTATGAACCAGGATCAACCATGAAAGTTTTCACTACTGCAGCTGCTATCGAAGAAGGAGAATTCAACGAGAATGAAACCTTCCAATCTGGAAAAATCCAAGTAGAAGATGCTACGATCAATGACCATGACTTTGGTGAAAAAGGTGTGCTGACCATGCGTCAAGCTCTTTCATGGTCAAGTAACGTCGGGATGGTCATACTGGAACAGCGATTAGGCGGACGATGGTATAACTATTTACAAAAACTGGGATTTGGACAAAGTACTCATTCTGGACTAGATGATGAAGTAAACGGTGCTTTACCTACATCAAATATTGTCGACCGAGCAATGAGTGCTTATGGACAAGCGGTAGGTGTGACGAATTTCCAAATGATGAAAGCTTTCACTTCTATTGCGAATAACGGTACAATGATTCAACCTCGATATATCAGCAAAGTGGTGGATCCCCAAACTGGAGAAGAGCGAACAACTCAAACAGAAGTTCTAGGGCAACCTTTTTCAAAAGAAACAACAGAAAAAGTCCGTGAATATATGAGAGATGTTGTCGAAAGCGAAAACTACGGTAGTGCTTATGGTGTATATAGTGTACCTGGATACAATGTATCGGCAAAAACAGGAACAGCCCAAATCGCTTCTGATACAGGGGGATATCAAACAGGAGATACAGCCTACCTGTATTCGATTGTGGAGATGGTTCCTTCTGAAGATCCAGACTATGTCTTGTATCTAACAATGAAACACCCTAAGACATATGATCGAATGGCCTTGGCTAAAATCGCAAATCCATTGATGAAACGGGCAATGGATTTTAAAGAAACTGAAGAAGATTCAGATACAGAAACAAAAACAGAAAAAGTATCCGTAGCCGATTATCGTAATCTTGAAGCGGACGTTGCAGCAGCTGATGCTCAAAAAAGTGGACTGCAACCTGTAGTGATCGGTAATGGTAAAAAAGTACAAAAACAATCTACTGCCAACGGTGATCAGTTGATCTCTGGAGAAAAACTGATCCTATATACTGGTGGTGATAAGCTGATGCCTGACGTAACAGGATGGTCAAAAGCAGATATCATGAAGCTGGGGAAAATCCTCGGTATTGAAGTTAGTTTTGATGGAGATGGTTATTGTGTCAAACAAGAACTTGCTCCATATGAAAAAATCACTGAAGACAAACTTAGTTTTACTTTAGAAGAATAAGAAGAGAAATAGGAGAGAAAAGAGCATGGAATGGACACAAGCATTGATTCCCATTGTCAGCAGTTGTGCAATGACAATTGCCGCAATGCCGCTATTTATTGGTTATTTTCAAATGAAAAAGCAAGGTCAGGCGATTCGTGAGGAGGGACCAAAGTGGCACAATAGCAAAGCCGGAACTCCTACAATGGGCGGCTTAGTGTTTCTGATCGGCTCTATTTTGACAGGAATTTGGGTTGGAGCTTGGCAAAAACAGCTAACTCCTACTCTTTTCATCTTGCTTTTTGTATTAGCGTTATACGGAGTAATCGGCTTTCTTGATGATTTTATAAAAATATTCAAGAAAAGAAACATGGGACTGAACTCTAAGCAGAAATTGATTGGACAGATTCTAGGGGGAATCATCTTTTATCTTGTTTACCGTTCTGAAGGTTATCCAGGTGTATTGAATTTCTTCGGACTAGATCTACCTTTAGGAATCATTTATGGTATTTTCGCTCTCTTCTGGCTTGTTGGATTTTCAAATGCAGTAAATCTGACAGATGGCATCGATGGATTAGTTGCTGGCTTAGGAAGTATCTCTTTTGCAGCTTACGGTCTAATTGCTTGGCATCAGCATCAGTATGATGTATTAATCATTTGCTTAAGTGTTTTAGGAGGTTTACTGGGTTTCTTCGTCTACAACAGAAAACCTGCCAAGATTTTTATGGGAGATGTCGGTTCATTAGCGTTGGGCGGACTTTTAGCGGCAATTTCTATAATGCTAAACCAAGAATGGACATTGCTTTTGATTGGTTTGATCTATGTTATGGAAACAGCAAGTGTGATGCTTCAAGTTACTTCCTTTAAGCTTACAGGAAAACGAATTTTTAAAATGTCTCCAATTCATCATCACTTTGAAATGTGCGGATGGTCGGAGTGGAAGATTGATACAGTTTTTTGGTTGATCAGCATTGTGACTTCGTTGATCACATTATGGATCGTTTGGTAGGAGATGACGGGAAATGAAAAAAATATCAACATATGAAAATAAGAAAGTGCTTGTCTTAGGACTCGCAAAAAGCGGAGTAAGTGCGGCCAAATTATTACATGAATTGGGCGCACTTGTCACCGTTAATGATGGAAAACCTTTTGACGAAAATCCGGAAGCACAAGAGCTGCTTTCTTTAGGGATAAAAGTAATAACAGGTAGTCATCCAATCGAATTGTTGGATGAAGAATTTTCATTGATGGTCAAAAATCCAGGGATTCCCTACAGTCATCCTTTAGTAGCAAAAGCCCAAGAAATGGGTATTCCGGTAATTACGGAAGTTGAGCTAGCTTACGAAGTAGCGGAATGCCCAATTATTGGGATTACAGGAACGAACGGAAAAACAACGACAACAACGATGACAGGACTACTACTGAATGCAGGAGCAGATCAAGGAATTGCACGTTTAGCAGGAAATATTGGGTATCCAGCAAGTGGTGTCGCGCAAGAAGCGAAACCAGAAGATAAAATCGTGATGGAGTTATCTAGTTTTCAACTCATGGGAATCACAGATTTCCGCCCTCATATAGCGGTGATTACCAATATCTATGAAGCACATATTGATTATCATGGTACAAGAAAAGAATATGTCAAAGCTAAATGGAACCTTCAAAAAAACATGACAGAAAAAGATTATCTGATCCTTAACTGGAATCAGTCAGAACTACAAGAATTAGCGCAAAGAACAAAAGCACGCGTACTGCCTTTCTCGACAAAAGAAGTGTTGGAAGACGGTGTGTATGCTGACGATTACTCAATATACTATAAAAAAGAAAAAATAATGGAAATATCTGAACTTGGCGTACCAGGTAAGCATAATGTAGAAAATGCACTAGCTGCTATTTCTGTAGCAAAATTGTATGGTATATCAAATGAAGCTATACGAGAAACGTTGAATTTATTCCATGGCGTACCACATCGTACGCAATATGTAGGAGAAATCCAAGGCAGAAAATTTTATAATGATTCAAAAGCAACCAATATTTTAGCGACTAAAATGGCTCTAAGTGGATTTGAAACGTCTAAGGTCGTGTTATTGGCTGGCGGATTAGACAGAGGAAATACATTTGATGAATTAATTCCTTCATTAAAAGGAATCAAAGCAATGGTCGTATTTGGCCAAACAAAAGAAAAGTTGATGGATGCTGGAAAAAAAGCAGGCATCGAGACAATAGTAACAGCCGATTCTGTAGAACAAGCAGTTCCTTTAGCATTAGAAAACAGTACAGATGGTGATGTAGTTTTATTATCACCAGCGAATGCCAGCTGGGATCAATACCCAAATTTTGAAACTAGAGGAAACAGATTCATGGAAGCTGTGAACCGATTAAAATAGAAAAAGTAGAAGCGAGCGATAAAAAATGAAAATTTTGGTTACAGGCGGAGGAACAGGGGGACATATTTATCCAGCTCTTGCCTTTGTCAATTATGTAAAGACTCAAGAACCGAATGCTGAATTCATGTATGTGGGAGCAAAACGAGGTCTAGAAAACAAAATCGTCCCTGATACAGGAATGCCTTTCCATACCTTGGAGATTCAAGGATTTAAACGAAAAATTTCCATGCATAACATCAAGACGGTCCGATTGTTTCTTAAGAGTATCCGTCAAGCAAAAAAAATCCTCAGTGATTTTCAACCAGATATCGTTATCGGTACTGGAGGATATGTTTCCGGAGCGGTAGTGTACGCTGCAGCCAAAATGGGTATTCCAACAATTATCCATGAACAAAACAGTGTACCAGGTGTTACCAATAAATTTTTAAGCCGATATGTGGATCGGATCGCTCTTTCATTTAAAGATGCGGCTTCCTTTTTTCCTGAAAACAAAGCAGTTCTTGTAGGTAATCCTCGAGCACAAGAAGTAGCAGATAATAAAAAATCAGATATTTTGAAAACATTTGGTTTGGATCCAGAAAAGAAAACAGTCTTGATTTTTGGCGGTAGTCAAGGAGCACTTAAAATCAATCAAGCAGTATCAGTTTTTTTAAGTGAATATATTCCTTCTTCTTACCAAGTTTTGTATGCTTCAGGAGATAGATATTATGAAGAGATCCTAAATAAAATAAATCCTGAAATACAAAATATTAGTGTCCAGCCTTATATCAAAAATATGGCAGAGGTCATGGCTTCCAGTGATCTGCTGGTGGGGCGTGCTGGTGCAACTTCGATCGCAGAATTCACAGCTCTGGGGTTACCGGCAGTGTTGGTTCCCAGCCCATATGTTACGAATGATCATCAGACTAAAAATGCAATGAGTCTTGTTCACGCAGGAGCAGCAAAAATGATTGCAGATAATGAACTAACAGGTGAATCACTAAGTCAGACAATCAATGAAATCATAGGTGATGAAGAATTGCAAAAGCAAATGTGCCGAGCTTCTAAAGAACAAGGAATCCCTGATGCTTCAAAACGTCTTTATGACTTAGTAAAACAAATAATCAAAAAATAAAGGCGGTGGTCTTAGTGAGTAAGAAAAAAGAACCAAAAAAATTGTCTCATCCGTCTTCTGATGAAAACAATTTGACTCCTTGGCAAAAGGCTAACCGAAAATATCTGGCAGAACAAGAGATGAAAAACCAAGAGCCAAAAAAAGAAGACATAACATTAGATACACCCCTTTCAGATTCTGAAGAAGAAAAAACGGTTCAAGAGGAACAGCAAGAAGAAAGCCAGTCCGAGAAAAAAATCGAATTTTTTGAAGAGATCAAGCAAAAGAAAAACGGTGGGCCATATAACGGTTCTTTTTTGAACCGGCTGCCCAATTTAAAAAGTCAACGGCACAAAGTACTATTTCGTCGGTTAGCTTTGATCATCACTGTATTGGGTATACCGCTGATTTTTTTGATCTATTATGTTTCTCCTTATAGCAAATTACAAGCAGTTGCAGTATCAGGCAATAAGACAGTCAACAGCCAAGAAATCATCTCTGATACAAAATTGTCATTAGGAGAAAATGTTTGGGGACAGTATTTTCATCGATCTACTTATATCGATCGCCTTAAAAAAGCACAGCCAAGAATCGAAACAGCAAATATACATTTCAAAGGAATGAATGAATTCGATTTGGATGTAACAGAATATAAAGAGATTGCTTTGATCGCAAAAAACAATCAATACTATCCAGTGATTGAAAATGGAACAGTATTAGATGAAAAAGTAGCAAATCCTACAAAAAATCTCCCTATCTTGGAAGAGTTCAAAGACTCTGCAAAAATCAAAGAACTAACAAAGCAATACAATCAGTTATCATCAGAATTACAAAAAGCAATTTCTGAAATCAAGTACACGCCAAGAGCAAGCAATAAAAATCTGATCCAATTGAATATGAATGACGGCAATCAAGTTATTGTAAATATCAATAATCTTGCGAACCAAATGAAATATTATTCGCAAGTAGCCAAAGATATGGATGAAAAAGGTGTGATCGACATGGAAGTTGGTATCTTCTCGCATCCTTACGGTAGCACTCAAGAAACGGAAGAATCGGGCCAATCGGAAGAAACAACTGAAAGTGAAGAAAATGCGGATCAAACAAACGAATCAAGTGAAGAGGCAGAAACGCAAGAAGCACAAACACCTGGATCGTCTAACACAAACGGATCATCTGATTCAAATGATTCAAGTGAAACAAGTCAAATAGAAGATAATCCAAGTACAACTCCGTCAAGTTTAAATGAAAATTGATAAAACAACTTTAAAAAGTAAGAATGTACTTTCTAAAAACCAGTAATTTATGGTAGAATTGGAAGCAGTGAATATATCTATTAATAAGTATATTTTAAAACGGACGCTAGTTGTTCGCTTGTATATGGAATAGTAAGTAGGAGGGAATCCCATTCATGGCAAAAACAGGAATGTATGTAGGCCTTGATATTGGAACGACATCTGTTAAAGTTGTCGTGGCTGAATATATCGACAGCCAAATGAATATTATTGGAGTAGGAAACGCAAAATCAGAAGGGATTAACCGAGGCATTATCGTTGATATCGATAAAACGGTCCAAGCGATACAACGAGCAGTACGACAAGCAGAAGAAAAAGCAGGTATCCAGATCAAAGGCGTAAGTGTCGGTTTGCCAGCAAACATGCTTGAAGTAGAAAATTGCCAGGGAATGATTGCAGTTAACGGAGATTCAAAGGAAATCACCGATGAAGATGTCAGAAATGTGGCTTCAGCTGCCCTTGTTCGTTCAATACCTCCTGAACGTCAAATCGTGTCAATATTGCCACAAGATTTTACTGTCGATGGGTTCGAGGGAATCAAAGATCCTCGTGGAATGATCGGCGTAAGATTAGAAATGTACGGTCTGTTGTTTACAGGACCTAAAACGATCATCCATAACATACGTAAATGCGTGGAAAATGCCGGATTAATCGTCAATGAAATGGTGATTACTCCTTTAGCGCTGACTGAATCAATTCTTTCTGACGGAGAAAAAGATTTTGGTACGATCGTCATTGATATGGGTGGCGGCCAAACAACAACGGCTGTTATGCATGATAAGCAATTGAAGTTTACCAATCTTGACCAAGAAGGTGGCGAATTTGTCACTAAAGATATCTCTATTGTATTAAATACGTCATTTAACAATGCAGAAGCGTTGAAAATAAACTACGGTGATGCATACCCAGAACGGACATCACCAGATGAAGAATTTCCAGTAGATGTGATTGGTCAGTCAGAACCAGTGAAAGTCGATGAACGCTACTTGTCAGAAATTATTTCAGCTCGAATGGAACAGATTTTCAACAAAGCAAAAGATGCATTGGACCAAATCGAAGCATTAGAGTTGCCAGGTGGCGTCGTATTGACAGGCGGAGCTGCTAGTCTTCCTGGTGTTGTGGACTTGGCACAAGAAATCTTCGGCGTAAATGTAAAATTGTATGTTCCAAATCACATGGGGCTGAGAAACCCGGTATTTACAAATGTAATAAGTATCGTGGATTATTCAGCAAACTTGAGTGAAGTGTATCAATTGGCAAAAATTGCTGTTACGGGTGAAACCTCAGCAGCTCGTCAAATGGTAGTTGAACAAGAAACAACAAACACATATGAGAGCTATGAAGCACCTGAAGAAACAATCTACGATGAGCCGGAACCAAAAGAGTCCGGAGAAAATGTAAAAAATAAAATCAAGGGTTTCTTTACAAATATTTTTGATTAATTCATCCTGGGAGGAATAAGATATGGAATTCTCAATTGATAATAATATCAATGACGGCGCAGTAATCAAAGTCATCGGAGTCGGTGGTGGCGGTGGAAATGCTGTAAACCGAATGATTGAAGAAAACGTTAAAGGTGTTGAATTCATTACAGCCAACACAGACGTGCAAGCATTAAAAAATTCAAAAGCTGAAACAGTTATCCAATTAGGCCCCAAATATACTCGTGGTTTAGGTGCTGGTTCTCAGCCAGAAGTTGGACAAAAAGCGGCAGAAGAAAGTGAACAATCCTTACGCGAAGCTTTAGACGGTGCAGATATGATTTTCATCACTGCAGGAATGGGTGGAGGAACCGGTACAGGTGCTGCACCAATCGTTGCAGGTATCGCGAAAGAATTGGGCGCATTGACTGTTGGTGTCGTGACACGTCCATTCACTTTTGAAGGACCGAAACGTGGCCGTTTTGCTGCAGAAGGTATCGCTCGTTTGAAAGAAAATGTGGATACATTATTAATTATCTCAAATAACCGTTTATTAGAAGTTGTAGATAAAAAGACACCGATGCTTGAAGCTTTCCGTGAAGCAGATAATGTTTTACGACAAGGTGTACAAGGTATCTCTGATTTGATCACAGCGCCAGGTTACGTTAACCTTGACTTTGCTGACGTGAAAACAGTGATGGAAAACCAAGGTACAGCATTGATGGGGATCGGTGTGGCTAGTGGAGAAGATCGCGTAGTAGAAGCAACGAAAAAAGCAATCTCCTCTCCATTGCTTGAAACATCTATTGATGGAGCTGAACAAGTACTCCTTAACATCACAGGCGGTTTGGATATGACATTGTTCGAAGCACAAGATGCTTCAGATATCGTAGCAAATGCAGCAACTGGCGATGTAAATATCATTCTAGGTACATCTATCAATGAAGAAATGGGCGATGAAATCCGTGTGACGGTCATCGCAACAGGTATCGATGAATCAAAAAAGGAACGCAAGTCTAGCCGACCAGCTAGACAAGCACAAATGCAATCACCTGCTCAAAAGACTGTATTAGATATGGATCAAGCTAAACCAACTTCTTCAGAAGAAGAAAACAGTTTTGGCGATTGGGATATCAGACGTGAACAAAATGTTCGTCCTAGAGTTGATGATTCCAATTTTGACAATATCGAAAAAAAAGAATTTGATACATTCAACCGCGAAGAAACAAAATCTCATGGCGATGATGAATTAAATACGCCACCGTTTTTCCGTCGTAAAAAATAAAGGAGAGGAAGAGCACATGATTGCTGACAACTTGCAGAAAATCAAGCAAGAAATTCAGGATTCGTGTGCTCTTGTTCATCGTGATCCGAAAGAAGTTACATTAGTAGCTGTAACAAAATCTGTTGAATCCGCTCAAGCTGAAGAATTGGTTAGAGCTGGCGTTATGAATTGTGCAGAAAACCGAGTAGATAAACTATTACAAAAGAAACAAGATTTATTTGATTTTCCTGAAATAAAGTGGCATTTAATTGGTAATTTACAGCGCAGAAAGGTAAAATTGATTGTAAATGAAATTGATTACTTTCATGCGTTGGACAGTTTAAGATTAGCAGAAGAAATCCAGAAGCGGTTAGAGAAAGAATTATCCTGTTTTATTGAAGTAAATGTTTCTGGTGAGGAATCAAAACATGGAATTTCACCAGATGAGCTTTTACCGTTTGTGGAATCTTTAGCTGCCTGCACAAAAATCAAGGTTGTTGGGTTAATGACTATGGCGCCTAAAGAAGCTTCTGATGAGCAAATCCATAAAGTGTTTGGTACGCTGAAAGAATTGCGTGATCTTGTTCAAGCAAAAGGTTATGCCCATGCACCATGTAGTGAATTAAGTATGGGGATGAGTCAAGACTTTCAAATTGCGATTGAAGAAGGTGCAACATTTATCCGTGTAGGAACAGCGCTATTCAAAGACGAATAAAGGAGGAACAAAAATGCCGCTTTTAAACAGAGGAGCAATTGCTAATTTTTTCGGATTAGCTGATGAGGAAGAGTACGAATACCAAGATTATCCTGAAACAACAAAAAAGGCTGTACAGCCAACTAAAAAAAATACAACACAGAATCAATCAACTCATTCTGTATCTGCTGCGAATACTCATGAAAAACAAAAAACGGCGACTTCACGTCCTGTAACGCATGAAAGTATTCAGCCGGCTGAAAAGAAAAAAGTAATTGAACTACATCAATCACCTACAAAAACTGTAGCGAAAGAAAGAACAGCTTCAAGAACCTCTACACAACCTAAAGCAAATCTTGCTGGAAAAATCACTGTAATGGAACCAAGAGCTTATTCTGAAGCTATGGCGATTGCTAAACGAATCATTGCTGGAGAAGCAACCTTAGTGAATTTTCATTTAGTAGAAGAAAAACAAGCGAGAAGAATCGTTGATTTTCTAACAGGAACAGTTTATGCACTAGATGGAGATATCAAACGTGTTGGAGATGAGATTTTTCTTTGTACACCGACTGGGATGGAGATTGACAGTTCAACCGCTCAATCTTTTGCAGATGCGAATTTGTTTGATCTGTAAGAGGAGGAACTACGATTTATACTATTGCACTATTACTTCATTTACTTCAACGGGCAGCCTATTTCTATAGCATTATCTTGATGGTATATGCATTGCTCTCTTGGTTTCCAGGCGGGTATCAATCAGGGCTAGGACGATTATTAGCTAAGATCTGCGAACCGTATATCAGTTTGTTCGATCGTCTGCCTTTGAGGATTGGACCCTTGGATTTCACAATTTTAGGGGCAATCCTGATCTTGAACTTAGCCGTACAAGGTTTAGCACAGATCATTATATGGATAACTGTCCATTTAGTTTATTGATTGAAGCAACAAAATCTTTATTCTCAGAATAGATAGGAGGGGAAAATTTTGGATGCAAATGTATACCAGCACTTTCGGGCAGATGAACGTACATTTATCGATTCGGTAGGCGATTGGATTGAACAAGTTCAAGGACAATATGCACCCTATCTGACCGAATTTCTTGACCCAAGACAATCCTATATTTTAGAAACACTGATTCGACAAAGCAGTGATTTGCGTTTCATGTTTTATGGCGGATATGAACAGGCAGAAAGAAAAAGATGTTTGATTTTCCCCGATTATTACGAACCTGTAGAGGAAGATTTTGAAACAGCATTGTATGAAATCCATTATCCTAGCAAATTTGCCAGCCTAAGTCATGGGAAAATCCTTGGAACTTTAGTGGGAACGGGGATCAAACGCTCTTACTTTGGCGATATCATCTCGGACGGTGATCGCTGGCAAGTATTTATTGCAAATGAGGTGGATCATTTTGTTGCTGCACAAGTAACAAAGATTGGAAAGGTTGCTGTACGCTTGGAACCAATCAAATACACAGAAATGATTATGCCGAAAGATAGCTGGACACAAGAAAGAGGAACAGTTAGTTCCATGCGACTAGACAGTGTGATCTCTGAGATTTATAATATTTCCAGACAGCGGTCCAAGCAGCTGATCGAAGCTGGTAAAGTAAAAGTGAACTGGACAGAAAATACAAGACCTGATTTTGTACTTGAACTATTAGATATTATTTCAGTCAGAGGTTATGGCAGAGTCCAGATCCAAGAACTTGAGGGGAAGACGAAAAAAGAAAAGTACAGGGTACTGTTCGGTGTATTACGTAAATAAAATAAAAAGGTGGTTTACTCATGGCTTTAACTCCATTAGATATCCAAAATAAGACATTCCCGACAAAAATGCGGGGATATAATCAAGACGAAGTAGATGATTTCTTAGATTTAGTTGTTCGTGACTATGAGGAATTGACTCAAAGAAATCGAGAATTAGAAAAAGCAGTCAAACATTCTGAAGAAAAACTTGAGTACTTCAATGAATTAAAAGATGCTTTGAACCAATCAATCATCGTAGCTCAAGATACGGCTGATAAAGTAAAAACAAGTGCAAGCAAGGAATCCGAAGTGATCGTTACTTCTGCACAAAACAAAGCAGATGAGTTAGTTGCGAACGCTGAAAAACGTGCACATCAATTAACAACTGATGCAGAAGAAAAAGCAAGAAAAATCTTGACAGATGCAACAGAAAAAGCAAGACAGCTTGCGACAGAAACTGAAGATCTTAAGAAAAAAACACGAGTATTCCATCAACGTATCAGCTTGATGCTTGAGTCTCAATTAGAACAAGTGAAAAGTCCGGAATGGGATGAAATTTTACAACCATTCTCCAGCTACGTGACTGACAGCCATGAAGTGATCAAAGAAGTTTTAGCAAAACAGCTTGACAATGAAAATGATACTGATGTAAACTCAGACACAGGAGTCATAGAAGCACCTATGACGGCATTTGATACACAGGCTATTGATATCTCGATCGTGCCTGGTGAAAATGAAAACGAGTAGAACAGAAAAGCACTTTGTTATTCTTAAAGCGAGCCGATGAGAGTGGAAGTTCGGTAAGACACTGCATGGTGAAAGATCCTCTACTTGAGACCTGCTTTTCCGAAATTAGAGTAAGAAGCAGCGGCTGACCTCGTTATTGGTCACAGAGAGTTTGCACTAGATAGATGCAACTAAATTTGGGTGGTACCACGGCATGTTCGTCCCTTGCGGCTGAACATGCTTTTTTGTGTCCGGAAAACAAATAAAGGAGTGTATGGTTGAATGAAAATGAAAGAAACCTTGCAATTAGGAAAAACAAAATTCCCTATGCGTGGTAATTTGCCAAACCGAGAAGGCGAGTGGCAAAAAGAATGGGAAGAAAATCGAATCTACCAAAAAAGACAAGAGTTGAACGAAGGAAAACCTAGCTTTGTTCTTCATGATGGACCTCCATATGCCAATGGTAATATCCATTTAGGACATTCATTGAATAAAATCAGTAAAGACATTATCATTCGTTCAAAATCAATGTCTGGCTATCGTGCACCATATGTTCCAGGATGGGATACACATGGATTGCCGATTGAACAAGTATTGGCTAATAAAGGCGTGAAACGTAAAGAAATGTCCATGGCAGAATACTTGGAAAAATGTCGTGAATATGCACTTTCCCAAGTAGATAAGCAACGAGCAGATTTCAAACGCCTAGGAGTTGCAGGAGATTGGGAACATCCTTATGTTACATTAGATCCTTCTTATGAAGCTGCACAAGTACGCGTATTTGGTAAAATGGCTGAAAAAGGCTATATTTACAAAGGATTGAAACCAATTTACTGGTCTCCGTCAAGTGAGTCTTCTTTAGCGGAAGCTGAAATTGAATATAAAGATGTAAAATCTCCATCTATTTTTGTAGCTTTCAATGTCAAAGACGGCAAAGATATTCTTGATGAAGATACAGCTTTTGTCATTTGGACGACAACACCATGGACATTGCCAGCAAACCAAGGTATTGCTGTAAATCCAAAATTTACGTATGTATTGGTGGAAGCCGATGGCCGTAAGTTTGTCGTAGCGAAAGATTTGCTAGAAACAGTCCAATCAGAAATCGGTTGGGAAAATGTAACAGTTCTAAAAGAATTTGCTGGACAAGAAATGGAATATATGACTGCAAGTCATCCATTCTATGAACGTGAATCACTTGTGATTTTAGGCGATCATGTTACTTTAGACGCTGGTACTGGATTAGTCCATACTGCTCCAGGACATGGGGAAGATGACTATATCGCTGGTAGCAAATATAAACTATCTGTAGTGTCACCTGTAGACTCAAAAGGATTGTTTACAGAAGAAGCACCTGGATTTGAAGGAATCTTTTATGACAAAGCAAATCCTATGATCACTGATCTATTAAAAGAAAAAGGAGCTTTGCTGAAGCTAGATTTCTTTACTCATAGTTATCCTCACGATTGGCGGACGAAAAAGCCTGTGATCTATCGGGCAACTCCACAATGGTTTGCATCTATCGATAAATTCCGTCAGAATATTTTGGATGAAGTAGAAAAAGTAGAGTGGGTTATCCCATGGGGTAAAACACGTTTGTATAATATGATCCGTGACCGCGGCGATTGGGTAATTTCCCGTCAGCGTGCATGGGGAGTACCACTTCCGATTTTCTATGCTGAAAATGGAGAAGCAATCATCACACCAGAAACAATCGAACATGTGGCAAAATTATTTGCTGAACATGGATCAATTATCTGGTTTGAAAAAGAAGCGAAAGAACTTCTTCCTGAAGGATTTACCCACCCAGGTTCTCCTAATGGCGAATTTACAAAAGAAAAAGATATCATGGATGTCTGGTTTGATTCTGGTTCTTCTCATGAAGCTGTTTTACGTCAACGACCAGAATTATCATTCCCAGCAGATATGTACTTAGAAGGATCAGACCAATATCGTGGCTGGTTCAACTCAAGTATCACGACTAGTGTGGCTATCAATGGTGTAGCACCATACAAATCAGTTATTTCTCAAGGATTTGCTTTAGATGGTGAAGGCCGTAAGATGAGTAAATCTTTAGGAAACATCATTGCACCAGAAAAAGTGATCAAACAATTTGGTGCAGATATCCTTCGCTTATGGGTATCTAGTGTAGATTATGAAGCAGATGTTCGTGTTTCTATGGATATCTTAAGTCAAGTGGCAGAAGTATATCGTAAAATCAGAAATACGATGCGTTTCTTATTAGCGAATACAGAAGATTTCGATCCTAAAAAAGATACTGTTTCGTACAATGATTTACGTTCTGTAGACAAATATATGACCGTTCGATTGAACCAAGTAATCAAAGAAATCCGAGAAGAAGGGTACGACAAATATAACTTCATGCATATTTATCGTACAGTTATGAACTTCTTGACGGTTGATCTATCGTCATTCTACCTGGATTTTGCTAAAGATGTAGTTTATATTGAAGCAGAAGATGATTATCAACGTCGTTGCATGCAAACTGTTTTCTATCAAACAGCTGTAGCTTTGACAAAATTATTGACTCCTATCATTCCGCATACAGCAGAAGAAATCTGGTCATTCCTGAAAGAAGAAGAGGAGTACGTTCAGTTAAGCGAGTTTCCTGGTTATGAAGAGTTTGCAAACCAAGAAGAATTGATGGATACCTGGACTGCTTTCATGGACTTCCGTGATAATGTCTTAAAAGCATTGGAAGAAGCAAGAAACAGCAAATTGATTGGTAAATCTTTGGAAGCAAAACTAACTGTTTATCCAAAACAACAAGTTCGTGAAATGTTAAAAGCTTTGGATGCAGATATTGCACAATTATTGATCGTTTCACCAGACTACTTTGAAGTTATGGCAGCAGATGAACAAGTGCCAGATAACGCTATGGTATTTGATGATGTTGCTATTACAGTGGAAAAAGCAGACGGGGAAACTTGCGATCGCTGTCGCCAAGTTCGTAAAGATGTAGGAGTAGACGAAAAACTTCCTCATCTATGCGGTCGTTGTGCAAAAATCGTTGAAGACTTCTATCCTGAAGCTGTAGCTGAAGGATTCGAAGAAAAGTAAAAGGGAAAAGGGGGTGTGACATGTTCTTTGTCACACCCCCTTTTGTTATCAATCGTTTAATTTTCCACGTTCACGATACCAGTTATCTGGTTGCCAGATCCATTCGAATCCGTCTTTTTCAAGTAGTTCGAAAGCTGCTTTAGGTCCCATTGATCCAGCTTTGTAGTTGGGAAAATCCGGTTGTGTTTGGTCCCAAGCTTTTCGAATGACATCCACGATATGCCAAGATTGAGCGACTTCTTCCCAATGAGAGAAGTTCGTTCCATCACCATTCAACGCATCTAATAGTAATTTTTCGTAAGCTTCTGGGCTATTTTCAACCATTTCTGCACTATTTCTAAATTCCAATTTGATTGGTTCCGTTTCAAATCCTTGCCCTACTTCTTTCCCATTCAAGGATAAAGAAAATCCTTCAGTTGGCTGAATATAGATCGTTAGAACATTAGGTGGAAGTGTCGTATCGTCACATGGTTCATCGACAGATGTTTTGAATACATTAACAGGAACTTGTTTGAATACGATGTTGATCCGAGTCCCTTTTTCAGTCAAACGTTTGCCTGTACGTACATAGAAAGGAACACCTGACCAACGGAAGTTATCGATAGTGAATTTGCCTGCGACGAATGTTTCAGTCTCTGATTGAGCATCCACTTTGTCTTCTTCGCGATAGCCCTTGAATTGTACACCATCCAATTCACCTTGAGCATATTGCCCGCGAACGAAGTTTTCTAACACTTCTTCTTCGTTATAAATGCGGATAGCTTTCAATGCTTTGATCTTTTCTGTACGGATTTCTTTTTCGGAAAATGCTACTGGCGGTTCCATTGCAAGTAATGCTACAACCTGTAAAATATGATTTTGCACCATGTCTTTAAGTGCGCCACTATGATCGTAGTAGCCCCCGCGATCTTCTACACCGAGGTTTTCGCCAAAAGTAATTTGGATATTGTCGATATAGCGATTGTTCCATTGAGCCTCAAAAATATTATTGGCAAAACGGATAGCTGAGATATTTTGGATCATTTCTTTTCCTAAATAATGATCAATCCTAAAAATATCTTGTTCTGGGAATACTTCTCTGATTTGCTGGTTCAATTCAAAAGCAGACTGGTAATCAGAACCGAACGGTTTTTCTATGATCAAACGATTGAAGCCATTTTTTGTCATAATATTTTGTGATTTCAAATGAGAAACGATCGTTCCAAAAAATTGAGGTGCCATAGCCAAATAATAGACACGATTACCGTTTAATTGATAGTGTCCATCTAATCGGTCAGACAATTCTTTTAATGTCTGATAATGCGTTGAATCATTTACATCATGGGATTGATAGTAAAAATGGCTTGCAAAGGTAGTTGCTTCTTCATCTGAAGGATTCAATGCACGGATTGTTTCTTTGACAACTTCACGGTAGTGCTCATCGCTCCAGGGACGGCGAGCGGTTCCGATTACAGCAAAATGCTCGCCTAAATTTCCTTTTCTGTAAAGGCGGAACAAAGACGGGTACAATTTACGCTGGGCTAGGTCACCTGTACCGCCGAATATCGTAAACAATACATTTTTTTCATTAGACATGTGGATACACTCCTTTATATTTTATCGACAAAAATCGTGCTGGCCGCCTTGAAGCTGACGGGGATTTTCTTTCTATCATTTTGGATAGTGATCGGTCCTTCATAAGCTGCGATGTCAACGATCTCATATTCTTCGTTGATATTCAGGTCAATAGTGACTAAGTAATCCAACAATTCTTTTTCATCAAGCACTCGTGCGATACGCACTTTTGTACCGACAGGATAGGACTCCAATGTTTGTCGGCGTTCTTCATGGACAACTTCCTCTTTTTTAGGAATCGATCCTCCATGAGGACAATGTTCAGGATGATTCAAATAGTTTTCTAAATGATCTGCAAGATGTTCCGAAGTCACATGTTCCAATACTTCAGCATCATCATGGACTTCATTCCAGCTATAGTCTAAATGTTCAACTAAAAAAACTTCCCATAAGCGATGTTTGCGAATCAGACTGCTAGCTTTTTGCAGTCCGCTTGCAGTCAATTGTACACCTTGATAAGGGGAATGTTCTACAAGCTCTTCTTTCACAAGTTTAGAAATCATTTCACTGACAGATGCAGCTGAGACATCTAGACTAGATACGATTTGTTTATTGTTGACTTTCGTTGTATCTCCACCTAGTTCTAAAATGATTTTCAAATAATCTTCTCGATTTGGTGTCATATTCGATCATCCTTTCATGGTAAAAAACCATCATTAGTAAGTGTAACAAAAAAAACGTTAATTGACTATTTTTCTAAATAAAAAACAAAGGATTTTTAGACGTTTTTACAACAAAAAACGAAAGATGATAGAGAAGACTCATTCTTTCGTTTATAAAGGATATATATACATTGGGAAGGATCTATTTTTCAGATAACAACTTATATGAAGTGTCTGCAGATTCGTCATAAAGAGTTTGTTCGGGATAAGAAAAGATAAGATAAAAACCATACTGATCACGTACGACTAAACGATATTCATCTATTTCTACCACAGATGTGCCAAGAGACTGACCGTTGATCAAAAACGTGTAATCAGATGTAATCTGTAATTGTTGTTTTTGCTGGCTATCACTAAAGAACCATGTACCTTGATACTTTGAGAGTCCTTCTGACTTTTCCGCTTGTTTTTTCTTTTTCAAGTAAATAAAACTTGAGAGAACGGTAATGAGTGAACCAAGAAAATAGATCATTTTTTTTATCACCAAATCACTCCTTTATGAGAAAATAATCGCATAGACATATTCTTTCTTCTTTATTTCATTGTACCGAATAAAAGCTAAAATTTCTCTAAGACTTTCGACTGGTTTTTTTACTGTTTTTCTACAAATTATGATAGGATACATAGTAGGAAGAAAGGTGACATAATTTGAAGTATCAGCAAGTGGAAATAGCTTTTTTTATTGACCGCCCGAATCGGTTTATAGCACATTGTATGAAAAAAGACGGAGAAATAATTATTGCGCATGTCAAAAATACAGGTAGAGGAAAAGAGGTCCTGATACCAGGCGCTGAAGTGGCTATTGTATTTGTTCCTGGACCTAAACGGAAAACCGCCTATGATCTGATTGCTGTAAAAAAGAAGGGTGACTGGTTTAATATCGATAGTCAATTGCCTAATCGGCTGGCAATTGATGGTATTTTAGACGGCACGATCCTTTTACCAGGATTAACTGGTCCATTTACGGTATACAAGCGTGAAGTAACTTATCTTCACTCCAAATTTGATATTTATTTAGAGACGGTGGTCGGACAAAAAGCATTTGTTGAAGTCAAAGGTATGACACTTGAAAATAAAGCGATTGGTGCTTTTCCTGATGCGCCCACACTCAGAGGATTGAAACATATAGGAGAATTAACGTATGCCGCACAAGATGGTTATGCCGCTTATGTCTTGTTTATTGCTCAATTCGAACATCTTCATCTGGCAACGATCCATGAAGAAATGCAACCAGCACTAGCTGATATGGTTCGACATGCGCAGCAAAGCGGAGTTCAAATCCTCGCCTATAATTGTCAAGTATCGGCAGATGAGGTAACTGTCAAGCAGGCCATTCCATTTGATGTAGATATCCCTTTTGAAGATCCTATACAATAGAAAGAAGGTAAAATAATGATCAACTTAGGTATTATCGGAACAAATTGGATTACTCATCAATTTGTCCAAGCAGCTTTAAGCACAAAAAAATATGAATTGACAGCGGTATATTCTAGACATTTGGAAAAAGCACAGGAATTTGGTTCTCATTATGAAGGGGATATCGAATTCGCAACAGATTTGAAGACTTTTTTCAATATTACTCATATGGACACCATTTATATTGCTTCTCCGAATAGTCTTCACTTTAGTCAAGCTAAGCAAGCAATTTTGGCAGGAAAAAATGTGATAGTTGAAAAGCCAGCTTTTTCGACGCCAAAAGAAATGGATGAAATCATCCATTTGGCAAATGAACACAATGTGTATTTTTTTGAAGCAGCAAGAAATATCCATGAATCAGGTTTTAAAAAGATTGCCGATTACTTACCATTAAAAGACGAGATAATCGGTGCAAATTTCAGCTATATGAAATATTCTTCGCGCTATGACCAAGTATTAGATGGAGAAGAACCGAATATCTTCTCGACTCATTTCTCAGGTGGTGCATTGATGGATTTAGGTGTTTACCTTGTATATGCAGCTGTTGCTTGGTTTGGAATGCCAAAAGAAGTCCATTATTTCCCAAGAAAGATTTCTACTGGTGTAGATGGTCTTGGATGGGGGATCTTACGTTATGAGAATTTTGATGTATCGATCCAGCCAGGTAAAATCGGTGATTCTTATTTACCATCAGAGATTTATTTTGACTCAGGAACGCTAGTGATGAATGGAGTCAATGCAATTGAACAAGCACAATTTCATGATCGCGCGCATAAAGAAATCATTGATTTGGCGGTAACAGCTGCAGAAAATCCAATGGCAGATGAAGCAGAGGATTTTGCCAATGTCATGGCTCATCCGAAAGATCCAGCTTGGGGATTGTTGTATGAAGAGTGGATCGAGCTAGCTAGAAATGTGAACCAAGTGATTTATGATTTAAGAAAAAATGGCGGCATCAAATTCGATGCAGATAATGAGGAAGATTTTTAATGAACGAATTTGTACAAGTATTTCCCGAAAATTGGCAGAAAAAATATGAGGATAAAGGGTTTATCTCACCTTCTCTTATTCAACGAGCAGTTTTTCAGCCACTAAGTAATAAACAAAGTATAGTAGCGGTTTCTCCTACAGGTTCAGGTAAAACACTGGCTTATCTTTGGCCTCTACTACTAAACGTGGAACCAGGTGAAGCAAGTGCGTTGGTCATTTTTGCTTCTTCTCAAGAACTAGCTATTCAAGTAGCAGATGTTGCACGTGAATGGGGAAAAGACAAAGAGTTGAAAGTCCAATCTTTGGTGGGCGGAGCCAACGTCAAACGTCAGATTGAGGGGTTGAAGAAAAAACCAGAAATCTTGATTGGTACACCAGGAAGAATACTGGAATTGATGAAAGCAAAAAAAATAAAAGCACATCAAGTGAAAACAATGGTATTTGATGAAGCAGACCAGCTATTTGACGCTGGGAACAGCCAAATCATTGATCAAATTCTTCATCAAGCTCCAACAGAGTATCAGCTAGCCTTTTTTTCAGCGACAGCAGATCGTTCCCTTGAAAGCATTGAAAAAATCACTGGGAAAACGTTTGAGACAATTGACGTGACAGCAGAGGACGATTCTCGAAAAGGACTGAGACATTACTTTTTACGTGTACCGATACGAAAGAAAGATGACTATTTGAGACGTCTCACGCATATAGAAGATTTTCATGGTCTGATTTTCTTTAATCAACTGACTGAATTAGGCGTGATGGAAGAAAAATTGCTGTATAGAGGTGTACCGGTAGGAAGTCTGGCCTCTGATCAGAACAAGCTACTCCGAAAAGCAGCGCTAGAACAATTCAAAAAGAAAATGGTCAGAGCACTTTTGACCACAGATGTGGCGGCTAGAGGTTTAGATATTACAGGTCTTCCTTATGTAGTGAATGCAGAAGTTCCGTTAAGTGAAGAAGCTTATTTGCATCGTTCGGGAAGAACTGGTCGAATGGGTAATGAAGGAATAGTAATTACACTCGTACAAGATAATAATCTAAGAGATTTAAAACGGCTTTTACGTCCATCAAATATAACACTTGAAGAGATTTTTTTATACGGAGGTAAGCTGCAAACTGAGCAGCCAACCAAAGAAGATGCAGCTCCTGCAGTAAATAAAAAGTATGCGAAAACTTTTTCTGGAAAGGAGCAGAACCCAGAATATAACAAAGAAAAAATAAGAAAAAAAGTTAAAAATAAATCAAAAAAAGAGAGAAATAAAGGAGCAAGGCGCAAATAAGCGCCTTTTTATGCTATGATTATGAAAACGGGAACAAAATTGGTTGCCAGAGGAGGGGTTATGTGAAAGAACGTCAAGAAGAGATCTTGCAGCTATTGACAGAAAACCAACAAGGATTGACAGCAAGTGATGTAGCTGAGCGCTTAACTATCGATCGAAGCAATGCAAGCCGATATTTAAGTGAACTATACAAGGCCCATCATATTGTAAAAACCGCTGGCCGACCAGTCGTTTACTCTTTGCCAACGGAAAAGTCAAAATCTGATGAAGTGCATGTCGACTCTTCTACGCAAGTGACTTTTGAAACACTCGTTGGAGAAAATGATTCTTTAAAAGTCAGCATACAGCAGGCAAAAGCTGCGATTCTTTATCCACCGCGGGGGTTGCATACGATTATTTTTGGAGAAACTGGTACAGGGAAGTCGATGTTTGCTGAATGTATGTATCATTTTGCAATCGATTCAGAGATGCTTTCTGCAGATGCGCCATTTGTTTCTTTCAATTGTGCGGATTATGCTCAAAATCCGCAACTGCTCTTTGGACACATCTTTGGGATCAAAAAAGGGGCTTACACAGGAGCAGCTCAAGATAGTCCCGGTCTAATAGCCAAAGCAGACGGCGGTATATTGTTTTTAGATGAGATCCACCGTTTACCGCCGGAAGGGCAGGAAATGCTGTTTACTTTCATTGATAAAGGTATTTACCGTCCGCTTGGAGAAAGTGCACAAGTACATGAAGCATCTGTTCAGATCATTGGGGCGACGACTGAATCTTCAGAAAGTTTCTTATCTACGTTCAATCGACGGATTCCTATGGCAATCACCTTGCCGAATCTTGCTTCACGTTCACTGGATGAGCGTTATGAAATCATCTCTCTTTTTATCAAACAAGAAGCGAATCGTTTGAATCAACGTATCGATATCGAAAAAGAAGCGATTCTTGCCTTCATGCTTTATGATGCGGAAGGAAATATCGGTCAAGTGAAACGAGACTTGAAACTAGTCTGTGCAAAATCTTTTTTACATTACCGTACTCATCATGAGAAAAAGCTAATCATTCGAAAAGAAGAACTTTCCCTTCAAGTACAAAAAGGATTACTGAAAATCAAGGAAATACCGGAACGTCTCGACCGATTCATGGACAGCAAAAGTCAGTATTTGACATTTGAACCAGGATTTGCTGATGTTGTCTGGTCACAAGATCCAGAACGAAACATGCAGGTCTATAACGATATTGAGGAAAAAGTCACTTCTCTTTCCGAAACCGGTGTGGAGAACATTGATCTAGAGACCCTCATTTCAAAAGATGTGGATGCTTATTTCCAGACATATGTCAAAGAATTGACTAAAAGTTCGATTCCCAAAGATCTTTTGCCAGATGAAATCTGGCGGTTAACCAATCAATTGTATGATGTGGCTGAAAAACGGTTAGACCGTATTTATAATGAAAAAGCTCGTTTTGCTTTTGCTTTGCATTTGCAAAGTACATTGGATCGTGTGAGAGAAGGTCATATGATCGTCCATCCAGATTTGAATAACGTACGAAAAAATTTTAAGAGGGAATTCCAGGTAGCAATCGATCTTTCAACGATCATTGAAGAAGAAGAACAAGTTGAGATTCCTTTTGATGAAATCGGCTTTATTAGTATGTTTCTTTCTATCAATCTAGGAGAAAGTGAGCCTGTTAAAGAAAACAAAGTAGATGTTCTCGTATTGATGCACGGCAGACAGACTGCTTCAAGCATGTTGGAGATGGCACAAGAACTATTAGGAACAAAAGTAGGGAAAGCTTTTAATATGCCACTGGTTATGGAAGTTCAAACAATGTATGAAGAAGTGTTACAATATGTCAAAAACTATCAAGAGCATTTGACGAATGGCCTACTCTTGTTAACAGATATGGGATCATTAAACACCTTCAGTGATTTGATTTATGAAGAGACTGGCATTCGGACGAAAGCTATCACGATGACAAGTACCATGATTGTGATAGAAGCGATACGGATGGCAAGTGTTGGAAGAAGCTTAGAAGATATTTATCAAAATATCCAGCTTTCCTTTGAATCGATCGTACGTGATCAGTTCAAAGCGGAAAAGTCTGAAACTTTACAGCGTAAAAAAGCCGTAATCGTGACATGCTTTACTGGTGAAGGAGTAGCTGCCAAATTATATCAGCGTATTATGCCAGTGATTAATCAAAATAAGGTAGAACTGATCCAGATGCAGTTTTTAGAACGTGAATCATTCAAAAAACACATCGATGCCTTATTGGAAGAATATGAGATCAAAGCAATTGCGGGAACAGTTGATGTTGATTATCAAAATATCCCATTTTTTTCAGCCTATGACGTTTTTGATGATGAAAAACTAAATATTTTAAAGCGTATAGCTGATGATGAGATCCCGACAGCTAAAATTGTCGATTCACTTGCTGGATCATTAAGCGATGTCTTTTCTATTGATGAACTGATCCGTTCATTGCAAAAGACAGTTCAGCAGATCCAGACCGATTTGTCGATTATCGTGGAACCTGGAGTAGATACTGGAATCGTTATCCATTTAGCCTTCATGTTAGACGGATTGATCAAACAAGAAAGCCATCGGCAATTTGAGAAACTGTCTATTTTCTCAAAAATTTATCGTTTGGAAATGGATATCGTTCGGGCAAACTTGATGGCACTAGAACGAAAATATCAGGTAAAAATTCCAGAAGATGATATCGCATTTCTTACACAAATGTTTCTTGAAAATAAAATAAAAAAATGAACACACTAATCATACTGTTTACACACTAAACATCTGTGTGCGCACTATAAAAAAGAGCTAAAAAGCATGAAAACGCTATTTCAGCTCTTTTTTTTATTGGCATGCTTCTTGCGTTATATAAAAGTGTAAAAAAATAAAAGGAGTGTTAAAAATGGCAAAAAAAACAATCATGTTAGTTTGTTCAGCAGGGATGAGTACGAGTTTATTGGTCACAAAAATGCAAAAAGCAGCAGAAGAAAAAGGGATGGAAGCCGATATTTTTGCGGTCTCTGCCTCAGATGCAGATAATAATTTAGAATCTAAGAATGTCGATGTATTATTATTAGGTCCTCAAGTACGTTTCATGAAAGCTCAATTTGAACAAAAACTTGCGCCTAAAGGTATTCCATTAGATGTCATCAATATGCAAGACTATGGCATGATGAACGGAGAAAAAGTTCTTGCACAAGCAGAAAATCTAATGAAATAAATCAAGTATGCAGTTGGGGGTATAACAACGTGGAAGATCAACAAAATCTAGAAGCCATCATGGGGTTAATCATGTTTGGCGGTAATGCAAAGAGCGATGCAATGGAAGCGATTGCGGCTGCTAAAATCGGTGATTTTGAGTTAGCGGATAGGAAAATCGCTGATGCAGAAGAATCACTTATACAAGCGCATCATGCACAAACAGACATGTTGACACAAGAAGCACAAGGAAATCATATGCAAGTGACATTATTGACTGTTCACAGTCAAGATCACTTAATGACATCTATTGCGTTTACTGATTTAGCAAAAGAAATCATCGAACTTTATCGTCGCGTATACAGCGAATAAATACAACTTCTTTTTTGAACGGAAGAAGAAAAATTTTTGAACGGATTTTTTATTTTGTTATAAGGAGAACTCTCTTTATATAAAAAACTTATAGGAGGAAGTAAAAAATGAACGGACTATCAAGTTGGATGGAGAAATACATCCTGCCGGTTGCCGCAAAAATCGGAGCGCAAAAACATTTAGTTGCTTTGCGTGATGCTTTTATCGGCACACTGCCCGCAACAATGGCGGGATCAGTCGCTGTAATGATCAATGCAATTATTCGTGATTTACCGCAACAGTTTAACAGTACCTATGCTGACAGTTTAGCAGCAGACAAAGGAATCTTTGCCGTATTGAATGTCATCATCGGAATCAATGGTTTTGTCTGGAACGGTACACTAGCAATCGCCGGATTGATCTTTGCCTTTTCTTGGGGGTATAATCTTGCCCGAGCTTATGGAGTAAATGATCTAGCTGGGGGGATCGTTGGTTTAGCTACCTTGATTCAAGGTATTTCCTTTGGTCCAGCATTATCAGCAGCATTAGATGTGAATGTTCCTTCAAATGTCGCAGATGCAATCAATAGTTCTGAGATTGGTGCAACGATTGCAGATGGCACACTGTCAGTTGGATTATGGGGTTGGCTAAAACTAGATCATTTGAATGGAAACGCTTATTTTACAGTTATGATCATGGGAGCTATTTCAGTCATTATTTTTTGTAAATTGATGCTTGCCAACATTACGATCAAAATGCCTGATTCAGTACCACCAGCAGTATCTAAAGCATTTGCAGCCATTTTACCAGCGACGATCGCTTTATACGTCATTGCTATTATCAATTATATCGTAGGTCGTGTAGCTGATGGGCAACTGATCATTGATTTGGTGCAAAAATATATTGCAGAACCATTCCTAGGATTATCTCAAGGGTTGGGAGCAGTATTGATCGTCACAGTATTTGTTCAAGTATTCTGGTTCTTTGGTATTCATGGACCAAATGTATTGGCACCAGTGCTAGAGGGAATCTGGGGACAAGCACAACTAATCAATATTGATATTTTCCAAAAAGGTTATAACGGAAAAACTGGTACACCAGCCGTGTTAGATGCAATCGAAGATGGAAAAGCTTATATGTGGGTCCGCGGATCGTTCGATGCTTTTGCATGGTTTGGCGGATCAGGCGGAACGATCGTCTTACTGATAGCTATCTTGATTTTCTCTAAACGTGCAGATTATCTAACAGTAGCTAAATTATCCATTGGGCCTGGTATCTTCAATATCAACGAACCAGTGATGTTTGGTCTGCCAATCGTATTGAATGCAATCATGTTTATCCCATTCTTGATTGCTCCAGTAGTAGCAACAGCAATTGGATGGACAGCTACTTATCTTGGCCTAGTCGCTCCGGTATCGCAGCAAGTCACATGGGTAGTACCGCCGTTCTTATTGTCATTCTTAGCAACAGGAGCGGATTGGCGGGCACCGATCGTAACATTAGTATGTATGGTCGTGACTTTCTTGATTTGGGCACCATTTGTCATCTCTGCAAACAAAATGGACCCTGCCGCAGGCGAACAACAATAAGATGAACGTGAGGAGCGGGACGCTTTAAGTTTCGTTCCTCATAATGAATTTTCGAGGAGGAACTGAAATGATTACAATTGCCAGTGCAATGCAACAAGATGAAATCAAAGAATTGTTAGAAGGATACAATGAAGAAGGAATGACTTTTACATTTAAAGAAAAACAAGGAATCAAGCTGTTCTTTGAAACAAGTGCAGAAGATCCGGAAGTTGCGGCTAAAAAAGCAAAGGAACTAATCAAAGCACAGCCTTGGGGAACAGTCCTTTATTTTCAATCAACAGCTGTTTAGAAAATGGTTTAAAAAGATAGGATGGTTGAGATGATAAAAAACGGTTTATTTTTATGTAGTATTGGTTCTTTGATCGTGTTGTATAGTTTGAATCCACATTCGCAAAGGTATGATTTGTATAGTATGGTCACAGGTCTTTTTCTAACAGGATTAGGAATCTATTTCTTCATGAAGGGGAAAAAAAGAGAAGAAGCAAAGGAGAAAAATAACTAATGGAAATCACGAAAAAATTAAATATTCCAGCATCGTTTTTTTACGATAAAGTTATGGACTCTGTCCTTTTCGATGTACGTAAAGCGACCGGCAAATCAGTAACTAGAAAACAGCTGAAAAATTTGGAGTACGTCAAACAATTCTCGCAAAATAACCGGGCTCGCATAAAAATCGAAGAAGTCATTGAAAACCAGTCTTATAAGTTTCGTACATCGACAACGAAGAATGAATTCGTCGTTCATTATCAAATCAAACCATTGGACGATTCGACCTGTGAGGTTCATTACACAGAAAAAATGGAGTCTTATGGCATGCTTCAAAAGTTGAATGATATGCTTTTAGGAACAATCTTGATGTATTTTAAACGGAGACGTTTCAAAAAAATGCTAGATATGATCGAAGCAACGTATTAAATCAATGAAACATGGTACTATTTAGTTATTGAAAAATGAAGTAAGCTAGAAGGAATTTTTCATAGGAAGATAGATCTTTCCTGCGAATCCTCACTAGCTTTTTTGTAGGAAGGGGCAGCAAAATGACAAACAAAGTAAGAGAGCTAGGTGTATCTTCGATTGAGGAAATGTTTGATTTAGCCACTTATGCATTTAATGGGGCAGATACACCTGAAAGGCGAGAACGTTTTCGTACACTTGCGGAGAATTCTTGGAATTACGGATTTTTTGATGAGGAGGATCGGCTAACAAGTCAAGTCATGGCGACCCCTTTTCCAGTGAATTTTTACGGACAAGAGTACCTAATGGCCGGCATTGGCTATGTTGCTTCTTATCCAGAAGCAAGGGGACAAGGCGGGATCAATCAGATCATGGAAAAGATCCTTGAAGATTGCCGTGATCGTAAAGTAAGCTTATCTTATCTGGCGCCATTCTCCTATCCCTTCTATCGGCGCTATGGCTATGAACAATCATTTGATAAAATCAGTTATCAACTAAACAGTCGTGATGTGCCGTTTATCAAAAAAAAATCTGGAAAAATAAAGCGTATGGATTTTGAAGATGCAAAAGCTGCAATCAGAAGAATTTATGAACAGATGCCGGAAAACCAACGAGCTGGTCTGAAGCGCGAAGACTGGTGGTATACGTATAAATTCAAGCAAAAAGGCAATTACCAGTTTGCTTTGCATTTTGATGATAATGAGGAAGCAACGGGATATATCGTTTATCAGCTTGCAACGTCTTCCTTTATTATTGCGGAGTGGGGATTTTTGGATCATGATGCTTTTTGCAGCCTTGTTCGCTTCGTAAGTTCTCACAATGGTGCTTTTGAAACATTTGAATATTCATGCGGCTACGGCGGTAATGATCAAAATTATCTATTAGAAAATCCATTTGCTTCTGTAATGATCACACCTTATATGATGGCGAGGATCGTAGATATTTCTTTGTTTTTGGAAAATTATCCATTTAAAAAGAGACAAGCTGCATTTGCCCTACAAATAGAAGAAGATCATTATGCGAAATGGAATGAAGGAATCGTGGAAGTAACAATCGAAAATGGAAAAAATCATCTCTCAAAAGTAGAACAAACAAAACTCCCAATCGTTCGAGGAAGTATCCAACATATCACGCAGCTATTATTAGGGTATCGTAAAGTGGAAGAGTTGGTATTCCAAGAAAGAATACAGGTGACAAAAGAATATGAAGAAACGTTAAGCTCAATCTTGCCACAGCAACAGCCAATTCTTAATGACTATTTTTGATAAAAAACGGGTGATGACAATATTTTTGTCACCACCCTTTTGTTTTTCATTTGGCATTTGAAGGAAAATGTTAAAGTAAATCCTCTTTTTTCGTAAATTTGAATTTTTTGTTTTCTTTTGTTTTAGGGTTTTCTTTTTTGTGGTCTTGGATTGCTTCTTTCGTAATCTTTTCCCGATTTTTTTTAGATGAATCTAAGCGTTCTGCGTATACTTTTTCTTTTGGCTTATCATTCATTGGAAAGAACCTCCCTACATTATTTCATTCTACCTCTAGTTTATCATCTGTTAAGGACTAGTGAAAACGTTTTGCCTAACTTATAAGCTGATTTTTTTAGCAGATAAGCTTGCAAGTAAAAAACAAACAAGCTACAATTGATTTATTGAAATTGTTCCTGTAGCTCAGTAGGATAGAGCAATCGCCTCCTAAGCGATAGGTCGCTGGTTCAATTCCAGTCAGGAACGTACAAATAACCCCTGTATCCTTTGCGGTACAGGGGGTTATTTTGTATAAGTAGACATTGTAGTTTCTAAACTGCTATGTCCTAAACGTTTCGATACGCTAAGTATATTTACTCCTTGATAAAGTAAAATAGATGCATGCGTATGTCTTAGTCCATCAATAAACAGTCGAAGAGAAAATAGGGAAAAATTGATTACTAAAGAAAAACTTACTAGGTCGACGGTGTAGTTGATTTTCATACTTCAATAGATTCGAATTAAACGATTTCGATTGGCTTATACCAGTCCTATCCAACGAAAGATATATCGTTCTTAACTCTAGCGGTATAACTTGAAGCTTTACGTAAAGCCAATGGGAATGAACTGGAGATGACTTTTTATTATTTTTAGTAATAGCTGATGGGTTAATACTTACAACTTTCCTTTTCAAAGTACCATATAAAAAAACGGTGGGGTTGTTTAGCGAAATAAAGGATCTAAGCCAATAGCTTAGATCCTTTATTCTATGCTTTATATTATTTTTTGCATGTGTGCGAAAGTATACTCAAGCCCAATCGCCATTTCGGAAAATCGGTACTGTAGAGCCATCTTCACGGATTCCGTCGATATCCATCTTGTCAGATCCTACCATGAAATCTACGTGGGTTTGACTTCTATTCAATCCAGCTTCTGCTAATTCTTCATCGGACATTTCTGTACCGCCTTTCACACTGAAGGCATAAGCAGAACCTAGTGCTAAGTGATTCGATGCGTTTTCATCAAATAATGTATTGAAAAAGATGATGCCAGATTGAGAAATAGGTGAAGGGTCAGGTACAAGTGCGACTTCTCCTAAACGACGCGCACCTTCATCTGTATCAAGCAGTTTTGCTAAGACATCTTCTCCTTGTTCGGCAGAAAAATCAACAACTTTTCCATCTTTAAAAGTAAATTTCATACCCGAGATGATGGTGCCAGCATAACTCAGTGGCTTTGTACTTGAAATGTAACCATCTACTCGATGACTGTCAGGTGCTGTGAACACTTCTTCCGTCGGCATATTTGCCATGAATTTTTCTCCACGAGCATTATAGCTTCCAGCGCCTTCCCAAAGATGGTTTTTAGGCAATCCGATAATGATATCTGTACCGGGAGCAGTATAGTGAAGGGCAGAAAATTGTTCTCGATTCAATTCTTCTGCTTTTTTTGCTAATTTTTCATCATGCTTCTTCCATGCTAAGACAGGGTCTTCTTCATAGACACGAGTCGTTTTGAAAATCTGATCCCATAATGCCTCAACTTGTTTTTCTTCTGGCAGTTCTGGGAAGACTTTTGCTGCCCATTGTTTACCAGCCGCAGCCACGACAGTCCAACTGACTTTATTTGCTTGAGTTGCCTTGCGTAAATTCATTAGTGCTTTGCCATTCGCTGATTGATAAGACGCTACTCGATGGCTATCTACACCAGCAAATGCATCGGGATCGGCAGAAACAACGCTGATCCTGCTTGCTCCTTTTTCAAGCCATTCATCCGCTTGATCGATTTTAGATTGTGGTACATTCTCAATACGATCCGTTGCAGCATGTAAAAGAAATTCTCTTTGGATCTGGTCGTCAGTCCATTGAACGATAACCTCAGCGGCTCCTAGTTTATAAGCTTCTTGTGTGATCAATCGAGCAAGGGGTGCCTGTTCCACGCTGATCTGTAAAACAACTGTGTGTCCTTTTTCTGTGGCTACGCCAGTTTCTGCAATTAAGCGTGCATATTTTTTTAGAAGTTCATTAAAATCAGATAACATAATAAAAATTCCTCCTCACCATTTTTTCTGGTAACTATTAGCATGATACCATTTAATTATGATTCAAACAATGAGGCTTTAAATAAAAAAAGGAGGTTATTTTTTTAAGGTTAAGTTTCATGATATATGTTACTACTTGCTATTTCAGCTTGTGAAGAAAATCAAAAACTAATTTTGCATATCAAAAAAAACATGTTACAATGAAATTAATCAATGGTGGAAGCGTTATAAAAAAATTAAGGAGATTAAAAAAATATGGCAAGAAAAAAGACGATTACTAGAGAACAGATTTTGGCAGCTGCTTATGAAGTAGCTGCCACCGATGGATTTACACGATTTACTGCGAGAAACATCGCGAACAAAATGAATTGTTCCACGCAACCGATTTATCTTGAGTTTAAAAATATGGATGACTTGAGACAAGCTCTTTTTGAGCAGATCTATGATCATTTACAATATGAAGTGTTCACTGTTGAGCATACAGGGAATACGATTATCGATCTTGCTTTTAATTATATCCATTTTGCAAGAAGAGAGAAGAAGTTGTATCGTTCACTGTACTTAGAAGAATATGGTGGAGGAAAAGAGATGCAGAATTTCTCTTATACTTACTTTGTGAATACAGTGAAACGCGATCCAGCTTATGTGAATCTTTCAGAAGAGCAGATCGAATCTTTGTATAATGGGACATGGATCATAGCTACTGGGATCGCAGCTTTGATGTCTTCAAGCATCATCCATCCAACTGATGAACAGATTGAAAAGATGATCCAAGACAGTATAGATGCTATCTTGAAATTCAAAGAACCAATCGAAATCGATTGAATATACTCAAAATTTCCACAAATCAGTAGATAACAAGAGATGTGTCAAAATAAGGAAAAGTTCGTTTTTCTTACAGCGTATGCATTTTTAACTCCCGAAGAACTCTTCCATGAATGCAATGAATAAAAGAGCCGTACAGATTGAATAAATCTGGATGGCTCTTTTATTGCAAGTATATTAAATTTTTGCGACTAGTTCTTTAGCGAAAGCTTCTAAATTTTCGATATCTTCTTCTTCAGCATTCAGATCCACTTTAACATTTTCGGCTCCTTTTGATGCGCCTGTTTTTGCAAAAGCAGCATCGAAATCATCCACCGATTTGCAGAATTCATCGTAAAAAGTATCACCAGATCCGCAGACACCGTAAATTTTTCCCGATAGATCCAATTCTTGCAAGTCTTCATAAAAGTCTACGATCTCATCAGGCAGATCGCCATCATCGTATGTATAAGTAGCTACTACGCAAATATCTGCCTCCTCGAATTCATCTGCATCTACTTGGGTACATTCGTTGATTTCGACTTCGATATCCAGATTTTCAAATGCTTCTGCAACAATATCGGCGATTTCTTCAGTGTTTCCTGTCATGCTAGCATATACGATTTTTGCTAAAGCCATGATGTGCCTCCTCGTTTATAATTATTTAACAATTATGAATTATACCAAAACATCATTGAAAAGAAAATAAAACCTAGAGACACCTGGGGAATGTCATTTGGCTAAATGTATGCCGCTATGTTAAAATGAGAGGGATTTGTAAAAAGGAGACGAAAATATGATTACTTTAAAATCAGCACGTGAAATTGAAATGATGGCAGAATCTGGAGCTTTATTAGCAGATGTACATAAAAATCTGCGTGATTTTATAAAACCTGGAATCACAAGTTGGGATATTGAGGTATTTGTCAGAAACTATATCGAGAGTCATGGCGGAATTGCTGCGCAAATTGGCTTTGAAGGGTATGAATATGCGACTTGTATCAGTATAAATGATGAAATTTGTCATGGATTCCCTCGTAAAAAGCCTTTGAAAAACGGTGATTTGGTAAAAGTCGATATGTGTATCGATTTGAAAGGCGGCATTTCTGATTCTTGTTGGGCCTATGTAGTTGGAGAATCTACACCTGAGATCGACCGATTGATGGAAGTAACGAAGAAAGCTTTGTACATCGGTATTGAGCAAGCACAAGTAGGGAATCGGATTGGTGACATCGGTCATGCTATCCAAACTTATGTAGAAGGCGAAAATCTAGCGATCGTTCGTGATTTTATTGGTCATGGCGTTGGTCCTACGATTCATGAAGAACCAGCAGTTCCTCATTACGGAGAAGCTGGAAAAGGGTTGCGGTTGAAAGAAGGCATGGTTATCACGATCGAACCTATGGTTAATACCGGAACTTGGAAAATGAAAATGGATCCTAACGGCTGGACTGCGTATACAAGAGACGGCGGACTTTCTTGCCAATATGAACATACATTGGCTATTACTAAAGATGGTCCAAGAATTTTGACATCACAAGGAGAAGAAGGCACTTATTGATCTAGCCAGTCAATAGGTACGGGAGAGGTACATGAAAGTTTGGAACAAAATAAAACAAAATGAAAATCTGATGCGCTTTATTGAGACGACTCAAAAGCGCATCACTGATTCAGAAATGAGTACGACCTCTGTCGTCGTTGCTTATTATTTACTCTTGTCTTTATTTCCATTGATTATTGCTTTTGGTAATATTTTACCGTTTCTCCACATCGATCAAGAGACTGTACTGACCTATTTACGAGAAGTGATTCCTGAGACCGTTTACCAGTTTATCGGTCCTGCAATCAAAGACCTTTTGACACAAAGTTCAGGAGGCTTGTTATCCGTTTCTGCATTAGCGGCTTTATGGTCTGCAAGTCAAAGTATCAATGCTTTGCAAATTGCGATGAATAAAGCGTATGGCGTAGAAAATAGAAAAAATTTTTTGATCGTCCGTTTCTTCTCACTAATTGTCATTGTCTTGTTCATGATTGCTATTAGTGGGGTAACTATCGTTCTTGGGTTGGGACAGCTGATTTTGGATGCTATTCAGCCAATCGTACAAATACCCGTGAACTTTATCGATCAGTTCCAAACTTTGAAGTGGCCAATCACATTGGTAGCTTTATTTGTCATCATGTTCTTGATTTATTTAATTGTCCCTAATGCTCAGTTGAAGTTGAAGACGATCATTCCGGGCACGATCTTCGCTACTGTCGGCTGGATGCTGTTATCACAAGTGTTTAGTATCTATGCTAGGTATTTTGCAACGAGGATCAGCGGTTATCAGATCATAGGAAGTTTTATTGTACTCATGCTTTGGCTTAATTTTGCTGCTACGATCATCATTTTGGGCGGAATCATCAATGCAGTTGTTCAAGAATACGTGACGGGTCATCAAATCAAAAAACGTCGAGATCCAAGCCGAAAATGGTTCAATAAATTGAAAACTAAATTTTCTCATAAAAAAAAGTAGAAACAAGAGTTCTTATTGTAAATTTATATCAGTAATTTATAATAATTATGACTCTTAATTAAAGTAGGTGCCCATATGCTTGTTTCTTTTAGTATGGTTATAAGATTTTTTCTGACAATTTTATTATCACTGATATTAACACCTGTATTCAAAATCATTTCAGTACAAACAGGTATGGTCGACAAACCAAATGAAAGAAGAATAAATAAAGTTCCAATGCCTTCAGCGGGCGGACTGCCTATCTTTATTTCATTTGTTATATCGACTTTATTCTTATTCCGTAAAATTATCCCTCAATCGTATATTGTACCGATCTTGATTGCTTCTTTAGTAATCATAGTCACAGGAGTGCTCGATGATAAATATGAGCTGACACCTAAACAAAAAAGTATAGGGATCTTGATTGCTTCTCTTATTATTTATTTTGTAGCAGATATACGTATTGATTCCTTCACGCTTCCTTTTATTGGATATATCCAACTAGGCTGGCTTAGTTTTCCCGTAACGATTTTTTGGATCTTCGGTATCACGAATGCGGTCAATCTGATTGACGGTTTGGATGGGCTGGCGGCAGGGATTTCATTGATCGGTTTAATTACGATAGGAATCATTGGATATTTTTTCCTCCATGCTTCTACAGTGTATATTCCAGTTGTTATTTTCTGTCTTGTAGCAAGTATTATCGGTTTTTTTCCTTACAATTTTTATCCGGCAAAGATTTATTTAGGCGATACAGGAGCTCTATTCCTAGGGTTTATGATGGCCGTCCTTTCACTACAAGGGCTGAAGAACGTGACTTTTGTTTCATCGATTTCTTTGCTGATCGTCATGGGAGTGCCGGTAACAGACACGTTTTTTGCTATCATTAGGAGAAAAGCAAACCGTGTTTCTTTTTCTACAGCAGATAAAAAACATCTTCATCACCGACTAATCAGTTTAGGCTTTACTCATAAAGGTGCTGTCCTGACGATTTATGCGATGGCTTTGATGTTTTCTTTCACAGCTATGGTCATGAATTATACTGGAAGAATCGGAACGATCATATTGATTATTGCCATGTTGTTTGCTGCAATTTTATTATTTGAATTGATTGGTCTGATCAATGAGAAACATCAGTTTATTTTAAAAACATTGCGATTTTTAGGGAATAAAGAGTACCGTACGCAAGTAAAACAGAAATATTTGAAGAAATGGAACCGTCATATAGATGAATAACAAATTAAACCAGCCGATCCTTATTAGTATTGTGACGGCAAACAGTGATAAAATTTTTCGGACACTAGATAATTTTATTTCAACTGTAAAAGATGAAACAGCAGTAAAAATCCGAATTTTTGACAACAATTCACTTCCCGAGTACAAAAAAAGACTAACAGAGTATAGGAAATATCCCTACATCGATATCTATTTTCATGATGAAAATTCCGGATTTGGTTATGGACATAATCACAATCTGATAGCTAGCGATTCTCGCTATGGCATTATTTGTAACCCAGATATTTTAGTGGATGAAGAGACAGTTACAGCATTGGTCTTGTTATTGAAAGAACATCCGGAATGTGCGATGTTAGCACCTAAGATTCTTAATGAAGATGGAACAACTCAGCACCTCATCCGTGAGCAGCTGGCTGTTTTTGATTACGTTTTGCGCTTTGTGCCTTTCAAATGGGTCAAAAAAAAGTTTGACAAACGACTGGCTGTGTTTGAATGCCGAGGATTGCCTACTGATGCTAATAGTTATGTACGGATGATCTCAGGTAGTTTTATGGTAGCTGATATTGATAAATTTAAAGAGATAAAGGGGTTTGATGAGCGTTTCTTCATGTACTTTGAAGACAACGACTTGTGTTTGAGTTTTGAAAAAGCAGGTTACAAGTTATTGTACACACCCTTTTATGCAGTTATCCATTTTTACGGGAAGGGTGCGCATCGAAATGCAAAACTGTTTCGCGTGTTTTTGACTTCTATGATGAAATTTTTCAATAAGTGGGGGTGGCGTTTTTTCTGATGAAACCAGAAATATTAGTAGTCGTTGTGCTTTATCAGCAACTATTCAGTCAATCTCCAGCTTATGGACCATTAAGCAAAGCACTTAGCGAAAAGCAAATTCAGCTTATTATTTACGATAATAGTCCTCAAAGGCAGCAAAATGAGCTGTTTGAAAAAGAAAATATCGTTTACCATCATGATCCGCAAAATCCTGGTTTAGCGGTGGCTTATAATTTTGCGTTGTCTCAAGCAGATGAAGGAACACGTTGTCTCGTCACTCTGGATCAGGATACGAGGCTAGTCGACGATTATTTTGAACTATTGCGTAAAGTAACCTTTACAGATGAATGTGTTGCTGCAGTTCCGATGATTTTTTCTGGGAGCCGACAAGTTTCTCCCCTATATTCAGATCGTTATATCAATCGTACAGCTCAAGCAGTAGAAGTTGAAGGCCCAACAGCTGAACGAATCATGGCAATCAATTCAGGTGTTGCCTGGTCTGTCAAATTTCTAAAAAAGATTGGCGGGTTTAATCCTGCTTTTTCTTTAGATTTTTTGGATCATTGGCTGTTTTGGAAAGTGGATCAGTTGGAAAAAACTGTGGAGATCCTTCCTGTACGAATGGAACATGATCTTTCGGTTTTAGACTATGAAAAAGTTTCAAGTAATCGATACCGTTCTATTTTACAAGCAGAAAATCGATTTTATCATGAATATGATCAAAGGCATTTATCCAGTCACCGACGACAATTATTGTTAAGAACAGCTAAACAGTTCTTGACCGTCAAAAACCGGCATATCTGGCGGATGACTTTGCGCTCATATGTTAAGAATTGGAAGGTGTGAATTCGTGCGTTCGGTTTGTATAGCTACCTTTAATGGAGGCAGATATTTAAGAGAGCAGTTAGATAGTATTTTATCTCAGCTTTCAGCAGAAGATGAAGTAGTCATTTCTGATGATGGGTCAGTAGATGATACATGGGATATATTAACTGAATACGCAGAAAAAGATAAGCGAATCCAGCTTTTTTCGGGGCCTCGTCAAGGATTGATCGCTAATTTTGGTTATGCGATCCAGCAGACGAAAGGAGATCTAATCTTTTTGGCAGACCAAGATGATGTTTGGTTGGAGACAAAAGTGAAAAAGATCACTGACTATTTTGAGCAGAATCCGGATCAGCTAGTAGTAGTTTCTGATTTAATCATTGTGGACAGCGAGCTGCAAGAGATCCATGATTCGTATTTTTCGTTTCGAAATTCCAAAGAAGGATGGCTTAATAATGTGATAAGAAGTCACTATATTGGTGCTGGTATGGCTTTCCGGTCTTCTTTAAAACCCGATATTTTGCCGATCCCGTCAGAAGTGCCGATGCATGATATGTGGATTGGTTTGCTGGGAGGAAAGAAGACTGGGTTCCTAAGAGAACCGTTAACTCTGTACCGAAGACATGATTTAAACGCGAGTGAGATTGAAACACATTCTAAATTACGGCAAAAAATTTCTTGGCGTGTTCATCTGATTACGGCGTTGATCAAACGAAAATGGTTTAAACGTTGATAAAAGATGTTTAAATCCTTAATATTTCCATGACAAATATAACAATTGATGAGATAATAACAAAGTGAAATTTGAAATCAAAAAGGAGAGCATATATCCATGAAGGGAATCATTCTTGCTGGGGGCAGCGGAACACGTCTGTACCCTTTAACAAAGGCAACATCGAAACAATTGATGCCGATTTATGACAAACCAATGATTTATTATCCAATGTCTACTCTGATGTTGGCGGGAATCAAAGAAATTCTGATTATTTCAACGCCACAAGATACACCACGTTTCAAGGAATTATTTGGAAACGGAAATGATTTAGGACTGCAGATCGAATATGCAGTACAAGAAAGTCCAGATGGATTGGCACAAGCGTTTATCATTGGAGAAGAATTTATTGGAGATGATAGTGTCTGCTTGGTATTAGGGGACAATATTTACTATGGTGGCGGTCTGTCTAAAATGTTGCAACGAGCAGCTTCAAAAGATACAGGCGCGACAGTATTTGGCTATCATGTCAATGATCCAGAACGCTTTGGTGTAGTAGAATTTGATGAGAATATGCAAGCTTTGTCGATTGAAGAAAAGCCTGCTCAGCCAAAATCAAATTACGCTGTAACTGGCCTTTATTTTTATGACAATGAGGTAATTTCTATCGCTAAAGGTATCAAACCTTCAGAACGTGGAGAACTAGAGATTACGGATGTCAATAAAGCATATTTGGATAAAGGAAAACTATCCGTAGAACTTATGGGACGCGGATTTGCTTGGCTTGATACAGGAACACATGAATCATTGCTTGAAGCATCTACCTTTATCGAAACAATTGAAAAACGTCAGAACTTAAAAGTGGCTTGTTTGGAAGAAATTGCTTACCGTATGGGCTACATCGATAAGGAACAATTGCTGGCCCTTGCACAGCCATTGAAAAAAAATCAATACGGTCAATATTTATTGAATTTGGCCGCTGAATAAGGAGTCCTTACAGATGAAAGTAACAGATACAAAATTAACAGATGTCAAAATCGTAGAAATGGACGTCTTTGGCGATCATCGCGGTTTCTTCACAGAAAGTTATTCAAAAGCAAAATTTGCAGAACATGGATTGAAATATGACTTTGTTCAAGACAACCATTCACTATCAGCTGAAGCTGGTGTCCTTCGGGGGCTTCATTTCCAAAAAGGAGAAGCTGCACAGACAAAATTGATTCGGGTAGTCACTGGAGCAGTTTTAGATGTAGTAGTGGATATCCGCAAGGGTAGCCCGACTTATGGTCAATGGGACGGATTTATCTTATCTGAACATAATCATCGACAGTTGCTTGTACCTAAAGGATATGCCCATGGATTCGTTACTTTGACACCAAATGTGAACTTCCTTTATAAGTGTGATAATTACTATAATGCAGAAGCAGATGGGGGCATCGCATTTGATGATCCAGATTTAGCGATTGATTGGCCAATTGATCCATCAAGAGCGATTATGTCGGAAAAAGATCACCGTCATCCGACATTAAAAGAATTTGAAGCAGAAAATCCATTTGTTTACGGAGAAATCTAAGAATTAAGGAGAAATTTTCTTATGAAAAACATCATTGTTACCGGAGGTGCCGGATTCATCGGCTCTAATTTCGTTCATTACGTGGTAAACAATCATCCAGAAGTGCATGTCACTGTTTTGGATAAACTGACTTATGCAGGAAACAAAGAGAACTTGGCTGGACTTCCTAGCGATCGCGTAGAATTGGTCGTAGGAGATGTTGCAGATGCAGAATTAGTGGACCGTCTAGTAAAAGAAGCGGACGCAGTTGTTCATTACGCGGCAGAATCCCATAACGATAATTCATTAAAAGATCCTTTCCCATTTGTACAAACGAATATCATTGGTACGTATACACTTTTAGAAGCTTGCCGCAAGTATGATGTACGCTATCATCACGTATCTACTGACGAGGTTTACGGCGATCTTCCATTACGTGAAGACCTGCCAGGACATGGGGAAGGCGAAGGAGAAAAATTCACTGCGGAAACACCATATAATCCTTCAAGTCCATATTCTTCTACAAAAGCTGGTTCAGATCTGTTAGTAAAAGCATGGGTGCGTTCTTTTGGCTTACGTGCAACCATTTCAAACTGTTCAAACAACTATGGTCCTTATCAGCATATTGAAAAATTTATTCCTCGCCAAGTAACGAATATCTTAAGCGGTATTCGTCCAAAATTATATGGCGAAGGAAAGAATGTTCGTGACTGGATCCATACGAATGATCATTCTTCAGCAGTGTGGCTGATTTTGACGAAAGGCAGAATTGGCGAAACCTATCTGATCGGTGCAGACGGTGAAGAAGATAATAAGACCGTGATGGAATTGATCTTAGAAATGATGGGTCAACCAAAAGATGCGTACGACCATGTAAACGACCGTGCAGGACACGACTTGCGTTATGCAATCGATTCGACAAAATTACGGGAAGAGTTAGGATGGAAGCCTGAGTTTACGAACTTCCGTGATGGGTTGGCTGACACGATCAAATGGTACGAAGAACATGAAGACTGGTGGAAAAAAGAAAAAGAGGCCGTTGAAGCAGCATATGCCAAAAATGGACAATAATACAGAGAAAATGTCACTGTATTAATGGAAAAACACATGTGAGGCAGGCGCTCGCCTGTCTCTTTTTTAAAATAAAAATCAAGGAGCGGATAATCATATGTTTTTATTAACTGGAGGAAATGGGCAACTAGGTACAGAATTGCGCCATTTATTAGATGAAAAAAATCTGCCATATGTTTCAACAGATGCAAAAGACTTGGATATCACAGATGCCGAGAAAACAATGGCTTACATCACAGAATTAAAACCTGATGTTATTTTCCATTGTGCAGCTTACACAGCAGTAGATAAAGCAGAAGAAGAAGCAAAAGAATTAGATGAGAAGATCAATGTTGATGGTACAAGAAATGTAGCACTTGCAGCAAAAGCTGTGAATGCTCAATTCGTCTATATCAGTACAGACTATGTTTTCGATGGAAAAAACAAAAATGTAGAATACGAAGTAGACGACCAAACGAATCCACTAAATGAATATGGTCGTACGAAATTATTAGGCGAAAAAGCAGTAGAAGAGATTTTAGAAGACTATTATATCATACGAACTTCTTGGGTTTTCGGGATCTATGGACACAATTTCGTCTTCACGATGCAACGCCTAGCGGAAACCCGCGACAAACTGACTGTAGTAAATGACCAGTTTGGGCGACCAACTTGGACACGTACTTTGGCAGAATTTATGGTATATGTCATCGAAGAAAAAGCACCATTTGGTATTTATCATTTGTCGAACGAAAATAGCTGTTCTTGGTATGAATTCGCAAAAGAAATATTGAAAGATACAGATGTAGAAGTTGCACCTGTTACGTCAGAAGAATTTCCGCAAAAAGCAACACGTCCGCAGTATTCAGTCATGAGCCTGAAAAAGACAGAAGCGTTAGGATTTGTCATACCAACTTGGCAAGAAGCACTTGCGCAAATGCTGGAAGCTGCCAAAAAAATGAATAAGTAATTTCCTTTTATCAAATAGAATTTGGAGCATGATATGGAAAAACAAACAAGAAGTGCACGACGAAAAGAAAAGCCAAAAGCGAACCAGGCAGATTCGAATTTGGTGCTTGACCTGTTTCTAAAACTCCGCTATCTTATTGGCGTTTTAGTCATCGTGGTCATCGTTACTTTTAATTTAAACGGAAGTTCACTTGGTGTTTGGGATAAATATGTGTCGCAAAGAGACGATGGGAAAAAAACTGATGTGATTTTTGGACAGAATCGGGAAGTGCGGTCAGACGAATGGCTGGTGCAGACACCTTTTTACCTCTCACAAGCTGAAGAGGACTTTCCGTTGGTGAACGAGGATTATTCATTAAACGGACAAAACATGATCATTGCGTATAATTCTCCTGTAAAGGATATTACGGTTATCGGAAAACCATTCAACTGGGGATTCTTTTTCCTCGGAAGAGATCGAGGACTTTCCTTTTATTGGGCGATGAAATTAGTCGTCATGGTCTTGCTTGGATTCGAAGTACTGATGATATTAACGAAGAGAAAAAAAGCTCTATCGCTAATCGGTGCATTTGCGCTGACATTTTCTCCAGCAGTCCAGTGGTGGTTCATGCAACATGTGGGCGATTTGATTTTCTTTACTTTGGGACTGATGACTGCTTTTTATCATTATTTCTACAATCATGATAAAAAATGGCTACGAACGTTGATGATGCTTTTGGTGGTTATTTTCGGTATTGGGTTTATTTTAGTGATTTACCCAGCCCATCAAGTGATGCTGGCGTACTTGCTGATTTTTTATTTTGTTGGCCTGCTTATTTACTATAGCAAGAAAGTTTCATGGGATCTGTTGGATGTAGTGTTGATTGGAGGGGCAGTTTTATTTATTGGCGGAGTCATGGTTCATTTCTGGCTAACGTCAAAAGACGCATTGTTAGCTTCTTTGAATACCTTATATCCAGGAAAACGGGTAAGTACTGGAGGAAAGTGGACGATTGGCGAATTTTTTTCTTTCCTTACAAATTGGAAAATTCCTTTTGAAGATATCAACTATTCGAATAACTCTGAAGTGGCCCTGTTCTATCACTTTTTTCCAACTGTATTCCTAGCAAGTCCATTTGTGTTATTTGGCAAAAAAGATAGCGAACAAAAGTTACTGGGACGTATTTTGATGATTTTTTGTCTGTTTTCTATCTTTTGGATTACCGTTGGGTTGCCAAAATGGCTAGCAGAAATCACTCTGCTGTCTTATGTTCCTCCATTAAGAGCCATCCTTACTTTTAGTTTTGCGGCTTGTTTATTATCGATCTGGTTTATCGCTTATATTTGGAGAGAAGATGTTATTCCTATTTGGTATAAATTCATTTTGTTGGCAGTAAATGCATGGTCTTATTTCTATGCGATTACGCATTCGAAAATGGATAATTATTTTTCGGATTTTGAAACCATCGCAGTTGCTGTGTTGGGAACAGTGATTTTAGCTTTTGCATTATTTGGCTGGAGACGCTTGTTTTACCTCGCTTTTGCCGCCTTAGTTATCGTATCTGGCTTTTTCGTCAATCCAGTCGTAGAAGGTACAGGAGCGATTTTTGAAAAAACACTGGCAAAAGAAATCCAAAAAATCGATCAACAAGATCCTGGTAAAGTTTGGTTGTCTGAAGATGAATTATATAACTTCACCCCAACATTGGGAGTGAAATCCTTCAATACAGTACGCTTTTATCCAGATATAGCTGCATGGAAGAAAATCGATCCGAAACAAGAATACGAGAAGTATTATAATCGGTATGCTCATACAAGAGCTTTTATCGCTAAGGAAGATACAAAGTTCATTTTAGATCGTCCAGATATGTTTTCGGTCACGTTGAATTTTGAAGACGCAGAAAAATTAGGGATCGACTATGTGATCAGTAAACGACCATTAACTGATTACAACCAATTATATGAAGCGCAGTTCACGCAGCTATATGGACCGGATAAAGACGGTTATATGATTTTTAAAGTAGAATATCCGGATTATCCAGATGTACCACAAACACAAACTCAGGAAAATCAGCTAGTCGTACAGTAATAGGCTAGCTGAGAATAATCCTGAAATGTTAGTAGAAAGGAGAGTGGAGATAATTCAAGCAATCGTACAAAAATTTGTCAACAAAATGAGTGTCGGTTTCTTGCTTTTGTTGCTGACGCTAGTCTTTTTTGTTTGGACAGCAGGGTTAGGTTTTCCAGCAACTTTGTTTATATATAACAATAGTTCATTACTTATCGCTTTTAGTGTGGCTATTTTGCTCATTTTAAATGTTTATAAAGCAAAAGGCGTCGATTTTCTTTATCTAGGTGTTGCGCTTGCCCTTTTCCTTTTCTTTTCTTACTTTCGGGAATTAAGAAATGAGTCTTTATTTGGAGACTTACTGTTTCCTTTGATTATTTTATTTTGTTTAGTAATTAAATGGATCGAGTGGACAAAATGGGATCGCGGTATTTATCTGATTGTCTTTACGGTCTTCCTCGGAATCACGTTATATCGTGTATTTACAGAGATCCAAGTACCAGAAGGACAAAGCATCTGGGCTCCAGGCAATTCGCTTTCTGATATTTGGATCAATACGAATACAATCGGAAGTTCTTTGATGACTCTTGCTTTATTGATCAGTGGATTTGCCAGTTCTTTTGAACGATGGTATGTACGAATCATCGGTGCAGTAGCAGTTGTTGCAGCTTTTCTCGGGATTTGGGTCTGCCAATCTAGAGGTGCATTAGTCGCGTTGATTGTTTTTGCGATATTGGATCTTTTACCTAAATCGTTGATGCGTGTCATTCGTGCGCCATTTATTGCTTACACGGTTACGATTCTTTTAGCTTTGCCGATTTCTTATCTGGCGGCTGTCTCTGAAAAAGTCAATTTGTTTACCGGTCGAGAAGATATTTGGCATAAATTCTATCAGACGCTAGGAGAAAAATCTGAACAAATTTTACTAGGAATGAAAACATTTATCTTCCAACGAGGAAACCAATTTTTAGGAAACCACAATAGTTATAATTCTATTTTGAATATCTATGGATTGATAGGATTTGGGATTGCTGCTTTGCTGCTTATCCTTTTTATTGGTCGCTTAACGTTGAAAGCAGATTTATCCAACGGGCAGATGACTTTTATCTGGGCCTTTTTTGCGGTGATGATGCAGTCATTTATGGAGGATACATTGACTTCATACCCATGGGTTCCGATTATTTATATCCTGTTGGCTATGGCCGTTCATCGATATGATGAACCAGAAGTTGCGGAGGAATTCTATGTTATGGAAGAGGCATATGACGATATGACTTATGATGATACATCTTATGAGGAACAACCAGATAGCGCTCATTCTTCCAGGATCCAACGCTATCATTGATAGGCACAAAATACGAGAGAGGCTGTGACAACCGTCGCAGCCTTTTTTGGTTTATTGCAATTGTCTAGCATCTTCTGTAAAATAGAAACGTTAGAGAAAATCTTGTATCATAGAAAATTAAGAAAGAAATAAGAACGCAGCTCGGTACCAAAAATATGGTAAAATGGCACTTGACTGTAATTCACTGAAAATCGCTTGGAGGAACACAAATGTTTAAAGATTTGTATTTATTTATGAAGGACATTTATCAGAACAGAAAATTACTGCTACAGTTTTCGATCAATGACTTCAAATCAAGATATGCAGGATCGTTTTTAGGAATCTTATGGGCGTTTATCAATCCGCTATTTACTGTATTGATTTATTGGCTGGTATTTGGTGTTGGACTGAAAGCACAAATGATCGATGCAAAATACCCATTTATCGTATATTTAGTTACCGGGATGATTCCCTGGTTCTTCTTCTCAGATGCATTTGCATCAACTACGGTTGTTTTTCGGGAATATACTTATTTAGTAAAGAAAGTCGTATTCAATATTCGTATCTTGCCCACGACGAAAATCCTATCCAATCTGTACACCCATTTATTCTTCATTCTGATTGGCATAGCTGTCGCGCTTATAAATGGTATATATCCTTCAGCAATGTCTTTACAGCTGATTTATTATTTATTTTGCATGTGTGCTTTCTTGACAGGATTGACTTGGCTGACGGCATCGATCCAACCATTTTTACCTGATATCATGCAATTAATTACGATCGTGCTGCAGTTGATCATGTGGACATTACCGATATTATGGAGCCCTAATCAGTTTGATTCAGGTCTTGTAAGCATATTGAAATTAAATCCGCTGTACTATGTTGTTCAAGGTTATCGTGAGTCATTTTTAAGTGAAGCTTGGTTCTGGGAGCATGGAACATATACTTTGTATTTCTGGGTTTTCACGTTAGTAATGTTCGTAATCGGCTCTGCAGTGTTCCGTAGATTGAAACCACATTTTTCAGATGTGCTGTAAGGAGAATAGCTATGACAGAATATGCAATTAGACTAAAAGATATCACAAAATCTTATAATATGTACGCAAAACCTTCGGATCGATTTCGTGAAGCCCTCAATCCTTTTAAGAAATCCTATCATGATGTATTTTATGCGTTGAAAAACGTGAATGTAGAAATAAAAAAAGGTGAGATGATCGGTTTCGTGGGAGAAAACGGATCGGGAAAATCTACAATGTTGAAAATCATTACGGGAGTACTGACACCAACATCCGGCACGATGGAAATCGAAGGAAAAATCTCAGCTTTGCTAGAACTAGGTTCAGGATTCAATCCTGAGTATTCTGGCTATGAAAATATCTATTTAAATGGAATGGTTCTAGGATTTTCAAGAGAAGAAGTCGATGAAATGGTCGATGATATCATTGAATTTGCTGATATTGGCGACCATATTTATCAACCTGTAAAAACCTATTCAAGTGGGATGTTCGTTCGTCTAGCTTTTGCTGTAGCGATCAATGTGAATCCTGATATTTTGATTGTGGATGAAGCATTGGCAGTAGGAGATCTTGAATTCCAACTGAAATGTATGGAAAAATTTACAGAAATTAAGAACTCGGGAAAAACGATTTTATTCGTTTCTCATGATATTAGTTCGATTCGCCGTTTTTGTGATCGTTCCTATTGGTTGAAAAATGGAGAAGTTGTCGAATATGGTGATACGATGGAAGTAACGACGAATTACGAAAACTTTTTGAAGAAAAAATCAGTTAAAACAGTAGATCGAAATAAAAACCAAGTAGAACGCTTCGCAGCTCCAGATATCGTAGACGTGACGAAAGCCGAATTGTTGGATAAAGATAAAAATCCAGTGGATATGCTGGAACAAGGAGAAAAACTATACGTTAAAGTAACCTATGAAGTAAAAGACGATACAATCAAAAATCCAGTTTTAGGAATTGCTCTGCGTACAGTCGACAATTTTTATGTGTGCGGACTCAATACTCTACTAGATGGTATCAAGATCCCTTGGAAAAAAGGTGAGAATATCTTTTATCTGGAGTATGAAAAGTTAGGTTTGTTAGCTGGTGAATATTATTTTGACGTTGCGGTCTTTGAAGAAAATGCAACGGTTCCTTTGGTATACAAGACAAAATACATGAACTTGTTTGTCAGCGGTTCTTATATCGGAGAAGGCATCGTGGTCTTAGACCATAAATGGGAAGAAGGGACTCATAGCAATGAAATATGATTTTGAAATGGACCTAGATGAACAAAGCAGTGTGGGAAAAATTGCCGCACAGATCAAACCAGGAAGTAAAGTTTTAGAGTTTGGTCCTGGAAACGGCCGATTAACGAAACATTTGATCGGAGCAAAACAATGTGAAGTGAGCATTGTCGAGCTAGATAAGGAATTGTTCGATTTTGTCAGCGAGTTTGCCCAAGATGGATTTTATGGAGATATCGAAAGTTTTGAATGGGCAAACTATTATGCTGGACAAACATTTGATTACGTTTTGTTTGCCGATGTTTTAGAACATTTGGTAGATCCTGGAAAAACGTTGAAGAAAGTTAGAAAATTTTTGAATGAAGAAGGAGAAATTCTAATTACATTCCCTAACTTGGCGCATAATTCTGTCATGATTGATTTGTTCAATAATCAATTGCCATGGGCTTCTTATGGTTTGCTAGATGAAACCCATAATTCTTTTTATACTCATGATGGCTTCCAAAAAGTTTTTGAAAAAGCAGGATTATACATCAATATTGAAGATTATTTGTACTTAGCTGTAGGTGATACAGAATTAAAATCAACTTATGAAGAATTGCCGGAAGCTGTACGTTATGATTTCAAAATGCGACCATTTGGCGAAGTCTACCAATACTTCTTCTCATTGATGAAACATCCAGTAGCACAAAGTTCCATTGCGCAGCCACAAAATTCTAATTATGTGAAAGTATTAGAAGTAATCCAGCAAACGAAACAAGATGAAATAATTCAACAAATACCATTCAATAATTTCACAGGGGAAAATGAGACACTAAGTTTCCATGTATCAGAATTAGCAGAACGAATGGTGTTTCGCTTCGCGCAGCAACCTAGCTTTATCGAATTCAGCGCAGAAGCTGCTGGAGAAAAACTCACATTTATCGATTCAAATGCTGTAGTCAAAACAGTAAATGATTGTTATTTGTTTGATGGTAAAGATTTACCAGAGTTCTTTTTAACGGATATTGCAGGGAAAGAAGTGACTATCCATTGTCACTATCGTTTTATCGGAGAATTGACACCAACAATGAAAGAATTGCTGGAAACAATCCGTCCAATGGCTGAAGTTACAAAGCAACTTTCTGAGAAAAATGATGAATTAGAAAGAGAAAATCATCATCTTATTGAGAATAATACAAGATTAGATCAGACGTTGAAAACAACCATAAATCGCTATTGCACGTTGTTGGAAAGTGATGAATGGACAATCAAACATAGATTAGGGCGACGTAAGAAAGAAACATCGAAAAAAATCCAAGAAAAAGAGCTTTCTCTATGTATTGACGAAAAAATCTGGGATGCAGAAACAAAGATATTGAAAATCATCGGGTGGGGAATCGCTAATTCGGATCGCCAACCATTGTCCTATAAGTTATCAGCCGACCAATCACCATTTTTTGAAGCAATTCCTGTTTTACGAGAAGAAGTCAATCAAGCAAAACAGCTAGCTGAAGGAGCAAAAGCAGGATTTGAACTGCGGATCCTTTGCGAGAAGGAACGTTCATTCTTAGTTGAAGCAGTGGCTCAAAATGGTCAATCATGGATCATTGAAATGTAAATAATGATTAACTTATAAAGATAAGGAGTAAACGAATCGTGCAAAAAAAAGAAATTGCCGTATTTATCGATCAAATCACTCGTGAACGGGCCACTGGCGATTTGCTTATTGTGGGCTGGGCAATTGATGAAGTGACCAAAGAAATCCCTACGATAAAGGTAGAAAAAGAAAATGTGATTGCTGAAGCAACACATGTCGTAAGATTGGATATCAATCATTTATATAATCTTGATGTTAAGACCCAAAGCGGTTTTAAGGTACGTTTATCAGGGAAAATGAGAGGAAAAGCAATCTTAGACTTCCAAACAGCAAGACATCAAAATGGCATAGCTGTGAAATTAAACGGTAAATATCCTTATGATGACGGCATTGAATCTTCATGGGAAAGAAAAAAAAGATTACTGAAAAAAGGGATAAATTATGCAAGGACTCATGGCGTAAAAAAAGCAATCCGCCGGGTCAAACTGGAATTGAAACCAGGATCGATCGACTATGCAGAATGGATCAGTCGTCATGAGAAACCTGATCTGAAAGAGCAAAGGAAAGAAGTACAAGGATTTGCCTACCGCCCATTGATTTCCATACTTATGCCTGTCTATAACGTTGAAATCAAATGGCTCGAAAAATGCATTGATTCGGTACTTGATCAAACGTATGATCACTGGGAACTATGTATCAGTGATGATGCTTCTACTGATCCAGCTATCCGAAAGTGTCTAGAATCCTATCAAGCAAAAGATGATAGAATCAAAGTCGTTTTCCGACAAGAAAATGGACACATCAGTCTGGCAACTAATTCTGCATTGGAAATGGCAGAAGGAGAGTTTATAGCGCTCTTAGATAATGATGACGAATTACCTCCATTTGCCTTATATGAAGTGGCAAAAGTGCTAAACGTACATCCAGAACTGGATTTGATCTACAGTGACGAAGATAAAATCGATGCAGATGGGAATCGCTTTGACCCGCACTTCAAAGCAGACTGGTCTCCCGATACATTGATGGGAAATAATTATATCTCTCACTTAGGCGTATATCGGACAAGCATTGTTAAGGAACTTGGCGGTTTCCGTAAAGGATATGAAGGCTCTCAAGATTATGATTTGGTTCTTCGTGTGACAGAACAAATTCCTGCAGAACACATTTACCACATTGACCGTGTCTTGTATCACTGGCGGACGATCCCGGGATCAACTGCAAGCAATGGAGAAGCTAAAAGCTACATCTATGATTCTGGAGTGAAAGCATTGACAGATGCTCTATCTAGAAGAAATATCAAGGGAAGCGTACATCCTGGGAGAATTTCTGGTTTTTATGAAATCACTTATGATGTTTTGCAAGAAGACTTGGTCAGTGTGATCATTCCAACTAAGAATGGCTATGAAGATCTAAAAACTTGTGTGGATTCGATCATCGAAAAAACGTCTTATCCAAATTATGAAATCATTATTGCAGATAATGGAAGTACAGATCCTAAAATGCAAGAATTATTTGCAGAATACAAGCATCAGCTGAAAGACCGATTTATCGTCGAATTAATTGACATTCCATTCAATTATTCACGTATCAACAATCTGGCAGCAGAAAAAGCTAACGGCAAATACTTTTTATTCTTGAATAACGATACAGAAGTGATTGAACCTGACTGGATGACAGCGATGGTTTCTTATGCACAGTTTGATCGAATCGGCTGTGTAGGAGCAAAATTATTTTATCCGGATGATACAACGCAGCATGCAGGTGTATTATTAGGGATCGGTGGCGTTGCAGGGCATGCATTGAATAACTATGATCGAACACATTGTGGTTATTTCGGCCGATTGGTCATTGACGTCAATTACTTAGCAGTCACTGCAGCTTGTATGATGGTCAAGGCAGCTGACTTCAATGCTGTCAATGGATTTGATGAAACATTAGAAGTAGCATTCAACGATGTTGACTTGTGCTTGAAAGTTTATGAACTGGGTCGTTACAATGTCTATGCACATCAAGCAGAATTGTACCATTTCGAATCTAAATCAAGAGGTTATGAAGATACACCAGAAAAACAAAGACGTTTTGCTGGGGAAATCAAAAAAATGCAAGATAAGTGGCCTTCTTATATTGCTCATGACCCATTTTATAACGATAATCTAACTAAAGAAGGAATCGGCGATTTTTCGTTGAGACCTGATTGATTAAAAGAACTGTATTTTCATTTTTATTAATGAAAATACAGTTCTTTTAATTTAATTATATGAATATTGTAACTTGTGAATAAGGAATTAGCAGGAGAATACTAGTTCAGCATAAAGGAAGTGATGGGACTTCTGAGACAACTTTCTGTTATGCAGAAATACACATATAAACAGACAATAAACGCTTTTCCCCGTTTCTTTTAATTTCCTTTACAATTTGGTTATTCACTAGGTTTTTAAACTTTGCTATGGTAAGATGATAGAGGCATTATTTTATGGTTAGGAGTGTATATATGAATAAAAATGGGGAGTGGAATGCGGCACGCAGAATATTCATTATTCTTATGGATGTACTTGTATTAAATGTGTCGATCTATCTTAGTTTTTTGCTGAAATTCCAGGGAGAAGTACCAGTGAGAAACTTAGAGACCTTTCAGCATTCAGCAATTTTTATTTCCATCATCTTTATTGCGTTGAATATTTTGTTAGGAGCTTATGTATTCTATAACCGAATGATCAGTGATATTGTCTTCATTACTGTTATTGGACAAGTACTAATAGCATTGGGGATCATGGTAGTTACTTTTGCTGGCCGATGGTTTGCATTTCCGCGTGGCGTCATTTTGATCTCGTTTATCCTAGGTACGATATTACTTAGTGTTTACCGGATAGTCGTTTACAAACTGTACTTAAGAGTCAGTCGTGATAAGAAAGTCCTTATCGTAGGTTTGGAGAAAGATGTCGCACCAGCTATCCAAAATTTTCAATCTAAGAAAAACAATAAACATAAGGTTGAAGCAGTGGCAATCGATAATTATTACGAAAATACAAAAAAATTGATCGATGATATGGATATCGTCTATTTGGCTTCTAAAATCCCAGAAGATGAAAAAATCAGCATTTATCAATTAGTGACTAAAAAAGAGAAGAAGTTATTTTTAAATACGACTTTTGAGAATCTGACAATGATAAATCCGAATATTATGAATTTTGAAGATGAAAGCATCATTGAAGCTTCTGGGTTCAGAATCCAACCAGAATACGAACTATTCAAGCGTCTCTTTGATATCATCGTTTCGCTTATTTTACTGATCCTCGCCTCACCTTTTATGCTAATCACAGCGATTTTGGTAAAAACAACTTCACCTGGACCAATCATCTATAAACAAGTACGTATTACGAAAAATCAAAAGGAATTTTCAATCTATAAATTCCGTTCCATGAGCGCGACAGCTGAAGCAAAATCAGGACCAGTCTTGGCTAAAAGTAACGATGCACGTGTGACACCAGTAGGTAAATTTATCCGTGCTGTACGTTTTGACGAATTACCTCAAATCTTTAATGTATTGAAAGGCGATATGTCGATTGTCGGTCCAAGGCCAGAAAGACCATTTTTCGTTGATCAGTTCAATGAAGAAAATCCTTATTATTATTTAAGACACAATGTACGTGCGGGAATTACCGGATATGCACAAGTATACGGAAAATATGTATCAGATTATAACAGTAAACTACGTTTTGATTTGTTGTATATCAAAAAATATTCATTACTATTAGATTTGAAGATTTTACTTCAAACAATCAAAATCTTATTTGATAAGATGTCATCTCAAGGACTAGATGAAGATGAAAATATTAGTTCATTAGCAGAAATCGACTTTTCACAAGAGAAAATTTATCGCTAGGCTGGAGGAAAGAAATGAAATGAGCCATCCGATATTTAGTATAATTATTCCAATTTATAATGCAGAAGACACGATTGCTCATACAATAGAAGTTTTAAAAAATCTGGCATTCGAAGAATATGAAGTGATTTTGGTCAATGACGGTTCAACGGACAAAACAGAACAGCTGATTCAATCAGCTATCCAAGGAGATAGTCATTTTCAACTTTTTACAACCGAAAACCAAGGCCCTGGACTTGCTCGAAATGAAGGCATCAAGCAATCTACAGGGAAATATGTATTATTTTTCGATGCAGACGATGAGCCAGTCAAAGAAATTTTGGCAGATTATCAGCAGTTGTTTGAACAGCATCCTGAAGCAGATTTGCTTATCAGTTCTTTTACATTCCGTACGTTAAGCGGGGAAGAAATTATTTCGGAAAAGGACTATCTTGTTCCAGAATACCAATATACAGATCATAAACAGTTCGTGGATGATATGTATCAACTGATGAATCAACAGCTGATGTATGTGGTTTGGAACAAATGTTACAAGAGGGAAATCTTGATGGAAAAACAGATTTTATTCAAAAATTACAGCAGTTGTGAAGACCGTATCTTCAATTTGAACTATTATGAACATTGTCAGCAAGTAGTATTGAATCCAAGAATCGAGTATATCTATCATTTTGAAGGTGGAAAAGGGATAACCAACCAATATAAACCGAATAAATTTGAAACCTTTAAAGAATTTTATGAATTAGCAAATGTCGTGACAAGTGATAAAGATAAACCAGGTATGGCTTCTCTTCTTTTAAAAGGAACAACCTCTGTGATTTTTTCTATTTATGAGAATTCTGAGCGAACTGCTAAAGAAAAAAGAGAAGAAGCCATGCATATTTTGAATGATCCAGCCATCCAAGAAGCTAAAAAGATTGCATTGACTGATTCTAGCGCGAAAAAAGTAACAAAATGGCTGTATAATTTGCCAGCTCCTCTCTTATTATCTGCGGTGAAAGCTGGCAGCTTTGTGGAAGTGAAAATGCCAAGCATCATGGCATTGTTGAAGAGAGTTTATTAAAAAAGTCGGAATAAGGGGTTGTGACTGTCTTTTGTGGCTCTTTGTCAAATGATGTTGGTAAAGAGAAATCTTAGAATAATTTGGACAGAACAGAAAGAAGAAAACCTCTTTCTGTTCTGTTTATTTGGTTAAAAATGTTTTGCCATGACGAATCATAATTCGTAGTTTGAAATTGTAAAAGTTGCGAAAGCCGTACGCATTGCGTTTTAATACTTTGATGTGGTTGTTTAAGCATTCCAATGGTCCGTTTGAATAGCTGTAGTGAAGCGCATTTTGGATCTGTGGCAGAAACTTTTTAAACGTTCGTAAAGTGGTTGTATAGGTTTCTGGCAGACCGCTAATGTCTCTAGTTAAACAATCCTCAAATAGTGACTGATCTCTTTTCTTTACCGCATAAAGAATGTCTTGGTATAACTGATAGCCTTGGCGTAAGTTGGGACAAGCAGCTAACAGTCGATCGGCAATCTCACTTTCAGTCAAATAATCTTTAAAACTGGCACGCCAAACCCGTTTTTCATAGTTTAACTTTGCTTCTTCTTTTTGTAGGAGTTTCCAATAGCGCTTCAATTTTTTCCCTAACCCTCGTTGAGAGTGGGAATTTCCTTTAAGTCGTACCGTGGTTTCTTTCACTCGATGATTCAAGAAAGTTCTGCCAATATGTTGGACGATGTGGAAACGATCGATGATCAACTGAGCATTCGGGAAAAGCTTTTTCACCAACGAAACATAAGGCGCATACATATCAATAACAATCAATTGAACGGCTTCACGAGTCGCTAATGAAAACCGAGAAAAATAGCGTTCTAAATAAGGCAAGCGTCGATTTTCGACAATATCCAATAATGCATGGCTTTGTCCGTCCATCATGATAAAACTCATTGCACTGGCAACACTTCGAACCGATTTGAATTCATCAAAGCATAAGACCTTTGGCAAAGTCTGTTTGAAAGGATTCAATGGGCGGTAGAATCGCTTCATGACACGATAGACCGAAGAAGTGGAAATATTTTTCTGACGAGCGATTTCCGTCATGGAAGTATTCTCTTTTAAGCGAGCAATGACAGACCAACGAACTTTTTGACTAATGAAACAGTGTTTTTCAGCAACAGAGGTATCCGCTACGAATGTTCTTTGGCAAGACTTACATTTAAATCGTTGTTTCTTCAGCTCCAGATAAGTGCGATACTCAGACACATCATTCAGTAACAACCGAACGGTTGTCGTCCCCCAACGAATGATCCTAGAGGGGACGACACAAAGACAATGGGAACACTCTTCTGGCTTGTACAGAAGAGTTCCTTTGTAAATCAAGCAAATTTGCCCTTTGTATTTTTCTTTAGTTAAACAATTTTCCTCGAAATAGATATTTAGGTCTAGAATATTTAGGGTATCTTTGATAAGCTGAGTATGAGACATCTTGAATCCTCCTATGAATTGGTAGCCAAATTAATTCTAAAGGATTTCAGGGTATCTTTTCTATATTTTTTTTATACAAAAAAGATGTTGGTGAAGTTCACCAACATCAAAAAGTATAGAGCCTCTTTTGTCACAACCCTTTTAAAAACAAAAAATAGCTATTTATCTATCAGTTTTCGGTCAGTAAAGAAAGAACCATTTGCATAAGATTGAAAACCGCCTCTATTTATGAGAAAATAGGGAAGATTAATAAAAGAATGGTTGAGGCAACTATAATGTACAGTACAGATCCTGAATTAAAAAAAATTCAAAAAGTAAATCTCGAAATGGCACAATACTTTGTAGATTTTTGTAAAAGTCACGATTTGTTGTGTTATTTTTGTGGTGGCGGCGCAATCGGAGCAATCCGGCATAAAGGTTTTATCCCATGGGATGATGATTTAGATTTTTTTATGCCTAGAAGGGATTATGATCGATTAGCTGAATTATGGGAAACCGGTCCACAAAAAGATAAATTTGTTTTATTAAGACCAGCTCTGACGAATCATGATCGAAACTCCTTTACAACTATCCGTAACGTCCATACGACCTTTATCAAAACGTATCAGGAAGATTTAGATATCCCTCATGGTATCCAATTAGATATTTTTCCGTTAGATACTGCACCTGAAAAGCAAACTGAACGGAAAAAGCAAAAGATATGGGCAATGATCTATGCGATTTATCGAAGTCAGCAAGTACCGCAAAACCATGGGAAAGCGATGGAATTAGCTGGAAAGCTATTGTTAAATAGTGTATCTGCAAAAACGAAGTATAAAATATGGAGATATGCTGAAAAGCAGATGACCAAATACAATGATAATCCAACGAATTTCGTTACAGAACTTTGTGTCGGACCTCGATATATGGGGAATGTTTATCCTGCAAAAGACTTTGAATCTGCTGTGTGGGTGCCATTCGAAGATACAGAGATGCCAGTACCAGTTGGTTATGATAATTATTTAAGTCAAGTTTTTGGTGACTATATGCAGCTTCCGCCTGAAAAAGATCAGGTTTCTCATCATGAAGCAGTTTATATTGATCCAGAACATCCATACACAATGTACAAAGGAAAATATTATTTAACTAAAGGAGCAGAAAAAAAATGATTACAGCTATTATTATTGCCGGTGGTGTGGGTAAACGAATGGGACAAGATATCCCAAAACAGTTCATTACAATTGAAGGAAAACCTATTATTATCTATACTTTAGAATCATTTCAACACCATCCTCAAGTTGACCGGATTTTAGTCGTTTGCAAATCTGGTTGGGAAGAAACGATGTGGGCGTATATCAAAGAATTCAATATTAGCAAAGTCAAATGGGTCATTACAGGTGGATCAAAAGGACAAGAGTCGATCAATAATGGTGTTCAGTTTTTGAAAGACTATTCTGAAGATGATGATACGATCATCATCCATGATGGAATCCGTCCACTAGTAGACGAACTGGTATTGTCAGATGTAATCGTTAAATGTAAAGAATTTGGTAACGGTGTAACCTCTCTACCTTACAACGAACAAATTTTTATCAAGAAAACAGAAGAAACGACGGAACAGTATGTCGATCGTAACACATTGAGGCGTGTCTCAACTCCACAAGCTTATCAATACGGAAAACTACGGGCAGCATATGACCGGGCAGTGAAAGAAGACATCGGTATGACTGATTCTTCTTATACGAATACCATGATGGTAGATTTGGGAGAAACTTTATATTTTGCTGCTGGTTCTGATAAAAATATCAAATTGACAACAACAGATGATCTAGAATTGTTCAAAGCATATTTAAAAATGAAAGACTAGGTGAAAGATGATGACGTTGATTAAACAACCAATGTACCAAGAAGATTTGGCAAAAGTAATCAATCATACACCAAAAATAAAACAGCTACATGGAAAATCCGTTCTGATGATTGGTGCTTCTGGAATGATCGGCTCTTTTTTGATTGATACTTTGATGGCTGCTAATGAACAACTAGGAATCAAAATCAAAGTTTATGCAATGGGCAGAAACCGTCAGAAGCTTGAAAAAAGGTTTGCCAGTTATCTTGAATTAGATACTTTCGAAATTGTTGAAGGTGACGTCACAGAACCCTTACCAAAAGAAATTCAAGCTGACTATTTGATACACGGTGCAAGTAACACACATCCTAAGGCTTACGCAACTGATCCAATCGGTACGATCATGACTAATCTTGCAGGTACAGAGCAAGTATTGAAACATGCAGTAGCAACCCAACCGGTTAGAGTATTATTTTTATCAACAGTAGAAATCTATGGCGAAAATCGAGGCGATATAGAAAAATTCACAGAAGATTACTGTGGATACATCGATTGTAATACACTGAGAGCAGGCTACCCTGAAGGAAAAAGAGTCAGTGAATCATTATGCCAAGCCTACATCGCAAAACACGACCTCGACATCGTGATTCCAAGGCTTTGCCGTACGTTTGGTCCGACGATGCTTTTATCTGATACGAAAGCATCCTCACAATTTATTTTAAATGCAGTCGAACAAAAAGATATTGTTTTAAAAAGTGAAGGAAACCAATATTTTTCGTATGTATATGTTGGAGATGCTGTTTCTGCTATTCTTCATTTACTGCTTGAAGGAGAAAAAGGAGAGGCGTACAACGTTTCTTCAGAAAACTTTGATTTACGACTAAAAGAATTAGCCCAACAGCTAGCTGATATCAGCGGCAAACAAGTAATTTTTGAATTGCCGGATGAGATTGAACAAAAAGGTTTCTCAAAAGCTAGCACAGCGATACTTGATAACAAGAAAATCAAAGAAAATGGTTGGTATCCAATATTTGAATTGAAAGAATCATTGATACACACAGTAGAATTAGTTAAAGGTGAGAAGCAAAATGTGTGAGATTAGTATTATTGTTCCTGTCTATAAAGTAGAACCTTATTTAAGAAAATGTGTAGATTCAATCTTAGCACAAACATTTACTGATTTCGAAGTGATATTAGTAGATGACGGTTCTCCTGACAATAGCGGTAAAATATGTGATGAATATGCATCGAAAGACAGTCGTGTCCGTGTTATCCATAAAAAAAATGGCGGATTAAGTAGTGCAAGAAATGCCGGGATTGATGTGGCACGAGGAAAGTATTTAGGTTTTGTTGACAGTGATGATTATATCGAAAAAGATATGTATGAACTTTTGTACGACAACATTGTCAAAGAACAAGCAGATCTTTCTATTTGTGGGATATATGATGTATATGAGGGGAAAAAACCAGTAAATAAACCAACTATCAAAAAAACGGTAACTGCAACGGAAGGATTGTTATTAATATTACATGGAAATATTATTTCTGTTCATGCTGTGAATAAACTATACAAACGAGAGCTGTTTTCTACACTCCGCTATCCTGAGGGAAAATATCATGAAGATTCTTTTGTTATTGTTGATCTTTTAGACCGTTGCAAAAAAATAGCAATAGATTCAAAGCAAAAATATTATTACTATCATCGTTTAGATAGTATAAATACGGAAACATTCTCTGCCAAACAATTTGAGTTCATTGAAGCATGGGTGATAAACGAGAATAAGCTAAGAGGAAGAGGCAAAAAAATTGAAGAAGCTGCGCACCAAAGAGTCTGTTTTGCCAATTTTTTAGTTTTAGATAAAATCGTAACAGCCAAGGCAACCAACTTGCCAGAAACCAAAAAAATCGTTCATTATCTAAGAAATAATTTCCTATTTATTATGAGAAATCGAATTTTTACGAAAAGTCGCAAACTTTCCATGCTTTTATTGCTATTTAGTATTCATTTATATAAATTTCCTGTGGAGTTGAGAAGAAAAAAATTGGCCAATAATAAATAGCAATGTTGGATTTTAACTAAAAGATTTTTAAATTTCATGGATAAATATAGATTATCGGAGGTTCATATGTCTAGTAATGTTTTAGAACGAATAGAAAAAATAGGGAATAAACTATCATTACCATACATCATTTTTTTCGAGTTGGTTTTAATAGCAAGAATGGTTAGTGTCTATTCGACACTTCCAACAAAAATTGATTCAATTTTTACATTGATAATCATTGTATTTTCAGGAATAGTATTTTTTTGTCATTTTTTTCCTATGATACTAAAAAAAAAGAAGATACAAATTGAATACTGGTTAGTCTTATTTATAGTTATATTGGTTATAACTACTTTAATCAATCACTCTTATGCATTTACAGAAAATATCAAACTTATTATTTGGCAATGTATTTTTTTCTTTTGTGTATTTGAAGTTGGAAGAACAAATAACCAGCGTATTTTTAAAATTTTTGAATATGTTTTGCTTATCGTTTGGACAGTTCTTACGAGTATTGCCTTGTATTTGTTTTTCGCACACGTCAATTTTTCAATGCCTGTAAAAACATTGTATTACGGAATGAGAATAGGATTTTATGAAAACCGATTATATGGTATCTTTGTTGATCCAAATTATGCCTGCACTATTTCTTTAATCTGTATATTATTTGCTATAAGAAACATAATTAAAAATAAAAAAATTATTCAAAGAACACTATACTCGTTTATAGCTTTGATTCAATTCAGTTATGTAGCTCTTTCAGGATCTAGATCAGGTATTATACAATTAATGGCTGCAACCTTCTTTGGTGTTTTTTTTGTTTATTTATATAAGAATTCTACAAATCGTAAATTTGTTGCTACCAAACTCGTTCAAGCTTTATTATCAGCAATAGTCTGTTCAGCTATTGCTTATGGTGGAGTGTCGTTTGTTCAATCCGGTTACATTTTTTTGGGGAATGAAATCCATGTAAGCAGTCCTAAGATGTTAGATAGTTTTGAAAAAAGAACGCCAGCTAACACAGAAAATAATAAATTGTCTGCTAAAAGACCCGATGTAGAAGAGAATACGGATATTTCAAATAGTCGATTTAAATTATGGAAAAGTGCAACAGAACTTATGAGGTTAAACCCATTATTCGGAGTTACGCCAAAAGGATTTGTAGATGTTGCTAAAGAAAAAATTCCTGAGACTCATATAGCAAGAACTGGGCAAACACCGCACAGTGCCTTTTTCTATTTGCTAGCAGCCACTGGTATTACAGGAACGATTATTTTCGTAGTATTTTTAATCACTAAAATGGTGAATTCTCTTCGAATCCTTTTTTCTAATAACAATAAAGATTATATTGAATTCATTATTGATAATCAGGTTGTACTGGTTATTTTGGTATCAAGCCTACTGATTACAGAAATTGTTCTTACACGGCGTACAGCAACTTTTGTCTTTTGGTTGTATTTAGGAAAACTTCAGCACACTTTTGATTTGATGAAAGTGAAATTACGTAATAAGAAATAGTTGTTTGATATAGGCGGCTTTAGGAGAGTACAAAAATGAAAAAATTAACGATGATAGAGGTACAGCAAAGAGCAGTGAATATTTTGATGTATATTGATAAGATTTGTCGAAAAAATGAGTTGAAATATACAATTTTTTACGGCAGTTTGATTGGGGTAGAAAGACATAAAGGTTTTATTCCTTGGGATGATGATATTGATATAGTTATGCCAAGGCCAGACTACAACAAGCTGATTGATTTATTGAAAACAGATGAAAATTATACGTTATTAGCTTTTGAAACTAGAACACACTATCGCTACCCTTTTGCGAAACTTATAGATCCCAATACAATTGCAAAAACAAAACAATATTTTGGTGGGGAAGACCCTGACTTAGGTGTCTTTGTAGATATATTTCCTATTGATGGAATACCAGATACAGAAAAAGAAAGAGAAAAATTGAGAGAAATTACAGAGCAATATCGTTTGAATCTGATGGACACATTTAAATGGTGCTATGCTCGGAGTTTTTATTTTTCAAAAGCTTTAATAAAACTTATTATGCGGTATCCATATCACCGAAAATTATTAAAAGAAGGAAATGATAGATATTGGAGAGATAAGTATCAAGAGATGGCCAAAAGTATTCCTTTTGGGGAAACTAAAACATGTGGTTATATGGAATGGATTCATATTAACTGGGGTGTTTTTCCAACAGAATGGTTTCATGAATTTGAAGATGTAGAATTTGAAGGTCATAAAGTCATGGCTATCAAAGATAGAAAAAAATTCTTGAAGTTGCGTTATGGAAACTACATGGAAATGCCTCCTGAAAAAGAGCGAGTAACACACCATCCTTATGATTTTTATGAAAAGTGATCCAACTGATTTGATTATCTAAATACAAACCACAGATTTTTAAAAATTAGAGAGAGTGAAATTTTATGTATGAGCAACTAAGTACGTCTGTTGTAATGGCTACATACAATGGTGAAAAGAATATCTTGGAACAATTAGATTCACTACTAAGCCAGACAAAAAAAATCAATGAAGTACTGATTTGTGATGATTGTTCTACTGATAATACAGTTGATATTATCAGTAGTTTTATTGAGAAAAACAATTTGTCATCAACTTGGCATTTAAAAATTAACGAAAAAAATCTAGGATGGAGAAAAAATTTCTTTCATTTATTAAATTTAGCTAGCCAGGATATCATATTTACGTGTGATCAAGATGATATTTGGCACGAAACAAAAATTGAAGAGATGAGTAGCCTCTTCAGAAATAAGAAAATTCAAGTATTAGTTACGGATTATCATGAATTAGTAGAACTTGGCGGTTTATGTGAAGAACTGAAAAAAGTTGATACAGAAAAAAATGAGCAACAAATAGAAGAGCGAGTCATTTTTAATGAGAATAATTTGTTTCTCCGAAGACCAGGGTGCGTCTATGCAGTTAGGAAAGAATTTATCCCACAAGTTAATCTCTATGCGTCTAACATGGAAAACCCGGTTCATGATATGTCGATGTGGGGGAGCGCGGTTCTAACAAATGGTTTATATTTATTGAGAAAACCGTTGATAGAATGGAGAAAACATGGACAAAGTTCTTTTAAAAAAGAAATAGATCAGTCAAATAAAGAGCAATTATACTACAAAAGGCTCATGACTTTGCAAAGAAGATTGCAACGTGTTGAAGCTGCCAGAAATTACTTGATAAATAATGTGACTATAGTAGATTATGACAAAAAGAAAAAATTACTGGATAATTTGATTAAAGAGTTAGAAATGCGTATTTACATGTTAGAAAAAGAAAAAATACGAACAGTTATTTTCTCGTTCTGGAAATACAAACATAAATTTTATTTTGGAACTGATATCTATCATCTTCTAAAACATAAGTATAAAAAGTGAGGATATCAATATGAATACTAAAGCAAAATCAGTTATAAAAAATCTTTATTATACAGTAGCCGCAAATTTTGCTACATTAGGTATCTCAATCTTGCTTAATTTATTTGTACCAAAACTATTGGGAGTAACAGAGTATAGTTATTGGCAGTTGTATGTGTTCTATTCTTCATACGTAGGCTTTTTGCATTTTGGATGGATTGATGGAATCTATTTAAAAATAGGAGGGGAAGAATATAATAAACTTGATAAACGCTCGCTCGGATCACAGTTTTGGTATCTAACGATTTTTGAGTTCTTTGTTTCAATAGCTATAGTTGTTTGGGCTTATTTCTTTATGCCAAACAGTTCCCAATCACTTATTTTAATATTGACAGCTGTTGTTTCAGTGATTACGATCGTTAAAACTTTTATTCTGTATATTTTCCAGTCGACGAATCGAATAAAAGAATATGCACAGCTTTCTAGGAATGATCGCTATCTTTATGTCTTGTTTATTGCTATTTACTTTGCTTTAGGCGGCAGAGATTTTTATTGGCTGATCATTATGGATATCGCTTCTAAATTGATCGTGACACTTTGGGGAATGTCTCGAATCAAAGATATGTTGCAAGTCAATATGATTAGTCTAAAAGAACTTGTCCCTGAAATTTTTGATAATATCAATATTGGTAGTAAGTTAATGTTGAGTAGTATTGCTAGCATGCTCATTCTTGGAACTATTCGATTCTTCGTACAACAACGATGGTCAATTGAAACTTTTGGTAAACTATCCTTTACATTGAGTATTTCAAATATGTTCCTAACATTTGTCAATGCAGTAGGAATTGTTATGTTTCCATTATTAAGAAGGACAAATCAGCAAAGACTCCCTGAACTCTTCCGTATCTTACGGGACTTATTTGTTCCTTTAACCTATGGTTTATTGATTTTTTACGTCCCAGCAAAAATTGTTTTGACCATGTGGCTACCCGAATATACGGAAAGTCTGAATTTTATGGGAATCTTGTTTCCAATCGTCATTTATGAAGGAAGAATGTCTTTACTTATCAATACGTATTTAAAGAGCTTGCGTAAAGAAAAAACGATATTGATGGTCAATGTGATGACGCTATCCTTTTCATTAGTGGCTTCATTAGTCATTATATTTGTGATAGGTAACTTGAATTTAGCAGTAGGCTTGATATTGTTGAGTCTAGCGTTTCGATGTAATTTAGCAGAATATTTTCTTTGTCGTGGAATGAAATTACCTGTTGGATACAGACAATTGGTAGAAACGATTCTAACGATTGCTTTTATCTTTAGTAACATCTGGTTTGGCGGTGACTTTATTAGTCTAGGTATCTATAGCTTGATTTATGTGATTTATTTGCTATATGTACATCGCAGCTTCCTTGCTAGCTTTGGTGAATTCCGCTCTCTACTAAAAGATCGTTAAGCTAAGCTATATTGAAATATAAAATAATGCAGAGTAAGTCCGATTAGGATTTACTCTGCTGTTTTTATTTTTTGAAGCGATTAATTTGTTAAATTCGGCAATCAGCACATACTGGCAGTATATTCTTTATATAGTTTTTCCTGGTTAAAAATGGTAAACTAACTGTATTAAGTATGAGAATGCATAATTGGAGTGAATTTGATGGATACTATATTGATTACTGGCGGAGCTGGTTTTATCGGTTCAACGCTAGCGAATTATTTGGGAAAAGAAAACAAAATCGTAGTAGTCGACGATTTATCAATGGGAAAAAAAGAAAACTTGGATATGGAGAAACAAGTGACTTTCATTGAGGGGGATGTATCAGATCCTCAATTGATGGAAAGAATCATGAAACAGTATCAGTTTGCCTATATTTTTCATTTAGCTGCTGTAGCTAGTGTGGCAGATTCTGTAGAACGTCCTCTAGAAACTCATCGTGTAAATTTTGACAGTGCGCTTTTATTGCTTGAATTGGTACGAAAATATCAATCTGGTTTAAAACGATTGGTATTTAGTTCATCAGCTGCAGTTTATGGCGATGAACCAACGTTGCCAAAAAAAGAAGAATCGGTCATCCGTCCTTTAACACCATATGCCATCGATAAGTTTGCAGCAGAACAATATGTTTTGGATTACTGCCATTTATATGATGTTCCGACTAGTGCTGTCCGATTTTTTAACGTTTATGGTCCAAATCAAAATCCTAACTCTCCATATAGCGGAGTTATTTCGATTCTAGTGGACCGATACAAAAAACAATTGGCAGGAGAAAAAACAGAATTTACTTTATTTGGTGATGGTAGCCAATCTAGAGACTTCGTTTATATAGAAGATGTTATACAAGCACTTTTACTTGTTGCTAAGGAAGAAAAAGCTTTAGGACAGCAATTCAATGTCGGTACAGGAAAAAGCACTACGCTACTTGAATTGATTCATTCAATTGATCAAATCTTAGGAACAGAGCTAGCGCTTAAATATGAAGCGGAGCGTTCAGGGGATATTCGTGATTCTTTAGCGGATATTTCAAAGATCCGTTCTTTAGGTTATCAACCCAAATTTGATATATTGAACGGAATGGAACGTTATTTAAAGACAGAAATCGATTAAAACAAAAAACCAGCATCCTGCTGGTTTTTTTGTTTCGACTTAGCTTTTTAAATTAACACCTTCCATCAGTTCGTAAATCTGATTTCTTAAATCAGTGGCCGGCAATTTGATGTTTTTATCAGATTGGATATTACTTTCCATGACGATTGCATCTTTTTTGTCTTTTTTCATTGCCACTACTGCATGGAATCGATTGATATTTCCCTGAGCAAGGATATAATCATTTCCACTGTAAACACCGCCGCTGTAAGGATGTTTATCACCATTATTTTGCCACAATGAGAAAAGTAGTTCTTTTGGTATAATATCGCCAGACAGAACACTGGTAAAGAATTTGTTCAAGTCATAAACAGACATACTTATATTTCCTGTGCCTAATTCATTTCGGATGTCTGTTTCAGGCTCGACCAATGCTTTTGAATAATCGTCAGTTGCAGACATTTGGTAAGATACAGCATGCTGAGGGGAATTTTTTACATTTTCATAAAAATCTGTATGTTCTAGATGGAGTGGCCGAATGATTTCTTTTTTTAAAAGAGTTTCATAAGGCTGATTCGTTAGTTTGATCAATACCCCTGTAAGCAATGTATAATTTAATGGTTCATAATGATACGTATCATAATCAGTAAATTTCAAATGATGAAGGGCAAACTGAATGATCTCACTATCTGACATAGGTTTTTTTGGAGAAGCGGTTCGATGAAGACCAGAGCGCATGTAAAGCATATTTTTGATTGAGATTTGCTGACTTCCAGGAATCTGAGGATAAAATTCAGATAGCTTTGTGTCAAAAGTTATCTTGCCAGATTGAATTTGTTTTAGGATAAGTAAAGCAGTCATCGCTTTTTGGATCGAACCGATTTGATAGTAAAGAGAAGGAGAATTCGATTCTTTTATGCGTAGATTTGCGTACCCATATCCTTTTTCTAATATCACTCGATTATTTTTGCGTACATAAATCGAACCGATATAATCTGATTTTTGCAGTAATTGATCAATTTTGCTGGCAAGCATCTGCTCATTAGATGTTAAATTGGAAGCAAGTTGTGCGGGTTCCGTTTTATAAATTTGTGGTTGAGGTTGTTTTGTTAATTGCCATCCTGTAATGATGCCTGTTGAAAAGAAGCTGACAGCCAGCAACAAAACTGCGAGAAAAGAAAGAGAGATCTGCTGTTTTTTTTGATGTTTTCCTTTTGCCATGTTAGTTCCTTTCTATCCATTTTTAACTATTTTTCATTGTAATCCTCAAAAAGAGCATTTGCCACTTACAATTTTGACATAATATTTGGTAAAATAATTCACGGCAGTAGAAATTTCATGTATAATAAACAGAGTTACGAAGATGATAGTAAGGAGGAGTTGTTTTGTCAGGAAACAAACAACACCCAAGCAAAGACAAAAAAGAAGCCAGTAAGGCAGCTACAGCAGATATAATCGACAAGCGGAGAAATCTGCGTAAAAAAGAAGATAAGATCGTGAGGAAGATCATTTTAGTGATCGCTCTTACATTATTGATTATTGGCGGATTTCTCGGGTTTACCGTATATCGTTATGTAGATAGCGGGTTGAAGCCTTTAGATAAATCGGACGACCAATTAGTCCAAGTGGAAATCCCAAGCGGCTCTTCTAATAAGCAGATTGGCGAAATTTTGGAGAAAGACAATATTATTAAAAGTGGGATTGTTTTCAATTATTATACAAAATTTAAAAACTTAACTGGCTTTCAAGCTGGTTATTATCAGTTAGCGCCTAATATGACTCTTGATGAGATTGGCAAGCAGTTGCAAGAAGGCGGCACATCTGAGCCAACAAAAGTTGCAGATGGGAAAATTGCCATTCCAGAAGGCTACGACATCGATCAGATTGCTGAGCGGGTAGCGAAGGTAACTGGTAAAGACAAGAAAGAATTTTTAGATTTAGTAAATGATGAGACTTTCTTTAACGAGTTGTATCAAAAATTCCCAGAATTGTTGGAAAGTGCCTCTAAAGCTGAGAACACAAAATACCGTTTGGAAGGCTACTTATTCCCAGCTACTTATGATTACTACACGAGTACTTCGCTTAAGGATCTTGTGATTGAGATGGTGAACAAGACAAATACGGTCATGCAAAACTATTATTCAGCTATCAAACAGAAAAATTTGACTGTACAAGAAGTTTTAACTTTGGCTTCTCTAGTTGAAAAAGAAGGCGTAAAAGAAAATGATCGTAAAAATATTGCACAAGTCTTCTTTAACCGAATCAAGGCAAATATGCCACTTCAGTCAGATATCTCTGTTTTATATGCATTAGGAGAACATAAAGAATTGGTGACGTATGAAGATACAGCTGTAGATTCACCATACAATTTGTATACCAATACCGGCTATGGGCCTGGTCCTTTTGACAATCCAAGCGAAGAGGCAATCAAGGCAGTATTAGAACCAGCAGAAAATGACTATTATTATTTCGTAGCAGATACGAGCACTGGAAATGTTTATTTCGCTAAAACGTATGAAGAACATATGGAACTAGTGCAAAAATATGTAAATAATTCTTAGAAAAACAGGGGCTAGTCATTGATCATTTTTAGAAAAACATTTACATTTTAAGAAAAGCGTGGTAATCTTTTTTGGACTATATTCCTCAAAAGATTACCTTTTGCGGTATTTTATCGAAAAAAGGAGACGTTACACATGGTAGAGAAAGTTTATCCAATGACTCTAGAAGGTAAAGAAAAATTAGAAAAAGAATTAGAAGAACTAAAAACAGTTAAACGCGGAGAAATCATTGAACGAATCAAAATCGCTCGCGGTTTCGGAGATCTTTCCGAAAACTCCGAATACGAATCAGCTAAAGATGAACAAGCATTTGTTGAAGGAAGAATCACAACAATTGAAAATATGATCCGTTTTGCACAAATCATCGATAATGACGGCGTAGATGCAGATGAGGTATCGATCGGTAAAACAGTTACGTTCATCGAGTTGCCTGATGGAGATGAAGAAGAGTACACGATTGTCGGAAGTGCTGAAGCAGACCCGTTTTCTGGAAAGATTTCCAATGATTCTCCTATCGCGCAAGCATTGATTGGCAAACGTAAAAATGATGAAGTAACCATTGCTACACCAGGTGGCGATATGTTAGTTAAAATCGTCAAAGTAGAACAAGCGTAGTCTGACTGAAAGATCTAGAGAGTTCATCTTACTGATGACGCACTCTAGATCTTTTCTCTTTGAGTATTGCAGGTTTCACTGAACGATCTTACATCTAAAGTCCTATAGCCAACAGTCAAAAAAATAGGTATGATGAAATGAGAATGTGTCAGGAGGGAGAAAAAGCGATGAATAGTTCTTGGCGTTTTTTTGTGGTAGTCGAAGCACTGCTGCTGTTATTTGCTGTTTGGCAAATCGTAAACAATACTGGACTTTTGCTTTTAGTAATATTCGGTATTTTCAATATATATCTAGCTATGCGCAAATATCCTCGTACTAAATTTCAAAATTTTCAATTGATCTTAGGGAGCTTGGTCATTTTTTTTAGCTTAGTCAACAGTCCTGCTTTATGGATGATGGTTGTATTGGCCGTTTTATTTATCGGGCTGAAAGGTGTAGAGATTTCAGGAATAGATTTGACAAAAAATGCTTTTTGGCGAAAAAAACAGATCATGATGGTCCAAACAGAGCAATTAAAAACACATAATAATGAGCGTAAAAGACAGCAATTATTTGGTAACCAACGTATTGGAAACGACGTCTATGAATGGGATGACATCAACATTGCCATCATTTCTGGTGATACTATCATCGATTTGGGCAATACACTTTTGCCAAAAGATGATAATATTGTGATTGTAAGAAAAGGGATAGGCAGAACACGGATCTTAGTACCCCTGGGAGTGGCTATTCGTTTAGAGCATGCGACATTAGTAGGAAATGTCTTGTTTGAAGAAGAGCAGTTTTCCTTAAAAAACGAACAGATCAAAATCTGCAGCAGTGATTATGATGAAAATCCTCGCAGATTGAAGATCATTACCAATACCTTGGTTGGAGATGTCGAGGTGATACGAATATGATGGGAAGAATATCCAAAGCAATGCTAGCTGTTTATTCGGGGATTGCGGCTTTCCTTATTATTCTATTTTCACTTTTCACTTATTTTTATGCCAGTAACCAAAGTCATTGGTGGGGAGAATTGCTGCGTGCGCGTTTATTATACGTTCCGCTTATCTTCCATTTGATGGCAATTTCATTAGGTGTAGGATTGATCGTATTTCTATTGTTATCACTTATTCAAAAGGCAAAATACGAGAAAATCGAAGAAAAGCTTCGTGCACTTTCTTCTGGCAATTATGAATCCAAACTTTTGCATCAGCCGATCCCAAGCGCGTCGGATGATCTGTACATCAAAGATATTGATATGGAAATTACTAAAATAAAAGAAAAAATGATCGAAGTATCCAGTGAATTACAGATTATGACTAGCCGTCCTCAATATGTAGATGGACAAACCAAAGAAGAGATTTTAGAATTAGAAAGGCATCGATTAGCTCGTGAGCTTCATGATTCAGTTTCACAGCAATTATTTGCAGCGATGATGATGATGTCGGCATTGACGGAGCAAGCAGAAAAAAGTGAGACAACAGAAATGTTCCGTAAGCAGTTGAAAATGGTGGCAGAGATCATCAACGCTTCCCAGTCTGAGATGCGTGCGCTGCTTCTTCATCTGCGTCCAGTCAATTTAGAAGAAAAAAGTTTAAAACAAGGCATTGAGCAGTTATTGAAGGAATTGCAGAATAAAATCCAGATTTCGCTAAAATGGGATGTAGAAGATGTAAAATTAACTAGTTCCATTGAGGATCACTTGTTCCGAATCGTTCAAGAATTGTTATCAAACACATTAAGACATGCTAAGGCTAATGAATTAGAAGTCTATTTGCATAAAATAGATAACAATCTTTTATTACGTATTATTGACGACGGGACAGGATTTAATATGAATGAAACCAAAACGGGAAGTTATGGATTGAACAATATCAAAGAACGAGTAGCTGGTATTGGTGGAACAGTAAAAATCATTAGTTTTAAAGGGCAAGGTACGAGCGTGGAGATCAAGGTCCCTTTGATGAAGGAGGCATAGATAAAGATGATAAAAGTTTTATTAGTAGATGACCATGAAATGGTACGCTTAGGCGTCTCTTCTTATTTATCTATCCAAGAAGACATTGAAGTGATTGGAGAAGCTGAAAATGGACGTCAAGGCTATGAAAAGGCGATGGCACTTCGACCAGATGTCATTTTAATGGATCTAGTCATGGAAGAAATGGATGGCATCGAATCAACAAAAGCAATCTTAAAAGATTGGCCAAAAGCCAAAATCATTATCGTCACAAGTTTTATTGATGATGAAAAAGTTTATCCTGCAATTGAAGCAGGAGCAGCAGGATATTTATTGAAGACGTCTACCGCACATGAAATAGCTGATGCTATAAGGGCTACGCAACGCGGCGAGCGAGTATTGGAACCTGAAGTGACAACAAAAATGATGGAAAAAATGAGTCGGCGAAATGATCCAGTATTGCATGAAGAATTAACGAATCGAGAAAATGAAATTTTGATGCTGATTTCTGAAGGGAAAAGTAATCAGGAAATCGCGGATGAATTGTTTATCACACTGAAAACAGTTAAAACGCATGTGTCGAATATATTAGCTAAGTTAGAGGTAGAAGACCGAACTCAAGCAGCTATCTATGCGTTTAAACATGGTTTGGTTAAATAAAAACGATGATAAAGAGGATAATCAAAAGCTGAGAAAATAACTATTATTTTTCTTGGCTTTTTTACAATAATGATGCTTGCTTTTGTTTTTGGAAAGGCTTTGTTATACTGAGAAAAGAAGATACTAAAGGAGGAAAATGGTGAAACAAAATTTTGCAATTGTAGGCCTTGGACGATTTGGCGGAAGCATCTGCCGTACACTGATCGAAGCTGGACAAGAAGTACTGGCTATTGACAGTAATGAAGATCGAGTCAATGAATATATGAATATAGCCACTCATGCTGTTGTGGCAAATGCACAGGATGAGATGACACTTCGTTCATTAGGTATAAGAAATTTCGATCATGTAATTGTCGCTATTGGAGAAGATATCCAAGCCAGCATCTTAGTTACTCTGATGGTAAAGGAAATGGGCGTACCGAATATTTTAGCAAAAGCCCAAAATGAGTACCATGCCCGTGTACTAGAGAAGATCGGAGCAGATCGTGTCGTACACCCTGAGCGAGACATGGGGATACGGATTGCACATAACTTAGTATCAAAGAATATTCTAGACTACTTAGAGCTGTCAGATAAATATTCTTTAGCAGAAATCCGAGTCTCCAATCCTAAATTTTTCAACAAAACATTAGCTGAATTAAATTTCAGGCAACGTTTTGACTTAACAGTAGTCGCCATACGAAGAGTAGATCAAACGGTTATCGCTTCTCCTGCAGCAGATGAATATGTTCGTGAAAATGATAATCTACTGGTTATTGGAGAGACAGGCGATGTGGATATTCTAGACGATAAGATGAATCAATAGAAAGAAAAGAGAAAGTAGGTTGTTGGGATGAAATTAACGGTAACGCCAAAAGCACAAAAGTGGTTTGACTCAGAAATTGATCTGCCAGAAACTTACGGAATACGTTTTTTTGGAAAAGTCTACGGCAAAACAGAGGTTCATGATGGTTTTTCGATTGGAATGTCAGTTGAACAGCCAGAACATCCTGTAAAGAAAGTGGAAATGGATGGGACACTTTTTTTTATCGAGGAAGCAGATGAATGGTTCTTTAAAGGATATGATTTACTTGTTGATTATGATCCCAACCTGGAGGAGCCAACCTATCACTTTAAAAAACAATAAAAAAAGAGAGGGTGACACAATTTTTGTCACCTTCTCTTTTTTCTTTTGAAAATATTGTTTTCAGCTATTAATATCCTGCAGACAATTTTACTTGATTGGTTTGAAGCTCATGGGTGGCAAAGTAGCTTTTCAGATTGGTTAAAAAAATAGCCATTAATTTCTTTTGAAAATCAGGTGTCAAACCTGCAATGTGGGAAGTAATCAGTACATTGTCCATTTTCCAAAGAGGATGATCTTGTGGAAGAGGCTCTTCCTCAAAAACGTCTAATGCTGCAAAGGAAAGTTGCTGGTTATTTAAAGCCTGCACCAGATCTTGTGTCTTAACAGAAGCACCACGGCCAACATTGATGAATACAGATTTTGGATCAAAGTGTTCAAACATATGCTGATCAAAGAGCCCAGTTGTTTCCTCCGTTAGAGGTAAGATATTGACTACGAAATCTACTTCAGGAAGAACTTCCTTTAGTTGATTTAAAGAAAAAGTCTTTTCCATTCCTTCTGCTGGATGACCGGATGTATTGATTCCATAGCAGTTCATGTCTAATGCTTTGCATTTTTTTGCAATCATTTTTCCAATATGGCCAGTTCCAATGATTAGTATTTTTTTCCCTTGGATAGATTGGTAATGGACCGATGAACCTAACCATTTCATGTCACTCTGTGCCTTTTGTGCTTGAAAAAGACCACGAGAATACCCAAGGATGATTCCTAAGACATGCTCCGTAATCGATTCACTGTGGATGCCACTACCATTTGAAAGTAAAATATGTTTCTTTGAAAAAGTCTCAAGGGGTAGCTGATCAACACCAGCTGAGATAGATTGGACCCATTTCAAGGTAGAAGAGGCTAATAGTTTTTCTTGGTAGTCTGAGTTCCAGCCCAAACTGATCTCTACATTTTGTAGATCCTCTGGTTGTAATTCTGTTTTAAAGATATAACCAGGCGCTATAGTATGGATTTCTTCGATAAATTCATCACGAAATGGACGATCTGCATAAATGATTCTTTCTGACATAGTTAATTTCCCGCCTTTCTTTACTCTAAGTGTAGCGCATACAAGAAGAACTTTGAAGCGCCTTGCTTGTTTTTTGAGAAAGAAATATTTTTCAAATAAAAAAGGGGCTGTGACAAAAAAAATGTCACAACCTCTAAAAGGGTCTATTGAAGTAGAAATAACGAGTTGTCTTTATTTCTTAATTGATCGATATTTTTGCCCATCCTTTGACAGCTTGAGCAAAAATAAAGATTCCTGCAAAAGCAATGAAGGCGCTAGTGTCAAAAGAAGGAAGAAAGACCATCAAGATTGTTGCAATTATAGTAGGCAATGAAATTGAATAGATCAATGTTTTTAAACAATCAAGAAAAGTAGCTTTTGTTAGTCGAAAGCGTGCATAGAGAAAAGCAGCAATGTTGGTAAATAGCAAAGTGATCAGCAGATTCAGAAAACTAGGATAAATAGAAAATATAAATGTCAGGACTTTTATCCAAAGTGGTATAGATGCTTCACTTAAAAAAGAACGGAGCTGCTTACCTGTTAAGTTTTTTAAAGATTCATTGGTGTAGGGAAGTTCTAATTGGTTATTGTTCAACAAAGCAGAAGTCGTGCCTGTATTAGGAAGAGCTATGATAAGTTTGTTTTTTAACATCCCGACACTAACAAAATTCCCCATCAAATCAGTAGAGATGTCCTGTTCTGTTCGTTTTCCCTCTGGATCAAATGTGAAGATAATGGAGTTTGTTTGGTAAATGAATCCTTCTTTTTCTTCGGTTTGAAGCTGCCCGTTTTGGATTGTAAAATCAGGAATGCGAATAGCAATCTTTTGCCCATCCAATTGAATGTTGTTTAAGACTTGAAAAACTTGAAAAGAGATTGGCAAAGCCATAAATATACTCAAAACTAAAAGATAGACAATGGCTTTCCAAAATGGGACATTTCTCGCCTCCTTTAGGTCTTTGAATCGTATAAAGGAACTGATAATTAATTGTTTTGTTGTCATAAGTACTCCTCATCTAGTAGTGTCATCACTTGCAATTCTAGCGAAGTATCAAGTGAAATACAAGTGCTTTAGGGAAACAGCTGAATGATTGGTGAAATATCAAAAAAATGTTATTCTTGTCTAAAGACTATCCAATATAAATAAAATGGAGGAAGGAATAGTGCCTACACAGCCACAGAGATCATCAAAAAAACTATTTGGAGTAGTGGTTTTGAATGCGGTGATCACTTTATCAGAATTTATTGGAGGGATTATGTCAGGGAGTTTGTCTCTTGTTTCAGATGCTTTCCATAACCTTAGTGATACATTGGCAATTATTTTTTCTTACGGGGCACAAAAAATGGCCCGAAAAGAAGCAAATAAAAAACGTACGTATGGCTACCAGCGTTTAGAAATATTGAGTGCTTTCATCAACTCATTCATATTGATCATATTATCCTTATTTTTAACCGTTGAAGCATTCAAGCGGTTCACTTCACCAGAAAAGATAAATAGTCATTTGATGCTAACAGTAGCAGTTATTGGATTGCTCGCGAATTTGTTCTCAGTATTATTATTACGACAAGAAGCAGATGAAAGTTTGAATATAAAATCTAGTTATTTGCATTTGTTAAGTGATACACTGTCTTCGGTAAGTGTGATTATCGGAGCAATTTTGATCCGTTTTTTCGATATCTACTGGATCGATCCAGTTATTACACTGATCATTTCGATATATATATTGATAGAAGCGATAATGGTGATCAAAAAAGCTGCCGCTATTTTGATACAAAGTGCACCTGCTATCGACTATGAAAAAATGGAACAAGAAATTGAAGCAATCGATGGGGTAAAGGATGTTCATCATGTCCATATTTGGCAGTATAGCGAAAAGATAATTATTTTCGACGGACATATTGATTTTGAAGATCAGCTACTAAGCGAGATTGAAAAGATATATCCTCGTATAATTTCTTTATTAAAATTAAAATATGGTATTACACATGTGGATAAAGTCCATATAATTGTGTAAAAGATAAAAGGCCATGTAACAGCCCTTTTACGGTACAATGTTTTTAACCACAAAAACATACCCAGGAGGACGTTACATGACCCAAGTACATTTTACACTGAACAACGAAGAGGTTCAAAGTATTATTGAACATTCGGTAAAAGATGATATTTCTAAAAATATTTTAACCACTGTTTTCAACCAATTGATGGAAAATCAACGAACAGAATATATTCAAGCCGATGACTATGAACGTTCAGAAAGTCGTCAGAGTCAAAGAAATGGCTATTATGAGCGAGACTTTACGACTCGTGTGGGTACACTCGAATTAAAAGTGCCTAGAACACGTGATGGTGAATTTTCACCGACGGTGTTTGAGCGTTATCAGCGAAATGAAAAGGCACTGCTCGCTTCAATGCTTGAGATGTATGTTTCGGGCGTTTCGACACGTAAAGTTTCAAAGATTGTTGAAGAGCTATGTGGAAAATCTGTATCGAAATCTTTTGTTTCTAGCCTGACTGAGCAGTTAGACCCGATGGTCAACGAATGGCAGAACCGTTCACTCTCAGGTACGAATTATCCTTATCTGATGACTGATGTTCTCTACATAAAAGTCCGTGAGGACCATCGAGTGCTTTCTAAAAGCTGCCATATTGCGATCGGGATAACAGAAGGTGGCGACCGTGAAATCATTGGCTTCATGATTCAAAATGAAGAAAGTGATGACACATGGTCCATCTTCTTTGAATACTTAAAAGAACGCGGCCTAAAGGGGACAGAACTCATCATTTCTGATGCCCATAAAGGCCTAGTGTCTGCGATTCGTAAGTCATTTACCAACGCAAGTTGGCAGAGATGCCAGGTCCATTTTTTAAGAAACATCTTCAGTTCCATTCCAAAAAAGAATTCAAAACCGTTTAGAGAAGCAGTAAAAGCGATCTTTAAGTTTACGGATATTGAACTCGCTCGAACAGCTAAGAATGCCTTAGTCGGTGAATATATCGACCAGCCTAAATATACAAAAGCCTGCGAAATATTGGATAATGGCTTCGAAGATGCCTTTCAATACACGGTTATCGGAAATAGTCATAATCGGCTAAAAAGCACCAACCTTCTTGAACGACTGAACCAGGAAGTCCGCAGAAGAGAAAAGATTATTCGGATTTTTCCCAACCGAACGTCTGCCAATCGATTAATTGGAGCTGTCCTTATGGACCTTCATGACGAATGGCTCAGTTCTACAAGAAAATATATTAAGTTTGATCAATGAGAGACCGGTAAAACATTGTATAGTATTTTACACAGGATTATGGACTTGACTCACATGTGACGATCCAAGCAGAGACAAAGGCAAAGGATCAAAAAAAATTAATTTTTTTAAATAAAGATGAAAGTTATTGAAATATAGAGTATGATAAATAAGAATTTTTAATAAGGTAGGTTGGCTCATGAAGCAGTATCGACAGTTAAAAGGATATTTAGAAGCAAAAGGATATTGGGAGATACTAGTCTATCTCTTTTTTGGTGGTTTGGCTACGATTGTAAATTTTGTTAGTTTTGCTCTCGCACGCCAATATTTTGATTTAAGTATGGCCTTATCCAATTCTATTTCGTGGTTTTGTTCTGTATTGTTTGCTTTTGTAACGAACAAACTTTGGGTATTCCATTCAAAATCACCGAATTTTACACATGCACTTATTGAATGCGGTAAGTTCTTCTTCTACCGTATCCTTTCTTACGGATTGGACATGGGGGCAATGGTATTGTTGATCAATGTTATGAACAGCAATGAGTATGTGGCGAAAATCATCACTCAAATTATTGTTATCCTTGCGAACTATATTTTCAGCAAGTTGTTTATTTTTAAAGAAACTGAGGTTTTTGAAGAAGAAGTAGGTCAAAGTGAAAAAGACGACTAGGCATAACAATTGAAGAATTTCCTTCTCTTTGTTACTCTTTGTAATGTAGACATTATTAAGAAAACATTGAGGAGGAATTTTTTTATGACTTACACATTACCAGATCTACCTTATGCATATGACGCATTGGAACCTTATATTGACGAAGAAACGATGCATCTGCATCATGATAAGCATCACAATACTTATGTGACGAATTTAAATGCAGCAATTGAGAAATACCCAGAATTAGGCGAAAAAACAATAGAAGAATTATTATCTGATATGGACGCTATTCCAACAGATATCAAGACAGCTGTACGTAACAATGGTGGCGGACATGCTAACCATTCATTTTTCTGGGAAATCATGGCACCAAATGCTGGTGGCGAACCTACAGGAGAAATAAAAGAAGCGATTAATGAAGCTTTTGGTGATTTTTCTTCTTTTAAAGAAGAATTCAAAAAAGCAGCCGCTGGACGATTTGGTTCTGGATGGGCTTGGCTTGTAATGGAAAATGGAAAATTAGCTATTACCTCTACTGCAAATCAAGATTCTCCATTGATGGAAGGAAAGACACCAATTCTAGGTTTGGACGTTTGGGAACATGCTTATTATTTGAAATATAAAAATGTCCGACCAGATTATATTGCAGCATTCTGGAATGTTATTAATTGGGATGAAGTAAACAAACGTTTCGAAGCAGCAAAATAACCATTTCCTCCGTCATATCAGTCTTAAAAATAATTTGGAAAATAAAAGAGCGAAAGCTTGCTAGCGTTTTCTAAATTGGGTATAATGTTCTTGCAAGGTTACTTGCAAGAACTTTTTTGGAGGCTATACATTTATGGAACACGGAACGGTTAAATGGTTCAACAATGAAAAAGGATTTGGGTTTATTACAGTAGACGGCGGAGATGACGTATTTGTTCATTTCTCAGCAATTCAAGGAGAAGGCTTCAAGAGCCTAGAAGAAGGTCAAGAAGTAGAATTCACGATTGTTGAAGGTGCACGCGGACCTCAAGCTGCTGAAGTGACTAAATTATAATAATTTGTTGAATAAAGACACGACTTCTTAGAGAGTCGTGTCTTTTTGTCTATTTATGAAGTTTTTAGATTTTTTGGCTAAGTAAATGCATTTGTTCACTTGACATGTCCTAACTAATTATCAAGCAAGGAACATTTTCTTCGTTAGTAATAGATTTTAAAGAAATTTCAGTTTTTTGGATGTTGAATAAAAGACCATTTGTGAAACCACTAGTATACATACTCATTACCATGTCAATTCTATTACTTTAAAAGAAAATCGTTTTACTTTGAAGAGGAGCATATCTATCCATTAAAAGATGATGGTAATGCAATCACTAGTTCGAGTCATTTTAATAGCCATGCAGTGAGCTGGAAATAAAACGAATAGAAGATGGGTTTAACAAAAGGACCAGTCATAGGAAGAAATTTTCGTGAAATCGAATGATAATCTGAACGGTAGGCAAAGACTGTTAAAAAGATGAGAAAGGTATGTGCGATCATTTTACTGCACGATTATTTGGAAAATACCTTGTTGTTCGCTTTTTCTGGAAAAAATACATAAAAAAAGATAAAACGATTGCGAACTGCGTGTATTCGGTCTTTCGATCTTTTTCACGGTATGGTATGATAGTTAAGAATTTTGAGAAATTTTAAAAAATAATAATCGTTACACAAAAATGTTTTTTAAAGTTTTCTTATGATTAAAAAGTGAATTTGCTGATTGAACAGTTATATGAGACAATATTTTAGAAAATGTGAAACAGAGGTGTATTATGAAGCGATGGCAAAAAGTTCTATTAACCTTGTTAGGGGTATTCGTTTTGCTGATTGCCGGATTATCAGCATACGGAATCAGATTTATGGGAGAAGCGAGCCAAACAGTAAACAAAATTTCTAAAAACTCTAATCGAATATCCTCCAAACGTTCTGAGAGAGTAAGCATTGATGACAAAGAACCTTTTTCGGTTTTGCTATTAGGTTTAGATACCGGTGGATTAGGAAGAACGGAACAAGGACGTTCTGATACGATGATGGTAGTAACAGTTAATCCGAAACAAAAAAAATCAACGATCATCAGTTTGGACCGAGATATTTATACGAATATCGTAGGTTATGGAACGGTAGATAAATTAAATCATGCCTATGCATTTGGTGGTGTCGAAATGGCCATGGATTCAATTGAGCAACTGCTCGATATTCCTATTGATCATTATGTAACGATCAATTTGGATGGCATGGAAGATTTGATCAATGCGGTCGGTGGCATCAAAGTGAATAATAAAATTGACTTTACTTTGGATGGTGTCCATGTACCAGTAGGTGAACAAACATTGAATGGAGAAAAAGGTTTAGCCTATTCTCGAATGCGACACGAAGATCCAGAAGGCGATATCGGTCGACAACGTCGTCAGCGGGAAGTAGTGACGAAAATCGTCAATAAAGTTTTAAGTTTAGATGGCGTAAGCAATTATAGAAAAATTTTAAAAGCAGTTGAGAACAATGTGACGACGGACTTAGATTGGGATGACATGCTTGATGTAGCGACGAACTACACCCCGGCGTTTGAAACAATCAAACAAGACCAGTTGCAAGGCGAAGGACAAATGATCAATGATATCTACTATCAAATTTTAGGAAAAAATGATCTTCTTTCGATCCAAAATGAACTGAAGAAACAATTAAATATAAAAACAAGCGATACATTACCTAATTTGAAAAATGAGAATGCTTCAATGATGTTCTTTGATGATTCGGAAGATGGCGATTCGACAAACGGTGATGGATCGAATAGTGAAGGGTACACCGATTATTCTTCCTATTCAGAAAACACATATGATCAGTACCAAGATCCGAATACCTATTATCAGCAAACAGAAGATACAAGTCAGTACTATACACCAAGTCAAGATACTCAAAGTTATGATCCTTACGCTGGACAGGAACAAAATGGTTATGGTTATGACCAGAATAATGAGTATGGAACAACAAGTGGGTACTAGAAAAAAATAGTTTGGTTAATAAAGAGTGCCACCTAAATTAGACAAAAAATCTAACTTAGGTGGCACTTTTTCTATGTGTTAAATTACAGGACGTCTCTTTTTAGCGCTTAGTTTAAAAAATAAATTGAATAATTCAATAGAGTTGCGAATAGTACCCATAAATAATAAGGAATCATGAGCCACATTGCCAGGCGATGATGCAGCCACAACTGATACATAAGCACTGACAAGAAAATAACTAAAAGTGTAATATCGATTGCTGCAATGAAAATATTTCTTAAATTAAAAAATAGAGCAGACCATATAAAATTAAAAATGAACTGAATCACAAAAAGACCGACAAGATTGTTTCGCTGTTTTTTGTTGTTGTGATTAAGTAACAAATAAAGAGAAATACCCATCAATATATACAGTAAGGTCCACATCGGCCCAAATATCCAGCTAGGTGGTGCAAATGGTGGAAGTTGCAAAGAATAGTAATATTCTCCGGGATTTCCGCTAAGCAACCCTGATAAAAAGCCTAATATGACAATTCCTATAACACAAACCCAAAAACGAATATCTTTTATCATCTTCATTTTACTAACTCCTTTCTATAATATTAGTTTACCATGAAGGCTCACAGCAAGACCTGTATTTAGTTTGTGAAGTAAGAAAAAAATTGATGATTGTTGTTATTAAAAAGTTGAACATTTGTTTATATGAATGATGTTTTTGAAAAAGATCATATGATTTGATTCTCATGTTTTCTATTTGTACTTTTCTCGTCTACTTCTGTTATAATCTGCATCTTACTTTTTTCACCTTTTTTACTTCAACATAAAATTATAAAAGCATAATGTTTGTGTTAATGCAATAAAGCGTTTACAATGTGGTTATCAAATGAAGGAGGTTTCTACATGAAAAAGATTAGTACGTTATTGTTTATTGGGTTAGTTAGTTTAGGGTTGTTCGGTTTTAGCATTCCAGGTTTTGCGCATGGTTATATTACTTCTCCAGGAAGCCGTGCATACCTAGGAACATCAGCAGCAGGAAACTTAAATCAAAATGTCGGAAGAGCACAATGGGAACCGCAAAGTATCGAAGCTACCAAAAATACATTCATTGATGGAAAAATTGCTAGTGCAGGAGTCAGCGGCTTTGAGCCTTTAGATGAACAGACATCTAACAGATGGCATAAAAACATGGTTAATCCAGGAACATTAAATATTACTTGGAATTTAACAGCACAACATCGGACAAGTACTTGGGATTACTACATTACCAAACCAACTTGGAATCCTAATCAACCTTTGAAATTTAGTGATTTTGAATTGATCACAAAAATAGACGACAAAGCAACTGTTCCACCAAAAACAGTCAACCAAACGATCACACTTCCGCAGGATCGAAAAGGATATAATGTGATTTTAGCAGTATGGAATATCAGCGATACGACAAATGCATTTTATCAAGTGATAGACGTGAATATCCAATAATAATCAAAAAGGGCTGTGACAAAAACTATGTCACAACCCTTTTTTTAAATAAATAGTGTCCTCCTGTTAACTCTTCGGTCACAAGTACAGTATTCATAAAACATGAAGAGCTATTTTTGTTTGGCTGTTCTTATTACTTGATGCAGGGCAGACTTTTTCACAACCTCTTTCATTTAGTCAGCGAGTCTCGTCATCTTCACGACAACTTCACAACGTGCAGTCTGAGGAAACATGTCGACAGACTGTAAATATTCAATCTTGAACTTTTTACTTAAATTAACCAGATCTCTGGCAAGTGTAGAAACATTACAGGAGATATAAACAAGTTTTTTTGGAGGGTATTTCAATAATGATTGGATCAATGCGTTATCCAAACCCGTACGTGGTGGATCTACGATGATACCATCAGGCTGAAAACCTTCATTCAACCATTTAGGCAGAACTTGCTCTGCTGTCCCGACTTCATATCGAGTGTTGTGATATCCTAATCTTTCCGCATTTTTTTTTGCATCAGCGATTGCTTGAGGAACGGTATCCATTCCCCGTACTTCTTTGGCTTGTTTTGCTACACTTAAGCCGATCGTCCCAACTCCGCAATAAGCATCCACGATCGTTTCATTAGGCTGGACATCTAATGCTTTAATTCCTTCGCCATAAAGCAATTCGGTCTGCTGAGGATTGAGTTGAAAGAAGGCACGAGGAGAAAGATCGAAAGTCACTTCATTGATTTGTTCTTCAATGGCTTCTTTTCCCCATAAGTGGATCGTTTCATCCCCCATCACGAGAGACGTTTTTTGTGCCTGGACATTTTGCATGATTGAAACAACTTCGGGCAGTCGTTCATTGATCTCACGGATCATTGCGTTTTTTTGCGGGAATTTTTTACTGCGAGTAATAAAAACAACTTGTAACTCCCCAGTTTTGACACCGATTCTAACCATGATTGTGCGGAAGATTCCACTGTTTGTCCGTTCATCATAGATGGGTGCATCAAATTTATTCAATAGTTGAACAACAGTATTCATTACTTTTTGTGTTCGAGGTTCTTGAACCAAGCAGTCTGTTATAGGGACTAACTGATGAGAGTTTGCTTCGTATAAACCAGCTTCAATTTTTTGAGTCTGCTTATTTTTTCGTAACTGAAATTGTGCTTTGTTTCTATAATGCCAAGGCTCATCCATCCCGATCGTCGGCAAAAGTTGATAAGATCGAAAGCCTGCTGGTTTGAATTTTTCCAATGCTTGCAAAAGCAGATCCTTTTTAAAATCCAATTGAGCTTGATAAGCTAAGTGTTGTAATTGACAGCCACCGCATTCATAGTAAACAGGACATGGTGCCACTACGCGATCTTTGCTTGTTTTTTTGACTTTTATTAATTCTCCTTCTGCATAGCGAGGAGTTGCTTTCGTGATTTTCACTAGTACTTCTTCTTTTGGTAGTGCATATGGAACAAATATGATCAACCGTTTGAAATAACCGATTCCTTCACCATTTATGCCTAAACGCTTGATTTTCAAAGGAACCGTTTGTCCAGTTTTGACAATTGTTTCTGCCATAAGTATCTCCCTTTTTCTTTTTTCTGTGGTTTATTCTAACATATAATACCTGATTACGGGGATTTTCTGTGGTATGATAGAGAATATATGTTCGAGGAGGATGTTTATGTTAACCGTTACGAGAATCAGTAAAGGCAAAGGCCCTTTCTATCGCGTAGATTTATCTGAAGGAGAAGCTTTACAAGTATCTGAAGATGTATTAGTACGCTATCGATTATTAAAAGGACGGGAATTAGACGAAGAAACTATCCAAGAGATCAAGAAGAGTAGCGGAGCTGATTTCGGTTTTCACCTAGCAATGAATTACTTAAGTTATCAGTTGCGATCGGAAAAAGAAATCCGAACATACTTAAAAGAAAAGGAAATCCTTCAAGAAGATCGAAATAAAATCGTAGCCCGCTTAAAAGAATTGGACCTTGTCGATGATTTGGTCTATGGGGAAAGTTATGTGCGTACGAATATGCGCTTAAGTGACAAAGGACCAAAGAAATTAGCGCAGCAGATGCAGCAAAAAGGTTTGAAACCTGAAATCATTGAACAAGCGCTCAGCCAATATACATTTGAAGACCAAGTTCAAAATGCACATCAGACAGCCGAAAAAGCGTTTGGAAAAAATCACGGAAAAAGCCAAAAAGAATTATTGAGAAAAATCCAACAAACATTGATGACGAAAGGCTTTTCTCAAGAAGTGATCCAACAAGCGATAGCTGATCTTCCGCAAGAAGCAGATCAAGAAATAGAATATGATTATTTAGTCAAACAAGGAGATAAACTATGGCGAAGAAATTTAAGGTTTGAACCTAAAAAAAGAAATCTAAAAGTAAAGCAAAGCTTATATCAAAAAGGATTTGATTTGGATATGATCCAGCGATTCATTACGGAAAAGGAAGAGGAAAGTGAATAAAGAATGGGAAAAATGGACAGATAAAGAAACAAAAGAATTTCAAGATCAGTTCATTCAATGGTATGAACAAGAAAAAAGAAACCTGCCTTGGCGCTATAATCGTGATCCTTATCGTATCTGGATCTCTGAGATCATGCTTCAGCAAACCAGAGTAGACACAGTGATCGATTATTTTTATCGTTTCATGGAATGGTTTCCTACAATTGAAGAGCTAGCAAATGCTCCAGAAGAAAAGCTTTTAAAAGCATGGGAGGGCCTTGGTTATTACTCAAGAGCCCGAAACATCCAAGCTGCTGCTAAACAGATCATGTCAGAATTTGATGGGGAAATGCCGCAAACGCCTGAAGAAATTAGCTCATTGAAGGGAATAGGACCATATACGACAGGCGCGATTGCAAGTATCGCATTTGGACTTCCAGAACCTGCAGTTGACGGCAACGTGATGCGAGTAGTCAGCAGATTGTTTTGCATTGAAGCAGACATCGCAAAAGCTTCTAGCAGGAAAATCTTTGATGAAGCGATGCGGAAAATCATTGATGAAAAGCATCCAGGTGAATTCAACCAAGCAATGATGGATCTAGGTTCAGCTATCTGTACACCAACTTCTCCAAAGTGTGAGACTTGTCCGATCCAAGCCTTTTGTTTAGCTAACAAACGAGGAATCCAAACGAGTTTTCCTGTAAAAACAAAAAAAGCAAAGCCAAAAGACGTTTATTATATCAGTGCGGCTCTTCAAAATCATTCTGGAGCGTATTATTTTGAAGAAAGAGATAGCCAAAAATTGCTGGCGAATATGTGGACATTTCCAATGATGGAAGTGACACAAGAGGAGTATGAGCGATTGAAAAAAGAATGGGAAACAAAGCCAGAAATCGATCTGTTTGATGACCTAGTAGCAGAAGAAGAGCAAAATCTCCCATTTGAAAAGCAGGAACTCTTTGTTTGGCAGACACGACATTTAGGAGAAGTTACTCATATTTTTAGTCATCTGAAATGGCATGTTCTCCTTTTTTACGGACGGGCAACCGAGGGAGCAGAACAAGAATTTACCGAGAACAAAACTTCGAAGTGGTTGAAGCCTGATGCATTTGATTCGGTCGTTTTTCCTAAGGTCCAAATGAAACTGGTAGATCAGTTAGAGAAAAATCGAAACAATAGGAATCCTTTCTAGGCAAAGCTCATTTTTATTGATATAATAATTATGATGTCGGTGTAATGAACACCCAAACACAAAGCACAAAATGCTGCTTAAGGAAGGGTTGCTATGGGAGTTCCAAAAGAAGGAGAGTTTGTGACGATCCAAAGTTACAAGCACGACGGCAAATTGCATCGAACGTGGCGAGATACCATGGTATTAAAAACAAGCGAACACTCTATGATCGGCGTGAATGATCACACATTAGTCACTGAATCTGATGGACGCCGATGGGTAACGCGCGAACCAGCGATTGTTTATTTTCATAAAAAATACTGGTTCAATGTAATAGCAATGATCAGAGAAAAGGGGGTTTCCTATTATTGTAATCTAGCTTCACCTTTTTTGCTGGACGATGAGGCCTTGAAATATATCGACTATGACTTGGATATCAAGGTATTTCCTGACGGCGAGAAACGACTATTGGATGTCGATGAATATGAGATGCACAGCAAAATGATGAATTATCCGAACGATATTGACTTCATCCTAAAAGAAAATGTGAAGATTCTGGTTGACTGGATCAATAATGGAGATGGCCCGTTCTCGGAAGGCTATATTGATATTTGGTATAACCGTTACAAGCAATTGTCGCGTAAGTAAACACAAAAAAGAACAGTAAGCCAGTGAGAGATTTTTCTCAAAAGCTTGCTGTTTTTTGCTTTTTTCGAAATAAATTTTTATAAAGTCTTTTTCATATAAATATGAGGCATGCCAGCATCTTCAAAAGGATCGCCGTAAGCTGTATATCCTAGTTTTTCGTAAAAAGTTTCAGCTGTGGACTGTGCCCCTAATAAAATCGTATTATAGCCTTGATTCTTAGCAAAGTTTTCTGCTTCTTCAATCAATATTTTTCCTAACCCTTGGTGTCTGTATTCAGAAAGAATCGCCATCCGCTGTAATTTCATTTTTCCGTTTTCTAAAGGCAAAAGACGTACAGTTCCTTGCGGTTCTTTTTTATCTGAGTACAGGACGAAGTGGATACAATGGGCTTCATCTTTGTCTATTTCTCGAGACAAAGGCACACCCTGTTCGACTACAAAAACTTGATGCCTGATCCGTACAGCATCTAAGTAAATATTGCTCATTGTATCTTTTGTTTGTACAACTTTCATGGTCTAGCCACCTTCCTTTCGTATAGTATACTGGAAAATAAAACAAATAAAAAGTATGGCAAGTTTTCAAAACGCCGATTGTAAAATTAAGCTAGACAACTAAAAAAGTCATTTGTGCTACACTCAAAATAGTTCCGTCCAAAGAATTATAAGGAGTGAGTACAAATGACCTATACCCATCTTACAACGGATGAACTTGTAATGATAGAGTCTTATTTCAAAATAAATCAATCTGTTGCGAAAACTGCGCATTGCTTGAATCGTTCAAGACAAACGATCCATAAAGTATACCTGTTCTTCAAGCAAGGAAGATCAGCCTTAGAGTACTATCAACAGTATAAGAAAAACAAATCAAACTGTGGTAGACGCCCGCTTGTTTTACCTGAGGAACAATCAGAATATATTCAAAGAAAGGTTGTTCAAGGATGGACACCCGATGTGATTGTTGGTCGTGCAGCGTTTCCTATTCGTTGTTCTGCTCGTACCATTTATCGTATGTTCAAAAAGGGGCTATTTAATCCTTCTGACTTACCGATGAAAGGCAAGCGTAAACCAAATGGACATCAAGAAAGACGTGGAAAACAAGCTTTCCGTCGCTCTATTCATGAACGTGAAAAAGATTATAGCCAATTCTCAAATGAGTTTGGTCACCTTGAAGGTGACACTATCGTAGGTTTGAAACATAAAAGTGCTGTAATTACCTTAGTTGAACGATTATCAAAAGTTATCATCACATTGAAACCGTGTGGTAGACAAGCGATTGATATTGAAAACAAATTAAATCATTGGTTTGAATCTGTACCGAAAAATCTATTCAAATCCATCACTTTTGATTGTGGAAAGGAATTTTCAAATTGGAAACAGATCAGTAATGCCAATGATATTGCCATTTATTTCGCTGATCCAGGAACGCCGTCTCAAAGAGGCCTAAACGAGAATTCTAACGGATTGTTACGTAGAGATGGTTTATTGAAATCTATGGATTTCAATTCAGTAGATGAATCTTTTATTCAATCTGTCGCATCGAAACGAAATAATATTCCTAGAAAATCACTGAATTATCGAACACCTTTGGAAGTATTTTTGAGTTACGTAAGTATTGATGATTTGTCTAACTTAATTTGACAATTAAGAAAAATAAAAAAAGAATAAAAGAATTTTTAACGAATATAATATATACTAGTAAGAAAGAAAGGAGGAAATCTATTGTTTGAAAAACTTAGACAGTCTAAACTAATGTTTTGGTCGCTTGAATTATTGATCATAGCTGCATTGATCATGATTTCATCAGAAATAAACTTTATTTTCGAACCGATCGGGACATTTTTTTCCACGTTATTTGCACCTGTACTGATTGCAGGCTTTCTTTACTATTTATTGAATCCTATTGTCAAGCTGTTGATGAAAGCAAAAATCAAAAGAATATGGGCTGTCGCAATTGTGCTGCTCCTTTTAGTTGCAGCAATTATTTGGATTTTACTTAGTGTCATCCCAAGTCTAGTACAGCAAATTTCCTCATTGGCATCTAATATGCCTGATTTCATCAAACAGGTAGAAAGCTGGTTAAAAGAGGTAGCCGAATTGCCTTTGTTCAAGGAAGTAGATATCAATAAATATTTTGAGCAATTAGACATTTCTTACGGGACAATCATTCAGCAATTCCTTAGTGGAGTATCCAATAGTTTAGGTTCGATCGTTGGAACGATCGCTTCGGCAACCGTAGTAATCATTACAGCACCATTCATCTTGTTCTATATGTTGAAAGACGGAGAAAAACTAGTCCCAAACATCCAACAGTTTTTCCCAGAAAAAAGAAGAAACCAAATTGTGGAGTTATTGGGGCAACTGAATAAAACATTGGCTAATTACATTAGCGGACAAGCAATCGAATGTTTATTCGTTGGTACCTTCACATTTTTAGGATATATGGTAATTGGTGTGGATTATGCTTTCTTATTTGGGGTCATTGCGGGATTGACAAACCTAATTCCATATTTAGGACCTTATCTAGGACTAGCACCTGCATTTCTAGTAACAGTCTTCAATGATCCGGTAAAAGCATTACTTTGTTGTGTGGTTGTGCTAATCGTTCAACAGTTGGATGGGAATATCATTTATCCTAATGTAATTGGGAAATCACTGAAAATCCATCCATTAACGATCATTATCGTTCTTCTAGTAGCTGGAAATATTGCCGGATTGCTTGGTATCTTCTTAGGTGTTCCTTTTTACGCAATCTGCAAGACGATCATTTCCTATATAATCAAAATCGTCAAAGAAGACAAGCAAAATGAAAACAAGAAGAAAATTGCTACGACCTCGTAGGTAGTTTTAGTACACTTGTTTTTATTGCAAAGAAAATTGCTTTGTGATACCATTTTAACGTGGCTATAGTGCCACGTTTTTTTCTATCGTAAACTAAAAATTAATTTTATAAGGAGAGAATGCGATTATGAATGCTGACCCTGAGAGTCAGTCGCTGTTAGCGCAGATTTTATTATTGATCGTTTTGACATTGATCAATGCTTTTTTAGCAGCTTCCGAAATTGCTGTTGTTTCGATCAATAAGAATCGAATCGAGCAAAAAGCTGATGAAGGAGATGTGAAATCTCAAAAGCTTTTAAAAATATTGCAGAATCCAAATAATTTCCTATCGACAATCCAAGTAGGAATCACTTTGGTCAACATTTTGTCTGGTGCTTCACTAGCTAATACTTTATCGGAACGGTTAGCTCCGGTATTAGGTGGCGGCACAGCGGCAAAAAATATTGCAAATATCATTGTGCTGGCTATTTTGACCTATGTATCGATTGTTTTTGGAGAATTGTACCCTAAACGTATTGCTTTAAATAAATCAGAAGAAGTCGCAAAGTTCACTTCAGGGCTGATACGCTTGATTGGTGTAGTAGCTAAGCCCTTCGTCTGGCTGCTTTCTGCTTCCACAAGTTTATTGGCGCGTATCACGCCGATGACTTTTGATGATGAAGATTCAAAAATGACCAGAGATGAAATGCGTTATATGCTTGAAAACGAAGGCGTATTGAATAATGAAGAATTAGAAATGCTCCAAGGGGTTTTTTCTCTTGATACGAAAGTTGCCCGAGAAGTCATGGTCCCACGAACGGATGCATTTATGATTGATATCAACGACACTGTGGAAGAAAATGTGAATGAAGTTTTATCCGAAAACTATTCAAGAATCCCTGTTTATAACGAAGACAAAGATAAAGTAGTCGGAATCCTTCATACAAAGAATTTACTAAAAGCTGCCCATAAATTCGGCTTTGATAATTTAGATATCAAGAAAATCATGCAGGAGCCTTTATTCGTTCCTGAAACGGTCTTTATTGATGATCTGTTATATGAAATGAAAAAGACGCAGAATCAGATGGCTATTTTATTAGATGAATATGGCGGCGTCGTTGGGTTAGCAACACTAGAAGACCTTTTAGAAGAAATCGTCGGAGAAATCGATGATGAATCAGATGAAGTTGAGAATCTTTATGAAAAAATCGATGAACACGAATATATCATCCAAGGACGTATGCTGATTGATGAGTTCAATGAAGCTTTTGACAGCGATCTGCATATGAGTGATGTAGATACGATGGCTGGTTATTTGATTACAGCATTAGGCATGATTCCGGATGAAGGCGAAAAGTTATCGTTTGATGTCGATAATATTACGTTGGTTTCTGAAGAAATGGAAGGTTCTCGAATCCTTAAAATCCGTGTCATTTTTCATGATCCGGAAGAAACAGAAGCGGAACCTGAAGAAGAACGAAGATACTTCAGAAAAGAATTCGAAGATGACGAGCCAAGAAGATAATTGGAAACTTGGTTATGAAAGACGTGTTGCTTGAATAAACAAGCAACACGTCTTTTCTTTTAGTCAGCTGACAAAAAAATATTTGACTCTTATGGTTTGGTGGCTTTTTCATTCGCTGAATCCATGCTATACTGATTCAGTTGTAGTAGTTGACAAAGGTTGTGAAAAAGCTATCCTGCATTAAGTAATAAGAGCAGCCAAGCAAAAACAGCTTTTCGTATTTTTGGCTTGGGTGGGCTTATTGCTGATAGGCTGTCTCTAGAACGCCGTTTACTCGGAAAAAGAGACTGCTACACGGCTTTTGTCACAGCCCTATATGAAATTGTCTTTCTTTAAGAGATCGGACAATCTGTGCCTAGAGAAAATATAAATAATTGAATGGAAGAAATGGAGTTAGGTTATGAATAATCCAGAATTAAAGCAACAAGTGGACAATCGCAGAACTTTTGCGATCATTTCCCATCCGGATGCTGGGAAAACAACGATTACAGAACAATTACTATTGTTTGGTGGGGCTATCCGTCAAGCCGGGACCGTAAAAGGCAAAAAAACAGGTAATTTTGCCAAATCAGACTGGATGGAAATCGAGAAACAACGTGGGATTTCTGTTACTAGTTCTGTTATGCAGTTTGATTATCAAGGGAAACGAGTAAATATCTTGGATACACCAGGACATGAAGATTTTTCTGAAGATACTTATCGTACTTTGATGGCCGTGGATAGTGCGGTCATGGTAATCGATAGTGCAAAAGGGATCGAAGCACAGACAAAGAAATTATTCCAAGTTGTAAAAAAACGTGGCATCCCGATATTTACTTTTATCAACAAACTAGATCGTGATGGTCGTGAACCATTGGAATTGTTAGAAGAATTAGAAGAGCTATTAGATATCGAATCTTATCCGATGAATTGGCCAATCGGTATGGGTAAAGGGCTAGAAGGTCTTTATGATATCTACCATAATCGTGTAGAGTTTTATCGTCCGGAAAATTATCAGGATGAACGATTAGTAGAATTGGATGAAGATGGACTGCTTCCCGAAAATCATCCTCTAACTGAAAATTCCTTATATGAACAAGTCTTAGAAGAAGTAGAACTAATCAAAGAGGCTGGAGATGCATTTAATCAAGAAAAAATTGCTCGTGGCGATCAGACACCAGTATTTTTTGGTTCTGCATTGACTAACTTCGGTGTACAGACTTTTTTAGAGACTTTCGTTGAATTGGCACCAGCTCCTTATGGACACAAAACACAAGATGATCAGATGGTAAGTCCTTATGAGGAAGAATTTTCAGGTTTCGTATTCAAGATCCAAGCAAATATGAATCCAGCCCATCGTGACCGAATCGCTTTTGTCCGAATCTGTTCTGGAACATTCGAACGAGGAATGGATGTCTGGTTGGAACGTACAAATAAAAAACTGAAATTAAGCAATGTCACACAATTTATGGCAGATTCGAGAGAAAACGTCGAAAAAGCAGTAGCAGGCGATATCATCGGTGTATATGATACAGGCAATTATCAGATTGGGGATACATTGTTCGAAGGAAAACTAAAAGTTGCTTATGAAGAACTCCCTTCATTTACTCCAGAGCTGTTTATGAAAGTGACTGCAAAAAATGTCATGAAACAAAAATCCTTCCACAAAGGAATCTATCAATTAGTTCAAGAAGGAGCGATTCAGCTTTATAAAACATATCTAACGGAAGAATATATCATTGGAGCTGTTGGTCAGCTACAATTCGAAGTATTCCAATATCGTATGTTAAATGAGTATAACGCCGAAGTAATCATGTCTCCAATGGGACACAAAATCGCTCGCTGGATCGATCCAGAAGATTTGGATGAGAAGATGAGTTCAAGTCGCAATATCTTGGCTCGTGACCGTTTCGACCAACCATTGTTCTTATTCGAGAACCAATTTGCAGAACGCTGGTTTGCGGATAAATATCCTAATGTAAAATTAAAAAGTTTGATGTAAAGAAGTCTTGACACAAGCTGCCCTGCATCAAGTAATAAGAATAGCCAAACAAAAACAGCCTCTCATATTTTGTTTAGAGCCGTGACGGATTTTCCGTGACGGCTCTTTTTACTATTTAAAAGGTTCAGTATAAATTCTTGTGTAAACGGCTGTGAGATTTAGGATGCCTTTCGGGATATTTCCATTAATCGCAGAAAGAAGTATTCATCATCTGGATACCCATAACCCTTACGTCTCTCAGTCTTGATCTTATTGTTGATACCCTCAAGTTTGCCAGTTGATATCCCGTATTTGGCGAACGTGTAGATCCCTCTCAAATGGTTATTTAAGAGACGCGCAAACCAAATAAAGTGGCTATTCTCAGTTGCCTTGCAGATGTCTATGATCCCTTCAAGTCTAACGCACATTTCCACCTCGTCATGTGAGTTGTATGCCTGGTCTAGCAAGTCTTTGACGAGGTCTATTGTGAAGAAGAGCTTGTTTTCTTCCAACAGCTCGTCATACCATGCTTCATTACCGCCATAAGCCTTTATTTCTGGTGTATTGAATATTTCACCAGCAGTAGACACTAGCTTGCCTTGACGGGCATCCTCGTCCTTCTGAACTAATGTGGACCTCTTAGACATCAAGATGTAACGTGAGTTCTTAAGCAACTTAGCAGCCTCTGGAGAGCCTTCTTCAGCCAGCCGTCTTTGTTCATCCTTTCTGATCTCTGAAACCACTTTATCGTTGAAATTCTTGATAATGTGGAAGCGATCATAGACGATGTCTAGCTTGGGATAGCGCCCTTTAAAAGCTTCTTCGAAGTCTGAATTCATGTCGCAAGCCACCGCCTCAACTTTTGACATCCACTCATCGCCAACATGATCCATAAACTCGAAAACAACGGCTTTCTTCTTGCCATGGGCTAAGTAGAGAATATACCCTGTTTCCCAGTCTATGATTGCGGTGGCGTACTTATGGCCATCGTGGAGCTTAAACTCATCAATGGCTAAGTATTTTGCCTGCCTTTCAGGTTTTATGAGTGTCTTGCCATCAGTTGTAAATTTAGACAGTAGAAGAGACTTGTGAATTGACTTTACAGTCATCTTGTCCAAGCCAGTAAGCCAAGCCACTGCCTTTAGAGTAAGGCCATAGCTTAACAGTTTCTCAGTGTATTCTTTTAAAGGTTTGGTGATGCGATAACCATCAGCTTTAAAAGGGATAGACTGGCTTCTAGTGTTGAATTGGCAATCAATGTTAAGACAACGAAAACGTGCATAGGACACTCTGATATTGGTGTGTACTCCACCAATAGCGACGTGCTTAAGGGTAGATTCTAAAGACCCATTTTTAACTAGTTTTCTTGAGCAATTAGGACAGAAGGTATCACCACGCTCATCTAGCTTTCCTACAAAGGTTAATCCACCTTCATTTTGAATTGGCTCGCCAACTTGAATAAAGTCGGTAAGACCAGAATTAAAGGATAAGACACCTTTGTTAGGCATAACATCTTGAGTAGTAACTGACAGTTCTGTATAATTCATAGTAAGAAGGGCTCCCCATGTTTTTGTCGTTATTAACATTGTAAGGGACAACCCTTCTTTTTTTGTTATCTAATTTCTATTTACACAAGAATTTATACTGAACCATTTAAAATCATAGAAATGTCTAATCAAAAAAATATAAAAATTATTTTGCGTACATATGATTAAAGAAAGGAGAGTGTGACACATGGAAACAGAATGGCAAAGACGTGAAAGAAAAAAACAGAAAAAAGAAGAGATGTTACGATTATGTCGATTATTAGATGTAAAAGACTGGGACAAAAACGAGCAAATTGCACAAAAAGTACGATCAATCATCCATAAAGAGGAAAAAGTTAAAAATAAAGACACACGTAGAACTGAAAATGAAAAGAGAAAAGTACAAAAGAAAAGAGAAAAATCAAAAAGCTAGAAAGAAAAAGAGGCTGAGACAGAAGCGTTTAACTCCAAGAAATAAGCTGGAATTCACAAAAATTTGAAAAGCAATTTTCGTGAATTTTAGCTTATTTCCGAAGGAGTTGCTTCTGCTTCCGCCGTTTATACGTGTTTAGAGCGTGAGACAAAAGTGTTCTTTACTTTTGTCCCACGCTCTTTAATTATTATGTTCAAAATTTGTTTACACGGCTAATGTAGCGCCTAATTCATGTTTTGGAATCGAGATTTCAACAAGGCCTGCCAATTCGATTACTTTGATTTCATCCTCGTGGTAAACGGCGTCTTTGATTTTATCTAAGAAATAATTTTTAGCATCTTCGATTTCTTTCGGCTGGATTTTACGTTTGTCATTGATCAGCAGAATTTCATTATGTTCAGGGGCTTCAGTGTAGACAATAGTGGTATTTCCGGCTGTGTAGACCTTGACTAGATGGGCATCAGTGTTTTCAAGCTGGTTTAATACAAGACGGGAATGGCTGTTTGTTACATTTACCAATTTCATGGCGCTCACCTCTTTTATGTATTTTTAATTGCTTGTTTCTCTTATTATAATTTCTTTTTTATAAAATGAACAGTATTTTGACTTTTCTGAAAAAAGAATGAGACGGCATTTCTCAAAGAAATACCGTCTCACGCTATAAAACTGGATTTATTCAGCCGTTTCTTCGGCTGATTCTTTAGCCAAACGTTCTGGTTTAGAAGTAACGATGATTTTTCCATCTTTATCCAGTTTTGCTTTCAACTCATGGATAGAAGGGTGATCAAGATAAAATTCAGCGATACCATCTTCGATTTGTTCTTGGATCGTGCGTCGAAGAGGACGAGCACCCATAGATGGATCATAGCCTAAGTCAACTAATTTTTCTTTGACATTCGTAGGAACTTCGATGTGAAGTTGCTGTGCTGCCAGCATTTGGTTGACATCGTCTAGCATTAGTGTGACGATTGTCATCAAGTTTTCTTTTGATAATGCACTGAATTCGATGATCCCGTCAAAACGGTTCAGAAATTCTGGTGTAAAGTAGTTGTTTAATTGGTTCAATACAGAACGAGTAACACCTTCGCGTGCCGCACCAAAACCAACGTTTGCTTCTACTTTACCAGTTCCGGCATTACTTGTCATAATGATGATCGTATCTTTAAAGCTGACCGTTCTTCCTTGTGCATCTGTCAATCGACCATCATCTAAGATTTGCAAGAACATATGCAAAACATCTGGATGAGCTTTTTCTACTTCATCTAACAAGACAAGACTGTAAGGATTTCTCCGTACTTTTTCTGTTAATTGACCAGCTTCTTCGTATCCGACATAACCTGGAGGAGAACCAATCAATTTAGAGACACTATGTTTTTCCATATATTCAGACATATCGAAACGAATCATTGAATCTTGTGAACCGAATAGTTCGTAGGCAAGTTGTTTCGCAAGCTCTGTTTTACCTACACCAGTTGGTCCAACAAATAAGAAGGAGCCGATTGGACGATTCTGTTTGTTTAATCCAACACGGTTTCGGCGAATCGCTTTCGCTACTCGATCTACAGCGTTATCTTGTCCGATGACATGAGCTTTCAAGTCATCTGCTAAGTTTTTCAGTTGTGTCTGTTCTTTTTCTTTTAATTCACCCACTGGAATACCTGTCCGTTGTTCAACGATTTTTTCCATATCTTTTTCGGTAATCACAGGTGTTTCCTCTTCAGTGAGCTGACGTTCTTTCATTTTTTGAAGTTTATTGATCTGATCGCGATAATAAGCTGCTTTTTCGAAATCTTCTTCTCGAGAAGCTAAAACTTTTTGTTCTTCTGCTTCTTGCAGTTTTTTCTCGATTGTTTTAGGATCAACGATTTGGATCGTCAAGTTTTTCTTAGAACCTGTTTCATCTAGCAAATCGATGGCTTTATCCGGCAAGAAGCGATCTTGGACGTAACGATTGGATAAAGTTGCGGCTGCTTCGATGGCCTCATCAGTATATTTTACATGATGATAGTCTTCATAACGTTTTTGCAAACCTTTCAAAATACTGATCGTTTCTTCGACAGTTGGTTCATCTACCCGTACAGGTTGCATACGACGTTCTAAAGCAGCGTCTTTTTCGATGATGCGGTACTCATTTAAGGTAGTAGCACCAACCATTTGCAATTCTCCTCGAGCTAAAGCTGGTTTTAAAATATTACCAGCATCCATATTTCCATCACCAGCAGAACCAGCACCGACGATTTCGTGAACTTCATCTATGAATAGGATCACATTTTCTGCTTGACGGATCTCTTCAATCAATTTTTGCATACGTTCTTCAAATTGTCCTCGTATACCAGTACCTTGGACTAAAGATACGACATCTAAACGAATGACTTCTTTGTCCATTAATTTTTGCGGTACATCACCATCTACGATTTTTTGTGCTAAACCTTCAACAACTGCTGTTTTACCAACACCTGGTTCTCCAATCAAGACAGGATTGTTCTTGGTTCGGCGATTTAAAATTTCAATGACTCGTTTGATTTCGTCATCGCGTCCGATCACAGGATCGATATCACCTTGTCGTGCTTGTTCTGTGATATTGATTCCGTATTCTCCCAATAAACCTTCTGAATTGCCTTGAGGTGGCTGACCACCATTGAAGTTGTTGTTTCCGCCAAATTGTGTTGGTGGTGTTTGCTCATAATTTCCTTGCTGTTGCATTTGGCGAGACATGGAACGGAAAAGATCGTCCAAACTGCCAAATCCAAATGGATCATTTTGGGCCATATTAGTCAGACCTCCATTTTGTTGATTTTTGATTTTTTGATAACAGCTCTGACAGTAATCGAGTTGTGTCCGCTGACCATTGACAGTGGCATACAAGTGAATCGTTGCCTCATTCTTGCCGCAGTTTTGACAAAGCATGAATCATTCACGTCCTTTCACAAAAATGGGTACATCCATATTTTACATCTCGTTTTTCATGAGGTAAAAGAATAACCCCTAGTTTTTTAAGAGATTTATGAGGTAGAAAAGGTGAAATCTCTATTGACCATTCCTGACCTTTGACTCTTATTATACTAAAAATAAAAAGGGAAGCAAGTAATTCGTTTCATATGAAAACAAAGAGGGTCAAAGGAAAGAATGATAAACGTCAGGAGAAGAGAAAGCGACAAGAAAAAGAAAATAAACACGTTTGTTATAAAATGTGAAGAAAAGGATGAAAAAGAATCCAGAATAATTTGAATACTTTTATCTGAAATTGAATGAAAACTGTTGTATCTAACGAAAAAAAATGTTAATCTTTACAGATGAAAGGGTGGCATTTGTTAGGATTCTCTGAATTACTAAAAAAGAAAACCCTCACATAAAAACAACACTCACTTAAAGGAGACCGATTAATATGGAAAAGAAAGAATTTCACGTAGTAGCAGAAACTGGGATCCACGCTCGTCCAGCTACACTATTAGTACAAACAGCAAGCAAATTTAACTCTGATGTAAACTTAGAGTATAAAGGTAAATCAGTAAACTTGAAATCAATCATGGGCGTTATGTCTTTAGGTGTAGGTCAAGGTTCTGATGTTACTATTACTGCAGAAGGTGCTGACGAAGCTGATGCAATGGCAGCAATCGTTGAAACAATGAAGAAAGAAGGCTTATCTGAATAATGGTTGAAATGCTAAAAGGGATTGCCGCTAGTGACGGTGTAGCCGTTGCAAAAGCTTACCTGCTAGTTCAACCGGATTTAACATTCAGTAAGGCAACAGTAGAAGATACTGCGGCTGAAGAAGCTCGTTTGGATGCTGCATTAGCTAAATCTACTGAAGAATTGCAGCAAATTCGTGAAAAAGCAGCGCAAAGCTTAGGTGAAGCAGAAGCGCAAGTATTTGATGCCCATTTGATGGTTCTTTCAGATCCAGAAATGGTAGGTCAAATCAAGCAAAATATTAAAGACAACAGCGTAAATGCTGAATCAGCGCTAAAAGAAGTAACGGATATGTATATCGGTATGTTCGAAGCAATGGAAGATAATGCTTATATGCAAGAGCGTGCTGCAGATATTCGTGACGTTGCTAAACGTATTTTAGCACACTTATTAGGCGTTACTTTACCAAATCCATCAATGATCAACGAAGAAGTGGTCGTTGTTGCACATGACTTGACTCCAAGTGATACAGCACAATTAGATCGCAATTTTGTAAAAGCGTTTGTAACAGACATTGGTGGACGTACTTCACATTCTGCTATCATGGCACGTTCTTTAGAAATTCCAGCAATCGTTGGTACAAAAGAAATTACTGCTAAAGTCAAAGAAGGCGATATTTTGGCTGTCAACGGGATCGAAGGCGATGTAATCATCGATCCTACAGATGAACAAAAAGCTGAATTTGAAAAAGCAGGTGCAGATTACGCAGCACAAAAAGCAGAATGGGAAAAATTAAAAAATGCAGAAACTGTCACAGCTGACGGCAAGCATTTTGAATTAGCTGCAAACATCGGAACACCAAAAGATCTAGTTGGTGTCCATAATAATGGTGGAGAAGCAGTTGGTCTGTACCGTACTGAATTCCTGTATATGGATTCTCCAGACTTCCCAACAGAAGATGACCAATATGAAGCTTACAAAGCTGTATTAGAAGGTATGGAAGGAAAACCTGTAGTTGTTCGTACAATGGACATCGGTGGAGATAAAGAACTACCATATCTGCAATTACCTCATGAAATGAATCCATTCTTAGGATATCGTGCATTGCGTATCAGTTTATCTGAACAAGGCGACGAAATGTTCCGTACACAAATGCGTGCATTGCTTCGTGCATCTGTTCATGGTAATTTACGTATCATGTTCCCTATGGTAGCTACACTCAAAGAATTCCGCGCAGCAAAAGCGATCTTTGAAGAAGAAAAACAAAAATTGATCAGTGAAGGCAAGGAAGTATCTGATACGATCCAAGTCGGCATCATGATCGAGATTCCAGCAGCAGCAGTCTTAGCAGACAAGTTTGCAAAAGAAGTAGATTTCTTCTCTGTAGGTACGAACGATTTGATTCAATACACAATGGCAGCAGACCGTATGAACGAACGCGTTTCTTACTTGTACCAACCATATAACCCATCAATTTTACGTTTGATCAAAAATGTAATTGATGCAGCACACGCTGAAGGAAAATGGGCAGGTATGTGTGGAGAAATGGCTGGAGATCAAACAGCTGTTCCATTGCTAGTAGGTATGGGTCTAGATGAGTTCTCAATGAGTGCGACATCTATTCTTAAAACGCGTAGTTTAATGAAACGCTTGGACACAGCGAAAATGGCTGAACTTGCTGATCGTGCATTGAAAGAATGCGATACGATGGAAGAAGTCGTTGAACTTGTTCATGAATATGTAAAATAAACAACGTATCAAAAGCTGGTGTGGCTTGTAAAAGAGCTACGCCAGTTTTTTTGTTCTTTTTTAAGAAAACGTTTTTGTCAGTAAGAATAGATAAAAATAGGGCTTAAGTTTGAGTGACAGTTTGTAGGCTATGTTATACTATATAAGTGAAGGGGGACGTAAGGTGAAGGTATTATTATATTTTGAAAGTGAAAAGATGCTTGCAAAATCTGGAATCGGGCGTGCGCTTGATCATCAAAAACGTGCTCTGACGGAAGTCGGTATCTCTTATACACTAGATGAAAAAGAAGATTATGACATCCTGCACATCAATACATACGGAATCAATAGTCATAATATGGTCAATAAAGCCAGAAGAGAAGGAAAAAAAGTTGTCTATCATGCGCATTCTACAGAGGAAGATTTCCGAAATTCCTTTATCGGATCGAACCAGCTTTCTCCTATCGTAAAAAAATATCTGGTAGGATTGTACCAAAAAGCGGACTATCTGATCACGCCAACACCTTATTCAAAACAGTTGTTGGAAAGCTATGGTATCCGTGTGCCGATTCAAGCTATTTCCAATGGGATCGACTTAGAGAAATATCGCCCTGATCCAATGAAAGAACAAAAGTTCAGAGAATATTTCAAACTGTCTCCGGATCAAAAAGTAATCATTTGTGTCGGTTTGTTTTTCGAACGTAAAGGAATCATTGATTTCGTAGAAATTGCTAAGAAGATGCCCGAATACACATTTATTTGGTTTGGTCATGTTCCCATGTACTCGATTCCTCGGAACATCCGGAAAATTGTAAAAGAAGATCATCCTGAAAATGTCCTGTTTCCTGGTTACATTCGTGGAGAGATCATAGAAGGTGCGTATTCAGGTGCAGATCTATTCTTTTTCCCTTCTTATGAAGAGACAGAAGGGATCGTTGTTTTAGAAGCTTTAGCAAGCAAACAAAACGTACTTGTTCGAGATATTCCAGTGTATAATGGCTGGTTAGAAGATAGCAAGAACTGCTATATGGGGAAGACAAACGAAGAATTTATCCGACTGATCCAACAGATTACCAATCAAGAACTACCGAGTACGACACAAGCCGGTTATCAAACAGCAAAAGAGCGAAGTATCAATAAAATCGGTGAAGAACTTAAAAATGTATACGAAAGTGTACTGAATGAAAAAGTCTCTAGCAAATTAAAAAAAGTAAATCAGGTCAAGGACTAGTTTGGAGGCGAAAAACATGAAAATCGGCTTTTTTACCGATACCTACTTTCCGCAAGTCAGCGGAGTTGCTACATCGATCAAAACATTAAAACAAGAATTAGAAAGACATGGGCATGAAGTCTATATTTTTACAACGACCGATCCTAATGCGGATAAGTTGGAAAAAGATGTGATTCGAATGCCAAGTGTACCATTTATTTCTTTCAAGGATCGAAGAGTTGTTGTTAGAGGCATGTGGTATGCTTATTTGGTTGCCAAAGAACTAGAACTAGATCTTATTCATACCCATACAGAATTCGGAGCAGGGATACTTGGGAAGATGGTGGCTAAGAAGTTGAAAATACCTCTGATCCATACTTACCATACGATGTATGAAGACTACCTTCATTATATCGGTAAAGGAAAAGTGATCAGGCAATCCCATGTAAAATACTTGTCTAGATTATTTGCAAATCATACGACAGGTGTAGTTTGTCCAAGTGAACGTGTTATTGATACATTACGCAGCTATGGTGTAATAGCACCGCTTCGCGTGATTCCTACTGGTATCGACATTGAAAAATTCAAACGTTCTGATATCACTCAGCAGGATATCAGCAAATTAAGGGAGTCACTAGGTCTTCAGGAAAACCATTTGATGATTCTTTCTTTAAGCAGGATTTCTTATGAGAAAAATATCCAAGCCTTGATTAATGGGTTTCCTCAGGTCATCTCCGCTTATCCTAACGCCAGATTAGTTATCGTAGGAAAAGGACCTTATGTAGAAGAGTTAGAGGAATTGATCTCAGAACTGCAGTTAGAAGAATTTGTGCAGTTCACAGGAGAAGTGGACAACAATGATGTAGCACTTTATTATAAAGCGGCAGATTATTTTGTCAGTGCTTCTACTTCAGAAACACAAGGGCTTACTTATACAGAAGCGATGGCAGCCGGAACACCTTGTGTCGTGGAAGGAAATGCTTATTTGAACCGATTGTTCGATCATCCTTCATTAGGGAAAACTTTTGAAACCGACGAAGACTTTGCACCAGCACTTATTGATTATATTTCCAGTGAAGTTCCTAAAGATCCAAAAGTTTTAGAAGCTAAACTTTATGATATTTCATCTACACATTTCGGCGAAGCTATGATCGAATTTTATCAAGACATGGTTGTTTATCATGAAGAAGAGATGCGAAGAAAAGAAGAAGAAGACTCGATTGAACGAATCAAAATAAAATTAAATTCATTTAAAAGATAAAATTCAAACATTTTTTATGAAAAAATCCTTGTTTCTAGCGTATACTAGCATAGAAGCAAGGATTTTTGATTTTTAGGAGGTCGAAAAAATGAAACTTGGTTTTATCGGAACAGGCGTCATGGGAAGTGCTGTCGCACGCCATCTACTAGAAGCAGGACACGAAGTAGCTGTCTATAATCGGACAAAAGCAAAAGCTGATCCTTTAGTAACAGAAGGAGCTATCTGGGCAGATACACCAAAAGCGGTAGCAGAACAAAGTAATATTCTCTTTACAATGGTAGGTTACCCCAAAGATGTAGAAGAAATCTACTATGGACAGTCGGGGATTTTTTTGGTTCAGTATAAATTCTTGTGTAAACGGCTGTGAGATTTAGGATGCCTTTCGGGATATTTCCATTAATCGCAGAAAGAAGTATTCATCATCTGGATACCCATAACCCTTACGTCTCTCAGTCTTGATCTTATTGTTGATACCCTCAAGTTTGCCAGTTGATATCCCGTATTTGGCGAACGTGTAGATCCCTCTCAAATGGTTATTTAAGAGACGCGCAAACCAAATAAAGTGGCTATTCTCAGTTGCCTTGCAGATGTCTATGATCCCTTCAAGTCTAACGCACATTTCCACCTCGTCATGTGAGTTGTATGCCTGGTCTAGCAAGTCTTTGACGAGGTCTATTGTGAAGAAGAGCTTGTTTTCTTCCAACAGCTCGTCATACCATGCTTCATTACCGCCATAAGCCTTTATTTCTGGTGTATTGAATATTTCACCAGCAGTAGACACTAGCTTGCCTTGACGGGCATCCTCGTCCTTCTGAACTAATGTGGACCTCTTAGACATCAAGATGTAACGTGAGTTCTTAAGCAACTTAGCAGCCTCTGGAGAGCCTTCTTCAGCCAGCCGTCTTTGTTCATCCTTTCTGATCTCTGAAACCACTTTATCGTTGAAATTCTTGATAATGTGGAAGCGATCATAGACGATGTCTAGCTTGGGATAGCGCCCTTTAAAAGCTTCTTCGAAGTCTGAATTCATGTCGCAAGCCACCGCCTCAACTTTTGACATCCACTCATCGCCAACATGATCCATAAACTCGAAAACAACGGCTTTCTTCTTGCCATGGGCTAAGTAGAGAATATACCCTGTTTCCCAGTCTATGATTGCGGTGGCGTACTTATGGCCATCGTGGAGCTTAAACTCATCAATGGCTAAGTATTTTGCCTGCCTTTCAGGTTTTATGAGTGTCTTGCCATCAGTTGTAAATTTAGACAGTAGAAGAGACTTGTGAATTGACTTTACAGTCATCTTGTCCAAGCCAGTAAGCCAAGCCACTGCCTTTAGAGTAAGGCCATAGCTTAACAGTTTCTCAGTGTATTCTTTTAAAGGTTTGGTGATGCGATAACCATCAGCTTTAAAAGGGATAGACTGGCTTCTAGTGTTGAATTGGCAATCAATGTTAAGACAACGAAAACGTGCATAGGACACTCTGATATTGGTGTGTACTCCACCAATAGCGACGTGCTTAAGGGTAGATTCTAAAGACCCATTTTTAACTAGTTTTCTTGAGCAATTAGGACAGAAGGTATCACCACGCTCATCTAGCTTTCCTACAAAGGTTAATCCACCTTCATTTTGAATTGGCTCGCCAACTTGAATAAAGTCGGTAAGACCAGAATTAAAGGATAAGACACCTTTGTTAGGCATAACATCTTGAGTAGTAACTGACAGTTCTGTATAATTCATAGTAAGAAGGGCTCCCCATGTTTTTGTCGTTATTAACATTGTAAGGGACAACCCTTCTTTTTTTGTTATCTAATTTCTATTTACACAAGAATTTATACTGAACCATTTTTTCTGCAGATATCTCAGGACATATTTTAGTTGACTTGACTACAAGTACACCAAGCCTGGCAGAAAAAATTGCAAAAACAGCAAAAGAAAAAGGCGCAGATGCGTTAGATGCACCGGTATCCGGTGGTGACTTAGGAGCAAAGAATGGTACACTGACGATCATGGTCGGTGGAGAAGAAGCCGTTTATGATCAAGTACTGCCTTTATTCAAAGAATTTGGTACGACATTTACATTGCATGGTTCTGCTGGGAAAGGTCAGCATACAAAAATGGCTAATCAGATCATGATTGCAGGTACGATGACAGGAATGACGGAAATGCTTGTCTATGCACAAAAAAACGGACTTGATTTAAAGAAAGTGATTGAGACGCTTTCAGGTGGAAGTGCAGCTAACTGGTCTTTAAGCAATTATTCTCCTCGTATTTTAAAAGAAGATTACACACCTGGTTTTTTTGTCAAACATTTTATCAAAGATTTAAAGATTGCATTAGAAGAAGCAGAAAAAATGGACCTTGTATTGCCAGCAACTACCCAAGCATTGAAACTATATGAAGAGTTGGCAGATAAAGGTTTTGAGAATGACGGAACCCAAGCTTTGATCAAACTTTGGTGGCCTGAAGGAAAAATACCAGAAAAAAAATCATAAAAAACGAGTTTTTTTAGAGAAAATCAATGCAAGTAGGCTATGCTTTTGATACAATATAACAGAAATAAGAAAAGGAGGACCTCCGATGACACATTCACAATTAGTCGCAATCATAAAACGACTGGAGGCTATGGTCGAGTCAGCAGATAATGAACTGCAAGTTCGCCGTTTTGAAAAAGAAGGCGTAGAGAAGTGTACAGTAACTTATGATAAAGCGACCGATACATTTGAATTAACTGAAACAGATACTCATCAGCAATACGAATTTGATAATATCGATATCGTAGCGATGGAAATCTATGACTTAATCCAATAAATTTTAGGATAATTGACATTTGAAGTTGAAGATGCCTAAAAGAAGCCGAGAAGCAACTAATTTAGTTGCTTTTCAGCTTCTTTTTTGTTTAACAGTTCAATTTCAGACTGTTCTTTTTCTAATTTTTTGCGGTAACTGATCAAGATTTGTACAGGATCGATTTCTTCTTTTGACAATTGACGTTTCAAAGATAAATGAGCTTCTTTCTTTTCATAATAGAAGTCAGGAGAAACGTCAGCAGAGGCAATCATTGTTTCTGCAAGTTGACCATAACAAACGAGGTAGTGCTTTTTCTGACTCTCATCCGCTGCCAGTGGCATACTGAATGTGAGGGATGGTGTTCTTAAAAACTGCTTTTGTTCCTGGATCCGTCTAATAAAATAAGTAACTAATTCGATATCTTTTTGAAGCATACCGGCTTTTTCGAAATTCAACTGATAGATGAAATGTTGTTGTCTTTTTTTCAAGTAAGTCAGTAGCTTTTTATTTCGGCCTTGAAACAGCCCTTGGAGTTCCTTTTTTTTCTGTTCAAAAGTCATTTCCTGTAGGTCAGGAAGCTGGGCTCGCAAAGCTAACAAACTAATTTCAGACAACCAAGGCATTTGATAAGTTTCTTCCATTATACGCAAAATAGACGGCATTTTTTTATAGAGACGAAAAGGCCCGTATGTTCGAGCCGTAGGAGTATCTGTTAATACAAATCCCTTATTGGTAATATGTACATAATTATAATTACTGAAATAATTCATTTGTCGGTTATAAAAAGGACGGTAATGTTGGATCAATTGACACTCGAGCAATAAAGCATCTAATTCCGTGTCTACTACGACGAAATCAAAATCTGTTATATGATGAATCATACGTAATACTTTTTTTGAATGCTGTTTATTCTGATGAAAATAGCTGCTTACTCTATTTTTGAGCCGTTTTGCTTTACCAACATAGATGACCTTACCATCTCGGTCTTTCATAAGATAGACACCCGGCAGCATGGGGAGAGTTTTCATTTTTTCTTTTAACATAGGATCTCCTTTTACGCTTTGAATAAAAAGACTATAACAAATTTTGAAATAATGGACAAGTTTTAGGGAATTCTATAGTTCTGTTCACAGAAAATACTTTGATAATCAAAATATGTAAGATAGATGATTTTTCTAATAAAAGAAATTATAAATGCTGATTTATCAGTTGTTTTAAATGAGTAAAATCTTAAAAAAAGCTCATATAGTAAAAAAATGATCTTTTAAGGTTGCATTTTGAAAAAAGTTAAGATATAGTTTGAACATCAAAAGATTTGATAATCAAACTAATTAGTGGACGGTGGAACATGGAACCAGATTTAAAAACAGTAAATGATTATCTTGTTAGTGTCTTCAATGATATTTTGACAATCGAAGAGTCTGAGCTGAAAAAATCTCAATTCAAAGATCTGTCAATCACAGAGATGCACACGATCGAGGCAATCGGGATGTACAAGAAAAAAACAACTTCAGAAGTAGCCAAAGAACTATCAATTACTGTTGGGACCTTGACCACTGCTATTAACAAGTTAGTAAAAAAAGGCTATGTCGAACGTATCCGCAGTGAAGATGACCGCCGCGTTGTAAAGTTGGGACTAACGAAAAAAGGAAAGTTACTATTTCGGGTCCATCAGCATTTTCATCGTGAAATGGTCAAGAACATCTTAGACGGAATGGCTACGGAGGAACAGCATGCCTTGCTGGATGCACTGAAAAACTTGCACGACTTCTTGCAAGACTATAAGTGAGGATATTTAATGGAACAATTTGGAATGATTACTGCAACAGCCAGCGTCCTTCCTGAAAAGATTATTACTAATAATGATCTTTCCAAGATGATGGATACCTCTGATGAATGGATTTCGTCAAGGACGGGTATTCGTGAACGAAGATGTGTAACAAATCAGGAGACTTCTGATTTATGCATTTTAGTGGCGGAAAAATTGATAAAACAGAAAAATCTAAACCCTAAAGATTTGGATTTTATTTTAGTAGCAACAATGTCGCCCGATTACACGACACCATCTGTAGCAGCACAAGTACAAGGGAAATTGGGAGCAACTCATGCTATCGCTTTTGATATCAGTGCTGCGTGCTCAGGATTTGTTTATGCGTTAAGCATGGCTGAAAAAATGATCCGCTGCGGCTCAACTAAGGGACTGGTGATTGGTGGTGAAACACTATCTAAGCTAATCGATTGGTCTGATCGTACGACTGCTGTGTTGTTTGGCGATGGAGCAGGTGGGATTCTCTTAGAAGCGAATCCACAGAAAAAATTGCTGAAAGAAAAATTAGCAGCTGACGGTACCAGAAGTAGCTCATTGACCGCTGGCTACCAGCAAAATAAAAATCCGTTCTATTCAGAAGATTCAGAAGGTTCGTATTATTTGCAAATGACTGGCAGAGATATTTTTGATTTTGCCGTACGAGACGTTGCAAACAATATCCAAGAAGTCATGAAAGACAAACCAGTTGATTATCTGCTTTTGCATCAGGCAAACCTCAGAATTATTGAGAAAATTGCCCGAAAAGTAAAGATGCCGCAAGAAAAGTTCCTGACCAATATGGATAAATATGGGAATACATCTGCTGCAAGCATCCCTATCTTATTGGATGAAGCAGTTTCTAGTGGAAAGATCACCTTGGGAAAACAGCAGAAAGTAATATTTACAGGCTATGGCGGAGGTTTAACATGGGGAAGTATTCTCATGGAGTTGTAGACTGTTAAATTATAAAAATAAAAAGCAAACAATATCGGAGGAATATATTATTATGGTATTCGAAAAAATTCAAGAAATCATCGCAGAAGAATTAGGAAAAGAAACTGAAGAAATCAAATTGACTACTGACATCCAAGAAGACTTAGAAGCTGACAGCTTGGATTTATTCCAAATCATCAATGAAATTGAAGATGAATTTGACGTGAAAATCGAAACAGAAGACGGAATCAAAACGGTTCAAGATTTAGTGACTTACGTAGAAAAACAAACTGCATAATCATTAAAATTAGGTTGGGGGCTGGGACATTTCCTGAAATAGGAATGTCTCGGCCTTTTTGAATAGGAAGAATCAAACATATATTCTGGATATATTGGAGAAAAACATGAAAACAGCATTCTTATTTAGTGGCCAAGGTGCACAATATCAAGGTATGGGAAAAGATTTATATGAAGAAGCCGTTGTAAAGCAGACATTTGATGAAGCAAGTGAGATTCTCGGCTACGATATGGCTGAACTTTGCTTTACAGAAAATGAACGTTTGGATCAGACGCAATATACACAGCCAGCTATTCTAACAGTCAGCATCGCGTATTATCGCTTATTGAAGGAGCATGGAATCATCCCAGATGCAGCTTTAGGACTGAGTTTAGGAGAATATTCGGCATTAGTAGCTAGTAATGCGCTATCCTTCACTGAAGCAGTTGCGTTAGTAGCAAAAAGAGGCGCTTATATGACAGAAGCTGCCCCAGCTGGAAGCGGGAAAATGGTTGCAGTGATGAATGCGCCGATTGAAACGATCGAGGAAAGCTGTCATGAAGCTAGCAAGTACGGCATCGTATCTCCTGCAAATTATAATACACCTCAGCAGATCGTGATTGGTGGCGAAGAAAAAGCAGTAGACGAAGCTGTTTTACTATTAAAAGAAAAAGGGTTCAAAAGAATGATCCCTCTAAATGTCAGCGGGCCTTTTCATACAGCTATTTTAGAACCGGCAGCAAAAAAACTGGCGAAGGACCTAAGTCAGATTCAATTCTCTGAACCTTCTTTTCCTATCATAAGCAACACAACAACGGAAATAATGAAGAAAGAAACGATCGCGGGACTACTTGAACAGCAAGTCATGCAACCTGTTCGTTTCTATGAGAGTATCCATAAGTTAAAAACAATCGGCATCGAACAAGTCATCGAAGTCGGCCCCGGAAAAGTATTAAGCGGATTTATGAAAAAAATTGATAAAACAATACCAGTTCTGCGTGTTGAGAATAAGCAGACATTTGATGAAACAATAGCAATACTATAAGGAGGAACGTTATGGATGTAAAAGGAAAAAATGTATTTATCACAGGTAGTACAAGAGGAATCGGCAAAGCGATGGCCTTAGCTTTTGCAAAAGCTGGAGCAAATATTATTTTGAATGGTCGCGGAGAGATTCCAAAAGAAAAGATAGAAGAAATCGAAGCATTCGGTGTAAAATGCGTAGGAGTTTCCGGTGACATCTCTGATTATGAGAAAGCGGGACAAATGATCAAAGAAGCAGAAGAAAAGCTTGGATCGATCCATGTGTTAGTAAACAATGCCGGAATCACAAATGACAAACTTGTGATGCGAATGGATGCAGAAGATTTCAAAAAATGTCTTGATATCAATTTGATTGGAACCTTCAATATGACGCAGCACGTATTGAAAAAAATGATGAAGCAGCGAGAAGGGGCCATCATTAATCTCTCTAGTGTATCTGGGTTGATTGGAAATATTGGTCAAGCAAATTATGCAGCTAGTAAAGCTGGCGTAGTAGGATTAACAAAATCTGTGGCACGAGAAGCTGCAACTAGAGGCATTACATGTAATGCCATTGCGCCAGGATTCATCACAACTGATATGACGGAAGTTTTAGCAGACAAAGTCAAGGAACAAGCGGAAAAGCAAATTCCGATGCAGCGTTTCGGACAAGTAGAAGATATTGCACAAACAGCAGTTTTCTTAGCACAAAATCCATATATCACCGGACAAGTCATCAATGTCGATGGCGGATTGGTCATGCACGGATAAGAAAAGGAGAGCAAACAAATGAATCGAGTGGTAATTACTGGCTATGGAGTCACTTCACCTATTGGAAATGACGCAGACAGCTTTTTGAATAGCTTAAAAGAGGGGACGAATGGCATCGCACCGATCACTAAATTTGATGCTTCAGAAACAGGGATTACCTTAGCGGGTGAAGTCAAAGATTTCCCTTACGATAAATATTTTATTAAAAAAGATAGCAAACGAATGGATATGTTTTCGATCTATGGAATCTACGCTGCTTTAGAAGCAATGGAGATGAGCGGTTTAGATAAAGAAAAAATGAATCAAGACCGGTTTGGCGTCATCATCGGATCTGGGATCGGTGGTCTTCCAACAATCGAAAACCAAGTTATTCGTCTACATGAAAAAGGTGCAAAACGAGTTTCTCCAATGTTCGTACCAATGGCGATTGCCAACATGGCAGCTGGAAATATTGCTTTGCGCGTAGGTGCAAAAGGTATTTGTACAGCTATCGTAACAGCTTGTGCTAGCGGAACGAATTCAATTGGGGAAGCATTCCGTAACATCAAACATGGCTATTCTGATGTCATTCTTGCTGGAGGAACAGAGGCAACGATTTGTGAGATGGGGATTGCTGGATTTGCAGCTTTAACAGCACTCTCAGAATCAACTGATCCTAATCGTGGTTCGATTCCGTTTGACGAAAATCGGAATGGTTTTGTGATGGGTGAAGGAGCAGGCGTTCTAGTTCTTGAATCTTTAGAACATGCACAAGCTCGCGGTGCCAAAATCTATGGAGAAATCGTTGGATACGGTGCAAACTGTGACGCTTACCATATGACAGCTCCTACTCCAGATGGTTCTGGTGCATCTAAAGCAATGAAGCTTGCGATGGAAGAAGCTGGTGTACAGCCGGAACAAGTCGGATATATCAATGCTCACGGAACAAGTACACCAGCCAATGACCAGGCAGAAGCAAAAGCAATCCAAATCGCATTAGGTGAAAATTTCAGAGATACTTACGTCAGCAGCACGAAATCGATGACTGGACATTTATTGGGAGCAGCCGGCGGGATCGAAGCCTTGGCAACTTTGTTGGCATTAGAACATCAATTTATCCCACCTACGATCAATGTAGAAAAACAAGATCCTGAGATTGACTTGACAGTTGTCAAAAACGAAAGCAAACCTGCAAGTTTTACTTATGCAATGAGTAATTCATTAGGGTTTGGCGGACATAATGCGGTTCTGTGCATGAAACGCTGGGAGGAATAATTTTGGATATCAATGAAATCAGAGAATTAGTCAGTCAATTTGATCAATCCTCGCTAACGGAATTCGATTTGCGTGAAGGTCAATTTGAATTGTATATGAATAAAAATAAAACAAGTCGAGGCATGAATATGGTTCAAACAAACGAAACGTTGCCAGTTTCGGAGCCAGTCAATGTCATACCTGAACAAGCAACAACTGCTCCAGAAATAATGAAAGAAAAAGAATCGGCAGTATTTGATGGAATCGAGGTTGTTTCGCCAATCGTGGGAATCGTTTATCTGCAACCAGCGCCCGACAAACCAGCTTTCAAAAAAGTAGGTGATCAAGTTGTCAAAGGAGAAGTTATCTGCATTATTGAAGCGATGAAACTGATGAATGAGATAACTAGTGAGGCCGACGGAGTGATCACAGAAATCCTTGTAGAAAACGAGTCAGTTGTCGAATATGGACAGCCACTCTTTAGGATTAAGCAAAAATAAGCAAAGCAGGAAAGAGGGAAATCAATGAACATACAAGAAATAAAAGAAATCATTCCGCATCGTTATCCAATGCTTTTGATTGATCGAGTGGAAGAAATGGTTGAAGGAGAACGGATCGTTGCTAAGAAAAATGTAACGATCAATGAGCCCTTTTTTCAAGGACATTTTCCAGAAGAACCTGTTATGCCAGGGGTATTAATTGTTGAAGCGATGGCTCAAGCAGGAGCAGTTGCATTACTTTCTCTTGAACAATTCAAGGGAAAGACGGCTTATTTCGGCGGATTGGACAAAGCAAAATTCCGTAAGAAAGTTACACCGGGAGATACCTTATACCTTGAAGTTGAGATATTGAAAGTGAAAGCTTCAGCCGGAATAGGCAAAGGAATCGCTAAAGTAGACGGTAAAAAAGTAGCCGAAGCGGAATTAACCTTTATGATTGGATAGGTGAAATATGTTTTCTAAAGTATTGATAGCTAACCGCGGTGAAATCGCTGTACGTATCATTCGTGCATGCCGCGAACTAGGGATCCAAACCGTAGCGATATATTCAGAAGCAGATGCCGAAGCACTTCATACACAGTTAGCAGATGAAGCAATCTGCATTGGCCCGGCAAAAGCCGTTGATTCATATCTGAATGTTCAGGAAGTACTGAGCGCTGCAATCGTGACAAAAGCCGAAGCAATTCATCCAGGATTTGGTTTTTTATCTGAAAATAGTCGATTTGCCTCCATGTGTGAAGAGTGCAATATCACATTTATTGGTCCTAAAAGTGCAACGATCGATGCAATGGGAAATAAGATCAATGCGCGTCAATTGATGCAAGAAGCAAATGTCCCAGTCATTCCAGGAAGTACTGGTGTATTATCTACAGTAGAAGAAGCATTGGAAATAGCAGACAGAATTGGTTATCCAGTGATGCTGAAAGCAGCTGCAGGCGGTGGCGGGAAAGGCATTCGGAAAGTTCAATCAAAAGAAGAGCTCCCACAGCATTTTTCTTCAGCTCAGCAAGAAGCAGCAGCGGCATTTGGAAATGATGATATGTATTTGGAAAAAATCATTTATCCTGCTCGCCATATAGAAGTTCAGATCTTAGGTGATCGATTTGGTCATGTCATTCATTTAGGTGAGCGAGATTGTTCTTTGCAACGCAACAATCAAAAAGTACTGGAAGAATCTCCTTCTGTAGTGATCTCACAAACAAAAAGAGAAGCACTAGGAGACGCTGCTGTTCGAGCAGCTAAAGCAGTCAATTATGAAAATGCCGGAACGATCGAGTTTCTGATGGATGAAGAAGGCGATTTTTATTTCATGGAAATGAATACTCGAATCCAAGTGGAACATCCAGTAACAGAAATGGTCACAGGAATCGATTTAGTAAAAAAACAGGTGGAGATAGCAGCCGGTGAGCCTTTGAATGTGTGTCAAGAAGAAGTAGTATTCCAAGGACACGCAATCGAATGCCGGATTAATGCAGAAAATCCTGCTTTCCATTTTGCTCCTTCTCCAGGGAAGATCCAAAACTTACTGCTTCCAGCAGGTGGGATGGGACTGCGAGTAGACAGTGCAGTTTACCCGGGATATACGATCCCGCCATATTATGATTCAATGATTGCAAAAATAATCGTCCATGGAAATACGCGTTTTGAAGCATTAATGAAGATGCAGCGAGCCTTAAGTGAATTTATCACAGAAGGAATCATCACGAACGCAGAATTTCAGATGGATTTGATTAGTCATCCTGCAGTCATAGCAGGTGATTACAGCACAGCATTTTTACAAGAAGAATTTTTACCGAATTGGACACCAGAAACGGAGATAGGAGGCGCATAGATGGCTCTGTTTAAGAAAAAGAAATATATTCGGATCAATCCTAATAGAGAGAGCAAACCTGCTAACTCGCCATCTGTTCCTGATAACATGTGGGCAAAGTGTCCAAATTGCAAACATATCCTTTATACGAAAGACATCGGTGAAGAAAAAGTATGCCCTCATTGCGGATACGCTTTTCGAATCGGTGCATGGCAGCGTCTAGCTTTGATTATTGATGAAAAAAGTTTTGAAGAATGGGATACGGATCTTGTAACCAAAGATCCGCTAGCATTTCCCGAATATACGGAAAAAATTAAAAAAATGCAAGATAAAACAGGACTTCATGAAGCAGTCCTCACTGGTAAAGCAACCATTCAGGGGATTCCCTTCATTATTGGAGTGATGGATCCTAATTTTATCATGGGAAGTATGGGAACGATTGTCGGAGAAAAGATCACCAGATTATTCGAACGAGCAACAAAGGAAAGTCTTCCAGTCGTCTTGTTCACAGCTTCAGGTGGCGCACGGATGCAAGAAGGAATCTTTTCTCTAATGCAGATGGCAAAAATCTCTGCTGCTGTCAAACGGCATAGCAATGAAGGTCTTTTTTATCTAACTGTTTTAACGGACCCGACGACCGGAGGAGTAACTGCCAGTTTTGCAATGGAAGGCGATATCATTCTAGCAGAACCCCAAAGCTTGATCGGTTTTGCTGGAAGACGCGTCATCGAACAGACGATCAAGCAGGAACTTCCAGAAGATTTCCAAAAGGCTGAATTCTTATTATCTCATGGTTTTGTCGATCAGATTGTTCCCCGCATGGAATTGAAGCAGAAAATCCATACGCTTCTTGAATTGCATACACAGAAAGGATGGATAGATCGTGGATAAGACAGCACATGATGTCGTTCAGTTAGCAAGAGCTAAAGAACGATGGACAAGCTTGGATTTTTTTGAAGAGATCTTCGATTCTTTCGAGGAATGCCATGGTGATCGTTTATTTGCAGATGACGAAGCGATTGTTGGTGGAATCGCTCGATTAGATGGCAAACCGGTAACAGTGATCGGTATTCAAAAAGGACGGGATCTGCAGGAAAATATCCGCAGAAATTTTGGTTCTCCCCATCCTGAAGGCTATCGAAAAGCTTTACGACTGATGAAACAAGCGGAAAAGTTCAATAGACCGGTGATTACCTTGATCAATACAGCAGGTGCATATTGCGGTGTAGGAGCAGAAGAGCGCGGCGAAGGAGAGGCTATTGCCAGAAATCTGCTCGAAATGTCTGATTTAAAGGTACCGATCATCGCCATCATCATTGGTGAAGGTGGAAGTGGCGGTGCCCTTGCTCTAGGTTTAGCGGATGAAGTCTGGATGCTGGAAGAAACGATTTATGCTGTGCTTTCTCCAGAAGGATTTGCGTCGATTTTGTGGAAAGACGGTAGTCGCGCCGCAGAAGCAGCTGAGTTGATGAAAATTACTGCGCCAGAACTACGCGAGTTAGGAATCGTTGATCGAGTTATTCCTGAAACGTTCAACGGCGAGCAGTTGCCACGATATAAAGTCGCACACATTATGAAAAAAGCGTTGATTGAAAGATTGACGGAACTTGTTCGATTCGACCAGCATGAATTACTGGAAAAACGATACAAGAGGTTCCGCCAATATTAGGTGTTTAACAACTAAGCAAAGAGTAAAGAATGGTTCTTGCTCGCTTAGTTGTTTTTTGTTTCTAAATTTTTCTGTGATCAATCTTTATTTTTGGTCATTTTGTAAAGAAATGCTTTTTCTGAAAGACGAACGAGTATAGAGGTAGTTTTTTTTGCTGATATGCAGTATAATACGGGGTTGAGGAGTACTTTATGTGCTCCTTCATTTTTTGCAGATGAGGAGACAGCATGTTTTCAAATTACAAACCAACATGGATGGTAGAAGCCATCTATCAGATTACACCTGCCCAATTAAAGAATCTAGGCATCAAAGCAGTATTGACCGATTTAGACAATACGTTGATTGCATGGAATAATCCAGATGGAACAGAAGAGTTGCTTACTTGGATTTTAGAAATGAAAAATGCAGGAATCCCTGTTGTTGTTGTTTCAAACAATAATTCAAAACGTGTCGCGCGAGCGATTGAAAAATTTGATCTTTTGTATGTTGCACGAGCAATGAAACCTTTAGCAAGAGGGATCAACATAGCAAAGAAACAATTGGATTTAGCAGATGATGAGATAGTAATGGTAGGCGATCAGATTATGACTGATATACGTGGAGCCAATCGTGCAGGGATACGTAGCATCCTTGTAAAACCCATTATCGCAACAGATAGTTGGAAGACACAATTTAATCGTTTTTGGGAAAAAAGAATTATGGCCTATCTATTAGCAAAACACCCTGATATGGGCTGGCGAGGTGGAATCGAATGACAGAAGAATTACAATGTATCGGCTGTGGTGCCGTTATACAAACAAACAAACCCGGTGAATTAGGATACACGCCGCAAACGGCTTTGGAAAAAGGTTTAGCTTCCGGGGAAGTCTATTGTCAGCGTTGTTTCAGATTACGCCATTATAATGAGATCCAAGATGTCTCATTGACGGATGACGACTTTTTGCGCTTACTGAATGAATTAGGGCAAAAAGATGCATTGATCGTCAATGTGGTGGATATTTTTGACTTCAATGGTTCACTAATCCCAGGACTACACCGTTTTGTCGGTGACAATCCAGTACTTTTAGTTGGGAACAAAGTGGATATATTACCTAAATCATTGAAAAAAACTAAATTAACACAATGGATGAAGGAACGTGCTTACGAAGCAGGAATTCGTCCAGTAGATGTATTATTAACTAGTGCTAAGAAATCTCATGAGATGACGGAACTATTAGAAAAAATCGAAGAATACCGCGATGGACGGGATGTCTATATCGTCGGAGTAACAAATGTCGGAAAATCGACGCTTATCAATCAAATCATCAAAAATACAGCGGGAGTACAAGATGTAATCACAACTTCGCAGTTTCCAGGAACGACCTTGGATAAAATCGAGATTCCTTTAGATGACGGGCATTTTTTGATTGATACACCGGGAATTATCCATCGCCATCAAATGGCGCACTATTTAGGTAAAAAAGATTTGCGGATCATTGCACCGTTAAAAGAAATCAAACCTAAAGTTTATCAGCTGAATGAAGGGCAAACACTTTTCTTGGGCGGACTTGCAAGATTTGATTTTATCAGCGGCAATCGTGCTTCATTTATTGCTTATGTGTCAAATGATGTAAATATTCATCGAACGAAACTGGAAAAAGCAGACGAATTTTATCAAAAACATGTAGGTGGATTATTACAGCCTCCTCGTCCTGATGAAGTCGAGGCATTTCCGGAGCTTGTTCGTTTTGAGTTTTCTGTGAAAGAAAAAACAGACATCGTTTTTGCCGGTCTAGGCTGGATCACTGTAACAGCGCCAGCAGTAATTGCGGGCTGGGCGCCAAAGGGTGTAGATGTATTGAAACGCAAAGCATTGATTTAAGGAAGAAGGAAAATTATGAGTTTAAGAGGAAAACAAAAGCGTTTTTTACGTAGCAAAGCGCATCATCTTCAGCCGATTTTTCAAATCGGAAAAGGTGGGATCAATTCAGCAATGATCGTTCAAATTGAAGAAGCTTTAGAAAAAAGAGAACTGATCAAAGTATCGTTACTTCAAAATACAGATGAGATTGCAGAAGAAGCAGCTCAAGTATTAGAAAAAGAAATCGACTGTGAAATCGTTCAAATCATTGGACGTGTTATCGTATTATACAAACCTTCCACAAAAGAAAAGTATCAAAGGCTATCAAAAGAAGTAAAAGCAATATAAGGAGTGACCATGATGAATACGCAAGCTAAGACATTTGTTCGTTCACAATTATTTCCTGAAGAAATGCCTCAATTCTTAGAGAAGAAAAAGCAAGTAGGGATCTTGGGCGGAACATTCAATCCCGTTCACCTTGCACATTTAGTGATGGCTGAACAAGCTGGCCGGAATTTAGGTCTTGACCGCGTATTTTTGATGCCTTCTTATCAGCCACCTCATGTTGATGAGAAACAGACGATTGATGCAAAACATCGACTCAACATGTTGGAATTAGCTGTGGAAGACAATCCTTTTTTGCAGATTGAAACGATTGAATTAGCTCGTGGTGGGAAAAGTTACACCTATGATACTATGAAGGAATTGACGCAAAACAATCCGGATACAGATTATTACTTTATTATCGGTGGGGATATGGTAGAATATTTGCCAAAATGGTATAAAATCGATGAGCTGACTTCTATGGTCAACTTTGTGGGTATACGTCGACCAGGATACACAGCGGATACTCCATATCCTGTAATTTGGGTAGATGTACCTGAGATCGACATCAGTTCCACGAAAATACGTCAAAAGATCAAAGAAGGCTGTTCTATCCGCTACCTTGTTCCAGATAAAGTAATTGATTATATTCAAAATGAAGGGTTGTATGAATATGGACTATAGTAATGAATATACTGCTTATTCTAGAGAAAACCTGATGCAAAAAATACAGATGAGAATGAGCGAACAACGCTTCAAGCATGTGCTTGGAGTAGAAGAAACAGCCGTGGCTCTTGCCAAAAAATACGGTGCTTCTCCTGAAAAAGCTAGTATTGCTGCATTGACACATGATTATGCAAAAGAACGACCAGATGAGGAGTTCAAAATGGTAATCGTAAGAGACGGTTTTGATCCAGAGTTATTGAATTATAATAATGCAATCTGGCATGGTCTTGTTGGCGCTTCGTTTGTAGAGCGGGAATTAGGAATCACCGATGCAGAGATTCTTCATGCAATCCGGGTGCATACGACTGGGGCTGCTAAGATGAGTCTCCTTGACAAAATCATTTATGTAGCAGACTATATTGAACCAGGTCGAGATTTTCCTGGGGTACAAGATGCACGAGCCATTGCATGGGCTGATCTAGACGAAGCTGTAGCATTTGAAACAAAACATACATTGGCCCATTTGCTTGCGCAAGAACAACAGATTTATCCAAAAACAATCGAAACATATAATTACTGGGTAGCAAAAAAATAAGCTGCTCATATTAGGAGGAAATCATCATAGATAGTAAAGAACAATTAAAAATTGCGGTTGAAGCAGCAGATTCAAAACGGGCAGAAGACATTATCGCTTTAGACGTTCGAAATGTTTCCTTGTTGGCAGATTATTTCATGATCTGTTCAGCAAATAGCGAACGTCAAATCAACGCAATTACAGAAGAAATCATTGATAAAGAAGAAGAAAACAAATATGAAGTAAAACGTATTGAAGGAAAAGAAGGCGGAAAATGGGTATTGATCGATCTTGGAGATGTGATCGTACATGTTTTCCATGCACCAGAACGAAGTTTCTATAATCTGGAAAAACTATGGTCAGATGCTCCGCTAGTCGATCTTAGTGAATGGTTGGATTAACATATGGCTTATGAAACATTTGCTTTCATTTACGATGAAGTGATGGACGAAACACTTTATCAGCAATGGCTAGCTTTTTCGAAACGTCATTTACAAGAAGACACAAAAAATATTTTGGAACTGGCATGCGGTACTGGAGCATTAGCGGTTGCCTTTGCAAAAGATGGATATAAAGTGACAGGGTTAGACCTTTCAGAAGAGATGTTGATGATTGCCAGCCAGCGAGCATATGAAGAAGACGCATCGATCCAATTTGTGGAAGGCAATATGCTCGATTTATCAGAAATCGGACAATATCAGGCAATTACCTGTTTTTCTGATTCGCTGTGCTATATGAAAAATAGACAAGAGGTACAGCAAGTGTTTGATGAAGTCTATCAAGCGTTAGAAGAAAATGGCCGATTTTTATTTGACGTACACTCCACCTATCAAGTAGATGAGGTTTTTCCAGAATATAGCTATCATTATCAAGGGGATAATTTTGCTTTTTTGTGGGATAGTTATCCAGGAAGCGAGAAACACAGCATCGAACATTTTCTTACCTTTTTCGTTGAAGAACAAGAAGGGTCTGGTCGATTTATTCGTGAAGATGAACTACATCAAGAGCGTACCTATCCATTGGAAAGTTATTTAAGAATGCTGGAAAACAGCGGCTTTTCGAAAGTCGAAGCATTTTCTGATTTTACAGACGAAGCAGCATCAGAGAAATCAAAGCGCTGGTTCTTTGTAGCATACAAAGACTAGCGGTTTTGCCTGCTCGAGTTAACAAGAAAAGAATAAATCTTCAACATAAATTATATATCCGAACGATATAGGCATTGCTCTTGCAGTGCAGCTTTTCGTCGCAGAAGTATTGTGTTTGCGAGAATAGTTTATATAGTTCGGGTATTTTTTCCGATTTTTGCCTTTTTTTACTTGTCTCTATTTCTTTTTTATCGATAACTATGAAGGAGGATGCGCATGAAAAGCTGCGGGATTATCGTAGAGTACAATCCTTTTCACAATGGACATCGCTATCATGTGGAAATGGCACGAAAAACAACAGGAGCAGAGGTCGTCATTGCTGTAATGAGCGGGAATTTTTTGCAAAGAGGCGAACCGGCTATCATCGATAAATGGCATCGCGCGAATGAAGCTTTACAAAATGGTGTGGATTTAGTAGTGGAGCTTCCCGTCGAATGGGCGGTTCAGTCAGCTGACTATTTTGCTAAAGGTGCAGTAAAAATCTTGCAAACACTGGACTGTGACAGTTTGTGTTTTGGAACAGAAGAAGAGACTTCGTTTGATTACAGCAGTTTCGGACGCTTTGTCCAAGAGAATCAAGATAGGATAGAAGAGGCATTTCAAGAACTGTCTGATCAAACGTATAGTTATCCGCAAAAAATGACTGAGGTTTTTCGCAGTCTGTATCCCGATATTACGCTTGATTTTTCTTCGCCAAATCATATCTTGGGATTAAGTTATGCAAAGGAAAATGCCAAGTATGTCCACCCTATGGAATTACATCCGATCCGACGTAAAAGTGCAGGCTATCATGAAAAAATCATCACAGATCAGAGGATAGCCAGTGCAACAGCCATTCGCCATGCGTTAGAAGAGGGAAAAAGAATAGCTGGACTTGTGCCGCCTCAGACAGAAGAAGATCTTTCAACTTGTTCGCTGCAGACTTGGGAATCTTATTGGCCGTATTTGCGTTATCGGTTGTTATCTTCTACTTTGCTGGAACTGACAGATATCTATCAGATGACCGAAGGAATAGAATCGCGTATGAAAACAGCAGCTGCAACTGCTGATAGTTTTGAGGATTTTGTGTCAAAGGTAAAAACAAAAAGATATACATGGACACGGATCCAACGATTATCTTGTTATGTCTTGCTGAATATCAAAAAGCAAGAGATTCCTGTCCAACAAAATAAAAATTATCTTCGACTACTTGGATTTACCGATGTTGGAAGAAGATTCTTAAAAGAAAAAAAAGAGATTTCTATTTATTCCCGAATCGGAAAAAAAGAGGCACAAGAAGCGGAACTGTTAGTTAGAAGTGATCAAATCTATCAATTGGGAGGCAATATTCCGGAACAGAATTTCGGGCAAATCCCAATCCGAGTATAGATAATTGACTAAAAATGAGAAGAATGAAGGAAGAAAGAAAAAAAGCTTCACAGAATCGTGATTCACAAGTATAATGGAACAGGACGTTTTTGCGTTATGAAACTATCAAATCAGAAAGCGAAGTGAAAATATGGGACGTAAATGGGCAAATATCGTAGCAAAGAAAACTGCTAAAGATGCTAATAATAGCCGGATTTATGCAAAATTTGGGATTGAAATCTACGCGGCAGCAAAATCAGGTGATCCTGATCCGCATGCAAACCAAAAACTACGTTTCGTCATTGATCGCGCTAAAACTTATAATGTACCAAAACATATTATTGACCGAGCAATCGAAAAAGCAAAAGGTGCAGGAGATGAAACATACTCTGAATTGCGCTATGAAGGATTTGGACCAAGCGGCTCAATGGTGATTGTTGATACATTGACGAACAATGTGAATCGAACAGCAGCAGACGTACGGGCAGCATTTGGGAAAAATGGCGGGAACATGGGTGTTTCCGGAGCGGTTTCTTACATGTTTGACAATACAGCAATCTTTGCTTTTGCAGGAGAAGACGCTGACGAGATCCTTGAATACCTAATGGAAAAAGACATCGATGTTCGCGATGTAATGGAAGAAGAAGGACAAATCATCGTTTACGGTGAAGTAGCGGATTTCCATAGTATACAAGAAGCATTAAAAGAAAAAGGAATCACTGATTTTTCAATCGCTGAGATCCAAATGATCCCTCAAAACGAGGTAACACTATCTCCAGAAGATCAAGAAACATTTGAAAAAATGATTGATGCACTGGAAGATCTAGAAGATGTACAGCATGTGTTCCATAATGTGGCATTAGAAGACTAAGCAACCAGTTTTAACGAAAAGTATTCAGTCTTTTTCGAAAAGCAAGACAATCTCACTAACAGATTGTCTTGCTTTTTTGTGTGATTTATTTTCTTTTCTAATTCAACCTGTGGTATGATGAGAGCATAAGTATCATGTGAAATGATATGAAGTATGTGGAAGATGGACGGGGAAGAATATGGAAGCAAAAATCACTTTAGAACCTTTTGAACGTATCTTAAGCGGTTACCGCAAAGTAGAAGAGTTAGCTGTGAACGTAACTGATTGTTCAAAATTAGCGCAAAAATACGCAAGATTCGGCGTTGAAGGCTATCGATTAGGAAACTATGTCGGTACAGGGTATCTGAACCGTTATTTAGAGTGTATGGTGGACCGCGCACCAATGCTGATTTATAGACAAAAATATTTGATTCCGCTGCTTTTTCGTCGTTCTGATTCAGCCTTTCGGTTATTTGAAGAAGAGTATCGGATGGAGGCTTTCTTTCTACTATTAGAGTGGAGCTTGAAACATCGTCCTGAAAAAATTCTTATCGAAAGAAATGAGAAGATAGACACGAAAAAAAATAAAGTGATCGATAGTGCATACCTAGCATTTCGTGTATCAGAGATTTTGGATTGTGGCGGCTATCCAATCAGCAATTTCCAATCAATTGACCAGTTCATTGAATGGAATCGAATTTACCGATTGATCGACAATGGCGGGATTGGCCGTCATAGCAAGGTATTTGACCCAGAATATCCAGAAAACATGGAAGAACTGAAAATGATTATTTCGCTTGTCAAATTAAAATATCCTGAAACAGATTTGGATTTATATATAGAATAAATGACCTTAAATGATTGAATTACTTTTTCTGCAATTATTATTGTAAATAAAAAGACAACTGCTAACATTAATGATAGCAGTTGTCTTTTTACTTACAGTACTTTTTTCTCATAAGATGAAATATCCATATTGTTTAACAAAGGACTTTCATTATTGGAGGTAAAAAGGGTCAATTCATGCATCGCACGTGTACACATGGTGTAAAGGATCAATTTGTCTTGCTGAGAAGAAAAATGTTCTGCATCTACATCCCACAAGAAAACTCGGTCAAACTCCAGACCTTTTGCTAAAAAGGCTGGAAGTAAAATAATGGAACGTTTCATAAAGTCACTCTCATTTAAAATCAGCTGGACTTGTTGTTTCAACTCGTCTGGCAGTTGAGCATAAAGAGCTTCGCATTCTTCTTGTGTTTTAGCTATGATTGCTGTACGCCAATACCGGGCTTTTCCCTGAGTCATTCGAATGGTATCTGCTAACCAATTCAATTTGATATCATCTGTTGTTCCTTGGATGAGCAAAGGAAGGTCTCCTTTTCTTGCTGTTGTTTCTACTTGATGTTCTTTCACAATAAAATGATTAGCAAAATCAGTGATTTCTTTTGTGGAGCGATAGCTTGTCGTTAATTGGAAACGAGTGACTTCACGGTCCGCGAAAAGGTCTTCCAATGATCCAACGATCGTTTCATTTCCAAAGACATTTTGATTTAGATCTCCACAGAAAGTCAAATTTGCTTTTGGGAACAAGGCTTGCAGCAATGCCACTTGTGATGGTGCGAAATCCTGCATTTCATCAATAAAGATATAGCGAGCTTTGTGTGTAACCGTCACTGGATATGTTCGGCGCATCAGTAAAAAGAATAGTACAGCATCCTCTTGACTCACTTCTCTTTGACGCAAGTGTGTACGAACAGTTGTCAGATGTTCCTGCCATCTGGTCTCGCTGATTTTATGTCGTGTTAGAAGAGAAAGTGGCACAGTTTGTAGAAAGTGGAGATATTGTTTCGTTATATTGACAAATTGATAATTCATGATCCCTCGATGGATTCGACGAAATCTTTTACGTACGATTTGGTTGGCCAGTTTTTTACGTAATGAACGCTCCTTTTGTTCTGTATATTCAAGATTAGGATCTGTTGCGTATAGTTCTTGGAGCTGTTCTTCCGCCAGATCTTTGACCCATTGCTGACGTGTTTCGTCTTTTTGCAGACCGCCTAATTTTTTCAGGAGCTTCGTTTGTAATAGAGAGAGTCTATGATGTAAAGGTAATTGTTCATTTGTTTCTTTATACCATTGGCGAATCGATTCCTTTGATAGGATCGTACGGCCATTTATTTTCATATCACGGAACAAGGGACCGTAGTTTGTGATGCCTTGGATATAGCGATCAATCTGATCGACTAAGGTCAATCCGCTTTTCATCACTTGTATCGGATCTTTTTCCCCTAGCAAAAACCCACTTTCTTGTTGCTGTTCATCTAGTAAAGAAAACTCTGGCAGCAGCTGCACCAAATAATTTTTGAATGTCTGTGTAGGCACGCCGCTTTCACCTAATGAAGGCAATACAGTCGAGATGTAATCAGAAAACAAATGGTTGGGTGAAAATAGAAGAACGTTTTCAGCCTCGAGCCACTTGCGATTATGATACAACAGAAAAGCAATACGTTGAAGCAAAGCGGATGTCTTTCCACTTCCGGCGATTCCTTCAATCAGCATTACTTTACTTGTTGTGTCCCGAATGATTGCATTTTGTGCTTTTTGTATCGTAGAGACGATGTTTTTCATATGGTTGCTTGATGATTCATCCAATATCTCTAGCAAAAAGTCATCATTGATTACTTCCGACGTATCTACCATAGATAAAATACGTCCTTCTTGGATTTTAAATTGTCGTTTCAACTGCAGATCGACATCTATTCTATCTGTTTCAGTTTCATAAAATGCGGGACCAATCTCACCTTCATAATAAAGATTGGCAATTGGTGCGCGCCAGTCAATAACGATTGTTTCTTCTGCCAGATCTCTTAAAGAAGCGATACCTAGATATAATGTTTCTGTTTCACGGTCTTCTTTAAAGTCGATACGGGCAAAATAAGGACTATCTTTCATGACAGACAACGTTTGCAGGCGTTTTTGCTGTGCTTCAAGAGTATGGTATTTCAAAAGCAATTCCTGCTCATGTTGGCGATATTCAACAGCAGATTCATAAAAAGCTTCATTGGAACCAGCTCGAATCTTGTGATTAGCTGTGTCTTTTGTCGAATGATTCATTTCCTGAGTCAATTCTTGTTGTTTTGTATCCAGCATATTTTGTTCGATCTGGATTAGTTCGATCGTTTCATCCACGTGCGTTTGTTCTAGTTGTTTCTCATTCATCGCATGTTTGCTCCTTCCGCCGTAAATAACGAATTAAAAGTATAGCATAGTTTTTCGAAAAAAGGTACTTTTTAACTGATGAATCGAAAAAGTAATCCTTGCTGAATATTTTTGTTTGTAGAACTGATGAATTTTGGAAACGCTGATAGTGATAGTTGTTTTCAATTAAGGCCTATTGTTTTAAAAAGTGCTAGTCAAGGACTATGCTTAAGATGAAAGAGGCAGCTGGAAATTTATTACTAACCTCTCTAAGTCACATAAAAGAGGAGAAAAAACAATGACACATTTCAAAAAATTTTTACTTACTTTGCTTATTGGTGGGATAGCTTTATTAAGTGAATTTGTTTTTCACCAGCCGGCCCTTGCATTTGCGATTGTCGCATTTACTGGAGGGATTCTCGCCTTCTTGATGTTTTTGGAAATGATCAAGACGTTACGTTCAGGAAGATATGGCGTAGATGTATTAGCGATTACCGCAATCCTTGCAACATTAGCCGTCAAAGAATACTGGGCTAGTTTGATGATATTGATCATGCTTACGGGCGGAGATAGTCTAGAGGATTACGCGAATAAACGAGCGGGTAAAGAACTGCAGTCTTTGTTAGATAACACCCCAAGAATTGCCCATCGATTCAAAGAAGGAAAATTGCAGGATATAGTAATCGATGAAATAAATATTGATGACCAGTTACTAGTCAAGCCTGGCGAACTTGTACCCGCAGATGGTCGAGTGACCAAAGGAGAATCTTCGGTCGATGAATCTTCTTTGACAGGTGAGTCCCGCCCGGAAACCAAGAAACCTGGAGATCAGATTATGTCAGGGTCTTTAAATGGAGACGGATCGATCCAAATGATCGCTGAAAAACGTGCCGCAGACAGCCAGTATCAAATGATTATTAAACTAGTCGAAGAATCAAAAGAAAAGCCTGCCCGATTTGTCCGTTTAGCTGATCGTTATGCAGTCCCTTTCACGTTGATTGCTTATTTGATCGGTGGTATTTCTTGGTGGTTCTCAAAAGACCCTTTACGATTTGCTGAGGTACTGGTAGTGGCATCACCTTGTCCACTGATTCTAGCTGCGCCCATTGCTTTAGTTGCAGGAATGAGCCGTTCAAGTAAAAACGGGATCGTTGTAAAAACTGGAACAACGATTGAAAAGCTCGCACGTACAAAAACGATTGCTTTTGATAAAACAGGAACGCTTACCAAAGGGATATTGGAAGTAGAGGCGATTCAGCCAGTCAATGGAATAAAAAAAGAAGAGCTACTTCTGTATGCAGCTAGTGCAGAACAGGAATCTAGCCATATCTTAGCTCGTTCGTTAGTGAACAACGTGAAAAACAGCCAACTGTATCCTGTTAGTCAACTGAAAGAAATGACCGGTCAAGGAATCCAAGCAGTAGTCAATAATCATGAAGTAAAGATTGGACGTGCCTCTTTTGTTTCAGCTGAAGAAATAGAAACGTCCAATACAGCAATTTATGTAACAATTGATCGATCTTTTGCAGGAACGATCCTATTTTCGGATCAGATTCGCCCAGAAGCAGCAAAGACAATCAAGGAGCTAAGAAAACTTGATGTGAAAAATTTGATAATGATCACCGGGGATGGATCTGCCATTGCTCAAACGATTGCAGAAAAAGTCCAATTAGATTCTGTACATGCCCGTTGCTTGCCTCAAGATAAACTGACCATTTTAGAAAGTATCCCTAAAGATCAAAGACCTGTTGCGATGGTAGGAGACGGCGTGAATGACGCACCAGCACTTGCTGCTGCAGATATCGGCATTGCAATGGGAGCTCATGGTTCTACAGCTGCTAGTGAAAGTGCAGATGCGGTCATCTTGAAAGATGAACTTTTACGTGTAGCAAAAGCAGTAGTGATCTCAAAAGATACGATGAGAATAGCGAAACAATCTGTACTGATTGGCATCTTTATTTGTATTTTTTTGATGTTAATTGCAAGTACGGGACTAATCCCCGCATTATTCGGAGCTGTTTTGCAAGAAGTCGTGGATACGGTCTCTATTTTGAGTGCCTTGAGAGCAAAAAAAGATCCAGCCATTTTTCCTGATTCAGTACCCAAGACAAACATAGTATGATAGAATCGAGTTGAAAAAAGAACGATCAGAAAGAGGAGAGAGCATTATGCCATTCGTACATGTCGAATTAGTAGAAGGTCGCAGTCCGGAACAATTAGAAAATATGATGAAAGATATCACGGAAGCTGTTCATAAAAACACGCAGGCACCAAAAGAACACATCCATGTCATCATCAATGAGATGAAAAAAGGAACATACGGTGTAAATGGGGAATGGAAAAAATAAGTTTAGTTTCCCACTTGATTTTTCTATTTATTAGTGGTTAAATAAACACATAATTGATTGATGAGAAAGCCAACTGAATTTGAGAGTCTTCGATAAGAGAGGAAAAGCTAGGCTGAAACTTTTCCAGGAGAAAACCAAAGGATGACCACTTTCGAAACCCTTGTTGAAGCAAGGGCGGTCGGACCGTTACAACGCTTGAGGAACGCATTTGCGTTTGAACATTAGGTGGAACCACGAACTTTTCGTCCTAGTATCTCTTTTCAAGAGATGCTAGGATTTTTTTGTTTTTCAGCTTGATGATCTGATCAATCAAAACATTTCAAGGAGGAAACTATTATGATAAAAATTACTTTTCCAGATGGTGCAGTCAAAGAATTTGAGTCTGGAACAACAACATTGGCAATTGCTGAAAGCATTTCAAAAAGCTTAGCAAAAAAAGCTTTAGCTGGTAAAGTGAACGGAAAACTCGTTGATTTGACTCGTCCAATCGAGGAAGATGCAAGTATTGAGATCATCACACCAGACCATGAAGATGCACTTGGCTTAGTCCGTCATTCAGCAGCTCATTTGATGGCCCAAGCCATGCGTCGCCTCTATCCAAATATCCACTTTGGCGTTGGACCAGCTATCGATTCAGGGTTTTACTACGATACAGATAATGGACAAAACCAAGTAACTGCAGAAGATTTGCCGGCAATCGAAGCAGAAATGATGAAAATCGTCAAAGAAAATCTGCCAATCGAACGCCGTGTTCTTTCAAAACAGGAAGCATTAGAAATTTTTGCAAGTGATCCGTACAAAGTAGAACTGATTAGTGAATTGCCAGAAGAAGAAGTGATTACTGCTTATCAACAAGGCGAATTCATCGATTTGTGTCGTGGACCACATGTTCCATCCACTGGCCGTATACAAGTATTTAAATTATTATCAGTGGCAGGTGCTTATTGGCGTGGAAACTCAAACAATCAAATGATGCAACGTGTATACGGGACAGCCTTTTTTGACAAGAAAGCTTTGAAAGAATATATCCGTCTCCGTGAAGAAGCAAAAGAAAGAGACCATCGTAAACTAGGAAAAGAACTTGACTTGTTCATGGTTTCCCCAGAAGTAGGTTCTGGTTTGCCATTCTGGCTTCCAAAAGGGGCAACAATCCGACGCACGATCGAACGTTATATCGTAGACAAAGAAGTTAGTCTAGGTTACCAACATGTATATACACCAATAATGGGAGATGTTGAGTTGTACAAAACATCTGGACACTGGGATCATTATCAAGAAGACATGTTCCCGCCAATGGATATGGGAGATGGCGAAATGCTTGTTCTTCGTCCAATGAACTGCCCTCATCACATGATGGTCTACAAAAACACGATCCATTCTTATCGTGAATTACCAATTCGTATCGCTGAATTAGGAATGATGCATCGCTATGAAAAATCAGGTGCTTTGTCAGGTTTACAACGTGTACGAGAAATGACGTTGAATGATGGTCATACATTTGTTCGTCCTGATCAAATCAAAGATGAATTTAAACGTACGCTTGAATTGATGGTGGCAGTATATGCTGACTTCAATATTACAGATTATCGTTTCCGCTTGAGCTATCGCGATCCAAACAATACAGATAAATATTTTGATGATGACGCAATGTGGGAAAAAGCCCAAGCAATGCTGAAAGCCGCTATGGATGAATTAGAACTAGATTACTTTGAAGCAGAAGGCGAGGCAGCCTTTTACGGACCAAAACTAGATGTTCAAGTCAAAACAGCTCTTGGTACAGAAGAAACATTATCAACTATACAATTAGACTTCTTATTGCCAGAGCGCTTTGATTTGACATATGTTGGAGAAGACGGGGAAAATACGCATCGTCCAGTAGTTATCCACCGCGGAATCGTTTCTACAATGGAACGTTTTGTTGCTTATTTAACAGAAGTATACAAAGGCGCTTTTCCAACATGGTTGGCACCTATACAAGCAACAATCATCCCTGTTTCTGTTGATGCACATGGCGATTATGCTTATGAAATCAAAGAACGTTTGCAAATGAAGGGGTTGCGTGTAGAAGTTGATGATCGTAATGAAAAAATGGGCTATAAGATACGTGCCTCTCAAACACAAAAGATCCCTTACCAATTGGTTGTTGGAGACAAGGAATTGGAAGATGCAACAGTGAACGTACGTCGTTATGGAAGTAAAGAAACAGCTGTAGAAGATTTGAATATCTTTATTGATGCTATGGAAGCAGAAGTCAAAAATTACAGCAGAGAAAACTAATAGGTAAATTTCCTGTAAAAAAGTAGTAGATAGAAAACAATCCGAACAATAGATAACAGATATTCCTCAAAGACACAGATGCTCAATAGAATGGCTCATTGTCAAATGGTGTTGTTTTAATTAAATCACCTTGAGGAAACGTTTCGGCGTTTCCTCTTTTTTTTGTTATTAAATAATCTCACAGAGATTTTGTTGGATCAAGACTCGCATACGCAGATGTCGAAACGTCCGAAAGCCAAACGCGATGCGTTTAATGACCTTGATTAAATTGTTTTTCCCTTCCAATTTGCCGTTAGAATAGGGATATTTCAAAGCATTGATGATGCCTTTTTTATATTTGTTTAACGAAAGAATCGCTTTTTTAAATCCTTTATCCAATGATACTGGTAATGTGTCGATCAACTCGAAGAAGGCAGTAAAATCTTTTGTTTCCAAAGCAGCCAACAATTCCTGATAGACTTCATAACTTTCACGTAAGTGCTTATCGATTGAGAGCAGATAGTCTAGGACCTCTGATTCGGTCACGTATTTCCGTTGGAAAAGCGGAAATTGTCGAAGAGAAGTATAGTTGATTTTTGTTTCTTTCTTCAAGATCGTTCGCCAGTATTTTTTTAATTTACGATAATCTTTCATTGCTTTAGGATTGTTTTTCTTTAACTGGTTCATGGTTTGGATTCGTTGCTTATTGAAGGCACGAGTCAATTGTTGGACTATGTGGAACCGGTCGATCGATACACAGGCATTCGGAAAAAGAGCTCGTGTCACTACGTGATAAGAAGCATTCATATCCATTACGATATGAGTCACATTTTGCCTTGCTTTTAGGGTGAAGCGTTGGAAATAGGCGGTTAATTTAAAGTTTCTCCGATCATCTAAAATATCAAAAATCATTCCAGTGTCGGCATCACTGAGAATAAAGCACATCGCGCCTTCACAATCTTTGGTTCCTTTGAATTCATCAATCATCAAATGTTTCGGTAAGTAAGCAGGTTTTAACTGTGGTTCTTCAAAGAAAGAGTCTAGTACGCGTTCGACCGTTTTGGTCGATACAAAGTATCGAGCCGCAATATCTTTCATGGAGATCTTCTTCTTTAAATCAATAGCGATCGCAAATTTCAATGGTTGCGAAAGATAGCAGTTTTCAGCGACATAATCAGTTTTGGCTGTAAATGTGTGTCGACAATGTTTACAATAAAAGCGCTGCTTGAATAAACGAAGATAAGAAGGAACTTCTTGATAAGGAATCAGCTGGATCAAGCTCTCTTTATACGAATGATAAATCACTGTTTCAAAGCCGCACAGTTCGCAGTGGTGCGGTTTATAAGTCAATATTCCCGTAAAGACATTGGCCATTCGGCCATGGACCCGTTCTTTGGTCAGCGCATCTTTGGGAAAAGCGATGTTTGAATCTTTGATATTTAACAATTCTTTGATCATTTGGTCTGTATTTTCATCTTTTATTTTGATATTCTTAGGTAAAGACATTTGGATTCTCCTTCTATAAGTGGTTCAGCGACTTAATTATAGAGGAATCAAATGTCTTTTTGTTATAAAAAAATATTTGGTGTCCTTACTCGATTTGAGTAACAACACCAAATATCATAGAACCAATAGAATCTGTGGGATTGATAGGATAAGATATTCTGTTGGGCGGATTGTTTTTTTGTTTTTTATCCAGTATACGACCGTGAATAAGGGTCTGATATGGTATACTTACATAGACTATCATTAAAAGGGTGGAGGAACTTATGAGCGTAATTAGTCGTATTGAAAGTATGATGGAAGATTATTCTTCAGCAGAAAAAAAGTTGGCCAACTACATTATCGGTAATATTGAGAAGGTCCCTACAATGACAGCTAATGAATTAGCAGAAGCTTCCGGGTTGAGTGCGCCGACAGTTGTACGTTTTTCCAAAAAAATCGGTTTTCAAAGTCTGACGGACTTCAAAATCACGATTTCAACAGAACTACAGACTGGAATCGATGAAGGTTTTAGTGATATAGAAGCAAATGAGTCCTTTTACTCTATCAAAAACAAACTTGGTAACAATGCACAAGTAGCGATAAAAGAAACAGTAGATATTCTAGAAGAAGAAACGATCCAAAAAGTCGTAGAGTGTTTGGAATCGGCAGAGACTGTTTTTTTATATGGGGTTGGCGCCTCTTCTTTAGTAGTAGAAGATATTCTGCAAAAATGGTCTCGTGTCGGTAAGCCAATCATTTTTGAAAAAGATATCCACGTCTTGCTCCCGCAACTTGTCAGCAATGAGAAAAAGAAAGTGCTTTGGCTTGTTTCAAACTCAGGTAGAAGTGCAGATGTAGTCGCATTAGCCGAGCTGGCGAAAAGCATGAATATCGAAATCATTGCGTTGACGCAATTTGGAAATAACCCGCTTAGCAAGATAGCCGATGTACTCGTACAAACATCTAGACCAAAAGAAATCACGAATCGAAGTGCGGCAACTAATTCACTTTTGGCCCAATTTGCTACGATCGATATCATTTTTTATTTCTATATGGCTAAAAACGAAAAGCTTAGCGAAAAAGTGAAAAAAACACGAGAAGCAATCCAAGAATATTTTATGGATTCGAAATAAAAACCTTACTATTTTTTATATAAGTTTTTTAGAATAACAAAACGTAGTTTTCCACAAATAAATGATCCATCAAAGTGTTTCACGACTTAAGAAAACATAATTTTCAAAAATAAGTTTATTTTTTAATGAAAAAAATAGTTGGATATGTAACTTTAAGTGATTGCTGTGAAACAAAAAGTTGATTTTATCTTGAAATTAGGTAAAGAATTTCTTGCTCCGCCCATTTTTTCTTTTTTATTAAGAAGTTTTTGGGTACAATGAAGCATGAATGTAAATAGGCGGAAGGATAGGAAATGATGAAAGATTTTATGAAAAAAATATTAAATACTTCTTGGTTAGAAAAAATAAGAAAAGGTGCACAAGAACCTAAGAACAAAACGTTTCGCCGGTCCCATGTTCCTTTTCGCTTAAATTTTCTTTTTTTCATTATATTTACGTTATTTGTTGCGTTGATTGCTAGATTGGGTTATTTGCAGATCGTGAACGGCGAAGAGATGGAGGCGCGAGTGAAGTCTACTTCTACGATTACGGTCCAAGAAAGTACTCCTCGCGGAATGATCTACGACTCCACAGGAAAAGCTTTAGTTACGAATAAAGCGAATCAGGCCATCACATATACGAGAGGAACACAAGTTACGGCTAAAGATTTGCTTGAAATCGCAACGAAGCTGAACTCGCTGATCGATGTTCCGGTAGATGAAAATCTGACAGATAGAGATAAAAAAGATTTTTGGCTGGCTGACCCCAAACATTTGAAAGAAGCCACAAAAAGACTTTCGGCAAAAGAAAAGCAATTAGGGAACAGCGAACAATATAGTGCGATGGTCAATAAAGTCACAGCTGATGAGATTAATTTAAACGAGGAGCAATTAAAAATTGCTACCATCTTTAAACGGATGAATAGTGCATATGAATTAAACACTGTCTATATCAAAAACTCTGGTGTTACTGATCAAGAGTTAGCTGTTGTGGCAGAACGCGCTTCTGAACTTCCAGGAGTTTCGACTGGCACAGACTGGACACGAGAATATAATGCAGCAAGTTCACTGAAAAGTATTCTTGGCAGTGTGACGACTGAAAAGCAAGGACTTCCAGCAGATGAAGCAGAGAAATACCTAGCAAAAGGTTATTCTCGGAATGACCGTGTAGGACAAAGTTATTTGGAAAAACAATATGAAGATGTCCTGCAAGGAACCAAAACCCAATATGAAGTTTCCCTTGATAATGAAGGAAATGTTTCGAATCAAAAAGAAATCTTCTCTGGGGAAAAAGGTTCTAATTTAATGTTATCTATGAATGCAGAATTCCAATCAAAAGTAGAAGAAATTTTGAAAAGGAATTATCAAACATTGATCAACAACGGCAAAGCACAGTATTCGCCTGGTGCTTATGCAGTGGCTATGAATCCTCAGACAGGAGAAGTGCTAGCAATGACTGGTTTCAGTCATGAACAAGGTTCCAAAGAAATCACCGAGAATGCTTTAGGCACGATTACTAGCGCCTTTGCTCCAGGGTCTGTAGTCAAGGCTGGTACTTTAACAGCAGGCTGGGCAAGTAACGCGATCAGCGGAAATCAAGTTTTGATTGATGAGCCGATTCGTCTGCAAGGTGCTTCAGAAAAAAGCTCTGTCTTTAATCGAAGCGGACAAGTTGCTCTTGATGCAGTCAAAGCATTGGAATTGTCTTCTAATACGTATATGATCAAAGTGGCGTTAAAGATGTTAGGACTAGACTATACACCTGGAATGGGACTACCTAGTTTAGATGAAGAAGCTAAAGCTTATCAGCAATTGAGAGACTCTTTCAAAGAGTTTGGTCTTGGTACAACGACTGGGATCGATTTGCCGAATGAATCTCCTGGGATCTCACGTTCTGTTGATTATATGAAGAAGTTCAATGCGGATAATGGCAAAGAATGGTATACTCCAGGTAACTTTACCGATTTGGCATTTGGACAGTTTGACACATATACACCAATCCAATTAGCTCAATATGCTTCAACAGTCGCTAATGGCGGGAAACGAGTACAGCCGCACCTAGTCAAAGCGATCTATGGCAATGACGAAAATGGAAACTTGGGTGAAGTGAAGAAAGAAATTGGCACAACAGTAGAAAATACGGTCAATATTTCTGCAGAAAATATGGCGATCCTCCGTGAAGGATTCCACCAAGTTGTCCATGGTACCGATCCTTACACAACAGCCAAACCATTAGCCAGTGCGAAAATGGACCTTTCCGCAAAAACAGGGACTGCAGAAACGGTTGCGGAAGGTCATCCAGATATTACGACAGTCAATAGTAATATCGTGGCATACGGACCAACAGACAATCCGGAAATTGCCATCAGTGTTGTCTTGCCGAACTTATTAGACGAACAAGACCACATGAACTTGACGATTGCTAAAGAAATAATGGACGCGTATTATGATATGTTCATGGCAAAATAAAAAAGAGGTCGTGAAAAAGCCGCTTAGTTTCGAGTATGAAGAAAAATTTTGTGAAAATAGCTTCTCACATTTTTGCTTAAATTTGACTTCATACCGAGAAACTGGCTTTTGAACACCGTTTACTCGGCAAAAAAGGTTGTGACAAAAATTGTCACAACCTCTTTTTTGTGGAATCTAATTCTCTATTATAGTTTAAGTAGTTTTTCCAGATAAACAGCTAAACCGTCTTCTTGATTGCTCAAAGGAGTGACATCATTTGCAATGCCTTTGAGTTGATCAGTACCGTTAGCCATAGCTACTCCCCAACCTGCATAATCCAACAATTCCAAATCATTATGCTCGTCACCAAAGGCAATGACGTCTTTTTGATCGATAGACAGGTAGTTAGCAATCTCTTGCACGCCTTTTGCTTTTTGGATTCCTTTTGAAACAATCTCTAAGATGGCAGTAGGTCCACCCCATGTCCGAACATCGACATAACTGCCAAATTGACGTGTTAATTCAGCAGATACAGCTCCTGCAAAACGTTTGTCTGTTCGGACAAGCAAAGATGTAGGATTTGTCGTCAAATTTTTAGGAGAAAGCAAATTCTTCTCTCCTGGACGAGAAGAAGCAAAAATTTTTTCATCAAAGAAATCAAAACTGTCAATAAAAAAAGTATCACGATTTTCAGCAGCGATAAAATCTAAATTTAGCTGCTTTTTTTGCGATAAGATTTCAAAAGCGATTTCACGATTGATCAACGTTTCTCTTTCACCATCCCAGTGCTGATTAGGGATGTGTACTAATGCGCCGTTAAAATTAACCATCGGTGTTGTTAATTCTAATTGTTGGTAAAACTGATGGCTCATTCGGAATGGGCGTCCTGTAGCAATACTGACATGATGACCGGCATTGATTGCTTTTTTCAGAGTCTCTTTTGTTTTAGATGTAATCATCGAATCTTGATTGAGGGTAGTTCCGTCCAGATCGATGGCAATTAATTTTTTATTCAATAAGGGTCCTTCCTTCCTCAACTAGCATTTGTTTTAGTCTAGCATATTTTAGGTAATTAACAAGAGCAATCAGCTATTCCTAACAAAAACTGCAGTTATGGCTATATAAATAGCTAAACATAAGCTAAACACGAACGTTAAGTATTATTTTCGCTTTTTTTGTTAAAAAAACGTTGAAAAGCGAATGAAACGTCTATATAATTTGAAATTGTTCGATGGATTTGCCCTATTTTACTTATTTTTTATTATTATAGTTTTCCATCAGAAAAAAATTCAGGGAGTGGAACTTTTTATGGAAAAGTTTTTCGGTTTAAAGAAAAACAATACAAATGTATCAACTGAAATAATGGCGGGAGTAACGACATTCTTTGCCATGAGTTATATCTTATTCGTAAATCCGACGATTTTGTCAGCATCAGGTATGCCCTTCCAAGCAGTATTTCTAGCGACAATCATTGCATCGATTATTGGTACGCTGGTAATGGGATTGTTCGCAAATGTACCATATGCTCAGGCACCTGGTATGGGATTGAACGCATTTTTCACTTTTACGGTCGTTTTTGGGCTTGGTTATTCTTGGCAACAAGCCTTGGCAATGGTGTTTATTTGCGGATTAATCAATATTTTTATTACTGTCACAAATATTCGAAAAATGATTATTCGGGCGATTCCCGAAAGTCTTCAACATGCGATTGGTGGCGGGATCGGTATTTTCGTTGCGTATGTCGGAATCAAAAATGCAGGATTCTTATCTTTTTCAGCAGACCAGTCAGCTATTTCGAGCTCTGTCGTTGAAGGCGGAAAAGCGACAAATGTTACGATAAATGGTGGAATCGTCCCTGCGTTAGCCAACTTTGACAACGCTCCTATCTTATTGGCTGTGATTGGTTTGGTACTGACAGCCATTTTAGTTGTAAAAAATGTCCGTGGGGCTATTCTTATCGGTATCGTAGCGACCACAGTCCTTGGTATTTTTATGGGTGTTGTTGATTTAAGTTCCATTGATTGGCAAACGAATTCGTTAGGTAATTCATTTAAAGAATTAGGAACAACTTTCGGTGCAGCATTTGGTTCTGAAGGCATGCAATCTTTATTCAGTGATTCTTCCAAGATTCCTCAAGTATTGATGACGATCATCGCATTCAGTTTATCTGATACTTTCGATACGATCGGAACATTTATCGGTACAGGACGCCGCACAGGTATTTTCTCAAAAGAAGACGAGATCGCGTTGGAAGATGGTCGTGGGTTCAAAACAAAAATGGATAAAGCACTATTTGCCGATGCGATCGCTACTTCTGTGGGGGCTATCTTTGGTACATCGAATACAACAACTTATGTCGAATCTGCAGCTGGGATCGGGGCCGGTGGACGTACTGGTTTGACTTCAGTAGTAGTGGCAGTGCTATTCGCATTAAGTAGTTTATTCTCTCCACTGATCGCCATTGTACCAAATCAAGCAACTGCGCCAGCATTGATTTTAGTTGGAGTAATGATGATGGCTTCTTTTGCAGACATCAAATGGCTAGATATGGAAGAAGCTTTACCGGCCTTCTTTGCATCGATCTTTATGGGATTGTGCTATAGCATTTCCTATGGGATTGCAGCAGGATTTATTTTCTATACAATTGTGAAAGTAATCAAAGGAAAATACAATCAAGTTTCTGTTGCTTTGTGGATCGTTGATATTTTATTCATTATCAACTTCATCATTCTAGCAACAATTTAACTAAAGAGAAGGGATTGGAACAGTATTTGTTCCGATCTCTTTTTGTTTTACATAAAAAGAACGTTACATATAAAATGATCTTTGCGGGATTTTTCTCTTTTTACTGGCGAGATCGTTGCTTGTTTATTCGAAAATAGGTATGATAAAAGAGACGAAAGAGGGATGATAGATGGAGATTAATTGGAGAAAAAATTTAGTGATTGCGTGGATTGGCTGTTTTTTCACTGGTGCAAGTATTAGTTTAGTTATGCCATTCATACCAGTTTATGTCGAGCAACTAGGAACACCAAAAGACCAAATCGAATTGTTTTCAGGACTAGCAATCTCTGTGACTGCTTTTGCGTCTGCCGTGGTTGCACCAATCTGGGGGAATCTAGCTGATCGAAAAGGACGAAAACTCATGATGATCCGTGCAGCAGCAGGGATGACATTAACAATGGGATCTTTGGCTTTTGTACCGAACGCGTATTGGCTTTTGATCATGCGGTTTTGGAATGGGATTTTGTCTGGATATATTCCAAATGCCACAGCGATGATTGCTTCACAGGCACCTAGAGAAAAGAGCGGATGGGCGTTAGGAACATTGTCTACCGGAGCGATTGCTGGAAATCTGATCGGACCTTCAATGGGCGGTGCACTGGCTCAGTGGTTTGGTATGGAAAATGTATTCTTGATCACAGGGGCTTTGTTGATGATCACAACGGTGCTGACCATCTTCTTAGTCAAAGAAGATTTCCATCCAATCGAGAAAAAAGATCTGATAAGCACCAAAGAAATTTTTTCAAAAATGGATCATCTCTCTATTTTGATCGGTCTCTTCATTACGACCTTGATTTTACAGATAGGAATCACTACGATCAGCCCTATTTTGACCTTATATATTCGTGAATTGAGCGGAAGTACAGAAAATATCCTTTTTGTCAGCGGCTTGATTGTTTCGATAGCTGGTGTTTCCGCTGTCTTTTCTTCACCGAAACTAGGAAAACTAGGGGATAAGATTGGGAATCAAAAAGTTCTAATTGGAGGACTCATTTTATCATTTTGCTGTTATTTACCTATGGCATTCGTCACTACACCGCTCCAATTAGGTATACTTCGCTTTGTTTTAGGCTTTTCAACTGGCGCTTTGATGCCTTCTGTCAATACACTGATCAGTAAGATTACGCCTCAAGAAGGAGTCAGCCGAATCTATAGCTACAATCAGATGTTTAGCAACTTTGGACAAGTTTTAGGTCCCATGCTAGGATCGACAGTCGCGCATGCTTATAATTACAGTGCTGTTTTTATTGTGACAAGTTTGTTTGTTCTGTCAAATATTCTTCTTTCTTTATTCAACTTTCGTAAAGTTCTTCGCAGCAGATTATAATGGTGGTGAGGAGCAGAAAATAAAAAAGAGCTTGAGATATCTCAAGCTCTTGGCTGTTTTTTTACGAATGGGCAGAGGTTTCTTTTCTTGGCGCAACTGCACCAATCAAAAGGATAATGACACCCGCAATGAATGAAATGATTGTTGTCAAAGTAAAATCATATGTTCCGCTTGTTAATGCAGCACCAATATAACCGACTACTTGACCTAGAACGACAGCCCAGAATAATGTAACGATATATCGCATAAAGAACACCTCTTTTCTATCTTAATTTTACCAGATTTTCTTTGAATGTAAAGAAACGAGACCAAATCTCAATAAAATTTGAGTTCTTACGAAAGAATTCATTCCTACAGATTACAAGCAAGCAAATGAAGTGGAATAATCAACTTCAGCGCCTGCTATCTTAATGAAAGTAAAAGGATCAAACCTTTTAACGCTAGTGAATTTTAACGAAAAAAAAGGCGGAATGCAAGATGTTTTTCCCACAACTTTATACAATTACTTCTTATTCTCTTTTACAAAGTACGATACGTATTCGAGAATATGTACAAGAAGCAAAAAAACAAGGCTACACTTCATTAGCCATAACGGATAAAGATGTCTTATACGGTGCACCTGAATTCTATCGTATTTGTGTAGAAGAAGGAGTACAGCCAATCATTGGATTACATCTTAGTTATACTTATGAAGAAAAAAATTATGGCTTGCTTGCGTACGCAAAAGATGAAATAGGTTATCAGCAGCTGATGAAACTTTCCAGCCGAAAAATGATCCAAGAAAAATTGGAACTTGCAGAAATGACAGAAACCGACCATCTAGCGTTTGTTGTTCCGGCAAATCATTCTGTTTCTGAGGCTTTCAATAAAGAGGATAACTTTTTCGGTCATTGGCAGTTTTTACTTGAAAATGTTTTTACTAGAAATTTTTATATCGGCTTGACAGAAAACACGCCTGATCAATTGCCTGAATGGTATCAGTATGTGATAAAAGAAAATTATTCGCTTTGTGCATTACATCCCATCGCTAGTTTACAACAAGAAGAACTTTTTGCACTTGAAGTGATGAAACATATCAAAGATGGAAGCCAAATACCTTTAGAAAATTTATCTGCATCTTTACCACTAACAGCAAATGGCTATCTTCTTTCAGAACAAGAAATGATCAAACGATTCGAAAAAGCGGGTCTTTCCCAAGCTGTAATAGGCGCCCAGCGTTTAGCTGAATCGATTTCATTTGAATTCCAGTTCCATCAGAAATTACTTCCGCATTATCCAGTTCCTAATGGAAAACAAGCTGGAGAATATTTAAGAGAGTTATGCTATTCGCAAGTGGAACGCCGAATCACTGATTATACAAAGGAATACCAAGAACGTTTGGACTACGAGTTATCTGTCATCCATCAAATGGGATTCGATGATTATTTCTTGATCGTATGGGATGTAATGGCTTTTGCTCATAGAAACAAAATCGTTACCGGTGCAGGTCGTGGTTCTGCTGCGGGTTCATTAGTAGCCTATGTGTTAGAAATCACAGATGTGGATCCATTAGAATATGATTTGCTGTTCGAACGCTTTTTAAACCCCGAACGCTTTACGATGCCAGATATCGATTTGGATATTCCTGACAATCGACGTGAAGAAGTATTGAATTATGTTCGAGAAAAGTATGGACAATATCATATGGCACAAATCGCAACATTTGGCACAATGGCAGCAAAAATGGTTCTTAGAGATGCAGCTAGAGTGTTTGGTTTATCGCAAAGTGAAGCAAACCGCTGGTCAAAAGCAATACCCAATCAATTGAAAATCACATTGACCCAAGCTTATAAAACTTCGCATCAATTAGTAGAATTAGTTCAGGCAAGCGAAAAAAACCAACTTTTATTCAAAACTGCAGTGATTTTAGAAGGATTGCCAAGACATGTTTCGACTCACGCAGCAGGTGTAGTTATCAGCGATAAGAATCTACTTGAACTAGTTCCGCTCCAACGCGGTTCTGATGAAGCTTTTCTGACCCAGTATACGATGAATGAGGTAGAAGCAATCGGTCTTTTGAAAATGGACTTTTTAGGACTACGCAACTTATCGATTATTGATTTTACTTTGAAAGCTGTTAAGCGAGTAGAAGGGTATGAGATCCGATTAAAAGAGATCCCGCTAAATGATGCAAAAACGCTGCTCTTGTTTCAACGAGGCGAAACCTCAGGAGTATTTCAATTTGAATCTGCTGGTATCCGGAACGTTTTACGAAGATTAGGTCCAGAAAACATCGAAGATATTGCCGCAGTCAATGCATTGTATCGACCAGGCCCTATGCAAAATATAGATACCTTCATTGCCAGGAAGAAAGGAAAAGAAGCCATTCGCTACCCAGATGATTCACTGATCCCGATTTTGAAAAACACATATGGAGTGATCGTCTATCAGGAACAAATCATGCAGATCGCCTCGACTATGGCTGGATTTACATTAGGGCAGTCAGATATTCTGCGACGGGCAGTGAGTAAAAAGAAAAAAGACGTATTAGATGAAGAAAAGTCGCATTTTGTATCAGGAGCATTACAACAGGGATATTCGGAAAAAACAGCAGCGACCGTATATGAATATATCGAAAAATTTGCAAACTATGGATTCAATCGGTCACATGCATTTGCTTATTCATTCGTGGGATTCCAAATGGCGTATCTAAAAGCCCATCATCCAGGTGCTTTCTTTACCAGCCTGATGAATTCTGTTCGGCATAACACATCAAAATTGAAAGAATATATTGCAGAAGCACGTAAAAATAAACTCAAACTTTCCTCGCCGTCCATTAATCAAAGTAATTCCAGTTTTGAGTTGGTCAATAAGGAAGAAATCAGATTCGGACTGACAGCGATAAAAGGTATTCGGCGTGATTTTGTAGAAGATATATTAAACGAAAGAAAACAAAATGGCCCGTTCCAGTCAGTGGATCAATTCCTCATACGGATCGATAAGCGTTGGCTGAAATTAGAGTTACTGCAATCACTGACAGCAGTAGGCGTTTTTGATGAATTATCTCCTAACAGGAAACAATTGATGCTTGATCTCGAAGGAAAAATCCAAAATATCGTTTACAGTGGTGGAAGTCTTGACTTGCTGGGAATCATGGCATTAAAAGAAGAAGAAGTCGCTGACTATACACTAGAAGAACGCTTGAAGCTGGAAGAGGAGTACTTAGGTATTTATTTGTCAGGTCATCCTGCAGAAGGGTTTGATCGTCTTCGTTTAGCTAAACAAGTTCAGCTGATTACAGATATCGTCCCTAATCAACCAGTCAATTTATTAGTGATGATCAAGGAAGTTAGAGAAATTCGGACAAAAAAAGGAGAACTGATGGCCTTTGTTGAAGGAACCGACAGTAGTGGAGAAATTTCTGTCACAGTTTTTCCAACTCTTTATCGTAAATATCGTAATTTGTTTGCCGTTGATCGAGTGATCTTTGTTCAAGGGCGGAGCGAAATCAGCAAATATAATCAGGAACTGCAACTAATTGGAGAAAGCTTTGCTGATCCTAACCAGTTAGAAGCCCAGTATCCTTCACAAACTTGCTATTTGCGTATTACAGAAGAACGGGAAGATCCCGAGATAATGAAACAATTACAAGTGATTTTTCAGAAACACCCAGGATATATACCAGTAGTTATGTATCACGAAAAAACGCAACGAAAAGTAGTTCTGTCAGATGCTTATTGGGTGGATGACAGCAAGAGTATAAAGGGGCAACTTATTTATCTGCTTGGCGAAGATAATGTGGTTTTCAAATAACTTACGGTAAAAAATACTACTTGCTTTCATTTTTTTTCATTTTTTTATCCGTAAATCAAGACAAGTGAGAAAAATAATGTTAGAATGTTAGTCGTGGTTAACGCAAAAATGGTTGTAAACCTAAGTCATACTTAGGATAAAGTATTTTAATGAGGTGAATGTTTATTATGAAACGCATCGGAATTTTGACCAGTGGCGGAGACGCACCTGGAATGAATGCAGCTGTTCGTGCCGTTGTTCGTAAAGGTATTTACGAAGGACTGGAAGTATACGGGATCAATTATGGTTTTGCCGGTTTAGTTGCTGGAGATATTCGTCGTCTTGATGTGGCAGATGTAGGTGACAAGATCCAACGTGGTGGTACATTCTTGTATTCTGCACGTTATCCAGAATTTGCAACTGAAGAAGGTCAATTAAAAGGAATCGAACAATTGAAAAAATTCGGAATCGAAGGTCTAGTGGTTATCGGAGGAGACGGCTCTTATCATGGCGCAATGGCTTTGACAAAACGCGGTTTCCCAGCAGTAGGTATTCCTGGAACAATCGATAATGATATTCCTGGGACTGATTTCACAATCGGTTTTGATACAGCAATCAATACAGTACTAGAATCAATTGACCGTATTCGTGACACAGCGACTTCTCATGTTCGTACATTCGTTATCGAAGTAATGGGACGCAATGCAGGAGACATCGCTTTATGGTCAGGTGTGGCTGGCGGAGCGGATGAAATCATCATCCCAGAACATGATTTTGATATGGCTTCAGTTGCTAAAAAAATCCAAGAAGGCCGCGATCGCGGGAAGAAACATTGCTTGATCATCTTGGCTGAAGGTGTAATGGGCGGAAATGAATTCGCTGAGAAACTTTCAGAATTTGGTGACTATCATACACGTGTATCTATCTTGGGACACGTTGTCCGTGGTGGAGCACCAAGCGCACGCGACCGCGTGTTGGCAAGTAAATTCGGTGCTTACGCTGTCGAATTGCTTCAAGAAGGAAAAGGTGGATTATGTGTCGGTATCCATGACAACGAAATCGTTGCGTCTGACATCATTGATACACTTGAAAACAACAAACATAAACCAGACTTATCACTATATGATCTAAATAATTCACTTTCATTTTAAGAGTGAAAGAAACCAAGCTATTTAAGCTGTGTACAGCTTTAAATAAACAAAATTGAATGGGAGAGTTTTTTAAATGAAAAAAACCAAAATCGTTAGTACATTAGGACCAGCAAGTAACTCAGTAGAAATTATTTCTCAATTGATTGAATCTGGGGCAAATGTCTTCCGCTTTAACTTTTCTCATGGTGACCATGAAGAACAATTATCACGTATGACTATGGTCCGTGAAGCAGTTAAAAAGACAGGAAAAGATGTCGGTATTCTTTTAGATACAAAAGGAGCTGAAATCCGTACAACTGTTCAAGGCACAACAGAAGCTGATTTTGGTCGTGCAGGATACATCAAATTTGAAGTAGGAGATCAAACACGCATCTCTATGGATCCTGAACATGTAGGTTCAAAAGAAAAAATCGCGGTTACTTACCCAGGATTATTTGACGATGTTCACGTTGGTGGACACATTTTATTTGATGATGGTTTGATCGATATGCAAATCATTGAAAAAGACGAAGCAAACCGTGAATTAGTCGTAGAAGTTAAAAATGCAGGTATGCTAGGATCACGTAAAGGGGTAAATGCACCAGGCGTTTCTATTAGTTTGCCAGGTATTACTCCAAAAGATGCTGACGATATTCGTTTTGGTTTAGACAACGATATCGACTTTATCGCTGCAAGTTTTGTACGTAAAGCACAAGACGTTCTAGATATCCGCGAAATCTTAGAAGAAAAAGACATGACTCATGTTCAAATCTTCCCTAAAATCGAATCTCAAGAAGGTATCGACAACATTGACGAAATCATCAAAGTTTCTGACGGTGTTATGATTGCCCGCGGAGATATGGGTGTTGAAATCCCAGCTGAACTAGTACCAATGGTTCAAAAACGCATCATCAAAAAATGTAATGCTGCTGGTATCCCAGTTATCACTGCTACACAAATGTTAGAATCAATGCAAGAAAACCCACGTCCAACACGTGCGGAAGCTTCTGACGTTGCTAATGCTGTATTTGATGGCACAGATGCAACAATGCTATCTGGTGAATCTGCAAACGGGGACTACCCAGTTGAAGCTGTTTCAACAATGGCACGTATCGACCAAGAAGCTGAAAATGCATTATCAGAATTAGGTACATTCCAATTGAACGAATTCGATAAAACAGATGTAACTGAAACAATCGGTTTATCTGTAGCTCGTGCTGCAAAAAATCTAGGCGTGAAAACAATCGTTGCTGCAACTGAATCAGGATACACTGCAAAAATGATTTCAAAATATCGTCCAGATGCAGATATCTTGGCTGTTACTTTTGACGAACGCACAAAACGTGGTTTGATGTTAAACTGGGGCGTTTACCCAACAGTTGCTGAAAAACCATCAACAACTGATGAAATGTTTGAACTAGCAGCTAAAAAAGCTGTTGAATTAGGTTTCGCATCAGAAGGCGATTTAATCTTGATCACTGCTGGTGTACCAGTTGGTGAACGCGGAACAACTAACGTGATGAAAATTCAAATGATTGGTTCTAAATTATTAGAAGCTCAAGGCGTTGGACAAAAATCTGTCGTTGCAAATGCAGTTATTGCTTCATCTGCTGAAGAAGCTGTAAAAAAAGCAAAAGACGGAATGGTTCTAGTTGTACCATCAACTGACAAAGAATATATGCCTGCAATCGAAAAAGCAGCTGCTGTTATCGTTGAAGAAGGCGGATTGACTTCTCACGCTGCAGTTGTAGGAATTGCACAAGATATTCCTGTAATCGTTGGTGCTAAAGGCGCAACAACAACAATTACAGAAGGTGAATTGATTACCGTTGATTCACGTCGCGGCATCGTTTACCGTGGCGAAACAACAGCTATCTAATTTAGCTTAATAAAAAATAAAAACAGCTCTTCTTTTACGAAGAGCTGTTTTTTTGTGCTGTAACGAATTCATGGATAACTTGGACTACTTGTTCTTGAAGAGGCGTGACGATCTGCTGTGTTCGTTTTGCCAATGAAATCAAGAAGCGAGGCTGAACTTCATCTGAAAGAGGGAGGCAAACTAAATGATCTTCAGGATGGACAGCAATCTCTGCCAAAAAACCGATACCCACATTTTCTCGGACCATACTCTTTAAAATCGTCAAGTCATTGCTTTGATAAACAACTTTTGGATGAGTATGTGTTTGTTTAGAAAGCTTAGTGAATGCTGCGGGGTGGACATAATGTTCGTTCAATAGTACAAACTGTTCATCTGCTATATCTTTGAAAGAGACAGTATCCTGCTTGGAAAGAGGATGTGTAGGTGGCACGACGATCATGAAACGTTTGTCCAAAAGTAACTCTGTTTCTAAATATTGATCCACGATTGGCTGTGTTGAGCCTAATACAGCTAAATCGATCCTCCCTTGTCGGATCATCCCGTATAAGTCCCGAGAGCCTCCATCGGTAATCTCAATTTGATTCATCAATTCATGCTTGATAAAGTAACTTGACAGTTTAGGAAAGTATTCATTGCCGATAATAGGAGGCATGCCAAAACGAAGCTTTTTCTTTTGCAACTGAGTGATTTCAGCTCTTGCAGTAGAAATCTCTTGGAGAATGGTTTGTGCATGGAGAAACAGCTGCTTTCCAGAAGGCGTGACGATTAATTCGTGATGCGATCGATCTCTTGTAATAAGTACGGTGTCAAACTCTTTTTCAAGACGTTGTAATGCATATGTAATAGTAGGTTGGCTCACACGGAAATAATTAGCCACTTTCGTAAAATTTTTTTGTTTGACGATTTGGACATAGTATTCGATATCTTTCGTGTTCATGAAGATCATCCGCTCCTTTAATGGAATAATGATTATTGTAAATGATTCTGAGGATGATAGCAAACAGAGGCTTTCTAATAAAGATTTTTCTGTTTTTTTATGAACTGCAAGGTGTCAAGAAAATTTCATTGACAACATGCTTTTTGCCCTGTATAATTGCTTTTGTTGCTTAGGAGTGATGAAAAATGAAATGGTCTTTATTGGAATTGAGAAAATACCAGGAGACACCGTTAACTTTTCATGAGACGCTCGACTTGAAAGCCGCTCTCATGAAGCGAGACAATTTAATACTTGATGTTGCGCCAGTGGAAGTCGAAGGTTTGGTCTCAGTTGATAAGAAAGGCTATATCGTTCATTACACTGTGCAGACGACTTTGACAGTTCCTTCAACACGTTCACTAGAACCTGTTGAACTGCCCATGGATTTTTCTGTAGACGAAGTATTCATGACAGAAGAACAATTCCAAAGTAGAGATGAACAAATGTCTGCGGATGAGATTTTGCTAATTGAAGGTCCATTATTGAATTTAGCAGAGTCGATTGAAGACAACATCTTATTGGCGATTCCAATGCGGGTATTGACAAAAGAAGAGGAAGCAGCAACAGAACTTCCAAAAGGCAATGATTGGGAAGTTGTTTCCGAAGAAGAATACCAGCGCAGAAAAATGGAAGAAGCCGAGAATAAAATTGATCCTCGTCTTGCAAAACTATCTGAACTTTTTGATTCTAAATCAAAAGACGACGATAACAAGTAAGATTGGAATATATTGTGTCTAATTTAGATACAAGACTTTACAAGGAGGTGTAGCAAAATGGCAGTACCAGCTAGAAGAACATCAAAAGCTAAAAAAGCAAAACGTCGTACACACTACAAATTGACAATCAAAGGGTTAAACGAATGTCCAAACTGTGGTGAAATGAAAAAAAGCCATCACGTATGTGCAAATTGTGGTTACTATGATGGTAAGGACGTAATGTCAAAAGAAGCTTAATACATTTTAATTAGAAAATGTAAAACCTCAAGGCTAACCATGGAGCCTTGAGGTTTATTTTTTTGTAGTCGGTAAATAAAAAATATGTTGTTCTTTAGTTTGCAATGTAGCCGTGTTAAGCTATAATGTAAGAGATTAGGGAGAAATCCCGTATGTAGGAGGAGTTCATATGTCAAAACAACAAATCGGCGTTGTCGGTATGGCCGTTATGGGTAAAAATCTAGCCTTGAACATAGAAAGCCGCGGCTATTCAGTGGCTTTATTCAATCGTACAGGGGCTAAAACAACCGCTGTAGTAGAAGAACACCCAGATAAAAATTTCAAAGCAACATATACAATCGAAGAATTTGTAGAATCTATCGAGAAACCACGTCGGATCTTGCTAATGGTCAAAGCAGGACCGGCAACAGATGCAACAATCCAAGAGTTACTTCCTCACCTTGATAAAGGCGATATTTTGATTGACGGAGGAAATACATTCTTTAAAGATACGATGCGTCGTAATGAAGAATTAGCCAACTCTGGCATTAACTTTATCGGTACAGGCGTTTCTGGTGGTGAAGAAGGAGCTTTAAAAGGACCTTCAATCATGCCTGGTGGACAAAAAGAAGCCTATGCGCTAGTTGCACCAATCTTAGAGCAAATTTCTGCAAAAGCAGAAGACGGAGCACCATGTGTCACATATATTGGCCCAAATGGAGCCGGACATTATGTAAAAATGGTACACAACGGTATTGAGTATGGAGATATGCAACTGATTGCTGAATCTTATGACTTAATGAAGAATATTTTAAACCTTTCAGTAGAAGAAATGGCTGATATCTTTAAAGAATGGAATCAAGGCGAATTAGACAGCTATTTGATAGAAATCACTGCTGACATTCTGACACGTAAAGACGATGAAGGAACAGGTAAACCAGTAGTAGATGTGATCCTTGATGCAGCTGGGAATAAAGGAACAGGTAAATGGACAAGCCAAAGCGCGCTTGACTTAGGTGTGCCACTTCCATTGATCACTGAATCTGTATTTGCCCGCTATATTTCTGCTTATAAAGAAGAACGCGTACAAGCAAGTAAAATTTTGTCTCGTACGAACGATTTTGAGTTCACGGGAGACAAAAAAGAATTGGTCGAAAAAATCCGAGAAGCGTTGTATTTCAGTAAAATCATGAGTTATGCCCAAGGATTTGCTCAATTACGTGTCGCTTCAAAAGAATTTGATTGGGACTTGCCATTTGGTGAAATCGCAAAAATCTGGCGCGCTGGATGTATCATCCGAGCTCGATTCTTGCAAAAAATTACGGATGCCTATGACAAAAATCCTGAGATCGAAAATTTATTGCTAGATGATTACTTCGTTGAAATCACGAAAAAATATCAGCAATCAGTCAGAGACGTCGTTGCCTTGGCTGTCCAAGCTGGCGTACCTGTACCGACTTTCTCATCAGCCATCGCTTACTTCGATTCATACAGAGCAGAACGTCTGCCTGCAAATATAATCCAAGCCCAACGCGATTACTTTGGCGCACATACCTATGAACGTGTCGACAAAGAAGGAATCTTCCATTACTCATGGTACCATGAAGAATAATAGTCTTTCGGCTGTTAGGAAATGAGAAAATAAAAAGAGGACGAAAGAGCTGAAGTCGATTGTTATGAGTAGACTTCAGCTCTTTTTTAAAATTGCTATCCATGATAAAATGACTATAGATTTTTAAGCATATTATCGGTATAATGATAGAGTTTTTAAAAAGCCAGTAGAATAGAAAGGATAAAATAATAAATGAGCAATATTCTAATCATTGAAGATGAAAAGAACTTGGCACGATTTGTCGAGCTAGAGTTGAAGCATGAAGGGTATAACGCAGAAGTCCACTACAACGGCCGAACTGGTTTAGATGCGGCATTAAATAATGAGTGGGATGCCATATTGTTGGATCTGATGCTCCCAGAATTGAACGGTTTAGAAGTCTGCAGACGTGTACGCCAAGTCAAAAATACACCAATCATTATGATGACTGCAAGAGATTCTGTGATCGATCGTGTATCTGGACTTGACCACGGAGCAGATGACTACATCGTCAAACCATTTGCTATCGAAGAATTATTAGCACGTCTTCGTGCATTGTTGCGTCGAATCGATATTGAAGGCGATAAAAATGTGGCTAAACAAACTACTATTACTTATCGCGATTTGACTATCGAAAAAGAAAACCGTGTCGTACGTCGCGGAAATGAAGTAATTGAACTAACAAAAAGAGAATACGAGTTGCTGCTTACTTTAATGGAAAACGTGAACGTGGTATTAGCACGTGACGTTTTACTAAATAAAGTGTGGGGATACGAAACAGAAGTTGAAACAAACGTAGTGGACGTATATATTCGTTATCTTCGCAACAAAATTGACGTTCCCGGGGAGGAAAGCTATATCCAAACTGTACGCGGAACAGGTTATGTGATGCGCTCGTGATAAAGCCGAAAAAATCGGAAAAAAGAGAACTGAAAGGGCCCTCCTTGACAATCAAGTGGGCCTTTGCGAGTTCTTTCTTCATATTCGTTGTGTTTACAATTTTCGCTGTCATTACCTATAAATCATCTATCAATCTGATTGTGGCAAAAGAAAGAAACAATGTAGAGCGTACGATTTCAGAAGTAGCTTCTCGTTTGGCTAACTCGGATGAAGAACTGACATTAGTAAATACGTATCGTAATCTGACGAAAGCGACAAATGACGGAGATGAGGTCGTAGATCATACTTCACTGGTCGAAGGAAACTTAATGAAGATCGATTCCTTTATAGCTGAGCTAGGGCAGCCATCAATGGATCTTTATGTTTATGATTTGGACGAGAACTTGATTTTTAAAACCCATGAAAACAGTCGAAACCTGATTCAGACTACACGTAAAGTTCCAACGATCGTTACACTAGAAGGAAAAACTGGCTTTTTATCTATCCAGCCTATATATTCTAAAGGTACAAGAGAAAAGATCGGCTATGCGCAAAGCTTCTATGAATTATCTTCTTTCTATGATATTCGAAATAAGCTATTATTGACTCTTATTGTTTTAGAAGTTGTTTCTTTGATCTTAAGTAGTATTTTAGGTTTCTTTTTATCTTCTTATTTCTTAAAACCACTCAAGGTACTCAGAGATACAATGGATACTATACGTAAAGATCCGCAATCAGATATCCACATGCCTGAAATCGACACAAATGATGAATTGGCAGATTTAGCTGAAATATTCAATGAGATGCTTGACCGTATGCGTTTGTATATTGAACAACAAGAGCAATTCGTGGAAGACGTATCTCATGAGTTAAGGACACCTGTTGCAATTATTGAAGGGCATCTTAGTCTGCTAAATCGTTGGGGGAAAGATGATCCTGAGATATTAGAAGAATCATTAAGCGCCAGCATGCAAGAAATCAGCCGTATGAAAAGCTTAGTTCAAGAGATGCTAGACTTATCAAGAGCAGAACAAGTAGATGTTCATTATGCGAATGAAACAACTAAAGGAAAAGAAGTCACCTATCAAGTTTATAATAATTTCAAGATATTATATCCAGACTATGTGATCACTTTAGATGATGATTTGACAAAAGAAGTGACCCTGCAAATTTATCGTAATCACTTTGAACAATTAATCATTATCATATTGGATAACGCAGTAAAGTATTCAACTACACGAAAAGAAGTCCATATCTCTATTTCTTCCACTCTGAATGAATTTGAGATCGCGATTCAGGACTTTGGCGAAGGAATACCCAAAGAAGACCTTAATAAGATCTTCAATCGTTTTTATCGAGTGGATAAAGCAAGAGCTAGAACGAAGGGTGGAAATGGTCTGGGGTTGTCTATCGCTAAACAACTGGTTGAAAACTATAAAGGACGTATCTTAGCAGAAAGTGTAGTAGGGCAAGGGACAATTTTTAGAATCTTTATTCCTATCGCAAAGGCAGAAGACAAGTAAAGCATGTGCTTTACTTGTTTTTTTATATATCCAACAAAGAATAAGGTACAAAATACAAGCAAGTGAGAAATTCAGGGATGTCATTATAAAAAAAACTAGCGAACAATTAAATAGAATAACATCCGTTAATTAAATGTAAGTAGCTTTTAGATGAACGAAAAAACAATAAAATGCTGTAATATTCGTGTTTAAAAATAATAAATAAAAATAGGGAATTTTCTATTGCAATTTTATAAAGAGATTGCTATATTATTATTTGTTCTAAATGATTCCTTTAAGGTGTCGCTAAAAATTATAAAAAATAGTGTTGACGCACTTTTGATGTCATGTTATAATAACGAAGTCGTTTGGATGAGATAGCTAATAAAGCTTGATTTTATCGAAAAAAACTTCGAAAAAGTTATTGACAAATAACAATAAAGATGATATGATAATCAAGTCGCTGCTAATGAGTGACAAAGACGTTTAGAAAAAATAAACAAAGAAGTTGTTGACATTCTCTTCTGAATCTGATAAGATTAAAGAGTTGTTGAAACAAAAAGATTAGACCTTTGAAAACTGAACAAAGTAAGACAAACCAAATGTGTAGGGCGTCTTGATTCAATTCAAGACAACAAACATTTTTAACAAGCAAGCAATATGCTAGCAAACAAATTGAGCTTAACAATCGCAAGATTGTTCGAACTTTTTATGAGAGTTTGATCCTGGCTCAGGACGAACGCTGGCGGCGTGCCTAATACATGCAAGTCGAACGCTTCTTTTTCCACCGGAGCTTGCTCCACCGGAAAAAGAGGAGTGGCGAACGGGTGAGTAACACGTGGGTAACCTGCCCATCAGAAGGGGATAACACTTGGAAACAGGTGCTAATACCGTATAACAATCGAAACCGCATGGTTTTGATTTGAAAGGCGCTTTCGGGTGTCGCTGATGGATGGACCCGCGGTGCATTAGCTAGTTGGTGAGGTAACGGCTCACCAAGGCCACGATGCATAGCCGACCTGAGAGGGTGATCGGCCACATTGGGACTGAGACACGGCCCAAACTCCTACGGGAGGCAGCAGTAGGGAATCTTCGGCAATGGACGAAAGTCTGACCGAGCAACGCCGCGTGAGTGAAGAAGGTTTTCGGATCGTAAAACTCTGTTGTTAGAGAAGAACAAGGATGAGAGTAACTGTTCATCCCTTGACGGTATCTAACCAGAAAGCCACGGCTAACTACGTGCCAGCAGCCGCGGTAATACGTAGGTGGCAAGCGTTGTCCGGATTTATTGGGCGTAAAGCGAGCGCAGGCGGTTTCTTAAGTCTGATGTGAAAGCCCCCGGCTCAACCGGGGAGGGTCATTGGAAACTGGGAGACTTGAGTGCAGAAGAGGAGAGTGGAATTCCATGTGTAGCGGTGAAATGCGTAGATATATGGAGGAACACCAGTGGCGAAGGCGGCTCTCTGGTCTGTAACTGACGCTGAGGCTCGAAAGCGTGGGGAGCAAACAGGATTAGATACCCTGGTAGTCCACGCCGTAAACGATGAGTGCTAAGTGTTGGAGGGTTTCCGCCCTTCAGTGCTGCAGCTAACGCATTAAGCACTCCGCCTGGGGAGTACGACCGCAAGGTTGAAACTCAAAGGAATTGACGGGGGCCCGCACAAGCGGTGGAGCATGTGGTTTAATTCGAAGCAACGCGAAGAACCTTACCAGGTCTTGACATCCTTTGACCACTCTAGAGATAGAGCTTCCCCTTCGGGGGCAAAGTGACAGGTGGTGCATG